>DJWY01000025.1:0-43280 GCA_002448305.1 Selenomonadales bacterium UBA7018
TTAATTTCTTCGTTGAAAGACTCTTCACCGAGCACGCTTTGAATATGACCTTCCTTAATTTCGTAAATGGGCGAATTAGTTTCCTTATAGGAGGCGTAATCGGATTTGGAGAGAGCCTCAATCAGTCGGGCGCAGTAAAGCTGAATCAAGCCAGGAAAATAATTTGTAGTTTCAAGAATCATCATAGCGAGCGAGTCGGCGTTTTCGTTATCGGAGAAATAAAGACCGAGACAGCGGAGCGGTTCTTTAAGAAGTCTGGTAGCTTCTTCCAAGTCGAAGGGCTTAACGACGAGCGACGGCAATTTAGAAATTTGATTATTATTGCCGAGAGCTTCATCTCTGTAGAAACGGACGACATCGCGCAATCCCGCCATAACAAATTTGAAGCGGCTACCGTTATGGAGTTGCTGTTGAATGTCGATAAGTTCGAGCACGGGTTTAAAATCAATATCGCGGCAATCCTTGATAAAATCGTCGGCTTCGTCGAGCGCAAGCATAAAATGCGGAATTTTATAAGGCGCGTCGCTAGCCAAACGCTTTTTAATAGCAGCGGCGAGTTTTGTCCAATCGTAGGTATCGGAAAAAGTTTCATCGAAAAATTCATCTGCGCGGAGAGCCTGACCGATTTTGAGAGCGGCGGCGGCGCAGTTGCACTTATCGAGGCTGACGAGAATAGCGCGGTCGTTATTTTCGTTGCGGTCGAGACTAGCACAAGCCATTTTAAGCAAAGCAGTCTTGCCGAGTTGACGCCCGCCATAAACAATATTAACATCGTCGAAGTCAAGGATACGGCGCATTTCCTTTTCGCGCCCCATGAAAATTTCGGGTGGAATGGGCACATTCGGATTAAAGACATAAGGTTGACACGCGGCGAACGGCATAATCAGCGACATCAAAATTTTGTTAATCTGCATTTCGTCATAGTTCTTGACAAGATACATCATCAAAACTCTATCGACGACCGCGAAAATTTTGGTGATACCCGATTCAGCCTTTATCTTGCGAGCCAAACTGCGGCGCGTCGGCAATTCAAGCGCGTAATCCAAAAGGACAAGCGTATTTTCCGCATTACCAATTTCCTTGAAACGAGCGATAAGCCCTTCAGCGTTGTAACTTCCGAAAATGCACGTGACGCGAAAGCCGTAAATTTCAGCATTGGAGCCAAAAGCGGCGATAGGGTGATTGTAGTTGGAAGTCTGGACGTTGCGCGGCGCAATAAGTTTAACTTTGTAATTCAGCGCGTTTTTGCTAATCGCGCCGGTTTTAGTGACGCTTTCAATCTTAAATCCGAGCGTGTCAAGGAGCTTAGTAAGTTTATCTTCGCCGACGTCGCCATTTTGCGGAAAGCCGTTTGGAATCCAGTTATCAACCAAAATTTCGCCGCCCTTGATAGCTTTGGACGTTGCCGCCTTTGAAAAACGCTGATTCTTGCCAACCAGATTTTTAAACGACTCGCCGCTTTTGCGCACGCGGTTATAATAAACTTCGTAATCCTCCAAGAAGTGCTGAAGGTGCGTTTGCCCTTCGGACGATTCCGGCTCGTCATAAAGCTTTCCTTCGCCGAGACGATTGATTAAACCTTGCGCGACCGTATAATTTCTGCGGTAAATCATTTTCTGAATCTGCGTAACAGTATTTTGCAACGCGGGCGAATTTTCGTCTTCATCGGTTTTGCGGCAGTAGTTTTTAATCCCGCGCTCCAAATTTTTCTCAACCAATTCGGCATACTTCGAGGCGTCCTCTTTGGTTTTATTCTCCCAGTAATTTTTGACGCGGAAGAAAACGCCAATATTATCAGTTGATTGCGCGAACTCAAAGCAACGGTCTATAATCTTAAGAATTTTTTCCTTAGAATTTTCCGGCGCATTGTCGAATTGTCCGTAACTCTGCGCAAGTTCAAGGAAACCAAAGAATTTTTTCTTATCGTTCAGCGCGATACGTTTAGCGGCTTCCGTGCTTTCGCTCAACTTGTATTTATTTTTAGCTATAATGGATTCTGCGCCAATGTTCTCAAGGTAATCGTCGATAAGTTTAGCCGAACCGAAATCCCAGCCTCTTTCCTCGAAAATAATTTCCATACGTTCAGCGAAGTCCAGTAAAACTGCGCGAGAATGCGAAACGATTCTTCCGGCAATGGAATTAGCCGTGCCGTCAAGTGTATTGAAATTGAAATTCGGGAAATAGTTTTCGTCCAAAAGAACTTTATCACCGCGCAGAAAATCTATGTAGAAATATTTATAGCGTTCGGGATTAAAGCTACCTTCCAACTTATCCGCAATCTCCTGCAACGTATCGATAACAACAGCGGCGGCTGCAACTTTTTTTTCTGCTAAAATTTCCTGTGCCTTCTTAGCATTTTCGATTAAATTTTTGCGAACTTTCTTATATTCTTCCGTGCCAACGTCCGATTTAAGCGGCGCACTTTCCTCAAAACAATTCACGCGCTCGCACAAAATTTCAATCGCCTTTTTAAGGAACGTCACGACATTATTTCTAAGCTCGCCGACCAGCGACATATTCTTTTTGCGGCGAATATTTTTGCCGGCCTGTTCCCAAGCGTCATCAATAATCTTATCGAGTTTGAACTTGTCAATATTCTCAAGGCTCAAGCTCGTATCGTCGTCGCGCATGAACGTTTCCTGCAGATAATTTTTCATGTTCTGCAAAATATCTTCGTCGAAAATTTCTTCAGCGATATGCTCAAGATAATTTGTCAGCTCACTGCCTTTGAACAAAATTTTGCGCGTCTCGATGAAGCGGGGATTGTTGGCGCGTTCTCTAGGATTATTGATTATGTCAAGGCAAGTTTGCGCCTCTTGACGAAGTTTGGCAATTTTAATTTCGGTCTGCGCACGATTTTTAACGCGATAATCGGCGTAATAATCCGCGCCGTTCTTAGCCTTGTCCTTGAAATTCATCAGCATGAAAATTAAATCGGCGAGCGGCGAATTTTCTTCGACGACCTCAAAATTTTTAACAATCCCGTGCAAAACTTTCATGTTATGGTCAAATTGCTTGTGGTTATAAAAAAACGTGCGCAACGTCGCCGCCGTCAAAAAGTTTTCGTCGGGATTTTCGCTCTCATTAAACAACGAAATTATCTTGCCAGAATCATAGCTTATCGCCAAAAGCGGGTCGTTAATCCCGTGTGCAAGTTGATTATAAAGAGACGTATAAGTCGCGTCCTGCGCGGATAAAGCTTTAAGATAAGCCGTCGCGCAGTAAAATTTTTTAGCGATAAGCATTTCATTAAGCGGGCGCATTTCGTCGGTAATAGGCTCGTCTGCAAAAGTTTCAACAGAAATTTCAACGACGGGCGTTTCAATCATGCGAACTTCTTTAGCCGGAATTTTATCGTCGGAAGTTTTATTGTCAGCGATTTCTTCAGCGGCGGCAGTATCTTCGCCGAGAAATTCAGCCGCGATTTTTTTTATCTCAGCGTCGCTCAAATTGCCGGTGAATTTTTCCATAGGCAATCTTTTAAGCCCATGTTTTTTAATAAACGCTTCGGTTTCGGCTTCTTCGTCGTCATCAGGCGATTTTTCCCAGATTTTTTCGGGCAAAATTTCTTCCGAATCGCCGCGCAGATAAAATTTATCATCGCTAACCGAGTAAATATAATTCATCGTGTCAGTCGGGAAGTCTTCAGCCAAAGCCGTTTCGAGCGCGGTAAAAATATTTTCGGCGTGCTGGAGAGTAAGCCCCGCCAAAATCACGCGCTTAAAACTATCGTCGGTATCAAGATAAGTTTTGAGGTCATCAAAAAATCTGTTGCACTCGTCGAAGTTATACCAAAAGCAACCCAAGCACAAATCGCGCCCGTCGTGCCCGAAAAACTCTGCGCGGAACGATTGCTCAAAGAGGAATTTCTTCCTGCGGAAATTGCCCTGCTCGCGCTCAATAGTGTACAGGCGGAAATAGATAAAGCGCGTCAACGGTTGGCGAAGTTCATTGCCCAGATAAACGCTTTCCTCCGTCTCAATCACGGTGTCTTTGCTGACGTTCTTGAAAAATTTCTTCAAAGCTTCGTGCTGGAAAAATTCATAACAACTTTTCGTGACGCTGTAGAAATAGCCAATGTCCCCGAAGACGTACTTTTGAAAGTAGCCTTTATTAATCAGAAGTTGCGCGACGCCGTCGAAATGTTCTTTCGGGAATTTATCTTCGACGGGAATAGCGCACCTGGCAAAGCCGCCGTTATTAATCGTCGTGAAGAGAACGAGCTTTACGATATTTGGGTTTTCAAAATCGCGCTTGAAACGTTTCGGCGTGATTTCGCGTTCGCGTCCGCAATCCTCAATCGTAAACGTCTTTTCAAACGGTGCAAAATCTTCGTCCGTCAAGAGTGCGCCATTGTCGCTAAGAATTTCTGCAAAGTCGGTTGTCTCCGGAGATTCGTCTTCTTCGTCTTCGTGGAAATTATTTTCTTCGCCCACAAAGAACAAATTTTTGCCGAAAAGCCCGCGTCCTATGAATTCGTCGCCGAAAATGTCGCTAAGCTCCTTGCCGTACACAAATTTTTTCCCGTAATCTTCTTCCTCTACTGCCTCAATGAATTTTGCATAAGGTTCGATTTTACCTTGAATCTTTGAATCGCGGGATTTTTTAGCGAGCAACGGTTTCAATTTCTTTTGATGCTTAACCAGAAGTTTTTCAACATCGGAATCCCTTGTAGTCAGGAGCATAAATTTTTCGGCGCGTTCAAAAGTGCTTGCCGTGATTAGCCGATTTTCTTCCGTGTTTAATGCTTTTTCCAATTCAGGAAAAGTTCGCGGTCTGTCGTTGTCGAAAAGTTCTTCGTAAATATCAGAGCATTTGTCGGCTATGTCAATCCACTCTGAAAAATCTTCGTTGATACTGTCCAAAAGGTCATCGTCCGGAAATTTTTCTTGACTGATAGACTTTTCAAATAGTGCGAAATTTTCCTTAAGCGTCGCGCCGAGTTCGCGCAATTCTTTTAAGGTTTGTCGCAGTTCATTAATTTTTTCTAATCGGTTCATAATTTCACCGCCTTTTCATTCCAAATTCCAAATTCCTAATTCCTAATTGCATTTTAGCCGCCGAGATAAGCCTTGCGAATGTCTTCGCTTGCGGCGAGTTCCTTAGCGTCGCCGGAAATTGTAATTCTTCCCGTCTCCAAAACGTAAGCGCGATTAGCTATTGAAAGTGCCATGTTCGCGTTCTGCTCGACGAGTAAAACTGTTGTGCCCGTCTTGTGTATGTCGACGATTATGTTAAAAATTTCGCGGATTAGAAGCGGCGCAAGTCCCATTGACGGTTCATCTAGGAGCAAAAGTTTTGGGCGGCTCATGAGCGCACGCCCCATAGCGAGCATTTGTTGTTCGCCGCCGGATAGCGTCCCTGCCAGTTGCGATTTTCTTTCTTCAAGGCGCGGGAAACGTCCGAAGACCATTTTAAAATCGTTTTGAATTTCTTCCTTATCCGAGCGCGTGAAAGCTCCCAGTTCTAAATTTTCCTGCACCGTCATTTCTGCGAATATGCGCCGACCTTCGGGCACTTGCGAAATTCCTTCCCGAACAATTTTATGCGCCGGTACGCCCGCAATATTCTTGCCGAGAAAATTTATTTCGCCGGTTTTAGGTTTCAGCAGTCCCGAAATTGTCCGGAGAGTCGTCGACTTGCCCGCGCCGTTCGCGCCAATCAGCGTGACAATTTCGCCCTCTTCGACCGAAAGACTTATGCCTTTTATCGCGTGAATCGCGCCGTAGTAAACGTTAATGTCTTTGACTTCCAACATTGCCATAAAATCACCCCTTGTCATGCAATGCTATAAATTTCTCAATGTCATTAAAGTACTTGAAGTTGTCGTGGATTTTGTCAATGTCCCAATTCCACCATTTAATCCTTAGCAATGCTTCGATATATTCGGGCGGAAAACGATATTTGATAATTTTCGCGGGATTACCGCCGACTATCGCATAAGGCGGAACGCTTTTAACGACCACGCTATCAGAGGCGATAACCGCGCCGTCCCCGATAATCAGCGGTTTATCAGGGTTTGTGCATTTCAAATTGCAGCCGCGCCCTATCCAGACGTCATTGCCAATTTCAATTTTGCACGTGCCTTGCGGTTTCTGAAATTCGAGTGGAGGAACCCAACTATGATGCCACAGTTCGTAGCTACTAACGTTATTGTAATTATGAGTAGTAGTCTGTAAGAGATTAAATAGTATACTCCAAGAAATCGAAGAAAAATTTCCTACGGAAATAACACCGGTACCGTCCACAGAAGCATTATCACCTATATAACTTTTAGTGCCGAATTTTATAATTGCGCTATTTCCTAAATAAATTCTCGGATATACACTGAATGTGTTGTCCACAAAATATTTTTGCTCAAATGTCCCATAAGCGACGCCCTCATTTATCAGACGTGGAAAATCTAAGTTTGGAACTTGAAAAATACTGCCGTCAATGATTCTACTACGCAGGATACCTTGCGCCTCTAGGAATTTCATACGATTATAAAAGCCTAGCTTAGAAGAGATTATCGCCAGTTCACAATAGGGATATTGTCCACCCCCCCCCAGTGCATTGCCTTCAGCGTCGACGAGACGAACATCATTTTCCTCAATGATACCGTAAGCGACGATTTCCAAGTTACCGCGCTCAACTTCTTTGTCGTAGAAAGGTTTCAAAGCTGGGTAAAGGTCGTCGGTACCGAATATAAATGTTTTATATGCCATAAGCAAACCTCCTTATTTGTCGTGCATAGCGATAAATTTTTCCACGTCGCTAAAATATTTGTGATTCTCGTAGACTTTGTCAATATCCCAATCCCACCACTTAATCCTTTGCAACGCTTCGATATATTCGGGCGGGAAACGATATTTAATAATCTGCGCGGGATTGCCGCCGACTATCGCATAAGGCGGAACACTCTTAACGACCACGCTATCAGCCGCAATAACTGCGCCGTCGCCGATAACTAGCGGCTTGTTTATGTTCATTGACTTTAAAAAGCAACCGCGACCAATCCAAACGTCATTACCGATTTCGATTTTACATTTACCTTTCGGCGGCTTAAGTTCTTCCGGCAATGCCCAATCGCAAGAGGACATAGGAAAAGTGGCGACGTTATGATAATTATGGCTTTGATTGTCGCCCATTGCAAAAGTCGTGTGCCGCGCAATGGACGAAAAATTTTTAATGTCAATTATCCCGCTACCTTCTAATATGCCGTTCACCGCGTAACTTTTTTGACCTAAATTAAATCTAACCGTCCCATGCCTGAAAATGTGCGACTGCGGATAACGGACATAAATATTAAGTTGAAAAGTTGCGCCAGGCCAAGTACCATAGGCGACGCCCTCTTCAAGCAAGCGCGGAAAATCTAAATTCGCTATCTTGAAAACGCGCCCGTCAATAATCCTGTTGCGCGAAAAGCCTTGCGTCTCCAAGAATTTCATACGCGATTGCAAATTTTCACGAGTGGAAAGTATCACAATGTCGAAGTCAGATAATTTACCCGCTAGCTTTTTGAACTCATTTAAATCTTTAACGGCAGCCGCGATAGTAAAAATTCCTTTCTTAATCGCCGCGTCGTAAAAAGGCTTAAGGTTGGGAAATAAATCACCCACGCCGAAAACTAAAGCTTTGTATGCCATTTAATTAATCGCCTCCGCTCCTAGATATGCTCGAATAACTTCAGGGTCGTTTTGAATGTCGGCGGGCGTGCCGTCAGCGATAATCATGCCGTATTCAAGAACGTAAATGCGCTCGCAAATGCCCATAACAAGGCTCATGTCGTGTTCGATTAGAAGAACCGTCAAGCCGAATTGCTTACGAATCCAGCGAATCATATTCATTAGCTCTTGCGTTTCTTGCGGATTCATACCGGCAGCAGGCTCGTCAAGAAGTAAAAGTTTGGGCTTAGCGGCAAGCGCACGCGCAATTTCTAAGCGACGTTGCGCACCGTAGGGAAGATTTTTCGCGACTTCGTAGGCGTGCTCCTCTAGCTTGAAAATTTTCAGCAGATTTAACGCCTCGTCCTCAATAGATTTCTCTTCGCCGAAGTAACGCCCCATGCGAAAAATAGTTTCAATCAGCCCGTACTTAACGTGGCAATGATAAGCAATTTTAACATTATCCAAAACGCTAAGCTCGCTGAACAGTCGGATATTTTGAAAGGTACGCGCAATGCCGCGCTGCGTTATCTCGTAAGGTTTAAGCCCGACAAGCGATTTCCCGTCAAAGATAATTTCGCCGGTCGTGGGCTTGTAAACGCCCGTTATTAGATTAAAAGCCGTCGTCTTGCCCGCGCCGTTCGGTCCGATTAGCCCGATAAGTTCGCCCTTGTCTATGTAAATATTGAAATCCGAAACTGCCTTCAGCCCGCCGAAAACTTCGGAAACGTCGGTAGTTTCTAGCAAATGCTTTTTATCAGCCATTAAGTTGCCGCCCCCTTTGCCCCCGAAATTTTATCTAGGAATTTTTTAATCGGTCCGACGTTAGTAATTTCCATGTAGCCGAACAAACCTTGCGGGCGATAGAACATCATTAAAATCAGTGCCAGCGCGTAAATTATCATGCGTGCTTCAGGGAAAGACGCTAAAGCCGCCGATATGAACGTAACGACGAACGCGCCCGCGATTGAGCCTGTAATTGAGCCCATGCCGCCCATTACTACCATTATCAGATAGTTGAAGGACGACAAGAACGTAAACGAAGTCGGGCTTATCAAATAGAATTGGTGAGCGAATAATCCGCCCGCAACGCCCGCTAATGCCGCACCCAAAGTAAACGCCATAACTTTATATTTCGTCGTATTGACGCCCATTGCCTCCGCCGCAATCTCATTTTCGCGAATCGCTATGCAAGCTCGCCCGTGCGATGAGTTCACGAAATTTTTTATAAAAAATAAAGTTGCCAGCATTGTAAAGAAAACCCAAGTGAAATTTGTTAGGTGCGGTATTCCCTTAAAGCCCGCCGCGCCCCCGACGTAATCAATATTCATAATCACAATTCGGATAATTTCGCCAAGCCCTAACGTCGCTATCGCTAAATAGTCGCCGCGCAGTCGCAAAGTAGGCAAGCCGATTAAAAATCCTAAAAAGCCCGCCGCTATCGCTCCGGCAATTAACGCAACTATCAGCGGCAATCCTAACTTGACTGTAACTACAACGCCCACATACGCGCCGACCGCCATAAATCCCGCGTGCCCTAAGGAAAATTGCCCCGTGTAGCCGTTAATTAAATTCAGGCTCGCCGATAAGATTATATTCACGCAAATTAAAATGATATTCAGTTCCCAAAACGAGCCGATAATTTTTGCGCTAATCATCGTCTGCAACGCGCCGTAAAGCACCAGCGCGAAGACTAGCATAACTAAATCCCTTTTCCTTGCTGAGTTCATATCGTCACACCTTTTCGTTAGTGTTCTTGCCAAAAAGTCCGCTAGGTTTAATCAGCAAAACTAAAATCAAAATCGCGAACGCCGCCGCGTCTCTGAACGTCGACGACAAAAAGCCCGCAACTAATGCCTCCACGACGCCCAAAACAATTCCTCCGACAACTGCGCCCGGCAAAATTCCAATGCCGCCCAAAACCGCCGCAACGAACGCTTTCAAGCCCGGCATAATTCCCATTAGCGGATCAATCGTGTTGTAGTAGACGCCGACTAAGACGCCCGCCGCCGCCGCAAGTGCTGAACCTATGCAAAACGTCATTGAAATAACTTTGTCTGAATCGACGCCCATTAACTGCGCAGTTTCCGTGTCGAAGCTCGCCGCCCGCATCGCTTTGCCTAGTTTCGTCTTCTGCACAATGTAAGTTAAAATCGCCATTAAGACTATCGTTATGCTTAGAATCAAAAGCTGTTGCCCGTTGATTATGAAGCCGCCGACGTTGAAAGAAATATTCGGCATAACTTCGGGAAATGTGCGCGGCGTCGGCGTGACAAAGTACATGCTCGTATATTCCAGGAAAAATGAAACGCCAATCGCCGTAATTAAAAGCGAAATGCGCGGCGCGTGTCGCAAAGGTTTGTAGGCAATCCTTTCAACCAACATTCCAAGACACGCCGTCAGAGCCATTGAGATTAAAAGCGCAGGGAAAATCGGCAAATGCCCAATCGTCACCGCCGCGAAGCCGATATACGCGCCAACCATATAAACATCACCGTGCGCGAAATTTATCAACTTTATAATGCCATAAATCATCGTGTAGCCAAGAGCAATCAGCGCGTAAATACTGCCCAAGCTCACGCCGTTTATCAACTGCTGAACCAGCTGATGGATAAAGTCCATAAAAAAACCTCCTTGTTAATTCTCAAGAAGGATTTTAACTTTTTATGGCGATATTGTCACGCTTTATTTTTAAGATAATTGCAAGTGATTTCGCAAACCGTCTGTGGCGTGTGGCTCAACATGCAAGGCGGCTCCTTATTCCCGCGCATGCAAACATTCAAGTCGCCGTTATCGTTGATAAATATACAAGGAACGCAAATATCATTGACCAAATTTATATTCCGGTCGTAACCATATTGGTTATGACCGCTTGGACCAAAGAGCACAAGACATTTCGTCCCCAGAGCCGTCGCCAAATGAACTAAGCCGCCTTCGCAACCGATATGCAAAAGACTATTCGCCAAAATATATTTCGTAAGCTCCAAATCAGAGCCGAGAAAATGACGGTCGGCATTTTCTATCGAAAGCTCCCCCCCCCACCGCACTGAACAATATTGATTTGAGGCATTTGCTTTTTCATGCGGGCAACGTACTCATGCCAATAGCGAACTGGCCATGTTTTAACTTTCGGGCGGTCGCGATCTTTCTCGCTGATATTGGAATAAATTGTTATGTAATTTTTGAGCTTGAGTTTGTCAAACTGTCTACGGTATTCGGGGAAAAGTTTTATATTGACGCGGTCATCATAAATTGGCAACGCGCCTCCGCATGACATGAAATAAAATATATTTTTTCCCAGAATCCGTGCGGAAATCATTTGCCGCAACATAATTGACATAACATCTTGCGCAGAACGATAAACAAATCGTTTATTATACTCATCAATTTTACTGACTGCCTCAAGGAGTTTCGGAGCCGCCGAAGTTAATCTTTGAACGTTTGCATGAAAGAGATTGATAAAACCAAAGCAACTATAGCCCATTGATAGGTCGTAATTTCGTGCGTGTTTCTGATATACTCCATCTGCTTCTAAAATTAGATTTAGATTTTTACTGTCGCCGTAAAATGATTTAGCGAAAGCTTTCCGGTGTCCGCCGAAATAGAACACGTCGATAAGGCAATCGGGCACAAGCTCAACTAGCGCGTCGAAAACTTTCCGAGCGATAAGGCAATCACCCAAGCCAGCATCAATGGGAAAGGAAATAGAAACTTTACCTGACTCGTAAGCGAATTTTTCTTTAGCCATAAAAAAACCTCCATGTGATGATTATAAGCCAAATGTTGTCATTCAACTTATTTCGAAATTTTGACTTTTCATAGACGGTCTCGAAAATATTTTAGCAGATTGAAATTCATTCCTGCAAGGCATTAATCCTTTTCTCGTGGCATTGCAATTCTAATTGCGTCACGAAGACTTTCGACGGGAAAAAGATTAGCCTTCATCGCGGAGCTAAGCTTTGAGACTTCAGCAAAATTTTTCTTAGGCAAAACAATATTTGTAAAGCCCATACGGATTGATTCTTCGACGCGCTGACGGGCTTTGCTCACTGCTCGGACTTCGCCGCTTAATCCTACTTCTCCGAATATGACGCATTGCGGCAAAAGTTTTCTGTTCGCGAAACTCGACGCCAACGCAATCGCAATCGGTAAATCAGTCGCCGGTTCGTCAATCTTTATCCCGCCCGCCGTCTTGACGTAAACATCGCAAGAGCCAATACTCAAATGCAATCGCTTTTCCAAAACCGCTAGCAAAAGTTGAATTCGTTTTATGTCGACTGAATCGGAAGTCCTGCGCGGCGGCATAAACGGCGTCGGCGCAACTAGTGCTTGCACTTCGACAAGCAGCGGGCGCGTCCCTTCGACCGTCGGGACGATTACGCTGCCTATATCGTCGGCGCGTTCCGGCAAAAATAATTTCGATGCGTCGGGAACATCTACAAGCCCCGTGTCGCGCATTTCAAATAGTCCAATTTCGCTCGTCGCACCAAAGCGATTTTTTATCGCCCGCAAAACTCTAAAGTCGGCATTGCGTTCGCCCTCGAAAAATAATACCGTGTCAACGATATGCTCCAAAACTCGCGGTCCTGCTAAGCTCCCGTCCTTTGTCACGTGCCCTATTATAAATGTCGTGACGGCTGAACTTTTCGCTAGCCGCATTAAGCCCGCTGAACACTCCCGCACTTGCGACACGGAACCGGGCGCACTTTCTATATCCGATTTATAAATCGTCTGGATTGAATCCACTATCAAAAGTTCCGGCTCAACTTTCTCGACGTGCTGAATTATCCGCTCAAAATTATTTTCCGCGCAGATGAAAAGTTCATCAGCTAAGGCGTTCAAACGTTCGGCACGCATTCTTATTTGCCGCGAGCTTTCTTCGCCCGTCACGTACAAAACTCTTTTGCCGCCACGCGCGACATTTGCACAAACCGCCAATGTTAAACTCGACTTGCCGACGCCAGGATCACCCGCAATCAGAATTATCGAACCAGGAATCAAGCCGCCGCCTAAAACCCTATCCAATTCGCCCGAACCCGTCATAAAACGCGGCAACTCTTCCATATCAACTTCCGCAATCCTGCGCGGCGTCTCAAAAGCAGTTGTCAAGGCGCGGGGATTTTTAATTTCAGCAGTCGAAATTTCTTCCTCAACTAAAGTATTCCACTTTCCGCACGAAGGACATTTGCCAATCCATTTAGCCGATTCCGTGCCGCATTCTTGACAAACGTATTTAATTTTCTTCTTCGCCATAATTTTCAACCTCCGCAACTAAATTTCGCCATGCCTAAAATTTTTCCCGCATTGAAGGAATTTCTTCGCGGTAGCAGAATTGCCAATGCAAAAAATTTTGAAGGAGTATTTTTTATGATAAAAAAATTTGCCGCGCTGTTGACGGCTACAATATTTTTTATAAGCGCACAAAGTCCAGCCTTTGCAGAAGAAAATCCTGACGTTGAAACAGTCGACAAACCGTTCAGCGAATCGTCACCAGAAGGACTTCAGCCCGATGAAAAATTCCCGACGCTCGACCCGTCATATCACGACTTGCCGACCTACGAAGAAGGCGAAGAGCCTCCGAAACCACTAGAAGAACCGCCGCCCGTTGAAGAAGTCGAAGGCTTAGAATTTTTGGTTTATCATCAAGATGGCATTATGGCATTCGCGATAATCGCTGACCACGAAAAATATAAATTGGAACCCGTATTGGCTCGTGGACGTGTTCCTGGTCGCGCTACCGTTTCGCAAATGAATTCTCCCGACGCAATCGCTACGATTAATGCCAGCTACTTCGGCGTTAGCGGCGTCATTTACGGTAACACCAAAATTGACGGAATGACAGTCGGCACAACTTATTTTACGCGCTCGGCTATTGGAATCAATGCGGACGGCTCAACGATTTTCGGGCGGCAAACTTATCGCGGCGTTCTGCAATTCAACGGCAAGGAAGTAATCATTAACGGCGTCAACTGCGAGCGCGAAAAAAATAGCGTCGTCGTCTACAACGCTTGGAACGGCATAACGACCGGCACGAATAATTCCGGCGTCGAACTGGTTGTTAGAAATGGTGAAGTCCAAAATATTTTCTGGGGCAAGGGCAGCAATACAATTCCTTACGACGGCTATGTTATCAGCGCGCACGGAACTGCCGCCGAAAATTTCAAGAGCGTTTACGACGGCGATTTAATTACTTTTGACGAAGATTATATCAATGTCGAGTTCGGCGAAGATTTTAACCAAGCAGTTCATATAATCGGCGCGGGACCAACTTTGGTTAAAAATGGCGAAGTTTATGTGACGGCAGACGCTGAACAATTCCCTGCAGATATTCGCGTTGGTCGTGCTCCGCGCTCGGCAGTCGGCGTCACTCAATACGGCGATTATATTTTCGCAGTTGCGGACGGGCGACAAGCTCACAGCAAAGGTTGCACGTTGTTAGAGTGGGCATATATTCTTAGAAATGCTTTCGGCGCAGTCCAAGCGATTAACTTAGACGGCGGCGGCTCAACCGAATTGATTTTCAAGGGCAGTCTGGTAAATAAACCCAGCGACGGTTATGAACGACTTGTCGGCGACGCCCTAACTATTCTGCGCAAATGACTGCCTGTAATCAATAACCTTGACGATATTTGGAAAATAATTTATTATGGCTTTGCTTAACCTTTGATTAAAAACTTCTTGAATGGAGTTGAAAGATTTGCACAAAATTTTATCGAAAGTATTTTTGGGAATCATGCTGATAATTTTCGCGCTATCCAATACCGCGCAGGCAATGCCCGAAATTTTTCCGCTAGATCAATTAAAGAGCGGCATGAACGGCAAAGCTTATACAGTCGTTGACGGCTCCGGCAAAATTGAACAGTTTAACGTTCATATTGTCGGCGTGACTGACGACGGCAAAGGCTCTAAGCGCATGATTATGGCGGAAGCTTCCGGCGACGTTATCCGGCGGACGGGCGGCATTTTGCAGGGCATGAGCGGCAGTCCCATTTACATTGACGGAAAATTAGTCGGGGCACTCGCCGCCACGCTTAAAGAAATGAATCCTTATACATTTTTCATAACCCCGATTGAAGATATGCTCGAAATGTGGACTTTACCCGACCCAAAAGCGCAAGTTAATCACTACAAAATTGCTAAGGTCGAAGAAACTGCCGAACCGGAAAAAGATACCAAACTGGAAATTAAATCCGCAAAAACTACTATCCACAAAAATAAATCCGCAGAAGAATCAACCGAACCCGAAGAAGAACGCATAGAACCTGAAGAAGAACCAGAAGAAATTGAAGACGAACCAGAAGAGGAAACTTTGCAAGAAATGGGCGCGTTCTATCTTGGCGGCTTTAATTCCGATGGCGCAAGATTTTTAAGTCAAATTTTGGGCTTGAAAAAGTTGCAAGCGGCTCCTGCCTCCACCGCCGAACGCGGTATAAAATTCGACGCAACGCTTGAGCCTGGCTCGGCATTAGGCGTCGCGATTATCTACGGCGATTTTTCACTTGGCGCAACTGGTACCGTTACTGCCGTCGAAGGAAAGAAAATTTTAGCGTTCGGTCATTCCTTCACGCACGCCGGCAACGTCAATTATTTCATGACGGACGCTTCAGTTATCGGCTCGATTAGCGGCGCGAATTCTACCGGCGTTAAGCTCGCGGGTATCGGGCATGTAATCGGGCGCGTTAATCAAGACCGTGAATCGGGCGTCGCAGGTATTCTCGGAACTTTTCCCGCCGTCGTGCCCGTCACTGTTACAGTAAAAGATAATTCCTTGAACAAAGAGGAAACTTATAACGCAACTATCGCTTACAATGAAAATCTCGTGCCAAAGCTTAGCGCGTCGATTGCTTATACCGCGCTTAGCAAAATGGCTGACACGCTCGCGGAAAGCACCGTTGATATTGATTTCAACATTAAAACTGACTCAATCGCAGGCGGCGAAATTTCCCGCAAAAATATGTTCTATAACGCTTCGGACGTCGGTCAAGTCGCCGTCCTTGAACTCATGCAAGCTCTTAATCTCGTTTGCTCTAATACCAAACAGGAATCAAATATTTTCGGCGTTGACGTGAACATTGCTTTTGAAACCGAACGGCGCACGGCGTCAATCGTCTCTATCTCTCCCGATAAGAAAAAAGTTAAGCCCGGCGAAACCGTCAACTTAACTGTCGAATTGCAACCCTATCGCAAGCCCACTGAAACTGTTATCGTCCCTTATACCGTGCCGTTGACTGCGCGGCAAGGAAATTTATCTTTGGAAATTCACGGCGGCGCACTCGTTCCTGTAACGCAAGCTTTGACAAGCGCGGCAGGTATCGTGACTGCTGATTCAAACCGCAGTTACGAGGAAAAAATAAATGATTTCCTAAAGACCGGCAAAAATAATCAGCTTGTCGTAGAAATTGGCGCGTCAAATGAAGTCAAAAGCGATAAGGAAATTCGCAAGGAAATTGAGCAAGCTAAAAGGGCGCAGGCGCGGTTAAAGAAGGAAGGCAAAACTCCTAAAAAAGTCGACAACAAGGTTGACACAAATTATATAATCGATAACGTCATGCGCACGACTCTCAGCGTTGAGAAAGTTTAAGGCGGGAGGATTGAGATTTTGGAAAGATTGATAATAAGAGGCGGCAAGCGATTAAGCGGCACCGTTAAAATTAGCGGCGCGAAAAATGCAGTGCTTCCGGTAATCGCGGCGACGCTCTTAGGACAGGATAAAGAAACTTGTTTGGACGAAGTGCCTAACCTTGATGACGTCCGTACAATAAGCGAAGTTTTGCGCACACTCGGCGTCAAGGTTTGTCACGAACCCGATAAAAATAAATTGTTCGTTGACGCTTCGTCGATTGAAAATATAACTGCGCCTTACGATTTAGTTCGGAAAATGCGAGCGTCTTTTCTGATAATGGGACCGTTATTAGCGCGTCTAGGTTCGGCGAAAATTTCATTGCCTGGCGGTTGCGCGATTGGCACTCGTCCGATTGATTTACATCTTAAAGGCTTTGAAGCACTCGGCGCGAAAATTTCCATAGGGCACGGCTACATTGAAGCAGTTGCTCCCGAAGGTTTGAAGGGTGCGCAGATTTATCTTGATTTCCCTTCAGTCGGCGCGACAGAAAATATTTTAATGGCGGCGTCAATGGCTCAAGGGCAAACGATTATTGAGAACCCCGCGCAGGAGCCGGAAATTGTCGACTTGGCAAATTATCTAAACATTATGGGCGCGAAAATTCGCGGCGCGGGCACAAACGTTATCAAGGTCGAAGGCGCAAAAAAATTAATCGCGCACGACTACACGATTATTCCCGACCGAATTGAGGCGGGTACGTACATGATTGCCGCCGCTATGACACGTGGCGACGTTTACATTGCCAACGCGATTAGCGAACATTTAAAGCCCGTCATTGCGAAGTTGAAGGAAGCGGGCGTTAAAGTCGTTGAGGACGTGGACGGAATCCGCGTTATTTGCGACAGGCGACCAAAAGCCGTTGACATTAAGACTTTACCTTATCCCGGCTTCCCGACCGATATGCAAGCGCAATTTATGGCAATGTTGACAATTTCAAACGGAACGAGCATGGTTACTGAAACTGTTTTTGAAAATCGATTTATGCACGTCGACGAACTGCGGCGCATGGGCGCGAAGATTAAAATTGACGGGCGAACTTCGGTTGTTGAAGGGCAGGAGAAATTGACGGGCTGCCAAGTCAAAGCAACTGACCTCCGCGCAGGTGCCGCGATAGTTTTAGCGGCTCTCGTTGCCGAAGGTGAAACGCAAGTTGGATATATTCACCACATTGACAGAGGCTATGATAATCTCGTTCAAAAACTTGTAAGCTTAGGCGCGGACATAAAGCGCGTTGACCAATAAGAAAAGGGGCTTATGCAAAACGCATAGGCCTCTTTCTTTATCTCTTCTTCCAGCCGAATTCCTCGAAACTTTGTCGCCAAGCAATTCGTTCGTAAAAATCTTTCATAGTCGTTGGCGAGTGGAAAATCGGGACGCGCTCCAGTGCAAAGAAGTTACTGCCCTTGTCGACGACGCCATATTTTATCGTAAACGCGCCCTTATAGCCTAAATCCTGCGCAATGCCGGCAATATGCAAATTGTAAGTGCCGGTCGGATAGGCGAGAAATTCAATCGGGTGTCCGAGCTGTTCTTCAAGCAAATTTTTCGAGTTCAAAAGTTCGTTGCGAATTTCGTCGTCGGGCAATTCTTCAAGCTTAGGATGCGTCAGCGTGTGCGATTCAATCGTTATGCCGTTCGCTTCCAATTCCTTAAGCTGTTCCCACGTCATATAGTTGGGATAAACG
Source organism: Selenomonadales bacterium UBA7018 (assembly GCA_002448305.1). GTDB lineage: Bacteria > Bacillota > Negativicutes > Selenomonadales > Selenomonadaceae > Quinella. The sequence continues at coordinate 17,955 of DJWY01000025.1, forward strand.
CTCGTAAACGAGGGAATAATAAAAATCGTCGCCCGCAAGCCATATTTTTTCAAAATCGGGAAAGCGTTTGTATAGTTGTCAATGTAGCCGTCGTCGAAAGTTATTAGGACGGGCTTTGGCGGCAATTCGATTTCGCCATTCAAGCCGGCATAAAGTTCATCTGGCGTTATCGTGACGCAACCGCTATCCGCCAAGAATTTCATTTGCGCATCGAAGTCGCTTATTGGAACCGCAAGATAGGTGCTACTGTTAGCGACTTGATGATAATTGAGCACGAGAATTTTTGAGCCGTCGGCGATTTCGGCGATTTCGTCGAGATTTTGCGCTTGCGAGTGATAAAAGCTCAGCCCGATAACAATCAACGCAATCAGAAAAATCTTTTTCATTCCTAATTCCTAATTGCATTAATCAGCGGGGCGTTCGCCAGTCTTGCCGGTGAACTTGTGATAGTTGCCGCCCTTGCGACGCTTCAAAAGCTCCGTGAAAACGTCTTCGGGCTTTATGCCGTGCCACGCCAGCAAAACTAAGCAGTGATACCACAAATCGCCCATTTCGTAGACAATCTGCTCAATGTTATTATTTTTCGACGCAATGATAGTTTCAACTGCCTCTTCTCCGACCTTCTTTAAAATCTTGTCGTGCCCCATGTTGAAAAGATAATTGGTGTAGGAGCCTTCGACGGGGTTGCGCTGACGGTCTTTAATGACGGAATACAATTCATAGAGAACGAGCGATAAATCTTCAGGCGGCTGTTCAATGACGGCGGGCAAATTTTTATTTTCGTCGAGCCTACGCCCGCTGAAGCAGGAATAAGTTCCGGTATGGCACGCGACGCCCGTTTGATGAACTTTTACCAAGAGCGCGTCGCCGTCGCAGTCGTAGTAAAGGGCTTTGACTTGCTGAACGTTGCCGCTTGTTTCGCCCTTTTTCCAAAGCGTCTTGCGCGAACGGCTATAAAAATGCGTGTAACCTGTCTCAAGCGTTTTCTTGAGTGATTCTTCATTCATGTAGGCGAGCATGAGAACTTGCCCGCTTTCCTCCTGCACAATCGCGGGAACTAAGCCGTGCTGATTAAATTTAACTTTGCTGATGTCAATTTCCATGAAAAAGGCCTCCTTTGACTCGCTGATATTTTAGCGAATTTCGGGAGGCAAGGCAAGCTTATCAGTTAGTTCAAATTAATTTCCGCTCAAAAGCATATTATCTGTCGAAGATTGCGCAATCTCGTAATTGTGTGTTGTTAAATTCGTTCTGCCTAAGGTGTCGTAGGAGCCGTATCTTGTCGGCGGAGCGGGCAAATCGGCAAATTGAATATCGCCGTGTTCGTCAACAAACATTTCTATTCCGTTCTCATCGGTGATTTTATAGCAAGGCTTTTCCTTTCTAGAATCATCTTTGGCGTAATATGTTCGCGTGTTGTGAACTGATAATTCAGATATATTAGTATAATTATTATTGTCTAAAACAAAATCGTCGTCATCTTTTAGGCGCATATATTTTTGAGCGACAACAAAGCCTTGAAAATTATCTTTGCTGTCGCCGATAACGACGACGGGACTATTTGGCGCGTAGAGAATTGCGCGGAAAGGCTCTTTGAGATTTAAAATCACGGGCAAAGATTTTCTATGCAATACGTTCGGATTATTTTTATGTTCAGAATAAATGTCGTTAGTTTCGGGGCCGTCATAGAAAATTATATAGGGGCGGAATTGCGGGTCGGAATTAGATTCATTAGCATTAATAATTATTTGGTTAATGGAGTTTAAAGCGCGATTCTTTTTCTTGCTATTATAATTGGCTTTTGCTTCGTCGCTTACAAGGTCAGTTGCGTAAATTATAGGCTCGCTTTCAATGCGCGTCCACAAAACGTCAGGGGCTTTATCGGGGCGAACTTTATAAAAACCGTCAAAGTTAATGCTCGTGTGTATCCGCAAAGTTCTTATAATCGTTTCTCCGCTGGCGTAATTATCCCAATTCTTTTTATATCCATTGTTAGTATTTGAATAGTTTATCCATGAATTTTCATATGCCGTTTTCAAGTCAGTAGTTTTTGCCATTTCCCAGACCGTCGACAAATCCCAATCTTCGGCAATAAATTTATCGTTTAAATTAACCTCTGGTCCGAAGTCGACATTTATTGAATCCAATTTATCCCATGTGTAAGGCAAGCCGACAAGCTTTTCTGTTGTTGACGTTCCAGCTTTATAAGTTTCGCGTGCGTTTACTGCAGGATTGGTTTCGTTGTTTATGGAAGCCGCATTGGCAAGGACACTGCTTGTTTCGCCGTAGCGGTCAACTATTCCGTCGTTGTCGGTGTCGTTCACGTCGTCTTTAATGGTTACGGTTTGCGTCCGATAAAAATTGCCTGCGGCGTAGTGATTATACAAATCCTGAAAGTGATTCCACGCTCCGGAGTAAACTGCATTTCCGAAAATCGCTTCATACTGCGTCATAGTTACGCCATTTTTAACAACTGTGCTTGTATTACTTTTGTAGGCGTTTTGAACTTCCCAGTTGCCGATAATGACATTTTGGTTTCTATCTTTTTCTATATCTGCCTTGAATTGCTCCGATATTTTGAGCGGGTTATCTGGCAAGAAGGGCATATGGCATATCGGGCAACAAATTCATGCTCGGCATATCTATTATCGAAGGCGGGTTAATTTCTAAGGAACTGCCATTAACTTTTTCATTAGTATCAATGGCAATAGCAGTTTTACTCATCATAGCAACGGCAGTAACGGGCGCGTCCATATCGTCAAACCAACCGGGTAAAAAGAAATGCTTAATCGTATCTTTGAGCTGAACGACGAAATAAAGGTTATTGTCATGTTCGTAAATTATCGGGGCATCGTGTTCAATTTCGTTTTTCGTCCAGGAATTGATTAGAATTTCTTCGTTGCCGGATAAATTTTTACTGGCGTATCCTCTTGTCGTTTCGTGGCTTTCGGTTATCGTTTTGAGTTCGGATTCATTTGAATGCCTGTATTGATTGCTGACTGTGCCGGGATATTTCCCGACGAGCGCGACGCTTTTGTAATTGGAGAAATTAGTTTTATCTGTGAGAATTTTTTGGGCACCAGCAACCGCCGCCGCGTCAGCCGCATTTTGGAGCCGCGACACGTTCAAATAGTACCAGCCCAAATCGAGTACAGCTCCGAGCAACAAAATAAAAATTGGCATAAGGAACGCGAAAAGGACTGAGACTTGACCGCTTGGCTTGAGTAACTTTGCAAGACGGATAAAACATGAAGATATTCTTTCCTCCCAATAAACATTCCGAAAATTTTTACTCGTATTTTATCTTAAAGTGCTGATATTTTCAATCCCATTAATTAAAATTTTGTTAATATTAGTATATTTGATTCTTAATACTACGCGCTTAATTGATTGCGTTTGCGCATAAAAAAAGACGACCGCGCAGGTCGCCAAAAATTTTGGATTATTCGCCGCTCAAAAGCATATTATCTGCTGAAGATTGCAGAACCTTGTAACCTTCCGTTGAAAAATCTGTTCTATCGAAATTGTCGTAAGTACCGTACCTTGTCGGCGGGGCGGGCAAGTCGGCAAATTGAATGTCGCCGTGCTCCTCATCGACGAACATTTCTATTCCGTTCTCGTCAGTGATTTTGTAGCAAGTTTTGCCGGTTGCCTTATCTTTATACTTCCGAGCACCGTAAATCGATAAATTTTTTATATCGGTGTAGTCGACAAAATCGAAGTCGTCGTCATTTTTAAGGCGCATATATTTTTTCGCGACGACAAAGCCTCTGAAATTATCTTTAGCGTCGCCGATTATAACGACGGGGCTGTTGGGCGCGTAGAGAATCGCGTTGAACGGCACATTGAGATTTAAAATTATCGGCAACGATTTGCGGTGCAGGACATCATCTCGCGACGCATAGGAGCTGTAAACGTCGTTGGTTTCGGGTCCGTCGTAGAAGATAATGTAGGGGCGGTAATATTTGCCGTTTTCATCTTTGCCGGCGTTTGATTTATTGGCGTTGATTATTATCTGATTGACTGAGTTTAAACCCGCAACAGATTTCTGACTTTTATAATTAGCTTTGACTTCATCACTTATAAGGTCGGGATTATAGAGCATGGGTTCGCTTTCAATGCGTGCCCACAAAACATCATAGTCTGGACCAGTGTCTTCTGGTTTTCGCTTGTTTTCTTCTTGTCGGTCATCATTATCACGAGCTGTATAAACGCCGTCAAAGTTAATGCTAGAATGTATCCGCAAACGCTTAACTGCTGTGCCATTGCTACCACTCTGCCAGTCGGTGTTGCTAAAAGTTACATTAGTGTTGTCTAACGCTAAATCCCAGTCTTCTTCTAGCCACTTGGATTTGGGATTTTCTTTAAAACTGACTTCTACTCTAAAATCGATATTTATCGAATCCAACCTATTTGCAGTGTAAGGCAAACCAACATCGGCCGGACCAGCATCGTTCGGACGCACGTAGGAGGCATAAGTTTTTAATCTCTTTACTTCAGGATTGTAAGCGATACTATCTTTATCGGTGTTTATGGAAGCCTGTGTTGCGGCAACGCTACTTTTCACACCATAACTTGTTATATTGCCGTCATCGTCTGTTTCCACATCGTCAAGAATAGTTACAGTTCCCGTCCGATAAAAACTGCCCGTCGCGTAGTGATTATAAAAATCTTGGAAGTGATTCCAGCGTTCGGAGTAAACTTCAGTCCCAAAAATTTTTTTGTATTGTGAATCAGCAGTACTTGTTGATTTTTTGTTTTTGTACGTATTCTGAACTTCCCAGTTGCCGACGATAACATTTTTATTCTTTGAAAGGTTCAAAGTGTTTTTTAACTCTTCCGAAATCACGAGCGGGTTATCGGGCAAGAAGGGCATATCAGGCAACAAATCCATAATCGGCATATCTGGCGTTGAAGGCTTAGTAGGTTCGCTAGAATCGCTAGAAGAGCTTGTATTAGCAGGAACAGCAACAGCAGTTTTACTCATCATAGCGACGGCGGTAACGGGCGCGGTCATATCGTCAAACCAGCCAGGCAAAAAGAAATGCTTTATAGTGTCTTTGAGCTGGACGACGAAATAAAGGTTATCATCTTGAGCGTAAAGCGTGGGACCTTCGGTTTCGACTTCATTTTTCGTCCACGAGTTGACCAATACGCCTTCTTCGCCCGACAAATTTTTTCCGGCATAATCTTCGGCGACAGTTTTGCCGTTTTCAATCGTCGTCAATTCGTAAACGTCATTTGCTCGATATTTATTACTGACTTTGCCGGGATATTTAGAGATGAGCACGACGTTTTTATAGTCGGAAAAATTTTCGCTATTAATGAGCGTTTGAGCACCGGCGACCGCCGCCGCATCAGCCGCATTTTGGAGCCGTGACACGTTCAAATAGTACCAGCCCAAATCGAGTGCTACTCCAAGAAACAAAATGAAAACCGGCATGAGCAAAGCAAAAAGAATTGAAACTTGACCGCCTTGTTTAATCGACACTACAAGACGAGATAGAGTGGAAAAATTTTTTCTAAACATTTTGAAAATCTCCCTTCTGTGCAGTATTGTCAAGAATCACTTTTATGCGTATTTGAATTAGTTTTTATATTTTACTCCACTCTATTTTTGTTTTCAATACCATAAATTAATTTTGCATTAAACTTATATTACATTTCATGCATAATTCACGGTTTCTAATTACTAATTCCTCATTCTTAATTGACTTTACGTTGCCCACTTCATGAGCAAAGATTCTTCTTCTTCGGGAGTGAGCACGCTGCCTTCTATCATTTTCTGCGCGACTTCCTGCGACTTGGCGAAAAGTTCAATAAAGTTGCAGTCGTAAATCTGATTGAGGTCTTGAAGAAGTTTTTCAGCCTCCGCAAAAGATTTAGAATCAAGATTGTTGACTGCGCGGCGGTCGCAAATCATGCCCATTGCCAAAAGGCAAACGCTAATCTCGACGTTATTCAAATTGCGCGAACGAATCACTTTGCATAAATCGCTGATAACCTGCTCGCGCCTTATCGCATAATTAATCGGGCGACCGTCGATTTTGCAGGCGACGCCCAAAGCATGCGCCGAAATTTGTATGCCGCTTGTCATACCCGCCAAAACTTTTGCGCAATCTTTTCTGAACTCGCTGTAAATCCAATCGACTTCAGTTTTGGTTATCGCGTGCGTGTACAAATTCGCCATGCGGAATTTCTCATTGTTATGCAGGTTGACAAGTTGGGCAATGTCGTCCTCACTGCCGCACATTGACAGAGTATAGACGCATTGAATTTTCGTATTCATTTTCAAGCCGCCGGGTCTGCCCAAATTTATTCCAGGATTATAAAGTTCTTCGTCAAGCTGATAGAGGCAAAGACGCGCCAAACGTCTTTTTTGTTGAACCGTCCAATCGCCGCCAATTTTCCTAGCGATTATGACGCAACGCAATTTAAATGATTCTTCGCGGGAATTTTTAGCATCGTCAAGCATTTGCAAGAGCGGTTCGGCAAATTCTTTGTGATTACTCGCCGCTAAAATCGTATTAACATTGAGCTTGAGCATTGCAGAGAATTTAACGTTATCATCTTTATTGCGTTTCCTGAAAGCGTCGTCAACATTGCGGCAAAGCGAACGAATTGTATTGAGTTGGGTTTTAGCATTGACGCGCCCACCGAATTTCGCAATCAGTTTTGACTTGGGACCTTTTTCAATGCCCGTCGCGATAGAAATTGTCGCCGTGCCATAATCCATAAGTTCAAGCCCGCGCTCGTCTCGACAAGTCGCCGCGTCCATGCGAATTATTTTATCTTCGTCCATAAAAATGCTAAACGTTACGAAAGTATCCGTTTTCATGCGCGAATATTTTTCCGGAAATTCAATATTGCCCTTCGCGATAATTTTATAACTGCCGTCCGCCTCGCAACGTGCAATCGGTACGCTGATAACATTTTTGCCGGGCGGAAGTCTGAAGCCCGTAAACCTTTCCGACGTGTAAGGCAATTCCTTTCCTGCAGGAATAATTTCTTCGTAATTGCCGCCGAATGTAACCAGATAAAAACTTTCGTTCAAAATGTTACTGCCGAAAACAACGCCGATTGAGCGGTCAGCATTAGTAATAGTTCTTTTCGCAGGGATAATTTTTTGCGGCGTTTGAATTGGCGCGGATTCTTCTGGCAATTCGTTCTTAACTTCGTCGGCAAGTTCTTTATCGTACTTGTGCAAAAAATAATGATAGACGGCGGCTCCGCGAGCAACAGCTTGGTCGGGGTCGAGCGCAACAATCGGTTCAAAGCCAAAAAATTTCTTCAGCCGATTGATAACCATATAAAAGCGTGACATGCCGCCATTCATAATCACAGCATCGACTTTGACATTTTCGTTGCCGAGTTTGATTGCGGCTTTATGTAGCACGTCGAGAATAGGCAGGATAATATTTTTCTGCTTGCCAAATTTTTCAATGACGGCGGGAAGATTTTTATAATCATCAAAGTTAAGTTCTTCGCCCATAAAATCGCGCCAAATTTCCTCCAACTGCGCGGCGGTGAAACTATCGCTGTAAGCATAACCGGTCGTGCCGATATTGCCGCCGACGGGGAAATCTTCTTCCTCTTCCCACCAGCCGGAATTGTCGCCGCCAAAAGCGTCGCTTTTCTGTGCGCTGACTTCCAACTTTAAATTTTCGGCGTGAACCAAAAGCTGACTCATAACGCTTTTTTCCTCCACGCGAATTTTTTTGACAATATCGGCGTGCGTTCCGTATTGATTCAAATAATGGTCGAACATTACCCTTGCCAAACATAAATCAAAATCGTCGCCGCCCAAAAGCGTATAACGATTGGTCGCAATGTCTTGGACTTTCAAAATTTCTGGCGCGTCTTCGCGTCGGGAAATTTCATGCAAAGTAATATCAAGGGTGCCGCCGCCCAAATCGAAAACCATTACATTTTTCTTTGAGCTTAAATCTAAAATCTGCGCGGCAATTTCTCCGTTGCGCACTTGATTAATAAAATCATAAATGACGGCTCGCGGCTCGGATAACAAAATTTGTCGTGGGGAGCCGTCCGCCTTGCGAATTTTTATTCCGGCAAGTTCAGCCGCTTTTAGTGTCGCTTGCCGCATTATGAAATCGAAATTTGCGGGAACCGTGATAACTGCGTCATCAATTTTTTCAAGGTGATAAATTTTGGCGGCGTTGCGTAGCATATGTTCTAAAATTCGCGATGAAACTTGCGCAGGCGTTTTATCAGGCACATTTGAAGAAAGCCCTTCGGCAAGTTCCTTTCCCATCTGACTTTTGATTGACTTAGCGACAAGATACGGACGAAGAGGATACCTGCCCTTCGCGAAGTCTCCGACAATCGGCTGATAATTTTTTTCGTCGTTATAGTAGACGCAACTTGGCAGAATAGGACTTTTCTTTAGGGTGAATTTTGCGCCTTGCCCCGCGTTGAACATGTCAACGGCTCTGTCAAGGTCAACAACTTTGCTGACAATATTTCCGTTCGGACGAATATTCAGCGTCGCCAAAACAGAATTTGTCGTGCCTAAATCAATTCCAACGCATAAATCGTTATGCTCTTCTCCATTGATAATCATTTTAAAGCCCCCTTAGCTAACTTCCTTCAATCTCGGACGTGCAATTTGTACGTCCTTATTTTTATAAACCCAGCCAGGCGACAGAACTTTGACGCGCTTAACTTCGGTCGTGTTGAGGAAAGGCGAGCCTTCATAGTCGCAACTTTCGACTTCATCAAAGCGCATTGTCTGAACCGAGCCGGGTTTCAAAATCGGATTAATTTCGCTATCGCGAATGAACTGCGCCAAACGCTCAATCAAAATGAACAAGCCGCCAATTTCGGGCGGGAGCTGAACTTTATCCTTGCGCAGTTGACGGACGCCATTACGCGCACTCAAAACCGCGTCGAGTATGCAACCGTATTTCTCGGAGTTAAGGCGCGAAAAAAATTCGACCAAATCATTTTGATGACTTTCCCTAATGCGGTCTTCAAATTCATCTTGCAAATCTTTAAGCAACATATCGGAGCGATTAAGCATGTTTTCGAGTAGCTCAATTTTTTCCTGCTGTGAATCTTTCTTTTCGCCTTTGGAGCCGCCTTTCGGGCGCAAGCAAATATTTCTAAGGAAATCGCTAGCTTCGGCGAGAAGGTGTTTCATATAAACGTTGCCGAATTTTTCGAGGGAATCGGCGTCAGTGCCGCTATCAAGTTCGGGGTGCTTGACGTAAAGCATAAGGCAAGCAATGCGCTCTTGAACTCTATAGCGTTCGTCGTCGCGGGTATAAATGATTTTATTGCGCAACGCCACATAGTTTTCGTAATCTTTAGGCTTATGCGTTTCGAGAGCCTTAGCGAAAGCCTCTATCATATCTTCAGCCCAGTTGAGCAATTCGGCGCGCTTAGCTTGAAAACTCAAACGATTAGTTTTGAGGATTTTGATAATGTCGTCGTTGCCCAAGCGGGTATTATAGCGGTCATTCATTTCGTCAGCGCAGCGGCGCGGGTCAAGGGTTTTCACTTCGCAGAAAATTTTAAGCACGCGATTTTCTAAAACGTAATCGTCATAAGAGGACGCCGAGAGATTTTTATTTTTACGCTCAACGGCCTTGTGAAGGTTTTCAATAAATCTTTTAACAATCGGGTCGGTGATGTTTATCATAATGATAAATCCTCCTTGTCAAAGTTCAAATGTCTCACAGTTATTAAGAAAAATAAAGCTCGTCCTTGAGTCAGGGGGCATTTTTAAAAAGTGCCCAAACAGTGTACGCGCAAGACGTTACGACGCTTTAAACGTTATCGCCGCGCCTTTATAATTCAAATGGCTCGCAATTATTCGGAAAAATAAAACTCGTCCTTGAGTCAGGGTCGTTCATTAAAACTTGTTCTAAGGTCGTGCCCGCGTGGAAAAGTTTATCTGGTGGGCTGTGCACTACAACGCAAGTTTTAGGATTAACGCGGCGAACAAATTCAACCGTCGCTGCAAAATCGTCGTGCAGTGAGAAATCGCCGTTCAAAATTTCAAGTCCGGAATGTATTGGCGGCGGTTGCGTCGATAAAATTACGCAAGGTCCTCGCGGCATAAAATTTATCGAATGATTTTGTTCGCTCATTATCGGGATACGCAAATTTTCAAAGCGGTGGACGATTTTCATAACGCGATTATCAATAAGGATTTCGACTTCGGGCAGAAATTTATTTATCAGCGTGATAAGCTCGACGCCCTTGCTAATTTGCGTGACTTGGCAATAAACGGATTTACGGTGGCGCAAGGCGTAATGAATTTTATTCAGAATTTTTTTCAAGGCAGAGTCGCTATCGCCGAAACGTCGGTAATTTGGGTGGCGTGCGTGCAGTCCGCACAGAATCAGAATATCGACTTTAACGTTGGGAAGGAGTGCCGTGCCAACAAGTTGCGTCGGGAATGTCGAATAGTCGCCCGTGTACAGAATATTTTTCCTGCGAAAATTTACCAGCGTCATCATTGCGCCTGGAATATGTCCGGCTTGATGAAAACTTATTTTAAGTCGCGGCAGAGGAATTCTTTGCAGGAATGCGACCGACGAAATATTTTCTTCAAGGCGTGTGAATTTTTCTTCCAACTGCGCGGATAAAATTTCTCGCGTTATGTCGGTCATGTAAATTACTGCGCGTTCATTGAGCGATAAAAAATCTGGCAAGGCGGCGGCGTGGTCAAGGTGCGCATGTGACAAAAAAATATGCGATACTTGATGAAAGTCTTGCAGATAGGGCGTTTCGAGTAATGCAGAAAATTTCGGCGTGAATTTTATTCCCCGCGTCAAGCCGCAACCGCAATCTAGCAAAAGATTATTTTCGCCGAGTTTTAGGAAGTAGCAACTTGCGCCGACTTCCTGCGCTCCACCCAGCGGCATGAAAATTATTTTCCCGCCAGTCAATCTGAACACCTCCGCCGCCTATGATAGCAAAAAAACTTTCGACACGCAAAAAACTTTCTGATATAATGACGAAAAATTTTTGGAGAGTGATTGAAATGTTTGGAATTGGCGTTCCCGAACTTATTTTGATTTTGATTATTGGCTTAGTCGTCTTTGGTCCTGGAAAGTTGCCGGGCGTCGGAAAAGCTTTGGGGCAGAGCATAAAGGAATTCAAGCAGGCAAATTCCGATGACGAAAAAACCGTTGACGTAACTGAGCAAAAGAAAATCGACGCGGATAAAAAATGAGCGAGCCAGAAAAACCAATTAGGAATTCGGAATTAGGAATTAGGAATGAAACGGCGACTGACGCCGATAAAAATTCCGCGCAGGAAGTCCCGCCCGAAGATGATGGCACAATGTCTTTGACGGAGCATTTGACCGAACTTCGCGCACGAATTATTAAATCGTTGATAGGAATTGCCGTCGGCAGTTGTATTGCGTGGTTTTTCCTTGACGAAATTACAAAGTGGATGGTTGAACCCGTCGGCAAGCTCTATTACATGAAGCCTGGCGAGGCGTTCTTTACGTATCTTAAAATTGACATAACGGCGGGCTTTTTGATTGCCTTGCCGATAATTTTTTATCATGCGTGGCGATTTTTCCTGCCCGCGCTGACAAGGGGCGAACGCGCCGTTTTGGGAATATTGGTGCCGGCGTCGGTGATTTTATTTTTCGTGGGGCTGGCGTTCTCGTTCTTCCTGATTATGCCGACCGCGCTAAAATTTTTCATGGGCTTTGGCGAGGAGTCGGAAAATCTGCAAGTTATGTTCTCGTTCGGCAATTACTTCGACTTCGTGATAATGTTCGTGTTGCCGTTCGGTTTTGTGTTCGAGTTGCCGCTTGTGATAATCGTTTTGGGCAAGCTAGGAATTTTAACTAGCGAATGGCTCGGAAAATATCGCCGCTATGTATTTTTCTTTTCGTTCGTAATTGGCGCGCTTGTCACTTCGCCCGATGTCTTTACTCAAGTCGCCGTCGCAATCCCTGTTGTTTTGCTGTATGAAGTTGGATACTTAGTCGTGAAATACATTTTACGACGATAAAAAAAACGCCTTCGCGGCGGAGAGATTTTTAATTTAACCAGCTGTCTTAATTTGTTTATTATCGGCATCGTATTTTTCTTTGTCGAAGCAGACGAACGAAACGAAAGAACCTTCCGGACAATCGTATTTGCTAAGGTCAATGTCGAGAATGTGCGACGGCGTGGGATAATCTTTTTCGGCAACGTCGTCGAGCATAAGCCCTATAGCCTCTTGCGCCATCCACATGCATTCGTTTATATCGTCGCCCATAGTGAAGCAACCTTTCATGTCGGGGAATTCGAGAGTGTAACCTTTGAGACCGCTCCCTTTTGGCGAGAATATTGCGGGATAATAATACTTCATAGTTACGCCACCTTTAGTAATCAAGTTTCAAATAAAGTTGCCAGTAGAATTATCACAATTATTGTATGTTGTCAAACTAAAATCAAAGGAGATGACGCTTTGGCTTATAAAGATTTGCGAGAATTCATCGCGGAGTTGGAGAAAAGAAATTTGCTTAAGCGAATAAAAATTCCCGTCGATGCCGAACTTGAGATAACTGAAATAACCGACCGCGTTTCAAAGTTCAAAGACAGTCGCAATGTCGCTTTATTGTTTGAAAATGTTCGCGGCTATGATATGCCCGTTCTTATGAATGCTTTCGGCAGTTATGAGCGAATGGCTCTTGCGCTGGGCGTGGAGAAATTGGACGACGCCGCTGACGATATCCGCGAAATTATGAAATTGCCTTATCTGTCGTTCAAAAACCGCTCGAATATTTTTTCAATCGTCTCGACTGCGCACAAGGCAATTAATTTTCCAAAGTACGTCAAGAACGCGCCTTGTCAAGAAGTCGTCGAAGTCAATCCTTCGCTCGATAAAATTCCTATCCTAAAATGCTGGCCGCAAGACGGCGGAGCTTTTATAACGTTGCCGCTTGTCTTTACCAAAAATCCCGCGACGGGTAAACGCAATGTCGGCATGTATCGCCTGCAAAAATACGATGCACGCACGACCGGTATGCATTGGCATATTCACAAGAACGGCGCAGAAAATTTCCGCGACGCAAAAATTTCCGGCGCAAATAAAATCGAGGCGGCAGTTGCAATCGGTACTGACCCTGTCGTCACCTACGCCGCGACTGCTCCACTTCCCCGCGACGTTGATGAAATGGTTTTCGCGGGCTTCCTTAGGAAAAAATCCGTTGAGCTGACAAAATGCAAGACTGTCGATTTAGAAGTTCCCGCGACTGCCGAAATTATTTTAGAAGGTTACGTTTCAACCGACGAACTGCGCCGCGAAGGACCTTTTGGCGACCACACCGGCTATTATTCTTTGGCGGACGATTATCCCGTTTTCCACGTCACCTGCATAACGCACAGGCGCAATCCGATTTATTTAGCGACAGTTGTCGGCAAACCGCCTATGGAAGATTGTTATATGGCGAAGGCGACCGAAAGAATTTTCCTGCCACTCCTGCAACAACTCCTGCCCGAAATTATCGATATTAACATGCCGCTTGAAGGCGTCTTTCATGATTGCGTTATCGTCTCTATAAAAAAGCAATTCCCTATGCACGCAAGAAAAGTTATGCACGCGCTATGGGGCTTAGGGCAAATGATGAATGTTAAAATGATTATCGTTGTTGATTCTCATGTCAACGTACAGGATTTAAGCGAGGTTGCGTGGCGCGTCTTCAATAACATTGATGCCGAACACGATTTAGAAATTGTTCATGGTCCGCTTGACGTGCTCGACCACTCGTCGCCCTATGCAAAGTGGGGAGCTAAGCTCGGCATTGACGCGACTAAAACTTGGAAGGAAGAAGGGCACCTGCGCGACTGGCCAGATGAAATAGAAATGTCGCCCGCCGTCAAAGCGCGTGTCGATTCTATCTGGAATTCATTAGGACTGTAAGTGCAATTTAATTTTCAGCTTGATTTTCTTCCTCCTTTGATAAAAAATTCTTTGTACAAAATCGGCAAGCTGTGGTATTATTGCATAAAAATTTTTAACGGGGGACAAAATGCCAAGAGATAACTTTTTAGGCAAAAAATATCTGTACGAAGTCCTGCCAATGTTGAAGTGGGTCGCTGAACACGTTCCAGGCGGATTTTTCGTCTACTCCGCAAAAGAGCCTTACGAACTTTTCTACGCTAATAACGCCGTCTTAGATATTTACGGTTGCAAAAATCTTGATGAGTTCAAAGAGCTGACCGGCTTCACTTTTCAAGGCATGGTTTATCCCGACGACTTCGACGAGATTCAACAGTCAATCGAAGAGCAAATCGCCGACCCCGATAACGACCGACTTGACCACGTGGAATATCGAATCACGCGCAGAGACGGCGAAATTCGTTGGATTGACGATTACGGGCACTTCGCAACTTTCCCCGAACACGGCGACGCATTTTACGTTTTTATCAGTGACATTACGGAACGGCGGTTGATTCAGGAGGAGAAACTGCGCATGGAAATGGCATTAGAAAAGGAAAAGCAAGCTAGCGAAATCAAAGCCGCATTTTTATTCAATATCTCGCACGATATCTTGACGCCGCTAAATTCGATAATGGGCTTTACCGATTTAGCACGCCGACATATAAACGAGCCGGAACTTTTGAAAAATTATCTTGCAAAAGTCGACGAAAGTAGCCGTCAAATGCTCGACCTAGTTAATAATCTCCTTGACATGAGCAAAATAACCTACGGCAAAACCCAGCTCCGCAACGAAGTCTGCGATTTAGAAGAACAAGTTTTAGTCGTCCTGCATGCGTTCAAAATGGCGGCGGAAAAGAAAAATATTTCTCTTGAAAGCGTTCTGAACTTGCCCCGCGAACTCGTCTACACCGACGACGTAAACTTCAGGAAAATTCTTTCCAGTCTTATCGATAACGCGATAAAATTTACGCCGCCAGGCGGACGCGTCAAAGTCTCTGCGCGGAAGAAAAAAGTTTCCGATACCGGCTATGTTCGTTGCGAATTCATTATTTCTGATAACGGCGTCGGAATGACTGATGAATTTATGAAGCGCATGTACGAAACTTTCGAGCGCGAAGCCACTTCGACTGAAACGGGGCATATAAGCGCGGGGCTTGGTCTTGCCATATCTAAAAAGCTCCTTGACGCTATGGGCGGCTCAATCGAAGTTGAAAGCAAAAAGGGCGAAGGTACAACTTTTATTGTCGGCTTGCCGTTCAAAATCGTCAGCGACGACGACAAAAACGAAGTTTCCGCCGTCGAGAATTTCAAATATGATGATAACTACAGCCATAGAATTCTTTTGGTTGACGACATTGAACTAAATCGCTTGCTCGCCGAAACTATTTTGGAGGAATCTGGCTTTTCGGTTGAAACGGTCGCTGACGGTTGCGACGCCGTCGAAGCTTTCACTAAGCACCCGCCTGGCTATTACGATTTAGTTCTTATGGATATTCAAATGCCAATTATGAACGGCTACGAGGCGACGCGGGCAATTCGTGCACTTGACCGCCCCGACGCTAAAGTTTTGCCGATAATTGCGCTTAGTGCTAATTCTCGCGACGAAGATAAGCGCATGAGCATGGAAAGCGGCATGAATTATCACATTGCTAAACCTTTTGACGTGGTGCAACTCATTGCGTCGGTTAATAAATACATTGCTGCAAGAAAGGAAATTTAAAAATCAATTCGTAATGCGCAATGCGTAATTAATTAAAAGGAGATTTTAAAATGGAAATCAAAAAGGAACAAAACGGAACCGCATTAACAATCAAAGTTATCGGGAGACTTGACGCCGGTAGCGCGCCCGAACTCTCAAAGGAACTCACGACCGCGCTCAATAATGTAACGGATTTAACTTTCGACTTTTCCGAGCTGAAGTATATCGCGTCAGCGGGGCTTAGAGTTTTGCTCGTTGCTCAAAAGCGCATGAACAAGCAAGGCTCCATGAAATTAATCAACGTCAGCGAATCCGTTTTGGAAGTGCTGGATATGACCGGCTTTGCAAGTTTGATGACGATTGCTTAATGGGGAATGTTTTATGGAAAAAATTACAGTTGATGCCGTTGTTGAAAATCTTCAAGAGGTTATCGACTTCGCTACGGAAAAACTAGAGGCTCGCGATTGCCCCATGAAAGCCTCTATGCAACTTGAACTCGTTATCGAAGAAATTTTCGTAAACATTGCAAGCTACGCTTATCACCCTGAAATCGGAGTTGCAACTTTTTGTATGGAGTTTGAAGAAAATCCTTCCGCAGTCTTAATTACCTTCATTGACGGCGGCAAGCCTTATAACCCGCTCGAAAAGGACGACCCCGACACCACCCTTGATATTGGTGCGCGCGAGATTGGCGGCTTAGGGATTTTTCTTGTCAAAAAAAATGTCGACGAAATTTCTTACGAATACTCCGACGGGAAAAATATTTTGCGTATGAAAAAATTCTTCTGAGGTCTTCTCGATGAAATGGAATATACAAAAAAGACTGCTCTTCCTCGTCTTGGCGGCGGGGATATTGTCATTCTTGACTTTGAGCGGTCTTTCTTTTTACGGTATAAGCGCAATGCGCAACGAAATGATTTCACTTGGTACAGAAATTGGCAAGGCGGGCGCGAACTTCACACGGGAATTGATTATGTATCAGCTGAAAAAAACCTTAGGCGAAGTCGCAAGGGCACGCGCTGATTTTATTGAACAGGAAGTAAATTTGATTAAGCAAGACGTGGAAATTATTGCAAACGTTATGACCCAAATTTCTTCCAATCCTGAAAATTACAAGCCTGTTAAACTCCTTGACCCGCGCTTTGAAGAAGTGAGAAATTTTCAGCCGTACGTACTCTATAGTCCAGGATTAGCAGAAAATCTTTCTCCTGAACTTCGTCACGAAATAGAAATAGCCGGCAATATTCGCAATATCTTTATTGCCAATTCAAAATCTTTTGCTAATTATAGAACTTCTTTCAACGTCGGCTCAAAGAACGGATATTTTATTGGTGCCACAATTTATCCCAAAATAACAGGCGCATTGCCTTTTAGCCACGAAGATATTTATCAATACGATTGCCGCGAGCGTCCTTGGTACCAAAACGGCATTAACGCTAAAAATGCTGTTTTCTCCGATGTCTTCATCAACAATGACACCTCCGACAAATATCAAGCATTCAGTTGCTCCGCGCCTTACTATGACAAAAAAGGCGTGGCAGGCGTCGTTAGTATTGGATTTTCTATAGACGAAATTTCCGAGTCAATTTCGGAACAGATGGTAGGCGAGAACGTTTTAAGCTTTGTTTTGAACGAATATGGAGAAGTTATTATTTCTTCCTTTACTAGCGGCGAATTAGCTGTAATGTTAGAAGAACAAGACTTGCGCAAAAGTTCAGGTGAAGCTTTAGCTTACGCGGCAAGAAAAATGGTTGAAGGCGATAACGGGATTTTAGCCGTGACGATTGACGACGAAGAATATCTCTTAGCTTACGCGCCGATAAAAAGTATGGGCTGGAGTTTCGCGACGCTGACTTTGCGGAAAAATATTAATAACTCCGCCAATGAAAGCCAACAATATTTCCTCAACCAGATTGACATTTTTCTACAAAAGTTACGGGACAAATTTTTCATAATGGCTATTGCCGCGCTGATTTTGCTTATGGGCTTGCTTTACTTCATGATTTCGACAAGTAAAAATTTTTCGAGTCGTCTAATCGGACCGCTTCACGCGTTATCAGACGGCGTGCGCGAAATTTCTTCCGGCAATTTCGATAAAAAGCTTGACATAAAAACTGGCGATGAAATAGAAGAACTCGCCAATTCTTTCAACGGAATGACTGACGAGCTTAAAACTTATATGGCGAATTTGACGAGCGTTACGGCTGAACGCGAACGCATTGCAACTGAGCTTAACGTTGCGACTGAAATTCAAAATGGTTTGCTCCCAAAAGATTTTCCTACCCGCGCAGATTTTGAACTGTTCGCGACAACGACGCCTGCTAAGGAAGTCGGCGGCGATTTTTATGATTTCTACTTCCTTGACGAGACGCACATTGCTATAACTGTTGCTGACGTTTCGGGCAAAGGCATTCCCGCCGCGCTGTTTATGGTTATCAGCAAAACTATTCTGAATAACTTCGCGGTATCAAAGCATAACAGCGAGGGTTTAGCTGAAGTTGTCGCCGCCGCCAATGATAAACTCTGCACCTATAACGATGCTATGATGTTTGTTACGGCTTTTATTGGCGTGCTTGACTTGGAGACGGGCGAATTTACTTTTGTCAACGCCGGACATAATCCGCCAGTCATTTTCCACGCCGCAGAAAATCATTGCGACTTTTTGGACGTTAAGAAAAATTTCGTTATGGGACCAATGGACAACATTCCATTTGTCGAGCAGAAAACTACTTTCAAGGCGGGCGATTTGATTTTCATTTACACCGACGGCGTAACGGAAGCTTTGAACGTTGCCGATGAAGAATATTTGCCCGACCGCTTGATAAAATTTATGAACGAAACAGATTGCCGCGCCGATTTGCAAACGTTGCTGAAAAATATTCGTGGCGACGTAGCAGACCACGTCGGCGAAGCGGCGCAGTCAGATGATATTACTATGTTCGCGCTGAGATTCAACGGGAAATAATTTTGCTTTACCAATTACTCTTTCTTCTAAATTTGATTCCCGCGACCGCGATTAGCAATGCGAAAACCTCTAAACGCCCGACTATTAGTATTATCATGCAAAAAATCTTCCCTAAATCCGATAATGCCATAAAATTTTCCGCGTCGCAAAGTCCGGGCACACAACCGACGGTTGAAAGGCATGCAAGCGACATTGAAACGGCTTTGGAAAAAGTCGCGCCCGTAAAACTAAGCAACGCCGCGCAGATAAAAACCGTAATGAGCGAGAGGAAGAAAAATGCAAGAATCCTGCCGACAGTGTGCATAGGAACTGGCACGTCTCCGACGCGAATTGCGGTCATCATGTGCGGATGAATTGTTTTCTTAATTTCTGCGGCGGTAATTTTAATCAGAATAATCAATCGCACGACTTTAAAGCCGCCCGTCACCGAGCCAATACAACCGCCAATCAACGACATTAGAACAATAAAAAATTTGTCGAAGTCGTGAACCGCCGCTGAGTTATCATCTAGCGTTATGCCAGTCGTACTCACGAACGAGACGATATAAAACAGCGAGCGGCGAAAAGTTTCGTTGCCGTCAAAGAAAATTTCCTGCAGAAAAACTCTGAACATCAAAATTATCATAGCGAAAAAAATTCCGGTGTATAAAACCATGACTTCTTCGTTAGCAAAGATAAGTTTGACGTTGTTTATGATAGTCCGCTTGAGGCGCAGGAAATATTGTTTAAGTTTGGTGAAATAGTTCAGCCCAAATTCGATATGCGGCGGGATCAAAGTATAAATTACACGGTAATAGAGCAAAAAATTTCCGCAAGCGAGGAGCATAACAAAAATCGCGGCGTATTCGTAGTAAACACTTACGTTTTTCGCGTAAAATGTATCGCCGCCGCCGGTCGAAATACAACGCATTGCCATTAAAAGCGAGTCCCAACCGTCAAGCCCCGACAATTTAAAAATAAGAAAGCTAAAAATAGTCAAAGTCACGTAAACTTTTATGACGCGCACCGACATTGAATTCATTTGCCCAATAACCGCGCTGAAACCTTGTCCGCCCTGCAAACTCAAATTAATTCCGAAGCAACCGCTCACTTCCGGCAAGACAGTTACCAACATTATCAAGAAAAGTAGCGAGCCGAGCCACATTAATTCGCTTTGCCATAAAAATAGCAGATACGGCGCGTTTTCAGGCAGTAAAGATAGCCCAGCTGAAGTTAAATCGCTGATTGTTTCTAAAAATGCGTCGATAGGAGAGAGCCAACCGGTTAGCAGGAAAGGTAAACAACCGAAAATCGCGATTAAAGGATACATAAGCAGGATTGCGGCGGCGGATTCGGCGATTGGTGCGCGTTGAAAGCGTCCCGTACCTAATTTTTGGAGAATAATTCCTGCGATTATGGAAAAAATTCCGATTGCCGCGAAAAAAATTGCGAAATTTAGCACTTTGAATTCAATTAGCGTGTAAATAATCGGCAAAAAATTTGCTACGGCGAGTGTTAGAAGTGCTTGGCTCTGGATTCTTAAAATCATTCTGACATTCATAACTTTGCGCCTTAAAAATGAAAATGATTCATCATCTTTTGAGTTAAAGACTTCGCGTCGTCGTTTTTATGCTCTAAAAGATATTCGAGCGTATGGACATTGAAAAAAGAAGTAATCGGGACGTAGCGATTATATTTGCGGAAGTCGCCCCACTTCATCAATTTAGCGTGCAAGCGCGAAATATCCTTTTGTGTCGCGTTATGGCGTTTTAAAATGCGTCTTAAAAGTGCGTCGTCATTAATCGCGTTGAAAATGTCTTCGATAAGTTGCGGATTAAGTTTATCGTTCTCGTACTTCTCGATTAGCGCGACCGAAGCACGAGACATTTTAAGCGTCCGGCGTATCGCGTACACGAAATAAATTACCAGCGCAATTAGGAGTATGTCTAAAAAAATATTCATGATTGATTCTCCGCTATTTGAAAAATTTTTTGTATGTGATATATTTGCTTAAAGTATTTTAGCATAAGCAAGGGGCAATGAAAATGACATTGAACGAAAACGCAGGAACTTTTTATGGAATAGGCGTAGGACCCGGCGACCCGGAACTTTTGACAGTCAAAGCTATTAATGCGCTGAAAAAAATCGACGTGCTGATTGCTCCGAAAACTGAAAAGAAATCCGATAGCGTAGCCTTGTCAATCGTGCAACCGCATCTCAAACCGAATATCGAAATAATTTACCAGACCTTTCCAATGGTTCGCGACTTCGCAGAGGAAACAGAAGTTTTCGAGGCGAACAAGGAAGAAATTTTAGAAAAACTGCGCGGCGGACAAAATGTCGGCTTCGCGACGCTCGGCGACCCAATGTTTTATAGCACGTACATTTATATTTTCAAACTGCTCAAACGTTGCGGCGTAAAAATTGAGACGATAGCGGGCGTTCCGGCATTCTTAGCGATAGCGGCGCAAATTGGGCGTCCGATAGCTTATGGCAACGACATTTTGACGATAATTCCAGCGACCGCCGAACTTGCCGCGATTAAAAATTCTCTTGACCGCGCAGATTCAACCGTCCTGATGAAGGTTTATAAAAATTTCCCTGAAGTCGTCGACGAACTAAAAGCGCACGAAATGATTGACGAAGCAATTTTAGTTAGTCGTTGCGGGCTTGATGACGAGAAAATTATAACGGACATTGCCGCTCACAGGAACGAACATTTAAATTATCTTTCAACCATTTTGACGAGGCGCAATCATGATTAAGAAAATTTTAGTAGGAATCTGTGCGGCAGGAATTTTATTCAGCGGGTGTGGCGGAGAAAAAGTTTCAGAGCCTGTCGAAGTGTCGCAGGAAAAAGTTTTCGCGACGATTGAAGACGATTTAGGGCGGAAAATAGTTTTAGAAAAGAAACCTGCGCGGGTTGTCGTAACTAGCGCGAGTTTTCTGGAGCCGTTGCACGCAGTCGGCGGAGAAATTGTCGGGCGACCGGATTCAAAAAATAAAATGCCCGATTGGGCGAAAAATTTGCCGAGCGTCGGCGCAGTTTATCAAATTGACGTTGAGCGGCTGTTGAGTTGCGCACCTGATTTAGTTATCGTCAATAAGGGCATGAACGAAAAACTTTTGCCGGTATTGGAAGAGAATAAAATTCCTGCGGTAGTCGTCGAAATGAAAACTTATGACGACGTGAAACGCGGCTTGAAAATGTTAGCGACGATAAGCGGCGACGTTGAGTCGGGCGAAAAGATTATTAGCGATATGGACGCGAAAATTAAATCTATCGTGGACAAAGTGCCGAAAAAAAATCTGCGCATTGCAATTCTCCATTCGACCGCGCAGGGTTTAAGCGTTCAGCTTGATGGGAGCATAGCCGGTTCGATAGCGAAAATGTTTGGTTGGGAAAATGTCGCGTCGGGAATGACGCCGCTTGAAAAAAATCCTGACGCCGCGCCCTATAGCATGGAGACTTTAGCCGAACAAAATCCGGAAATAATTTTCATAACGAGCATGGGCGACATTGACGAAATTAAAGCGAATATGGCGAAATCGATAGAAACTAACGAGGCGTGGCAAGCAATAGGCGCGGTGAAAAATAATCGGCTGTATTATCTGCCGCAAGATTTATTTTTGCTAAGTCCGGGATTGCGCTATCCCGACGCCGTGCAGCAAATGGCGCAACTCATTTATCCCGAAAACTTTTAGGGAATATTATTGCTAAAAAATTTTCAATGGAGTGATTTAAATGTTTAGATTCGCTCATAACAACTTAAACGTGCTAGATTTGGAGCGGAGCTTGAAATTTTATGCTGACGCGCTGGATTTGTACGAAGTCGGCGGGATTGACGGCGGCGAGGACTTCAAAATTATTTATCTGGGCGACAGTTTTGGCAGTCATCACAAATTGGAGCTAACTTGGCTTGCTGAAAAGAAAACGCCGTACGAATTGGGCGATAATGAAGTTCATTTGGCGTTCACGACGAAAGATTTTGACGCGGCGCATGCTCGACATGAGAAAATGGGCTGTATCTGCTACGAGAATAAGGAAATGGGCATTTATTTTATCGAAGACCCCGACGGCTATTGGCTTGAGATTTTGCCCGAATAATTACGAAAAAAATTAGGGCTTGGCTTCAAAAATTTGAGTTTAAGCCCTTTTTTTGTTGATTAATGCTTAATTTGTTCGCGACAGGTCATATAAATCGCAATCGCGCACGATTATTCCAACTACGCCCGAAATATTTACGATAAATATGCTAGACGCCATAATTAAGCCGAGTGAATCCATTGAAAAGCCAAATTGCGTCAACAAAAGCGTCATAGTTGCGATTATTCCGCCGTTTTCAGGCGGTGTGGCTATTGCGAACTGAATTGACAGCAACGCGACGATTATCAGCTGCAAAATCGTTATTTCGACGCCCGAAAACTCCGCCGAGAAGAAAATAAAGATGATTATTCCGATTGTCGACGGTATTGGGCACAGCGCGTGCGATAACGGGATGTAAAAATCGCATAAATTTTCTTTGATATGCAATTCGCGCTTGCAAATTTCAAGATTTTTGGGCATAGACGCGCTTCCGCTGCCCGTTGTGAACGTAATTAGGCACGCGGGATAAATTTTCCGCAGAAAATCCGAAATTTTTACGCCGTGTTTAATCGAAATTCGCAAAAGCATTGCCGCAGGAACTATAAAGAACGACAAATAGTTCGCCACAATGATTTTCCATAGCGCAAAGAATTCGTCGAACGAATAAACCAGTAAAGTTTTAACCATGCTCAAAAAAATTACCACCGGAATCAATTTCAGAGTTATCGAAAGCATTTTGAAGACGATTTGCTTGCTATCGACTATGACTTTTTTTAAATCGCTGACGCGGTCGCCCAAAATCGTTATGCAAACGCCTGTAAGCAACGCCAAAACTACAATTTGCAGGATATTTCCCTTCAAAAACGGCTCAATTATATTTTGCGGCATTATCGACAGGATTAAATTGAAAATTTTCGCTGTTTCCTCCATGTTTGCCGATAAAATTTTTCCTTCAAAGCTGAAATCGACTATCGGAAAGAAAATCGAACTTACAAAAATAGTTACGACCACGATAAGTAACAAAATTTTGGCGAATCTAAGCAAAACCGTCATGCCGATTGCGTTCAGCGTCACCATATTTTCCATTGCGCAAATACTCGCCACTATCGAAACGAAAACGAACGGGATATTCACAGCGATAATCGCTCCCAAAAGCGTATTTAACACCGGCGTAATAATATTTACAATTAAATTTTGAACTTCGGGCGAAAAATTCTTCATAATCAGAGTGAAAATAATCGCAAGTAGTATAGAAATTGTATTTGAGCCGCCAGGAATTTTTAAATTTTTAATTTCAAGCGGCGTAAACGCTCGAAGTTCATTAGAACCGCCCTCATAACGGTAAATCACACGCGCCTTTTCGTAATTTAGCAGGTTGTTCATAATGTCTTCCGAAAAAATCGAGTCGTCGCTATCTTCAAGCGGGTTAAATGGTTTGCCCTTGATTTTTATCGAAATTCGCGGCGTTCCGAGCCATTTTTTGGTTACTAACTGAAATTCTTGTTCCTCGCCGAACTTTTCTTGATAACGAAGTAACGCTTCCTCCAACAAGAGGCAAATTTTGAGTTTATCTTTGTGAGGCGCGTTTACTGATTCAAAAAATTTCTCTACTGTTTCCATAACTTCAACGATATTTTTGTTGCTGAGCTTCATAAAATCACCTCGCGGTTAATTATAGCAGAAAATTTGCCGCAGTGTATGCTTTTTATTTGGTTTGAGGTGTGCTATAATGCGCGTTGCAAAGGAGGAAGATAAATTGAAATACATGACAGGAAAGGAAGTTGCCGAATCGTTCTTGAAATTCTTCGAGAGCAAAGGACATTTAGCAATGCCGAGCTTTTCGCTGATACCGGAGAACGATCCGACGCTTTTAATGATAGGGGCGGGAATGGCACCGTTGAAACCGTTTTTCACGGGGAAATTAAAGCCGCCGTGCCCGCGAGTAACGACAAATCAGCGTTGTGTTCGCACAGGCGACATAGAAAACGTCGGACGGACGGCGCGACATCATACGGCGTTCATGATGCTTGGAAATTTTTCGTTCGGCGATTATTTCAAAGCGGATGCAATTCCTTGGGCGTGGGAATATTTAACGGAAGTTTGCGGGCTACCGCGCGAAAAACTTTGGGTATCGATATATCCGAACGATGACGAAGCGAAAGAAATTTGGTTAAAGCAACCCGGACTTAATCCCGAACATATCGTTAAGCTTGAGGACAATTTTTGGGAGATTGGACCCGGACCTTGTGGACCCGACAGCGAAATTTACATAGATTTAGGTGAAGAGCGCGGTTGCGGTAAAGAAACTTGCGCTCCTGGCTGTGATTGCGACAGATTTTTAGAAATTTGGAACTTAGTCTTCACGCAATTTGATAAAACTGAAGACGGCGAATATAAACCGCTTGAGCATAAAAATATTGATACCGGTTGCGGGCTTGAGCGGCTTGCGAGCGTCCTTCAGCAGAAAAATTCCAATTTCGAGACGGATTTATTGTTCCCGATAATTGAATATGTGGAAGAAATTAGCGGCATAAAGTACGGCGCGGACGCGAAAAAAGATATTTCAATGAAAGTTATCGCCGACCATGCGCGGTCTATGGCTTTTATGATAATGGATAAAATTTTGCCGTCAAACGAGGGGCGCGGCTACGTTTTGCGCAGAATTTTGCGGCGTGCGAT
>DJWY01000025.1:43364-65803 GCA_002448305.1 Selenomonadales bacterium UBA7018
CATGGGCGCATGTTGGGCATAAAAGACGAATTTTTAGAGGGCGCAATAGAAAAAGTCGGGAAAATTTATTCCGAAATGCCCGATTTCGAGGAAATGAGCAAAAATCTGGGCTACATTAAAAAAGTCGTGCGCCTTGAGGAAGATAGATTCGCTACGACGCTTGCGCAGGGCATGGAAGTTTTGACACGCGAAATTGAATCGGCAAAAGCGGCGAAAAAAGCGGAATTAGGCGGCGAAATTTGCTTTAAACTGTATGATACGTTCGGATTCCCGCTTGAACTGACGGAAGAAATTTTGCAGGAAAATAATTTGGTTGCGGACAAAAAAGGCTTTGAAAAGTCAATGGAGGAGCAAAGAAATCGCGCCAGAGCCGCCCGCGCCGCAAATGAACGTCTTGACGTACCCGACCTTTTGAACGTAGACACAGAACATTTGACCCGCGATGAAAATTGCACGTCGTCGAAAGTTTTTGCCATGTGGAAGGAAGGAAAATTGGTTGAGGAACTTCACGACGGCGAAAATGCAGGAATAATTTTGGATTGCACGCCGTTTTATGCGGAAGGCGGCGGGCAAGTCGGCGATGAGGGCTATTTTATAAGTGAATTGGGCAAAATCCGAGTTTCAAACGCGAAAAAACTTCCCGACGGCACGATTTATCATGAAGCATACGTCGAAGAGGGGCAAATAAAAGTTGGCGACGTTGTAGAAATAAAAATCGACGCGGAAAAGAAACTTTCATCAGCGCGGAATCATACGGCAACGCATTTATTGCAAGCGGCGTTAAAAAAAGTCGTGGGCAGTCAAGTAAATCAAGCGGGGTCGCTGGTTACGCCGGAAAGATTGCGCTTTGACTTCTCAAATTTCGAGCCGGTGACGCCGCAACAGCTCGCCGACGTAGAAGAAATGGTAAATGACGAAATTTTAAAGGCGTTTGATGTAGAAATTCGCGAAATGCCTATAGCAGAGGCAAAAAAATTGGGCGCAATGGCACTTTTCGGGGAAAAATACGGAGAAATTGTGCGCGTAGTTAGCGTGGAAGATTTTAGTTGCGAACTTTGCGGCGGTTCGCACGTCAAGAACGTTGGACAAATTGGACGGTTTAAAATCGTCAGCGAAGGCGGAATCGCGGCAGGAATTCGCAGAATTGAAGCGATAACGGGTCGCGCGGCGATTTTGGACGCGAAAAAGCAAAATGAGCTGATAAATTCGCTGTCGACGCTGTTAAAAGTGGTTCGGGCGGAAGATTTACCCGCGCAGGTCGAAAAAATGGTTGCGGAAGATAAAAATATGCGCAAAAAGCTTGAGGAAGTGGAAAAAATCCGCGAACAAGCCGAAGCGCAGAAATTATTAGTCGGCGTGGAGGAAATTGGCGCGTTTAAGTATTTAAAAGGCGTCGTGCAGGCGAAAAATCCCGACGAACTGCGCAAAATTGCCGATTTCCTTATCGAGCGGCTTGAAAATGGCGTAATTGTACTTGCGGCAATCAATGACGGAAAAGTTTCGCTAATCGTCAAGGCGGATAAAAAATCTGTGGCGGCGGGCGTTCATGCGGGCAAAATCGTCAAGGAAATTGCAAAATTAGTCGGTGGCGGCGGCGGCGGGCGTCCAGATATGGCGCAAGCCGGCGGAAAAAATCCCGACGGTATCCCGAAAATGTTCGACGCGGCGAAAAAAATTCTCTCGGAAATTTAATCGCAAAAAAGACCGTTCAGTCAGATTGATTGAGCGGTTTTTTTGTGTATAATAAAGAAAAATCGTCGGAGGTAGAAATTTTTTGGAAAGGTACGAACACGGCGGGCAAATTTACGATTCGGACGGGAAAACAGGAG
This sequence comes from Selenomonadales bacterium UBA7018, assembly GCA_002448305.1. Classification (GTDB taxonomy): domain Bacteria; phylum Bacillota; class Negativicutes; order Selenomonadales; family Selenomonadaceae; genus Quinella. Next base: position 45,194 of record DJWY01000025.1, read on the forward strand.
ATTGGTTTGACTTCAGCGCGAATATAAATCCTTTGGGCTTATCGGAAAGAATTTTGCAAGCTTTGGCGGAAAATCTGCGCGGCGTGATAAATTATCCCGATTCGCGAGCGTCTGAACTCAAAAAAGCAATTTCTAAGCGATATAACGTGCCGGAAAAAAATTTAGTCGTATTAAACGGCGCGGCGGAATTTTTTTACTTATATTTGAACGTGACGCGCCCAAAACGGGTAATAATTCCGGTTCCGAGCTTTTCGGAGTACGAACGGGCAGCGCGGGCGACTTTTTGCGACATAAAATTATTTTTCACGAGCGCGGAAGAAAATTTCGCTATAAACGTCGAAAAACTCATTGCGGAAGTAAAATCGCCCGACGATTGCATAATAATTGGACGTCCGAACAATCCAACGGGTAATTTAATCGCGATAGAAGAAATTTTACGGCTCGCGGAGTTCGCAAACGTAATTATCGACGAATCATTTATAGATTTCCTAGAAATTGAATCTGCGCGGCAATTTATATCGAAAAAAATAGCTGTCGTGCAGTCGCTGACGAAAATTTTCGCGATACCCGGCTTGAGATTAGGTTTTGCAGTCGTAGAAGAAAATTTAGCCGAGCGATTAAATTTATCAAAGGACGTTTGGAACGTAAACTTTCTAGCGCAAAAAGCAGGCGTCGCGGCACTATACGACGAAGATTTTTTAATAAAAACTCGCGCTTGGCTTGCTAATGAACGAAAATTTTTTATCAAATGGCTAAAAAATCTGCGCGGCGTCGAAATTTATCCGTCGCCAGTGAATTTTGTACTGTTTAGACACGAAAAAGCCCCAAAAATCCTTTCAGAACTGCGCAAGCGAAAAATTTTGCTAAGAAATTGCGCGAACTTCGCCGGATTGGACGAATTTTATTTGCGGACGGCAATTCGCTCGCACAACGAAAATATTTTATTGCTAAATGCACTTGAAAACATATTGGAGGTTGAAAAATGATTAATATTTGCTTCGGTTTGCACGACGGTAGTGGAAAATATTCCAAATTCGTCGGCACGTCTATGGCTTCCATTTTTGAGACTACTAACTTAGCCGTAACAATTCATATTCTTCACGACGCAACTTTAACTGATGATAACCGCGAAAATTTTACCAAACTCGCCGAAAAATACAATCAAAGCGTCGAATTTTATGACGTAGAAAAGCTTTGCCCCGAAGAAATAGCTTTTCTTCGCGAAAAACTCCCTGATAGAATCCATTCGCGGTTCAGTATCGGCGCATTTTATCGCTTACTCATTAAAAAAATCCTCAAAACCGGCAAAATTATCTATCTCGACGCTGATATTATCGTTAATCTCGATATTTCCGAGCTTTGGCAACAAGATTTAGGAAATTTCCCCGTCGCCGCCGTCCCGGAAATGGTTGCAACGCAAAAATTTCTTATCACTGATAAATTCCTGCTGAATAAAGGTATCGTCGAAGTGAATGATTATTTTTGCTCCGGCGTCATAGTTTTTAATCTCGATAAGCTCGACGAAAAATTTTTCTATGTCGGTACGCAATTTTTAATTGATAATCCCGCTTGCGAATCCCCAGACCAGGATATTTTGAACGCTTTTTTCTCCAAAAATTACCTTAAGCTCGCGCAAAAATTCGATTCGTTCGTAATTATCGACCGCCGCTTAAAATTGCCCGTCACAGAAAAGATTTATCATTATGCCGGACAAACTTTCGGGCTTGACCGCGATAACCCTTACGATAAACTTTTTCTGGAGAATTTCGCGCGAACGTCTTGGCTTAACGTCGAAACGCTTTTCAATCTCGGCGAAGAAATTCGCAACGCAAATGATGATAATTCAATTCGGGCGCAATGGCTCATGAAAGTTTGCAGGGAACATCGTCGCGCCTTTTTCGTTGAGCCAAAAAATATCAAGGTCATAAAAAGTCTTTTCCAAATTCATGACGACGAGCCGATTGTCGAAATTAGCGACCAAAATTCATTCAAAGAACTTATCGCTAAAATGCAGGAATGGCGCGGAAAAAGAATGGTTTTCATTTTATTTGATAAATATGATGCCGTAATGGAAATATTAATGCGTCACGGCTTCAGAGAAAATCACCATTTCTTGAATGGCTTAATGTTTATGACTCGCGCACAAAACGGTTATACCTACACCGCGCCCGAAAGAAATTTCGTCAGAGCACTATGAAAAAGTTTTTCAACCTTTCGACTCGCGAAGGCTTTGGGCAATTCGTCAGCGTCGCGGGTATTTTTGTTAATCTTTTGCTAAGCCTAGTCAAGCTCGCAATAGGATTTTTCAGCGGCGCAATTTCGATTATCGCGGACGGCTTCAATAATCTTTCCGATATGGGAACTTCGGTTGTTATGCTCGCCGGTTTTAAAATCGCCGCAATGCCCGCCGACGAAGAACACCCTTTCGGGCACGGCCGCGCAGAATATCTCGCAGGGCTTTTCATAGCGGCGGCAATGCTCCTAGTTGGCGCGAATCTCCTCTACTCCTCCGCCGAAAAAATTATCAACCCGCAAGCTTTGAACATCGACGCGATTACTTTACTCGTGCTGGTTATATCCGTCGCCGTGAAATTTTTCTTGGGCATGTTCTATCGTCACGCGGCGCGCAAAATAAATTCGGAGGCGATTGGCGCGGCGGCTCTCGATAGCTTCACTGATTGCCTTGCTACGGGCGTCGTGATTCTTTCGCTCGGCATTTATCTTGAATTCGGCATAAGCATTGACGGCTATGCGGGCGTTTTCATTTCGATATTTATTCTGCGCGGCGGATTCACTTCCCTGAAGGAAATTTTAAATCCTCTGCTCGGCGATAAACCTAATCAAGAACTTCTCGACGGCATAAAAAAAACGGTCATGGACGCGCCCGAAGTTTTAGGCGTCCACGACCTTATTGTTCATAGTTATGGTGCACACAGAATTTTCGTTACAATGCATGTTGAAATGCCCGCGACTTTAGAACTTCTTGAGGCGCACGAGATTATTGACCGCTTGGAACGAAAGCTTCAATCGCAGTTTCAAATTTCAATAACGTTGCATATTGACCCCGTTATTATCGGCGATAAAAGCTTTGATGAGCACCGCGAACTTGCCGAACAAATTTTGCACGATATTGATTCGCGGCTATCGCTTCATGATTTTAGAATCGTTCCGTATAAGTCGGGCAAGAAATTAATTTTCGACGTTGCAGTTCCCTGGAATTTCTTAATGACTGACCGCGAACTTAGACGGGAATTTCAGCGGCGATTGATTAAACTGCATTCCGACGACCGCGCCATTATTCACCTAGACCATCAATATTGCTGAACAGCGCGGAAAGTTTTTCAATCGTCTCTTTAGGGTTAGAAGTCACAAGCAACGGACGATTAAACTGCAGAAGCGGTGCGGGATTTGTGCAGATAAAGCCCGTCACTTGCTGGGAAATTTCTCCTGCTAATTCTTCGCTTATCCCCACGCCGTCACCTTGATTAATCACCGCAAGACAATCTACTTTAATTGGTTGCGCAGAAAACATTCCTTTGCAAGTCCAACCTTCAGGCGGCGGTGTCAACCATTTGCAACCGCTCGCCTTTTCTATCAGCTCAGCAGAATAAGTTTGTTCGGGCAGCATTACAGGAACGGGCGAAGCTGTGCTTTTACTCAATAAGCTAACGACCTTATTTAAGCCGGTATCGTGCGACGACTTAATCAAAACCGTGTCGCCGTCTTGCAAATGCGTATCAACATTTTTAAGCAATTCATCAAGCGTCGCAAACCAAGTTACGTTGACTTTATCCTTAATCAGCTCGTAGGGGTGGCGCATGAGCTTGCCTAAAAGTAAAACGCGGTCAACTTCATTTTCAATAATAGGCTCGGCAATGCTCTTGTGAAGTTCAACGCTTTGTTTGCCAAGTTGCAATACATCACCCAAAATCGCCACGCGGGCTTTTTTATTTGGCTCAATGGATTTCAGATACTCTAGGGCGTATTTAATCGAAACGGGATTGGCGTTAAAGGTACTATCAATAACCGTTAAATTTTTCCCGCCGTGATTTACTTTTACGGAATTACCGCGCCCTCTGACGACGGCAAAATCTTGCAGATATTCAAGCGTCTTTTCGATAGAGAAACCGACGGCAAGCGAAACGCCCACAGCCGCCAATGCGTCATAAAGTTGTTCGACGGGCACAGGACAAGAAAGAGTATAAATCTTATCGCCGATAAAAAATTTCCGGTTGTTTTCAAGAATAGGCATTCTGATAGTCGCGTCGGGGTGCGTGCCAAAAGTGATTATGTTTAGCTTAAATGATTTAGCTTTCTTCTCGAAAATTTCATAACTGGGCATGTCGCGATTTAAGACGGCGTAACCGCCCTGCTTCATTCCACAGAAAATCTTGCATTTTAACTTTGCTACATCTGCTAACGAACGCGACCCTACAACATGAACTGGCGCAATCGAAGTTACAACCGCGACGTGTGGCGTAATTTCGTAGGAGATAGAGCCGGGAAGTCTTTCAAAAGCATCTATTGACAATTCAATTATCGCGTAAGCATCGTCCTGCTTGACGTGAGCAAAAATTCGCGGAACAACGCCATACATATTTGAACTTCCCCAAGATGCCGTAATGTTATGGTCTTTGCCCAAAACGTGACTCAACATATTGCAAGTCGTAGTTTTGCCTGCCGAGCCCGTCACGGAAATAACTTTGCCTTGAAAACGTTGCCTCGCCGCAAAGCCGAGTTCGCGAGCCGCATTACTTATGCTACGAACTTTGAGCTGTGGAAAATCAGGTGGCAAGCCCGGCACGGCTTGAGTTACCATAGCACCGGCAAATTTTTCTATGTTTTTGAGAAGGTAAGCGCGTGATTGAGAGCCGGAACACAAGAATAAACGCGGAGCACTCAACGTAGGGGAACCGAGTATGGGTAAAGATTGAACGTAAAAATTTTTAGGCGGGGGAACAATCCATTCGCCGCGCGTAGCTTTTTCGAGCTGTTCAGCCGTCCAACATTTGCCCGGCTCCGAGTGATGAATTATTTCATCAAATTCGGTGTTCCAATAAGGATAGGGAAGACCGGGAAGTTTCAGCTTGATTAAATCCGGAGCCTTGAAAAGTCCAATAACTTCTTCGCCGTCGAGAACTTTTACTTCAACGCGAATAGGCAAATTGGCAATCCTAACATTTTCCGGCGGAATAAGCCCGAATTTTTCGCGGTAGATAACGCCCGCTTTCCAACGATTAGTCGGACACATGTAATCGCAAAATTCATGCTCCTGCCCTTGCCCGTAAGGAGAGGCTTTGCATTCCCTTTCAGGCTTAGCGGTTATCGACAGCAAATAATTTTTATCGGTCGGTTCGTCAATCGTCCAGTAAGTTTCGACGCGGAGCAACTTTCTTTGCGTCAATGTTCGGCAATCTGGCGGAACGTAGTAGCCGACTAATTTTAAGTTGCCTAAATGTTGCGGCGGGATAATCGCTTCGTCAGGAACTTTATCAACAATCCAATCAGCTTTCGATTCGTCTGCGGGCGTGATTGACTTTTTCTCTTGTGCAACGTCCGCAATGTCGCTAATAATTTTAGATTGACGCAGCGGCGGATTCAAAGTTATTTCGATGATATTTCCTTTGGAAGGCTTGAGCGGCGTTTTGAAGGAAGCACAAGCGGCGGTAAATTCTTTGTTGATTGCCTTAGCGGAGTTTATAGCGCGCAAAGTTTGTCCAGGTCTCACGACAAGCGGGACGAAATTAACTTTCTCAACTCCGTCAGTAGAAATTTCCAAGACGAAACAGCCACTGTTGCGCCTGCCCGCGTCGACAAGGAGTGTGCCTGCGTCATAAATTATCGGACGTTCTTTATAAATTTCCACGCCGTGCACTAAATACGAGTGGCAACCTAAAACGGCGTCGGCTCCCAAATCAATCAGTAAGTGCCCAATTTTTTGGGATTCTTCTATAGCTTTTTTGGCAAGGTGCCTGCCCCAATGCGGCGCAATGATTACGACGTTGGCTTTTTCGTGCGCGGCATTGATTCTTTCGGCAAAAGTTTTCTTCCACAGCTCCAGCTTGTCGGCGGGAAGATAAGCCGTGCCGGAACGTTCAGCAGTTGCGGCAGATTTTTCTACTCGCGTATCAACGGAGAAAATCGCTAAGACAACATTGCCGACTTTTTTATAAACGGGCGCGAAAGCCTCTTCAAAATTTTTGCCCGAACCCGCATGCAAAATCCCTGCCGCGTCAAGATATTTTCCCTGCTCAAGTAAAGCCTCTGCGCCGTAGTCGCTTGAGTGGTCGTTCGCCGTCACGACTATATTAATTTTGTTATTCACAAGGATGTTCGTTTGTTCAGGGCGGGCGCGAAAGTAATTGTGCCCGTCCAAAAAGTTTTGTTCGCCCTTAGTGGCAATTACGCATTCCAAATCCACGAGCCGAACATCAGCCGACGCCATTTCCTTAATGTTGACGAACGGCTTTATTTTTTGCGAAAAAATATTCATGTTCCTACCGATATTGACGACGCCGCCATAAAAAAGCTTAATCGTCTTTTTTTGCTCTAGCAATTCAGATACCTCCCGTTATAGTTTTAATTTTGGCTATTCGCCGCGTCGTTTCTTTGAATTTTTATGCCACAGAATTTATACACCAAAACTTTTCCCTATGCAAGAAAAAATCTGCCCTCCGTGCGGAAGAGCAGATTGGAAAAGTTTTAATTTATGTCGTCTATGTTATTGACAACGATTAGTTTTGAACAAAGCCGCCGTTTTCAACTCTGTAGGTGCGCATTTCTTCGCCGCTAGTTACGACGTAATTAGCTTTGTCAGCGTCGGCGATAGTGAGCTTGCCGCCGTCAGTGAAGTTGAGCGTTGCGGTAGAGCCTTCAAAGCTTGCGCCGGAAATTTGGTCAAGTCTAACTTGCGACAGGAAGACAGTATCGCCCGAAGTGGTGCCGCTTATCGTGTCGGAGCCGTTGCCGTAGGTGTAATAGAAATTATCAACACCCGCGCCGCCTTGCATGAAATCATCGCCGCGATTGCCGCCCCAAAGGCTCGTATTGGCGTTGCCCGCAAGAATTGTGTTGTTGGCGTCGTTGCCAGCCAATTCAGCTTTAACGCTGGAGCCGCTCGCGTCAATGGTTCTAATGTCGCCTTTGAAAGTATTTGCTTTATTGCCCGCCCAAGCCGGAACGTCAAGCCAGATTGAAACGGGGGCTACAACGTCGCTATTGACATTAATTGCCGCGTTATTTTCGGTCGCTACGAAATAATTTGCCGTGCCGTCATAAGTTAAAGCGGTCTTGTTGACTTGCGCGATAACACCGTCGCTGAATTGCATATTTTGTCCGATTGCGCCTTGAATAAGTGCGCGTTCAGTTGCGCCGCTCGTGCGGTTACTGACTTCGATAACGACATCATTGCCGCTAGCGCGAACGTCCGAAACTTTGTTATTCGCCGTGTCAATTTCAATCTTATCAGCAATGCCGTTTTCCGTCACGAATTCAAAGCCCGAAATCGTATTGCGTGCGCCGTCAGCCATGCCCAGTACAAAGAATGTCGTTGCGCCGTCTTTATCGGCGGAAGTGTTCGCAAGATAATTTTTGCCGCCGCCGCCGTAAAGGGAAGCCGTACCCGTGCCCGCATAAAGCGTTTCATTTTGCGCCGAGCCCATTAACGTTGTCTGACCAGAGCTCGCCGTAATTTGATTAATTCCCTTGAATAAAACTTCGCCGGTGCCAAGATTTTCTTCTTTCGAGCCGAGATTTATATTTAGATTGTCTGCGTAGTTCGTGAAGTCGACGGCAGAATTTTCGCCAACGTAATAGTCGGCAATTTCATCTTCAACCGCGATAACCGCATTTTCCTGCGCGACAGCAACTTTAACGGAACCATTTGCGTCCGCCGCCAAAATATTTACAAAGTTCGCGCCGTTGCCAACGTCGGATAAAACGCCGTGCCAAGAGTTATTGGTTTTAACGCTGATGTTCGTGCCGTCAAATTTGAAATCAATAATGTCATTTACGTCGCCAAATACGCGGTCGCCGTCATCAAAGCCCGCCTTGAAGTTTTGGACAGTCGTTTTGCCGCTGTTTAGAATAATATCTGCGCCGCCGCGTTTATCGTTGTTTTGCAGAATGATGCGGTTATCATTGCCGCCGCCCGCGTTGAGAACGTCGCCTTCGCCGCCAAGCAGAGTATCATTGCCCTTGCCGCCCCTGAGCGTCGAGCCGCCGTATTTATCGTCGTAGTAGTTGCCGACCAAAAGATAATTATCGCTTTGTTTGCTAACGTCGAGCTTGCCGCCGTCGCTGTTAGTGAAGCCGATTGCTTGTTTCTCGCCGTTTTTGTCGAACATGTTAAAGATAACAGAGCCGGTCGCGTTTGTGTTGTCCGCGAAAGTGAACTTAGATGAAGTGCCCTCATCGCTCTTAATAGTAATTACGCCGTCGCCAAAAATTATATTGCCGTCGTTGACAACTTCGGAGACAATGCTTTCTGTGTCGGGATTTCCAGTCACAATGCCGCCGCCTAAGGACGCTTTATAACCTTTAAGCGTGACGTTTTCGCCGTCAAAGCGCGGAGTGATTTTATCTGCGCCCTTAGACATATCGAAAGTTATGGGCGCGTTGCCGGTGACTAAGAGGCTATCATCGCCCGTGCCGCCAGTGATTGAAACTTTAGCACCTCTTGACGCTTCAACAAGTACAGCGTCGCCGCCATTGCCGAGCGTGATTGCTTTGGAACCCTTCGCAGTTTTATCGACATAAACCAGATTGTTGCCCTTGTCGTTATCGACTTTGTAAGTGTTGCCGGTGACAGTTTGAATTGAATCCGCGCCGATAATTTGCTTGGCTCTCTCAACGGAAGCAACGCTGATTATCTCGCCGACTATATTAACGGTTTCCAAAGTCGCGCCGCCCGCAAGTGTGATTTTCCCGTCATCGACAGTGATAATTAAATCGTCGCCGCTCTTAGTTGTGGAATAAGAACCGCCCGAAATGTTTAGCGTATCCGTTTCATTGAAGCCGTAGATAACGTCGTTACCGTCGCCCGCCGTGTAATTGAATTGGACATAGTTTCCGTCTTCATCATCATAATCCAAAGGCTCGTTTGGAGCGTTTTCATAGAAATTCCAATCGTTATAAATGGAATCGTCGCCCGTACCGCCAGTAACCGTCACGCCGTGATTGTAGGTATCAATGTAATCATTGCCGGCTCCCGCGTCGACTGACACGTTACTATATTCGCTTAAAATCCTAATTGAATCGTCGCCTTCGCCGGCGTTTATTGTGGTCTCATCGCTCCAGTTGCGAATTGAATCGTTGCCCGCGCCCGCGTTGATTAGGATATTGCCAGTATTATAATCTTCGGTATCAATAATGTCGTTGCCGTCGCCCGCCTCGATTGTCACGTTGGAGCCGTTATTGTAAATGGTATCGTCGCCGCCTAAGGCTTGAATTGTGACGTTATTTGCGTAAACTTCGTTTTGAATGGAATCGTTGCCTTCGGTGCCGACTATTGAAACGTTACTTGTTACATTTACGGTATTTAAAGGAAGGTCTCCCTCGAAAATATTGACAGAAGATAAAGTTGCGGCGTCAGTCAAAGTGATTGCCTCTTCGCCGACATTAACAATAACATCGTTGCCGCTTGTCGTCGTCGTGTAGGTGTCGTTGATTGACAGCGTGGAATTTTCGTTAAAGCCTTGAATAATATCGTTGCCTTCGCCGCTTGAATATTGAACCAAAGCACTTGCCGAGCCGAGACTGATAATATCGTCGCCCGCCGCCGCATTGATAGTGGTTTCGCCGGTGCCAGCAATAATCGTATCGGAATTTTTGGAGCCGGTGATTGTGGTATTGCCCGCGCCGCCTTTGAGCGAATAAACGCTGTTAATCCATGTTGTCGTACCGGGTACAAAGTCTTCGCTATCCTCGTAGGCGGTATCCATTGTGACGTTGAGTGCGGAAGAAATTCCGCCAAAGTCTACGCCTACTTGAGATTTGGCGGTGGTGCCCACGAAGTAAACTTCTTCGCCCGCGTTTACCGTCAAATCGGAGTCCTCGACTTTATGCCAATCGTTTTCGGCAATGAAGACGCCCTTATTGAGAACTTGTCTTCTTTCGTGATATATGTTGATTTTCTCAGTTGTCGTAATGTCGCTAAGTGTCAAACTGTCAGTGCTGTTGCCGAAAGTCAAGCCGCCATCTTTGAACTCAACGCCGGCGGGGTCGCCATTGATATAAATTGTGTCGGTGCCGTCGCCAAAGCCGGTCTTGAAGCCTTCGACGGTCGTATTGCCGCTGAGCACGATATTATTGCTGTTGGCGTCGTCCGTTAGTGTGATTAAATTTTCGCCGTCGCCCGCGTCAACCGTGACATTACTTCTGCTAATTTCTACGCTATCGCTGTCGCCTTGCAGGCTGATAAATTTGCTAAGGGCAATCGCCTCGCCGTTTACGTTAATTGAATCGGTCGTGAGCATGGCGTCTTTTAAATTAACGAAATAATTATTGCGGAAGACGTAGACATCTTTTGTGCCCTCAACAACGTCGTCATTGCTGAAGTCGCTACCAACGGAAAGCGTTGACGTTTCATTAAAGCCAACAACAGTATCCATGCCGCCGCTATATTCGATAACTGCGCTTGCGCCGCCGTTGTAAATATAATCGTTGCCGGAGCCGCTTGCTATCGTGACATTTGCGCCGCTATTAGAAAGCGTGTCATTGCCGTAGCTACCGTTGATTAAAACGTTGTCGGAATTGTTCAAAATCACGTCGTCGCCGTAATCGCCTTCGATTGTGGAGCCGTTCGCGTCCATGTTCGTAATTGAATCGGCACCCGTGCCGCCGTTTACGCTGGAATTTGCGCCGTGATTTTGAATGACATCATTGCCCGCGCTTGCGTTGATTGTCACGTTGGAGCCTTCGTTTGAAATGGTGTCATTAAACCTGGTGCCGCTGACTAGCGTATTGTTGGTGGTGTTTTCAATTTCTGAACCTGCAAGCTCGTAGTTGATAACGTTGACGCTTGCCGTGCTCGCGACCGTGATTGTATTTTCCCCGACAGTTAAAATAACGTCGTCGCCGCTAACAGCCGTTGAATATTCCGCGCCCGAACTAATGCTGATTGTTCCAGTTGAGTTCAAGCCGTAAATAATATCGTTTCCGGAGCCGGTCTCGTATTCAATTATGTTGTTATCGACCGACGCGCCGTGCAAGCTAATAATGTCGTCGCCTGCGCCGCCGTTTATCGTTGCGTCATTGCCGCTTGTAATGATTGTGTCTGCGCCTTTGCCGCCCATAATCGACGCTGAATCGCTGGAGCCGGTGTCAATGTAATCGTCCCCTGCGCCGCCGTTTATCGTTGCGTAGCCGCCCATTGCCCAGCTACCGGACGTTGTTTCCGCTTCTCCCAAAATGGTATCGTTGCCAGTGCCGCCGTCAATGTTTGTATAATGACCGCGCCTGATAGTTATTAAGTCATCGCCCGCGCCGCCTTCAATCGTCGGATAATAAGCGTGGTCGTTAAGAATGGTATCGTTGCCCGTGCCCGCATTGATTGAATCGCGTTTACCTTCGGTATTGTAAATGCTGTCGTTGCCTACGCCGCTATTTATCGTGACGTCGTCGCCGATATTGCTAATAGAATCGTCGCCGTTGCCGCCGCTAATTAAAGTATTGTCATCGATATTGTTGATAGTTTGTCCGGTTGTGTCGTTGAAGATGTTAAGCGCGTCCAAAGTTGCGGCGTCCGTCAAGGTGATTGCATTTTCCCCGACAGTCACAACAACATTATCGCCGCTCGTAGCAGTCGCGTATTCGCCGGAAATTTGAAGGGCGGTTGATTCGTCAAAGCCGTTGATAGTGTCATTGCCCGCGCTGTATTGAATGCGAACGTTATCGCCGTCGAGTTGAATAATGTCGTCGCCTGCGCCCGTGTTTATCGTGACGCCGTCGCCGCTGTTTGCTATCGTGTCATTATATTTAGTTCCGCGCAGAGAAATATCATCGGCAATATTAGCGGTGTCCCAACCTTCGCCGTTAGCTTCGGCAACAAATCTGAACACGGCGTTGCTATATCCAATGGGGTCCTCTAAGCCGGCGCGCCCGTGCCCTACGCCTTTGACAAGGAATTCTTCTTTAACTTCTGCGCCCGACGCTTCATAAAGACTTGCGAGCATACTAATCGGGACAACACTATCAGAATCGCCCGAAATAAACAACGTGGGCATTTTTGCGGAAGAAATTGAGTTAATCGGGGCGGCATCGTGCAAATAATAGCCCGTCATACCTTCAGCGACCAAATCCAGAGCCGCAATAACTTCATTTGGTGCTTTGACAATAACTTCGTTGAGCAAGTAGAAAACGTCCATAGCACTCGTATAGCCGCAATCTTCAATCAGTGAAGTTACATTTACGGCGTCGGAGCGGGCAGCGGCGAGCATTGCAGTTGCAGAACCCATTGAAACGCCATGCAAAGTTATCTTAGCATTTGAATTTCTGCGGGCAATTTCCTGCGTCCAAAGGGCAACGTCAGCACCTTCAGCCGCGCCCATTGTCAACCAAGTGCCTTCAGAGTCGCCTGCGGTGCGTTGGTCAACCATCAAGACGTTGTAGCCGTTGGCAAGGTAAAACCCCGCAAAAGGATACATATGCTTATGATTGTGCCCGTAGCCGTGAACCAGCACGACCCATTTGTCATTAGAATTTTCCGGCGTGTAGTGGACGGCGTGGAGTTCCAGATTATCGGCAGAAGTGATAGTCCAATCTTCTTTATTGGAATAATTGGTCGGTTCGTCGCTGTGATATTCTTCGGGGTGGAAGGCAATCGCCGCCATTACGGGATAACCTAAAGCAGTGCGTTTCAAAATCGTTTCAATCAACTCAACAGCAGGATTAGTTGATTCAATGTTGGGAGCCGACAAGCTAGCCGCGCCGACCAAAGTAATTTTGCTTTCGCCGACCGTGATAATTAAATCGTCGCCGCTTTGTTGCGTGGAATATACATTGTCGCCGATTGAAAGTGTGGAAGTCTCATCAAAGCCGGTGATAGTGTCATTGCCCGCGCTGTATTCAATAGTAACGTTATCGCCGTCGATTTGGATAAGGTCATCACCTGCGCCGCCGTTAATTATTGCACTTGCGCCGGTGTTAGTTATAGTGTCATTGCCCGCGAGCGCGGTTATCGTGACGCCTTCGCCGCTGTTGGAAATTGAATCGGCAATCGCGGTGCCGGTGACTGTGGCGTTATCGTCGGTGTTTAAGAATGTGATATTGCCGTCGGTAAGGGTGACAGTGCCGTCGCCGGAAAATTCCTGCCCGTTGAAAGTTATGCCCGCGTCCGCTTCAAATGTAACGGTATTATAATCGCCAGCGATTACGACTTGTGTATTATCTTGGCTTGTGGTAATCGCCATGCCGTTGAGAGTGTAGTTGCCGGCTTTTTCGAGCGTGAAAGCAGCTTCATCGTCGTTGCTCCTGAAGGTCGAACCTTCGGAGATAAGCTCTATCTCCCCTGAAGTTTCGGTAGCGTAAATATCGCTGTAGGTGCCGTTTTCAATTTCCAGCGTCGTGCCGTCGAGATAATCCACAGCGAAAGTCGAGCCTTCGTTTGCGGTGTAAATAGTTCTGTCATCAGTGAATTGAATGGAAGCCGTGCCGCCGGTCGTGTACAAATCAGATTCCCAACCGAAATAATATAAGATACGAGCCCTAGTGCCGTCTGAAGCCGTGATAACGCCGCCGCTGTAAGTGATTGAGCCAGTGATTGACGAGATATTGACAACTTCCAAATTGCCGGTCGTCAAAACAACGTTGAGCGCGTCGGCAGTCGTGGGCGCAATCGTTAAGCCGGTTTGCGGATTAAAAGTGATTGAGCCGCTAGCGTCGGTGTTTGCGGTTATGGTTAAAATGTTGCCGTCTTCAAAAACATTTCTAACAACGGTGCCCTTAGTCAGAGAAATTGAACCGTCAAGCTTATAAGTAACTGAGCCGCCCGTTACGTCAAGGGAAGCAGAGCGCGTTTGTCCGTCGCGAGTTATGGTAAGTTGTAAGTTGCCGTCGTCAGAATTGGGCGCGAAAGTAATTCCGTCGGCACCGAGTGAAATTGCGCCGCCAGCCGCGTCAGTCGCCTTGAAATTGATAATGTAACCGTCGCCGAAATCAATTTGCAGTTCGGTACCTTCCGTGACGGTTAAAGCTCCGGTCGTCCCGAAAACAAAGCCGCCGCTTAAAACTTCAATGCTGGCGGAAAGTGAGCCGCTTGAAGTGCCGGTCAGCGTAAGATTCAATTTGCCGTCGCCGGTTTGCGGCGTGATAGCAATTCCGCTTGCCGTCAAAGAAATTTCACTTGAGGCGTCGCCGTCAGCCGTCGCGGTGAGTGTGTAGTTATCAAACGCGATATTAACTGTCGTGCCGTCAACTAAGGTCAGCAATCTTGTTGTGGGATTGAAAATCATCGAGCCGTTGACGCTTACGTTATTTTGTAAAACAGCTTCGCCATTCCGCTTAAACGTAATATCAAGGGAGCCGTCGTCGGTGTCGGGCGTGATTGTAATGTTGCCTTCGGCATCAGCCGCCATTTTAAAGCCTGCGTCGTCGCCTGTGACTTCAATTTCTAATTCCGAAATACCAATCCCAAGCGCAACCTTTGTTCCCTTTGTGAAGGAAAATTTCTGCTCGGTTGTGTCGAAAGAAATTGTGCCGCTGGTTACGTTCAATGTGCCGCCGAAAATTGGCGAGCCGTCTCTTACCAAGACGAAAGACAATGCGCCGTCGTTTTCGTTCGGCGTGAAAGATATTACGTTGCCGGAAAAGCTAACCTTGCCGCCCGCCTCGTCGAGTGCGGTTATCGTCACAACGTCGCTACCCTGCGTCATTGTTATAGCGGTGTCTTTAGTCAAAGTAATTCCCAGCGTGGCGGGGTCGACAACGATTGAACCATTAACTACGAGCGCGGCGTTGAGAACGGGATTGCCGCCCAAGCTCACTGTCGCCAACATTGAATTATAATTTTCGTTGATAAAGTCGAGGGTAATTTTGCCGTCGTCGTCAACGTTGAGTGCCGCAAAGAAAGTTTCACCGTTAGTCGTAAATCTCAAAGTTTGATTGCCGACCGCGATTTGAATATAAGAATCGTGCACGTTGTAAGTATTTGAATCAACTGAACCGACTGTACCGTTGGCGGCGTTGTAGCTGAAAGCCCCGCCAAGCGTTACCGTGCCGTTAAAGGTTGTAGTATTAGACAAAGTCGTCGTCACATCAAAGATAGCTTCTTCGTAAGAGTGGAGATATAGAACAGTCCCATTCCTCATCCAAAGTCTGCCGTTAATGTCATTTTGAGTGACGCCCGTAAACGTCATACCGTTTTTGGTGAAAGAAATCGTTGTTCCCTGCGGGATAGATATAGTTTTAATGCCGTCGGCGTCGGTTGCGCCCATTGTTACGGAGCCGCCCGAAATTGTGAAGTCGCTGGGCAACAGGGAATCGCCGATAACATTTTCAAGCGGAACGGAAATTTGAAGCGTGCCGTTGGTCGCGTCGTAAGTTATATTGCCGTCGTCGTCTACAGTGACAGTGCCTTGACCTTGCGTCGCGGAGGCAACAACGTCCAAATCGTTGCCGCTAATCGAAGTTGCAATGTCTATTTGCGCACCCTGTCCAAATGTAATCGTGTCGTAGTTGGCAAGCTGAACTTCGACGTTGTCTTCAGTTGTCGTGACGCTCATGCCGTTTAGGGTGTAGTTGCCAGCCTTTTCAAGCGTGAAAGCAAAATCGTGGTCGTTGCTCCTTAAGGTCGTTCCCTCAGAGATGCTTAGAACGCCATCTCCAATATTCTCAGCGTAAACGTCAGTAATTGAGCCGTTTTCAAATTCAATCCTCAAGTCGTTGTTGCCGTCGAGAACTAACGTCGCACCTTCGTTTGCAGTATAAATCGTTCTGTCAGCAGTGAATTGAATGGAAGCTGTACCGCCCGTCGTGTACAATTTTGGCTCCCAAGTGCCGAAAAATGAAAGTTGAGCCTCTGTACCGTCGCTTGCTGTGACAACGCCGCCGCTGTAAGTGATTGAGCCGGTGATTGACGTAATGTTGACAATTTCTAAATCGCCCGTCTTCAAGGAAACAGTTAGCGCGTCGGGCGTTGTGGGCTTAATTGTCAAGCCGGTTTGCGGATTAAAATTGATTGAGCCGCTTGCGTCGGTGTTTGCAGTTATCGTTAAAATGTTGCCGTCTTCAAAAACATTTCTAACAACGGTGCCTTTAGCCAGTGAAATTGAGCCGTCGAGTTTGTAAGTAACAGAGCCTGTAACGTCCAAACTTGCAGAGCGCGTTTGTCCGTTTTTCGTAATGGAAAGTTGTAAGCCGCCGTCATTGGAATTGGGCGAGAAAGTTATTCCTTCGTCGCTTAAAGAAATTACGCCGCCCGCGTCGTCAGCCGCCTTGAAATTGATAATGTAATCATCGGAGAATTTAATTTGCAGTTCGGTATCTTTGGTAATGCTCAACGTGCCGTCTTCGCCCAAAATGAATGAGCCGCTTAAAAGTTCAATTTCAGCAGACAAAGAGCCGCTTGAAGTGCCGGTCAGTGTAAGATACAATTTGCCTTCGTCTTCGGTGTCGGGCGTAATAACAACGCCTCTTGTGCCGTTGCCGTCTGCGGTCTCTGTAACATTCAAATTGACTCCGTCTTTGTTGTTGGACGTGATAGAATTTCCGCTTGCCGAAAAAGAAACTGTACCTGAGGCGTTGCCGTCTGCGGTCGCTGTAAGAGTGTAGCCATCAAAGGTGAAATTAAATGTGGTGCCGTCGGTCAAGCTAAACAATCTATTTGTAGGATTGAAACTAATCGAGCCTTTGACGCTGAGATTATTTTTGAAAATAGTTTCACCGTTCTGTTTAATTTCAACGTCAACGGAGCCGCCATTTTCGCTGGGCGTGATTGTATAAATTCCATTTTCGTTCGCAACAATTTGAGCTCCGGCGGTGTCTTTTGCTGTCAAAGAAATGCTATTATTGTTCTGAGTGAACGTCATCTTTGTTCCCTGCGTTAGGGTAATGGAATGCGTCTCTTGATTAAAAAGTAGCGAACCGTTGCTTAGCTGAATTGTTCCGTCAAAAATGGTTGCGCTATCTCTTTGCAAAGTGACCTTAAAGACTTTGCCGTCGGGCGTCAAAACAATATTGCCGTTGGCGTCGGCGGAAAAAGTCGCGCTTATTGCGTCGGTTGAAGCTATCGTTGCGGTGTAAAGCTCGCGAACCGTCATGGTTAAGCTTGAATTGGCGTCAAGCGAAAGTTTTGCGTTTGTCAGGTCAATAGTCAACAAGCCGCTGTTGATTTTTAAAACGTCTTTGAAGAGCGTTTTGCCGTTTTCCGAAAGGTTGAAGTAAAGCTTCCCGTTGCCCGAACTCGGAGATATTTTTGCTCCTACAGAAATGCTGTCGTCGGTTTTTTCGTTATAAACGCTAAATCCGTCAAGTACGCCGTCGACTGCCGCAAGATTTATACCGTAATTCAAAACGCTAATGTCGAGTTTGCTGTCCTGCGCGAAGGAAAAACTTTTATCCGTTCTGTCGTAAGTGAATTCGCCCGAAAGGTTGAGAGTTGTTGGAGTTGTAATGAGTTGTTTCGCAACGTCGTAGAGTTTTTCAAAGGAGTCATCGGAAAGGTTTAAAACCGCAACCGCAAGCACCTTGATGTTTTCTTTGAAGGCTTCACTTTCAACCATGCTTTTAATTTCTTCGGGGAAAGTCATGGCTACCGTCACGGTATTGGTTGAGGCTAAATTAAATTTGTCGCCGTCGAAAATTCCGGTTAAGCCCGATTCGGGAACAGCAACATTAATATTGAAAGGAATAATTTTTCCCAGTTTGCCCGTCAAGCCAACATTGCCTTCGGGAAAAGTAACTCCTTTGCTTGAATAAGTGACAGAGCCCGAAGTGTAACTTAAAGAATGATTTTTGTAACGGACTTTGAGTGCGCCGTCGTCTTGCGTGCAGGTGAAGTCAAAAGCCGTAGAGCCGTCGAAAGTTATCGTCGGCGAATTTTTAGCACCACTTACGACCGCTGTAACCGAGCCGCTTGCAAGACCCGAAACTTTTCCAGCGTCGTCGAGATTGAGAACAGCGTCTTGCGTTGCAGTGTAAGTTACGCCGTTAAGCTCGTAAGTTTTGCCGGTAGGAATTGTTATAGCCATTATAAAACCTCCTGAACATTTGGATTCTTCAAAAACTTTTCATATGCCAAGTGATTTATACACCAAAACTTTCCCCTATGCAAGCAAAAAAAATCTGCCCCTCGTGCGGAAGAGCAGATTGGAAAATTTTAATTTATGTCGTCTATGTTATTGACTAGATTAGTTTTGAACAAAAGCACCGTTTTCAACTCTGTAGGTTCTCATCTCTTCGCCCTGAGTTACGACGTAGTTAGCGTTTGCGGCGTCTTTGATAGTGAGCTTGCCGCCGTCAGTGAAGTTGAGCGTTGCGGTAGAGCCTTCAAAGCTTGCACCGGAAATTTGGTCAATGCCGACTTGCGTCAAGAAGACCGTATCGCCGGTTGAAGTGCCGCTTATCGTGTCGTCGCCGTTGCCGTAGGTGTAATAGAAGTTATCAACGCCTGCGCCGCCTTGCATGAAATCATCGCCGCCATTGCCGCCCCAGAGGCTCGTATTGCCACTGCCCGCGTAAATTGTATTGTTGGCGTCGTTGCCAGCCAATTCAGCTTTGACGCTGGAGCTGCTCGCGTCAATCGTCCTAATGTCGCCTTTGAAGGTATTTTCCTTAGTGCCCGCCCAAGCCGGAACGTCAAGCCAGATTGAAACGGGGGCTACAACGTCGCTATTGACATTAATTGCCGCGTTATTTTCGGTCGCTACGAAATAATTTGCCGTGCCGTCATAGTTCAAAGTAGTTGCATTGACTTGCGCGACAACAGTTTCATTGAAAATCATATCCTGTCCGACTGCGCCTTCAATCAAAGCAGTTTCGGATTGAGTACCAGCCGAATTGGTGACTGTGATTACAACGTCGTTGGTATTTTTAATATAGACGTTGGAAACTCTGTTGCCATTAGCCGTGCCAACTTGCATACGGTCAGCAGTGCCAAAGTTATTATCGGAGCCGCTCTGGAGGAATTCAAAGCCACTGATTGTATTATGTGCGCCGTCAGCTTCGGAGAGGACAAAGAAGGAAGTCGAGCCGTCTTTTTCGGTCGCGGAATTAGCAAGATAGTTTCTACCTGCGCCGCCGTACATTGAAGTATTGCCGGTACCGGCGTAGAGAGTATCATTGCCCTTGCTACCTCTGAATTCTGTATTGCCGGAGCCAGCGTAAAGGACATTAACGCCATTGAACAAAGCTACGCCGCCGTCAATGCCGGATTCAGTCGCGCCGCTAAGGTCAGCCTTAACAGAATCGCTATATCCTGTGAAGTTGACAGAGCCGCCTTGATAGTAGTTAGCAATGTCGTCGCCATCGCTTACGGTGATTTCAGTACCTTCTGCCGCGATAGCTGCTTTGTAAGTGTTGCCGCCAGTCTTAATGAGTTGTTTAACAACACCGTTGTCGCCAACGCCTTCAACAGTTGCATGGGTGCCACTGCCGCTTACAACGAGTCCGTCGTTCACTACGCTGAGAGACAATTTGGTAACGTCGATATTGATAACGTCGCCGCCTTCGTCGTAGCCGTTGTGAGCGTTCTGAACTGTTGTAGTGCCGCTTGCGATAATGACTTCTGCGCCGCTACGGCTGGTGTCGCCTTCTTTGAAGCGGATAAGATTTTCGCCGCCGTCCGCGTTGATAACGTCGCCTGCGCCCGCGAGAATTGTATCATTGCCCTTGCCGCCAAGAAGTGACGAGCTACCATCTTTATTATCGTGGTAGTTGCCTACCATGATATAAGCGTCGCCTTTAGAGCTAACGTCAATCTTGCCGCCGTCGCTGTTTGTGAAGGCAACTTTACGCGAATAAAGTTCTTCTGTCGTTAAGTTTTCGTCTAAGATGTTGAAGACTGTTTGTCCGCTGTTGCCGGTGTGACTTGCAAATTCTACGGTACCTTTACCAGTTGTGCCGTTGATTTCTACTACACCGTCGCCGAAGATTATAGCTTTACCGCCTTCGATAGCGTTAATGAGTGCGGTGTCGCTAGCGTTGCCGAGAACGATACCGCCGCCATTGGCGTCGTTATAATTCTTGAGGGTGACATTTTCTCTAGCTTCGTCGGTTGCGAGATAAATTTCATCTGCGCCGCCTTTGCCCATATCGAAGACTACAGAAGCGTTATCGCGAACAACGAGAGTATCTTTGCCTGCTCCGCCCGTGACGGTGACATTAGCACCTCTCTTAGCGTCGATATAAACTTCGTCGCCTTCACCGGAAGCACTGTTGCCTAAGAGCGTTATTACCTTATCGCCTTTTGCGCCTGCAGTGACGTAAACCATGCTACCGCCAACGGTATCGGTCTTGAATGTTTCTTTTGGCCCTAAAATTTCGTTAGCATTTGCACTAAGCATAGCTTCAGTCATAAGTTCTTTGCTAATTAAAGCAGGTTGCGAAATATTTTCTTCCGTAGTTGTGTCGTCGGTATCGGTATCGTCGGTATCGGTATCGTCGGTGTCGTCGGTA
>DJWY01000025.1:65893-374538 GCA_002448305.1 Selenomonadales bacterium UBA7018
TCGGTATCGGTGTCGTCGGTATCGGTGTCGTCGGTGTCGTCGGTATCGTCGGTATCGGTGTCGTCAGTATCGTCGGTGGTATCGTCGGTCGTATCGTCGGTCGTATCATCGGCGGTATCGTCGGTCGTGTCATCGGCGGTATCGTCCGTCGTATCGTCGGTATCGGTATCGTCGGTCGTGTCATCAGCGGTATCGTCGGTCGTGTCGTCGGCGGTATCGTCCGTCGTGTCATCGGTGGTATCATCGGTGGTATCGTCAGTGTCGGTATCGTCGGTCGTGTCGTCCGTCGTATCATCGGTGGTATCGTCGGTGGTATCGTCGGTGGTATCGTCAGTGTCGGTATCGTCGGTCGTGTCGTCGGTGGTATCATCGGTGGTGTCGTCCGAGTCGGAGTCTGCGTCGGAGTCTGCGTCTCCCTCAAAACCTTCGCTTGATGCAACATTGCCGCTTTCGTCTAATACAAGAGCATTAGTTTCGCTGGTGCTTGTATATGTTTTACCAGCAACGTTGATATTACTACCTTCTGAAGTGGTAATGGAACCAACGCCTGTAGCAGTCGTAACGGTTGCGCCGTCTTCTGCGCTGAGAACAATACCAGCAGAACTGACAGTAGCTAAGATAGAATTTTCACCGTTATTCATTAAAATAGTAGCATCATTGAGAGTGAATTGAGTATCGTTTGCGCCTTCGATTTCAACGTCGCCGCCACTAGCAATATTGAATCCGACTGAGTTATCGTCATTCAATATTGCCGAACCTGCTTTAGTATTATAAGTGGTAGTAATATCGTTGAGAACAATCGATTCGTCTGCTGCAATGCCATCGAACAAGATACCGGCAGCAGTTTTTGAAATGCTTGCACCATCAGGAATTTCAGAAACGTTGACGGTATTTTCTCCGTTGAAAAGAGCAACGTCGTTACCAACACCAATATTTCCAACTTCTCCTGTGATAGCGTCGCTTACACCGCCCAAAATTATGCCTGTAATTTCACTGTCATTATTGATAGAAACAGCAATGCTACCGCTGGCGTTAGTAAGGGTGTATTCCGAATCCTCAGGAGGAACTACGACAGAAGCTACTCCAAAATTGTTAGCTAAATATCCGCTTGAAGTTTTTGTAATCGTGTAGCCGGTGGAAGGAAGATTCTCGTTGACTTGTTCTTCAGTTATGGAGAAATCACTATTAGAAGCGATAGCCTCAGGAACAGCAACTGCATCATCTACAGAGACAAGATTAAAGCCCGTAACGGTACCACTTTCAACCGTGATAACAGCTGCGGCTTTAGTTACATATTGCAAGGATGCGCCGCCGACAGTGATTGTGTCTGCACCGGAAGGAGCATTAATCAGCATTAAATCTTCATTGGATAAGTTGACGTTCGCGCCGTTTTCATTTACTCTGATAACAGGGTCATCGCCGCCTGCAGTGTAAGTGAAGGACTTATTAACATTAACATTATTTTCGCCAACAGCAATTTCTCCGCCATTAGGCATTGTGAAAGAGCCACTTTCAAAACTATCAAAACCAGATACAACACTGCTATAGACATTGAGAGCAGCGTTTTCGTCAGCACTGGCGAATTGGAAAGTATTGCCGCCGAAAGTGAGTTCTGCGTCTGCCAGACCATTAATCGCTATAGGCTCGGATTTAGAGCCAACACCGGTACCAGCCGTAATTACGCCCGAACCGCTACCAGGCAAAGCAAGCTCGGTGACAGTGAGATAAGTAGCACCATTATCAGCTTCATCTTCACTTGCGCCAATAGTTACGTCGCCAGTAGTAAAAGTAGACGTTACATTGTTATTTTCAGCAAAATAATATACGCCGGATTCGCCTGCGGCTTGATAAGGCTGAACAGTTACAGGACCATCATCAGTTTCGAATATGACAGCGAAACGTTGCAAGTCAAAAACCAAATCGCTCATTTAAATAAAACTCCCTTCTCAAATCTCGTTTGTTTTAATATAAGGCGAGATTTAGTTAGAAAAAGATTGATAATGAACCGAAAGAATTCTAAGAGATACGGATTGTTTGAGCGAGAAATCCTCAATCTCTTTACTTTGCGAGTCGAACCCTATCGGTTCATTTCGATAGATTGATTTTCTCGCTTCGTGCGAGTAATTCTTTTGTAAATACACGTCTCTTTTTGTTAAGGCGGAAGTCTTAAACCGCCCACGTTGCATTTTACGGCAGAACGATTTAACTGCCAACCGATAAAAGCAACTTTGGAGCTAAAAACCAAAACAGCGTTGAATCGGCAAATATAAAAGGATTCGCCGTTCAAACGCCACAAAGAAAAATCTGACTTTAACCGTCCGTCCCCCAACTTAGGTTAAAATCCCCCTTGTTAGACGAGCCAGCGTCCACCAAACGCTTTAGACTGTCACGCGCATAATATTGCAGGAAAAAAATTTTGTCAATCATTAAATATTAAAGTTCTCTCAGAAAGGCATTGCGGCAAAAAAAAGCCCCGCGACAATGCGGGGAAAAAGCGTTTAACCGAAATAATCTTCAATGCCGTCTAAGATACCGTGCGCGGCTTTTTGGACGCCCTCTTTTGAGTCAAGGAGTTTTTCTTCGTCTTTATTGGAAATGAAACCTAATTCAATGAGCGTTGCGGGCATATCGGTATTTTTCACGACGTAGAAATTGCAAGGTTGTGTTCCGCGACTGGGCGTGCCTAATTGTTCGACGAGATTGCGGCGAATACAATCAGCGAGCTTTTGCCCTCTGCCGGAAGAACTTTTGCCGTAATAATAACCGGTGGTGCCGCGAGCTTCGGGGCGCGTGAAGCTGTCAGCGTGAATTGAAATGAAAATTTCCGCGCCGGCTCTGTTGCCTACGTCGCAACGTGCGCCGAGTTCTTCAATATCGGAAGCCTTTGCGCCCTTTTCTGAAACTGTTTTATCTGTGTCGCGTGTCATGATAACTTCTGCGCCTTCAGCCTCAAGCAGTCTGCGAAGTTCGAGTGCGACTTTCAGCGTTACATCTTTTTCCATAACGCCTGTTGGACCGATTGCGCCGGCGTCGTTTCCGCCGTGTCCTGGGTCGATAGCGATTTTTCTGCCCTTAAGATTTGTTAGAACTTCTAAATCATCTTCCAAACCTTTGAAAGGTTCTTCAACGGTGACATCTTCTTTTTCTTTTTCCTTTTCTTTATCTTTATTCTTTTTGCGTTCCTTTTCGCGGCGTTCCTGTTCTTTCTTTAATTCTTTTTCTCGTTCGCGTTGTTCTTTGATTTTGCGTTCCTGTTCTTTTTTAAGTTCCTTTTCGCGGCGTTCCTGTTCTTTCTTGAGTTCCTTTTCGCGTTCGCGTTCTTTTTTTTCTTTAAGTTCGCGTTCGCGCTCTTCGAGTTCACGTTCGCGGCGTTGCAATTCTTTTTCGCGTTCTTGTTTTTCTTTGAGTTCGCGTTCGCGCTCTTCGAGTTCACGTTCGCGGCGTTGCAATTCTTTTTCGCGTTCTTGTTTTTCTTTGAGTTCGCGTTCGCGTTTTTCCCTAAGTTCGCGTTCTTGTTTTTCTTTAAGTTCACGTTCTTGTTTTTCTTTAAGTTCGCGTTCGCGCTCGGCAAGTTCCTGTTCGCGGCGTTGCAATTCTTTTTCCCGCTCCTGTTGTTGCCTTAAAGATTCGTCTTCAGTGTCGACAATTTCGACATCTGACGGAACTTCTTTAACGGGCGGATTAGGAGCGGGCTTAGTAGGGTTTTCCCTAGTTGGCTCCTTAGGCGTTGGCTTATTGAGTTCGGGATTTTCTTTGAACTCGGCGTTGCCAATATCGACGACGAAACGCCAACCTGCCGCGCCGCCGCTGACGAAAAATGGTCGAATATCCGCCATAGACTCAATAACAATTCGGACTGTTGTTTGGTCGAATTGCGCGACGCGAAGTTTTTTCGCCGCCAGCGATTTCAATTCTATTTCCTTTTGGACTTTGGGATTGAGCCAAGTATTTTTCAAGTCAATGATAATTCGCGAAGGATTTTCCGCGTAGGATTCTTTGAACTCGACTTTTTTAGTTATGTCGGTGACGATACGGATTGTGCCGGAGCCGTAACCAACTCTAATCGCTTGAAGTTCGGCGAGATTAGCAATACGGTCTTTGAAAGTCGGTTCGGATTTTTCTTCCGCCGCTTCAACTGCTGAAGTCGCCGCAATTAAAATGAGGAGACTCAGCAAAATTTTTCTAATCACCCTAAAGCCTCCTCTTTTTCTAACTACTAATTCCTAATTCCTAAGTTTCATACGAGCCGTAACGTTGCTCAAGTTTTTTGAAAACCCATGTTAGCACCGCCGTCATTCCAAGATAGAACGCGCCCGCGATAATAAATGGCGTCATGTCGAATTCACGTTGGACGATTGTCCGCGCCACTCTCAACAAGTCGTTCATCGCTAGAATATAAATTAGCGACGTATCTTTGACAAGGTTTATCGTCTCGTTTGAAATTGGCGGCAGGACGACGCGCAGGACTTGCGGAAAAATTACGTAGCGCATCATCTGCCAATGTTTTAATCCTAATGCCTTTGCCGCTTCGTATTGTCCTTTTGGTATTGCCTGTATGCCTGCGCGGAAAATTTCTGCAAAGTACGCCGCATAGTTCAGCGTGAAAGCTAAGAGTGCCGCCGCTATGTCTGGCAACATTATTCCGACCATTGGCAGTGCGAAATATACGAATAAAAGTTGCAACATTAGCGGCGTCCCGCGCATTATCCAGACGTAGAATTCCATTAGGTAACGTAGCGGCGCGAAACTCGAAATTCTTCCCAGTGCCGCCAATGCTCCTATTGGCAAGCTTAAAATTAAAGTCACGAAGAAAATTTCTAACGTGACTTCTGCCCCTTGTAATATTAGGAGCGTCATATCAAAAAATTTTTCCATAACAGATATTCCCTAACTCCCGTCAAAACCAATTAGGAGTTAGGAATTAGTAATTAGTAATTAAAAACAATTCCTAATTCCTAATTCCACATTCCTAATTGAATTTGCGGCGGTCACTGTTCGTGAGTCAATAGTAATCGCCGATTATTTTTTCTCTTTAATCAGATTAGCTCCAAACCATTGCTCGGAAATTTTACCGGCAGTTCCGTCCTTAACCATTTCATCGAAGACGCCCTGAACTTTATTGCGCAGGTCAGTATCATCTTTGCGGAAAGCAATGCCGAATTGCGTAATGGGACCAACCGCCACGTCGAGAGCTTGGAATTTATCGCCCTGCTTGCTCATTGCGTAACGTCCAACAATTTCGTCGCAAACTAAAGCATCAATTCTGCCGTTCTCCAAATCCATGAACGCGCTAACATAGTCGCCATAAGTTTTGAATTCAGCAAAACTGGACTTGAGACTTTCGACGCTGTCAATATAAGATTCTGCGGTAGAGCCGGCTTGCGTCCCGATTTTTTTGCCCGCAAGGTCAGCTTCTGTTTTAATGTCTTGGTCGTTGCCGTTCTTGACGAAAACAATTTGGCGATTATCCATGTAAGGGTCGCTGAAAAGCATATTTTCTTGACGTTCGGGCGTAATGTCCAGACCGTTCCAAATTATGTCAATGCGTCCGGATTTAAGTTCAGCCTCTTTGCTGTTCCAATCGATTGCTTTAAATTCGACTTCGGAGCCGAGACGCTTAGCCGCCTCTTTTGCAAGGTCAACATCAAAGCCGATAATTTCGTTCTTTTCATTTTTGAAACCCATTGGCGCGTATTCGTCATCAAGCCCGATAACGATTTTTTTTGCGTCGGATTTTGCACCGCCGTCGGTTTTAGCAGGTTCATTGCCGCCGCCGCAACCCGCGAAAACCATCGTCACAAGGAGCAACGCCGCCATTAAAAATTTTTTCATACTTCAAAAACATCCTTTCAAAAAAATTTAATAAGCCGCGTTGCATTATACTTTATCAAGTTTTTCATTGCAAGCACGGCGATAAAAATTTTGAAAACTAAATGAAAACGTTTAACGAGCCATTTTGCTGGATTTAATCAAGTCGGCTTGGAACCATTTCTCTGAAATTTTCTTAGCAGTGCCGTCCTTAATCATCTTGTTAAAAGCGTTTTGAACTTCGTCTCGGAGCGCAATATCAGTCATGCGAAAACCTATTCCGATTGACGTAGCAGAACCAATCGTTACTTCGAGGGCTTTAAATTTATTCGGCACTTTGCTCATATGATAACGCCCGGCGATTTCGTCGACAATCAGAACGTCGATTGTGCCCATCTCCAAATCTCTGAACGCCGTTTTAAATGAGCCATAAGTCCTGAATTCTTTTAAGCTGTTTTTAAGCGTCTCGTTATATTCAACGTAAGTTTCGGAACTGGAGCCAGACTGCGTCCCAACTTTTTTATCGGCAAGGTCGTATTCCGAATGAATACTTAAATTGCTATCTGCCTTGACTAAAAGTATTTGCCGATTATCCATGTAAGGTTTGCTGTATAAAATGTTTTCTTTGCGTTCGGCAGTAATATCTAATCCGTTCCAAATTATGTCGATACGTCCGGAATTTAATTCATCAACTTTTCTGCTCCACTCAATCGGGCGGAATTCAAATTCAACGCCCATATGCCGCGCCGTTTCCTTAGCTAAATCAATGTCAAAGCCGACAATTTCGCCGCTCTCATCTCTGAAACCCATTGGCGCATATTCGGCATCAAGCCCGACTACATATATTTTTTTATAGCTTATGTCATCAATATTCTTGTCGCCGCAACCGCTTATAAGCAATGCCGCGCAGATTATCAATAAAATTTTTCTCATTGCTTAAAGCCCCTTATTTAATCAAATCGGCTTGAAACCATTTCTCGGAAATTTTTTTAGCGGTACCGTCTGCAATGACTTCATCAAAAGCTTTTTGAACTTCATCGCGCAATTCAACATTGCCTAGCCGAAAACCTATTCCAAATTTGCTCACGTCGCCTATAGTAACATCAATTAATTCAAGTTCATCACGTCTAGCAACTTCGTAACGTCCGGCGATTTCATCAATAATCAGCACGTCAATTCTTTCCTCAGCCAGAGCTTTGAACGCCCTGCTGAACGTCGGGTAAGTTACGAAATTTGTAAAACTGGTTCGCATTGCGTCATCTCTTTCTACGCAATTTTCAGCATTAGAGCCAGCTTGCGTCGCAACAACTTTGTCTTTCAAATCTTGCAAGGTTTTAATATTTAAGCCTCTCCCTTTTTTGACTAAAAGAATTAGGCGATTATCCATGTATGGCTTGCTGTAGAGGATATGAATTTGGCGTTCGGGCGTAATGTCCAGACCGTTCCAAATTATATCAATGCGTCCGGAATTTAGCTCAGCTTCTTTCTTGTCCCAAATAATCGGGCGAAATTCAAACTCAACGCCCATACGCTTAGCAGTCTCTTTGGCAAGGTCAATGTCGCAACCGACAATTTCGCCCTTTTCATTACGAAAACCCATTGGCGCAAATTCGTCATCAAGCCCGACTACGTATTTCTTTTGCTTTATTTCGACATTTTCATTAAGCCCGCCGCAACCCGTTAATGCCAAAATCATAATTAAGAAAGGCAAAAATATTTTCCACATTTGAAAGACCCCGCACCCGAATCATTTATGATGACTTAATTAAATCGGCTTGAAACCACTTTTCCGAAATTTTTCTTGCGGTACCGTCGGCAACCATTTCATCAAAAACTTTTTGCACTTCGTCACGCAATTCTATATCGCCCAGCCGAAAACCTATTCCAAGTTCGGTTGCGATACCTACTGGAATTTCGATTAGTTCAAGTTCGTCGGGATATTTACTTTTTTCGTAACGCCCGGCAACTTCATCGACAATCAACACGTCAATTTTATTCTCGTGTAAATCTTTGAAAGCCTGACTGAAAGACGGATAAGTTATAAAATCAACAAGACTATTTCTAAGTTCGCTATTGCCTTCGACGTAGCCTTCAGAGTTGGAGCCGGATTGCGTCGCGACGATTTTTCCCGCAAGGTCGTTTATAGATTGAATATCAAAGCCGCGATTTTTCTTGACTAAAAGCAGTTGGCGATTATCCAAGTAAGGCTTGCTGTAGAGGATATAGCTTTTGCGTTCGGGCGTAATGTCCAGACCATTCCAAATTATGTCGATACGACCGGAATTTAATTCAGCCTCTTTTTGGTCCCAAACAATCGGGCGGAATTCAAAAATGACATCCATACGCCGCGCCGCTTCTTTTGCAAGGTCAATGTCGAAGCCGACAATTTCGCCGCTCTCATCTCTGAACCCCATTGGCGCGTACTCGGCATCTAGTCCGACTACGTAAACTTTTTTGGGCTTTGGGGCGTCAGTCTCCTTTTTAACTTCGTCGCCGCAACCGCTCACGGTTAAAATTATCAACAGGAGCCATAGAAGTTTTTTCATTTCGGGAGCCTCCTTAAAACAATTAATATTTAATCAAATCAGCATTGAACCATGCCTCCGAAATTTTTTTAGCGGTGCCGTCCTTAACCATTTGGTCGAAAACGTCTTGAATTTCGTCGCGCAGTTTGACGTTATCTTTACTAAAGCCAACGCTCATCTTCAAAATCGTGCCAATTTTTACATCAATCAATTTGAGTTCGTCGGGATTTTTATTCATCTCGTAACGGGCAACTATTTCGTCGCAAATTACGACGTCGACTTCGCCGTTTTTAAGGGCGTTAAGGACAGCGGTAAATGTGTCATAAGTTTTGTAGTCCTTGAGAGCGTTTTTGAGATTTTCATTTTGCGTAAGGTAGCAATCGGAAGTTGAGCCGGCTTGCGTGCCAACGATTTTTCCTTCTAGGTCGCCTTCGGAATGGATATTCAAATCGCTATTTTTCCTGACTAAAAGAATTTGTCTGTCGTCCATGTAGGGCTTAATGAAAATCATATATTCTTTGCGCTCTTCGGTTATGTCGAGTCCGTTCCAAATCATATCGATATTGCCGGAAGTAATCGCTTCGCGCTTATCCTTCCAAGCGATTGGCTTAAATTCTATATCAACGTTCAAACGATTAGCCGCCTCGCGGGCAAGGTCAATGTCAAAGCCGATCAGTTCATTTTTCTCGTTGTGGAAACATATCGGCGGGAAGTCGGCATCCACCCCGATTACAATTTTTTTACTGAAATTCCTGTCGACGCCTTGCGAATCTTTTTCTCCGCCGCAACCCGCCAAACTCAAAGTCACGAGGAGCAAAGCTAACAAAATCTTTTTCATGTTCAAAGCTCCTTTTCTATTAATGTAGATTGAATTATATTTCCCAATTATGCACTTGTCAAAAATTTTATCGACTGGATATTGGATATATAATGTAAAAGTGGACACGAAAAGAGTAATTATATGCAACCAAAGAAACTCAACATTGTGCAATCTTTTTCCGCTAAAGGTTGTTCCTTTGATAATGCCGTTGTCGAGGCTTTTTTCAAATTCCTCAATGCTGAAGAGACCAACCGCAGATATTATTCTACCTTTGCCGATTTACAACTTTCCTTGTTTGAGTATATTGACGGCTTTTACAACCTAAAGCGTCCGCATTCTGCCATCGATTTTCTTTCCCCTAATGATTTTGAATCTAAATTTTTAGGTTTTATATCTCTCGGCGCAGCAACTTCGTCGTAAATTATCGCATAGCGGCAACGCGGGTGCAGGGCGGAAGCGTCACACCGCTCTCCGTCGTAGTAAGGCAGAGGCTAAAGACACGGTTTGTGCCCGCCGTCGTCTATTTCATTTTAATTCGACATGAATATTTTTTGCGTCAAGAATAAAATCTGATATAATGGCATAAAATTTTCTGAAGGGAGTTCGCCTCTTGAAGTTTCTAAAAAGATTTTTCGACGGCATACAGCGTGACGCCAGATTATTTTTGTTCGTGCTGATTTTGCTTGAAGTATATCGCGGATTGTTCATAATTTTTATGTCGAGCTATATGAATGAGGATTCGGGCGCGGCGCAAATTTTTTCCGCAATGTTCACGGGCTTGAGACTTAGTTTGAAAACGGCAGGCGCAATAACTTTAATTTCGTTTGTCTTAGTAACGATTATCGGACTGAAGGCGCGTCTGCGCTTATACGTTGGAATTGGCGCGTCGCTGATTTTCTCAACGCTATTCATGTTGCGTTTTCCGTATTGGCGGGCGTTCCAATCAACGTTCGGAATGGAAGTCGTGCAAGGTTTCAATGACGATATTTTTTCCATAATCGTGACGATGATTCAGGAATACGGAATTATTTGGCGATTTTTAGTCGCGGTGATTTTAACGTTGCTTTGCGTAGCGATTTTAAGCCGGCTATTACTGATAAAAACTTTCCCCTTGCCGGTGCTTGACGATAAGAAAAAAGTTGCGGGCTTTTCGGCGGGTTTAGTTGTTGGAATATTTTTATTCGGGCTGTTTGTACGTTTCGGCGGAAGTTTCACTTATGGCGGTGGAATAAATTGGGAAAATGCCGGCGTCACGACCGATAATTTTTTGAACGAATGCATACTTGACGACGCTCAAGCACTTTATCGGGCGCGGGCTATGGCTAAGCGCATGGAGGCGGGCGAAATTTCCGGCGTTAATCCCGATAAAATCGCAGAGTCCGCGCAGATTATCGCCGTCAACAAAGAAATTGTCGAAAAAAATCTTGCTCCCTATCTTGAGCGAAAAGCTAAGGGCGAACGCATTCAGAAGCCCAAACACATTTTTATAATACTCGGCGAAACTTTTATGCAGTGGCCGCTTTTGGGCAAATACGATGAACTTTTGCTCGCGGAGGGAATTAAATCACTTATCGCGGAAGAAAATTGCTACTACAGCCGCAACTTTATGCCCAATGGCGATTTCACTTCGACGGCGATAACAGGACTTGTGACCGGCTTGCCCGACGTTAATATCAAAGTTAATTATCAGGCGCGTACTTATGAAAAACTTTATATTACGGCAATGGCTCCGCCATTTCGCGAACTCGGCTACAATATTGATTTTTGGTATGGCGGAATGCCCAGTTGGGATTCAATCGCTAAAATGTCCTTTGCGCAAGGCTTTGATAATTTTTACGGCTACCCCGACTTCAACGCGCCTAAGCAAACGACTTGGGGCACGTCCGACGAAAATTTATTTAATGCTTTACTTGCGCACCTTGACGAAGAGCCGCCGACCGTCCATTTAGTTATGACGACGAGCAATCACCCGCCATACAATTTGGATTTAGCGGCGGAAGGCTTTGACATGAAAGCCGAAGTTGAAGCCTTGAAAAAATTTCCGAATATCGAAGACGTAGACCAATTAGCGATTGAGCTTGGGCACTATTGGTATATGGACGAAGTTATCACGAATTTTATCCGCGCCGCCAGTCAGAAATTTCCGGAGAGCTTATTTATCGTGACGGGCGACCATGCCGTTCGTTGCGACCCTTCCACGCACCCGACAATTTTTGAACATCAAAGCGTACCGTTCGTAATGTACGGCGCGGGCATTACCAAAGGAATTCTTCCGCCCGATGCTGTTGGCGACCACATTTCCATTGTCCCGACGATTATTGAGTTGATTGCGCCGAAAGATTTTGCATACTATTCGATTGCGCCGAGTTTGTTTGAAAGTAACGGCGTAGGCTTTAATAATTCGACATTTTTAACGGCGTCAGTTACGGGGGAAATTGATTCGGACGACATTGAACTTTTGCCGCACGTCGCCTCTAATGAACTTAACGAAGTCAATTTAAATAATGAACGAGCGCACGCCAAAGAAATTATCGACGCAATGCGGACTGTCGCTTGGTGGATTATCACGCAGGGATTATTCTTCGGCGAAGTTGAACCGACGAAATAAATTTAGCGTCTCGAAATGTCAAGGAGCCTGTGCACTTTGCATAAGCTCCTAATTTTTTTGAACAAGAAATTTTTTTGCGGCATTGTTTTTTCATGCAAAGTTCAATTATAATTAGCGGCAAACAGGAAGGAGGCGAGACCTTGATAAAAAAGCTGAGCGAATTGGCACTACTGATTCCCGACGCGCTCATTGTCGGCGATGACGTTTTGATAAGCGGCATTGAGCACGACTCGCGCAAGGTTACGACAAAAAATTTATTCGTGTGCATGGAAGGCGCGCACGTTGACGGACATAATTTTATTCCACAAGCAATGGAGAGAGGCGCGGTTGCCGTCCTCACGACCAGGAAGAATTTCGAGCCGCCAGAAAATATTTCAGCGGTTATCGTTCCGGATATGCTGAATGCTTTGGCGGTTATCGTCCCGTATTTTTACGATTATCCTGCGCGGCAAATGCGCGTTATCGGTATCACGGGTACGAACGGCAAGACGACAACGACTTATCTTTTGCGCGAAATTTTTACCTGCGCGGGCTTTAAGGTCGGTTTGATTGGCACGATTCAAAATCTTATCGGCGAAGAAAAATTCCCCGTGCGTAACACTACGCCCAACGTTATTGACTTGCAGAAATTTTTAGTCGAGATGGTCAAGAAAAAAGTTGACGTTGTAGTTATGGAAGTTTCAAGCCATGCGCTTGCGGAAAATCGGGTTGCGGGCGTCGAGTTCGATACGGCAATTTTCACGAACTTAACGCAGGACCATTTAGATTTTCATGGGACAATGGAAAATTATTTGCGTGCGAAGTCTAAGCTTTTCGATATGGTATCTCGGCGCGGGCACAAGCAGAATAAAACGGCGATAATCAACGTTGACGACGCGGCGAGCACTGAAATTTTAAAGCATTGTCTTTGCAAAACGATAACTTACGGCTTGAAAGATTCTGCCGATATTCGCGCCACTGAATTAAATATCCGCGCTGACGGAATGGAAATGCAATGCGTAATGCCCCTTAGCTTGCACCTCACGGGGATTTTTAATGTTTATAACGTGTTGGCGGCGACGGGCGCGGCTTTGGCTGAAAATATTTCGTCCGAAGTTATCAAACGCGCTCTGGAAAATTTTAAAAGCGTGCCCGGACGTTTCGAGCGAATTTTTGCCGACGTTCCGTTTGAAGTGATTGTCGACTACGCGCACACGCCCGACGGCGTCAAAAATGTTTTAGAGACCGCCGCGCAGATTGCTACCGGAAAAATTATAACGGTGATAGGCTGTGGCGGCGACCGCGACCATAAAAAGCGTCCGATAATGGGCAAAATTGCCGCCGAGTTTAGCGACGTTGTTATTGCTACTTCCGATAATCCGCGCACTGAAGACCCCGAAAAAATTTTGGACGATTTGGAAGGCGGGATTGGCAATAAAAATCATGAGCGCATTGTCGACCGGCGAGCGGCAATCTTTAGGGCGATTGAACTTGCCGAAGCGGGTGACATTGTTTTAATTTTGGGCAAAGGGCACGAGAATTATCAGATTTTAAACACTGGAAAGATTCATTTCGATGACAGAGAGATTGCGCAGGAGGCAATAGAGAAATGGAAAAATTAAGTTTGGCGGAAGTCGCGCAGGTTACGGGCGCGGAAAAAAATTCGGATGCAGGTATTTACTTTGAGGGCGTCACGACTGACAGCAGGAAAATTACGAGCGATTCATTATTCGTCGCGCTCAAGGGCGAACACTTCAACGGCGAAAGCTTCGCGGCGGAAGCTCTTAAAAAAGGAGCGTCGGCTGTTCTTGTCAGCAAAAATTTTAACAGAGAACTTGACGGGATAATTTTAAAAGTCGACGACACGTTGAAAGCTTACAGTCAAATTGCGGGCGTGTGGCGAAATCGCTTTAACATTCCGGTTGTTGCGGTGACTGGCTCCAATGGCAAAACTACTACGAAAGATTTGACTGCCGCCGCGCTCAACTGTTTAGGCAATGTCCAAAAAACTTCTGGGAATTTTAATAACGAAGTCGGCGTTCCAATGACTTTGCTTGAATTCAACGACAAACATAAAGCCGCCGTCGTCGAAATCGGTATGCGCGGGCTTGGTCAGATTGAATCGCTTGCCGAAGTCGTTAAGCCCACGATTGGCATTGTTACCAACGTCAGCGAAACGCATTTTGAACTGCTAGGCTCGATAGAAAATATTGCGCGGGCGAAGGGCGAATTGGTCGAAGCAATTCAAGAGGGCGGCACGATTATTCTTAATGCGGACAACCGCCATACCGCCGCAATGAAAGATTTAGCGCGTGCGGGTGTTAAGGTCATAACTTACAGCTTGGAGGGCGGAGCCGATTTAGTCGCAAGGGATATTCTAATTGGGAGCGTTGCGACAGAATTTACGCTAAGCTATGGCGGCGCAGATTATGGTTTTGAAATTCCGATGATTGGTCGTCATAACGTTTCAAATGCATTGGCGGCAATCGCGACGGGCTTGACGGTCGGCTTAAGCGTCGAAGAAATTCAGCGCGGCATTTCGACTTTGACGACAACTAAAATGCGTTTCGAGGTAATTCGCCGCGACGGCTTAACGATTATCAACGACGCTTACAACGCAAGCCCCGCTTCAATGCGCGTAGCGATTAAGACAATGTCTGAAGTTTACGGCGGGCGAATGATAGCGGTTTTAGGCGACATGCTGGAACTTGGCGACATTTCGGAGCGCGTGCACAAGGAAATTGGCGCGGAACTCGTCGAGAATAAATTTGACACGCTGATAACTTTAGGCGAGCTTGGAAAATTTATCGCAGAGGGCGCACGCGACGCGGGCTTGAAAAATGTTTACAGCTTCGATACGCATGAGGCGGCGGCTAAAAAAATTTTGGAACTTGTCCGGATTGGCGACACGATTTTATTTAAGGCGTCGCACGTCATGCACATGGAAAAAATTATCGAGCTTATCTGAGGGAAAAACTTAAATGGAGAAACTTTTAATAGCAGGCGCAATCGCAGCGGGCGTTGTGATAATGCTTGCGCCGATTTGCATTCCGATTTTGCACAGATTGAAATTCGGTCAGAGCATACGCGAAGAAGGTCCGAAAAGTCATCAGAAGAAAAGCGGAACGCCGACAATGGGCGGAATGTTTTTAATCACGGGGATAGTTGTAGCGACGCTGATTCAAGCCCAATGGAACGCGGAAATATTCCTTGCGCTGTTCATTTTGCTCGGACATTTTATCTTAGGCTTCGTCGACGATTATTTAAAAGTCGTTCGTAAAAAGAATCAAGGACTTTTGGCGCGGTACAAACTCGCGGGGCAAATTTTAATCGCGGTCGTGACGACATTTGTAGCGAGCGAACTTTTGATTAACTTCAACCCGACAATTTGGATACCGATAATCAACAAAACCATTGACGCAGGAAATTTATATTTGCCGTTTATGTTCGTTGTAATGGTCGGGGCGTCAAACGCGGTCAACTTGACGGACGGGCTTGACGGGCTGGCTTCGGGTTGCGTAGCGATTGCGGCGAGTTGTTATGCGGTGATTTGCCTGCTGACGGGGCACGAAGATTTAGCGATATTTTGCGCGGCGACGGTCGGGGCTTGCATAGGCTTTTTGAAATTCAACTTCCACCCCGCGAAAGTTTTCATGGGCGATACGGGTTCTCTTGCATTGGGCGGAGCATTCGCGGCAGTCGGTATTTTGACGCGCACGGAAATTTTATTAGCGGTCATTGGCTTTGTGTTCGTGTGCGAGGCAATGTCGGTTATCTTGCAAGTCATTTCGTTCAAGTCGACGGGCAAAAGAATTTTCCGCATGAGTCCGATACATCATCATTTTGAACTTGGCGGCTGGTCGGAAGTCAAAGTTGTCTTTGTGTTCTGGACGGTCGGATTAATTGCGGGCGTAATTGGGCTATCAATGGCAACGTGACGTTGCATCCAGCGGACGCGGTTGACCGTCTCAATGTTTGGACTAATCGCCGCGAGTGTACGCTCCGTTGCACTTCGCTAGTTGCGTAAAATTTTATTGGGAGTGAATTTAATGGATTTGGCAAATAAAAAAGTATTAGTAATCGGCGCGGCGCGGAGTGGTGTAGCGGCGGCGAAGATAGCGAAAAATTTCGGTGCAAGTGTAATTCTAAGCGACGCTAAAGAAAATCTTGACGTGAAAATTTCTGGCGTTGAAATTCGGCTCGGCAAACAGACAGAAGAACTTTTAAGCGGCGTTGATTTGATAATCGTTTCGCCTGCCGTCCCGATAAAAATTCCGGTGCTTAGGGCGGCGGCAGAAAAAAATATCCCGATAATCAGCGAAGTCGAATTTGCTTACGATTTAGCAAAGTCGCCAATCTGCGCGGTGACGGGTACGAATGGCAAGACGACAACTGTAACTTTGCTAGGACTTTTGCTGAAAGAAAAATTTCCAAAGGCGCAAGTCGGCGGGAATATTGGCTTTCCGCTTAGCGAAGTTGCGTTTGAAGTTGGCGCGGGCGGATATTTAGCGGCGGAAATTTCTAGCTATCAAATGGAGGCGACGAAAAATTTCAAGCCGCATATTTCAGCAATTTTGAACGTCACGCCCGACCATTTAAAGCGTCATGGTTCAATGGAAGTTTATCAAGCGATGAAGGAGAAAATTTTCGCGCAACAAAATGCCGACGATTTCTTGATTCTGAACTATGACGACGAACTTACTCGCGAAATGATTAACCGCGCCGCTTGCAAAGTGCTTTATTTTAGCCGAAAAGTTGCGCTTGACGAGGGCGCGTTCATTAAAAATAATTCGCTTGTCATAAAGTGCAATGGCGAAATTTTTAACCTGTGCACGATTGACGAACTCGGCATAAAAGGCGGGCACAATGTCGAGAATGCTCTTGCCGCGTCGCTTATGGCGTTTATTGCGGGCGTTGAGACGGATAAAATTTCCCGCGTGCTGAAAAGTTTTCAAGGGGTCGAGCACAGGATAGAATTCGTGCGCGAGCTTGACGGCGTGAAATATTATAACGATAGCAAGGCGACTAACACTGATTCGGCGATTAAAGCTTTGGAGACCTTCGCAGGGCATATTGTGTTGATTGCGGGCGGCGACGATAAGGGCACAGACCTTTCCGACTTTTTAAAGCTGGTCAATGAGCGCGTCGATTATCTGATTTTAGTTGGTGACGCGGCGGCGCGATTCAAAGCTTGCGCCCTTGATAAAAATTTCCCTGCCGATAAAATTTTGGAGGCGGGCTATTCAATGGAAAAAGCCGTTGAGCTTGCAAGAAAAATTTCGCGTACGCCGCAAGTCGTGTTGCTTAGTCCTGCCTGCGCAAGTTTCGACATGTACAGCGACTTCGAGGAGCGCGGGCGCGACTTCAAACGCATTGTGAAGGGTCTTTGATATGGGCTATATTTATCTGGCATTAGCGATTGTTTTGGAGCTGTGCGGCACGACTTGCATGAAGTTATCGAACGGCTTCGACCACAAAATTTTCGCGGCGTCGACGCTGAGTTTTTACGGATTATGTTTTTATTTTTTCGCACTGTCGCTAAAAAGCGTTCAACTAAATATCGCTTATGCGACTTGGGGCGGCTTAGGCGTCGTACTCGCGGCGGCTGTCGCCAAAATCTTTTTTAACGAAAGCATTTCGACGCCGGGTTTAATCGGAATAACTTTAATAGTTATTGGCGTTGTACTTTGCAATTTCTTTGGAGCAACTAAATGAAAATAATCGTATCGGGCGGCGGCACGGGTGGTCATATTTACCCTGCGCTGACGCTCATAAATTCAATCAAGGCTAAACGCCCCGACGCTGAATTTCTCTACGTCGGCACGGAAAAAGGCTTGGAGGCGGACATTGTCCCGAAGGCGGGCATAAATTTTACCGCGCTCAATTTGGAAGGCGGGCTGGAACGTCATTTCACACTAGAAAATATTTCTCGCGCCGCCAACGCAATTTGGAGCATTAAACATGCCGCCGATATTGTTAAAGAGTTCAAACCAAATGTTGTCGTCGGGACGGGCGGCTATGTCTGCGGACCTATTCTCCTTGCCGCCAGTCTTATGAAAGTTCCGACGCTGATTCAAGAACAAAATGCCGTTGCGGGCATCACCAATAAAATTCTGTCTAAGTTCGTGAATAAAATCGCGGTCGGCACTCAAGACGCCCTGAAAAATTTCCCTGCTAACAAGACTACTTACACTGGCAATCCCATTCGCGCTGAAGTTCTTGCCGCTAAGAAGGAAGACGGGCTACGCGAATTTAATTTCACTGCCGATAAGCCCATTGTTTTAATTTCGGGAGGCTCTCGCGGCGCACGCAGTATCAATGACGCTATGATTGACGTTTTGAAAGTCGCGGCACAAAAAAATTCTGCGCAATTTCTCCACGTCACTGGCAAGGGCGAATTTGATTCCGTCACGAAAAAATTATCCGACGTTGACGCGCCCAATATAAGAATCGTCCCGTATCTTTACAACATGCCGCGAGCTATGGCTATGGCTGACTTAGCAATTTTCCGCGCAGGCGCAACCGGTATTGCCGAATTGACAGCGCGAGGCGTCCCCTCAATTTTAATCCCTTATCCCTACGCGGCTGAAAATCATCAAGAATTCAATGCGCGGGCACTTGTCGACGCGGGCGCGGCTCGTATGATTCTTAACAAAGACTTGACCGCTCAGCTTTTGCAAAAAAATCTCGACGAACTTTTAGCTTCGCCGAAAACACTTAAGGAAATGGCAAAGGCAAGTTTGTCGCTCGGCAAACCTAATGCCGCTGACGAAATTGCCGATATGATTTTAGATTTAACTTGAGGAGGAAAAATATTTTGAAACTCGATGACTTAAAGAAATATCACTTTGTAGGGATTGGCGGCGTGGGTATGAGTGCGCTCGCTAAAATTTTGATTGAGCTTGGTTGCGAAGTCAGCGGCTCGGACGCTAAAGACTCTCCGACGCTCGATATGCTTAAAAAGCTCGGCGCAAGAATTTTCGTCGGGCACAAGGCTAAAAATATCCTTGACGATAAAGGCAATCCCGTCGAAGCTATCGTTTGCTCGTCGGCTATCCCAACTGATAACCCCGAAGTCGTCGCCGCCGGCAAATTCAAAGTTCCTAAGCTTCACCGCTCCGACATTAACGCTTATCTGCTGAACTCGCGCAAGGGCATTGCAATTTCCGGCTCGCACGGCAAAACCACGACAACTTCAATGATTGGCTACGTTTTGCACAGCGCGAACGTCGACCCAACTATAATTATCGGCGGCGAATCAACCGACTTGGGCACCGGCGCGATTTTAGGAAAAAGTGATTGGCTCGTTACTGAAGCAGACGAAAGCGACGGCTCCTTTTTGACGCTCAAACCCGCTATCGCTGTCGTCACCAACGTCGAAGACGACCACCTTGACCATTACGGCACTATGGATAGAATTCGCGCTGCCTTCAAAATTTTTATCGAAAACGTCAACCGCGAATCCGGTGTTGCTGTCCTGTGCTTTGATAACGATAATCTGCGCGGGCTTGCTAAGGAAATCGACCGTAAAATTATTTCCTACGCCATTGATAATCCCGCAGACTTTATGGCGAAAAATATCCGAACGACGCCTAAAGGAATAAACTTTGAAGTCATGCACGGCGAAGAAACTTTAGGCAAAATTCAGCTCGCAATTCACGGGCGGCATAACGTCCTTAACGCACTCGCGACGATTGCCACTGCTTTTGAAGTCGGCTTGACTTTTGAGCAAATCGCAGAAGGTTTAAGTAACTTTCACGGCGCGAAAAGGCGTTTTCAAACTAAAGGGCGCGTCAGAAATATTTTAATCGTCGATGACTACGCGCACCACCCAACCGAAATCGCCGCTACTCTTAAAGCTGCTCGCGAAACTAAGCCTCATAAAATTTTCTGTATTTTTCAACCGCATAGATATAGCCGCACGCAACTTTTGCTTAAAGAATTCGGTAGCGCGTTCCGTGAGGCTGATAATTTAATCCTAACCGACGTTTACTCCGCTGGTGAAGAAAAAATTTCCGGCGTAAGTGGCGCGT
The DNA here is from genome assembly GCA_002448305.1 of Selenomonadales bacterium UBA7018. Lineage (GTDB taxonomy): Bacteria > Bacillota > Negativicutes > Selenomonadales > Selenomonadaceae > Quinella. The sequence continues at coordinate 85,667 of DJWY01000025.1, forward strand.
CTATTCTTCAAGAAGTTTTGAGCACCACTAATCAAGCCGTCTCCTACATTCCTAAGCGCGAAGACATTGCCGCCGCTATTAAAAATGAACTTTCGCCCGGCGATTTGGTTATCACTATGGGCGCAGGAGATATTTACAAGACTGGAGAGGAACTTTTAGACATGCTCAAAGATTTTACTGACAAGAAAATTATCGTAGTTTGCGGCGGTCCTTCCACAGAGGCTGAAGTTTCAAGACGCACCGGCAAAGCTATCGCCGACGCGCTTAAATCTAAAAATTATAACGTTGAATTGCTCGAACTCAATCCGCAGACTTTCGCGCAGACCATTCGCGAAAAAAATTGCGATATTGTCTTTAACGCCCTTCACGGCAAATACGGCGAAGATGGATTGATTCAAGGCACGCTCGATATGCTCAAAATCCCCTACACCGGTTCGGGCGTTCTCGCCGCCGCTGTTACTATGGATAAAGTCGCAACGAAACATTTCCTCAACTCCGCGCAGATTTCTACGCCCAAATTTGCTATCTATCGCGAAGTCGACCGCCGCGACGAACTCGCTTCCGAAATTGAAAATAAATTTGGGTTGCCCGTCGTCATTAAAGCCGCGTCGCAAGGCTCAAGTATCGGCGTAACTATCGTTGAACATTCCGAAGAAATTGCCGAAGCTATCGAAAACGCTTTCACTTACGGCGACGAAATTTTAGTTGAAGAATTCATACGCGGACGCGAATTGACCGTTGCCGTTATGGGCAATGAAGACGAAGCCGACGCCCTGCCTGTTATCGAAATCACTACGACAACCGGTCGCTACGATTATAAAACGAAATATACTAAAGGCATGTCAACGCACATTTGCCCCGCGCAGATTCCCGACGAACTCACTGCACAAGTCCAAAAGCTTGCCGTCGCCGCCTTCAAAATTTGTAAATGCTCCGGCGTCGCCCGCATTGACGTTATGCTTTCCGAAAAGAATATTCCATACGTTATCGAAATTAATTCCGTGCCCGGTATGACTGAAACTTCCCTTGTCCCTGACGCCGCCCGCGCCGCCGGTATCGATTTTCCTGAACTCTGCGAAAAAATTCTTGCTCTCTCCGACTTTTAAAGGAGCTGTTTAACATGAAACACTTTTTCTCTGAGATTGATGAAGTAACTTTGACTTTCAGCGACATTAAAACCAATCGCGACGGCATGGAGTACATTAAAATTTACTTTGAACACCCCAACGAAACCGGCTTTGATTTTCTGGAATCAACTTTGCCCGCTTTGCGTGTAAAATCTTCCGAAGGCTTCAGCAAAAAAGAAACTGATGATTTATTGGACTACGCAAGAACAAATGCTTTCCTTATCTGGGAGATTGCTAGCAAGGACGGTGACGAAATTGCCGCAAGTGTGTAGGTTGCTCGGCTATCTGATTTTCTTCTGGTCAAATGAAAATAATGAACCGCGCTTAGAACATAATAAAAGCCGCATTCCCGCCAAAGATTTAAATCGAATTATGCAATGGCTTGCAGCTAATAAAACGCTTGTCGAAATGAAATGGAACGAGCATTTTAAATAAGCGGGGGCAACTATGGTTAAACTTTACGACACGAGCGGGCACGGCTACATTGAAGTTGAGGTCGCGCAATTCTATTCCAATGATTACCCTATGTTCTTCGCAAAAACCGACAAGGATTCTTATCTGCGCGACTTCGACCAGCCTTTTTATACTATTCCAGAAATGCGCAAGGGTTCTCAGCCGACTGACAACGGAAATTTAATCGTCGAAGCGGCGGATTATGACGAATTTATTAAACGCGAGCCAAAAGCTAAAAATTGGATTCGACCTTTTGTCGGCGCAGAAGAATTTATTCACAACAAGAAAAGATTTTGCCTTTGGCTTGAAGATTGCCCGCCTAATGAAATAAAATCTATGCCGCGTGTCTATCAGCGCGTTAAAAATGTTCGCGAATTCAGATTGGCAAGCAAGAAAGTCGCCACTCGTAAAGACGCTGAAACGTCCTGGCTTTTTCAAGAACGCCGCCAACCTAAATCAAATTATCTGTTGGTGCCGCGTGTCAGCTCTGAACGCCGCGAATATATTCCTATTGGTTACATGGACGCGAATGTTATTTGTAGCGACGCTAATTTAATGATACCCGATGCAATGCTTTGGCACTTCGGCGTTTTGACAAGCTTGCCGCATATGGTTTGGATGCGTATGGTTTGCGGGCGGCTGAAAAGTGATTATCGCTATTCCGCGCATATAGTTTATAATAATTTCCTGTGGCCGCCGTTTTGGCGCGAAGTTGAGCGAACAGCGGCAGAAATTTTAGCGGCGCGGCGGAATTATCCCGAAGCGAGTTTTGCCGACCTTTACGACCCGCTACTTATGCCCAAAGATTTGCGGCTTGCGCACGAAAAAAACGACCGCGCAGTTATGGCGTCTTATGACTTCCCGAAAAATATGAGCGAACAGCAAATGCAAATAGCTTTCCTGAAAATGTACGAGGCGACGCGAAACATGGAGGAACTTTTTTATAAATAAGGCGGTGATGATATGGCTAAAATCAGACGGCGACGGAGATTCGGACGGCTTTTCAGAGGAATAATTTTCCTTGTCGTAAGCGCGGCGGTATTGGGCTTTTTTGTTTACATGCCGTTTTTCACGCTGAGCGAATTGAAACTCGTCGGCGTAAAATATCTCACACAAGAAGACATTTTGAAATCAGGAAATATTTACATGGGCGAACCAATGTTCAAATTGGAGACGGACGTTGTGCAAAGCCGCCTGTTGAAAGATTTACGGATAGAAGAAGTTAGCGTGCGCCGTCATTTGCCGCATACGCTGGAGATTAAAATCAAGGAACGCCGCCCGCTAGCAACCCTCAACTGCAATTACGGATATATCGACCTTGACCGCAATGGCGTCATTATCGACAGCTACAAGAGTTTAAAGACTATGAAAATTCCCATGATAACCGGTGTTAATGTCAACGATTTGTATATCGGCGATACCGTTGAAGACGAGCTTGTTAGGCAAATTTTGGACTTCCTGCAGAGACTTGACGAAGAGACGCTTAATCGCCTGTCGGAAATTGCGATTGTGGAGGCGGATTATATCGTAATGTACAGCGCGACCGAACGTCCCGTTCAAATTCGACTGGGTAAATTGGAGCGGCTCGACGAAAAAGCGCGTTTAACTGAAGATTTTCTGCGCGACCTTGAAACTAATCCGCATCCCGTCGAGTACGTCGACTTCAATTACACTACGCCATTTATAAAGCTAGCGCAATGAAAAAGTCGCCCTCCAAATTGGAAGGCGGCTTTTTCTTTATGTCTTCTTTTCGCTCTGCTTGCCAATATTTACCAGAATTCCAATCGCCGCCATTATGACGATAAGCGAAGTTCCACCATAACTTATGAAGGGCAACGGCACGCCCACAACCGGTATCATGCCGCCGACCATAAATAAATTCGCTATCGCTTGACCGACAATTAAAATCATTATGCCCATTCCTAAAACTTGCCCATATTCGTCCCGCGCTTTGTTGGCAATCCGCGCCGCGTAGACTGCAAACGCCGCAAATAATAAGAATACAAATATTGCACCTAAAAAGCCGTTCTCTTGACAGAAAATCGCGAACGCAAAATCCGTGTGCGCCTCCGGCAAATAATCATATTTGCTGACACCAACGCCAAGCCCCATTCCTGTCAATTCGCCCGAACCTATCGCCGATAAAGATTGCACCGTTTGATAGCCGACATTTTGCGCGTCCGACCACGGGTCGAAAGTTATTTTCAAGCGGTCTAGGCGATAAGGCTCGCGATATATCAAAACTCCAGCTAAAAAAAGCGCGCCGCCCACTAGTTGCAAAATTTTGTTTCTGCTCAAGCCCGAAATCATTAGCATTAAAAGCGGTATCCCTAAAATTATTGACGCCGTGCCCATGTCTGGTTCAAGCTCCGTCAAGACTGTAAAGGCGAAAATTATCGCCATTTGAATTGTCTTGTAATGCAATTCTTGTTCCAATCTTATTTTGGAGGAAATGTACGCCGCCACAATCATTATCGAGACGAGTTTTGCCAGCTCTGCCGGTTGAAATTGTCCTATCGGCAACGGCAACCAGCGTTGCGCACCATTGACGACCGGACCGAATATCAAAACTGCTATCAACGCAATGAATGTTCCCAGCACAAGCCAAAATATTACTTTGCGCCAAACATGATAATCGAAATACAAGCACAAGGCGAACGCAAGCACCCCGATAAAGACGTTCAGGACGTGTCGTTTCAAAAAAAAGTAAGGCGTCCCGAATTCCGCCTCTGCGAATATGAAACTTGAGCTGAATACATTTATCGTGCCGAGAACTAAAAGCACGACCGTTATTGCGATTATTGCTTCCATGTCGCTTGTCCAAAATCTTTTAACGCCGGCTTGATTCAGCTCCTTTTTCGGAACTTCAGCCATTTAATCAACTCCCTTAAACGTCGCGGAAAATAATTGGCAAGGTTTTTATCTGCAAGCGATTTTTAATCAGCCAAACTGTCATTAAATGTTCCGCCACAAAACTTATCACCCGATATTCTCGCGGGTCGTCGGAGCTTGCAAGATTAGTTGTCGCTAAAATTTCTTCCGTCGCGTCGATTATGAACGAAAACAGCCATTCGCAATAGCCGTTGAAAATTTCCCAGCGCGTTATGAAAATTTCGTAGCAGAAGACGCCAAAACTATTATTGACGCGGTCATAAGCCGCAAGATAATCAGGTTGCCGCGCCGCGATATATTTTCTAATCGTATTCATGACGTGTTCGGCAAGTTCGCGCCCGCTCAACATAATTTTCCAGTCGTAAAGCGCAACGTGCCCGAATTTGCAATCGTTGACGATAATATCATTTTCGCGCAGAAGTTCGGACGCTTCGTCGGTCGTCAAAATGTTTTCACCGTCGACCGTAAAAAATCTTCGGTAGTGCACAAAGCCAATAAGATTATGACTCATATTCTTCCAAAGCCAATAAAGCGCGGTTAGCTCGTTCAGATAGGGATTCAAGCGGCTGATATTGTCGCCGGAATCGTCGCCGAGATAGCCGAATTTTTCTTTGGCGAGCGCGTGCCCCGCGTGAATTATTTCGTAACCTTCGGGCAGGGCGGCAAGCTTAGCGTCCTTGTGCGTGACGACGTAAATTTTAGAATTGGCGCGAATAAATTTTTCTAGCAAGAGCCAGTTGCCGTTTAGGGCGGGGAACGCAGAAACTTTTTCAAAGGCGTTTTCGGTTGCAGTCAAGAATTTTTCAAGCGCGGAATTTTTCCTAGCGAATATAAGAATATTTTCCGCTAATAAATCCGTCGCAACAAGCGCAGTGATAAATTCTTCGGGCGTGCGGTCGTTGGTGAAAAGTAGCGCGTCGAAAAATTTATATCGGCACTCGTCAAGCGAAGAATAAATTTCGCCGTAAAAATTCCTAAGCGCGGGATAAGTTTCAGCGTCGGCAATGCCCGCGATTTTAGATTTGAAGTCGGGGAACATATAGTAATCATTTTTGGCAAAATAGCCGTCAACGTCAAGCGTGCGGAAAAGTTTCAGCGCGTGAATCAGATTGAAAATTTGAACGGCATTATTCAGCGAGAAAAAATTATTCGTCGCGTAGTTTAAAAGCGTCGGCAAGGTGATAACGCGGTCAATCAATCCGAGCGCGTAAAGCTCCCTGAAACGCAATAAATATTCGTCGTGGCTTTCGATAACGATATAATCCGCCGCGTCATCCAAAACTTTTCTAAGAAAGTCGATAGAAATTTCCATGCCGTCAAAGAAAACTCGAAAGTCGCCGTTAAGTTTGTAATCGTTCGCCGCTACAACATGAGCCGGAACGATAAATTCTCCACGCTCCGCCGCGCCTCTGAAAGAAATTCTCCCGACAATTTCAACGTCTGGTAAATGGTCGCGTCGTCCACACCAAAGGATTTTTGGTTTATACAAAGTTCGTCACTCACTTTAAATATTTATGTAGCATTTCAATCAACTTTGGAATATCAAGCGGTTTGGCAAGGTGGTCGTCCATGCCCGCCTTAATTGCGTTTTCCTTGTCTTCGTCGAAAGCGTTCGCCGTCATAGCGACAATCGGAACGGTTCTAGCGTCCCTGCGACTTAGTGCGCGAATATTGCGCGTTGCTTCGTAGCCGTTCATAACCGGCATTTGCACATCCATTAAAATTATATCGTAGTAATACGGTGGCACAGTCTTAAACATTTGCACCGCGTCGGAACCATCGCTTGCGTCTTCGACTTCAAGCCCAATTTCAGTCAGAACCGCCTTTGCAATCTCACGATTAACTTCAATATCCTCAACTAACAAAACGCGTTTGCCGCTAAAATCCGTCGCCGATAAATCATGTTGATTAGTTTCGTCCTCGTCGCGTCCGTGAATCGCTCGCGAAAGGGCATTTTTTAAATCGGACATAAACAAAGGCTTCGTGCAAAATGTTGTAACACCTGCCGCCCGCGCCTCAAGCTCAATGTCGGAATAGTCGTAAGCCGTCAAGATTATCACGGGCGCAGTCTCCCCGACGATACGCCGAATTTGCCGGACAGTTTCAATGCCGTTTTGGTCAGGCATAAGCCAATCAACAATATAGGCGTCAAACGGGTCGTCATCAAGGGCGCGACCTGCGCGGAAAACAGCTTCACGCGGCGAAGTCGTCCACTCTGAACGCATGCCCATTTGCTTAAGCATAGCCGTCACTGATTCGCAAGTATTGAAGTCGTCATCAACAACAAGGGCGCGAAGATTATCCAACTCCTTAATAGAAATTTGTTTAACGTTCTGCTGAAGTTTAAGGTCAAGCGTCACGGTGAATTCCGAGCCTTTATCCTTTTCGCTCTCAACTTCGATTGTGCCGCCCATTAGCTCAACCATTTTCTTAGTAATGCTCATGCCAAGCCCCGTGCCTTGAATGCCGCTTTTGGTCGAAGTCTCTTCGCGTTCAAAGGCGTCAAACACGTGTTTTAAAAATTCCTTACTCATGCCCAAGCCGTTATCCTTGATTCTGAATTCGTATTTGGCGCAACCGGCAATTTCGGAATCGTATTGGGAAATGCGGAAGAAAATTGAGCCAGTCGCGGGCGTGTACTTAACAGCATTGCTCAAAATATTTATCAGTATCTGATTAATTTTCAGCGGGTCGGCGTAAACGTCTTCGTTCTTGACTTTGAAAGCGTCGATTTGGAATTTCTGTTGCTTAGCGATAATCTGCGGCTGAATAATGTGAATCAGATTGTGAATAAGGTCGGAAAGATTGCATTCCTGCTGCGCGACTTCGACGCGCCCGCTTTCAATTCGGCTCATGTCAAGAATATCGTTTATCAGCCCGAGCAGATGATTGCTTGAAGTTAAAACTTTTTCGAGAGAATCTTTAACTTGCGTGCGATTGTCGAAGTGGCGCAGGGCTAAATTCGTAAAGCCAATGATAGCGTTCATGGGCGTGCGTATGTCGTGGCTCATATTGGACAAGAAAATTGTTTTAGAGGCGTTCGCGTGCTGTGCTTGCGCGAGTGCGTCAGCAAGTTCCTGATTTTTAGCTAAAGCTTCGCGGGTTTGCTCATCAACGTTCGCAAAGCCGACGCCGACTGCGTGCATGCCTTCATCAATTTTGGCAATGCGAATCATCATAAAATGTTCCACGCCGTATCTTATCAACAAATAGCGGTGCGAAATTATTTCATTATCGGCAAGGCGAGCGCGAATATTTTCCGGCTGAATGAAATCCAGAAGGGCTTCGCGGTCATTGGGGTGAACATAGGTTTGCGCGTAGTTTTCCATAGCCGCTTGAAATTTTACAACGTCGCTTTGCTTGCGATTGAGTTGCGCTCCAATATCGGGCGCGACGCGATAACAAACCGCCTCGTCAGAATCTAAATTCAAATGGTAGACAAGCCGATAATCAACCGTTAAAGCCTGAATCATTTCGCTTTGACGACGACGCCGCCTTTCTTCGGAAAGTAGTTGCGTTTGCAAACGGAATTTTTCTTCCATTTCCTCGCGCTTGATTCTATTTTCGGCGTCGGAAAGATTTTTCTGGTGCAAGAGTTTTTGATTTTTCTTAGCCTGCGAAATTATCAGCCAAAAAACTATCGCCATAGCCGCGATTGTGAAAAGCATTTGAATCAAGGAGCGTTGCCGAATTTCAGCGTTGACGGCGGCAATCTCTTCTTGAATTTTATTTTCGCGAATCAGATAGGACAGCATCCAATCGGTACCGGCGACAGGACGATAATAAAGCGACTCCTTGACGCCGCGATAAGTGAAAGACGACATGCCTTGACGAGCATTACCGAAATCTTCTTTAATCTTTTCATAGGAAAAGCCCGAGTCGAATTTAGCTTCAGTTATTGCGGTCAAAAGATTAGTGCCACTGGAAAGCCCGCCTAAAACCGCGTCAGTTAGCGAATCACCGTTGGTGTAGTAGAGATTAAAGAAAGTCATTTCGCTTTGGGTTGTGTGAACTAAGATACCTTGCAGAAATCTTGACATGGAAAGTTGCAGGAAACAATTTCTAATGGGCGTGCCTTGAAAGCTGACATTTTCAACGGGAATAGCGACGTAAACTTTTTTATTGTTCGTGAAAACTTTAGAGGCGTTAATAGGCAAGGTCGCGAAAAAATATTGTGTCGAATCGGATAGCCTGCCTTCGGGCGTATAAACCGCGCCGCTTGTACTGGCTAAGGCGAATTGGTCAACGTCGTAAAGAACTTTCATTTTGCCCAGAAACGCACTAAGAGTTTCGACGCTTTGCAAATCGGCGGGAGAGATAACTTTCATAGCCGCACGCAAATTATCGACACGAACATTTATTCGGGCGTTTATAACTTGTTCGCGCCGGTCAGTTAATTCGCGCAGATATAACGAGCCGACAGAATGAACCGTTTCATTTGTGGCGGTTTGTTCGCTCTTATTTATCCACAGCGTCGATAAAATCACTAGCACAGCAACAATCGCGCCGCCCACTATCGCCATTGATATTGTACTTTTATTTTGATTGCTTTCGTTTAAATTTTTATCTTCCATGACAAGGCCTCTTTAAAAAGTTTATGCGCAGATTTTATTAGAATTGGTTAAATATATCAAGCGATATTTTTTCGCGCAGGTTTTATAAATTTTTATTGCGATTTTAATTTACCTCTGATATAGTGAAAAAAATTTGCATAAGGAGGCAGTCATCATGTTCATGAGAAAAATAATTGCGGCGATATGCGCACTCATGATAATTTGTTCGCTAAATTGCGCCGCCGCAAAAAGATTGGTTGCCGTTATGCCGCTTGAAAATGTTTCCGGCTACAACGAGCAGAAAGTTGCCGAGATTTTAACCGAACAATTAACTGTAGCCATACACAATGCCGGAACTTATGGAGTTGTCGAGCGGACGCAACTTGGCGCGATACTTCGCGAACAAGGCTTTCAAAATATTGCTGTCGACCCTATCCGCGCTGTTGAGCTGGGCAAATTGAGTGGCGCGGATTATACTTTGGTAGGCAAGGTGACTACAGCCTTTGTCGAAACTAATCCGGCGATAACTACCATTGCGACAATCGGCGCGGCTCTAGGGCTTGGCGGCTTCACTGATACGGCGGGCGGTTTCATTCCAAAATTCAAGGGCGTAATCGGTTTGGAATATCGAATGGTTGACAACACGACGGGCGAAATTATCACCGCAAAAATCGTCGAGGGTAGCAAGACCGGCGCAAGCGTGGAAAGTGCTTTCAACAACTCTTGCAAAAATGTCATTGAAAATTTCTTGAAGGAATTCGCTAACGTTAAACCGCCCGCGCCAACTTATCGTCAAGAGGAATCGAATTGGAGCTATTGATATGAAAAAATTCGCGATAATAATTTTCTCGTTGCTAATGATATGCGCGACGGCGGCGGCTAAAAATGTTACCGTGACAGGTACAGGCTTAACTGCGACGGACGCAGAAAATGATGCGCTTAGGGCGGCGGTTGAAAATACTTTGGGCGTGCTCGTTGACGCTGAAACGCTTGTTCAAAATAATATGCTAATCAGCGACCAAATTTATACGCAGTCACGCGGCTTCGTCAATGAATATCACGTCGTGAACCGCGAAGAAGTCGGCGGCGTTTGGCGCGTCACGATTAACGCAACGGTTGACGACCAGCCCAATTCAAAACTCATGAACGAATTGACGCGGCTTGGGATTATCAATGTGCAACTGCGCAATCCAAAAATTGCCGTCTATGTCCCCGAACAGCATTTAAATTACGCACTCGGCGGCGCGGGCGGTGAAACTGCCATTGTTAAAGCTCTGCTGAACGCGGGCTTTTCAAATGTCGTCGAAGTCGGCACTGGGCTAAATTATCAAAGCCCTATGGCAATGAACGTCGCGCAGATGAAACAGGCGGCGCAAACTTTCGGCGCGGATATTATGATTGTCGGCGAAAGTTTTAGCGAAGGCGTCGGCGATATGGGAAATTATCTGCCGGGCAATCAAGTTACGAACATGCAAGCTTGCCGCGCCCGCGTCGAAGCGAAAATGTTTATTGTTCGGACTGGACAAGTTATCGCGGCGGACGGAAAATATGGTTCAGCCTACGACAATTCGCAAGCAATCGCCGCTAAGAAAGCTCTTGCTTCGGCGGGCGAGCAAATGGGAAATTATTTCGTTGACCAGATAACCGGCATGTATACTTCGCGGCAGGGCATCGAGGTTATTGTTTATGCAGCTGACTTTTCAAAAATAAATCTGGTGCAGAGTGCGCTTGGCAGAGTTAATCGCGTCAAGAATATAAATCTTTCAAGCTACGAAAATGGACGCGCAGTTTTCAATATCAGCTATGGCGGCTCGCCGCAAACACTTTTTAACGAACTGCAAGCACTGACGCCCGCCGAATTAACTTTGCAATCTTTAGCTTACAACACGTTGACGATTAATGTTAGATAAATTTGGAGGTAGAAAAATGATTGAAATTTGTATTGGACTGATTGCGGGGCTTTTGATAATTACCGCGCTGAAATTTTTTATCGAGTTGCCTTTTAAACTGATTTGGAATAGTCTAATCGGCGCAGTAATTCTTTGGCTCGTGAACTTAACGGGGATAATCGTTATAAAGATAACTTTCATACACGCGCTGATTGTCGGTATTTTCGGCGTGCCGGGATTAATTTTGCTGGCTATTTATCTTAACTTTATCAAATGAGGTGATTTGCATGAAGAAAATTTTATTGCTCTTGTTGATGATTTTAACGGTGAGCGGTTGCGGCGGCGAGGAGAAAAGCGAAATTCGCGTTGGAACGATTACGCAACTGAACTCAACGCCCGAACAAGCAAAGAAATTCGCGAGCGGCGACGCAATAGATTTTTACGACGACTTTAACTCAATGCAAATGGCTCTTGCGTCGGAAAAAATTAAAGCGGTTCAAACGTATGAAAGCGTTGCTAAATACATGGCCGCGAATAATCCCGACTACGTGATAAAAGAATCGCAGGTGGTTAAGCTTGTCGACAATTTCTGTTGCGCAATGCGCGAGCAAGATGATGACCTTAGACAATCTTTCGACACGGCGATTGGTGCAATGAAAGCTGATGGCACTCTCAACAAGATGATTGAGGAATTTATACAATTTCCTTTGGAAATCCCGCCTTCAATCGAAATGACTAATTTTGACGGCGCAGATACAATCAAAGTCGGGATAACCGGCGACTTGCCGCCATTGGATTTAGTTCTTGCCGACGGGACGCCCGCAGGATTTAATACCGCCGTGCTTGCTGAAATTGGCAAGCGCATTGGCAAAAATATCGAACTCGTGCAGATAACTAGTGGAGCACGTGCCGCTGCTTTGACTTCTGGACAAGTCGACGTTATTTTTTGGGTAGTTGTGCCCGCTGACTCTCAACGCCCGAAAGATTTTGATACGCCTGCAGGCGTTGCCGTGACGGAATCTTATTATCAAGACGAAGTTTATTACGTAACTTTTGCTAACATTGCTAATGCTTTCTAAGTAAGAATCCTTGACAGGGCGGCGCGGGCAGTGTAGTATTGAAAAAAATTCTGAAATTAGGTTTGGAAATGTTTAACTATCCGCTTGACGTAATAATGGTTCCGATTCAAGCTTTGCTGTTCGTGTTCACCTTCTATCTTTGCATAATTGGATTTTTCGGAATGTGGCGGCGCAAAGAAATTAAAATCAAGACGCCGCAAAAGAAATTCGCTGTGATTGTCGCTGCGCATAACGAAAGCGCGGTTATCGCGCCGCTCATTGAAAATTTAAAGTCGCTTGATTATCCCGACGAACTTTACGACATTTTTGTTATCGCTGATAATTGCTCCGATAACACCGCCGAAATTGCCGAGCAAAAAGGCGCAATCGTCTGCAAGCGCGTCGACGAAACGAAAAAGTCTAAGGGCTTCGCGCTCGAATGGATGTTTGAAAAACTTTTCGACATGGAAAAGCGCGGGCAAATTTATGACGCGGTCGCAATCTTCGACGCCGATAATCTCGTTCATCCGAATTTTTTAATGGAGATGAACAACCGCCTTTGCAAGGGCGATAAAATTATTCAAGGCTTCCTCGACGCAAAAAATCCCTACGATACATGGGTTAGCGGAACGTTCGCGATTGCCTTTTGGGTTATCGATTATGTCAGCCATCTTGCCAAAACGAATTTAGGTTTATCGGCGGTTTTGGGCGGAACGGGCATGTGCATTACTCTTGACGTTCTCAAAAAGCACGGTTGGCGAGCGACTTGCTTGACTGAAGATATGGAATTTACAATGAAATCGCTTGCCGAAGGACTCAAGACGACTTGGGCGCACGACGCCATTGTTTACGACGAAAAGCCGTTGACTTTTGCGCAATCGTGGACGCAGAGAAAACGTTGGGCGCAAGGGCAATTCGATGTTGCGCACCGCTTTATTCCAAAAATGCTCCGCGAAGGTTGGCGCAGAAAAGATATTCGGCTTTGGGACGGTTGCCTTTATCTTTTGCAGCCGCATTTTTTAATGCTGTCGTCGTTCTTTTTCCTTATGAGTTATATTCAACTGGCGGTCGGCACGCTCTATACAAATATTTATTCCATCCTGCCAAGTCAAATTTTAATGGTGATAATGGTTGCGCAATACGTCCTGCCAATGATTATCCTAATCAAAGTTCGCGCTAAGTTGAAGTCGTGGTGGTATCTGTTGTTTTATCCGCTTTTTATTTATTCGTGGATACCGATAATTTTCTTAGGCTTCATACACCGCAACGAACATGAATGGGCGCATACGCAACATACGCGCTCAATGAGTTATGACGACTTTATAAAAAAACGAACTTATAGAAATTAAAAAAGCCCCAATGTTTTATCGGGGCTTTTTTTTATAAAAATTTTTTCATTGAAGGTTAATCGTCTTTCCACCCTTTATACGTTGCCGCTGAAGTTTTGTTACACGCTTTAAAAATTTTCTTGCAAGGAAAATGTTCGTCCGCATTGAATATTTGCGCGGGAGGTTGAAATTATGAGAAGTGAAGCAGATTTTACATATTACATACAAAATCGCTTGGAGGCAGTCGAAATTTTTTCTGACACTCAAAGCAGTCACAACTTAGAAATTGACGGCGCATTGAAGACTGCGTCCAAAAATCAGACGGGACTGCGCGGTTATCCCGACCATGTCGCGCTTGTCGACGATTTTATTTTAGTCATGGAAGATAAATCCGACCGTTCAAAGCTCGTCCTGCGCGACGCCGGCGAAATTTCCCTTAACTCCAACGCCGTGCAAAATTACGCGGTCAACGGCGCACTCTTCTACGCGCAGAAAATTCTTGACGGCACCCGCTATAAGAAAATTTTCGCTTTCGGCAACGTCGGCGACAGAAAACACCACATCATTAAGCCAATCTTTATCGATGAGCAAAAGAATATTACCGAACTTCCCGAAGTCGATACTTTCAAGAATTTTACGGCGGAAAATATCGGTAGTTACTATCGCCGCATGGTTTTAAAAGAAATTCCGCCCGAAGAATTAGAACTGCGCCAAATCCTACGCCGCGCAGAAATTCTTCATGAACACTTGCGCAATTATGGGCAACTCGGCGAAGACGAAAAGCCTTTAGTCGTCTCGGCTATCCTACTCGCGCTCGCGGAAGGGAAAAATTTTAACGTCAACCAACTCACCGGCGATACGATTCACACTGACGGCGAAAAAATTTTTGAACACGTCAAGAATCATCTGACACGCGCTAACGTCCGCCCCGAAGTCAAAAAGGAGCGCGTCCTCAATCAGTTCCGCTTGATTAAAGACCGCCCCATTCTTAGCACTGTCAATCGCACGCTAGAAAAGACGCCGCTCAGGTTTTTTACTGAATTCATTGCCGACAAGATTTTTGAGGCTGTCGTCAACAACTCGGCTGAAGATTATCTCGGTAGGTTTTACGGCGAATTTATCAGCTATAGCGGCGGCGACGGGCAATCTTTAGGCGTCGTGCTCACTCCGCGCCATATCGCCGAACTTTTCTGCGACCTCGTCGACCTTCGCTCCGATGATATTGTTTTCGACCCGTGTTGCGGAACAGGTTCTTTCCTTATCGCCGCTATGAGCCGCATGCTTAACGCCGCCGACGATTTTCAGCGCAAAAATATTAAGCAGAAGCAAATTCACGGCATTGAAGCCCGCGAAGATATGTTTTCTATCGCAACAACCAATATGATTCTGCGCGGCGACGGGCAAAGCAATTTACTTTGCGGCGATTTCTTTTCCTACGACCCCGATAACTTGCAAATTAAATTCGGCGCGACTGTAGGCATGATGAATCCGCCCTACTCTCAAGCTAAAAACGCCGCGACTGCTCATTTGTCCGAACTGCGCTTTATAAATCATTTGCTCAACTCGATTACGCGAGGTGGGCGCGTTGCGGTTATCGTTCCAGTCTCCACTATGATTGGCAAAACTCGCGATGACAAAATTATAAAGGGCGACATTCTGCGCCGCCACACTCTTGAAGGCGTCATAAGTCTCAATAAAAATACTTTCTACCGAATTGGAACCGTGCCTTGCATTGCGATTTTCACCGCCGGCGAGCCGCACTCTAAATCCAAGCTCGTTAAGTTCATAAACTTTGAGGACGACGGCTTTGAAGTTAAAAAGCATGTGGGACTTGTCGAGACCGAACGCGCTAAGGATAAGAAATTTTACTTGCTGGACTGTTGGCGCGGCAAAATTAAAGATGCGCCGTCAAAATTCATGGTCGAGACGACGATTGAGCCTGCCGACGAGTGGCTACACTCTTTCTATTATTACAATGACGAATTGCCCGCCGATAACGATTTTGCCGACACTACCGCCGATTATCTCACCTTTGAATTTAATATGATTGCTCACGGGCGCGACTATCTCTTTCCGCGTAAAAAAAAACTGCCGCCGCTGACTGAAACGCCGCCGCCGCTTAACTCTAAACGCTGGGGAAAATTTTTGCTTAGTGATTTATTTACATTTGAATCTGGAAAATGCAGTCAAGCTAATCAACTGACTAAAGCAGAAAATGGAATTCCTTATATTGGCGCAACGAACAGAAATAACGGCGTATTAGATTTTGTTGAACCAGACGAAAAATTTATCAGTCGAGGAAATGCTATTGCATTCGTTTGCGACGGCGAAGGCTCAATGGGATATTCATTTTACAAAGCTGAAGATTGTATTGCTACAACAAATATTATCTTCGGCTACGCAAATTTTTTAAACAGATATGTAGGTATGTTTATTACGACAACTGCCGATAAAGTTCGTGGCAAATACAGTTACAATTATAAACGTCGGCTTCTTCGATTGCGTAAAGAAAAAATTCTTCTTCCCGTGACTGAAGACGGCACGCCCGATTTCGACTACATGGAAGATTACATTCGGGCTATCGAAGAAAAAATTCTGCAAAGTTATCGCGAATATATAACCGAATTAAATGCCTCCCCCAGAGATATGCCAATTCTATCATTGAATGAAAAGATTTGGCGACCGTTCTTTATCAGTGACTTATTCCGGCTTGAAACGGGCAAATCAAAAGGCTTGAATCATATTAAAGAAGACGCGAGCGGCATTTCATATCTTGGCGCGACGAATAGAAATAACGCGGTCTTAACTTTCGTCAATCTTGAGGAAAATCTTATTCAGCGCGGGAACTGCATTGCGTTTATAAGAAACGGCGAAGGCTCAATTGGCTATTCTGTTTACAAGCGCGAAGACTTCATAGCGACGAGCGATATAACTTGCGGCTACGCTGATTTTCTAAATGAATTCGTCGGCATGTTCATAACGACTGTTGCCGATAAAGTTCGCGGTAAATACAATTTCAACTACAAGCGGAGCGATACACGGCTTAGGCGTGAAAAGTTAATGTTGCCGATAACTAGCGACGGCGCGCCCGACTTCGCCTACATGGAAACTTATATAAAAAATTTTGTCGCGGGCAAATATCGCCGCTACCTTGAATACCTTGACGGGCAATAAAAATATTCAAACTTCGTTGACGGTGAGGATAGAATCAACTTTCAAGTCGATGCGGCGATTTAAATCGATGAATTCGCCTTTAGAATTCTGGACAACGGGCAATGACGTAATTCGCGAATCGTCAATGTAAACGATTTTAGCGCGTTCGCCGTCGCTAAGCCCGACCCAACAACCGTTAATCGCTCGCAGAAGATTTTTCACGAAGACAACGACAAAATTCGTATCAAGCTTGCCGGCTAAAGCGTCGCCGTATAAAACTTTGACAATATCAAACGGAGAATTTCTTTTGGCGTAGGAACGATTAGTCGCCATTGCGTCATAAATATCGAGCACCGCAATAATTTTGCCAAAGTCGCTAATTTTTTCCGCCGTCAAGCTACTAGGATAGCCGCTCCCGTCGCAGCGTTCGTGGTGGTGCAGGACGCCCAGAGTAACATTTTTCAATTTCTTAATCGGAGACTGCAAAAGCATTGCGTAGCCGTAAACGCTGTGCTTTTTGACTTCGTTGAACTCGTCCTCATCAAGCTTGCCGGTTTTATTCAAAATGCCCTTAGAAATTTTCATTTTGCCAATTTCGCTAAGCAGTCCGGTCATAATCAATTCTCCGACTTGTTGGGCGCGGAAGTCAAGCCAATGCGCCATAATCCCCGACAAAATCCCTACGTTCAGCGCGTGATGAATAATGTAATCGCCGTCGCGTTTCATATTGTGAATTTGCGTTATCGCCTTTGTGCCGTCGCCGCAAAGTTCAGTAACATTTTCGGCGCGAATCAGTTCCGCCAATTCCTTCATATCGACTTCGCCAGTATTGGCGCAACCGTAGTAAAGATTTTGCGTCGTCGCGAAACAATTTTTGTAGCACTCCATGAAATCCGCATCAAGTAAAAATTCTTGTTTAGCCTTAGTCGGCGCGTAATCTTCGGGCTTCACATCGATATAAACCGAGAAAACATTTTTCCCGCGCAGTTTGTCGAGTAGCTCCGAAGTTAGCGTGACATTTTCCTTGATGATAACTTTCCCGTCGAAATCCTTAACCGCGCGTCCGACTTTCATTCCGGAGCGCAATTCGGTTATGTCATAAGCCCTTAACAATTCCCATCTCCTCCAAACTTCAATTAGGAATTTTGAATTAGGAATGAGGAATTAAAAAAACAACTCCTAATTCCTAACTCCTACTTCCTAATTCCTAATTGCTTTAAAAATTCCTGCGCTGTTTACAAAATTCCTTATAAAAGGTTATAATCCTTTCGAGGTGAGCACATTGGCAGAGAAAAAAATTCCGCGCAGTAATGTTTCAGATTATGTTAAGAAATATATCCAACTGTGTATCGGCGCGGTGATAGCAGCACTTGGACTTGAGCTTTTCCTTATTCCGAACGAAGTCATTGACGGCGGCGTTGTCGGCTTATCGATTATGGCGCAATACGTGACGGGCTTGCCGCTCGGAACTTTCCTTATCGTGTTTAATATTCCATTTCTTTATTTAGCGTATAAGCAAATAGGAAAAGATTTTGTTATAGCGACGATTGTAGCGATTATCTTTTTGAGCATTTGGTCGGAAGTGGTCGGGCAATATCCGCAAGTTACGAATGACCCGTTTTTAGCGGCGATATTCGGCGGAATAATTGACGGTATAGGCGTCGGATTGATAATGCGTGCGGGCGGTTCGCTTGACGGAACAGAGATTGTCGCGATTATCGTCGACAAGAAAACAATTTGGTCTGTCGGTGAAGTCGTCATGTTTATAAATCTGTTTATCTTGAGCGGCGCGGGCTTGCTGTTCGGTTGGGATAAAGCAATGTATTCGCTGTTCGCGTACTTTGTGATTTCCAAAATGATTGACGTAGTTATCAAGGGGCTTGACGAAATGTACGCGGTAATGATTGTGTCGAATGTCCCCTACGAACTGACGGACGAGTTAAACGCAAAGTTAGGGCGCGGCGTAACGCTCCTGCACGGCGAAGGCGGCTACACTCATCAGAGCAAAGAAATTTTATATTGCGTCGTGACGCGCTTGGAGGTAGACAAGCTAAAGCGCATTGTTCACGGCATGGACGAGCACGCTTTCATTACGATTTATCCTGTCAACGATATTGTCGGCGGACGCTTTAAAAAGTCCGGGCACTGACATAAAAAAATCCCCCTCCGATTTTGGAAGGGGATAATTTTTTTAAGCCGTTTGACGTTTGACGAGACCCGCGAAAATTCCGCCTTTTGCAACGAGTTCATCAAAGCCGCCCGTCTCTACGATTCTGCCCGCGTCCATAACAATTATCCTGTCGCAATTCCTAATCGTCGACAATCTGTGCGCAACTATAATTCGCGTCGCCTTCAAATTGTCCAAACTTTTCGTGACGATAGCTTGAGTGCGATTATCCAAAGCGGAAGTTGCTTCGTCGAAAATCAAAATGGAAGGCTTGGTGACGAGTGCTCGCGCTATCAAAAGGCGTTGGCGTTGCCCGCCCGAAATGTTCTTGCTACCTTCGGAAATAACGGTTTGCATTCCCATTGGCATCATCATTATATCCTGCGCAATGCCCGCCGCCTCAGCCGCCGCCCATGCGTCATCTTGCGTCAAAGCGTTCGTGCCGATTATATTCGTGAAAATATCGCCCTGCATTAGCTGACCATTTTGCAAAACAACGCCAAGTTGCGTCCGGATGCTAGGCATATTCAGTTCCGATAAGTCCTGCCCGTCGTAGTAAATCGCGCCCTTCTTAGGCGTTTCAAAGCCCAGCAAAAGTCTAACAAGCGTCGACTTGCCGCAACCGGAACGCCCAACGATTGCGACATTCTCGCCCGCGCTAATTTTGAAATTTATATCGTGCAAAACGTCTCGTTCTTCGCTGTAGCCGAAAGTTAAATTACTAACCTCAATTGCGCCCGATAAAATGCCCGCGTCAGGTTTATCGCCGACACTTTCCGGAACTTCATTCAATATCGGGCGGAAATTTTCAATGTGCGGCTGAATCGCGAAATATTGCCCGACAAGCGGAATTATTCCGTTAAGCGTGCCGTTAAAACTCGTGAACGCCGCTTGGAACGCAATAAACTGCGCGTAGCCGATACCCTGCATAGTTTGACCGTTGGGACCTACTTCGTTCATGCCGTAAACCGCAATGTAATAAAGAGCCATTGTCAAAATAAACGGTTGAACGCTCCCGATTATCTGGTTGTAGTTGCCCTGCCAACGCAATTTTAAACTCCAATTCCACGTCTCGCCGAAAACTTTACTCCAGAGATAATACGCTTGCTTTTCGGCTCCGTGCTCGCGGAACTTTGCTAGCCCTGCAAAAATTTGCTGAATCATGCCCGCTTCGCGGTTGTTCGCGTCAATCAATTTGCGGTTGAATCCAATAACGCGCCGATAAATAAAAGCCGTGATAATCGCGTAGACGAACCAGACCGCAATCGCGACGCCCGTCAATTTCAAACTGTAGTAGCACATCAAAAAGACACTCCAGAATGAAAAGACAAAGCCGAATAAACTGCCGATAAATTCCGGACTGACAAGCCCCTTGATAACACCCATGCCGCCCATACGGCTTGCCAATTCGCCCGAAGTAAATTTCCGGAAAAATCCTGTCGGCAAAGTCAAAAGGCGGTTCCAAAGTGCCGCTTCGGTCGCCATATCAATGCGCGTCGTGATTCTCATTACCGCAATCGTTCGCACAATTCCCAAAGATGCCATTGTAAAACTTGTAACCATTGTGACTTGCGTAACGGTCGCTAAGCCTTCGCGGTCGAGTATCGGGATTATGTCTTGAAAAATTGTTTCCGTGACAATCGGCATAACCAGCGGAATTAGCCCCGAAAACAAGCCGACAGCTATAACCGTTTTGTAATCGGCAATCCAACACTGCTTGAAGATAAATTTCAGCAGGTCAAAAATTTTCAGCTCCCGCGCAGGGAATCCGCCATAACATTCAAATGCGCTCGCGTCGATTTTCTTCGCGACTTCGTCAGTAATTTTTATGCCGTCGATATGTTGACGACTGACAAGTTTATAATCACCAGGCGCGTTCGGTATCAATGCCGCCAAAGTTTTATTTTCACCGTAGTAGCCGATTAAAACGCCGCTGTCTTTTTTATGCCAATTTTCCTCCAGCGTCACGAGCCGCATTTGCATATTTCCCTTTTGTACAAGCCGGCGCAGAAGTCTTATCTGGTCAAATTTGCGCGTGAGTTCAGCCGCAATGCTAATATTATCGGTCGGCATATTCAGATAACGCGCTACGCGGTGGACGATAAATGTTGCCTCCTCAATCTTCACGTCGCGGGAAATGGTTTCGCTGTAATTTGAAGTTTCTTCGCCGAAAAGACTTGAAATGGCGTCGTCGACAATGCGCCGCTGATTTCTTGCGCGAACTTCCACGCGCCGCGAAAACTTTTTATCCTCCGCTTGAAAGCGCACGCCCAATAGCATTGAGAAAATTCCTTCGTTCTCGCTGAAAGCTTCTAGTAAATCTTCTGCGTCGTCAAGGAAATTTTCTTCGCGCCATTTTATCAAGGTGTCGTCGCCCTTGTCCGCCAAAAGACTTACCCAGGACAATTTTAGCAATTCCGCAAACCATTTGCGCATTAAAACTTTTAGCTCGTCGTGCTCAACTTCATCGAACGTCAAAATTTTTATCGTTGAATCTTCCGTAGCATAAATTTGCGTTTCGGTCTGCTCGAATTCGTCTAAACTCGGAAAAGCCGCTTCGCCCGCCGTCAGTGCGACTAAAAATTGTTGACGGAAGGAGCCTTCAGCGCGGGTCACGGCGTAAACTTCTATCTTGCCCGACTCAACCCTTGCGAGCCTTGCGCCGTCCTCTAGTCTGAATCTACTGCCCGCCGTCAGCGATAAATTTTTATTCATCAATAGGCTCAACTTCCTGGCTCCTTTCCTCAATCAGTCTGCGATAAGGTCCGTCATGCTTCATCATTTCCTTATGCGTGCCGCGCTCCATAACTACGCCGTGCTCCAAAACTATTATCTCGTCGCAGTCGCGAATTGTCGAAAGCCTATGCGCCACGATTAAGCACGAACAGCCGCGCCGCCGAATATTTTCAAGAACTATTTGTTCTGTCATTGGGTCAAGCGCACTCGTTGCTTCGTCCAGAATTAACAGCGACGGATTTATCGCCAAAGCGCGCGCAATTTCTAAGCGTTGCCGTTGCCCGCCCGAAAAGTTCAAACCGCCCTCCGAAACTTGCGAATCGTAACCCTTTTCAAGTTGCAAAATATCTTCGTGAATGCAAGCGTCTTTCGCGGCGCGAATAACTTCCGCCTTTTCAATCGATGAATCAAACAGCGTCAAATTTTCCGTGACGGTGCCGGTTATCTGGAAAATATCTTGGTCGACAGCGGCAACGGAATTGACAATGGCGGCTCGCGGAATTTCCCGACGAAGTTTCCCGTCAAAGCGAACCTCGCCGCTCCATTCCTCGTAAATGCCCGTAACGACCTTAGCGACAGTCGATTTTCCAGACCCGCTCTCGCCGACGACCGCGACCCAATGTCCCGGCTCTATGTGCAGAGAAAATTTACTAAGCAACGGCTTTTCAAGCGGACTGTAACCAAAATCAATTTCGCGCAGTTCTAAATCACCGTTCAAGCGGTCAACGTGGTCTGAAACTTCTTCTTCGCGGCAGTTCAAATCGTCAATTTCATAGCGGCGCACGTCGTCAAGGCGTTGCATTTGCATTTCTGTAGATTGCAACGTTGAGCCTAAACCTAGTAGTGCACCGACCGGAGCTTGGAAACTGCCCATTAAGTTTTGAAATGCCATGAACATACCAGCAGTCATTGCGCCATCCATAATCGAGAAGCCGCCCAGCGTCATAATCAACGCGCCGTTAATGCCGCCTAAAAGCGTCGGGATAATTGTCGCAGTCATTTGCCAAAGTGCCGCGTCTTGGCTTGCCGATAAAACTTTTGCCTTGTAGCCCGCCCATTTCGAGAAGAAATCAGCTTCGTTGCCGTTAGCTTTTATCGTCTCAATCATCATCAGCCCGTTCATTGTCACGCCGTAGCCTTTGCCCGCGTCCTGTTGAATCTTCATGTTCAAATCGGTTAAGTGCCGCCTTAGCGCGAAGAAAATTATTATATCGACACTTGAGAAGAACACGCCGATTATTGTTAGCGTCACGTTGTATTGAAGGAGCAACAGCAGATAGAAAATCGCGACGAGCAAATTTAAAACCGCCGTTGCCGCTGGTCCCGATAATACGCCCGCGATTGATTCATTAAAACTTACACGGCTTGCGACTTCCGCCGCGTAACGCTGATTGAAAAATTGCATTGGCAAGCGCAGTAAGTGCCAGAAGAAACTAGAAGAGTCAGCGAGCGTCAATTTCCTTTGCCAGCGCGTCAAAATTACCGCTTGTAGCCACGTCATTGTTCCGCAGACAACCCAAGAAACCGTCATTGCTAAGCAGAAATTGAACATCCAATCGGGGTGCTTGCGCGTCAAAATGTCGTCCAAGAAAATTTGACTGAAGACCGGCGACGCAAGTCCGGGAATTATCATGCCGAGATTTAACAGCAAAATAAAAAGCACTGCCCATTTGTCTTGAGCGAGCTTTTCCGCAACAGCTTTAAAAATATTATAGCGGCGACCTTCGGGCTTGAAATTTTCATTCGGGACAACGTCAAGGGCAACGCCCGTATAAGACGTACGGAAATCTTCCCATTTGACGGTACGCCGTCCCATTGCAGGGTCATTAAGATAAACTGTGTCGCCCTTTATGCCTTCGAGCACAACAAAATGATTGAATTCCCAGTGAATTATCAGCGGATATTTGCCGACTTCTTTTAATCTGTCAGCTTTCCAACGATAGCCGTTAGCATTGCAACCGCGATTACGCGCCGCCCGAATTACGCAACTAGCTTTTGAGCCGTCGCGATTAACGCCGCATTCTTGCCGCAACTTTTCCAGCGGGAGCCAAAGTTTGTAATGCGCTAGAATCATTGACAGAGACGCCGCGCCGCATTCAGTCGCCTCCATTTGTAATATTGTTGGCACTTTAACTCGCGTTGTCGCTATCCCGAAAAATTGTTTTATCTTGTCGATTATGTCCATTCTCTATTCCCAATTCATTGCACTTTGATAATTTTTAACTTTTATGTTTAATACCTACTTTCTTTGTTCGCCCAAAGAAAGTAGCAAAGAAAAGGCTCCTCGCGGGGGCGAAAGGGTCCCATCTTGCAACGTTACGAAAATTTCAACGTTGCGACGCTGCTATTTTGCATCACGCAAAAGTGCGGCGCGAGCCGTCGTCCATGACGGCTCGATTTGAGAATTTATTTTATCTGCTTCGTAACCATTGACTTAATTTGTAGAAAACTTTTTGAATCGGTGGCTTGCGCTCAATGATTATCGAGCCGGTGCAAAAACTGCCTGCCGTTATCGGCTTATGTTCTCCGACTTGCGAAGTCCATAAATAGCCCGAATTGTCAGCGTCATCTTTAACTAAGTCGAAAGTCACTTCCATTACCGACGAGTTTTGCGACTGTACAATCCATTGCGCAAGTTGCGCGTTGCCTAAATGTTGCTGGATTCCTTGAAGCGTCATTGGGTATTGCGAAACGCTCCGCACGACGCCCAATAAATTTCCCGATTGCGAAACGTCGACGCCATTTGGCGCAAGCTGAATACTCATTCCCGGTTCAATGCGCTTGCCCTTTTCAACCGGAACATATAAAAGCCCCGTCAACTCGTTGCGGCCTTGAGTAATTCGCACTGCACAAATTGGACTGCCCGCAGAAAGTAACGTGCCTTCGTCGACCATAACTTCATCAATAATTCCGTCGTAGTCGCTGTAAACATTTTCCGAGACCGTCTCTTGATACTCTTTTGCGTTGTATTGATAAACGCGCCCCATTGCGTCTTTATCACTTGAAGCAAGCCCCATGCCATATTGAGCTATGCGCGTATCAGCCGATTGAGAAGCTTGGTCAATGTACGCGATTAAATCTCCCTTGTGTATATGCATGCCCGGCTTGACGTAAAGCCGAGCGATTTTCCCGTTAGCAACGTGCGTAATGTTCAACACGCCCGCCGAATCCATAATTAATCCCATGCCATCCGCCTTGACTGTGAACGCGCCGTAAATCGACCACAACACAACCGAGAATAACAGAACCAATATTGCAATTAATGCCATCCAACTAATCGGCGTCGTTATTGGCAACATTGTATCCAACTTTTCGGGCGAGCGTAATTTATCTAGTGCTTCTTGACTGAATATCTGACTTTTGTCCGCCTGCTGCATTATTTATCGCCTCCCGTCAAAGTTAATGTAACTTTCGTGCCTTCTTCCAGACCTTTTGTCGCAGAAGTTATGACGGTTTCGCCTTCCTTAAGCCCCGTCAAAATTTCAACGTATTTGCCGTCATTCGCGCCAACATTAACTTTCCGGCGGTCAAGAGTATTTTCGGACGTTACGACAAATACATATTGATGATTTTCGCTAAGCGAGGATAGAGGTATCGTCAAAGCTCTATGCGACGCCGAGCGTATCAACTCAACTTCAGTGTAAGCTTGTTGCTCTAAAATCCCGACGCGGTTATCAATTTCAAAAACGACTTTGCGCATTGCCGCCATTTGGCTTAAATCCGGCATAATTTCCTTGACGTGGACAGTAAAAACTTGATTGTCGCCCATATTGCCTGCGCCGTATTCGGTATCATAAGCTTTCTTGAAACCTTTACTGTTGGTGAAGTTCAATTCAAATTGCTCACCGATTTTTAATTGTCTTGCGTCCGCATCTTCAACGGGCAATGAAAAAGTCAGTCGCTCGAAATTTCCGACAAGGGCAATAGGCGTGCCTGCCGTCACGTACGCGCCAATTTGCTTGTACAAAATTAAAACTTCGCCGTCAATCGGCGCAATGACTCCTTGCCGCGAATTTTGAACTGATAATTGTTCTCTGACTGCTTGCGCTTCGCGTAAATTAGCCTGCGCCGCCTCGTAGTTCAATTTTGCTTCGTCATATTTTTCCATTGACGTTGCGTTTCTATCCTTCAGCCGCGAATAGCGGTTAAAAGAATTTTGCGACTGCAGAACTTGAGCTTCAGCTTTGGCGAGTGAACTTTCCGCTTGCTTAATTTTTATCGGAATATCTTCGTTGACAAGCTCGAATAAAACTTCGCCGCGTTTTACGTAAGAATTCTTTTTGACAAAAGCATTTTCAATACGCCCGTCAATTAACGCGACGGCGTCGGCCATTTCGTCAGAACTAAGATTTATTGTTTCGAGTGTGAAGACCGGATTTAAGTTGCGATATTTAGCTTTTTCGCCCTGCAAGGGAATTGAGCGTTCCTTCATGCGTGTTGCTATTTGATTTTCGCCGCTCTCGTTTAGGTACGTCCCGTAAGCAATCATTCCGATTGCCATCATTAAAATTACTACGAGACCGACGATATAAAACTTTTTCATTCTGCGTCCTCCGTGAACGGCTCGGAAATATCTTCCGCCGATTCTGCTATTGGTCTAATATCTTCATCTGAACGCCGTTTAACTTTGCCGTTCTCGTCGAAAATTTCTAGCGGCATTTGTGAGGAATCTTTCAAGGCTTGAGTTTCCTCTACGCCGTCTTCTATCTCGTCGACGTAAACAGCCGCGTCAATTCCTATCGGAATACCCATTGCCTTTTCAAGTTGCGCTAAGCTGGTATCGTGTCTGAAAATCGCGTTGTAATAATTTGTTCGAGCGTTAGTTAATTTTTCCTGTGCGTCCATGACAGTCAAGTTAGTGTCGACACCTTCTTCATAGCGAACTTTTGCGATTAAGAATTGTTCTTCCGCCTGTTTAACTGCGTCGGAAGTCACAAGGATATTTTTCTCGGCGACTTTCAAATTGTTATAAGCCTCGCGAATTTCCAAACGAATTGTTTCAATTTGCTGACGCGCTTGGGATTCTGCTTTGCGCTGATTTGCTTTTGCTTGTTGAACCTGTGCGGAAGTAACATGGTTGTCAAAAATATCCCAGTTAAGTTGAAGTCCCGCCGCCCAACGCTCGCTTGTATGGTCGGCTTTGAAAGCACCTTCGCCAGCTATTGAGCCTTGAACGATTGCCGAGACTGTTGGACGAAAGCCCGATTTAGTGGAATCAACAGTTGCTTCGGCTTGTTTGACTGCATAAACTGCCGCCTTTCCGTCTGGTCGATGAGCCAAAGCATATTCCAAACATTCAGTCTCGCTAGTCGTGAATTCGTCATAGTAGTCATTGTCAACCAAAATTAAATCAGTATTCGTCGGCAAGCCGATTATGTTATTCAATTCGGCAAGGGCATTTTCGTAATTAGCCTGCGCGGTATTATAAGCCTGTTGGGAGTTGGCTAGCTGAACATTTGTAGCTAAAACGTCAGACATTGCCACCGTCCCAACTTCGTATTGAATTTTAACCGTGCGCAAGTGTTCGTTGAGAAGATTAATCGCCTCTTGTTGAACCTCGATATTTTCCCGATATTGCAACGCCTGATAAAAAGCCTGCGCGGTCTGCCATTTAACTCGTTGCTTAGAATCTTCCAAAGTTAAATCCGCCGAATTTAAGCCGTAACGCGCCGCTTTGCGCCGATTTTCAAGCTGACCGCCCGTGTAAAGCGGGATTGATAAATTCACGGTGTTAGAGTTCTCGCTTTGATAGAGCGGGGGCAAAGTGGTTATGCCGTGCTCCCTGAGCACATCTTTAGGAACGTCGTAAAGTTGATAGCGTTGCGCACGCGCACCGTGATAATATCTACCGCCGATTCTGTTAGCTGAACTGCTCCAACTCAATCTAGGTCCCGAACTTCGCCTTGCTGCCGATAAATTCCATTTTGCCGCCTCGCGGTCTTCCTCTCGCTGTTCGATTAGCCGATTATTTTCCAATGCAAGTTGAACTGCCTCTTCAAAGGTCAGCGATTTTGTCTCTGCAGAACTTATTGCGGGTGCAAAAAAAAATGCCGACAGCATGACGCCGATTTGTAATATTTTTTTCGTCGAATACCGTCTCATATGCTTTACTCCGTTCAAAAATTTTTCAGTATAGAATTTTAGCATTACGCAAGAAAATTTTCAACATAAAGCAGTAAAAATTTAGCCCCAATGTTTTATAGAAGGCTGCTGAAAAATTTTTATAATGATGTTGTAGGCGATTAAATAAAAATGCTCCGCAACTGGATGAAGAACATTACAATTTACAGAGACATATAAAAATTTTTGGCTCGCTCTAAAATTTGGGCGGGCTTTTTTGTCGTCCAAAATCTAAACCGACAATCAAAAAATCCCCTGCGCTTTGCAGGGGAAATGTTTTGTCTAAACCTCTACGATAATTGGCAAAATCATTGGGCGGCGGCGCGTCTGCTCAAAGAGAAATTGCGCAAGCGCGTCGCGAATGGTTAGCTTAATCGTCATCCAATCTGTAACTTGGTCTTCTTTGCAGCGTCTGAGAATCTGGAAGACGCGATTACGCGCATCAACCATAAGTTGTTCGGATTCGCGAACATATACAAAGCCTCGCGATACAATGTCGGGACCGGAAATAATTCTGCCCGAAAGGCGATTCATTGTCACGACCGCAATTAAAATTCCGTCCTGCGAAAGTTGGCGGCGGTCGCGCAAAACAATATTGCCCACGTCGCCAACGCCCAGCCCGTCAACCATAATAACGCCCGCATTAACATGCCCCGCAATTTTCCCGCTGTCGCGAGTCAATTCGATTACCGAGCCATTTTCCCCAACTAAAATATTTTCACGATTCATACCCATTTCCTCAGCAAGTTTGGCATGCGAAAATAAATGATGAAGTTCACCATGCACGGGCATAAAAAATTTCGGTCTAACCAAATTATGAATCAAGCGCAATTCATCGCGGGAAGCGTGCCCCGAAACGTGAATTCCATCTTCGCGGCGGTGAACTACATTTGCTCCGAGACGCAAAAGATTATCGACAGTCTTAGCGACAAGCTTTTCATTGCCTGGAATGGGCGTCGCGGAAATTATCACGGTGTCGCCTGGAATAATATCAACTTGCCGGTGGTCGCTCATCGCCATACGAGTCAACGCGCTCATCGGTTCGCCCTGACTGCCCGTCGTTATGATTACAAGTTTATTGGCGGGATAATTTCTAACGTCCTCAATGTCAATAATGGTTCCTTCGGGCGCGTGAATGTAGCCCATTTCAAGCGATATGGCGACGACATTAACCATACTGCGTCCTAAAATCGCCACGCGCCGCCGATACCGAATTGCCGTATCAATCGCCTGCTGAATTCTATGGACGTTTGAAGAAAAAGTCGCGACGATTATTCTGCCTGACGCATTTTGAAAAACGCGATTGAATGCCGCGCCAACAGTCTTTTCGCTGGGCGTATGCCCTTCCTTTTCGGAGTTTGTCGAATCAGCCATTAGCAACAAAACTCCGCGCTGTCCTAAATCGGCAAAGCGGCGAAAATCCGTCATTTTGCCATCAATCGGCGTGTAGTCGAGTTTAAAGTCGCCCGTGTGCACAATCATGCCGACCGGCGTTTTAATCGACAGCGCGACAGAATCTGGGATTGAATGATTCACGCGAATAAATCCGACGCTGAAACAACCTATCATGACAATTTCGCCGCTTGAAACGACGCGCAAATTTTTGCACTCTACGCCGTCCTCTTTTAGCCGACCAGATAAAATTCCGAGCGTCAATTTCGTGCCGTAAACGGGAACAGTTAGCTTTTTCAAAATGTAAGGCAACGCGCCAATATGGTCTTCGTGTCCGTGCGTCAGGACGATTGCCTTTAGACAATTTTTATTTTCGATAACGTAAGAGATGTCGGGGATAACAAGGTCAACGCCGAGCATATCGTTTTCGGGGAACATTAGCCCCGCATCAATCATAATCATTTCGTCGCCGTAGCGGATTATCGTCATATTCTTGCCGATTTCGCCCAGTCCGCCCAGCGGGATTATTTTTAATTTGTTTTCGTTCCGATAGTCACTTCTCAAATAAAATCCTCCTCCTTATGCTTCTAAAAATTTCCGAACTCTCAACGCTTCAAGCATTGTATCAAATCAGCAAGGGCAATGCAATTTTAATTTTGTTTATGGTATGATTAACGACGCGGATAAAATTTTTATGAAAAACGTTTGAAGAAATGCTGTTACGTGATATAATGCAAAAAATTTTTGGGAGGATTCATATGTTTGGTATAGGCGCGGGAGAATTTATAATAATATTAATCGTTGGGCTAATAGTTTTCGGTCCAGGTAAACTTCCTGAAGTCGGGCGGGCAATCGGCAAGGGTTTACGCGAATTCCGCAAAGCTCAAGCGGCAATTTCTAAAACCCTAGACGAAGTCGACATTAACGAAAAGAAAACTCCGCCCGCTGAAAAAATTCCGGCTGAAAAAAAATCCGTGACTGCCGATGATGTTATAAACTTGGCTAAAGAAAGTCCTATTGTCAAGGAGAATCGCAATGAAAAAATTTCTGACAGCACTACTGCTAATGCTCCTGCTGACGCCGCCCGCGCAAGCCTTGCCGGTGCAGGAAGCAGTTCAAACGGCGTTGACAAACAATCCTAATCTGCAACGAACCGAACAATCAATCCGCGTCGCCGAAGAGTCATTAAAATCTGCGCGGGGGAAAAAGGGCGTCTCTGTAAGCGCGTCAAGTTCAGTCAATGCAAATAAAACTGAAGGCGTCAACCCTTCCGAGCGGGCTTCCGCAGGTTTAACAGCGTCGGTGCCTTTGTATTCGGGCAATCGGCTTGAAACGGCGATTAAATATGCGGAATTGGGAATCGAAGTTTCAAAGCTGGACTTCACGCAGGCGCAGGACGATTTGATTTATCAAGTGGCAACAGCTTATGTCAACGCGCTGGAAAATTTAGCAACGTCGAAAGTTGATTTGGAAACCGAACAAAATTTATCGGAGCATGAAAAAATGATTGCCGCGCAGTACGACGCCGGAGCAAAAGCGAAAATTGATTTACTTCGCGCCCAAGTCGAGACGAGTAACGCCCTGCAAGACGCCGCCCGCTCTCAAGCGTCCTACGAAGTTGCGTTGACGAATTTAGCCGCGCTTATGTCGACGGATTCTATAGCAAATTTGAGCGTCGAGGACTTTGAAACGCATTTGGAACTTGGCGACGTTGAAAAATATCTGGCAGCGGCGGAAGAAAATCGCAATGATTTAAAATCGGACGCCTTGAAAATCGAACAGGGCGAACTTAACGTTACTAGCGCGAAGTCCGGTTGGTTGCCCAGCGTCAACGCCAATATCGGCACGGATTTTAATGCTAACAACAGCAAGCCAAATCGTTGGCATATAACGCCCGATGCATCAGCGGGAATTTCGGCGTCGTGGAATATTTTCGACAGCGGCGTTACGCGAGCGGAAGTTGAATCGGCGAAAGTCGAAGTCGAGCGGCTAAAATTGGCAATGGACGCCGATTTAGATAGCATTCGTGAAGACGTCGTTACGGCGCATAAAAATTTGCAGATTGCGCTTTTAAGATTGACGACGACTCAACGCGCAGTCGAACTTGCGGAGGAAGAACGATTTATCGCGACCGAACGTTATAACGCGGGCGAAGGAATTTTGCTTGACGTTTTGGACGCGGAAGTTGCCCTTTCGACGGCGAAAAAAAATAACGTCAGCGCAAGATACGACGTGGCGCGATATAGTTTCGATTTAGCGCACGCAGTCGGAGATACTTTGAAAGCGATTAGGAGTTAGTTATGAAGTGGAAAATTTTAATCGTTGTCGTGCTGATAATGGGCACGGCGGCGGCGGGCTACTACTTTTATAATGAGACGGTCGAAACTGCCGCCGTTAAAACTTACGAGACGACAAAAGTTATCCGCGCAGATTTAACAAAGACGGTTTCGGCAACGGGTACCGTTCAGCCGCGTGATAGCGTCGAAGTCAGCGGAAAAGTCACGGCGCGTATTCAAGATATTTTAGTTGATGAAAATGACCACGTGACGGCAGGGCAAGTCGTCGCGATTCTCGACGGCAAAGACTTTGAAGCGAAGCTAGACCAAGCGAATTTTACTTTGACTAATGCTCGACAGAAATTGGAGCGTACAGAGCGGCTTTACAATATCGGTGCGAAGTCTTTGGAAGAACTGCAAGACGCGCAATATGAATACGACCGTGCTAAATCAGCCGTCGAGCTTGCTGAAGACGACGTTAATCAAACCGTTATAACTGCGCCTATGGACGGCGTAGTTGTCGGCGAGCCGAAGACGCCAGGCACTATGGCTGTACAAGGTTCGACAAATCCAACAGTTATTATGCGCATTGCCGACTTGAGCGAAAAACTTGTTAAAGCTAAAGTTGACGAGACGGACATTGGCAGCGTTAAAGTTGGCGAGCGGGCGACCTTCACGGTTGACGCTTACCCAGATAAAACTTTCGATGCTGAAGTTACTAAAATTTCCCAAACCGATACCGCTAATTCGTGGGATACAAATAATTCGACTTCTAACACGTCAAGCAACGCTGTTATTTATTACTACGTGACATTTGCCGCGCCCGATAACGAAAATCTTTTGCTACCCGCTATGACGGCGCGGCTTGATATTATCGTCGGGCAAGTTCGCGACGCGCTCTGCGTACCGATTGCCGCGCTTAAAACTGATGCGCAAGGCTCCTACGTCGAAAAGATTACTAAGGACACGCAGGGAAAGGACGTTGCCGAGAAAGTTTATATAACGGTCGGACTTTACGGCGAAGAGTTCGTAGAAGTCACAAGCGGCAATTTAAATATTGGCGACGAAGTTTCCACAACGTACGAAGCAGGCGAGAAAAACTCTTCAACAAATATGAGAATGCCGCGTCGTATGCCGCCGTTCTAAAAAATTTTAAAAGCCCCGTATTTTTTACGAGGCTTAATTTTTTCGCTAAAAAGATTAAAGCCCCGACAATTTGCCGAGGCTGAAATTTCAATTATGGAGCCGACTGTCAGACTCGAACTGACGACCTGCGCATTACGAATGCGCTGCTCTACCAACTGAGCTAAGTCGGCGAATCAATCAACGCGTTAATTTATATCATTTTAATTGCGACGTGTCAAGCCCACTTTTGAAAAGAGGACAAACAGCGGACGCGATTTGCCGCTCGATAAATTTAACATTATTGCCGCGTTCATACGCTACGCTAGCCACGTTTGAAATTTATCCTAAACGCGCTTCTTGCTTTGTCAAAGCTTCTTGCCAGACGGCTTTTAGCGGCACGGAATTTTTTTCGGCAAGGCGGCGGCAATCTTCGTATTCGGGCGTTATGGAAACAATCTTGCCGTCATACGCGCTGACTTTGCATTGAACAGAGCCAAAACTTGTCTCGACTTTCGCCATTTTCCTAACTGCTTCGACGCGCCGCGCAACGTCAAGCACACGAAGTCCAATCGTCGTCGTCTCCTCGAAAATAATTTTTATGCAAAGTTCCTTATGTTCGGCGTCGACCAATACGCTAAGCATCTGCGCGGGACGATTTTTTTTCATGTAAATGGGCGTCGTCCAAACGTCCAAAGCTCCCGCATTGAAAAGCCGCTCGTAAAGCCAGCCGTAAATTTGCGGATTCATATCGTCAATATTCGCCTCAAGCTTGACCAAATGTTTTTCTGTCTGTCCGTTGAATTCGCCCAAATAAACTCTAAGGACGTTGGGAATATCTAAATCCCATGTGCCCGCGCCGTAGCCAATTTTCTCCGACGAAAATTCTTCGGGTAAATCCGCGCTGTATTTGCTGAGAGCTTTAACAATCGCCGCGCCGGTCGGGGTCGTTAATTCCCTTTCCGCGCCGAAATGATAAGTCTTAAAGCCCTGCAAAAGTTCGGCAGTTGCGGGAGCCGGAACTTGCATAAGTCCATGAGCGCATTTAACAAAGCCGCTACCTGTATTAATTCGCGAGACGAAAATTTTTGCCACGTCCAGATAATCAAGGCAAATCGCGCAACCGACAATATCGACAATAGAATCAATCGCGCCGACTTCATGGAAAGTAACTTCTTCAGCTGGGCGTTGATGAACTTTGCCTTCCGCTTGAGCTATCACAGAAAAAATCGCAAGCGCACGAGTTTTAATCGCCGCATTCAGCTCCGACGCTTCAATAATCTTTTTAATGTCGGAAAAAGTTCTGTGGCTGTGATTTTTATTATGCTCGTGGCGGTGCAAGTGCCTTATATTAGGGCGGTAGATTTCCGATTCAAAACCTTTCATTAGTTTAACATCAAAATAAGTCGCGCCGATTCCATTTTTGCTGACGTTAGAAATTTCTATTTCAAAATCACGCGGCAAGTTGAGCTTATCGAGTTCGCTACGCAGATACTTTTCGGGAACGCCCAGTTGCAGACATGCGCCTAAAAACATATTGCCGCTTATGCCCGCCGCGCAGTCAAGATACATTGCCTTTTTGAACCTCCCGCCGCCTAAAGAAGCGAGGAATTCATGAGAATTTTGCATTTTGAGTTTCCTCCTTTGAATAGGATTGCCTTATTCTCAAAGGCTAGTCCAATAGCCCACAAACAGTCGCCCGAAGGTCTCCGCTTGCTTTTAAAAGTTACATTTTTTTAACGTGGTAGTCATCTATAATTTAAAGTATATTTAATACTTTCCAAAAAGTCAAACGGCAATTCATCCCGCCGTGTTGCGGGGGGATTATTGCCAATTTCGCTATAAAACGTTTTCTAATAATTGAGTTTAGAAATTGGGACTGTTGGTAAACACAAGTAAAAGAAAAAGTCACTATTAAAAGTGACAAATAACACACAAAATGATTTTTCATGCGATAAAAATTTTACTTAACAAGAAAATCGAAGTCGGCTTGCGGCACGAGAGTTACAAGCCCCATTATCGCTAAAATTTGTTCAAGGGCGGCGCGAGCTGTCGAAGTATTTTTGACGACAAAATCAACGTCGCGCCAATGGTCAAATTCGCCGGTCTCGTCGGCGGTTTCCACGTAATATCTTATTTCGTCATTCGAGCAACCTGCGCGGAGCATTCGGTCAACAAAAACTTCATCGTCAATCATTAGAAAAATCGTTACGAGGTCTTGATTGATAAATTTCGTGAGCTGCTTAATCCCCGACACGTCATGCATAATCGCAACGCTGATTTTATGTTTCTGGTAGGCTTCGAGCACGTCAGTTTTGCGCAAGCCGTAAGAGTGCGCTTGATATGTCGTATTGACGATATATTTTTCGTTTTCGTAATCTTTATTCTTGACGGTCTTATAAAGTTTGCGCTTGTAAGCGTATCGGTCGTCGAAAACGCGCGTAGTAATCGTCGGGATATAATGAATTCCCATAGACACGAGCTGAGAAACCATTGTAGATTTTCCGGACGTGTGCGGACCGAGAAAAGCGTAAATCTTATTGTTCGGCATTGAAAAACCTCCTTATCTTTTTTCCTTAGCGATAACGCGGACGGTGTCTTCGTCTTCATCAATCTCTGCGCCGCAACGGGGGCAACAGTAATATTGAGTGCCGTCGGGCAGATTGCGCTTGCCTTTGCATTTTTGGCAGAAAATCAGAGAGCAACGCTTGCATTCCAAAATTTCGCCAAAATCTTTGCGCCCGCATTTAGGACAGCTGTTATAGGTCGCCATGAAAAATTCTCCTTTCAATAGTGCCGATGAAGTTTAACGTACTCAACGGGGCGGCTCCAATCGACATGAACGCCCGTCGCCTCCCAAAGCCGCGTCAAAACAATTTTCAAATTTTCCGAGCTTTCATTGGGATTTATATTTTCCTCCGTGAAGTCCAAAAGCGTTTCATGGGGGATTTTAATTTTATGCGACGTCGTCAAAAAGTTTTCGGCAAGAGTTCTGCCTTCGTCGTCGTCCAAAGTGACTTTAACCTTGCGTTCTGCTTCGTCGTATTCGACCCAACCGAGATTGCCCTTGAAACTTATAGCCACACTGAAATTTTTCAATAGAATCATCTCCTTGAAACCATGTCATTAAATCTATTATTAATTTTAGCAAAAATTTTTCGCTCAATCAACGAAAAAACCCTCCGACTTTTGCCGAAGGGCTTTTCTTCTGACTAACAATCAACCTTTTGCAATTTCTACAATGCCGCTTGCACCGCTTGCTAAGGAAACGATTGCCACGCCTACCAGCGCAGGATTTGCAACTGAAGCGACTGCCGCGCCAACTCCCAGTAAAGTTCCGCCTATTGCTTTGAACCAAGAACCAACTCCTGCTCCGCCAGCGACCGCGTTCAATTCCTCGTCGTTCATGATTTCTTCCTTCAAGATTTCGTTTTTCATTTTGCGTTTCTCCTTTGTATTTGGTTGAATTTTTCTTTCTGTCCCTTATACGTAGGAGTTTCGATTTTGTTACACGCTTAGCAAAAAATTAATCGTTCCGGCTAAGGTAAACTGCCGCGTACATGACGGGAAGGACTAAAAGCGTTAAGACTGTTGCGACTAAAAGTCCGCCCGCTATCGCCGTCGCCATTGGTCCCCAGAATATACTAACCATTAGTGGTAACATGCCCAATATCGCCGCCGCCGCCGTCAACATTATTGGGCGGAAGCGCAAAATTGCTGAATCAATTATCGCGTCGTGAAGATTTTCGCCTGTTGCCACGTGTTGTTGAATCTGGTCGATTAAGATTACCGAGTTGCGAATTATCATGCCCGATAGCGCGATTACTCCCAACTGCGCCACGAATCCCATTGGCTTTGATAAGATTATCAACGCGAAAATTACGCCGATTATGCCGAGCGGCGCGGTCAACAGCGTCAAGCCCATTGCTTTTGCGTCTTTGAGTTGGAACATTAACAGCGTCATTATCACGAAGACAACGAGCGGCACTATTGCTAGTAAATGTCCCGTTGACTTGCCGCTTTGTTCAAGGTCGCCGCCCGGTTCGATTGAATAGCCCAGCGGTAAATTTTCGCGTAAATCTTCCGTTGCGTCGAAAGCTTTTTTCGTCGCGTCGTTAGCCGTGCCGGATAAAATATTTGCTTGCACAGTGATTGTCGGCTTTAAATCGCGCCGGTGAATCAAGCCGTATTCCGCGTCGTAGGAAATTTTAGCAATCTGTTCAAGCGGAACGTAGCCCGCCGCGCCTAAATATATCGGCAAAGTTTTCAGTGCAGCAAGATTATTTCTATCCGCCGCCGCAAGCCTTAAATCAATGTCAATCGTCCTGTCGCCCGTGTAGAATTCCGACGCCTTTGCGCCGGTTATCTCGGTGTAAAGTGTCGACTTAACCGCTTGACTTGAAACGCCCAGCGCACGAATTTTATCCTGGTCGAGGTCAATGCGCACGATTTTAGATTTCTGATTCCAGTTGAAATTAATATCCGTGACGTTTGAATTTTGCGCGATACGGTCGGCGACCTGCGCGGCGAGCGATTGAACTTTTTCAACGTCGGTACCTGAAACGCGAATCATAATCGGATAATCGGCGGGCGGTCCCGTCTGAATCAGTTGGATATTGACTTGGACAAGCGGAAATTTTTCTTCAAGTTCGCGGCGAATCTTTTTTATTAGCGCGTCGCGAGAATCTTCGCTTGCCGCCGTCACGACGAATTTAGCCATATTATCAGCGTCAGTTTTCGGCGCGACAGTTAAGACAAAGCGCGGCGTATCCTTCCCGACGTAGTAAGCATAATTTTTAATACCAGCGCGTTCGCTGTCTAAGAACTTCGCAAATTTATCCGCTTCGGCTTGCGTCGCCGCCATTGATGAACCTTCCGGCAACTTGAATTCTATCAAAATTTCTGGACGTATCGACGGCGGGAAAAATTCTTGCTGAACGAATTCCGACGCAAATAACGTCGCCGCAAATGCAAAGATTGTTCCTGATAATACCAGAATTTTATTCCGCAAGAAAATTTCAAGCACACGCCGGAAAAGTCTATAAAAGCGGCTGTCGTAAAGTTCGTTCTCCGATTTTTTCTCGACTTTGATTATGTACGTTCCGAAAAGCGGAGCGACCATTACCGACACTACCCAAGATAAAATCAGCGCGATTGATACTACCCAGAACATGTCGCGGCAAAATTCGCTTGCAATGCCTTTGGCGAACGCAACCGGTATAAATCCCGCACAGGTTATCAGCGTGCCCGTCAACATTGGCTTAGCCGTCACGTTGAACGCATGACACGCCGCATCGAATCGCGATAGCCCGCGCTCAAGTTGCACGCTCATCATTTCCACTGCAATTATCGCGTCGTCAACCAAAAGCCCCAGCGCGATTATCAGCGAGCCTAATGAAACTTTGTGCAAGTCAATGCCCAGCGCGTACATAAAACAGAACGTCCCCGCAAGTACAAGCGGTATGCACCCCGCGACAACTAAGCCCGTTCGCATTCCTAAACTTGCGAAGCTCACACCCAAAACGATTACGATTGCCAGAATCAAAGTTTCGACGAATTCCCCGATTGATTCTCTGACGACTTCCGGTTGGTCGGATACCTGCTGAAGTTCTAAGCCCAGCGGCAATTCCGCTTGTATCTGCGCCTCCATTTTGTCGAGGGCTTCGCCGAGCCTTAAAATATTTCCGCCGTCTTCCATTGATACCGCAATTCCAATAGCTGGCTTGCCGTTGAAAAACATTTTCGGTTCGGGCGGGTCAGCGAATTTCCTTTCAACTTTGGCAATGTCGCCAAGTCGGAAAATTTTGCCGTTCGCGTTTATTGGCAAAGTTTTTATTTCGTCAACAGCGTTAAAAATCCCAGTCACGCGTAGATAAACATTATCGGAAGAAGTTTCAATCATACCGGCGGGCGTCATAGCGTTCTGCGCGGCGAGCGTATTGGAAATAACTTGCGGGCTTATGCCCAGTTCAGAAAGTTTCGTTCGCTCAATTTCGACGTAAACAATTTCAGACTGCACCCCGACAAGTTCAATTTTTTTAACGTCGTCGACACCCAAAAGCAAGCGGCGAATATTTTCCGCGTGTTGGCGAAGTTCTTCATAGGAAAAGCCGTCGCCGGTCAGCGCGTAAACCGAGCCGAAAACTTCATCGTAAGTATCATTGAAAAAAGGTCCTATGACGCCTGCGGGCAAATCGCCTTTTATATCGTTGCAATAATTGCGCACGTCGCGCCACGTTGGGCGAATTTGTTCGGTAGAAATTTCGTCGTCGAGTTCGATATAAATCACAGTCGAGCCGGCGCGGGTTTCGCTCCGCAAATTATCTATGTGAGGAATATCCTGCAATTTCTTTTCTAGCTTATCGGTAACTTGCTCCTGCATTTCGTAAGCGGTCGCGCCCGACCAATATGCCGCGACAATCATTTGACGGACGACAAATTTTGGGTCTTCCATGCGCCCAAGCGAGAAGTAGGAAAAAATTCCGCCGATAAACGCCACGATAATAAAATACCAGACGAGGCTTTTATTTTTAAGTGATAGCTCCGTTAAGTTTCGCAAGTCAATCACCTGTCCTAACTTCTTGCCCGTCGCGCAACTTTTGGATGCCCGCAACGACGACAATATCACCAGCACTTAATCCGCGCACTTGAACGTTGTTATCATCAAAGGCAGTGACTTCGATTTTTTTCAGCGAAACTTTTCCATCATTGACGAGCCAAACTTGCGCATCGTTGCCGGTCTGATAAATCGCGCTAAGCGGCAGGATAATTGCTTGCGTAGAAATTTCGCCGAGCATTGAAACATTAGCCGTCATGCCCAGCTGAATATTTCGGACTTCGGGAAGAGAAATTTTAACAATAAACGTCCGCGACGCTGAATCCGCCATTGGAGAAATTTCGCGTACAGTTCCTTCGACAATATCTTTAGTTGCCCAAAAATCCACCGTGACGCGCTGCCCGATTTGCACGGCGGAAATTTTATTTTCGGGAATGTTTACGGCGACTTCAAATTCATTAGTCTGGACGAGCTTTAAGACAGTTTGTCCCGCCGCGACGACTTGTCCGACTTCCGCGCCAATCTCCGAAATAACTCCGTCGGCATTAGCGGTTAGCGTTGTATAATCGAGCGCGTTTTGACTTTGTTGGGCTTGCGCAAGCGCAGCGTTATAATTTGCCTGCGCGGCGTCGTATTGCGTTTTATACTGGTCGAGGACAACGGCGGCAATCGCCTCCGATTTAAAAAGTTCTGTATAGCGTTCAAGATTATTTCTGGCGAGTTCGAGTTGGGCGCGAGCCGCGACAACTTGCGCGTCGGAACTGCGCGATTGTTCGGCAATATCTTTTGGGTCAATCGTCATTAAAACTTCGCCTGCGCGGACGAGCGAGCCGGCTTGCACGTCGCGAGAAATTATTTTGCCGCCGACCTGGAAAGCTAAATTAGTTTCGTAGCGACCGCGCACGATGCCCGAAAATTTTTCTTCCTGCGCGGCGTTGGAAGATTCAATTCGCTTGACTTTGACGACAGGAGGCTTTTGAACTGTTACTTCTTCATTGCAACCGCCGAGCAATAAGCTTGCCGCAACGATTGCCGATAAAAATTCTTTCTTCAATATAACTCACCACCCAAAAATTATGAAACTAGCGAAGTGCAACGGAGCGTACGAACGCGGCAACAATGTCCGATAAGTCGGGCGGTTAAGCGCGTCAACTGGATGCAACGTCACGTTGCAAAAAATCGGCAAGCACGCGGCTCACCGATTTATATTTGTTAGTCAAAATTTTTCAATCCTTCCACGCCGTCAAGCCCAAATGCACGACGTATTCTTTTGCGCATTCGTAGTAGTGCATTGCAGAAGTCCTAAGCGCGACAATTTCATCATCGCGAAGGGCACGCATAATCTTAGCGGGATTGCCGAAGACAAGCGAATTGTTCGGAATTTTTTTGTACTGCGTGATAACGGTTCCCGCGCCGATAATGCAGTTGTTGCCAATTTCGGAGTAGCCCAAAATTATTGAACCCATACCGATAAGGCAATCGTCGCCGATTGAACGGCAATGAATAATCGCGTTGTGCCCGACGGTAACATAGTTGCCAATTTCGGTCGGCGTGTCGCCCATGACGTGAACCGTGCAGTTGTCTTGAATGTTGGTGTAGTTGCCGATTCTCACGGGCTGAAAGTCGCCGCGAACCGTCACGCCAAACCATATGCTAGAACCCGCGCCAATTTCTACATCTCCTACAACCGACGCGCTCGGAGCCAAGAATACGTCCTTAGCGATTTTCGGCTCCTTGCCCTTATACGGCAAAATTACTGCTTCCATTATATCAATCCTTTCTTTTTAGTTCGTTTTCCAATTCAGCAATTCGAGCTTGAGCCTGCGCGGCAAATTGTCGAAGTTGAAAAGCCTGCAGAAAATAAATATTTGCCATGCTGAAAATAAAACTATTTAGTGCAATATTATCGCCTTCGCCTAATTCTTTTCGCAAAAGTTCATCAAGAGCGAACGGAGGAATTTTTGTGTACACACTAAGAAGATGACCGAAAATATCTTGAATCAACATGTTAAACATAGCGTATTTCAAATCAGGACGGTTTGAAAAAGCTTGGCGGTCGTCTAAATATTTGTCCAGATAGTCGATACCTTCTTTAAGCATTGTTATTCGAGAGAGCAAAAACTTCTCAGCTTTGTCGTTATCTTGCCAGAGGAGAGAATCAGGACGACCGCGATGAACATAAATGACGTTCGGGACAACAAGATACCTTTCGGCAGAACAAATTTCGCAAATTGTAAAAAGCATATCGTCCAGAGCGACGCCGACAAAGCGAAGTTGATTTTTAACAACAAAATCGCGGCGAATCAGCTGGAGCCATATACTCCACGTTAGCCACTTCCTAGCGAAATCAGCGGCGCGTTTCGCTAAATCTTCGTCAAGCAAGGTCGGCTTTGTTATGAAAATTTTGTCGCCCGAAGGATAAGTGGAAGGTTTAGTTTTCTTTATCCGTTCAAAGTCGTGTATAGTTTCTGTGGTTGCACCGTAGTTTTTTTCGCACTGAACGACATCAACGTTATATTCCTTAGCAAGCGTGTAAAGTTCCTCTAAGCCCGTTGTCATAATTACATCGTCGTTATCCATGAAATAAAGATATTCGCCGCGAGAATAAGCTATACCTAAATTTCTAGGCTCGGTAGCACTGCCGGAATTTTTTCGCGTATGCACAAGCTTTAACCGCCCGTCAAATTTTTTAGCGTAGTTTTCGACAATGGCGCAACTTTTATCAATGGAACAGTCATCAACCACAATCACTTCAAAATTTTTAAACGTCTGCGCGAGAATACTTTCGAGACAATCGCCGATATATTTTTCCGCGTTGTACATAGGAATGACGACCGAGACCGCTGGATAAATTGAGTTGGGGGGGGTGTAGATTTTTTGTTTAGTCATAAGCTCAAGTCTCCTTTGCATAAAGTTCAACAAAGCGGCGGATTCTCTCATCGAAAATCCACTTGCCGATATTTTTTCCTGTAAGTTCTGGCGGCGCGTCCTTTCCGCCGATTTTCAAAAGCTCGTCAATAATTTCCTTCGCGTGTTCAAGGTAAAACGGCAAGCCGTGATTGTCAATACGGATTATGTCGCAAAAATCTTTGACGCTGATTTTTAAGCCGTAAATCCTCAACAGCAGGTCGACAATTTTTCCGGGCTTTTCAAGGCGCGCCGCTCGCATGTGTTCGCGAATGACGAACGCCGCAATTTTTTTCCATTCGTTCGGCAAAGTCATGCGCTGATTCATTTTCTCTAGGACTTCAAGCCCGCGCTGTTCGTGTTTATAGTGGTGCGGAAGTTTTTCGGGAGGCGTCGTGCCTTTGCCTATGTCGTGCATGAGTGCCGCAAATCGGACAATCGGCTTGGGATTTATTTTCGCCACGTCGTCAACAATCTGCAAAGTATGTTCATAGGCGTCGCCTTCGGGGTGAAAATGAGTCGGCTGAATTTTCCCGCGCAGTTGAGCAATCTCCGGAAAAGTTACTTCCAATAAATCAGCCCGCTCTAAACTCCGAAAGAAAATTGACGGCTTATCGGTTTTAAGGGCGGTTTGCAGTTCGTCGAAAATTCTTTCTGACGGCTCGTGCGCAAGTTCATCACGACAAAGCCGCATTGCTTCGACAGTCTCCTCGCAGATTTCAAAATTGAATTGTGCCGCTTGCCTAGCCGCTCGCAATGCTCTGACTGGGTCGTCAACGAAATGTTCAGAAACGGCGCGAATTTTTTTATTGATAACGTCTTCGCGCCCGCCGAAAGGGTCAATCAATTCACCGCTGAGAATTTCAATCGCCATTGCGTTAATCGTCGTGTCGCGCCGGTATAAATCTTGCTCAATCGTCACATCCGGCGAAAATGAAATTTCAAAGCCACGATAACCCGCACCAATTTTTTTCTCCGTACGGGCAAAAGCGACTTCGCAAAAGGCGTCGTCAATCTCAATCGAATAGACAGGAAAAGATTTTCCGAACTTTGCGGCGTTGGGGAATAGTTGATTAAAAGTTTTCGCGTCAAGCCCCGTGACGCAATAGTCTTTGTCGTGCGCTACGACGGAGCGAAATTTATCGCGAACCGCCCCGCCGACAAGATAAGCCGCGCCGCCTGCCTCATTAATCTTTTTAGCAAAATCAAGTTCAGTCATTGTAATTCCTTAAAAATTTTTCTAAAGCTCAAGCGCGGCGTTTACGCTAAAAATTTTGAATAGCACGGCGCGCTAACTGGATGCAACGTCACGTTGCTCAGTCATTGTGAATCCTGTAGAATTTCTTTTTGCCCTTGCGAATTACCGCAGGGAAATCTTTTTCCGACAAAATATAATCAACGTCGGAAATTTTTTCATCGTTAAGCGTCAAGCCGCTCTGCGCGATAAGTCGACGCCCTTCTGACTTTGATTCTATAATTTTTGCGGCTGCTAAAACGTCCAGTAATTTTTTTCCGACAGCGTCTGAAACTTCAACGCTCGGCATATTCTCGGAAGATTGCCCCGCGAAAATTTCTGAGGCAGATTTTTCAGCAGCCCTTGCCGCCTCCTCGCCGTGTACAAGTTTTGTAACTTCATACGCCAAAACTTTTTTAGCTTCGTTAATCGCGGCGTCCTTCAAATTGCTAAGGCGATTAACTTCGTCCATAGGAACAAACGTCAACAAGCTAAGGCAAGTTTTAACGTCCGCATCGTCAACGTTGCGCCAGTATTGATAGAAATCGTAGGGAGAAACTTTTTCCGCGTCGAGCCAAAGTGCGCCGCCGGCAGTCTTGCCCATTTTCGAGCCGTCACTTTTAAGCAAAAGTTTATTCGTCAAGCCGTAAGCCGCTCTGCCCGTCTTGCGCCGCGTGAGTTCGACGCCCGCAATTATATTCGACCATTGGTCATCGCCGCCCATTTGCAAAACGCAATCATAATCGCCATTGAGCTTGTAGAAGTCGTAAGCTTGCATAACCATGTAGTTGAATTCAAGGAACGTCAAGCCCTTTTCCCAACGCTGCTTATAGCATTCCGCCGCCAACATACGATTAACCGTGAAATGCGCTCCGACTTCGCGCAAAATATCAATATAGCCGAGCTTGCGGAGCCAATCGCCGTTGTTGACCATTAAAGCTTTTCCGTCGCTGAAGTCGATAAAACGCGCCATTTGCTTTTTGAAGCATTCGCAGTTGTGCTCAATAACTTCGTCCGTCATAACCTTGCGCAAATCCGAACGTCCCGACGGGTCGCCAATAGTGCCGGTGCCGCCGCCCACTAAACAAATCGGGCGATGTCCTGCGCGTTGCATGTGCGCCATTGCCATTAGCGCGATAAAATGTCCGGCGTGCAAACTGTCAGCGGTCGGGTCGAAGCCGATATAAAACGTAACTTTATTTTCGCCGAGCAATTTTTTTACTTCCGCTTCGTCGGTGCACTGCGCTATAAAGCCGCGCTCCGTTAATGTGTCGAATACATTTTCTGCCAACAAAATCATCTCCATAAAAATTTTATATTGACAGGTTGATTATAACAGTTATCATTGCGCGTTGCAAAAAATCTCCTTGAAAAATTTTTTCTCGTCGATTATAATTTGCGTGCAGTAAACAAAAATGCCCTGCAAAGTTGCAAGGCGAAGATTGCTTGAAGGCGGTTTAGCCCCTCGTATATACGAAGATTAAGTTAGAGATAAAGCTGTGAAC
Organism: Selenomonadales bacterium UBA7018; assembly: GCA_002448305.1. GTDB lineage: Bacteria > Bacillota > Negativicutes > Selenomonadales > Selenomonadaceae > Quinella. The sequence continues at coordinate 130,135 of DJWY01000025.1, forward strand.
AGTCGCTTAGCTGTGGAAGAGCTTAGGCGGCTGTTTTGCTAAGCAGAAGCAGAATCGCTCCGGTAAGCAATGTCACACGGATAATAAATTTTATCACGCGCATAATCTCACCCCCTTTCCGGGGGCTTTGATTTATGTTCAAACCGCCTTTTGCCGTAGCATCAAGCAAACAAATTATAAATCATGAGCCGCTGATTTTTAAGCGGTTTTCATTTTTTATCGGGCAGGAAAATTCCCGCGATAGCAGAATCATTTCCGCAGGTTTTCTAGGGAGTGATGTACTTGGCGATTTTTTCAATGGAAAGTAAACGCTTGCTCCGCCGAATAGATTTTATGTTGTTATTATCGGCGACGGCGATTGTTATATTTGGACTTGTGACGATTTCAAGCGCGACGCATATCAACACGCCTGGCGAAGAGCGATTTTGGTTTGTCCAGCGTCAAGGGATATTCGCGCTCGTCAATGCGGTGCTCGCATTTCTATTTATGAACTTCGATTATCGCGGGCTTCAGCAGTACGGACGCGGACTTTACATTTTCAACTTGATAATGCTTTTGGCGGTTATGATATTTGGACACGCGGCATTAGGTGCGCAACGTTGGATTCAAATCGGACCAATAAGCCTTCAGCCGTCGGAGTTTTCAAAGCTGATAATGATAATTTGCATGGCGGCAATTTTGGAAGAGCGCATGGGGCGATTAAACACGATTCAAGACTTAATACCAATCGCGGGCTATATCGGCTTGCCGTTCTTGCTAGTTTTAAAGCAACCTGACTTAGGCACGTCGCTAGTATTTATGGCAATATTTTTCGGAATGGTGATAGCGTGCGGAATGTCCTGGCGAATTTTTACATTTATAATTGTGTTGGGCGTGGCGGCATTCCCGGTGCTATGGCACTTCATGAAAGATTATCAGAAAATGCGAATAATGGTTTTCCTAGACCCAAATGTTGACCCGCTCGGAAGTGGCTATCATATAATTCAATCGAAAATCGCAATCGGCTCCGGAATGCTTTTCGGCAAAGGGCTATTTGAAGGGACGCAAAGTCAGCTGAACTTTTTGCCGGAAAATCACACAGATTTTATTTTCGCGGTGGTCGGCGAGGAGCTGGGCTTTGTCGGTGCGGTCGTATTGTTGCTGTTATATCTGATAGTTTTATGGCGCGGAATAATGATAGCCAGAGACGCCGCAGACGTTTTCGGGCGGTTGTTAGCGGTCGGGATAACGTCAATGTTAGCGTTTCATGTACTGGTTAATGTGGGAATGACGACAGGAATAATGCCGGTGACGGGAATTCCCTTGCCGCTTATGAGCTACGGAATCAGCTCGTTGACGACGAACATTTTAGCGATAGCAATTCTGCTTAATATCAATATGCATAGACAAAAATTCCTGTGGTGATAACAATGAAAAATAATTTCAAATTCCTAATTCCTAATTCCACATTGCTTTCCAAGCCTGCGCGATATACGGGCGGTGAATTTAATAGCGTCGTGAAAAATTTTGACGAGACGGCTTGCCGAATAGTTTTGGCGTTGCCTGATGTTTACGAAGTGGGCATGTCGAATTTGGGCTTAGCGATTTTATATTCGATTTTAAATCGCCGCGACGATACTTTATGCGAGCGAGTTTACGCGCCCTGGATTGACGCTGAAAAATTTATGCGCGAAGAAAATATTCCGTTGTTCGCGCTTGAGTCTAAAAAAAATGTTCGCGACTTCGACTTTCTAGGATTCTCTTTGCAGTACGAGATGATTTATAGCAACGTCCTAAACATGCTTGACCTTGCGAAAATTTCTTTGTATGCGAGCGACCGCGCAGACGACGAGCCGTTTATAATTGGCGGCGGTCCTTGCGTTTACAATGTCGAGCCGGTCGTGGATTTTTTTGATTTCTTTATCGTGGGCGAGGCGGAAGAAGTTTTCGGCGAAGTTATCGAGGCATTCACTGCTTGGAAAGTTGCGGGGAAAGTTGGCGGGCGTCGTGGCTTCTTGAAAAATCTTTTGGGCGTCAAAGGAATTTACGTGCCGAGCTTTTACGAGCCGCTTTATAGTGGCGAAAAATTTTTGGGCTTGAAAGTTCTAGATAATGCGCCGCCGAAAGTTTTAAAGCGCGTCGTGAAAAATTTTGACGCAACGCCGTCAGTTGAAAATCCGGTCGTGCCGTTTATGGAAATCGTTCATGATAGAGCAATGTTGGAGCTGTTCAGGGGTTGCAGTCGCGGTTGCCGATTTTGTCAAGCGGGCATGACTTATCGCCCCGTACGCGAGCGCAACGAAGAAACTTTACGGAAAATGGCGCGGCGTTTGATTGACGCAAGCGGCTGGGACGAAATTTCTTTAACGTCGCTAAGCAGTGCGGATTATTCTTGCTTGAATCGGTTGATTGACGATTTGCAAAGCGACTTCCGCAATGAGAAAGTCAGCTTTTCGTTGCCGAGCTTGCGTATTGATAGTTTTTCGATTGAGCTTGCCGAAAAAGTTCAGAGCGTGCGCAAGAGCGGCTTGACCTTCGCGCCGGAAGCCGGAACGCAACGACTGCGCGACGTGATTAATAAAAATGTCACGGAAGAAAATTTGCTTAACGCCTGCGCGGCGGCTTTCGCTAAAGGTTGGCGAAATGTTAAGCTGTATTTCATGATGGGCTTGCCGACTGAAACTGATGATGACATTGCGGGCATAGCCGACTTAGCAAAAAAAGTTGTGGAGCTGAAACGCGGCGTTAAGGTTACGATAAGCGTTGCATGTTTTGTGCCGAAGCCGTGGACACCGTTTCAATGGTTCGGGCAAATTTCGGAGGAAGAATTCGAGCGGCGGCAACAACTTTTGAAAACACTGATTAACAACAAGGCGATAACCTACAACTATCACAACGCGAAACTTTCCGTATTGGAAGGCGTATTGGCACGCGGCGACAGGCGGCTTGCGAAAGTTATCGAGGCGGCGTGGAGAAATGGTGCGAAGTTCGACGGCTGGTCAGATTTATTCAAGCCGGAAGCGTGGGAAAATGCATTTGCTGCTTGCAACGTCGATAAAAATTATTACAGCGGACGCGAGCGCAATTTTTGGGAGCCTTTATCTTGGGAGCATACTTCGCCGGGCGTCGATAAGAATTTCCTGCTTGCCGAGTGGGAAAAATCGCAAGTCGGAGAGACAACGCGTGATTGCCGGCGGACGAGTTGCACAGGTTGCGGCGTCTGCATGAATTTAGGAGCTAGTGTCGTCGACTTCGACAGAGAAAAAAATTCTCCGTCCGAAGAAATCTTCTTATCTCCTAATCTCTTAATCTTTCCAACTAAATACCGCGCCCAAATTCGCAAGGGCGCGGAAATTGCCGTGCTTAGTCACCTTGATTATATGAATGTTTTCATGCGGGCATTGATTAGGAGCAAATTGCCTGCCGCATGGAGTGAAGGTTTCAACCCTCATTTAAAAGTATCGTTCGCGACGGCATTGGCGGTCGGAGTAACGAGCGATTGCGAATACGTCGACTTTGAATTAACACGCCCCGTTGAAGCGTTTAACGTCGCTAAGAAATTGAATATGCAACTGCCGAAAGGCGCAGAAATTTTGCGGCTAAAAAAATTGCGCGGCAAGTCAAAGCCGGTAATGTCACTGGTTGACCTGTCGCGCTATGAAGTTCGCTTGCCGTTCGATAAAAAACTTTTCGACGCCGCGCAGTTGTCCGTTAAAAACTTCAACGCGACGCCGCAAATAAATTTTACGCGAATCACGCCTAAGAAAACTCGCGAGCTTGAACTAAAAAAATATCTCGTCGAACCTGTTGCAATATCGCTAGCGGGTGACGAGTTATTGATAAAATTTGCGGTGCTGATAACGCCGGAAGGAAGTCTTAAGCCTAGCGAAGTTTTAAACGTTTTGCGCGAGCGATTCAACTTCCCTGCAGATTTTTCTGCCGCCAAAATCAATCGGACGGCTTTACTTTGCAAGGGGAAAAATTTATTGGACGTGTGACGTTAAATTTTCGGGGTGATAGCGACGAGCCGCGCAGGTAAACCCGTCGCGCCTTTTATGTTCGGCCACGCAACAAATAATAACGCGCCCGCCGGAGCAACTTTATCAAGGTTCGTCATAACTTCGACTTGAAGTTTTCCCTTCGACAGCAGATAACGTTCGCAAGCTAAATCGCCCGCCTTAGCCGCCTCTGCTGAAGCGTCGGTGTCAAGCGTTTCATGACCATTAGCGGCGGCGTTGCGGACTTCGTAAATATATCTGAGCGCGTCGAGACTCCAGCCAGGAAAATTTTCGCTACCGTCAGCGGCTATGCCCGAAATTTTATTCATGTCTGGCCAATGCTTAGACCAATCACTATAGAGCGCGACAAATGCCCCGTTGGGAATATCGCCATAAATTTTCTCGTAGGCTTGAATGTCCGCCGCCGTAACCGCGTAGCGAACGTCCTTTGCAACCTTCGCGCTAATGTCAATCACGCACAACGGATAAATCATATTTTTCGCGCCGTAACTTTCGCTAAGCGGCGCATTTTTTATAAAGTGTCCGGGAAAATCAATATGCGTTCCGAATTGTCCGGGAAATTTGAACGTCTGAATCAAGCATTCAAGTATAGGATTGCCCCAATCGAAACAAACTTTGCCGAGTTCGACTGAATTTGCCGGAATTCCCGACCAATACGGGCTATCATTGTCAAGCGGGTGCGTCAAATCAACAAATTCGTAATTCGTTTGCAAGTCGCTAAGGAAATCCCACAGCTTATGACTCCTCATTTTAAATCACCTCGTAAAATTTATCTGACGATTAGAATGCAATGTTTAACGGGCAAATTTTGTGCGGCGTCGGCAAGCGTCGTTGTAAAAATTTTCTCGTCGGGATAGGAGAGCCGAGCGCAAATTGTCACGGAAGAATTTTTATCCCAACCGCAATTCATTAGAAGTTCAGATATGGTTGCGGAATTAAATTCGGCATCGGTTAGTAGCCCTAAAATTTTCCCGTCCGAAAATTCGAGAGCCACCCGCGCAGGTTGCCTGCCGTGAAAACTTAAAAGCGTTGCGTCGTGCCAAGAAAGTGCAAGCTTTGCGAAAGCAAGTTGCATTGCGCTGATTGACGGAATGACTTCGATTTTTTCTGGCGGAAAATTTTTCCGGAGCAAATCGAGCATTGAATAATAGCCCGGGTCGCCGCTGACCATTACGACGACTTCGCCGCGCAGAATATTTTCGCGAATAAAATTTATCGGCGCGTCAAGGTCGCGAGTTATTGGGCAAGTTATTTGATTCGGCGTGGAAAATTCTTCCAAAGCGCGGCGTCCTCCGACTAGAAATTTTGCCGCAAAAATTTTCTTCAGCGCGGCGGGCGTAATATAATCCGGATTGCCAGGACCAATGCCCGCGACAATTATTTTGTTCTGCAAAGTTATCAGCGTCCTTTTCGGCAGGAAATTTTCAGTGTCAAAAAGAATTAGTAGAAAAAAATTCATGGAGGTTGAATTATGGCATTGCTTGAAATAAAGAAGGCGGGCGATCCTGTCTTGAAAGAAATTTGCGCACCGGTTGAAAAGATTGATAAACGCCTTAGGAATTTTCTTGACGATATGGCGGAAACTATGTACGCGAGCGAAGGCGTTGGAATTGCCGCGCCGCAAGTCGGGAAATCAATTCGCGCTTGTGTTGTCGACGTTGATAAAAAAAATCGTTACGACTTGATTAACCCTGTCATAACTTATCGCGAAGGTTTGGAAGTTGGCGAAGAAGGCTGCCTTTCGTGCCCTGACCTTTTCGGGGACGTTGAACGCGCTCAAAAAATTCGCGTCGAATATATCAGCCGCTTTAATAAGAAAAAAACGTTAGAGGCGGAAGGACTTTTGGCGCGTTGCATTCAGCATGAACTTGACCACCTTGACGGCAAATTATTTATCGACATTGCGCAGAATATCACCAAAGGCAGAAAGGAAAAGAAATAGTTTAAGATTGGGCGTCGGTTTTCTTTTCGAGAGTTTGCTTTAATTTGTCGAGTTGTTCATCTGGAACTTTTACCGTGCCGAACTTTTGAAAATTCCGCGCCATATCCACTTCGCCTAGCGCAAGTGCCATCATTGACGATATATCCGCGAAATTCATTTGCTCTAGTTCTTTTGCTTCAGCCGCAGAAATTTTCCCGCGCTTTTTGGCTTTCTTAACCGCCTTTTTCATGCGCTTATCGAACATGCTCATTAAATTGAAAGTGAAATAATCGTTCTCGTTCATTTAGATTCCTCCTGATTAATCGTCAAGCTTTTTGGGCGTGGCAAGGCGAATTAAAATGCGGGTAATGCGCAAGCCTTCGACTTCTTCGACGTAAAAAGTATTGCCTTCGTAAGCGGCGGATTGACCAACTTTCGGCTCGCCGCCCAATTTATCATTTAGCCAGCCGCCGACGCTGTCAACGTCCTCATCTTCAATCGATATGCTGAACTCGTCTTCCAATTCTTCCAAAAGCATTTTAGCATCAATCGAATAAAGATTTTCGTCGCGCTTTTCGGCGTCGGGGCGTTCCTCGTCGAATTCGTCTTGAATATCGCCAACAATTTCTTCGATAATGTCTTCAATAGTAACCATGCCCGCCGTCCCGCCGTATTCGTCAACGACGATTGCCAGTTGCGAACGATTAGTTTGCATGGTTTTTAGCAGGACGCTGACGTCCATACTTTCGGGCACAAAAAAAACTTTCCGAGCCAACTTTTTGAGACTCGGCTTTTTTTTGCCCTGTAACATTACCCTTGTCAAATCCTTTATGTGCAAAAATCCGACAATGTGGTCTTTATCTTCTAGGCACAAAGGATAGCGCGTCATTTCCTCTTCCAAAATCGTCGCGAGATTTTCTTCGTAACTTTTATCAAGATAAAGACAAACCATATCCAAGCGCGGCACCATAATTTCGCGGACGTTGCGCTCGGTGAAGTCAAAGACATTATCGACAAAATCAACTTCCGTGTCGTCAACGAGTCCTTGTTTGCGGCTCTCCTTCATGAGCAGGCGAATTTCTTCGGGATTGTGCGCGACTTCGCTTTCAGAAACGGACAAGCCTAAATGATGACTTACAAAACTTGCCGTCTTGTTTAGGAGCCAAACGAAAGGATACATTATCTTCCAGAAAATCAGCATGGGTATCGCGATATTGAGTAAAATTTTTTCGGCGGCGGCAATCGCCATAGATTTTGGCGTGAGTTCGCCTAAGATTATGTGCAGGGAAGTTATCAGCGAAAACGCCAGCACAAATGAAATTGTATGACCTAAAGTTTCGCCGACGCCTAAGGCATGAATTGCCGGTGCAATCAATTTCGCTACGAACGGTTCGCCGACCCAACCTAAGCCCAGCGACGCTAAAGTTATTCCCAGTTGCGTGACTGATAATGCTTCGTCGAGTTCGTCGACTAATTTTTTTGCGTATTTAGCGCGCGTGTTGCCCTCTTGAATCAGCGTTTCTAATCGCGACGGGCGGATTTTCACGCAACAAAATTCAGCCGCGACGAAAAAGCCGTTCATGGCTATCAAGAACGCGACTAGAAACATTTGCAGTAATATGGGCACTATGTCCAATTATAAAAAGCCTCCTCAGCTGTTCAGAAAAAATTTTTACTGCTTATCGACTCTAGCTCGTAGGGCGTTTCTTGATAGACATAATAGTTTAACCAGTTAGCAAAAAGCAAGTGAGCTACCGACCGCCACTTAACGATAGGTTCTTTGGTCGGGTCGTCATTTGGAAAATAATTTTTCGGGACGTGCGGATTGATACCTGCGCGGGTGTCGCGTTCGTATTCGTTCTGCAAAGTGTTCGGGTCGTATTCGGCGTGCCCCGTGATAAAAAATAATCGCTTGTTCAAATCGGCAACGGCATAAACGCCCGCCTCGTCGGATTCAGCTAAAATCGTAAGTGCAGGTTTTTTTTCAACGTCCTCGCGCCTAATTTCAGTGTATCTTGAATGCGGAACAAAAAATTCATCGTCAAAGCCGCGCATAAGTTTTTCATGCTTGACGCAGAGTTTGTGCGGATAGACGCCCGAAATTTTTTCCGTCAAAGTGTATTTCGGCACGCCGTAGAAATGATAAAGTCCCGCCTGCGCTCCCCAGCAAATATAGAACGACGACCACGCATGAGACTTGCTCCACTCCATAATCTCAACAACTTCTTGCCAATAAGTAACGTCTTCAAAGTCCACAAGCTCAACCGGTGCGCCCGTCATTATAAAGCCGTCGTAATTTTTATTTTTAACGTCGTCAAACGTCCCGTAAAATTCGGTTAAATAATCTTTCGACGTGTGAGTTGGCGTATAAGTTCGCGTGTAAATGAAATCAACTTCGACTTGCAACGGCGTATTGCCCAGCAGGCGCAGAAGTTGCGTCTCCGTCACGGATTTTATCGGCATAAGATTTAGGATTAAAATTTTCAACGGGCGAATATCCTGCGAGTAAGCGCGGTCGGCGTCCATGACAAAAATATTTTCGCCTTCAAGGATATGCGTTGCGGGCAAATTGTTCGGTATTTTTATCGGCAAAGTTATTCCCTCCTTAGTCCAGCGAATAGCGGCTGACCCACCGCGCATTATTTTTTACATAGGCACGAAGCCGCACCAAGCCTTTATAATCCGGCTCGTCGCTTGCAATCATGCGATAAGCCCCGTCGTATTCGTCCTTAAGTTCCTGCCACGAATTGTTAGGCGTCCAAATTTGCCCGTCCTTAATAACTTCTGTGCCCTGCGTTAAGTTGACTGCCTTTTTCATGAATCTAATTTCTGCCGTCTTCCCGCTTGAATCTTTGGTAACTTGCCACTCCCATAAAATTAAATTGGAACCTTTAAGCCGCATTGTCGTCGTATCGGCACTAAGCGTAGTCGTTTTGCCGGAACCGTCCGTGTAACTCCATAAATCTATCCAACGTTCCTCAGTCGGGGCGCGTTTGCGGTCGCGTTCGCCCATTTGAAAAACTTCGTCGACAATCGCGCAATAAAATTCTTCGTCGAATGAGCGCGTATTTATTTCCTTGACGCGCCCTTCTTCCTTAGACCAAACAACTTGGTCTTTATCGTTATAAAAATCTTCGCGGACATATTGGAGCGTGCGATTTTGCGGATTAATCCTAAGCAACGCTAAACTGTACGCTAAATTTTTCGGGTCGGGCAGAATGTTCGCTATATCGTAATTTTTAATCGTCTCCGCCGCGCCGCTGTAGGAATAAGTTGTTTTAGTCCACGCCTCAATCTCAATGGCAATTTCCCTGCCGTCGCTAGTTACAACTTTCTTTTTAACCGTCACGGAATCTGGGTCGAAATATTTGCTGTATTTATCGTTTGAATCAAGCCAGAACCAATCGACCGCCGCGCAGTTTTCAAGCGGAAGGAAAATCATCAGCGAAATCAGCAAAGCAAAAATTTTTTTCATATATAATCCCTACTCCCTAGAAGCCGATTTATTTCTGTATCCAATTCTTCAATGCCTGCGCCGGTCTGCGCACTTACGCACAATGGATTAAGTCCAGAAACTTCTTTGACTGCCGCCGCCAGAGCCTTGCCGCCGTCGGGGAATTTATCCGCTTGACTTATCACCACAATAACCGATGAGCCGCTTTTTTTTAGTTTGCTTATCCAGCCCAGCTCCAATTCAAATGAATCATCTGTGATTAACATTAGCGAGACTTCGACGCTTTGTGCGGATTGTTCTGCAGTTGAATCGTCTTCAACGTCAACTCCGACCGTGTCGACCAACATAACTTTTGTCACCGACCCGATTTCCATTGCTTTGAATGTCGCTTTGATTTTATGTTTCGTCAGCGCGTACATCAATGCAGATTTCCCGCTCTTGCGCTTGCCGAATATCCCTACTTGTCTCATAAATGTGCGCCTCCTTTTTAGGGCGATTATAACAAAGTTTCTAAATCAAGTCGACAAGTTCACGGCGTCTTTTATCGAAGTGCGCAATTTTTTTATAGCCGAAGTTCTTAACGTAAATGATAGCCTCTTCGTAAAATCTTCCGCAATCTTCTGGCTGGTGTGCGTCGCTAGTTATAACAATCGGCAAATCGTAAGCGGCGGCAATCTTCATGAAATCGGCATAGGGCGAAATTTCTTTGACGGGGTAGCGGTAAAGCGTGCCGGTATTCACGTCGACGACCATATCAGCCTTTTGAAGGGCGGCGGCGACTCGCTCAAGATAATTTGTCGCGTCGAAGTCGGGGAAGAAATTAAACAACCGAATATTGAACGGGTGCCCCAAAATGTCATAGTTGCCGCTCTGGGCAAGGAATTCGACCTGCGCGGCGTATTCCTCGTAAATGTCGCGCAGATTGTGATTTTTCCATTCGTCGATAAGTTTTGCGGCGTCGTAGCCCCAACCCCAAAGGAAATGCACCGAGCCAATTCGATAATCAAAATCCCATGCATCGAGAATTTTTTTGACTGAATCTTGGTCGCGAAAGTTGCAAACCTCAATTCCAATCTTAATCGCGTGATTCTGTTTAAGTTGCCCCATGAAGTCAAAATAATCCTTCAGCGTGTGCTTAAACTTATTCGTCTTGAGCCAAACTTTTTGAAACTCTCCGACTAACGAATCATTCAAAATTAAATCGTCGTAATAAAACTTTTCAAACTCCGGGAAAGTGTGCGTATGTTCGCTGATTCCTATTTCGTCAAGCTCATGACTTTTCGCCGCCGTAAAAAATCCTTCCACCCAAGCCGCGTCATAATCGCCGTATTCAAAATGCATATGGTAATCAAATTTCATTTCGTCACCTCGTTATTACTCCTTAAAAATTTACCCCTACAAGAGGGGCTTTCTATTTCACTGTTATAAAAATATTATTAATCGTTTTTAAGGGTGACAGTTGCCAGCGACGCAACGCGGTCATCATCTTTTGTTTTCATGAGCATAACGCCTTGAGTATTGCGGCTGAACGAACTAATTTCAGCAATGCTCGTGCGAATCACGAAACCTTCCGTAGTTATCAGGAAAAGTTCCTGGTCTGGCGTTACAACTTTAATTCCGACAACTTCGCCGGTTTTCTCCGTGACTTTCATATTGATAACGCCAATGCCGCCGCGCCCTTGCGGACGATATTCTTCAGTGGGCGTGCGCTTGCCAATGCCTTCCTCGCTTACGGTCAAAACTTCCGCGCCGCTTTTAAGTTTGTCCATACCAATGACGCGGTCGCCTCTTTTTAGCTTGATACCACGAACGCCGCGAGCATTTCTGCCCATTGAGCGAACTTCTTCTTCGGCAAAGGAAATCGCCATACCCCGCGCAGTTCCGAGAATAATATACTGTTCGCCCTCCGTGAATTTCACGCCAATTAATTCATCGTCCTTATCAAGGATAATCGCCAACATGCCGCGTTTCATCATTGAGCTAAATTCTGACAGTTGCGTTTTCTTGACGATACCTTTCTTAGTCGCCATGAAAAGATAGCGCGTCGGGTCGAAATCGCGAACTTTGATTAGCGCAGTAATTTTTTCGCCCGATTCAATTTGCAAAAGGTTGCTGATATGAATTCCCTTTGCGGCGCGTCCAGATTCGGCAATTTGATAAGCTTTAAGGTGAAAGACTTTGCCCTTGTTTGTGAAAAATAAAATGGTGTGGTGTGTTGTGGTAATCAAAATATGTTCGACGAAATCTTCTTCCTTAGTCGCCATGCCAGTAACGCCAATGCCGCCGCGCTTTTGTTTCTTGTAAGCGGTAAGGTCGATACGTTTAACGTAGCCGCCGTGCGTGAGCGTGATAACAATGTCGTCGTCGTCGATTAAATCTTCCGCTTCAAAGGCGGTCAATTCTTCGGCAACAATTTCTGTTCGGCGTTTGTCATTGAACTTTTCCTTAACAGCAGTCAATTCTTCTTTGATAATCTGCAGAATCAAATTTTCGTCGGCGAGAATTTCTTCAAAGTTTTTAATCGCGGCGAGCACGGATTTATATTCGCTTTCGATTTTATCGCGCTCAAGTCCGGTGAGCTTTTGCAGGCGCAAATCTAAAATCGCTTGTGCTTGCGCGTCGCTGAATTGGAAAGTTCCAATAAGCTTAGATTTAGCATCGGCAACGGCAGAACTTTCGCGGACGATTTTAATAATGCTGTCGAGATTTTTAACAGCTGTCGTTAAGCCCTCTAAAATGTGGGCGCGAGCTTTCGCCTTAGCTAAATCAAATTTCGTGCGCCGCGTGATAACTTCTTCTTGGTGCTTTATGTAGTAGCTAAGAATTTCTTTAAGATTGAGGACTTGGGGCTTGCCGTCGACTAGCGCAAGCATTATGACGCCGAAAGTATCTTGCAACTGCGTATGTTTGAAAAGCTGATTCAAGATAATTTGCGGAGTGGCGTCGCGGCGCAAGTCGATAGCAATGCGCATGCCTTCGCGGTCTGATTCGTCGCGCAAGTCGGTTATGCCTTCGATAGTTTTATCGCGGACAAGGTCGGCAATTTTTTCGATAAGCCGCGCCTTGTTGACTTGATAGGGAAGTTCGGTAACGACGATACGCGACTTGCCGTTTGGAATTTTTTCAATGGACGTGCGAGCGCGCATTTTAATCGTGCCGCGTCCGGTGCGGTAGGCGTCCAGAATTCCTTCCCTGCCGATAATCAAGCCGGCTGTCGGGAAGTCGGGACCGTGAACAATTCTAATTAGCTCATCGGTTGCAGCGTTCGGATTGTCGATAAGATAAAGCGTCGCGTCGATAACTTCGCCGATATTATGCGGAGGAATGTTAGTAGCCATAGCGACCGCGATACCTGACGTGCCATTGACTAGGAGTTGGGGAAATTTCGCAGGCAAAACGGACGGTTCTTTCAGCGATTCATCGTAGTTGGGGACAAAGTCGACAGTTTCCTTGTCAATGTCCTGCAACATCAGCTCGGAAATTTTCGACATGCGCACTTCGGTATAACGCATAGCGGCGGCGGGGTCGCCGTCGACGGAGCCAAAGTTGCCGTGCCCGTCGGCTAAAAGATAGCGCATAGAAAAATCCTGCGCCATACGGACAATCGCATCATAAACAGAGCTGTCGCCGTGCGGATGATATTTACCCAAAACCTCACCGACTATACGCGCCGATTTTTTATAGGGTTTGGAGCTTGTCATTCCGGCTTCCTGCATAGCGTATAAAATTCTGCGGTGCACGGGTTTTAAGCCGTCGCGAACGTCGGGAAGTGCTCGCGAAACGATTACCGACATTGCGTAATCTATGTAAGAAAATTTCATCTCGTGTTCGAGATTGACGGGTATAATTTTCCCCTGTCCAAAGTTCAATTCTTCCACTGTCTCACCTCTCCTAAATATTCAAACCGCGCAGATTATAGCACGAATTCAAAGGAAAAGAAATAGCAACGCCCCGATAAACAACACGACGCTGAAACTGTGCAAAGCATTTTGGACGGCTTGATTATTTTTGCCGAAAAGCGCACCGATTAGCGGGCGTAATAAAAATATTAGTAGCGCGGTCGACAGGAAAAAAAGCGGCTTGTCTCCTTCTCTTAGGCTATAGATGAGCATGACCGCTGAAATTGCTATGCCGCTTGATTCAGCGTGCGAAAGTTTCCTTTTGAGTTCGGGCTGAGGCGTCGCCGATTTTTGTTTATCCTCTTGGGCTTGCGTTTCGCTGTCGATGAATTTTTTACTGCGGAAAACTTTATGGTGCGCGGCGTCGGTGATTTTAATCGGCTTGTCGTCGTTTAAATTTTTATCGTCCATAATAATTTTCAATCGCCTTAACTAAGCCGTTAATCGTAAATTCTTCCGCGACAACGGCGGGCATTACGCCGAAATTTTTCAACGTCTGCGCGGTAATCGGACCTATTGCGGCGGCAGGAATTTTCGGAACACCATAAGCAGCAACGAAATTTTCAACCGTCGAAGAACTAGTGAAAGTGATTAGGTCAATCGTATCGAAATCAATCTGCGCGGGCATTTCGGGAATAGTTTTATAAATGGGCGCGATAGTGACATTTGCGCCAAAAGTTTTCAGCATATCGGGCAAAACGTCGCGGGCAACTTCAGCCCTTGCAAGCAAAATTCTTTTATCAGCAACGAAATCTTTCAGTGACTCGGCTAAACTTTCCGCGACAAAATCTTTCGGCACGACGTCCGCAATTATCCCGCAGTCGAAAAGTTTTTGAGCCGTCGCCGAGCCGATTGCCGCAACTTTATTTAAAGCGCGTGCGTCAAGTCCGTGAACTTTTAGCCGCTCAAAAAATTTCTCCACGCCATTTGCACTGGTGAAAATTATCCAATCGAAGCCGCGCAGATTTTTAATAGCCGCGTCCACCGCTAAAAAATTATCGGAAGGCGCAACAATTTTTATTGTCGGGCATTCGACGATTTGCGCACCAAGATTTTTTAACGCGCTTGAAAGTTTCGACGCTTGAGCACGTGCCCGCGTCACTAAGATTTTTTTGCCGAACAGAATTTTATTATCAAACCATTTGAGTTGCTCGCGCAACTTGACGACTTCGCCCACTACGAAAATTGCGGGCGGCGAAATTTTTATGCTCGGAGCCTCTTTTAAAGTCGTAACGAAAACTTCTTGATTAGGCTTTGTTCCCCAACGAATTAGGGCGGCGGGCGTATCGGGTGCGCGTCCGTTTTCGATTAACTTCGCAACGATTTGCGACAAATTTGCTATTCCCATTAGAAAAATCAGCGTGTCAACTGCCGTAGAAATTTTTGCCCAGTTGATTGTTGATTCGGGCTTAGTCGGGTCTTCGTGCCCCGTAATGACAGCAAAACTAGTTGCAACGCCGCGATGAGTTACAGGAATTCCGGCATAAGCGGGAACAGCTATTGCGCTCGTGACGCCCGGAATAATTTCAAACGGCAAATTATTTTCGTGCAGATAAAGAGCCTCCTCGCCGCCGCGCCCGAAAACAAACGGGTCGCCGCCCTTCAGCCTCACGACAATTTTATTTTTCCGCGCCTCGTCGACAATCACTTGATTTATTTCGCCTTGCTTAAGAGTATGACGCCCCGCCTCTTTGCCAACGTAAATTTTTTTTGCGTCCGGACAGAGATTTAAAATCGCGTCGTCAGCAAGCCGGTCGTAAATCACAACGTCCGCCGCTTTCAAAACTTCGCAAGCCTTAAGCGTCAAAAGTCCGAAGTCGCCCGCGCCCGCGCCTGTAAGATATACCATAAAATTTCCTCCCAAAATTATGAAACTAGCGTAGCGCAGCGGAGCGTACGAACGCGGTGATAAAGTTAGATTTATTGGGCGGTAAATCGCGTCCACTGTTCCGCCGCTTTCAAAGCGGCTACCTTTGCCCCAAATAATAATTGACGAATTGCTGAGCCGTTCTGCCGTTCCGCCCCGAATGCGACATTTCCCAGCGCAAGCCCTCAAGGCGCAAATGTTCTTCGTCAAGCTCAATGCCCTGCCGCTTCAACATGCTCCGGATTATTTCAAGGTACTCCGCCTGCGTCGGCGCGTAGTAGTGCACAATCAGCCCGAATCTATCCGAAAGCGAAATTGTCTCGTTGGTGCTGTCTTCGCGGTAAAGTTCTTCTTGTTCGTCGGAACGGTCGCGCCACGTCTCGCGAATTAAATGCCGCCGATTGCTTGTCGCGTAGATTAAAACATTTTCCGGACGCGACTCGACGCCGCCTTCAATCGCCGACTTCAAATATTTATATTCCGTCTCCGATTCATCAAAAGATAAGTCATCCAGAAAGATTATAAAACGCTTGCTTAAAAACTTCCGCAACGCCTCCATAATTTCCGGCAAAAATTTCAGTTGCGGCTTAGTGATTTGCAAAAGTCGAAGCCCCTTTGAATAGTATTCGTTGACAAGAGCTTTAACGGAAGAAGATTTGCCTGTTCCACGTGCGCCGACAAGCAGAACATTATTAGCGGGCTTGCCGTCAACAAAAGCGGCCGTATTGCCCGTCAAAAGTTCTTTCTGGTGCGCGTAGCCGATTAAATCGTTAAGTCGAATTTTTTCAAAATGGCGAACGCCAATAAGTTTGTCGTCCCAACGAAAGGCGCGATAAGTCGCAATGTCGCCGTAGCCGTAGCGTTTGTAGTGCTCGATAAAGGTGTAAGTAATTTCCGCCGCGTCGTTTACTCTTTCTAAGCGACGCGCCAGCTCGTTGAACGATTCATTTTTATTTTCGACGGTCGGCTTGTAAATGTCCAAAATATTCAAATCGCCCAAAAGCTCACCGCGAAAAATCGGAAGCAAAATTTCAATATCTTTCTTGAAAACCTCGCGCAGACTTTCGCCGATTTTCCCGCCGTGCATTTCAATCGACGTTGAAACCAAATTAGGTTCGTGCGCCAAAAGATAAATCAGATAAGAGCGATAAAGATTGCCGCTCAAGCCGAGCCGTTCAGCCTGCTCGATTAGCCGCGCAGAAATTTCAAATCTGTCCGCTATGCCGCCGAAAACTTCTTCGTTAAGCAAATGGCGGCAGATAATTAAACCTTGCAAATTCATTCTAAACTTTCCTTTCTACTTTTAAAAAGTAGCAAACAGTAAACGAGTTTGTCCGCTCGATAAATTGAAAGTTATCGCCGCGCCGATACGCTCCGCTGCGCTACGCTAGTTTAAATTCTTTGTCAGTGTAAATTTATCTAAAATTTCTCCGTCGACAGTGCGACTGAGTAAATTTATTTCCGTCGCGCTTATGTCCAAAACTATAAAACTTTCTGGCTCTTCACGCAAATTTTTAGCCGTCACGTCATCAATCGCGCTCGCAGGTTCAGTATATTTCTGGTCGCCCGCTCGCCCGCATAAAATGTACGTCGTACCCCGCGCAGATTTTTTCCGCGCAAAAATTTTCCCGCGATTGCGGTACGTGTGCAAATGCCCCGTGAATACTAAATCAATTTTCAATTCGTCGAACAGCTCTAAAAATCTGTCGGCAATGTCATTAAATTTGTCCTGCCCGTAGTCGTAAATGTCTTTGTGCATGAAAACAATTTTCCAAATGCGATTGGCGTTGGCGGCGTCGCGACGGAAGAAATATTCTTGCGCGTCCTGCAACTTCGGCTTAAATTTATTCAGCTCGGCAAATTGTGTGTTCAAAATGAAAAAGTGCGCCGCGCCATAATCGAACGAATAAAAGTAGCCACCCAAATTCTTTGCGCCATTTTCGGGCAGGGCGAATTGATTTAGATAACCCGTCGGCAAAGCGTTAAACCAATCGACGCCGTAGCATTCGTGATTGCCCATGACCGGCGCAAAAGTTCGTTCCGCTAAAATTTTCGTCGCGGCAAGGTGCCACGCTCGCCATTGATAATCCGCCTCGCCGTTGTCGACTAAATCGCCATTGACAACTACAAGCTCCGCGTCGGGGAAATTTTCTGCCGCCGCGTCAGCCGTCCGTTGCCAAATTTCATAGTGCTCGCATTGCGAATCCGAAAAAATTATCATCTGAAAAGCTCCGTCGCCCGCCGTCCGCAAATTTTGCCAAGAAGTTGCTCGACCGTTCGAAATAATTCGAAAGTTGTAGAGACTCGCCGCCTTTAGATTTTTAAGTTCGCAGGAGTAAATTAAATCGCGCCGCTCGACTTCCGAAAAATGCGCGGACTCCTCGCCGACTTGCCGCCACTCCAATAAAAATTTCTCTTCCGCGTCCGCTTGCCACATTATCACCCGCGACGACCTAGAATCTTTCGTGACGACTTGCCGCAAAAATTTTACCGCCGTCAATGGCTCGTAACCGTCTTGCGGCGTGTGCAGTTCTTCAAGCCGCGCCGCCTCCGCCAATTTTGGAAAGTACGCGCCTAAACCTAACGCTAGCAAAATCTTTATGAAAAATCTTCTGCTCATGACGCGCCCTTGACAAGTTTACTAAAATATTTATCGGGCAAGCGACAAATTTTCCCGCCGTTCGTGAAAACGTTCGTTGAAGTTCCTTCCGCTAAAATTTTTTCTTCGCCGCAACGCCTTATCGCGTAATTAAATTTCATCTTCGCCTTAGTCAATGCTTCGGCACTAGTCTCAATCTCCAACTCGTCATCAAATTTCGCGGGCGCATGAAATTTCGCGCTAATCTCCACAATCGGAAATAAAATCCCGTCGCTCATCATTTCATTTAGGTCAATGCCGAGCGCACGTAAAAATTCTACACGCCCCGTCTCAAACCAGCGGATATAATTCGAGTGGTGCACGACGCCCATAACATCAGTGTCGAAAAATTTCACGCGGTGCAAAGTTTTCACAATCATAGCCTTCACTCCTCGCCAAAACTATATCACATTGCCGCGAACTGTGCTATAATCGCCGCGATAAAATTTTTGGAGGCTTGAACTTGCTTTATTTATGCGCGACGCCGATTGGCAACTTGGAAGATATGACTTTTCGGGCGATAAAAATTTTGCGCGAAGTCAATTTAATCGCGGCGGAAGATACGCGCCGAACTCGAAAACTTTTGACACATTTTGAAATTCATACGCCGCTTTGCCGCTTCGATGAAAATTGCAAAGAAACAGTCGCCAAAAAAATTTTGCAACGACTTCAAGCGGGCGAATCAGTCGCAATCGTCAGCGACGCCGGACTTCCTGCAATCTCCGACCCTGGCGCAGATTTAGTTAAGCTAGCGATTGACGCCGGAATAAAAGTTTGTCCGATACCTGGCGCGAACGCCGCCTTAAGTGCGCTAATTTGTTCGGGTCTGAACACGTCAAGATTTTTATTCGCGGGCTTTGCGCCTAAGACTAAAAAAAATCGCCGCGAACTTTTACAAAAACTTTCGACAGCGGAA
Source organism: Selenomonadales bacterium UBA7018 (assembly GCA_002448305.1). Taxonomy (GTDB): domain Bacteria; phylum Bacillota; class Negativicutes; order Selenomonadales; family Selenomonadaceae; genus Quinella. Next base: position 148,828 of record DJWY01000025.1, read on the forward strand.
GAGACAATCATTTTCTACGAAGCACCGCACCGGCTGAAAAATTTTCTAGCGGAGCTTGCAGAAGTTTTCGGCGATAGACAAGCAGTCTTAGCGCGGGAACTAACCAAAGTTCACGAAGAATTTCTGCGCGGGAAAATTTCAGAGCTGATAGAAAAAGTTTCCGAGCCGCGCGGAGAATTCGTCGTATTAGTCGAAGGAAATAAAATTGCGCCGCTAATCGATGAAAATCCACTAGACTTCTACCGAAAACTTTTGGCGCAGGGACTCGACAAAAAAGAAGCAATGCGCGAGGCGGCTAAAAAATTCAACGTGAGCCGCCGCGAAATTTATAACACACTGCTAAGGGAGGAAATTTAATGAAGACTTTTTACATTACGACGCCGATTTATTATCCGAGCGCGAAATTGCACATTGGGCACGCCTACTGCACCACCATTGCCGACGCTATCGCCCGCTTTAAACGCCTTGCGGGATACGAAGTTTTTTTCTTGACTGGTTCGGACGAACACGGCCAAAAAATTCAGCGTACCGCGCAGGCGCAAGGCAAAACGCCGCTTGAATACGTCGACCCGATTGTTGACAGCTTCAAGGAGCTTTGGAAGAAATTTTATATCTCGAATGATGATTTTATTCGCACAAGCGAGCCGCGCCACGAAAAAGTTGTACAGGAAATTTTCAAGCGCATTCAAGATAACGGCGACATTTACAAGGGCGAATACACCGGACTTTATTGCACGCCTTGCGAATCATATTGGACTGAATTGCAACTCGACGAAAACGGCTGTTGCCCCGATTGTCATAGACCCGTTGAAAAAGTTTCGGAAGAGGCATATTTTTTCCGGCTGTCGAAATACGCCGATAAACTTTTGCAACACATTGAAAAGCACCCAGAATTTATCGTGCCAACGTCGCGGCGCAACGAGATGATTAATTTCATAAAGAGCGGGCTTGAAGACCTTTGCATTTCGCGCACGTCGTTTGATTGGGGAATCCCTGTGCCAGGCGACGAACGCCACGTTATTTATGTTTGGTTCGACGCCGTCATAAATTATATAACTCCGCTGATTCACAATCCCGAAATGAAAAAGTTTTGGCCGGCAGATATTCACCTTGTCGGCAAAGAAATTGTCCGTTTCCATTCGATAATATGGCCGGCAATGCTTATGGCGGCAGGACTTCCTCTCCCTAAGCAAATTTACGGGCACGGCTGGCTTGTCACTGACGGCGATAAAATGTCGAAGTCAAAAGGTAACGTCGTCGACCCAGTGCTTTTGGTTGAGGAGTTTGGAGCCGACGCAATCAGATATTTTTTACTGCGTGAGATAACGCTTGGGCTTGACGGGAATTTTAATCGCGACGCGCTGATTCAACGCATTAACGCCGATTTAGCGAACGATTTAGGCAATCTTCTGCACAGGACGCTTAATATGATTGGCAAGTTCCAGAAAAAAATTCTCCTGCCCGCGAACGACGGCTCCAACCTCGATAAAAGTTTCCGTCAAGAGGCAATCGACACGGCTAAAGAATATCGGCGGCTTATGGAAAATGTTCAGCTCTCCGACGCCGTCAAGCTCGTCTGGAAATTTATCGGGCGGGCGAACAAGTACATTGATGAAACTATGCCTTGGAAACTCGCTAAGGACGAAACGAAACGTCAAGAACTCGCGAACGTCCTTTACAATCTTGCTGAATCATTAAGGATTATAGGGATTTTAATTTCGCCGTTTATGCCCGCGACCGCGCAGAAAATTTGCGACCAGCTTAAAATTTCTCAGGAACTCAAGCTCGACGACGCGGAAATTTTCGGCAAGCTCGAACCTAATCACGAAGTCGGTAAGCCTGAACAACTTTTCCCGCGCATTATCATTGAAGACTAAATCTTGATTGCAAAAAATCGGTCGTCCAAAAGTTGGATGACCGATTTTAAATTTATTTTCCAATTAGATTCATCATTTGATTTGCGGCAGTCAATCGGAGCAACTCCTCCATAGCCGTTAAAATTTCTTTTTCGTCGCAGTTATCGGCAGTCATTTTGTTTGCCAACTGATAAATGTTTTTCGTTAAGACCGCAACAGAATTTCTAACTTCGGCATGATTAGCGTTGGACGTATCGTTAAGCGCAGAAATTTTATTCGTCACGGCGTCGAAGGAATTTTTAACTTCGGCGTGATTCGTGTTAGACGTATCGTTAAGCGCAGAAATTTTACCCGTCATGGCGTCAAGGGAATTTTTAACTTCGGCGTGATTCGTATTGGACGTATCGTTAAGCGCAGAAATTTTACCAGTCACAGCGTCAAGGAAATTTTTAACTTCAGCGTGATTCTTATTAGACGTATCGTTTAGCGCAAAAATTTTCCCCGTCATGGCTTCAAGGGAATTTTTAACTTCAGCGTGATTAGTGTTGGACGTATCGTTAAGCGCAGAAATTTTACTAGTCATGGCGTCAAGAGAATTTTTAACTTCGGCGTGATTCGTATTAGACGTATCGTTAAGCGCAGAAATTTTACCAGTCATGGCGTCAAGGGAATTTCTAACTTCAGCGTGATTCGCGTTAGACGTATCGTTTAGCACAGAAATTTTACCAGTCATGGCGTCAAGAGAATTTTTAACTTCGGTGTGATTAGCGTTGGACGTATCGTTAAGCGCAGAAATTTTACCAGTCATGGCGTCAAGGGAATTTCTAACTTCAGCGTGATTCGCGTTAGACGTATCGTTTAGCGCAGAAATTTTACCATTCATGGCGTCAAGGGAATTTTTAACTTCGGCGTGATTCTTATTAGACGTATCGTTAAGCGCAGAAATTTTACCAGTCATGGCGTCAAGAGAATTTTTAACTTCGGCGTGATTCGTATTGGACGTGTCGTTAAGCGCAGAAATTTTACCAGTCACAGCGTCAAGGGAATTTCTAACTTCAGCGTGGTTCGTGTTGGACGTATCGTTTAGCGCAAAAATTTTCTCCGCCATAGCGTCAAGGGAATTTCTAACTTCAGCGTGATTCTTATTAGACGTGTCAGCGAGTGTCTTAATTTCGGCGGTGAGATTATCCATACTAATTTTTAATTCCCTCAGTTCCTTAATCAATTCCGCGTGATTCCGTTGCGTCATAAGTCCGAGTTTGAGAAAAAATTCTTCCAATCAAAATTCTCCTTCCAAATTGTTCATTAGCCGCGTTGCTATGTCGAGCCGTAAAAATTCTTCCAGCGATTTTAAACTCTCAAGCGTCGGCTTTAAATCGGATAATTCATTTTGCCGCAGATTATTTGCCAATGCAATCTGTTCGTCAATCTGGCGCGTTGACCGCTCGTTAATTTCAAGCCGCGAATTTATTTCATCGTGTTGCCGTTGCAATTTAAAGTTCAATAAATCTATCGCGTCTTCTAATTTATGTAGTGACGATAAAATTTCCTGTTGTTGTCGGAGTATCATTTCCTGTTGCTCCAAAATTTTTTCCATAAGACCTCCGTTACTCGCACATAAATTCCATATAAGCCGGAATCATATATCGTTCAATCATACAAGCGGCGTCGCCCGTGCGCATATTCGACGAGCAACCGCTCATACATTTTGGCAAAAAAATACAAGACGTGCATTCTTCGCGCAACGGCTCATTTAAACGCGCCTCGTTAATTTTTTCGGGAAGGCGTTTCAGAGTGCCTAAAGCTTTTTCTTTGCGCCCGACTAAGTGTTCGCAATTATAAACTCGCCCGTAAACATCTACGGAAAAAGATTGCGGGTCGTTTCTCATGCAGGGCAAACTGCGCGGAAAAGAGTAGAGCCGGTCATTTATGCTCATCTTAGCGGGATTCGCCAGCGCACGGAAAATTTCCTTAACGAAAGCAATTTTTTCAGCATCGCTCAATTTATTCTTAACGCCCGTGACAAACGCAGGATAATAGACAACATTTTTATTTCCGTCGAATCGCGCCTGCAAAACATAAACTAAATCCAAAATGTCTTTCATGTTCTGTCGGTCAATGTTAAGGCGAATATCAACATGAATATCCGCTTCGGCAAGCCACTCAATACGATTGAGAATTTTTTTGAAAACCTGCCGTTGCCCGTCGACGTAGGCTTTGCGCTTAGCGTATTGCTCCGCCGTGCCGTCCAATGTTATTTGAATGCCGCGCAGATTCCACTTTTTAAATTTGCGTTCAATCAGTTGCCTTGTTATCATACTGCCATTAGTTATCGCGAATGATTCGTATTCAAGCCCCGCCTCGCCGAGCTGCTTTGTTACCGCGTCGATAATTTTCGGATTCAGAAAGGGTTCGCCGCCAAACCAATTCAGCTTGACGGGCAAATCTTTTTTATACCGCTTTATGAAATTTATCAGCGCGTCAATTTTCGTTTCGTCAAAGTCAACGTGCTTGACGCCGTGTTCGTAGCAGTAAGGACAGCGGGCATTGCACTTCAAAGTTGTTGTGATATTAACCGACAAATGCTCCCTGCGCTTTTGCGACTCAAGCCGCCAAAGTCTGTAATTTTCGTGCTCATCAATCGTCGCCGCAACACAAAATCCCGCCTCAAGAAATTTCTGCCGCAAATCCTTGCCGCAAAATTTTTCCCCGTTCAACTTCCGAAACTCTTCCGGCGTCAACTTCGCCATTGAGTTATAAAGCGTGTTGTAAACCAGAAATTTTTTCGGAGCTTCAACGCAGAAATTAAACACGGACGGTTTAACAGCGACAGAGTTTTTTATTTCCGTGTCAAAATTTTTCCTAAGTTCATCGAATTTTTTCGGCGCGGAAAGATTAAAGCTTTTGCCGAGCGCGTAAAGCATAATCAAAATATTTTCGTTGCCCGACATCAAAGTTTCCATGCCGCCTCACCTGCCGATATTTAAACTGCTGGTTTTCAATTCGTCAAACATTATATCGCACAAGTTCGCGTAGTACATGTAATCGACCTGTACTTCAGCAAGCCGCGAGTCTTCCTTGTCCTTCAACTTTTTAATTTCCTCGAAAGCTCGAGTTTCCTGCGCCATGTTGTTATTTAGTTCGTTGATTCTATTTTGAATTTCGCGTTCTATAGCTTCGGATTGTTCACGAACGGACGTTTCAATTTCCTTTATCATTTCGCGAATTGCCTCGCGCAAGCGGTTATCATAAAAGTCATCAAAATTTTTCTTGCGCTTAGCGTCGTCGGTTTCCGCCAAAATCGTTGAGACTTCAGGGTCAGTCATAACAAGTTTGTCGTCAAGCCTTTTGCCGATAAAGCCGACAACTTTTTTCCGCAAAGCCTCATTGAGTTCCTTAATCTTGTCAATGTTTATGTTCAAATTCCGCCCGCCGATTTTCTGCCTGTTCACGCCTTCAAGCCATTTAATAAACTCAATCATCGTGCTATTCACGTCGGTGATAATAGAATCTTCTTCCTTTTTAGCATCTGCCGCAGACCTATTGCGCATTTCGGCAAGTTCGTTATTGATAATCGCCGTGTGGTCTATCTTAGCCGTTTTGCCACTCGAATTATCGCCGCAATTCCCTACGCAACAGTCACTACAACTAAAAAAATCTCCTATGCAACAAAATCCGCAGTTAGCTACGCAACAATCTCCTATACAGCAACCTCCGCCTCCACCCATAATCTATTCCTCCCCAATAATTTTATTCAACTTAGCAAGCCGCCTAAGTTCGGTTTTATGCTCGCGACTGAACATGCCCGAAACTTTTTTTCCGGCGCGAATATTTTTCGTGACGCCCGACTTGGCAAGAATAATCGCGTCGGAGCCAACCGTCACCCAATTTTTAATCCCGACTTGCCCGAAAATTTGAACGCGGTCGCCAATCGTGACATTGCCGCAAAGCCCGACCTGCGAAACAATTAGACAAGCCACGCCAATTTTCACGTCGTGCCCAATCTCAACTAAATTTCCTATAACCGTACCCGCGCCTATAATCGTATCCGAAAAGGAGCCGCGCTGAATTACGCTGTTCGCGCCAATCTCAACGTTGTCTTTTATAATAGTCCGCCCGACGCCGCAAAAACTTTTATGTCGCCCGTCAACGCCATAATGATAATGACAATTTACACCGACGCGACTGCCCGAAAGAATTTTCACGCCGTCGCCAAGAAGCGTTCCGGAACCGATAAAAACGCCCGATTCAATCCGGCAATTTTTCCCAATAGTCACATTTTCGCCAACGCTAACAAATGGCGCAATAAAAGTTCCTTCGCCAACTTCGACGCCCGCTCCGAACATTGAACCGCCCTTTGCAGTCTGTTCAAAAGGTTTTTCGTAGTCGGGATAAATTCCCTCTGCAATCATTAGCCGCGCAATTTTTATAATCGCCTCGTGCAATTCATGAAAGCCGCAATACAAAAGATTTTTTTCAACGGGCAAAAGTCGCGGCTCAGTCAAGACACTTTGCGCGGGAGTCTTCAAAATATCTTTTTCCGAATAGGCGATTGCAAGGGAATTTTCTTCCGCCGCGTGCGCGTACCTTAGCGAAGAAATTTCCTGTTCGCCGTTGCCGAAAAAACTAAAGCCAAGCTTCGCCGCTATGTCATTTAATCTTATAATCATTTTTTCGCCTGATTCAATTTCTTTCTCAATTTGCCGCAAATATCTTCGGCGCGTTTGTCCGTCTTATCCTTGACCTGCTTGATAATTGCTTTAAGCTGTTCGGTCGAATTTTTGACAGCGTCGCACTTTTTAAGTTGCTCCTGAACTTTCTTATCTAAATCCGCATTGCTCGCCCTTGATGCTTCTAAAAGTCCCGTCATGGAGTCTTTTTTCTCTTTAGTCGTGCGGTTAAGGTTATAGGTAATGTCCATAAATTTGCTTTTAATTTCGTTCGCTAAAAGTCTCTTGTAGCTGGCGGCAAGGTTATCGCGTATCACTCTCATAATTTCTGCGACGTTAGTTTTCTTTTGCAACTTGCGCATATCCGTCGGCAATTCGTAATCGAAATTCACCGCGAATTTTTTTAGGGGTCTGCGCTCTTCTTTCTTCAACGAATCATAATCGCGGCAAAGATTGTAAATGTACGCCGCCGAATGCATGATATTTGTTGCCGCCATTGCTTGAGTATCGAAAAAGGCTTTACCCGTCAGCCGCTTGACCAAATAACTTTTCTGCTCCGCCCAATCGCTTTCGGGGTCGTTCAAAACGTCCCAATGCGTTGCGATTATGTGAACTTTTCTTTTGTCGTCCGACGAAAACGAGAACACCGAAGAAATTGTATTTATTTCCTCGCTTTGAATTTTCTGGGCGTCTATGCAGACGAAAACCGCATTGGCGCGGCGAATATATTCCTTAGTCAGCTCTGAGCGATAAGCGACCGGGTCGGAAAGTCCCGGCGTATCGACGAAGACAACTTGCGGCGGAAAATCTTTTCCCAATGTCGAAATGCCAACTTCTATTTCCTTAACAAAATAATGCTCCGCCCGCTTTGAACTCGACCAAATTTTTAACTCCTCTTCAATTTCCTCATTAGCCATTTCCTTGCGTATCGGCGCGTGACCAATCCATTTGCCCTTATGCTTATCGCCTTGCAATTCTTCATATTCTTTCATAAATTCCGTTGCTTTGCTTGTTCGCGACGACCAAAGCTTATCCCATTCGTTGTGAGTGTAGAAAGTAACTTTGACGTAATCGCGCAGGCTTGAGCGGAATTTAGTAAGCGCGGCGGTTTCGGGTGTAACAGCCATTGACGCATAATTTTTACCCAGTAGCGCGTTAATCAGTGTCGACTTGCCGGTTTTTATCGTGCCCACAAACGCAATTTGAAAATCGGGATTCCTGCACAAGCTCAAAAAATCGTTAAGCTTTTGGACGACTGCAGAATTATTTTCCGCGCCCATGCCCGGAATTTTGAACAGTGCGTCGAGCCTCTCAACCTTAGTGGAGTAAGCGTCGGTTACGTCGTCCCAATTTATCGGCTCGTGCGGAACATGCAAAAGATTATCAACAACGCGCATCATTTTGACTTCGGGCATTTCATAAACTTTTTTTTCAAAGTCCGCCACACGAAGAAACGCGCCGCATTTCTCGCAGAAATTACGCGCTTCTTGATTTTCGTGGCTACACTTACCGCAAGTAATTTTTGCCATAAATTTTTCTCCTATCTCAAACAAAGTTTAAAAGTTCTTTCGGCTCAATCGACAACGCAAGCAAGCTGTAATCCCGCGCAGTCAAAATTTCATTCTCAACCTTATAGCATTCTCCGTCGTAGTTGACGCCCAGTTCATTAACGTAAAGCTTAGGATTTTTTGCAAGCTCGCGAATTGTCTTGCGCAAAAGTTCATTGAGCGGATATTTCTTTGCAATCAAATTACCTTGCGCCTTAGCGAAACTTTCATTGAGCACGGCGTCGCTATTTTCCACGATAAAAAATTTCAGCTCGTTTTTATTCGCAAGGTTATTATCATCAACGATTTTCTCTGTCAGCTCAAGCGTCGCCTCACGAATTTTATTTCTTTCGTATTCGAAAAACGGATTACCGTCAATGTGTACGGGCTTGCAGGCTTCGTCATAAAGATAAAATTTGTTTTTACAAATCGCCAGATAAAACTTCATCACGTCGCGAACACCTCACTTTTTCTGATTCATATTGCTAACCGTCAACCAAATTTGAGCGTCGGCGGCGTCGGGCGAATGTTTCTTTTCCATTTCAACCAGCTTATCAAAGGCGGCGTCATTTTTCTCCGTGCTCATGTTTTTATTTTCAATGTAGTTGACGATTTCGGCGAAAGTTTGCGGGTCAGTGCGGGCGACGCTCGCAAACTCGGCAAGACGTCCGCTTTTGCTGTAGAAGTCCGGATTATTAACGACGATTTGTCCGAACTCGCCCATTGATTGCCCGTATTGCGCAATCGCCATACCCAAAAGAATTTCAATAGCCTTGTGAAATTTATCATCTTGCGGAATGAGCGCGGACTTTTCGGCGTCGACTTCGTATTCCTTAACCGCCGCCAAATATTTTTCGTAGCTGTCGAAGTCTTCAACCTTAACCGGATGCAATTCGTCCTGTTCCGCCTGCAAAGACTTATCGCCTATTTCCTCCAGTTTGTCTTCTTGCTCGATTAAGCCAAGCTCTTTGAAAAAATCCTCCAAAGCCCGTCCAAATTTTTCAAGCTGAACGCCAACAATTTTCAATATCGCCGGCACCAACTTTGATACAACGACGCTTAAAACGCTCCCTATCCCCGAAAAGAGCGAGCCAAAAAATGACATAGCAATTCCCCCTTAAAAATACTTTCTAACATCATCAAGTAGCCGGAAAATTTCGTGGTCGCCGAATACTTTTTCCGATAAATTGATTTTCTCCTGCAACATAAGCCCTAAAAATTTTATCAATCGTTCCTCGAAAAGTTTATCACGTCCGCCACGCCTAGCAATTTCCGCCGCAAGATTTCTGGCAAAGAAAACGTTTGGCAATTCGTCTTCCGCCTCGAAAGTTTCAAGGTGTCTCGCCGCTTTGATTCTGAATTCCTCAACGCGCTGCAAAGTTTCTTCTGATAAAAATTTTTGCGTTGCGATTTCCGCAGAAAACCTTTTCAACAATTCCATTATCGGGAAATAAAATTTCTGTGCAAATTCCGTGACGTAATGTCTTTCGCCGAAAAATTTCATAAAGTGTTCCTTGACTACTTCATTTGAAACAGAACTTTCGCCAGTATCCGTGACGGGCTGAATTTTTATGTGAACGGGGCGTTCCATGCCCTGAGAAAAAACAATCGCTTGCCCGGTTTCGAGGGCGGATAAAAAAGCTTTCTGCTTGTCGTCCATTAGCATTGTATCGCCGACTGATTCTTTATCGTCGCGGGCGAAAAGCCGATGAATAATTTTTGTGTTGGTATTCTTCAAAACTTCGGGCGCAAGTTTATTCGGAATTTGGTCGACGACAATTAGCGATTCACCATATTTTCTAACTTCGGCAAGCAAATCGGTAAAAGTTTCTACCGCAATACGCTTGGAGCCGCTGTCGCCAAATTCCACGCGGGAAAATAATCTGTGCGCCTCTTCGATTAACGTTATGTGCCGGAAATTTTTATCGTGACGATGACGCTTTTTAATTGCCGCTGTAAGTTGCGTCAAAATAAAACCTGTCAGCAAAGCTTTATCTTCGGCGGATTTTAAATTTTCCATTTCGATAATAACGTTTAAGTCGAGTAACTTTTCAAAGTTCGTAGATTCCCGACAATTAAACAGCGCACCTTTAGAACCTTTAGTGAGATTTGAAAAGCGACTAACCAGCGAGCCGCGATAATCGTCACGAAGTCTTTCGCTAAAACCTTTGGTATCGACGATTTTTTCTAACGCGCTCAAAAAATCGGTCAGCGTCGGGAAGGCGTAACTTTCTGCGCGGCGTTCGACAAGATAATTTCTGCCGGTGTCAATGTCCCAGCCTTTGTCCTCGTAAATTTTATAAATCGCCTCCTCCAAAATTTGCGGCATAGAAGCTTCCATAGGAAAGGCGGAAGTAAAAGTTGCCTTTAGCATATCGGCATGAGAGGAAACACTTTCACCCGCCGTCAACTCAAAAGGATTCAGGCGGAAAGGCGCAGTTGTCTCGTCGCCGACTGTGAATACTACAACGTTCTTGAAATGCGGCGAGTTTATAAAATTTCTATACTCAGTCGTTGAAGGCTCGATTACAAAAAAATTCTGCGCGGTCTCTTTTAAAATCTTGTGGCAAGTGGTCGTTTTGCCCGAACCGGTCACGCCCGCAATAAAAGTATGCTTATTCAAGACGGCGTCGCTTATTTTTACTGGAACGGTCGCAAGTTCTCGTCCGTGTTGCATGAGATTGCCTAAAAAAATTTCCCCGTCGCGGCATTTGAAATTCAAGCCGAAGTCAACGTTTTCTTTCACCGCAAGACCGGGAATTTCTTTTTGAGGGAGACCAGCAATCAAAGTAACTTCGCTAGCCGTCAAATAGGTTGTAAGTCCAACTTTCCCGTCAAAATTTGGGCAACTGAGCAAAGTCAATTTTTCGGCAGGGAGATTATTTTCGTTTACGTAGAAACTTTGGTAGGCAGTCAAAATTTCTGAATCGCGCTCAACGTCGATAGGATAAGCGCGCAACGGGCTGAAGGAAGAATTATTTCCTTGAAAAAGCGACATAATCCCGACTTTCAAGCGTTCAGCGTCGGTAGGTTTTTCGCCCATGTAGTAGATTGAGGTTTTGAAAAGTCCTTTGGCGAAACCGATTTTCACGCGCTCCAAAAGTTCTTTGTCAATGTAGTCAATAATTTCCTTCGCACTCTTGTTGACGATTTCAGTAGTTAAGGAAGCAGATTTACTAGCATTGACGCCGACGCTTTGATTTGAGCCGGAAGTTTTCGTGGAGCTCTGACCGAATGACGCGCCTTTTTGGTCGGAGTGGCTGGAATTAGTATGTTCGCTTTGCTTACCGCTCGTGTCGGAGTGCGAATTATTTTCCGAATGGCTATTACCTTTTGAGGTGGAATTACTTGCCGACGCGCTGATATTTTGTCCGCTACTCGCCGATTGTTGGAAGGAGCGATGAGCATAGGGCGACACTTGATTATAAATTTCGTAGATATTATTTCTGACGGCTTTGACTTCGGATTTTTCAACCGGCTCGCAGACGACAACGAGTCGCCACTTCAAGCCGAGCATACTATTTATAAGCCTGTCGATACCTTGAAAGCCGTATTTGTTATCGCTATCCTTTTTGTTTGCGGAGGGGATACCCAAAATCACGCCGGCATTTTTAAAACTTTTAACGGAATCAAAAACGGCGTCGGTTAAATCTTTCCCCGTGAGTTTTTCCAAAACACTCCCGCCGAAATTCCCCTCGAATGAACCGACAATATTTCTGCCGTAATTAGCGGCGTTCATGAGTTTTCCGAGAACGGGCTTATTTTCCTTCTGATTTTTAACCACGCCGATATATAAACTTATTCCGTCTTCGTCGCCGTTGAGAATGTAAACCAAATTGAAAGCGGCATTATCTAGAGCTTGAAGAACATTTTCAAAAGCTTCGCGATGAGGATAATCTTCGTCGAAAGTTAGCCGATTGATTTTGAAAAAGCAAATTTCGTTAAGCTTGAGTTCGTCCGAGCGCGAATTTTGCGGCTGAATGATTTTTTCTACGTCAGCGGAATTCAATTCGCCCAGCAAAAGCTCAGTTAGCGATTTCTTTTCGGTTAATTTATTCATTGGACTCCTCCAAAATTTGGTCAATCTCCTTTAAGAGTTCGGCGACAAGTTCGGATTCGGGGACTTTGCGAACGACAACGCCTTTGCGGAAAATAATTCCTTCGCCGTCAGCACCGGCAATCCCGACATCAGCATTACGCGCTTCGCCGGGTCCATTGACGGCGCAACCCATTACCGCGACCGTTAAATTTTTCTGTATGGAAGAAATTTTTTCCTCAACCTGCGCGGCGATTGCAGGCAGATTGATTTTCGTACGCCCGCAAGTAGGACAAGCAACCAAAGTTACTCCGCCGTCACGAAGACCGAGCGATTTTAAAATTTCCTTAGCGACTTTTACTTCGACGACAGGGTCGCCCGTCAGCGAAATGCGAATTGTATCGCCGATACCTTCCGCCAATAACGCGCCAATTCCGACCGCCGATTTTATGACACCGCTATTGACTGTGCCCGCTTCCGTTATGCCCAAATGGAGCGGATAATTTTTTTTCTCGCTCATAAGGCGATAGGCGGCAAGTGTCAACGGCACGTCATGCGCTTTAAGCGAAATTTTTATATCGAAGAATTCTTCTGCCTCTAAAATTTCCACGTGCTCCAATGCTGATTCAACTAAGGCTTCGGGTGTCGCGCCGCCGTATTTCTGCAAAATTTTGTTGCTAAGCGAACCCGCATTGACGCCAATTCTTATCGGAATTCCCGCCGCCCGCGCAGATTTTACGACTTCGCGAACATGCGCCGCCCCGCGAATATTTCCAGGATTTAAACGCAATGCCGCTACGCCTTGTGCAATCGATTCTAACGCAAGTTTATAATCAAAATGAATATCCGCGACAACTGGCAACTCAACTGCCGAAACAATTTTACTTAAAGCTTTCGCCGCCGCCATATCGGGCACGGCAACGCGAGCAATTTCGCAACCTTCCGCCGCAAGTCTCTGGATTTGTTCAATCGTGGCGGTTGCGTCGTGCGTTTTAGTATTTGTCATTGATTGAATACTAATCGGAGCACCGCCGCCAACTTTGACACTCCCTACGCTGATTTGTCTTGTCAATTTTCTTTCAAACATTCTAATCACCTCAAAGATATTTTATCAATCACCGCCGTAACTTGCAAAACTTTTTCCAGTAAACATTATAAAAAATTGACGTTGACAATCACCTTTTGTATAATCGACAGAGGAGGAATTAATCATGCAGAATGACAAAGTACGAGAGCTAACTAAAATGGCAATGTGCGTCGCGCTGTGTTGCGTGACGGCTTATATCTCGTTTCCGCTACCGTTTACGCCGGGCATGGTGACAGCTTTGACTTTCGCGCTTAGCTTAACCGCTTACCTTTTGCCGCCGCGACAAAATTTCATGGTGATTGCGATTTATATTTTGCTAGGCGCAATCGGTTTACCGGTTTTGGGTGGCGGTCAAGGATTAGCGCGATTAGTCAGCCCCGCAGGGGGATTTTATTTCGCGTGGCTCGCCGCCTATCCGCTATTGAGTTTTGTAAAAGGCAACGTCCCGAACTTTAAACGCTTCCTCGCTATGAATATCCTAATCGCCATGCCCGTAACCTACGCGGGTGGAATAATTTCTATGATTCTAATGCTTGAAATAACTTTGTGGCAAGCCTTAACTATGGCAGTTTTCCCGTTCATATTCGGCGACATATTAAAAGCCGCCGCCGCCGCCGCGCTCGGCGTCAAGCTACAAAAAATTTTGGGGTGATAACTTTGGAGATTGCAAAGAAAATTATTGGCGGCGAACGCCTTAAACCTTCCGACGATTTGAGTTTTCTTCTGACTGCGCCGCTAGAAAAACTTCAGGCGGGCGCACACTTGATTCAGGAAAAATTTTTCGGCAAGCACATCGACCTTTGCACAATCATTAATGGCAAAAGCGGGCGTTGCTCCGAAAATTGCAAGTATTGCGCTCAATCTGCGCGGCATAAAACTGGCATTGCTGAATATGATTTCCTTCCGACCGAAAAGATTTTGGAAGTCGCGCTCGCTAACGAAAAATTCGGCGTCAATCGCTTTGCAATCGTCACTAGCGGACGCGCTCTCGACGGTAAGAACTTTAAACGCGCTATCGACGCTTATAAAATTCTCCGCAATAATCTCAAAATCGATTTATGTGCCTCGCACGGCATTTTATCTGCTGAACAACTTAGAAGGCTTCGGGCGGCGGGCGTCAAGCGTTATCATCACAATTTGGAAACCTCGCGGCGATTTTTTCCGGAAATTTGTACCTCGCATACTTTCGACGACCGAATCAGAACGATTAAACTTGCGCAGGCGGCAGGGCTTGAAGTTTGTTCGGGCGGGATAATTGGCATGGGCGAAACGTGGCAAGATAGAATTGATTTAGCGTTTGAAGTCGCCGCGCTCGGTATAAAATCTATCCCGATAAATGTTTTGGACGCGATTAAGGGGACGCCGCTTGAAAATTTGCCGCGCCTTAGTTCCGAAGATATTTTGCGCACGATTGCCATTTTCCGCTATATAAATCCGACTGCGAATGTTCGCTTTGCCGCCGGTAGAAAATTTTTGCCGAATTCCGGCGCATCCGCTTTCCTAAACGGAGCTTCCGCCGCCATTACAGGAAACATGCTTACCACGTCGAATATTAATATCAAAACTGATTTAAAACTTTTGGCGAAACTCGGTCTGACGAATAAGGAAGGTGATTCAAATGACAGAACAAGAAAAAATCAATGCTGAAGGTCAAATGAAATTAGCTATGCAGGACGCAAAAATATACGCGCTTACACAAGAAATGCGCGATTTTAAGGAAGAAATGCGCGAGTTCAAAAACGAAATGCGCGAAAGCCGCGCCCGTCAAGATGAAGATATGCGCGAACTTCGCACCGCACTCAATAACAATGTCCGCAATATGTTTATCACTGTGATAATTGGCGTTGGAGCTATGGTCGTTGCCGTCATGATGAAGTAAACTTAACGGAAGGTGATTCAAATGACAGCTGAAAGTCAAATGAAATTAGCCTTGCAAGACGCTAAATTTAACATGTTTATGCAAGAAATGCGCGACCGTGACAATCAACGCGCTGAAGATATGCGCGAACTTCGCACCGCACTAAATAACAACGTCCGCAACATGTTTATTACCGTTATAATCGGCGTCGGAGCTATGGTCGTCGCCGTCATGATGAAGTAATAAAAAAGTCTCCTACCTTGAAATTGGCAGGAGGCTTTTTGGTTTCAGAAAAAATTTATCGCAAACTTTGTGACGTCACTGAACTTTTGCCGAACTTTATAATAGCTGTCGCGTAAAGTCCCGCGCAAACCGCCGCCAAAACATAACTCAACGTCCAGTCAAGCCCAAATCCTATCGGCGCGTGCAAAATGTACGTCGAGACCATGTACATATAAAAAGTTCCAGGAAGAACCGCCATTAAATACGGCATACTGTTTTTAATCATGTAAACGGAAATCATAGCGAAGGCGAAAACCGCGATAGTTTCATTCGCCCACGAGAAATAACGCCAGAGCAAAGCAAAGCCGCTTTTGTCGGTCTTAGCGTAATACAAAACAATCGCCACGATTGCAAATATCATAAACGCCAGCGTAAAGGCATTAACTTTTTTATGTTGGTCAATGTGGAGCGCGTCGCCTAGCATTAATCGCAACGAACGCAACGCCGTATCGCCCGACGTTATCGCCAAAACTATGACGCCCAAAATAGCAACCATGCCGCCGACGCCGCCGAGCATATCTTTAGCGATAACACCGACAACAACCGCCGCTTGCTTATAAAGATTTTCATCAGTCGCAATGCCGCTACCGACTGCGCCCATAGCCGCACCCGCCCAACTCATCGCGATAAAACCTTCAGCAATCATCGTGTTGTAGTAAATTAAGCGTCCGTGCTTTTCGTTCGTGACGGCGCGGGCAATCAACGTAGCCTGAGTGGAGTGAAAACCCGACGTTATGCCGCAAGCAACCGTTATAAAAAATATCGGGATAAAGTTTTCGCCGTAGGGGTGGACGTTCGCAATGCCAGTTTCCCAAACTTCCTTCAGCGGATAGCCGTTAATGAACATTCCGAAGAAAATCCCGACTGCGCTCAGCAAAAGTATCAACCCGAATATCGGATAAATGCGCCCGATAATTTTATCAATCGGAAGGAGCGTCGCAATCAGATAGTAAAGCAAAATCACGGCGTAAACCATAACGATTGTAGTTGACAGCGAGGAAACATCTTCGCCGATAATGTGCGAAACGAATAAATCGCCGGGCGTGTAGATAAAGACGACGCCGACCAAAAGCATTAAGAAGCAGACGAAGACATTATAAACTTTGTAAACTCCGCCGCCTAAAAACCTTCTGACGAGCGAGGGCATTTGTTCGCCGTTGTTGCGCAGGGAAATCATGCCGCTCATGTAATCATGAACCGCGCCGCCGATAACGCAACCGATTGGAATTGTTAGAAACGCAATCGGACCAAATAAAATGCCTTGAATCGGTCCGAGAACAGGACCCGTGCCCGCAATGTCCAAAAGTTCAATCAGCGTATTTCTCCATTTGTTCATTGGTACGAAGTCAACGCCGTCGCGAAGTCTAACGGCGGGTGTTTGAACGGAAGGATTAGGCTTCATAACTTTTTCGCAGAACGAACCGTAAACCGCCGCGCCGCCAATTAAAATTGCTAAGCCGATTAGAAATGTTATCAAAATAATTCGCCTCCTGAAGATTTTTTATCGCAAATTTTTTGACGAAATGGAACCCTTGCCGAATTTTACAACCGACATGACATAAAGAGCTGCGCAGATTGCCGCCAAAATATAACTCAACGTCCAGCCAAAGCCAAATCCTATCGGCGCGTGTAAAATGTACGACGAGATAACATACATGTAAAACGTGCCAGGAATTATCGCCATTAGGTACGGCATATTATTTTTAATCATGTAAACAGTAATCATCGCGAAGACAAAAGTTATAATCGTTTCGTTCGCCCAAGAGAAGTACCGCCAGAGAATCGAAAAGCCGCTTGCATCTGTTTTTGCGTAATAAAGTATGACCGCCACAACCGCGAAGATAATAAGCGAAAGGAAAAGTGTGTTGCTTTTCTTTCTGTTGTCGATTTGGAGTGCCTCGCCGACTATTATTCTTAGCGAACGCAATGCCGTATCGCCCGACGTTATCGCTAAAATTATGACGCCGAGCACAGCAACTAAGCCGCCGACACTGCCGAGCATTTCTCCGGCAATGTTGCCGACAATTACGGCAGGAATTTTAAGCAGGTTTTCATTTGTAGCCAGTCCGAGATTAACTAAGCCCATAGCCGCCGCCGACCAAGTCATTGCGATAAAACCTTCAGCAATCATCGTGTTGTAAAAAACTAGCCGCCCGTGTTGTTCATTAGTGACGGTGCGCGAAATTAGCGTTGCTTGTGTCGCGTGGAAACCCGACGCTACTCCACAAGTGACAGTAACAAAAAACATCGGGATAAAATGTTCGCCGAAGGGGTGCGCGGTGAAAAGGTTCGCTTCCCAAATTTCAGTTAGCGGATAGCCTTTAATGAATAGCCCTAAAAAAATTCCGACCGCGCTTAGCAAAAGTATCGCGCCAAAAATCGGATAGACGCGCCCGATAATTTTATCAATCGGAAACAGCGTAGCCGCGAGATAATAAGCAAAGATAACGGCGTAAACAATGGCAACCGTCGTTGTAAGCGTGGAAATATCGCCGCCGATAAATTTCGATACGAATAAATCGCCGGGTGTGTAAATGAAAACCGTACCGAGTAGCAACAGCAACAAGCAGACAAAAATATTGTAGAAAGCATAAACTTTGTCGCCTAAGAAACGCCGCATAAGAAAAGGCGTCTGCTCGCCGTTGTTGCGCATGGAAATCATAGCGACCATATAATCATGAACCGCGCCACTAATGACGCAACCGATTGGAATTGTGATAAAGGCAATCGGACCAAACAAAATGCCTTGAATCGGTCCGAAGACAGGTCCGGTTCCCGCAATGTTCAGCAGTTCAATAAGAGTATTGCGCCATTTATCCATTGGCACGAAGTCAACGCCGTCACGAAGTTTAATCGCGGGCGTTTGGGTGGAAGAACGCGGCTTCATAACCCTTTCGCAGAACGCGCCGTAAATCGCCCCTCCAACAATCAGAATTACTAAGCCGGTTAGAAACGTAATCAAAATAGTTCGCCTCCACAATTCAGGATAGAAAACGAGCGGAAAGCCTAGAAACTTCCCGCCCATTATTTTAGCATAAAATCAATTCGTTTTAGCAGTTTTATTTACGTCTTCGATAGAAGTTGCAATCTCTTCCATTTTGTAAGCTTCGATAATGTCGCCCTCTCTGAAGTCGCGATAATCGACAATCGAAATGCCGCATTCATAACCGGCGGCGACTTCCTTAACTTCGTCCTTAAAGCGGCGCAAGGAATCAATTTCGCCGTCGAACATTTCGATATTATCACGCAGGATACGAATTTTGCTGTTATTGAAAATTTTCCCTTCCAAAACGTAAGAACCTGCAACGAGAGCTTTAGAGAACTTCATAACTTTGCGAATTTCGACGCGCCCTTGAATAACTTCCTTGAACTTCGGCGCAAGTAAACCGCTCATAGCGTCTTGCACGTCGTGAATTGCATCGTAGATAACGCGATAAGTTCTAATGTCAATATTTTCCGTGACGGCGGATTTTCTAGCGTTGTTGTCGGGGCGAACGTTAAAGCCGATAATCAGCGCGTTTGACGAAGACGCAAGCATAACATCATTTTCCGTAACCGCGCCAACGCCCGAATGAACGATATTAACGCGGACTTCATCATTTTTATTGAGCGAAAGGAGCGAACTGGATAGAGCTTCGACCGAGCCTTGAACGTCCGCTTTGACGACGATATTTAAATCTTTCAGCGAGCCGGCTTGAATCTGCGTAAACAGGTCGTCGAGTGAAACTTTCTTGGACTTGATAAGGTCATTGCGCTGGCGTTCGATTCTGTGTTCAGCGATTGACTTAGCTAACCTTTCGTCGAGAGCCGCGAGAATATCACCGGCGGCGGGGACATCGTTTAATCCTAAAACTTCGACGGGAACACTTGGACCAGCCTTTTTAAGACTGTCGCCGCGTTCGTTCATCATAGCGCGAACTCTGCCGTAAGTCGTGCCCGCAACGATATAATCACCAATTCTAAGCGTGCCGTTCTGTACTAAAACCGTAGCGACGGGACCGCGTCCTTTGTCGAGTTGCGCCTCAATGATTACGCCGCGAGCTTCGCGATTTGGATTAGCTTTGAATTCCTGCACGTCGGCTTCAAAAAGAATTTCTTCGAGCAAGTCGTTAATGCCGAGATTCTTTTTAGCGGAGACTTCAACCATAGTAGTATCGCCGCCGAAGTCGCGAGAAACTAAACCGTGCTCAAGAAGTTCTTGCTTAACGCGCATAGGATTTGCGCCGGGCTTATCGATTTTATTAATGGCGACGATAATTGGGACGTTGGCGGCTTTAGCGTGATTGATAGCCTCAATGGTTTGCGGCATAACGCCATCATCAGCGGCGACAACCAAAATTGCAATATCGGTAACTTGTGTGCCGCGAGCACGCATAGCGGTAAAAGCTTCGTGTCCTGGTGTGTCTAGGAAGACAATTTTTCTGTCGTTGCAAATGACTTGATACGCGCCGATATGTTGAGTGATTCCGCCGGCTTCAGTGGAGGTGACGTGGGATTTTCTGATAACGTCGAGGAGGGAAGTTTTGCCGTGGTCAACGTGCCCCATAACCGTAACGACGGGCGGACGGATTTTGAGCGTGGCGGGGTCGTCTTCAATTTCGGGAATAAGAGTTGGGTCGACTTCGGGCGGAAGTTCTTCAGCAGTGACGCCGAAATCCAAAGCGACTGCTGCGGCGGTATCGAAATCGATAACTTGGTTAATCGTGGCAACGACGCCATTCATCAAAAGTTTCTTAATGACTTCGACGGCGGTACAGCTCATTTTGCTAGCTAAATCTTTAACCGCTATGCTATCGCCAATTTTGATATGAGTTGGGCGCGCGATTTCGACCTTATGAGCGGGTTGCGGCGCGGGGCGATTTTTCTTGCGAGCGGGACGCGGGGCGCGATTTTTATTTTGAGCTTGCTGGGCGTCGTTTTGAGTTTTAGCGGCTTCCTTAGCGTTAGCGGGACCTTGACGGTTGCGATTGCGCTGGCGATTATTTTTTGTGCTGTCTTCGCGCTGGCGATTTTTGGATTGACGGTCGCCGCGTTCGCCGCGAGTATCTTGTTTTTCTTGCGGGCGAGCCTCTTGTTTATCTTGAGCGCGAATTTCTTGCCGCTCTTGTTTGCCGCGATTATCGCGACGTTGTTTGCCCTTTGAATCAGCTTCGGCTTTTGGCTGAAATTTTTCGGCGGGTTTATTATCGATTTTCTGCGCGGTTTTTTGTTGTTGCTTTTGCTGTTGATTTTTTTGCTCTTGTTGTTGCGTGGGTTTAGGCTGTTGCTTTTGCTGTTGAGGTTTTTGCTCTTGCTTTTGAGCGGGTTTAGGCTGTTGTTTTTGCTGTTGAGGTTGAGGTTTTTGCTCTTGCTTTTGAGTGGGTTTAGGCTGTTGTTTTTGCTGTTGAGGTTGAGGTTTTTGTTCTTGTTTTTGTTTTTGAGCGGGCTTAGGTTGTTGTTTTTGCTGTTGAGGTTGAGTTTTTTGCTCTTGTTTTTGAGCGGGCTTAGGCTGTTGCTTTTGCTGTTGAGGTTGAGTTTTTTGCTCTTGCTTTTGAGCGGGTTTAGGCTGCTGCTTTTGCTGTTGTTGCTGAGCTTTTTGCTCTTGTTTTTGAGCGGGCTTAGGCTGTTGCTTTTGTTGTTGAGGTTGAGGTTTTTGCTCGATTTTAGGTTCAGGATCGACAGGTTTGCGACGCGCAAATTTTGCCTTGACCATTTCATAAGCTTCTACTTCGACGCCGGAGAAACGATTTTTAACTTTAACTTTGCTTTTGTTCAGAAAGTCGATAATGACTTGCACATCTTGGTTGAATTCGTTCGCCATGTCATAGATTCTATACTTAATCGGTTTTGACATAGGTTCACCCCCGTTAGAAATTTTTGTTCACATTTGGATTTTCTCCTTTGGGTCTACCGCCGAAATAATTTTGTCGTAAAGTTCGTTCGGCAGTTTGGTTTTGAAAACTTTGTCCAAGTTATGACGTTTTTTCAAAGTCGCCGCGCAGGTTGGCGACTTGCAGACGTAAGCACCGCGCCCGAAAATTTTTCCCGACTCGTCAAGCAGAATTTCGCCCGAAGAAGTTTTTACAATGCGAATTAGTTCGGACTTGTGAAAAACTTGACGGCAGACAATACAGCGGCGCATTTCAATTTGCTTAATCGCGGTACCTTTAGCGGTTTTCCCCTTAGACATTAGCGTTTACCTTTTTTTTGACGCGGTTTAGGCTTAAATACTGACGTTGCTTCCGAAATGTCGACTTCATGCATGTAGGAAGGAAGCTCGCTATTTTTCGCCTGCTTCATACTTTTAATATCAATCTTCCAACCGGTAAGGCGGGCAGCAAGGCGAGCATTCTGCCCTTCTCTGCCGATTGCTAAACTCAACTGATTATCGGGCACCACGACGCGACAATTTTTATCGTCATCATTAAGCGCGACGCTAACAATTTTTGACGGGCTAAGGGCATTAGCGACGTAGACGCCTGCTTTCGGACTCCACTCGACTAAATCTAATTTCTCTTCGCCTAGTTCGTCAAGCACGGGCTGAATTCTGGTGCCATGCTGACCAATGCACGAGCCGACCGCTTCAACATTCGGGTCTTTGGAATTGACAGCGACTTTTGCTCTGGAACCAGGTTCACGAACTACGCCTTTTATCTCGACAAGCCCTTCCTGAATTTCGGGAACTTCAAGTTCAACAAGACGACGCAAGAAATTTGGGTGCGTACGCGAAAGATAAACTTGAGGACCTTTGCCGCTCTTTTTGACTTCGACTATATAGGCGCGAACAATATCGCCAATTTTGTAGTTGTCAATCGGCGATTGCTCACTTGGAACCAAAATTGCTTCGGTCTTACCGACTTCGACGATAAAATTGCCGTCCTCCACGCGGGTAATTCTTCCGCGCACAAGGTCGCTATCGCGATTGGTGAATTCGTCGTAGATGACAACTCGTTCTGCCTCGCGCAATTTCTGAACGACGCTTTGCTTAGCCGCTTGCGCCGCAATGCGCCCAAAATTTTTCGGCGTAACTTCAATCTCGATAACGTCATCAAGTTCGCAATCGGGATTAATTTTTTCGGCGTCTTCCTTAGAAATTTCAATGACGGGGTCGCTGACTTCCTCGACGACGCTTTTGAGCGAATAGACATGGAAACTGCCGTCATTGCGGTCGATTACGACTTCGACATTATCATCTTGATTGAAATTTTTCTTGTAAGCGGTTTTCAAAGCGGACTCCACCGCGTCAAACATTACTTCGGGCGCAATTTCCTTTTCAGCGCATATATCATTGATAACATCAATCAAGCTAAGTTCTGGTGTTTTCCTTCTTCCAGCCAAGTAAATTCCTCCTTAGAGAGTAGTTATATCTAATCCCTACTCCCCAATCCCTATTACCTAAAAATCAATGTGCAATCTGACTTGCGCGATTTTTTCTCGCGGCAAAGGTTCAATGTCCTTGAGCCGTAAAAATTTTTCGTCGCGTCCTTCCAATTCTCCGACAAATAATTTCTTCCCGTCAAGCGGCGCGTAAAGTGTCACGTCGACGACTTTGCCTACTTCGCGTACGAAATCTTTATCTTTTTTTAAAATGCGGTCGATACCTGGCGACGAAACTTCCAAATTATACGCGACATTGATTATTGAAACTTCGTCCAACTTCGCGCCGAGTTTTTCGCTTATCGCTTGGCAGTCGTCTAAATCAATGCCGCCAGACTTATCCACGAAAACGCGCAAATACCAATCGCGCTCCTTGACGTATTCCACGTCGACAAGTTCATAATCCGTGCCCTGCAAAATTTCCGCCATTAAACTTTCCACTTGCGATTCAATTTTGCTCAATCGCTCACCCCCAAAAGAGTTATTAGTTAGAAGGTAGGAGTTGAAATTCCACATTCCTAATTCATAATTCCTAATTGAAATTTTCCCCTTACAACGTGAAAGAGTGGACGCGAGCCCACTCTTTCAACTAAGCTATGTCCAAAAAATTTTCCTCCGTCCGTACGAAGAGACAAAAAATCTTACAAATAATGCCCTCCAAAAATTTTGTTGACTTCGCGCCATATTGTAAACAAAATCAAGAAGTATTGCAAGTTTTTTTTGCCAAAAGATTATGTAGCGGATTTTTTTTCAGCTTAAAGGAATTCTAGCCGCCGCGCCGAATATATACGCAAACACATTCGGCAATAGCGGAAGGAGCTGTTGAGGTCATGGCAACATTCAACATAAGAGGCAAAAATATCGAAATAACACCGCCGCTGCGCGAGTACGTTGAAAAGCGCGTCGGCAAAATCACAAAGTACTTCGACAACATGGACGAAATTTCGGTTTTGCTCTCAGTCGAAAAAGAGCGTCAAATCGTCGAGGTAACAGCGGAAGTTCGCGGCGGCTTGATTCTGCGCGGGCAAGAGTCGACAGGCGATATGTACACGTCGATTGATTTGGTCGTCGAAAAACTCGAACGCCAGATTCACAAGCAGAAAACGAAATTGGAACGTCGTTTCCGTAACGGCGGCATAAGGACAGAAGCTTTCACCGAAGCAAAAGTTCAAGTCGAACGCGAGGAAGAGGGCGAATATCCAATCGTCAAAACAAAGCATTTCGTCGTTAAACCTATGGACGTGCAGGAAGCAATCATGCAGATGAATTTGCTCAATCACAATTTCTTTGTCTTCCGCGACGCACAGACCGAGCAAATTTGCGTAGTCTACAAGCGCACCGCCGGAGCCTATGGACTTTTGGAGTTTGACGGCTGAGCCGCTTTGAAAGTGGTTGTTGACGATTAAAAAGTTGCGTGTTAAAATACGCGGGCAGTAAAATTATTCGAGTATCAAGCGGAGGGAGGGATATTGAATGGCCAATGAAGTCAAAGTTGGGAAAAACGAATCCATAGACAGTGCTCTCCGCCGCTTTAAGCGTACCTGTCAAAAGGCGGGCACGCTCGCCGAAGTTCGCAAGCGTGAACATTACGAAAAGCCGAGCGTACGCCGCAAGAAAAAATCAGAGGCGGCTCGCAAGCGGAAGTATCGTTAATCCTTATTAAAAATAAAAAAGGTCGCTGTCTCCCTTGCGGATTGACGGCGGCTTTTTTTCGTGAAAAGGAATTTTTCTAACCCGCATTTAACAATTATAATTAATAATGCGCGTTGATTGAAAGAGAAAGGAGACTCGTATGCAATATGCCTGAAAATAAATCCGTGCCGCCTCCTGACAGGACAGGGATAATTTCGCTAATAAAAGTTCTGCAACATTTCGGAGTAAAAGATTTGCAGAAAATCTACGAAAAAAATCCCGAAACCGATAGACAGCTTGAATGGGACAAGCTAAAAAAAATCGCGAAGAAGTACAACATTAGCAGTACTGTTATTCGCCCGACATTTGAGGAACTGCGCGAGACCGATTATCCCGCAATCGCTAAAATGAATGACGGTGGTTATATCGCTATCGGCAGTATGAACGACGAAGTTATTTTGGCAATCGACCCGCGAGAAAATAAACCGAAGGCTATTCCTATCAAAGAATTTTTAGAGACTTGGTCGAACGAACTTTTAATTTTCTCGGCGGAATTCAGCTGGACTTATATCAAGAAGCAATACAATCTCGATTGGTTCTTGAAAGTTATCCTGCGCTACAAAAGACCACTCGGCGAAATGCTCACGGCGTCGTTCTTCCTTCAAATTATGGGAATAGTCTTCCCGCTCATAACTCAGGTCATTATCGATAAAGTTATCGGCAACAACGGTCTTTCGACGCTAACTGTTATCGGCTACAGCATGGTTGCTTTCTTCACCATGCAAGCACTTTTGACCGGTTTGAAAACTTATATCCTCAACCACACGACGAATAAAC
The DNA here is from genome assembly GCA_002448305.1 of Selenomonadales bacterium UBA7018. Taxonomy (GTDB): domain Bacteria; phylum Bacillota; class Negativicutes; order Selenomonadales; family Selenomonadaceae; genus Quinella. The sequence continues at coordinate 173,989 of DJWY01000025.1, forward strand.
TTGACGCGATTTTAGGCACGCGCCTTTTCCGGCACCTAATCGCGTTGCCGCTACCCTACTATGAAAATCGGCGCGTTGGCGAATTGCTAATGCGTGTTGACGCCCTAAGCCGCGTCCGCGAATTTTTCACAGGCTCCGGCTTAATGTCAGTGCTAGACGCGTTCTTCTCAATCGTCTTTATCGCGTTTATGTTCTGGTATTCGGTGCCGCTAACGCTAATCGCCCTTTTGACAATCCCACTTTACCTTATGCAACTTTGGGCGTTGCCGATTATCAGAGGTAAACTCGGCGGCATTTGGCGCACAAGAGTAGCGTCTCAAGCTTTCTTAGTCGAATCCATATCGAATATCGAAACGGTTAAATCATTGGCAGTTGAGCCGCAATTCGTAAACAAATGGGAAAATCTCATTGCTCGTTATATCCGTACGACTTTCGAAATGACGAAATTCCGTTTGTTTATCCAAACGTTCAGAGCGATTATCGAAGCGGCAATAACAATGGCTATTCTGTGGTATGGCGGTCATATGGTTATGAACGGCGAATTCACGCTCGGTCAATTAATCGCGTTCCAAATGATTTCGCGTCAAGCACTCGGTCCTTTGTCGAATCTGCTTATGATGTGGTGGCATCTTATTATGCTCAAGTTCTCGCTTAGGATTATCGGCGACATTTTGAATACGCCAATGGAACCGATTGTTCAAGAAATGGGCAAGCGTGGGCAGGAGCGCATTGATGGCGCAATCGACATTAGCGGCGTTAATTTCCGATACCGCGTTGACTTGCCGCTAGTTTTGAAAAATATAAATCTGACTGTCAAGCCCGGAGAAAAAGTCGGTATTGTCGGGCGTTCGGGTTCCGGAAAATCGACGCTAACTAATCTTGTCCAAAATCTTTATATACCGGAAGAAGGTCGTATAGTTATTGGCGGCATAAACACCCGCGAAGCTAACCTTTCATGGTTGCGCGAACAAATCGGCGTTGTTATGCAGGAAAATTATCTGTTTAACTCCAGCGTTCGCGATAACATTGCAGTGAGCCGCCCGACTGCGACTATGGACGAAATTATTCGTGCGGCGCGACTTGCCGGAGCGCATGATTTTATCTTGGAGCTTAAAGAAGGCTATGATACTAAAGTCGGCGAACGCGGCGATTCACTTTCAGGCGGACAACGTCAGCGCGTCGCGATTGCCCGCGCACTTTTGGCAAATCCCCCAATTCTGATTTTCGACGAGGCAACATCCGCTCTCGACTACGAATCCGAAAGAATTATCTTCAACAACATGGAAGCAATCGGGGCGCATAGAACTATGCTTATCATTGCACACAGATTAAGCGCGGTGCGTCGTTGCGATAAAATTATTGTCATTGACAGAGGCGAAATCGTCGAGAGCGGTACGCATGATCAATTAATGAAACTCGGCGGACTCTATCGTTATCTTTACGATCAGCAAGAAAGCAGAGGGTAGGAGAAATGAAAAAGAAATTAAGAAAGTTTTTCCAATGGCTCCTTCACGGCGAAGACCGCGAAAAGGAAACAGAATTCTTGCCGGCGATACTCGAAGTAACAGAAACTCCGCCATCGCCGACAGGACGACTCGTAATGTGGTCGGTTTTGGTATTGGTCGTCGTAGCGTTGACGTGGTCGTTTTTAGGACACATTAACGAAGTCGCGGTAGCGGCGGGCAAAGTTATTCCGTCCGGGCAAATTAAAACCGTCCAAGTTAAGAATAAGGGCATAGTCAAAGAAATTAACGTTGAGGAAGGCCAAATGGTTCAGGAAGGTGACGTTTTAGTTGTCCTAGACCCGACGACGACTTCAGCCGATTATGACAGCTTGAAAAAACGCGCCGCTTATTACAAATTAGACCTTCAGCGTTTGACTGCAGAATTGACGCAACAACCTTTCGTGCCAGAAGAAGACCCCGACCTTGAGGCGCACGACTTAGCGGCGGAAATGGCTCTCTATCAAAGCAGAACATCAGATTACAAAACGCAACGTCAAAGCCGTGTCGACGTTATCGAACAGAAAATAGCCAGACTTCAAGCAACGCAAGCAACTTACGAGAAATACGCCGACGTTTTAGCTATCGAACAGGAAAAGGAAGCGCGCCTTGTCGAACTTAGCGAGCAAAATGCAATTTCCGAATTCCAACTCCTTGAGCAACAAAGCCGTACAATCGAATACGCTAAAAATGCGCAGACGGAACTTGATTCGCTCAACAGTATCAAAGCTGAAATCGCAGAGGCTCAACAAAATCTTGCTAACGTTGACGCCTCTTACCACAAGGACATTATGACTGCTATGGTTGAAGCAAAGAAAGAATATTATACCGTCACCGAAGCAATTAAAAAGGCGGAAGAAGATTCGCGCATGTCAATTATCTACGCGCCGATTAGTGGTCGCGTTTACAATCTGAATATCCATACTCTCGGCGGTATCGTCACGGACGCGCAACCTTTAATGCAAATCGTTCCGGAAGATGCTAAGCTCGAATTTGAAGTTTACGCCGATAACAAGGACATTGGCTTTGTTAAAGTCGGGCAAGAAGCTGAAGTTAAGGTCGAAACTTTTAACTTCCAAAAATTCGGTATGTACAAGGCGGAAGTTCAAGAGATTAGCGCGGACGCCGTCAATGAGCCTACAGACCAACAAAAGCATATGAAATACAAACTTTTGCTCGACCCGACCAGCAATGACATTAATGTTTACGGGGAGCCGGCTAAGCTCGAAGTCGGTATGAATGTCAGCGCGGAAATTAAAATTAAGGAAAAACGTATTATTGACTTCTTCCTTGACCCGTTCCGCCGCTATACCTCCGAAGCTTTGAGGGAGCGTTGATTTATGGCGGAAAATAACAATCGAACTCCCGACGATAAAAATTTAGTGCCTTCCAAAGGGCAAGCTCCGCAAAAATCGGGCGGACAAGCTTTAGGCAAAATTACGCCTAAAAAAGTTCCGCTCGACAAGGCTAAGGCTGGGAAACTCGACACCAACGTTAAGCCCGAAGATGGCGGCGTCGTCAACGGCATTGATACCGGACTTGCTTGCCTTGTCGCCATTGCAAAATATTACAATATCCCTGCCGACTACCGCCAACTTGAGCGCGCTTACGTCTTGCAAGAGGGTAGCGTTGATTTTACGACGCTTGTTAGGGCGGCTCGCGAATTGAAATTAAAGGCGCGTAAATACGATGGCTTAAAGGAAGAAGATTTAGACAAGCTCGTTTATCCCGTGCTGATTAAATTGCATTCGGGCAGAAGCGTTGTCATTACGACAATCCGCGAAGGAAAAATTTATGTAATGGATCCGGCGTTTTCGCAACAGCCCGTTCAAGTCGACCGCTATAAACTCCTAATGGATTGGACTGGCGACGCGATTCTTTTCACGCGCCGTTATGAACTCGACAAAAAGAAAAGCAAATTCGGCTTTAAATGGTTTATTCCCGTCGTCTCAAAGTACATGCCTTTCTTGCGCAATATTTTGCTTATGTCGCTATTGTTGCAACTTCTGGGCTTAGCGGCACCGTTTTTCACGCAAAATATTATCGATAAAGTTTTGGTGCACAGAGCCGCCGATGCCTTAGACATTTTGATTTTAGGTATGGTTATCTGCACGCTCTTTCAAAACTGGATGCTCGGCTTGCGCACGTATCTTTTCGTAAACATTACAAGCAAAATGGACGTAGCGTTGAGTTCGCGCCTATATAAAAATGTAACCGCATTGCCCGTCAGCTATTTCCAAAAATGGCAGGTCGGCGACGTTGTTTCGCGTACTGGCGAGCTTGAAACATTGCGTTCGTTTATGACGGGCAACAGCTTAACGATTATCCTTGACATTGTCTTTGCAGTCGTTTACTTCGCGGTTATGTTCTTGTACTATAGCCGTATGCTTAGCCTTGTCGTTTTGGTTATGATTCCGGCGTTCGTCCTGTTAAATTTGATTGTCGCGCCGATTTTCAAACGCCTGATTAACGACCAATTCTTAATCGGTTCCGAAAGTCGTTCCTTCCTAATCGAGACGATAACGGGCATTAATACGGTTAAATCGTCTAGCGTCGAGAATAATTTCATTCGCCGTTACGAGGAAATACTCGCGCGTTTCGTTAAAGCTTCTTTGGACGTTGTTAACCTTGCCAACATTGCTAATACAATCGCGTCGTTCTTCTTCAGCATATTTAACCTTGTCATTTTGTGGGTTGGTGCTTATTACGTCATGGAAGGCGAAATAAGCGTTGGCGAATTAATCGCGTTCCAGATGATTGCGGGGCAGTTGATTTCACCGATTATGCGCTTAATCAATCAGTGGCGTGAATTCCAACAAATTCGCGTTTCAATGGAAAGGCTTTCGGATATTATGGACGAAGACACCGAGCCGACGTTTAATCCTTCTCGTACGACGTTGCCATCTCTGCGCGGCGACATTGCACTTGAGAAGTTAGCGTTCAGCTACACTGAAGAGGGCGGCAAAGTTCTTGAGAATATCAACATAAGAATTCCGGCGGGCATGAAAGTCGGGATTGTCGGTCGTTCGGGTTCCGGAAAATCGACGCTGACTAAATTAATTCAGCGACTTTATCTGCCCGACACCGGACGCATTTTGATTGACGGCGTAGATATTGCGCAAGTTGAGCCGGCATGGCTTAGGCGGCAAATTGGCGTTGTGTTGCAGGACAGCAAACTTTTCAGCGGCACTGTTGAAGAAAATATCCGCATTGCCTGCCCGAACGCGACGCATGAAGAAGTTGTTGCGGCGGCGAAACTGGCGGGCGCGCATGAATTCGTTAGCCAATTCCCGCACGGTTATGATACTTTCGTCGGCGAGCGCGGCAGTCTTTTAAGCGGCGGTCAGCGTCAAAGAATTGCGATTGCCCGCGCTTTACTTTCAAACCCGCGCATTTTGATTTTCGACGAAGCAACTTCCGCGCTTGATTACGAGTCGGAAAATATTATTATGAATAACATTGAGCCGATTGCCGAAGGGCGCACAATGTTAATGATAGCTCACCGCTTGTCGACTGTTCGCGATTGCGACGCGATTATTGTTATCGACAGAGGGCGCATTATCGAAGCCGGCTCGCATGATGAATTGATGAAGCAAAACGGCGTTTACGCTAAACTTCACCAAGCACAAATGTCTTAATCGCCTAACATAGGAGATAACGTTAATGGCAATAAATCATATGAGTATTCGATTGGCCTGGCACGATAATGGCTGGAACGGACATATCTGTAAAAATCCGTGCGGCAACTCTTATTGCGTCGGGCAATATTCTTATCCTGGCGACCTTATCGCGAAAAGTCGAGATGTAGATTTTGAGCAAGAAAATGCCGGAGCCGCTTGCAAAAACTTTCCTTGCAAAGTCGCTTGCGGATTAAGTGTCAATGCTTTTGGCAGTGATAGCATTACCGTAGAAGTTAAGCCGCCTGGCTTTTGGCCTCAAAATTACGCGCTGTCTACAAAATTAGAATTGCCGCCTTATACCGCTTGCACTTGGTGCTACGAGCAAATGTATAGTGATGACGTTAAAATTGACGGAAAGATTGATTATCAAAAGCGCAGGGAAAACGCGGAAAAGTATTTCGCGCAGTTTACGCCCGAAAAGTCATTGATTTTCTATTACGCGGGCTATAGCAATCCTTTCAGCGAGAACGAGGAAAATAATTATGTTGTAGTCGGCGTTTCACGTCTAAAGAAAATTAGCCCGCTTCTTTTTTATGATGACGCTAGCGAAGAGGCTAAAGAAAAATACGAGGGAGCTTTTATTTGGCAAATGCCTATAACTTCAAATTATCCCGAAAAAGGTTTTTGCATTCCCTATCAAAAGTACATGGACGACGAAGACAAACTCAATAAAATCGTCGTGAAACCGTTAAATCGTTCGCCATTTAAATTCGGTAGCCGCGAAGTTTCAAACGATGACGCTATCGAAATTATTAATCAACTTATCGCCGCCGTTGACGCCCTAATTGAGTTCAATGACACTTCGCAAAATTGGAAGGAACGCAAAGATTGGTTAAACAAAGTGCTTGCTGAGATTTGGGCGGCAAGGGGACCTTATCCCGGCTTCCCTGCCGTTTTGGAGTGCTTAAAGCTAAACAGTTTGATTTCTGATTATATCGCTCTTACGAATTATGCTGACATGAAAAATTATGTGGCAAATGTTCGCGCCTTTCTAGACGGAGAAGATGACGACATTGCTAAAAATTTTTCCGTGCCAGAACAGCGGACTATTCGCCGCAAATATCAACTGAATACGGACGATAACACAGCCGATTTTCTCTTCAATGTACTTGCGCGTTTTGACCTTAAAGCAAATCAAGTGCAAGCTCTTGTAAGCGACGACAGGGAAAAAGTTTCCGTCACTGCTACAATCGATGAGATGATTGAAAATCCCTACATTATCTTTGAACAGTACGTGGGCTACGACCCCGACGACACGATTCCACTTTACAAAATTGATAATGGCGTTCTTCCTTCGCCAAATTACGGAATTAAAAATTTGCTCGACGGCGACGCGGCCGAACGATTTAGAGCTTTTTGCGTAGACGCACTTAGAATAATTCCGGCGCATTCTTTCTGCAAAGCTTTGACGATTTTAAACAGCGTGAACTTGAGACTTGACCGCCTGTCCGTTTGGAAAAAAAATAGTTTCGTCATGAAGAATTTTAAAGTAGATAAAGCCGTACTCGACAAAGCACTTGTGCAAAGAAAAGACGACACTGACGAGCTTTATCTCTACTTAAAAGAAACTTACGAAGACGAGCGCACTGTCGAAGAAATTTTGCAGAAGCTTGCCAACAGAATTGATATTCAGCTTAAGCGCGCCATTTCGCCTGACAAGTTCAAAAGCAATTTAAAGGATGCCAACTCGCCGCTGGAAAAAAATTGCCCGCAAGGTTACGAAAAAATTCTGGACAATCAAGCGTCCATATGCATGAAAATTTTCAATAAGCCGCTTTGTATTATTTCGGGTAACGCGGGTACGGGCAAAACTACAATCATTCGCGCAATCTTGGATAATATCGAACGTGTTCACGGCGTCGGCACGAGTTTTCGTTTACTAGCTCCTACAGGCAAGGCGGCAGAACGTATCAAAGTTCAAACCGGCAAATCATCTTTAACTATTCATTCGCTGTTGGCGCAAAGCGGTTGGATTAACGATAACTTTACGCTTAAACGTAGTGGCGGGCGAAAATTCCAGGACGTAAACACAATTATTGTTGACGAATGTTCAATGATTGATTTAAACCTTTTCGCGACGCTTCTTAGGGCGATTAATTGGAATAGCGTACAGCGTCTGATTTTAATCGGCGACCCGAATCAGTTACCTCCCATAGGTCGCGGAAAAATTTTCGTTGATACTATTAAATGGCTCAATGCAAATTATCCTGACAACGTCGGAACTTTAACGGATAACGTTCGCCAAATGGTAAATCGCGTCACGGGTAATGGTTGCGGAATTTTGGAACTGGCAGATATTTTTATTCAGGAAAAACAACAGGCAACCTACACGGAAAGCTTAAAGGTTGACAAGGAAAAAATTTTTGAACAAATTCAGCTTAATGGCAACGGCGATATTGATAAAGACCTTGCAGTTTATTTCTGGGAAACTCAAGCCGACTTAGAAAAATCTTTACTCGACGTGATAAATAAAGACTTAGGAATTCTTCAAAAGTCTTGGCAGGACGTAATGAAGGAAAATCCCGAAAATATTCAAATCATTTCGCCATATCGCGGAGAATTTTACGGCACTGGCTCAATTAATCTGCTTATGCAGAAAAATTTCAAATCATATGGATTTAGAAAGTTGCTTGACGGTATCGGCTATTCTGATAAAGTAATTCAAATTATAAATCGCCCAAAGTCAAATGCCGCCTATGCATACGACTATAATACTCGCCAAGCTGTTCGCGCCGAAATTTATAACGGCGAAATCGGATGTGTTATTCCTCACAGCTTCGATAAAGGAAAAAGAATTAATCGTCTTGAACACTTCCAAGTAATCTTCTGCGGAAAGACGCGGCAAGGATTTAGTTACAGCTACGGAAAAAATTTGGGATATTTTAATAAAAAAACTATTCCTGAACAAAAAGTTTTAGACAATTTGGAACTTGCCTATGCAATCAGTGTTCATAAGTCGCAAGGTTCGGAATTTGACTACGTTTATATTATCCTTCCGCAAAGAGATAGCCACTTGCTTTCTATGGAGCTTTTATATACCGCTTTAACTCGTGCGCAGAAAAAAGTTACTGTATTTTTGCAAAATGACATTTCCACATTGGTCACAATGAGCCGCGTGGAAAAATCAGCCGTACGAAAAATAAATTCTTCTGTGTTTGAATTCGCGCCATTGTCGGAAGAAATCATTTATATCAGCGATAAATGGTACGAAGCGGGGAAAAATATTTCTACTCTGTCGGAGTATTTTGTCCGCTCAAAATCGGAGGCGATTATTGCCAATCTCCTAGCAGACCGCGATATTCCGTTCCGATATGAGGAGCCACTTTACGCCGCCGATGGCACTATGTTTTTGCCCGATTTTACCGTAAAGTTCAAAGGCGAAGATTTTTATTGGGAACATCTTGGAATGCTTCATAATCCCGCTTATAATGCCCATTGGACAAAGAAAAAAGCTTGGTATGATAAACATTTTCCAGGCAAGTTGCTTACAACGGAAGAGAGTACTAATCTATCGAAAGATGCCGAAAAAATTATCGAGGAATATTTATAAACTTTTTCATAAACATTTTAAGGAGAGATTTAAATCGTGAATATTTTTGTTCTGCACCCGTCCTTCCCCGCGCAGTATCTGAATCTTGCGCCCTACCTCGCGAGTAACCCCGAAAATAATGTTTTCTTCCTGTCTAAGGAGAATTCTATCAACGCGCAACTCAGAGGCGTGACACTTGCACTTTATCCCAAACCCGACGAAAAAGCCGACGAATGGATTAAAACTTGCGGACCGTTGCGCCCTGCCGCTGAAGCTGTCGTCGAGGGGCAAGCCGTCCTGCGTGCAATGGATTGGCTCGCTAAAGAAAAGAACGTTAAGCCCGACGTTATAATCGGTCATACAGGTTGGGGCTCAACGCTTTACTGCAAGGATATGTATCCGAACGTCCCGATTATGGGTTACTTTGAATGGTATTACCGCGTCGAGGATAGCGATTGTTATTGGTGGCCGGACGAAATTCCGCAAATGGGCAATCGCATTTCAATTCGCACGCGCAACGCTCATCACTTAATGAATTTGGAACTTTGCGACGCGGGCATTGCTCCTACTAAGTGGCAGTTCTCGCAATTCCCAGAAGAATACAAACCGAAAATTCATGTAATTCACGAAGGCATTGATACTCATTTTTGTTCGCCCGACCCAAGCGGCAAACGTCCAGGACTTGTGCTCGACGATATTCAGCTGAATTTGCCCGAAGGCACCGAGATTATAACCTATGTTGCTCGCGGCTTTGAAATTTATCGCGGTTTCCCGTACTTCATGGACGCAATCCGCCACGTGTTAGCGCGTCGCCCGAATACGCATGTTGTAGTTGTCGGCAAGGACAGAATTTGTTACGGCGCACAGCTCAAGGACACGACTTATCTTAAGGAAGAAGAGAAGAAAGGCGGCTATCCTACTGACCGCGTACACTTTGTCGGCTTGCGCAATCGCGGCGACTATCAAAAAATTTTGCGTGCGTCAAGCTGCCATGTTTATTTAACTCGTCCGTTCGTGCTTAGCTGGTCTTTCTTGGAGGCAATGAGTTTCGGTTGTCCTATGGTCGGTTCCAAAACGCCGCCGGTTGAAGAGGTTATGGAAGATAACGTCAACGGCTTGCTTGCTGAATTCCGTTCGCCCTATCACATTGCACGCAAAATTGAGGAGCAACTCGACGACCCCGAACGTGCTAAGAAACTCGGCGCGGCGGCTCGCGAAACTATCCTTGAACGCTTTGAGCTTATGAAGTGCATGAGGGCGCAGGAAGATTTAATGTACAGTTTAGTTCGTTGAGGATACCGCAATGACCTTTGAAACGTTTATCCCTGCGAGGTCGAAAAGCGTCCTTGAACTTATCGGCGACGCGCCCGAAGATTTTGAATCGTCGCGAAGGAGTTTCCAAGAAATTCAGCCCGATTGTAAATACATAGTCGCTGAAGATTGGACGAAAGTTAAAGGTCCTTTCGACGCGATTTTGATTCAAAGTTCACTAATCGGGACGCTTAGTCCGAAAAAACTTGTCAAGACGATAAAAAAAATTGCCGAACTTCTCAACGATGACGGCACATTAATTTTCACGCTGGACAATATCGGGCACGCAGAAAATCTCGACGCGATTTTAGAAGGTAAGCCGCCAATTTTCCGCGTGACGTTGACGCAGGAAGAACTTAGCAACGCCATTGAAGACGCCGGCTTAAATGTTCTGCGCTCTCTAAATGCAGGGCGCGGCGTCCAAGTCAGACGACAACTCGCTGAACTCACTAAAACTGAAATGGCAGTCTTCGTCTACATTCTGACGGCATACAAGGGCGAACCACCGAAAAAAACACTGATTCAAACGCTTATCGGCGAATCAACGGTTTGCGCACCAATTCGCGTCCATATGCCTAACGCTTTTTTCATGGCAAATCCAAACGTCTTTATCGTGGCGTCGCCAGTCGGCAAACCTTATAAACTTTATGAACAAGAACAATTCGACGAGCGCGTTTTCATTAATCAGCGCATGTGTTTTCCTTCGTTCGCGGTCGGACTCGACTTCTTTAATATCCTGCGCAAGAAAGGCATTTTATTTATCTCGGAAATGGACGACAACCCAATTCTTTGGGAAGATGACTACAAAAAAACCGCGTGGATTAATTTCCGCTCAGTCCATGCGATTCAGACTTCGACGCCTTATCTTGCCGACTTTTTAAAGCAGTTTAATCCGCACGTGAAAGTTTTCGCCAATCATTTAAGACGCTTGCCGCCGCCGCGCAATTTCGACCAAGAATTCAAAGGCAAACGGCAAACAACAATATTTTTCGGCGCACTAAACCGCGACGGCGATTTTATGGAGATTGTTCCGATTTTAAACCGTTTCGCTAAGCAGTACGGAAATAAATTGGCTTTCAAGATTTTGGCGCGGGAAAATTTGTTTAACGCGCTCGAAACGGAAAATAAAACCTACGTCGGCGACTTAAAGCAATGGGATGGTCAATTTATTTCCTACGAAGACTACGAAGCAGCAATTCGCAGCTCGGACATTGCGCTATTGCCTTTGCGCGATAATGAATTCAATCGGGCGAAGTCAGATTTAAAATTCATTGAGAGCGCGGCAAATGGCGCAGTCGTTTTGGCGTCTCCAGTCGTCTATTCTAGCGTTATCGAGGACGGAAAAACCGGTTTTATCTATCACAATGGGCGAGAATTCATTAACAAGCTAAATTTGCTCATTCGGAATAAAAATTTGCGCCGAAAAGTCGCTGAAGAAGCTTATTCTTACGTTAAACACCAAAGATTAATGAGTCAGCACTACGAAGAACGGCTCGATTGGTATCGCGAACTTTTAGAAAGGCTTCCTGAACTCACTGCAGAGGCTGAAGCGCGTATCGCTAAATTTATTCCGCAGTTCAATGACGAAATTACTCAGTTCAGAGCGCGTTTTTCCAGAAATCCTCAAGAACGCTCAAACCAAATCGAAAGGAATTTAACTCAAGGCGCAGAAATAATTATCCCAAGATAAATGCTTTCAACGGGGGTGATTAAGATGTCGGAAGTTCAAATTTTCGGGGGCGCAAGCTCCGCCGTCATGTTATTGGCGTATTCTGCTATGATTATAATCGCTGTGCTCGGAATTTTCGTCGTTTTGTACCTTAGCAACTCGAAAAACTCAAAAAAAAATGCGAGTATGCTCGATGAACTCGTTCTCGACGAACGACAACAAAATCAAGATGGTTATACCAGCGTAATCGACAAAAGTAAGCTTTTAGGGGCTGTCGGCGTCTGCGTAACCGATTTGCGACCGTCCGGAACGATTATAATTAACGGCGAACCCGTCGACGTGGTGTCTGAAGGCGGTTTCGTCAAGCAGGGTAGTAGCGTCAAAGTTATCAACGTGGACGGCTCCCGCGTCATGGTTCGCCAAATTTAGAGAGGAGACTTTACTCATGGACTTTTTAATAGGATCAGGCTTCTTTCTTGTATTCGGAATAGTTATCGCGTCGATTTTCTTGCATTTCGTGCCAATCGGCTTGTGGATTTCAGCTTTAGCGGCTGATGTCCACGTCGGCATTTTTACACTTATCGGAATGAGAATGCGCCGCGTTCCGCCCGCTAAAATCGTTATGCCACTCATAAAAGCTAACAAAGCCGGGCTTGATGTCAATGTTAATCAACTTGAAGCACATTATTTAGCCGGCGGCAACGTCGATAAGGTTGTTGACGCTTTAATCGCCTCGCAACGTGCGCAAATCGTTTTACCGTTTGAAAGATCAGCCGCAATCGACCTCGCAGGGCGCGATGTCCTCGAAGCTGTGCAAATGAGCGTTAATCCAAAAGTTATTGAGACTCCAGTCGTCTCTGCAGTCGCTAAAAACGGTATCGAACTGAAAATCAAGGCGCGTGTCACCGTTCGCGCAAATATCGACCGTTTAGTCGGCGGCGCGGGCGAACCTACGATTATTGCGCGTGTCGGCGAAGGAATTGTCACTACCGTCGGCAGTTCCGAAAAACATACCGACGTTTTGGAAAGTCCAGACGATATTTCTAAAACTGTGCTCGGAAAAGGTCTCGACGCCGGTACCGCCTTTGAAATTCTCTCAATCGACATTGCTGACGTCGATGTCGGCAGAAATATCGGTGCTCAACTCCAAACTGACCAGGCTGAAGCCGATAAACGTATCGCTCAGGCTAAAGCAGAAGAACGCCGCGCTATGGCTGTCGCTAAAGAACAGGAAATGAAAGCTTATACTCAAGAAATGGAAGCTAAAGTCGTCGAGGCTCAAGCAGAAGTCCCGCACGCTATGGCAGAAGCCTTCAAAAAAGGTAATCTCGGCGTCATGGACTACTACAACATGATGAATATTCAATCTGATACCGAAATGCGCAAAGCGGTCAGTCAAGTCGGCAAATCTAAAAAAACCGCTCCTGTTCAGAAGTAAAAATCTTTTTTCCCGCTTCGGCGGGCTTTTTTTGACCATTTTACAAATTCCGCTATTCTGGAAATCGTAAATTGCTCTTCAAAATCAACCCCCAATCTATAAATCCATATAAAATATTTTAGCGTCAAGAGCAAATTGCTACTTTTAATAAAGAAAAGCCCTTCGACGGCGGAGGATTTTTTCATTGATTATAGAAAAATTTTGCTAAAATATGTAACAAAATCGATTTTTCAACGTATAAGCTACAGAAAATGATTTGGAGGCTGATAACTATGGCAAAGGAAATTTTGAAGGAAGAAATCTTGAGTGACGAGCAACTTGACGCGGTAACGGGCGGTTCATGGTTAGAATTTACAGCAGATATGCTCGACGCGCAAAAACGCGGCATTCCGGGCTTTGAAAATCTCGATATCACTGACCCCAACAGCGATCTTATCAAAATGATTGGCGATAAAGAGTTGCGTCACAAATATGTTGATAAATTGGGCGCAGTTTTCGCCTCGCACGGAATTACAATGGAATATAACGGGAAATTCTTGGAAGCCAACGTTTACACCTATCAAGGCAAAGAAATTACTCGCGAACAAGCCTGGAAAATCGTTGACGGCAAATAATTTTAAAATTTTCGGAATCAAAAGCCCTTCGGCAGAATTGTCGGAGGGTTTTTCATTTGGCTAGCTAAAAATTTTATTGACATATCCCCTAATAGGGGTTAAGCTTTAAAATATAGTAATACTAAAGGATTTTTAGTAAAAAAAATAGGGGGATACGCTTTAAGGAGGATTTGAGATGAAAATTTTACTTTGGGTGATGTGTTTTATGGCAATTCCGTCGATATGTTCGGCGCATTCGGGCACATTGATAAACGCGGGTCAAATTATTTGCCGTTGATAATGCCAATGGTGATAGGAGCGGTCGCGACGTGTAGAAATTACATAAAAGCTAAGGTTGAAATGATTTTAGAGTGGTTCAGAGACAAATAAGCATAAAAAAGCCCTTCGGCAGCGTGTCGGAGTTTTTTTTGTTTGTTTAGCTAAAAATTTTATTGACATATCCCCTAATAGGGGTTAAGCTTTAAAATATAGTAATACTAAAGGATTTTTAGTAAAAAAAATAGGGGGATACGCTTTAAGGAGGATTTGAGATGAAAATTTTACTTTGGGTGATGTGTTTTATGGCAATTCCGTCGATATGTTCGGCGCATTCGGGCACATTGATAAACGCGGCGTCAAATTATTTGCCGTTGATAATGCCAATGGTGATAGGAGCGGTCGCGACGTGCAGAAATTACATAAAAGCTAAGGTTGAAATGATTTTAGAGTGGTTCAGAAACAAATAAGTATAAAAAAGCCCTTCGGAAACGTTTCGAGGGGTTTTTTCATTGCCAAAACAAAAATTTTCTTCTAAAGTGTGTAACGAAATCGATTTTTCAACGTATAAGTAGCAGAAAACAAAAAGGAGACGGATAAAAATGGCAAACGAAATTCTTAAGGACGAAATTTTGACGGAAGAGCAACTCGACAACGTGGCAGGCGGCACTTTCGCGGAAAGTTATAGCGACGCTCAACAATTTGAGAAACTTGGCGTGAAAATTTTCAAAAATGATTTGGTAGGCGTGCCGCTTCTCGACCATGAAGGCTTTGTAAACTTGCGCAATGCGTTTGATAAATACGGCGTCACAATCAAAGACGACGGGAGCATTTTTGGCGACATGGTTGGCACTTCCAAAGCGAATGAATATTATATCGACGGCAAGCAAGTCAGCCGCGAAGACGCTTGGAAGCATATCAACGCGCAATTCACTAAGTAAATATTCCTCCATATAAATTTTATCGCTCGAAAAAAATTCGGGCGATTTTTTTTTGCAAAAACCTTTGTCAAAACTGAAATAAACATGTATAATCAGAGCAAAAAAGGAGGCAAGGCAAATTGCTAGAGATTTTGAAGAAAGCATTTGACAAATTCGACGCATTGATTATATTGGCGGCGGTATTCTTATTCCTGCACTTTGATTACGCTAATCTATCGTTAATCGACAAGATTTATATCGCGTCATTTGCATTTTGGACGGTGACGAAGGCAATTCGGGTTTATATACTCTACAAAAACGAGCGGAAAGGATGATTCAATGAAAAAAATCTTTTTAACGGTACTCATGTTGGCAAGTTTAGTTCTAAGCGGTTGCGGAGGAGCTAAGGAAGAGGCGAAACCGCAATCAGAATCCGAAATCGCGGAAGAAACGCAAGTTGAAGCCGCCGCGCCCGCGCAAAACGTCAAAGGCGACTTAAAAATTGCGATGCTAGACGTTGGACAGGGCGACGCAATCTTGATTCAGACGAAAAAGCAGACAATTCTTATTGATACGAGCGATACTGACGAGCGCGACCTTTTAGTTAGCGAGTTGGAGAAATTTTCCGTCACGAAGATAGATAAATTGATACTGACGCACCCGCACGCCGACCATATCGGCAGCGCGAAGGCTTTAATCAATCCGAGCGCGAAGGAAATCAAAGCAAATCCGTATTTGGAGAAAATTTCCGTCGCTGAAGTTTATGATAATGGAATTTCTTCGACTTCGCCGCTTTACAAAAGCTACACGAAAGCCGTTGACGCTAAAAACGTTCAGCATAAGGGCTTAAAGGCGGGTGATACGTTAGATTTTGGCGGCGGAGTCAAGTTTAATGTAGTTTATCCGACTTCTGAAGTTGTTGACGCGGTAAATGGCGGGCAAAAGTCCGATCCGAACAATGAAAGCGTCGTTGGCAGGCTAGTTTACAAGAAATTTTCGATGATTTTCACTGGCGACGCCGAAAAGGAAGCCGAAAACGAAATTTTAGCGAATAATAAGGCTAAAAATTTAAAATGCGACGTGCTGAAGAGCGGTCATCACGGAAGTTATACCGCGTCGACGAAAAATTTTGTCGCGGCAGTCAATCCAAGCGTCGTTTTAATATCTTGCGGTCCGGAAGAAGAACGCCGCAATACTTATGGGCACCCGCATTTAGAGCCGCTTGAAAATTATTTGGCGCAGGGTATCGACAAGGAAAATATTTTGTGCACGCGCTTTAATGGCACAATCACAATCACTAGCGACGGGCAAAAATTTTCCGTCACGTCTGAAAAAAAGGAGGATTGGTTAGACAAATGGATTGCAAAGAAAAAGAAGGACAAAAAGAAATAATCGCGTATCTTGACAGGATAGAGGAGCTTGAAGACGGCTCAGCAAAGGCAGTTTTTCTTTTCGAGGAGGAAGAGGACGAATTTAGCCAATTTGTTTTGCCTGCAAATTTTCTACCGGAAAACGCTAGCGAAGGCGAATACCTAACGATTAAAATATTTAGGAATGAGGAATGATTTTGCTAAAAAAATGTTTAATGTGCTTCGCTGTGCTAATAATTATGGCGATAGCGGGCACGGCGTCGGCTAAATCGGCTGAACTCACCGGAGTAAATGCCTTTGAACTCGATAGCGAGACTATTCGCATTGAAATTTCCTATGACGGCGGGAAACTTTACGCAAATGATGTCACAACGGATTTATCAAGCGGAATTTTGCGCGTTGAACTTGATAACGCTTTGCCCGGCAGAGTAAATCGCATTTCCGGCACGAAAATTCAATCCGGCGCGAAAGATTTCGTCGAAAAAATCATCGCGAACAAGATTAAAACTAATCGGACAAGCGTACAAATTCATTTTAAGTCGTCGCTTGAAGGAAATGTAAATTTTTCGCTTGAACCTGCTAGCCGCGCAGATAAAAAAGACGCTTGCATTGTCCTTGACGTAAAAAAAGCTCCCGCGCAGAAAAACGAATTGATTTTGGGCGGCAGTAATAATATCAATAAAATTATCGTGCTTGATCCTGGTCACGGCGGCTCCGACGCGGGCGCAATCGGTCCGACGGGCGTAACGGAAAAATCTGTTTCCTTAGCTGTTTCGCTTAAAGCGCAAAAACTTTTAACTGCAAGCGGTTACAACGTCATAATGACGCGCACGACTGACATTGACGTTGCCGCGCCGGGCGTATCAGACGCGACCGAACTTCAAGCGCGTGTCGATAAGGCTCCGCCCAATGCCGACCTTTTTATCAGCGTCCATTGCAACGCCTTTTCAAACGGCTCCGCTAATGGCGTCGAAACTTATCACGCGCCGACCGCCGTCAAGGGCGAACGCCTCGCCAGACTTTTGAACGAAGAATTGCTTAGGCTCGGCGGGCTTAACAATCGTGGCGTCAAAGCGGCTAGATTTTATGTTATGACGCACTCAAAATGCCCCGCGTCATTGATTGAGCTGGGTTTCATCACTAACCCTCGCGAAGAAAAATTATTGGCAAGTAATGACTATCAACAGAAACTTGCGCAGGCAATCAACAATGCCGTAAATCGCTACTTCAATCAAGGAGGAATTGATTAACGTGAAGAAAATTTTAATACCGGCAATGCTCGCGCTACTTCTGTTTACAGCGGGCTGCGATAAACCTCAAGAGCCTATCGAACAGCCGCCTGATAAGCCTGCGCAGTCAAAACCCGTCGTCAAGCCCGATACTAAACCCGAAACGCCTAAAACATCACCCGAAAACGAAAAGCCCGCTCAAAAATCCGACGACAAACAATCTACGGTTGATAAGCCGGCAAAAAAATCAATGAACGTCAAAGTTTATTACCCTGACGATTCGGGCATGAAACTTGTTGAAGTGGAGCGCGAAATTGTCATTGACGATTCAACGAACAAATACATTGCTGCTGTCGAAACTCTGCTTGAAGACCCAGCCGAAAGTAACTTGACGAAAATTTTCCCGAACAATGCGGCGATAAGGAGCGTTAAAGTTGCGGACGGCTTAGCGATTGTCGATTTTGACGGAAGCATTTTAAAAAGTTTTGTTGGCGGCTCGACCGGCGAAGAATTTTTAATCGGCTCGGTTGTCGATACCCTAACGAATTTTCCTGAAGTCAAGCGCGTTAAATTCCTCGTTGACGGCAAAGAAATTGAAACTTTGTCCGGACACATGGATTTAAGCACGCCGCTCGAACGTATGGACAACTTGACGAATTAATTTTATAAGAAACTAAAACGGCGCGAAAGCTCAAAACTTCCGCGTCGCTTTTTTATTTAATATCAACGACTAAAGTAAATCTGTCAGTGACTTAAGGGGTGTTGGTAAAGTCGAGTAAAGAAAAAATATAAGCAATGATAAAATGAATTTGAAAGTAGGTCATTACTTATGTTAAATTTATTTTACCACAAAGAATTAACCGACGCCCAATGGAATCAAATAAAATGTTTGTTTGAGGAAACGAAGAAAGTGGGACGCCCGTCGCTTAATCCCCGAATCACGACTCAGAACCCGCTTTTGCTCTTCTCAAAGGTATAAAGCTCTCGGCTAAAAATTTTCTTGCGGATAAAACTTATAGTAGCGAGCAAATTCGCTTTGTAAATTACGACTGATAAAAGACAGCCAATATCATCTCAAACAGTGGACGCGAAAAATGTTACTACTTTTCGAGCGTTGACGCCGCGCCGGAACGCTCCACTGCGTTTCGCTAGCTTCGTAAAAAAATCCCCGCCGTTGTCAGCGGGGAAAAAGTTTTATAGAGATTAAAGCTTACTGATTATCAAGCGAGGGTTCTTCGTCGAAGAGATAAGCATAACGCTGTTTGAATTCTTCGGGCGACATGCGGAAAGCATTTGCAACGCCAGCGTCGTCGAGGTCGCCTTTTTCCAAGCGAGTCATGAAGCCGCGAGCAATTCTGTAGTGCACGGAATTGATATTGACTTTACGGACGTAAGTTTTGCCGGTTTCAGGGTCGCGAATATCTTCAAAGCGGAGCGGCACAGCTTTATTGTCCTGAATCGTGATAAGTGCGCCACTTTCGCCGCGCATAAGGAATTGCATAGCTTCATAGCCGAGATTGCGGGCGTAGTCAATGTCGTAAGCAATCGGAGCCGTACAGCGCAATTCGTAGCCAATTTCCTTGTCGACGATTGAAATTTTAATGCCAATGCGCTTGAGTTCAGCGAGAACTTTTTGCTTGAGAATTTCGCCAAAGTCAAGTTCCGCGTAACGAATATGCCCATGCTCGTCAAGTTGCACGTTGCCGAGTTCTTGGAAATCTTCATCAGCGATTTTTTCGATAACGCCCTCAGCCACGACCGCCACGCCGTAATTTTTGCCGATAAGGTAGCGTTTAACAATCGAGCCGGTGATAATGTCAACGACTTGTTGCAGACGAATTTTTTCCTGCGGGAATTCTTCCGGAATAATCGTGACGGCGGCACCAGCACTTCTACCCATACCTAAAGCCAAATGTCCGGCAGTCCTGCCCATTGCGATTGTGAAATACCAACGATTATTCGACGTGTGCGCGTCTTCCATAAGGTTTTGAATTTCAGTCGTGCCAAATGCGCGAGCCGTTTCAAAGCCGAAAGTCGGAATGCCTTCGGGCAACGGTAAATCGTTATCGATAGTTTTCGGGACGTGGACAACGTTAATCGTTCTGCCGAGTTTGCGAGCATATTCGCTGACTGCCGACGAACTAAAAGCGGTATCATCGCCGCCGATTGTCACGAGATAACCGACGCCAAGTTCAGTCAAGGTATCGACGACCGTGCGCAAGTCGGATTCTTTTTTCGTCGGATTGAAACGCGACATACGAAGGATACAACCGCCCGTCAAATGAATTCTGTTGACAGCCGCCGCGTCAAGGCGAATATAACTTTTTTCACCGCGTCCGAGATGAGAAAATCCGTCGTACATGCCCAGAACGTCCCAGCCGTGACGATTAGCCGTGTTCGTTACCGCATTGATAACCGCATTGATTCCAGGCGCAGGACCGCCGCCGCAAACTATCGCTACTACTTTTCTTACACCAACCATTTAAAATGCTCCTTTCAAACTGGAAAAGATTTGCTCAAAACTTCGCCGCCATATTTATTTTTTCCTGCCGACATGAAAAAAAAACCGCCCCATTTAGAGACGGTCTTTTTGATTTGCGATATTAACTAATTAATCTTGCGGACGTGGTTTTCTGATTAAACCGAGAATAAAGCAACCGACAACCGAGCCGACGATAATCGAGAGCAGATACATTAACGGGTTGCCGATAGTCGGGACGACGAAAATGCCGCCGTGCGGAGCCATAAGCGTGCAGTCAAACATCATAACGCCTGCGCCCGCGATAGCCGAACCGACAACGCAAGCCGGGATAACGTGGAGCGGGTCGCCCGCAGCAAAAGGTATCGCGCCTTCAGTAATGAACGACAAGCCCATAATGATATTGGTTGCAGTAGTTTTCTGTTCGCTTTTGGTGAATTTGTTCTTGAAGAAAATCGTAGCAAGCGCAATCGCAATCGGAGGAACCATGCCGCCCGCCATTGCCGCCGCGATAACGTAATAGTTGCCGTCCGCCAAAAGTCCAACGCCAGTAACATAAGCCGCCTTGTTCAAAGGACCGCCCATATCAACAGCCATCATGCCGCCGATAACTGCGCCCATAACAAGTTTAGCTGAAGGATCCATACTGGCAAGAGTATCCTTGAGAGCTTCATTGATGCCTGCAACAGGAGGACCAATAACGAAATTGCAGATAAGACCGATAATCAAAACGCCGAGCAATGGATAAAACAGAATTGGCTTTGTACCTTCGAGCGAGGGCGGAAGAACGCTAAGAGCCTTTTTGAGCCAGTTGACGATAAAACCTGCAAGGAAACCTGCGAGCAATGCGCCTAAGAAACCGGAACCATTAGAGGCACTAAGCGCACCACCGACAAAGCCCGCCGCTAAGCCAGGACGGTCAGCAATAGACATTGAAATAAATCCTGCTAAAACTGGCAACATAAATCCGAAAGACGCGCCGCCTATGCCCATGAAAGTTGCGGCGGCAGGAGTTATCGAACCGAATTTGCCGCGCTCTTCAGCGGGTAAGCTGTTCAAATCGACAGCCGCGCCGTCAATCAAGAACGAAATCGCAATTAAGATACCGCCGCCAATAACGAACGGTAACATATGCGAAACGCCGTTCATCAAGTGCTTGTAAACTTGGCGACCGATACTTTCATTTTCTCCGCCGCCGCCGCCCGCGTCGCCTGC
This sequence comes from Selenomonadales bacterium UBA7018, assembly GCA_002448305.1. Taxonomy (GTDB): domain Bacteria; phylum Bacillota; class Negativicutes; order Selenomonadales; family Selenomonadaceae; genus Quinella. The sequence goes on from DJWY01000025.1 coordinate 195,200, forward strand.
TGATTCGCCGGCTTTCGCGTGATAAATCGGGGCATTTCCTCCTAACGCCCTGTCAATGAGTTCGTCGGCTTTGTTGATACCGTCAGCAACTTTTGTTATGACGACATGTTTTCCGTCGAAACGCGCCATTGCGACATTTTTATCAGCCGCAACGATAATGCCGTCAGCTTTGGCAATTTCATCAGCAGTCAGAACATTCTTTGCGCCGCCGGAACCGTTCGTCTCAACCTTGATTGAAATGCCGCGTTTTTTGGCATGTTGCTCCAAACTTTCCGCCGCCATAAAGGTATGTGCGATACCGGTCGGGCAAGCCGTGACGGCAAGAATTTGGATATGGTCGGCAACGGGCGCGGGCGCGGCATTTGCGCTGGCGGGAGCTTGGAATTTGCCGTCCTCTTTGTCGTCAATGATTTTGAGGAATTCTTCTTTGGTCGTCGACTTAATCAACGCTTCTTTGAAGTCGTCGTCCATAACCATTGTGGCGAGCTTCGACAGGATTTGCAAATGTTCATCGTTACTGCCGTCGGGTGCGGCGATAGCGAAAAACAAACGGGAAGGCTTGCCGTCCATTGATTCAAAGTCGATACCTTCGGGAATGGTCATTGCGGCGAGACCGGCAGCCTTAACGCCCGCTGATTTTGCGTGCGGTGTAGCAATGCCGTCGCCTAGACCGGTGGTGCCCGACGCCTCACGAGCAAGAACATCTTTTTTGTACTGTTCTTTGTTCTTGAGGTTGCCGCCCTTGTCCATAAGGTCAACAAGATGCGAAATCGCGTCCTGTTTATCCTTGACATTGGCACCGAGGTCAATGCTCGCATTTTTGAGCAAATCGGTAACTCTCATAGTGCACTACTCCTTACTACAAATGAATGAATAATTTCTTATAATTCGTAATGCGCAACGAAGATTTTAAGTCCGCATTGCGCACTACGTCTTACGCTTTGTTTTTTTATGTCATTATGATTAATCAAAACTCGCCGTGCCGTCGCTGTTGACGGTAATCACTGAAACTGACAAGAGGTCTATATCTTCCCAGTACAAATCGACGCCGTTATCGAAGACAACGCGGAAATCCCAATACTGTCCTCTTTCAGCCGCATTGAAAGTAATCGTTACATGTTCACCAGGCGCGATAACTCCAGTTGAGCCGAGAACATCTTCTTCCCAGTTGTTAGTATCCGCTCTGCTACAGAAAATGTGATGAATCGTCGAGCCGGTGTTGTTGACGATTGCGAAATCCTGCGCGCCCGCTAATGCTGAAGCTTGCGACACTAATATAAAAGCTACCGCCAAGATAAACACACGAAAGATTTTTTCCATTGGAAATTCCTCCAATCAAATTAAGATTATTTATCAAGCAAATTTCTGAGCCAAAATCGCCTCAAGAGAAAATACTTTTAATCTTGTTGAAAAGTTTTTCGCCTAAAGTTTCGTCGTCTTCGGTGGCGTGGAAGGGTTGCGCTTGTCCAGCTTGAATGCGATTAAAAAGCTGTTCGGGCTTGCGAATACCGGTGCCAACCGAAGTTGTTATCATAAGCTTGCCGTCGAAACGCGCCATAGGAATTTTCTTGCTTGCCGCGATTATAACGTAATCGGCATTTTTAATTTCCTCATCGCTTAGCGAATGATAGACGCCCGCCGCGCCGTGCACTTCAACGCGAATATTTAAGCCCAATTTCTCGGCGCATTGTTTAAGGGATTCGCGAGCCATGAACGAAGAAGAAATTCCGGTTGGACACGCCGTCACTGCGATAATTTTCGTGTTAGCTGAAACGTCAGGTTCGGGAGTTTCGCTTTTGGAACGTGCCGCTTCTTTGTCGTCGATAATTTTAATAACTTCAGCGGGCGACGTTGCTTTAATCAGATTTTCTTTGAACGTTTCGTCCATAAGCAAAACCGCAAGGCGACCCATATTAGTCATTGCGGTATCATCAGCCTTTTCGGGAGCCGCGAACAACATTAACAGCCGCGCAGGTTTGCCGTCAAGCGAATTGAAATCAACACCTTCGGGAACGGTGATTATCGAGATTGAAGGCTTTTTGACGGAAGGATTTTGCGCGTGAGGAGTGGCAAGACCGTTAGCAAGACCGGTTGAGCCTTGCGCCTCGCGCTTGAGAACGTCACGCTTGACAAGTGCCTTATCGCGAATTGTGCCCGCCGTCATGAGCAAATCGACAAGCATATCAATCGCTTCGTTTTTGTCGGTCGGGTGGACGTTTAGCGCGATAGATTTTTTAGAAATGTAATTTGTAATTTTAATTGCCATTAGGAAACACCGCCTTTAAATTCAATTAGGAATGTGGAATTTGGAATTAGGAATGAATTTGTAGGTTTAATTTCTAATTCCTAATTCCTAATTCATAATTGCTTTTTGGGGGTTAGATAGTTTTCAGCAAAGCTTCGACTTCGGGACGAGTAGCGAGATTTTCGGAGAACGCCGACGCCGAGCCGGTGCAAAGCCCCATTTTGAAAGCGCGTTCGTAATCGCCGTTACTTTCAATGTAGCCCGCGACAAAACCCGCAACCATGCTATCACCCGCGCCAACAGAATTGACGAGCTTGCCTTTAGGCGCAGGGGATTTAAAGAACGTCTCGCCGCCTTCGGGAACGAAAATTGCGCCGTCGCCTGCCATTGAGATAAGAACGTTGCGTGCGCCCTTCTCCTGCAATTTTTTAGCATAGGTAACAATTTCTTCGTCGCTCTTGAGTTTAACGCCGAACATGTCGCCGAGTTCGTGATTATTGGGTTTAATGAGCCAGGGATTAAACTTCAAGACTTTAAGAAGGAGTCCTTTTTCCGCGTCGACGACAAAGCGAATGCCCTTGCCTTGAATGCGGCTAAGTGTTTGTTCGTACATATCATCGGGCAGGGTGTTGGGAATAGAGCCGGAAAGAATCAGTGTATCATCTGCGCCGAGCTTTTCGAGTTTCTGGAAAAGTTCTTCGCGCTTAGCGTCGCTGATTTTGGGACCTTGCCCGTTAATTTCGGTTTCAACGTCGGCTTTAATCTTGACGTTAATGCGGGAGAAACCTTCATCGAGTTTAACGAAATCATCAGCGGCGTTAAATTCGCGGAGCTGGCGAACAATTTCATCGCCGGTGAAGCCCGCAAGAAAACCTGTTGCCGTCGACTTATGTCCCAAGTTGCCAAGCACGATTGATACGTTGACGCCCTTACCGCCGCCGAGTACTTGCTCATAAGTCACGCGGTTAATCGCGCCGGTCGTGAGTTTATCAAGCCGGATAATGTAATCAATCGCGGGATTAAAAGTTACGGTGTAAATCATCAAAGTTTCCCCCTTAAATTTAGTGAATATTCTTTTGCAATTATACAACACGCTTTTAATGTTTTCAAGGCAACGGCTTTGAAAATGTTTGCAAACTGAAAAAGGAATCAGGATTTTATTCCCAATTCCTTCCAAAATATGGCTTACTGGAGATTATAATCACAGCTCTTTGTTTAACTGCTAATAAGTCAGATACTGCAAGACGTTTTATCTCGCACGAGGATTCAGGGCAAAGAGTTTTGATTTTTTATGATTCTGGTTGGTATCCAAAAAGATTGTTCGTATCATTTTTTCATCTTCAAAGAACTGGCGAATCTTTTTTAGATTTCTCTTGACTCTTTATAGTCAGTCTCTTAAAAAAATCGGGAGGTCTTAGCCTCCCTGAAAAATTTTCGTTCTGTTTAAATCGGATTTGGTGTCGGCTCAACCGGTGGTTCAGGCTTAACCAACTCAACTGTTATTGATTCGGGCGGCGGGGGCGGTTCGTCATTGACTGGCGGCTTTTCCAGTTCGACTTTTGCGCCAAAAACAATGTCTTTAAGCTCTTGCGCCGTCAACGTTTCCTTGTCCATAAGGGCTTGTGCGATTTTCTCCAACTTATCGCGATTTTCATTGATAATCGTTCGGCAAGCCTCATAAGCCTCTTCCATGTATTTATGAATTTCCTTATCGATTTCGCCGGCGACTTCTTCTGAATAATTTTTTTGCGACTGCCCGAAGTAATATTGCTGCGCGGGGTCGCCGCCATAAGCAACGGGACCAAGCACATTGCTCATGCCGTATTGCATAATCATTGCGCGAACAATGCGGCTTGCCTGCTGAATGTCTTGAGATGCGCCCGTTGAAATTTCGTTTAGGACAATTTCTTCAGCGACGCGCCCGCCCATTGCGACTTTCAATCTGTCTAAAAGTTCCGAGCGCGTAGCGTAACTTCTATCCTCTTTTGGCAACATGAGAGTATAACCGCCCGCCCTGCCGCGTGGAATAATCGTGACTTTGTGAACGGGGTCGGCGTGTTTTAACATCATGCCAACAAGCGCGTGCCCGCCTTCGTGATAAGCCGTCAACTTTTTCTCGTCTTCGCTCATCACTTTAGATTTTCTTTCGGGACCCGCCATAACCCGTTCGATTGATTCTTCAAGCTCGGTCATGTTGATTTCGTGCTTATTGCGACGCGCCGCCAAAAGTGCCGCTTCGTTGACAAGGTTAGCTAAATCTGCGCCAGTAAAGCCCGGCGTCCTTCGCGCTAAAATGTCTAAGTCAGCGTCTTTAGCAATGGGCTTGCCTTTGACGTGCACTTTTAAAATCGCAATGCGCCCTGTCACGTCGGGCTTATCGACGACAATTTGACGGTCGAAACGTCCAGGTCTCAAAAGTGCTTGGTCGAGAATATCGGGACGGTTCGTCGCGGCGATTATGATAATCCCTTCGTTAGGCGCGAAGCCGTCCATTTCGACAAGTAGTTGATTCAAAGTTTGTTCGCGTTCGTCGTGCCCGCCGCCGACATTTGCTCCGCGCTGACGTCCTACCGCGTCAATTTCGTCGATAAAGATTATGCACGGCGAATTTTTCTTAGCTTGCGCGAATAAATCACGAACTCGCGACGCGCCCACGCCAACGAACATTTCGACGAAGTCTGAACCGCTTATCGAAAAGAATGCAACGCCCGCCTCGCCCGCGACCGCCTTAGCTAAAAGAGTTTTGCCGGTGCCGGGCGGACCGAATAACAAGACGCCCTTTGGAATTCTCGCGCCCAAGTCGTTAAACTTTTTCGGGTGCTTAAGGAATTCGACGACCTCTTGAAGTTCTTCCTTAGCTTCGTCGGCTCCCGCCACGTCGTTAAATGTCACTTTGACTTTGTCGCCGCCCATAAGTTTTGCGCGACTTTTGCCAAATGACATAACTTTTGAGCCGCCGCCCTGCGTCTGCATTATTATGAAATACCACGCGCCGACCAAAATTGCTATCGGCAACAAGGACGAAAGGAGCGTTACCCACCACGGCGGATCTTTCGGATTCTGCGCAGTTATTTCTATACCTTTGGCATAGAGTTTATTGACAAGCTCTTCGTCATCAATCGGCTCATCAGGGACTATTGTCGAAAATTCGCTACCGTCTTTTTTTGTGGCTTTAATCGAATTTTTTATCAGGATAACTTTCGCGATTTCTTCCCTTTCGACCATCTGCATAAATTGCGAATAACTTGTTTCCTCTACGGGTTGCGGCTTTATCGAAAAGTAATCGTAGGCTGTTATCGCGATAAAAATCACCAGTAAATAAAACCCGACGTTGCGCCAGAAACTGTTCAATCAAAACGCTCCTTTGTCTTGAAAATTATTTTCCACCGTAAACGCTACGCTTTAAAATTCCCAGATACGGCAGGTTGCGATAATGTTGCGCGAAGTCAAGCCCGTAGCCAACAATGAAATCGTCGGGCACTTCAAAGCCGCAATAATCAATCTTAACTTCGACTTTGCGGCGGCTAGGCTTGTTGAGAAGCGTGCAAATTTTTACGCTGTTAGCCTTCTTGTCAAGGAAATAATTGATAAGGTAATTCATGGTAGTGCCGGAGTCGATAATATCCTCCACGAGCAAAATATCGCGCCCTTTTGGGTCGTTATCGAGGTTTTTGAGGATATTGACTTTGCCGCTTGTGTGGGAGTTAGCATCGTAGCTTGAGGCGATAAGGAAATCGAATTGCACGGGAATAGTCAAGCGGCGCACGACGTCAGTATAAAACATGATCGCGCCGTTGAGGACGCCAACTGTTAAAAGCGGCTTAGCAATGTCTTTGTAATCTTCGCTGATTTGCGCACTGAGCTCCTTGGCGCGAGCGGCAATCTCCTCCTCGGTGTACAGTACGCGTTCGATAAAATCTTCTTTACTCTTCAAAGCAATCAACCCTTTCTTTAATTAGGTTATTAGGTGGATAGGTTATTAGTACTATTAACTTGCTAACCTATTTCCCTAATTCCCTACTCTTTATATAAAGTTTTCCTTGCCTTAGGTTTGCCCGCAAATTTCTAGGAAGTTCGACGCCCGCTAAATTATTTGTCAGAACTTTTCGGACGCCCTCGAAATGCACAAAGCCGAAATCTTTTACAGAGTCTGTGACTTGCGCGAGAAATTTTTTTATAACGGCTCGTTGTAGTACGGGGTGAAGTTTTAGAAATTCTTTGCGGACGATTGAATTATTTTTGACGACGGCGGGGAAAATTTTTTGTACCTGAGTGGAAATGAAGTCTGATTCTTGCGCAGTGACTTCGCCTAGTCTGCAAAGCGTTTCAACAAGTGCGGGATTAAATTTCTCCAACATCGGCATAAGTTCTAATCGAATTTTATTTCGTGTCGCGTCGGGTACGAAATTTGTTTTATCTAGGCGCGGCGATAAATTTTTCATGCGGCAGAAATTTTCCAGCTCACTTTTCCTGAACTTCAACAGCGGGCGAAGAAGTAAGCCGTAATCGTCGGAAAGCGTTCGTGACTTCATAGCCGATAAGCCGTCGGAAGTCGCACCGCGCAGAAGTCGCATTAAAATTGTCTCGGCTTGGTCGTCGGCGTGGTGCGCTAAGACAATCGCGTCGAAATTTGAATCGCGCTTGACTTTGCTTAGAAATTTATAGCGGAGAGTTCGCGCCGCCGTCTCGACCGAAATTTTATTTTTCGCCGCAAAAGCTTTAACGTCGCCTTGTCCGCCGATAAAATTTATATCGCGTTCGTTGGAAAAAGTTTTGACAAAGTCAGCGTCGTCGATTGAATCTTGCCCGCGCAAGCCGTGTTCAAAATGAGCAATGGCAAGTTCTAAATTGAAACGTCGCCGCGAATTTATCAGCAGTTCAGCTAGTGCTAGAGAATCTGCACCGCCCGATACCGCGATTAAAACTTTGCGCACTCCGCCGAAGATATTTTCCGTCGCACAGATGTCGATAAATCGTTTAAGCAAGAAAAAGCACCCCCTGACAAGTGCAAGGGGCAATTTAATCAGAGCGGCGTGAACCGCGACCGCCGCGCTTTGAATCCGTTTTCCTCTTTAAATCCGTCAAACGCTCGTCACTGTCCTTTAAAAATTTGGACAGCTTATCTTCAAATGAGGCCGACAGTTGCTTTTGCGGCTTGCGAAAGTCTGAGCGTCGATTTTGTTTGAAAGCTTGATTTTCAATTTCCGGCGGCTTAGCCTTTGCCTGTTTCAAAGACAGCGCAATTTTGTTGCCGTCAATGCTGACGATTTTAACTTGAACCGTGTCGCCTTCGCTCAAAAAATCGTGCACGTCGTTGACGTAAACTTCGGCGACTTCCGAAATGTGAATAAGTCCAACTTTTCCTTCTTCCAGCTCCACGAAGGCTCCAAAGTTCGTGATTCGCGTAACCTTGCCTTCAACAATGCTGCCTGCTTCCATTGCCAAATTTTTGTCCTCCTAAAAAAATTTTTTACTGACGCGCCTGATAGGGCATTTCGCCTTCTTTGGCAAGCCCTAAATCTTCACGCGCCAATTTCTCAATGTTGTTAATGTCTTGAAGTTCGGCGAGTTCCTTGCGCAATTTCTCATTTGTTGCTTTTGCCTTCTCCAATCTTTTATCGGCGATTCGTTGACTTTCGCTAACGTGCGCCAAGTGAACTTGTTGAGAAATTAAAACCGTCGAGAAGTAAACGATCATCGCCATCATTACCAATGCGAACCAGTTAAAACTTTTTCTTTGGGTCATTACGTCGCCTCCTCAATTTTTCCTATAATAGCAGTTAGGGCGTACTTTCGCAAGTTTTATATTTGCCGTCAATAATTTTCAGCGTAGACAATGCCCTTTCTGAAATCCGCCGTCTCGAAAATTCGCGGGTCATAAATAAAAACCATCCAGCCCGCGCTTGTCGAAGTTCTATAGCCGTACTTTTGAAGGATAGCTTTTATCTTGAACAAATCGTCCGCATTATGATAACTGCAGATTGACGCCTTGACTTTGTTATTGGTAAGAATTTTTTCTGCACCGCGCAGAGCATGTGGTTCATAGCCTTCAATGTCCATTTTAAGGAAAATATTTTCGCCGCGTAAATCGGGCAGGGCGTCATCAATTGTAATATTTTTGTCGTCGGTGACGTTTGAAAGGAAACGCGGAATAATTTCCACCTTGTCGCGATAATTTTTGAATGTCTGATTAAGCGGCTCAAACCAATTTTTATCCGACTCGAACAAATACATTTTGGAGCATATGTCGACGTATCGAAGGGCAAAATTTCCTTCGCAAACGCCCGCGTCAATGACAATATCGCCCGCGTTGACTTTGTGCTCACCTTTAATGTACAGATGCGGCGAAGTCGGCAGTTGTTCCGCCATGAGATTTTCTACAACTTTCTCGCATTCGTAAATTGAAAACTCTTTATCGCGTGGGAAATACATTTTGCGATAATCACCGCCGACCGTCTTAAACTGAATGTAGGGTAAATCGCATTCGATATCGTAGAAAACCCTATGAAATTCTCCTTTCTTGCCGTCAATGTGTTGATTGAAAACGGAAAGCTCGTGCGTCTTCCAATATTCAAGCGTCTCTTGGATTGCTGGGTCGTCGAAGTCTTCATATTTCATTATCATTTGTTGCTTAAGGAACCAATAACAATTTTTAAACTGTTCTCGCGTCCCGATTCCAAGTTCGACCATTTGCGGGGCAATGTCATCTAAAACATCATCAGCGCAAGCAAAAACTGCCACGTCCCAAGATAATTTCAAAATGTCGTTCAGCGGGTAGACGCGATAGCCTTTAATCGACGTCACTTTTTCTTCCAAATCTAGTGAAACAATTCCAGCAATGTCGTATTCAAGCTTTTCGGCAAGTCCGCAAAGTTTTGCGCAGAAGCCAGGATTCATGTACGGCAATTTTACTATGATAATTCTCATTTGGTGCGCCCTTTTCATGTAAAAATTTTCAGTTCTATTTCAACGTGCGTTATTCATTTCCTGCCTTGACAATCAAAATCGGCAAGGTTATTATGCAAAAAAATTTTGGAGGTAGTGCAATGAAATTTAGCTTTAAAAAGTTAGCGGCAGTCGTAGCGATTAGCGGCGCAATTTGTTTCGGAGGCAATGCGCAAGCTAACGCCGCTGAAATGAATAAAGATGACATTTGGGCTTTCCGCGAAGCTTATGTTTCGCAAGCTCCCGACACGCGCGTTTTTGAGCAGGATTTAACGCTTATTGCTACCAACTTTCATTTAGATATTGACTCACGAGCGCAAATTCTAAAAGACGGCTCCTTCAGAATGGGTGGTAATTTCAACTGGACGTATACCAATCTCAAGCGAAATTATTCGACGAATAGTTCTATTCCGTTTTACATTGAGCAAATTGGCAACGATATGACGCTTTATGTTAAGCGCAGGGGCAAATGGAGTAAAATGCTTTTGCCGGGTTTGCCGTCGGGGATTGCGATTCTTTGGAAGTCGACCGACCCCGCAGTTTTAAATGAAGTAATGGACGCCGTAAAGAAAATTGAAGTTCTGAACGATACGCCCGATTTGCGGACTATGAATGTAACTTTGGACGGCATAAAGCTTGCCAACATTTTGAACAAAAATAGCGCGGCAACTTTTGCTAATCTTTCCGGCGACGCGCTTACCGAACAGAAAGACATTTTCTATCGTTGGCTGTCAGCCTTCAGAAAGACTGATATAACTTTCGCGTGGACAGTCAACAAGCCGAGTTGGACGACTGCGACTGCCGCTTTTGATTTAACGCCGATTATGCGCGCTTATTCAATTCACGTCCTTGACGAGGCGGCAGCGGGGCGCGTTGTCCTCACTGATGAAGAACGCGACCTTCTCGACGCAATGGGCTATTATGCTGAGCTTCGTTCTTACAGTACGCAAATTGCGCCGCGAAAAGATAAGCTCGTTTATATCCCCGCCGATTTATCAGCTGTTCCCGAAAATGACGGTTCGCTTGACGACATTTTTAGCGAAATGACTACCGTAGTGGAAAAATAAATTCTGAATAATTTTATTGGCGTCGTCGCCGGATGACGCAAGGCATTTGCAACGAACTGTAGGCAAGAGCTTAACGCTTAGGAAAGTTCGTTGTAAGTGCCTTTTATTTTTTGGAGGAGTTGCAATGATTTTTATACCAATAACAGTCGCAGTCTTAGCAAATGTCTTTTATCACGTGGCGAGCAAATCAATTTCGCCGGAGCAAAATGCGTTTATGGGATTGGTCGTCAACTACGCGACGGCACTTTTAGCGAGCGCAATTTTGTTTTTCATTACGCCGCACGAAAAATTTTTGGTCGAAGCCGCGAAAACTAATTGGGCTTGCATACTCATGGGTATTTCGATAACGGGTGTTGAAGCGGCGTTCATAATGATTTACAGGTCGGGCGGCGAACTCTCTACCGCGTCGCTAATCGTCAACATTTTAATCGCGATTGCAATGTTAGCTGTCGGCGGATTTTTCTATCACGAACAAATTTCCCTGCAGAAAATTTTCGGCGTCGTCTTATGTATTGCAGGCGTCGTGATACTTTCCTTGAAATGAACTTGATTAAAAACATTTTCGCGAATATAATTGCTTATCGAAAGGGGGCATGCTCTTTTGACCGAGCAATTTTTTTTTGAAAATCTCAATCCCGAACAGAAAAAGGCTGTCGATTATCTTGACGGACCGTTATTGGTTATGGCTGGCGCAGGTTCCGGAAAAACTCGCGTCTTGACCTATCGCATTGCCAATCTTATCGCGCAGGGAATTTCGCCGTTCAATATTTTAGCGATAACCTTCACCAACAAAGCCGCTAACGAAATGAAATCCCGCGCTGAAAAATTAATTGGCGAGCCTGCTAAAAATGTTATCCTAAGTACTTTCCATTCTTTTTGTGCTCGACTTCTGCGCCACGAAATTAAAATTACTAACAAATTCACAAGCAGTTTCGCAATCTACGACGCCGGAGAATCAAGAAATCTCGTCAAGCAATGTGTCAAAGAACTAAATCTCGGCGAAAAAATTTATGACGGCGTCGGCTCCAGAATTTCAGCTTTGAAAAATGAATTAATCACGCCCGAAAAGTTCAGGGAGAATATTTTATATAGCGGCAGAACTTACGATGCGCATATCGCTATGATTTACGAACTTTATCAGAAAAAGTTGCAAACAAATAACGCGCTAGACTTCGATGACTTAATTTTTAAAACAGTCGACATCTTTCGCGATTATCCCGACATTTTGGATAAATACCAGGAGCGTTTCCAATACATTTTGATTGACGAATACCAGGACACGAACGTTGCGCAATACGTCTTAACCAATCTGCTTGCCGCTAAGTATAAAAATCTTTGCGTAGTTGGCGACGCTGACCAATCGATTTACGGTTGGCGCGGCGCAGATATGAGCAATATTTTAAACTTCGAGCGCGATTATCCCAAAGCTAAAGTCATTCTTTTGGAGCAAAATTATCGTTCAACCAAAACTATTTTGAACGCCGCCAACGCCGTTATCCAAAATAATTTCGACCGCATACCTAAAAATCTCCGGACGCAAAATGAAATCGGAGAAAGAATTAAATTCATTACTTGCGAAACTGATAGATACGAGGCGGCGATTGTCGCTAGGGAAATTAAACGTCTTGTCGACTATGAAAATTTTTCCTACAATGAAATTGCCCTGCTCTATCGCACCAATGCCCAATCGCGCCTTTTCGAGGAAAAATTTATGAACGAGGAAATTCCTTATATCATAATCGGCGGACTGAAGTTTTACGACCGCAAGGAGATTAAAGACATTCTCGCTTATCTGCACGTTATCGAAAATCCGCATGATGACTTGCACCTTTTGCGAATTATCAACACGCCGCGTCGCGGGATTGGCATTACCAATTTAAATCGTCTTACCGAATTGGCAAACGCGCAAGGGCTTTCGATTATGGAAACTATTGCCAATAAAGAACTTTTAGTGGAAGAGGATTTTTCACCGAAATTTCGCGCAAGTCTTCAAAGTTTTGCGGCTATGATGATGAGTTTCACCGAATCTGCTAAAAACCTTGCCGTCGACGAGCTGATAACAACCGTCCTAAACGAGTCGGGCTATATGAAAATGCTTCGCGACAATACTAAAGAAGGCAAGGAAGAAAATATTTCTCGCGAAGAGAATTTAGGCACGTTCCTTGATAGCGCGAAGGAATTTTTGGAAATGAATCCAAAGGGCACCTTGCAAGATTTTTTGAATCACGTTGCGCTGATAACCGATATTGATACACTTGACGAAAACGAATCCCGCGTCCGGTTGATGACGGTTCATGCGGCGAAAGGGTTGGAATTTCCCGTTGTATTTATCGTGGGCATGGAAGAAGGACTTTTCCCGCACGCTATGTCTTATGACAGTGACGAATCATTGGAGGAGGAACGCCGCGCCTGCTACGTGGCAATTACTCGCGCTAAGAAAAAACTTTATATCACAGCGGCTGATGCTAGAATGGTTTTCACGGAAAATCATAATACGGAAATGCGCCAGAAAAAAATTTCGCGTTTCGTCGAAGAAATTCCGGACGAATGCATTGAGAGTATTGGGACTAAGGCTAAGCCACCGCAAAGAAAATCTGCGCCGCATCCGATTTACAGACCGCCGACCGCTCATCGCGCCGCCCAGATTAAATCGCCCGAAAAAAAATCTGAGCCACCAATAACTTTGCACGTCGGCGACATTGTCAACCACAAAAGATGGGGACTCGGCTCGGTTATGGAGCTTGATAGAAGATACGTCACGATTTCTTTTGCTAACCCCGAAATCGGCACAAAAAAACTTGTCCGCTCTGCTGCCCCGCTTAATGCTGTTTAGATTGTAAGCAGGTGAACGCACGGAAATCAATTTATAAAAATATTTGAAGAGAAAGTGACGCTAAGAGAGTACGACAAATACTTCTACAGCGTCAGCCCCCTAAAAAAACATTTAAGTTGACGGCGGCAAGTTTCGATATAGTTAGCGAAGTTAGGCAAAAGCTTAGCTAAAATCTTGAATAAAACGGGTCAGACGATTAAACCGTCGAACGGAATCTCTTAAGACAAGGAACTGTCAAAAGAATCTGACCATCTAATTAAAAAGGAGAAGTGATTTTTATGATGCGTTCCCTGTTCTCCGGAGTCGCCGGAATAAAGGTTCACCAAACGCGCATGGACGTTATCGGTAACAACATTGCTAATATTAACACAATCGGTTTTAAAGGCTCGCGTACAACTTTTGCTGATATGCTCTCGCAACTGCAAAGTGCTGCTTCCTCTGCGACAGAAACTCGCGGCGGCGTCAACCCGCGCCAAATTGGTTTGGGCGTTAGCGTTGAAAGTATTGACTTACTTTTCAGCGACTCTTCGCCGCAATCGACCGGCAAAAATACTGACCTTGCACTCGCTGGCAACGGTTTATTCTATCTTAGAGACGGCAACCAATCTTACTACACACGTAACGGCTCCTTCCTGTTCGACGAGCAAGGCAATTACGTTATGACGGGCACCGGTCTTCGCGTGCAAGGTTGGAATGCAGACGATGAAGGCACTATAAATAACAATGGTGCGACCACCGACGTTATTGTCCCCGTCGGCAAAACTATGGAAGCAACCGAGACAACTAGAATAGATTACAGCGGCAACCTCGATAAAGAATCAAAAATGATTAAATCGATAACTTATACCAGAGCTTCGAGCGCAACTGATAACGACGTCTTAGCAGTCGTAACAACAGATGACGGAACCATCAATGGCACTGCCAATGGCGTAAACGTTGACGGAGAAAGCGTCGTTGCGGCGACAATTACTTTCAGAGATGATACTACGCTTAACGTCACGAGCGGTTATTATGAAGTGGGCAAAAGCGTTCCGATAACTACCATTGCTACGATTTATGATTCATTGGGCGGCAGACACGAAGTCACAATTTTAATTGATAAAGACCCAGATTCAGCCGTTACTCCGACTGACGCCGACGCACTAGCTACTGGTACCACTGTAACTACTGGAACTACAACTACGACTGTCTATAACAATCGCTGGAGAGCTTATATCGCGCCCGGCGTAGGGAAAGCGGGACCTGCTAGCGCAACTTTTGCAAATAGCTATACACGTAGCGAAGCGACTGGAAATCCCGAAGCGGACGGCTCCTCGACGACCGGAACAATGGATGCTATAAGTTACCTTTACTTCAATAGTAGCGGAGCCTACGTCAGCAACGGAACTGCTAATGACCGTTCGATTACCTTTGAATACGGCGACGGCAACGGCGCGGCTACTAATCAAGGTGTCTTATCGTTCACTGGTTTGACGCAATACGCTAACGCAACAACTTCTTTCCCGACGACTAATGGCAATGCGGCGGGCGTCCTTCAAAGCGTCGCGGTCGACAACAACGGCATTATCACCGGTGCTTATACAAACGGCTTAGTTCGCAACGAAGCTCAAATTGCAGTCGCGCAATTCTCTAACGCTTCCGGCTTAACGAAAGTCGGCACGACGATTTATCAGGAATCTAACAACTCCGGCGCGGCAAATATCAGAACGGTTGCTGATTTCGGCTTGAACGTCACAGCTTCTGCGCTTGAAATGTCCAACGTCGATTTGGCAACGGAATTTTCCGAAATGATTATCACGCAACGCGGTTTCCAAGCTAATTCCAAAATGACGACTGTTTCAGACGAAATGCTTGAGACGCTCGTCAACATGAAGAGATAAACTCACTAGGATAAATAAAAAAATCCCCTTCCGACTTGGAGGGGGATTTTTTTCTATGCCAACGTGAATTTTATTCGGTTAGTGCCGCCGTCGTACTCGTGCGAGTAATTTTGGGCTAGACTTTTTAAAATCGTCGCGCCTAAATGTTCTTCGTCGAGTTCGTCAAAGTCTTTTTCAAGCGGATTATACGATTTGCCCGCGCAGGTAAATTCTACTTCAACGCTGTTATCAACTTCAGAATAAGTTACGTCGATTTCGATTTTAATTTCGTCCGCGCAGGCATTATCGAACATTTCGTAAATCAATTCCTCACAGGAAAGTTGAATTCGATTCGTTCGGCGAGCACTCAAGCCGTATTTTTCCGCGAAAGTTTGAATGCCGCCTTGCATTTCCATTAAATCGAAGTGCCGCTCCGAAATTTCGTAGTTGAAATATTTCAGTTTGTGAATAAAGGCGACAGTCTTATTGCGTTTAGGAGCGTCGAAAATTTCTGCGGGCGTGCCCTGCTCGTAAATTTCCCCGTCGGCGAAAAATAATATCCTCGTGGCGACTTCGCGGGCAAAATTCATTTCGTGCGTGACGATTATCATTGTTAAATTTTGTTTTGCAAGCATTCTTATCACCGCTAAGACTTCGCCAACCATAGTCGGGTCAAGTGCGCTTGTCGGTTCGTCGAAAAGAATTACTTTCGGATTCATCATTAAGCTACGACAAATTGCTATGCGCTGTTGCTGCCCGCCCGATAAAAATTCCGGATAAGCGTCCGCTTTTGCAGTCAAGCCGACTTGCGCAAGTAAAGCCATTGCCTTTTCGCGGGCGTCGTCCTTCGTCATGCCCAAAAGTTTTATCGGCGCAACCGTCAAATTTTCCATAACGTTCATGTGTGTGAATAGATTAAATTTCTGCCAGACCATGCCCATGCTACGCCGAATTTTATCAATGTCGACGCCCTGCGCGGTTATCTCCTGCCCGTCAATGAAAATTTTTCCGGCGTTCGGCTTCTCCAAAAGTTCAAGGCAACGCAGAAAAACACTTTTGCCACAACCAGAACCGCCGATAATCGCAATGCGTTCGCCTTCTTCAACCGTTAAATCAATTCCGCGCAGAACTTCAAACGCGCCAAAAGATTTTTTTAGTCCGCTGACTTCAATAACACTCATTGCGCCCGCCGCCTTTCCGTCCAGTGAAATATTCCGTAGACTAGATAACTAATCGCCAGATAAATCACCATGCCGCCCATAATCGTTATCATTGGTTGCATAGTGCGCGAGGCAGTGTTATTAATGACGCGGGTTAAATCGGTTATCGTGACGTAGCCAACGACGCTTGTCCATTGAATCAGATTTACGACCGTCGATTGATAAACGGGCTTAGCGATTCTGACAAGTTGCGGCAATGTTACCAGCTTAAACGCTTGGAATTTTGAAAAACCTAGCGTCCGCGCCGCTTCGACTTGTCCTTTGTCCAAAGCCATTAACGCCGAGCGCAAAAGTTCCGCGACATGCGCCGCCGTATGCATTGAAAAAGTTATCACCGCCACAAGTAACGGGTTAATTCCCGTGCGAGCGAATACGCCGTAGAATAATAACATCAGCAACATTAAAACTGGCGAGCCGCGAATTATCGAAATGTAAACCTGCGCAGCAATCTTTAGCGGCGGAAATTTCCCGACGCGAAAAAAACACAGCAACGAACCAAACAACGTCCCGAACAGGAGCGACAGCGCAGAAATTTGCACCGTCACCCACAATCCGTTCAGTATTGTCAGCCAACTGTCGTCTTTCACAAAAATTTTATACAATAAATCTAAGAAATCCATGACTCACTTTTTCTCTTCATCTTTGAAAATGATATGGACGATTTTATCTTTGTAATATGGGTCGCTCAAAATGATTCCGTTGGGTTTATCGCTGTCGCTAGGAATAATTTCGCTGACAGGAACAATCGCCCAAAAAACAACGTCAACCTGCTTTGAAGTCAAAGCGGCGGCACGCGCTCCGCTGTCAATCTGAACAATCTCAATATTTTTCAACATGCGATTGCCAATTTCAGCAAGTACAGCAGTATTAAATCCGGCAGGATTACCGTCTGTGCTAACAAAGTCAAGCGGCGGCAGGTCACCCGTTACAGCAACTTTAATCGTGCCGGCATTGGGGAAACGCGGCAATTTAACGGCAACCGGCTCACTTTCGGCGGCTATATCGGTTATATATTCTTTCGTCAAGCGGTCAAGCGTGCCGTCATTTTGCATTTCTTTGATAACCTTGTTCAGAGAATCTCTAAGTTCGGTTTCGTCGTCGCGCAAGGCAAAGCAGAATGAATCAATAAACTCTAACGAATGGTCTTTCAGAACTTCAAAGCGCGGCTCGTTGGCAATCATGTAACGCGCAACGCTCCGATAAGTGCTAATCTCGTCGATTTGCTTTGATTGCAACGCCATTTGCATTGAATTTAGGTTGTCGAAGAAAACGGGCGCGTGCGAAGAAATTTTAACGGAGAGAGTATCCTCAATTTTTTTCATGAACTCGCCGAAATTTTCTTCGCTGGCGTTAAGGCGGGTAATCATGCCTAATTTAACTTTTCCGGCGTCGGAATCTTTTTTTTCTGCATTATCTTGACCGCCGCCGCAACCCGTCATCAAGAGCAATGCGCAAATCATTAGCAATGTAAAAACTTTTTTCATTTAGCCACCCCATTTTTTAATCTTACGTGAACAATTTCATCTGAAAAATATGGCTGTGTAAAAATCATGCCTTTTGGTCTGTCAAAGTCGTCTGGAATATCATTATTTTTATTTTTGGGGATAACTGCCCAAAAAATTACGTCGACTTCGCCTGAAGTCAGCGCGATAGCTCGTTCGCCGCTTTCTATCTGCACAAGGACAAAATTTTTCTGGATAAGCTCACTTATCTCGGCAAGAACGGCGGTATTAAAACCTGCGGGCAAACCGTCGGGGCGAATGTAATCAAGCATGGGCAAATCACCCGTCACGCCGATTTTTATCATGGATTTATTATAAAACTCCGGCATTCTGATAACTGGCGGCGATTCTTGGAAATGAATTTCGGCAATATATCTTTTCACAAGGCGAGAAAGTGTCCCGTCCTTAGACATTTGCAAAATCGCGCTGTCGAATTCTTTTTTCAACGCGGCATCTTCTTCGCTCATGGCGAAACAGAAAAGGTCAGTTAGAACAGGCTTTTGCGCTATCAATTCAAAATTCGGATTATGGTCTACAAAATAATCAGCAACTGAATTGTAAATGCTCATCTCGTCGATTTGCCCCGCTTGAAGGGCCATTGTCATATTGCTTAGGTTGTTGAAGAAAATATGCTTGTGATTATCCGCCGAAGAAAATTTATCCAAAGTGTCTTCGGTTACATTGAGATATTTAATCATGCCGACTTTAATTTTGTCGTCGCCCTGATTGCCACAGCCCGTCGTAAAAATCAGAATCATCAACACGAACGTCAAAAATTTTTTCATACTACTTCCTTACTTTTTAATTTGAAGATGCTCAACACTATCTTTGAAATAGGGTGCGGAAAGTTCGACGCCTTCGGGCGTGTCAATGTCTTTAGGCATTTTATCACCGTTGGGAACGATTGCCCAGAAGATAACGTCAATTTCTCCTGCCGATAATGCCGACGCACGTGCGCCGCTATCAATGTCGACGATTTCAATATTTTTGCCAGAACGCTTAGCGACTTCAGCAAGCAAAGCCGTATTGAATCCGGCGGCTTTTCCGTCTGCACTTACGTAGTCAAGGGGCGGAAGGTCGCCCGTTACGCCGACTTTAATTGTTTGTGCGCTTTCAGTCATAGGAATTTCAACTGCGGTTGGCGTTTGACCTTTATTAACGTCAGTGACATATTCTTTGACGAGTTTATCAAGCGAGCCGTCAGCCTTCATAGCGTCGATAGCTTTATTGAGGTCGGCTTTAAGTTGGGTATCGTCCTTACGAACCGCAAAACAGAAATTATCGTCGAAAATAGTAGTGTGTTCTTTTTGGTTCAAGGCTTCGTATTTATTGTTGTTGGCGACGATGTAATTGGCAACGCTCTTGTAAACGCTAATTTCGTCAATGCTGCCCGATTCGATTCCCATTTGCATAAGGTTCAAGCTATCGTAGAATTTGACGGTGTGCTTTATGAGCGGGACTTTTTCCGACTCTTCGATTTTGGCGAGAATATCATTCATTTTTTGTTCGCTGGCGTTAAGGTAAGTAATCATGCCGAGCTGAATTTTTCCACCGCTTTTATTAGTGTCGTCGGCTTTTTGTGCAGGTTGTTCGCCGCCACCTCCGCAACCCGTTAACAATGCGCCCGCCATTACGCAGGACAATAATACCTTAGCAATCTTTTTAAATTTCATAATATAAATCCTCCTAAAAAATTATTTGCTATCCTTAAGCTTGAGATGAACCACGCTATCTTTGAAGTAAGGCGCGGAAAGTTCGACGCCTTCGGGCGTGTCAATGTCGGCAGGGAATTTACCACTATCGGGAACAACTACCCAAAAGATAACGTCGATTTGTCCAGAACTTAACGCTGCCGCTCTTGCGCTACTAGCAATGTTGACGACTTCGACATTTTTGCCGGAACGCTTAGCGACTTCAGCGAGAAAAGCCGTATTGAAACCAGCCGCTTTGCCGTCCGCGCTAACGTAGTCAAGGGGCGGAAGGTCACCAGTTACGCCAATTTTAATTGTATTTGCGCCTTCAGTCATAGGAATTTCAACTGCGGGCGGATTTTTTTATCAATGTCGGTGACATATTCCTTGACGAGCTTATCAAGGGAGCCGTCAGCTTTCATTTCCTCGATAGCCTTATCAAGGTCGGCTTTAAGTCGCGTATCGTCCTTGCGCACGGCGAAGCAGAAATTATCGCTGAAAAATTTAAGCTCCTTTTCGTTATCAACTTCAAAATTGCCGTTGTTGGCGATAAGATAATTTGCGACGTTCTGATAAGTACTAATCATGCTAACTTCGCCCGCCTCAATGCCCATTTGCATAAGGCTCAAGCTATCGTAAAATTTTATCTCGTACTTTGGCGATGCAATATCCGCTTTTTCAATAGCTTTGTTATAAATTTTGCTTATTGCCTGTTCAGTGGCGTTAAGGTGACTAATCATACCGACTTTGATTGTTTTATTGTCGCCGTCGTTTTTTTGAGCGGGAGTATCGCCGCCACAACCCGTGAACAATGCGCCCGTCATTACGCAGGACAAGAGAATTTTTGTAATGCTTTTGAACTTCATTTTTGTAAAACCTCCAGAAAATCATTTACTGCTTTTGAGCTTGACAACGGCAACGTTATCTTTGAAATAGGGCGCGGAAATTTCGAGACCTTCGGGCTTGTCAAGGTCGATAGGCATATCATTTCCGAAAGGAACGATTACCCAAAAGACAACGTCAATCAATTTCGAGTTAAGAGCCGCAGCCCGCGCATTGCTGTCAATGTCGACAAGTGAAATATTTATGCCGGAACGTTTAGCAATTTCAGCAAGTAAAGCGGTATTGAATCCGGCAGGCTTGCCGTCTGTGCTTACATAGTCAAGGGGCGGAAGGTCGCCAGTTACGCCGACTTTGATTATGTCTGCGCCTTCAAATTTCGGGATTTCGACTGCGAGCAGTGGTTTACCTTTTTCAAGGTTGGTAATGTAATCGTTGATAAGTTTATCAAGGGAGCCATCAGCTTTCATTTCGTCAATAACCTTATCAAGATTATCTTTAAGGGCGGTTTCATCCTTGCGCACCGCAAAGCAGAAATAATCGCTGAGCTTGTTAATCGCGAAGTGCGGGATAATTTCAAACTTGTCGTTATTGGTTACTAGATAATTCGCGACGCATTGATAAGTACTTATCGCCATAATGTCGCCCGATTCAAGCCCCATTTGCATTTGGTTAAAGCCGTCGTAGAATTTGGGCAGGTGCTTAGTATCTTTGGTACCGAGTTTTTCCGCCGCCTTGTCGAGAACGTCGCCCATAGTTTTTTCGTCGGTGTTAAGGCGGGTAATCATGCCGAGCTTAACTGATTCGCCGGAAAAATTTTTGTTGGGCTTATCGGCAACTTGTTCGCCGCCGCCGCAACCCGTCATCAGCAACGCCGCCGCGCAGATTGTCGCTAGAAATTTTTTCATGTGGACACCTCATTTTTTAAGTTGAATATGCGAAATGTTATCTTTGAAATAGGGTGCGCTAAGCTCAATGCCGTCGGGCGTATCGATATTTTTTGGGAAAAATTCGCCTTCGGGCACGACTACCCAAAAGATAACGTCGATTTCTCCTGCTGATAAAGCCACCGCCCTTGCGCCGCTATCAATTTGGACAAGCTCAACATTTTTATTGAGACGCTTAGCGATTTCGGCAAGCAGAGCAGTATTGAATCCGGCTGGCGTCCCGTCTGCGCTTATATAGTCAAGGGGCGGAAGGTCGCCAGTTACGCCGATTTTAATTGTATCCGCGCCTTCAAAGTTCGGGATTTCGATTGCGGGCGGATTTTTCTTGTCAACGTTGACAATGTATTCGCTGATAAGTTTATTTAGCGAGCCGTCGGATTTCATTTCCGCAAGAACTTTTTCTAAGTCGGCGTCAAGTTGCGCGTCGTCATCTTTCACGGCGAAGCAGAAATTATTTTCGAGTCCGCTAATCCAAGAATCGTTCGAGAATTCAAGATTGTTATTTTTGTTGATAAGATAATTGGCGACGCAGTTATAAGTACTAATCTTGTCGACCTTGCCCGCCTCAAGCCCCATTTCCATTGCGCTAAGGTTATCGAAGAAAACGGGCACATGATTTACAACTTTAGCGCGGGTTTTTTCCTGCACTTTGAAGAGATATTCTTCCATTTGCTTTTCGCCGGCGTTAAGGTGAGTAATCATGCCGATTTTAGTTATTTTCTCCTGCGAGTCGTGTTTGACTTCGCCGCCGTCGGAGCCGCAACCTGTCATTAACAAGCCAGCCGCGCAGATTCCTACTAAAAATTTTTTCAAGCTCAATTTATCATTCCCCATTCCTAATTCCTCATTGATTCTAAAGCTTTGCCGGTGCCGATAGCGACGCAACTCAATGGGTCATCGGCAAGCATTGTAGGAATATTTGTTTCCTTGCGAACTAAATCCGCTAAGCCGTAAAGCATAGCCCCGCCGCCCGTCAAAACTATTCCATGATCCATAATATCGGCTGCGAGTTCAGGCGGTGTTTTTTCCAAAACGCTTTTGACGCACATAACAATATTTTCAACAGAATCATGCAAAGCACTGGCGATTTCGTCCGAAGTGATAGTTACATTTTTAGGCAAGCCCGTCAAAATATCCCGCCCGCTAATGCTTAAACTTTCATGCCTTGCGCCCTGATACGCCGCGCCAACTTTGATTTTAATATTTTCGGCGGTGCGTTCGCCTATCATTAAATTATATTCCTTTTTAACGTAAAGTTCTATGTCGCTGTCGAACTTGTCGCCCGCCACGCGTAAACTTTCGCCGCAGACAATCCCGCCTAAAGAAATAACAGCAACATCGCAAGTGCCGCCGCCTATGTCGATAACCATTGAGCCCATTGGCTCGGAAATATCAATCCCCGCGCCCAATGCCGCCGCTATCGGTTCTTCAATTAACTCCGTGCGTTTTGCGCCAGCTTGTTCCGCCGCGTCCTGTACTGCGCGTTTCTCAACGTCATTAACGCCCGTCGGCACGCAAATCATTACTTTAGGTCGAAATAAAAATGACCGCCCAATAACCTTTTCCAAAAAATGTCTTATCATTGACTCTGTCATTTCGTAATCGGCTATGACACCGTCTCGGAGTGGACGTATCGCAATGATATTGCCGGGCGTGCGTCCTATCATATCTCGCGCCTCTTGCCCTATCGCTACGATTTTATCATTATCCCTGTCGACGGCAACGACCGACGGCTCGCGCAATACTATTCCTTTGCCCTTAACGTAGACTAGAATATTTGCCGTGCCCAAATCTATTCCGACGCTCATTGACATCCCAAAAAACAAGTTGCAAAACTCCCTTCTGCCAACGCGTAAAAAATCTCCCAAAACTGCCAGAATTTTATCATGCTTTATTTTCATTTACAAGCGGCGCGGCGGGCAATAAATTTATAAAACACTTGCCACGCGAAAAAATCAATGATATAATTCGCGCCTGTTAGTAAAAAAAAAACTCTCTGCTCGCTTTTGTGAGCCGATAGTCCAAAGGGAGGTGTATCGAGTTGAGAAAGTACGAAGTTATCTTCATAATCCGCTCTATGGAGGAAGAGGCGACCAACGCTGTTATCGATAAGTTCGTAAAACTCATCGCGGCGCAAGGTGGCACAATCACCAAAGAAGAACGTTGGGGCAAACGCCGTCTCGCTTACGAGATTAAGAAAGAGGCTGAAGGTTTCTACGTCTTGTTCTATGTGACTTGCGAACCGGCTTGCGTTGCCGAGTGCGACCGCGTCATGAAAATTACGGACGAGATTCTCAAGCATATGATTGTTCGTTCTGACGAGAAAGAGGAGCAAGAATGAATAGGGTAATTCTTTCGGGCAATTTAACCCGCGACCCCGAAGTCCGCTATTCGCAAAGCGGAATGGCTTTTACCAGAATGGGACTTGCCGTTCAGCGTCGCAGTAAAAGCAAGGACAAGGATAAAGACGTCACTGTTGATTTTTTCAACATAGTTGCCTTTGATAAAACTGCCGAGTTCTGCGGAAATTATCTTCACAAGGGTTCGCGCGTTTTTGTCGAAGGGCGTTTACAAACGTCGAGCTATGAAAACAAAGATGGCGTCAAAGTCAATTCGGTCGAAATTATGATTGACAATATCGAATTTGGCGATTCTAAACGTCAAAGTGACGGTGGCGATGATTCTGTTAGACGTTCTTCGAGCAACAGCAGTTACGTCGACAATTTTGTAAATCGTCGCGAACAAGCTCAGCAGAAAAGAAATAACAATTACGACGACTTCGGCGGCGAACCCATTGACCCAGAAGACACGCCTTTTTAAGGAGGATTGAAGATGCGTAGAGAAAGAGGTCGACGCCCGCGCAGAAAAGTTTGTGCGTTTTGCGTCGATAAAGTTGAGAGAATAGACTATAAAGACGCGGCGAAACTCCGCCGTTTCACAACCGAGCGCGGCAAAATTCTTCCGCGCCGCATTTCGGGCAACTGCGCCAAGCATCAGCGTCAAGTGACTATCGCCATTAAACGCGCACGCAATATCGCGCTCTTGCCATTCACTGCAGATTAAAATTTTTATCGAATAAAAATCCCCTGCCGCAACTTTGACAGGGGATTTTTTCAATTAGGAATTTGGAATTTGGAATGGAAAATTCATTGCGCATTTCTAATTACGCATTGCCTTTCAGATTGGTCTTGAAAAACAGTTCAATTTTATCGAACGGAATTTTAGCAAGATTGTCGTAAAGGTCGATGTGATTTGCGTCGGGAATAATCATCAGCTCTTTGTTATCGCCGGGCAACTTTTTAAAAGCGTCTTCGCTAAAATATCTGCTGTGCGTCTTCTCCCCGTGAATTATCAGCACGGGATTTTTTATTTCGGCACTGTAGCAAAGAATGGGCATATTCATAAAGGAAAGCGAACTTGTCGTATTCCAGCCCGCGTTGGAATTGAGAGAGCGTTTATGATAGCCGCGTTCGGTTTTGTAGTAGGCGTAATAATCCTTGACGAACTGCGGCATTTGCGAAACGTCATCTGGGACGCCGCCCGCCCGCGCATAAGTTCCGGCTTTATAATCGGCGGTGCGTTGACGGCTTAAATTTTCGCGATTGGCTTGACGTTCGGCGGCAATAGTCGTAGCGTCTTTGTCGTAATCGAAATAGCCATTGGCATTGACGCGGCTCATATCATACATTGTCGTTGTGACAGTTGCTTTAATGCGCGTATCAATCGCCGCCGCATTGATAGCCATACCGCCCCAGCCGCAAATACCGATTATGCCGATTCGTTCTGCGTCAACATTAGGTTGCACGGAAAGGAAATCGACTGCCGCGCAGAAATCTTCGGTATTAATGTCGGGAGAAGCAACAAAACGCGGCGTGCCTCCACTTTCGCCCGTGAATGACGGATCAAAGGCAATCGCCAAAAAACCGCGTTCCGCCATCTGTTGAGCGTAAAGCCCTGAACTTTGTTCCTTGACTGCTCCGAAAGGTCCCGCAACTGCTATCGCTGCGAGCTTCCCTGTATAAACTTTCGGTTCGTAAAGGTCTGCCGCAAGCGTTATCCCGTAGCGATTAACGAATGTAACTTTGCGATGATTAACTTTAATACTTTGCGGGAAAACTTTATCCCATTCCTTGACGAGCTGAAGATTTTCAACTTTAATTTTGCTTGTCGAAATATTAGTTGCATCAGGAGAAATTGCCGCCGCGCCGCCCGCAATCGGTACACTGATAACTCCGAGACATAACGCGGCTGTCAAAATTTTTCTCAGGAAATTTTTCATAACTTAATCTCCTTTACTTGGCTTTTCGCGAATTATATAATTTCCTTGCTGGAAAATAAAGTGCTCAGTTCAAAAAACATGTGGAGGATAAATAAAAGTAATGTCCGATAGAAAATTTTTGCCGCCGATAATTTTCGCTTTGTCGATAATTTTGTTGGTCGGCTGGTACGTATTCATTTACGAGCCAACGCAACGAAAAATTTTAAGCATGGAGCTTGAAACGCGGCGACTAAACGAAGTTGAGCGGGAAATTTTCGACATGAAAGCGCGTCACGTCGATTTATCAGCGTTCGTTTTGGAAAAGGAAATGCAACTCGACGAGGCGCGAAATTTCTTACCTGCGACACTTGCGCAAGATAAATTTGTCGACGAACTTTATAAGACGGCGGAACTTTGCGGCGCAAAAATCACTTCGATTAGGACGGACGAAGCAATTTCGGCAGAAGAAATTCAAGCGCAAGTCGTCAGCGTAAATTTGGAGGCTGATTATATTTCGTTGATGAATTTTATTCGCGGCGTCATTGACGGCGAACGCTTGACGACGCTCGACGAAATTTCCATTGAACGTTCCGGCGGAATTCTTTCCTGCGATTTGGATTTTAAAATTTTCGCGACCGCCCCTTAAACTTTACAAAATGTATCTCCTCTGATAAACTCAAAAAAAAATTCAAAGGGGAATCGTCTATGGCGCGTCAAACTAGAAAAATCGCAAAAAAAATTCAGCCCAAGAAAAAAGCTGAATCGGAAAATAAACAGCCGGAAAAAAAGGTTGGCAAAGATTATTTGTTAATCATCGTGCTTGCGCTAACAATCGTTTTTTTGATATTCGGCTGGTCAAATTTCACCGCGCTCAATCGCGGACTTTATCTGGCGTTATTGGCGTCACTCTCGACGACTTACGCCCGCCGCCATTATAACTTTACGGAAACTCAAGACCTGTGGCTAGAACGAATAGGGCTTGCCGCCATGATTCTGGCAATCATTATGTTCGCGCTGGTTGTCTACAATCAATATTTTGCTTAAAATAAAATCTCCCGTCAAAGATTTCTGGCGGGAGATTTTTTTGTCTATTTCAAAACGAAAACCGTAACATTTCGCCGCCCAAAATCCATCGCTTGATAATAATTTTCCATGCATAAATCGATTTTGTAGCCGTAAATCGCGCCGCCGGTATCCGCCGCTAATGCTTCGCCGTAACCTGGAATATAAACTCGCGAGCCTAGCGGAATTATCGCCGGGTCAACCGCTACTATTCCATAAGTCGCTGGAATGCCCGTTGCAGTTATTCCTGCGCCGTCACCGTCGCCCGGCAGATACGCTGTCGCCTCCATGCCGAGTACCTGCGTATATGGAACGTAGCCTTGCGGCGTCTCAACGACATTTTCGGGCGGAACTTCTTCGACAGTCGGAACTTCTTCAACTGGAGTTTCAATCGTCTCTGTCCGCGAATTTTCTACGACGTGCATAAATTCTTCCGCTAATTCGTCGCCGCCGCTAACTTTAATTTGTCCGTTTTCGTCAATCGCTATCGCTGTTGGTTCTGCGCTCGTCTCTTCGACTTCTGCCACTTCGCACAAAACTTCTTCTTCCTCTTGCGTGGTAAATCCTGTGTTAATCATAGCTAATACCGTCAGCATGAGACTGAGTGCAAATTTTTTTCTAATTGTCTCAAGTGTTTTAAATATTTTGCGCTTCATCATTCCGCCGCTTGACGCAACATCTTGTCGCGTCCCAAGCAGGACGACTGCTTATGGTCGCCTCTTTGCTTCGGAGCAGCTTTCCCCCTTTCAAAATAGAACAAAATGTTAAAATCCAAAAGCGTCGCGGTTACTTTTAAAAAGTAACCAAACAGTTGACGCGATTGAGCATTTTGCAGTTCGAACTTTGTCGCCGCGTTCGTGCTCAATCAAAAACCGCCGCGTAATATACTGCGCGACGGCGATTTTGTCAAGTTTTTCAAAATTCTAACATAGTTTTTGGCGTCATGACGGCATTTATTTTTGCGTCGTGAGGCTCAAGCGGCAAGCTCTCTACGACTTGAAAATCATAGGCGAATGCAATTTTTTTAGCATTGACGGCACGTGGCAAAAATCTATCGTAGTAGCCGCCACCCAATCCTAATCGCCCGCCCGTTTTATCAAATGCCGCGCCTGGAACAATTACGCAATCAATCTGCGCGGGTTCAATAAAATTTCTTTGCTCCTTCTTGACGGTCGGAATATTAAACGCGCCAATTTCCAAAGAATCAAAGTCGGGAACTTCAACCGCTCGAATTTCACCCTTGCCAATTATCAGCGGTATCGCCAAAAGTTTTTTATCGGCAAGACACGCCGCGAACAATTCGTTCAGCTGTAATTCTTCGGGCATGGACGCATACGCCATTAAAATTTTCGCGCTCTGATAAATTTCAGTCGCTAAGAATTTTTCTATCAGCTCGCGGCTAATTCTATCGCGCTCGGCTATCGGAACAGACGCCCGCTTAGCTAAAAACTTTTGGCGCAATATTTTTTTCGACTCCATAAATTTTTAACGCCTCTTGTAGTTGTAGAAAAGCCGAATGGCTAAAATCCAAAGCGGCATAACGATTACCGCAAGGCGCATTTCGTCCATCATTGCCATAATTATTAATATGCCCGCCAAAAACGCTAAGCATAAATAATCGGCGAACGGATAGAACAGCGATTTAAATTTTGGAACTATGCCGACCGCGTCGCAATGCTTGCGGAATTTTAAATGCGTCAAGACGATTAAGCCCCAACTTGTGACGACCGCGCCCGTGACGATTGACATCATATACATAAAAGCTTCTTCTGGCAAAATGTAATTCAGAATCGCCGCCAAAAGCGTTATCCCCGACGAAACTAAAATTCCGTTGACAGGGACGCCGCGCCGCGAAAGTTTTTCAAAAAATCTCGGCGCGTTATCGCTCTTGGCTAAGCCGTAAAGCATGCGCGAATTGGAATAAATCGCCGAATTGTAAACGCTTACTGCCGCCGTCAGCACCACGAAATTTAAAATATTCGCCGTCGACGTAAAGCCGGCATTGCTGAAAATCTGGACAAAAGGACTTGCATCCTTGCCAACTTCATTCCAAGGCCAAAGCGTCATAAGGACAATCATTGTGCCAACATAGAAAATCAAAATGCGGTAGATAACTTGATTGATTGCGCGGGGGATTGTCTTATCAGGATTTTCAGCCTCTCCCGCCGTGATTCCGATTAGCTCAATTCCGCCAAAACTAAACAGCACCGGCGCAAGCGACATTATCATTCCCTCAATTCCATTCGGGAAAAAGCCGCCGTGATCCCATAGATAAGAAAAATTTTCTGGGAACGGGTCGGGGTCGGTGAAAATATAATACGAGCCAAGCAGAATCATTCCGATAATCGCTGTGATTTTAATTCCCGCCATCCAAAATTCAATTTCGCCGTACGCGCTGACAGTCACAAGATTAATCACAGTAATAATAATCAAGCAAGCCAGCACGCCAACCCATTTGGGCAGGTAGGGGAACCAATAGCCAAGATAAATCGAAACCGCGCTAAGTTCCGCCATACTCACGAGAATATAGAGGAACCAATAATTCCAGCCCGCAAGGAAGCCAGGAAATTCGCCCCAATATTTAGAAGCGTAGTAGCTGAAAGAACCGCTGACCGGCTCCTCAACCGACATTTCGCCGAGCATACGCACGATAAGAAAAATAATAATCCCGCCGATAAGATAGCTTAGAGAGACTGCAGGTCCCGCCATAGCGATAGTTGCGGTCGAGCCGTAAAATAATCCCGTGCCGACCGCCGTTCCAAGAGCTATCATTTGCAAATGGCGATTTTTAAGCCCGCGTTGCATTTTGTTTTCTGGCATGATTGTCACCGTAACTTTACTGAATTAAAATATCCTTGAACATTGATAAAATTTCTTGACCGTAATAACGTCCGGGAACAGCCCAGCGACCGTTCAAATCTTGCCACGTGCCGAGCGTGCGCGAACCGTAAGCTTGACGGACGAGACTATAACGCGGGTCTACGACAGGCATAGTTGGACGGCGCGTCGAAGAATATGCTAATAAGTGCTGAATATGGGCGCGAACTCCTATTTGCGGCGTGGAAAAAAATTCGCCCTTGACGCCGCCGCCCGTCGTACCGAGTCCGCAATAATTATTTTGTTCGGGAATAACATCGCCGCCGTAGCGGAAAAAGCCCGTCTCCTTGAGAGCTTGAGCAAAAGCAACGTCGGGGCGAATCCCTTCGCGCCTGCCCTCTTCGTAGTAGTAAGCAACAATTTCTTCAGCCGAAACTTTTAGATTGGGCTTAGGGTTATTGCGCAGGAGATATTTAACGCATTGTTGTTGGGTCGCCATAGGCGTGCCGATAATCGAAGTGTCAGCGGGCGAAGTCGTCGTTGGCACGGGGAAATTTTCTTGCGTGTTGAAGGCGTCGAAATAATTTTCGTTATCGGGTTTAAACTGGCTCATAGTTTCGGAAACTCGTTCGCGCAAAGTCGGCAAAGTTTTTTTCTCAACAAATTTAGTTTCAATTTTCGGGTCGTGAATTCTGGCATCAGCAGTCATAGGAAAATAAAATGTAAACGCGCCGAGAACAGTTGCCGCAACGAGTCTCCTTACGTTAAGGAATTTCATATAATCACCTCATGTACAGATTTTTTTCATGATTTGCTATCCGTTGCGAAGTATACACCAAATGAAAATTTGTTGCAAGGAATTGGGGATAAAAAAATGGCGGTCGGGATAATCGCGGAATATAATCCATTTCACGCAGGGCACGCATACCAAATAGCGCAAATTAAAAAATGCACCGGCGCAGAAATAATCGCGGTGATGAGCGGAAGTTTCACGCAACGCGGCGAGCCGGCAATTTTGGATAAGTGGACGCGGGCAAAGTTGGCGATATTAGGCGGCGTTGATTTAGTTTTAGAATTGCCGTTTATATCGGCGGTGCGGAGTGCGCAAGGTTTTGCACGCGGCGGAATCAGCTTGCTAAAAAGCTTAGGCGTCGTCGATACGCTAGCATTTGGCGCAGAGTTCGCCGACGTGGAGAAATTGAAATTGGCGGCGCGTGTATTCGATAATAAAAATTTTACAGAAAAACTTCATTCGCACATGTCGCAGGGCATTTCATACGCGGCGGCAGTCACAAAAATTTTATCGGAAGTCACAAAGCTTGACGAAGAAATTTTGCGCCAACCCAACACGATTTTAGCGATAGAATATTTGCGGGCGTTGCCGGAAAAATTTTCGCCGCTAGTGATAAAAAGAATCGGTGCAGCTTATGACGATTTAACTTTACAGAAAAAATTTTCTAGCGCGTCGGCAATTCGGGCGGCTCTCTACGAAAAATTTCCGGCGTGGGAAAAAATTTCCGCACAAGTCAGCGAAGAAACTTTAATCGCACTCCGCGCAGAAAAACTTTCGGGCTTAGTTGACGAAAATTTATTACTGCGTCCTTTGCTTGCGAAAATTTTAACTGCCCGCGCCGACGAACTGCGAAAAATTTACGGCATGACGGAAGGTTTAGAATTTGCCCTAATAAAATCAGCGTCGGCAAAAACTTTTCCAGAGCTGATAAGAAATTTAATCGGGCGACGATACACCGCGAGCCGAATACGCCGCTTGCTTTTATATTTTCTACTGGACGTGACATCGGAAGAAATTTCAGAACTGGACGCGGTGACTTGCGCAAGAATTTTAGCCTTCAACGAGCGCGGGCGAGCTTTGCTAAAAAAAATAAACCCGCCGATAATCACGAAGGTTACAAAGCATTTAAATCGGCGGGATATTTACGAACGGCATAGAACTTTAGAACCGTATCAAAAAATTTTGCTGTACGACGTGTTAGCGACGAATCTGCGCGGAATTTTATTCGAGACGCCGCGCGATTTTCAGAAAGATTTTTCCACGCCGCCAAAAATTATTTATCCGCTACAAGGCTTGGGTCAGCGGCCTCAATGAGTTTTCTATATTTTTCGGCGCGCATATCGAATTCTTCGGCTTCTTTTTCGTATTTTGCTTTAATATCGGGCGTCATATCCTTGACGATTGGTTCAGACATTATAATAAACTTTGCTACGGTCGAGCGTCCGACGTCGACAAGAGCTTTTTGAATATCTGGTTGTGTATTTAATTTCAGAAAGCGTTCGATTTTTTCTTTATCTTCGGGTTTGCCGTCCTTATCGAGGTCAACCTTCGCAGAAACCTCGATGATATTGTCTAGAACGTATTTATTCTGTGCGGCCTCGTCCATTTGAAGATATTGGCGCAGTTGCGGCTCGTGTTGTTTTAAAACTTCGTCGGCGGCTGTGTAAGTGCCGTAACCAATAAGCGCGACCACGATTACGCCCAAAACTACTACGCCAATCAAGATTTTTTTAAGCAATATTATCACCTTCCGAAAGATTTTTAGTTCTTTTATCCAATTCGTCGCGCAGATTTACAAATGCAGACAAATATTTATCGAAAATTAAATTGGCAAGCTTAATGTCAATTTCTTCGTCGTAAATGTGAATTGATTGATTTCTGCGTTTAAGCATATCAAGCCAAATTTCCTCGTCTGAAATGAAATGAAATTCGTAACCTGCCTTAATAATTTCGCGTGGCGAACCGGTTTCCGCCTTGTTTACGCCGTGAATTAAGAGAACTTCGCGTAAAGCCTTCCAAGAAAGCTCGAAAGTCAGATTGAATTGCCCGATAATGCCCATGCTATAAATTTCGCTGTCAATTTCGCGTTTAGCATTTAGCAAAACGTCCAAGCTTTTAACAAAAACGTCGAACTTTTTCACGGCGGCGGGAACCTCCTCGTATAAAATAATTCCGTCGCAGGCAATTTCGGCTTTAAAATCGTCGTCAAGATTATCATCAAGGTTTACAACGTCGAATGATAGCAAGGTATTTACTTTTTCGTCGACAGCTTCAGCAAAACTAAAAATATCGCCGCCCAGCGCGGCTAAATCAATGTCGCTACGTTCGCGATTAGTGCCGCGAGCCCGCGAGCCAAATAAAATCAATTTTTTTATGCCAAAGCTTTTAGCAAAGGAAATAATTTCGCGTTCAATGCGTTTATCTAAGTTATAATTCATTTTTCCCATAATAAAGCAACCGTCACGCCCTTAAACGCTGTTTTCGGCAGGGCAAAACGTGCCTCATCGACGCAACATAACGCCGCCGCCTCACAGACATTTCCGACGCCAACTGACCGCGTGACGAATTTTGATTCTTCAAGTTTGTACTCGTCGATTTTCTTTTGTAGCTCGGTTGTGGAGAAAAATTTTATTTCAAGCCCCATAACCTCCGCCAACGATACTAGCCCGATTTCATCTTTTTTAACGTCGACGCTTGCTAAAAGTTTCACGCGCTCTATCGGCTGATGAATCATTGCGCAAGCCCGCTGAATTGCCTCGAATATTTTCAGCGATGACGTTCCGCGCCGACACCCTACGCCCGCTATTAAATTCTGCGGGATTAAATTCAAGCGCACATCACCCGCCGTAACAAAAACATCTTCCCCGCGCAAAATCGCCGCGTTTATCGCTTTAATCGCCTCTTTTGGTTCGGGAAGAAGTCCGAGCCGTGAAGCTACCGTGTCAGCTGAAAATCGCCCTTCAACGTCGGTTGCTGTCGTGATAACGGGGTTAGCTTCAATCGCCTTTGCTATCTCGACCGCAAGTTCATTTGCCCGCCCAACGTGCCCGCTTAAAAGGCTTATGACATTATGCCCGCGCTCGTCGATAACTAAAACAGCCGGGTCGCTGAGCTTGCTGACTATGTGCGGCGCAATCATTCGCACGACAATGCCCGCCGCGCAGATAAAAATAAGTCCGTCGAACTTTCCAAAAATCTCTTCGACTAAATTGGCAAGTTTAGTAAAATTCCTGCCCTTTGCAAACGTTTGCCCGCCAACTTTCAACGAAATTTTTTCGGCAAGCCGTGCGCCGTTCGCTGTTAGTGATATAATTGCTGTTCTCAATTTAAAATATCGCCTGCCTGAACATATGACTAAATTTTGGAGAATACAAATTAGATTTTTGCCGGTTCTCGGAATTCAAACACTGCCCGACGATAATTAAAGCCGTGCGGTCAATGTTCGCCTCTCTGACTTGCTGAACAATCGTATCGAGCCGCCCTTTGATAACTTTTTCTTCGCCTGGCCACGACGCCTTATAAACTACTGCAACCGGCGTTGACGATTTAAAGCCCGCTGACATTAGGTCGCGTTTTATGTCGTCCAAAAGACTTACTGATAAAAATATGCAAAGCGTCGTTTGGTGTTGCGCAAGTTTTTTGAGCGATTCGGAATCGGGGACGGGAGTACGTCCACCGCGCCGCGTGATTATTACTGTTTGAGTTACGCCCGGCTGCGTGTATTCCTGCTTGAGTGCCGCCGCCGCCGCTAAAAATGAACTTACACCCGGCGTCACGTCGAATTCAATGCCGCGTGCTTGCATTGCGTCCATTTGCTCCTGAACTGCGCCGTAAATCGACGGGTCGCCCGTATGCAGTCGGACGGTCGTTTTGCCGGCTTTTTCCGCCAGCGTTATGACATGCAAAATTTCTTCGAGCATCATCTGCGCGGAGTTATAAATTTCCGCTTCGGGCTTGCAGTATCGCAAAATTTCTTCATTGACGAGCGAGCCCGCATAAATCACAACGTCCGCTTCGCTAAGAAGTCTTTGCCCTTTGACGGTGATTAATTCAGGGTCGCCCGGTCCCGCTCCGACTATGTGAACCATTGCTTATACCACCTTTCCTATTTCTTGAATTGATTTTAACACGCAGGGAATTTTCACGCAACTTGAATCACTGCCGCTGAAAAAATTTTTATCGGGCTTGACGAATAATCGCGGGAATGCTAAAATTTGCGCGTTTGAATGAGTAGTAATTGTATTTTAAAATTGTGAAAATGTTCCGGCGCGGCGTGTTGCTTAGGATTTTCATAACATTGCAACGCGCACACTGGATGCAACGTCACGTTGCGCGGGCATAGTTCATCGGTAGAATGAGAGCTTCCCAAGCTTTAGAGGTGGGTTCGATTCCCATTGCCCGCTCCAATACGAATTTCCAAGAAACACGTCAAATTGGCGTGTTTCTTTTCTTTTCCCCATCTTGCTTTTTTTGTAAAGCGTGATATAATTCGTAAGCATTGATTCGGGGGAACTCGGATTAAGCAAACGAATTTTTCTGGTTGTAAGGAGATTTATTTATGGCTTTTGAAGACAAAACACTCGTATGCAAGGACTGCGGAAAAGAATTCATCTTCAGCGCGGGCGAACAAGAATTTTATGCCGAAAAGGGCTTCGAGAACGAGCCTACACGTTGCCGCGATTGCCGTGACAAACGTAAACGCACTCGCGAAGGCGGCGAACCCCGTCAAATGTTTACGGTCATCTGCGCTGAATGCGGCAAAGAAACTGAGGTGCCGTTCGAGCCGAAAAACGAACGCCCCGTTTACTGCCGCGAATGCTTCAGCAAGCATCGTCCTGCGCGGCGAGCACATTTCTAATAAAATCTAATATCGACAAAAAAATTAGCCCGAACTCAATCGGGCTTTTTTCATAGCAACGATTTGCGCCGCTGTTCAACGTAAAGTACTCGCGAAGGCGGCGAACCCCGTCAAATGTTTACGGTCATCTGCGCTGAATGCGGCAAAGAAACTGAGGTGCCGTTCGAGCCGAAAAACGAACGCCCCGTTTACTGCCGCGAATGCTTCAGCAAGCATCGTCCTGCGCGGCGAGCACATTTCTAATAAAATCTAATATCGATAAAAAAATTAGCCCGAACTCAATCGGGCTTTTTTCATAGCAACGATTTGCGCCGCTGTTCAACGTAAAGTGCGCGAACGCTTATATCAACCGCGTGGACAAGCATTCCCGTCGTAAATTCTATCGCCTCGCGAATATAAGCTTGCGTCTGGCGAACCAGTGTAGGAATATGGTTGCCGTAACTCAAGACAACTTCGCAAGAAATTGTTAAGCCGTGATCGTTTTCACCCTTCATTAGGTGCTTGACCGCCACGCTTTTTAAACTCTTGACGAATTCACGCGCTTTGATTATTCGCTCCACTATCTCCAAAATAACTTTGTCGTCGATAATCAATTTACCGTAGTAGCTGAAAACCGGTCGCACAATCGATTTTTCGCCGAGCTTGCGCCGCTTAACTTGCGATTGCTTGAACAGCGATTGCAACGGATTAATTAAATAGCCCGAAAAATGCGGCTTAAGTTCAATCGTCGGCACGGGGATTATATGCTTGCCTTCCTTTAGTCGGTGAAACTGCGCCGCTTCAATTTCCGCTCGCGACGCTATGTCCTCAATGCGCACAACCAGTTGAATTGACGGAAGTTTAAGCGTCTTAGCTATTTTGTGCACCATATTTTCCGACGTGCCGATAACTAAAACTCTGTGCGGCTGGATTTTCTGAATAGCTTCGCGAACTTCTTCGGCGTGACCAGGCAGGACAAAAATTGCCCGCCGCACTGCCATAATTTTGCTTTTTTCCGTCTTAGCACTTTCGCCCGCGATTATGTGTCCGTCCTTAATCAAAATCCCGTCGTCAATAATCGCGTCGGCTTCGTGTTCGCGAGCCACTTGCAAGGCACGATGACTTTTGCCCGTGCCGCTAGGTCCCACAAGCGCAATCACGTCCATAACTTTTTCGCTCCTTAAATTTTGTGCATTATAACACAATCGCCAATTAGCGGCAAGCAAAAGGATTCGACAACATTACTTTTTGACTTTGACGCAAGCAGCAAATTTTTCGTAGTTCTCTTTGACAACGGGATTAGTTGTACTTTGTTCGGCAGCTTTTTGAAGAAAATTCCAAGCGTCCTCGTATTTTTTTTGCTTGAAATAGGCGACAGCGATATTGTTGTAAGCTTCGGCGTTAATCGTCTCAATCTTCAATGAGGACTCAAAATCTTTAATCGCGCCTTTGAAATCATTTTGAATGAGTTTAAGCCGCCCGCGATTGTACCACGCAATAGCAAATTTTTCGTCAATGCGTAAAAGTTCATCGTAAGTTTTTATGGCGGTTTCGGGCTTGCGAGTATTTTCTTGAGCAAGTGCAAGGTCGAAGAGGGCTTCCGGCAATTCCGGCTCAATCTTCAAAGCTTCTTGAAAATCTTCTTTTGCGCCGTAGAAATTTTCGCGCTCCATGTTGACGAGTCCACGATAGACGTAAGCGGCGGCTTTGTCGTCTTCGAGGAGGATTTTAAGGTTAGCGGCGTCCATAGAGGCTTCAGAGGCGTCGGGCATTTGCGCCTGCATCCACAAATTTAAAATGTCTTCACCGTAGTGATTGCCTGGAACTGCCCACACGCCGTTTAAGTCCGTCCACTTAGTGAGCTTGCCGAAAATTTGCGGGCGGAATTTTTGAATCAATTCGTAGCGCGGGTCGACGATTTCGACTTTTGGCGGACGCTTAGAAGTGTAAGACAATAAGTGTTGGATATGCGCCCTTGCGCCGAGTTGGGGTGTATCGAAAAACGCGCCTTTGACGCCGCCGCCGGTCGTGCCCAGTCCGCAGAAATTATTTTGTTCGGGGATAACGTCGCCGCCATATGCCCAAGTTCCAGTTTCCTTAATCGCTTGGCAGATAGCAATATCAGGGCGAATTCCTTCGCGTTCTGCTTCGACGTAGTAAAGGTGCACGAGTTGTTCGACAGTGCAGTTGAGTTTTGGATTGGGATTGCGCTTTTTAATGAAATTGACCATTTGCGCTTGAGAGGCGACTGCTTCGCCCATTATCGGCACATCGGAATAATTTTCGCGCAGGACAATCATAGGCATGCCTTCTGAAGGTGCCGTAACTAATTCGATTTTCTTGAGTTGTCCTTTGTTGAATTTTACTTTTGGTTTTTTCTCCGCCGCGTCCGCGCAGGCAGTCAGCGACAGAATTAGCGTTACGATTAATGCGAGACTTAAAAATTTTTTCATGAGGAACTCCTTATACGTTGAAATAATCAATCTTCATGGCGCGTTTGACGCGATTAAGAACTTGCGACGCCTTAGCGCGCGCTTTTTTCGTACCTTCCTTGAGAATATCCATAACTTCATCTGGACGCGCCTCGTATTGGGCATGACGGCGGCGAATTGGCTCCAAAGTTTCCTCCAGAACTTCGCGCAGATATTTTTTAACGGCGACATCACCAAGCCCGCCGCGTTGATAATGCTCCTTGAGTTCGGCAACTTTGGCAGTATCTTCTGCGAAGGCGTCAAGGTACGTGAAAACGACGTTGCCTTCAATGTGTCCAGGGTCGGAAATTTTAATATGCGTCGGGTCGGTGTACATGTCCTTAATTTTCGCGGCAACGGTCGCGCTGTCGTCGCTAAGATAAATGCAGTTGCCGAGCGTCTTACTCATTTTGGCTTTGCCGTCGATACCGGGCAAACGTCTGCAAACTTGACTTTGAGGCAGGAAAATTTCCGGCTCAACTAAAATTCCTTCGCCGTAAAGTTCATGCATTTTACGGACGATTTCGCGTGTCTGTTCAAGCATAGGGGCTTGGTCTTCGCCGACGGGAACTAAATTAGCGTCAAAGGCGGTAATATCAGCGGCTTGGCTGACAGGATAGCACAAAAAGCCGGCGGGTATGCTCGTCTCGAAATTTTTCTGCGCGATTTCGCTTTTAACAGTCGGATTGCGTTCAAGGCGCGACACCGTAACAATATTCATGTAGTAAGCGGTAAGCTCGAACAGTTGCGGGATTTGCGACTGAATAAAAATCGTAGATTTAGCAGGGTCAATCCCGACGGCAAGATAATCAAGCGCGACGTTCAAAATATTTTCGTGAACTTTAGCGGGTGTTCCGGCGTGGTCGGTTAAAGCTTGCGCGTCGGCAATCATGATATAAATTTCGTCGAACTCGCCGGAATTCTGCAAGCGAACGCGCTCGCGAAGACTGCCGACATAATGACCGAGATGAAGTTTGCCTGTTGGACGGTCGCCCGTCAAAATTATTTTCATGCTGAAAACTCCTCTGTAGAAAATTTCGTTGATTATAACACACGCCAGAAAATTTTCATACAAAAAAATTACCCCAACCGCAGTCGAGGCTAAAATTTTTTCAGCGATTGAAAACCAAAATATCATTAATGTCCGGTTCGTAAAAGTTTTGCAAATCGTCAAGCTCGGCGTTCGTCGGCTCCAACAATGCAAATTTATTAATTCGACCTTCCTGATACAAAAACTTTGCGTCGTCCCGCGTGATTACTTCGATAAGATTTTCGCCGATGTGCAGATAATTTCGATTCTGTTTGCGCAAAAGACCTTCGCCCGCAACTTTTTTTGCTGAAGCCGCTTTGTCGTCGACGATAAATTTTGGCTTGAATTTCCCGCCTTGAATAATAGCGAGGGCAAAGTAATATGTTTCCTTGCTGACAGCGCGAAGTATTGCCACGCCCCCCCCAATGTATTTTTAAGCCCGAAAGCGTCAGCGACTTCGCGGGCGAAACGGTTTTTGTCGTCAAGAATTCGGGCGCGATAATCGGCTTGTTTTTCGTGCGCGGCGGAGAAGTTGTCAAAGACCTCGCGAATTTTTTCGATAACTTGTTGCGGATTGGCGATGCGCTCATCGAATTTGAATTCATCTGGAATGTTTATGTCAACGTCATTGTTCGCCGCGCCACGTTTGCCGGTTATCACGACGCAACCGGAAATTGCCGCTTCGCGGGGAATTCTATCTTTGCCGGGGTGATTTCCAAAGTCGATATAAATTTTCGCCGCCGCTAAAAGTTCTTGAACTTGTTCGGGCGTCATGTTTTGAATCGGACGCCAAGCAATGTCAGGAGCAAGCTTAACTAGATATTCGGTAGCTTCAACACCTTTTCTAGGATTGTACGCGACAAAATTTTCTTTTCTACTTAAATCAACCTGTGCGGCTTTGCTCAAAAATGCTTGATTGAGATAATCCTCGACCATATAAATTTTGTAATCGGGCACGCCATTTATCTTGACGAATAGGCGCGCATATTCTGATTGCACGAAATGAATTATATCGCCATCATCTTTACCGAAGTAAAAAAATTTCGGCATGGAACCCGCCAGAGCATAGTTCTTGCGCCAACCGATTGAGTTGGCAACGTTATCAATATAATTATCGACGCTCAACCACCAAAAGACGCGCCGAGTTATTTTTATCGTATAAAGTAAAGAGCTGGCCACTTCCGGCAAAATTATAATATTATGTTCGGACTCTTCGATGTTGAACGTGTAGGGCAAATGATATTTTTTATAAAATGGGTGCACGGGGTCGGCGGCATTAAACGCGGCGTCGTTAGGCATATAAAACATGAAAGCGTTAACGCCGAATTGAATCAATGTTGAGCAAAGTTGGTGCAAGACTTCTGGTCCACCCGTATTGATATTTCCGGGACAGATTATATAAACTTTCGAGTCGGGATAAAGCCGCATAATCAAGCCTCCTAAAAAATAGCGGTCGACAAACCCCGAAGAGTTTGCCGACCTAAATTTTTTCTTACAGATAACGGAAGTAAATGTAGATGGTTGAAATGATTATCGAAAGAATCATGAGCGGGAAGGCGACTTTCATAAATCCGATAAACGAAATCGCCCGCCCGCGCTGAGCCGCCATTGACGCGACAACGACGTTTGCACTTGCGCCGATAAGCGTTCCGTTGCCGCCTAAGCACGCGCCCAAAGCTAAGCTCCACCACAGCGGGTCAAGATTAGTCAAGCCCATTGCGCCCATATCTTTAATCAGCGGAATCATTGTCGCAACGAACGGAATGTTATCGATAAACGCCGAAGCAAGCGCGCTCATCCAAATTATAACTATCGCGGTGAAAGTCAAATCGCCGTGAGTAATCTCCATTGCTTCCTGTGCAAGCATTTTGATAACGCCCGTTTCAACCAATGCGCCAACAAGGATAAACAAGCCGCCGAAGAAGAAGATTGCGAGCCATTCAATTTTGCTGAGCATTTTGGCAATCATTTCCTCGTTGCGATGGAAGGTTAGTAAAAGCAAAAGGCTTGCGCCAGTAAGAGCCGCCGTCGCCGATTCAAGTCCAAGCATGCCATGAAACGCGAACAGCGAAATTGTTATCGCCAAAACGAATAGGCATTTTTTCAATAAAGTGTGGTCGGTAATCTGTTCGTGTTCGTTAAGGCGCATAACCTTATCTTGCAGTTCGGGCTTTGTGTGCAGGTCGTTCTTATAAATCATCATCAGAATCAAAACAGTAACGATAAAAATTAAAACTGATACTGCCGTCATATTCATGACGAAATCACCGAAACTCAAGCCGACTGCCGAACCAATCATAATGTTAGGCGGGTCGCCGATAAGCGTTGCGGTGCCGCCGATATTCGAGCTGATAATCTGCGCCATTAGGAACGGCTTAACGTCAACTTTCAACTGCGCGGCGATATTAAAAGTTATCGGCACGGTCAAAAGGACGGTCGTAACGTTGTCAAGGAGCGCGGAGCAAACGGCGGTTAAAGTACTAAGCGCGACGAGTAAAGCGACCGGTTGCGCCTTAACTTTCTTAGCCGCCCATATAGCCAGAAAGTTAAAAAGTCCAGTTTCGCTCGTAATGTTTACGACAATCATCATGCCCATTAAAAGTCCGATTGTATTAAAGTCAATGTGGTGTACTGCGGTTTCCTGGTCGATAATTCCCAAAAGAATCATTAACATTGCGCCGAAAAGTCCGACAACTGTACGGTGGATTTTTTCGGAAATTATCAGCGCGTAAGCGGCTATGAAAATCACAATCGCCACAATCGTCATAGTTTCCATTAACTTACCTTCCCCTCAAAAAATTTTTTCGGTCAAAACTCTTTTGCTACAAGTGTAATCAGTAAAGCTTTTTATCTGTGACGGTCAGAGTAATTTTTTCGCCGTCGCGTTTTATTTTAAAGCTGTAACTCTTGACGCCCGCGTTAGACAGTTCGATTTTCAGTGCGAGTAATTCCCTGCCGAGTTTGTCTGTTAGTTCGGGTGTGAATCCTGCCTTTGCAAGCGGCGCGGGCGGAGCTTCAGCTTCGGCGACCAAGCGGAGTTTTTCAGCCTTTTTAGCGGCGGTTATGAGTTGCTGTTCGATTGTTTCCTCTTCAACGTAATTTTTAACCATGTCCTTATCGGTCAAGCCGCGTGGGATTTTCGGCATAATTTATCACCTCTCTTTAACTTTTGCCCAAGTATCTTTCAAGCCCACGACGCGATTAAAAACCAATTTATCGGCGGTGGTATCAGGGTCGACGACGAAATAGCCAAGACGCAAAAATTGATAGTGAGTGCCCGTGCCTGTCCAGCGAACACTAGGTTCAATCAACGCTTGCTTAACAATTA
Organism: Selenomonadales bacterium UBA7018; assembly: GCA_002448305.1. Taxonomy (GTDB): domain Bacteria; phylum Bacillota; class Negativicutes; order Selenomonadales; family Selenomonadaceae; genus Quinella. The sequence continues at coordinate 236,945 of DJWY01000025.1, forward strand.
GCGAATTGGGATTTAGCGCGGCGATAAAATCTTCCGGCAAATTTCCTTGCGCGTCGGTCGTTAAAAGATAGTCATAAAGTCTAACTTCGGCGGACATGGCAAATTTTGCGCTAACCCAATGAATCGTTCCTTTGATTTTTCTGCCAGCAGTCGCGCCGCCACTCTTTGAAGTCGGGTCGATTGTGCAACGAAGCTCAACGACTTCGCCTGCAGAATTTTTGATAACCTCTTCGCACTTGATAATATAAGCGTGTTTAAGTCTGACTTCGCCGCCGGGTTTAAGCCGGAAAAACTTTTTAGGCGCGTCCTCCATGAAGTCTTCCCGCTCAATGAAAATTTCCCGCGTGAACGGAACGAAACGACTGCCGCCGCGTTTAGGGTGATTTTCCGCCGTCAAATACTCAACAGAATTTTCGTCGACATTCGTCAAAACGACTTTCAACGGGTCAAGCACCGCCATAACTCTATCAGCGTTTTCGTTCAAATCTTCGCGGACGCAATGTTCCAACATTGAAATATCAACGACGCTGTTACTTTTCGCGACGCCAATTCGCTCGCAAAAATCTTTAATCGCCGCCGGAGTAAAACCTCTTCTTCTAAGGCCGCACAAAGTCGGCATACGTGGGTCGTCCCAGCCGCGAACGTGTCCTTCTTCGACAAGCTGACGGAGTTTTCTTTTGCTAGTAATGGTATTCGTCAAGTCAAGACGGGCAAATTCAATTTGGCGCGGGCGGCTATTCGGGTCAAAGCCGAGTGAATCCAACAACCAATCATAGAACGGGCGGTGGTCTTCAAACTCCAGCGTGCAAACCGAGTGCGTAATATTTTCTATGGCGTCTTCAAGCGGGTGCGCAAAATCGTACATGGGATAAATCAACCAATCGTCGCCGGTGTGATGATGAGTTGTGCGCGTGATTCTGTAAATGACGGGGTCGCGCATATTTATATTGGGCGACGCCATATCGATTTTAGCCCGCAAAACTTTTGAGCCGTCGGGGAATTCGCCCGCCTTCATGCGCGTGAACAAATCTAAATTCTCTTCAATAGTGCGATTGCGATAAGGACTTTCTTTGCCTGGTTCAGTCAGCGTGCCGCGATAAGCTTTGATTTCTTCCGCGCTAAGTTCGTCTACATAAGCAAGCCCGCGCTTTATCAACTCGACCGCATAATCATAAAATTTGCCGAAATAATCCGACGCGAAAAATTTCCTGTCGCCCCAATCAAAGCCAAGCCATTTAATATCCTCTTGAATCGAATCGACAAATTCAACGTCCTCTTTAGTCGGGTTCGTGTCATCGAAGCGCAAGTTACAAAGCCCGCCGTTATGGAGCGCAAGACCAAAATTCAAGCAAACGGATTTCGCGTGCCCAATATGCAAATAACCGTTCGGCTCCGGTGGAAAGCGCGTGTGAATTCCGTTGGTGTACTTGCCCGCCTTCAAATCATTTTCAATTTCCTGCTGTATAAAGTTTATCATATCAAAACTCCTTTAATTTGTTGTCAAGATAAGTTCATTTAAACGCCGCAACGACAATTCCGCCAACTGCCGCCGCTATCGCCCCAAAGCCCAACATTGTCTGAATAAAATTAGTATGCAGTTGCTTTGTAAATTCCTTAGCGTTATCGTCGATTTTTTCATAGAAACGCTGATTCATTTCGTGGATTTCGGCATCGTGTTTAGCTTGCATTGCGTCTTGCCGGTCTTGCAAGCGACGTATATCCTCGCGTTGTTGTCTAATTTCATCAAGTGCTATGTCAATTTTAAGCATGACTTTATCAAATTTGGCATTTTGCGCGTCGATTTGCCTTTGAAATTGTTCGTTGATTCTTTCTTGTTCTGTCATGATTAAAACCCCCTTAAGTTTTTAAGACCTCCTCGACGTGAAGTTTCAAGCGGTGAACGCCTTCAGCAATGCGTTCGTCCATAGGGAGATTTGAAACAATTTTTTCAATGTAGCCGCGCTCAACAATTTTTTGCATAGTCCAAGAAAAATTTACGTCGTAAATCCACATGAGTCGGACAATTTTCCTGTCGCCGTTCGTGCGAATTTTTCTGTAGTCGGCTTGATTGCCCGTCACGAAATTTTCTACAAAATCGGGGCTTATATCCGCAACCAAATTTCCTTTATACTTAATGAAATTTGGCATTTTATCAACGTTAGCTTGAGCAAGAAAGGGTTCCAACACGCGATAAATATCTAACTTGTCAGCGTCGCGAATCAGTTTGGCAAATAAGATTTTCCGTTCGTCATCGCAAGGGGCAACGGTTTTCTTATTATGATTCTGAATCGCGAACGTTAAAACGTCATAATCGGGCGCGGAAAGCTCCTTGAAAAATTCCAACTCGGCAATGACTTTCAAAGCAAGGTCGGCATGGTCTTCAGAGTCGGCATCGTTGAAAGTTTTATAAATGCTGTATTGGCGAAAGCGTCCCACATCGTGAAACAGCCCGATAATTTCTGCAAGTTCAGTATCATGCGTCGACAGCTTTAAAAATTTTGCTAACTCAATGCAATTCGCCGTAACGTAGCCGGTATGCTTTTCCTTAATCAAAATTCCCTGCTGAACTTCCGCATTGTCCGAATAAAAACTTTTCATGTAGCGCGACATCCAATCGTGCATTCGCCGGAGCAATTCCCGCATTAAATCCCCTCCAAAATTAGATTTGAATTAAAAAGATTATACAACCGATTTTGGCTTTGCGCAATTTATCTTAGCAAATTTATTGACGCGGGCTAAGCGGCTATGTTAATATGTGCGCGACTTAGGTAAAAATTTTTTGGAGGCGATTCTTAATGAGTAAAATCGCGGTCGTGTTCTGGAGCGGCACCGGTAATACTGAGGAAATGGCGAACGCTGTAGCCGAAGGCGCAAAGGCGGCAGGTGCTGACGTTGAAATTTTCCAGGTCGACGAATTCAACGTAGCTGACATGGCTGATTATAATGGTTTCCTCTTCGGTTGCCCGGCTATGGGCGATGAGGTTTTGGAAGAAGATTCTTTCGAGCCTTTCTTCACCGATGCGGAAGCGAAACTTAATGGCGTCCCTGTCGGGCTTTTTGGCTCGTATGGTTGGGGCGGCGGCATTTGGATGGAAAATTGGAGCGAGCGCACTAAAGAGGCGGGCGCAAAATTTGTCGGCAACGTTATCGCCGAAAATGCTCCCGATGATGCCGCGCTTGAAGATTGTCGCAAACTCGGCGAGGATTTGGCTAAGGCTATCTAAAAATCTTTCAATGCAATAAAAAATCCCCGTATCTTTTCAGAGCGGGGAATTTTTTTCCTGCAATGTATTATCTAGCAAAATATTCGCGGTCAAGCATTCCGAAGACGATTAGATTTTCGTAAACGCCATTTGTCAAAATAATTTCGCGCAGAAGTCCTTCGCGGACAAAGCCGGAACTTTCATAGAGATGAAGCGCGACCGAATTATAATCCTTGCAATCAATCCAAATGCGATGAAAACATTTCGTCTCGAACGTCCACTTAATCAGAAGGTTCAGAGATTCGCGTCCGTAGCCTACGCCTTTCTTATCAATGATAACGTGTGTGAATTCCGCGCAGGGCGTATTCAATTCGCGAAGCATGAAGTAGCCGACGCGCTCGCCTGTAGAAATTTCTTCGGCGATAACGTCCATTTTATCCACACAGGTAAAAATTTTGCGGTGATAATCTTCGCTGAACGGCACAATAAATTTCCGATTTTCAGGGACGGCTTGCAACTTCATGATATAATCTAAATCGTCTAGAACGGCGCGGCGAAGTCGCAACCGTTCGCCCGTGATTAATTCTTTCATGTTGTCAACTCCTTTGCGCTTAATATATCAGCGATAAAAATTTTTTCAAGGAATAATTTCATTCCTAATTCCACATTCCAAATTCCTAATTGATTTTCGGAGGTGTTTTATTTGGATTATCTGCAAAATATTGATTGGCTGGCATTGGGTCAAAGACTAATCGTGCCGGCGTGTATCTTAGTTTTTTCGTTCTTTATAGGCGTCATACTAAACAGAATGTTGACGCAGAAACTTGCGGGGCGCGTCAAGGCAAGCGAATCAGAAATAATGGAAATTTTCTTCCGTGCCCTACGCGGTGTCCCGATTTATTTAAGTTTCGTGACGGGTCTTTATTGGATAGTTACGACCTCTAATTTGCCGACAGGTCTCGAAAGAATTTTTTCCTATATCCTGTTTGCAATGATAGTCTTTTCGATAACGCGAGTTTGTGAGCGAACGCTATCGGGCTTTATTCGACTAAAGTTTTCCGGCTCAAGCGATATGACGCAATCGACGCTACTAGATACAATTTTCCGCGTGGCAATCTACGCTTCAGGCGCATTGATAATTCTGGACTACTTCAATATTTCAATCGCGCCGATTATGGCGGCAATGGGTGTCGGCGGTATGGCAGTTGCCTTCGGTGTGCGCGAAACGCTGGAAAACATTTTCTCCGGGCTTCAGCTAATCATATCAAAGCAACTGCGCGTTAATGATTATATCAGACTTTCGACCGGCGATGAAGGGCGCGTTATCGACATTAACTGGCGATATATTACGGTTATGCCGCCCAACGAAGGCAGTGTCGTTGTCATTCCGAATAAAGTTATTGCCAATGCTGTCACGTCGAATTACTCTCAACCCCGCGACGACATTGTTTTAGTTGTGCCTATCGGCGTTTCCTACGACAGCGACCTTGAGCACGTGGAAAAAGTCACTGTCGAAGTCGCCCGAAAACTGCAGACTAAAATTGACGGCTATGCTCCAAGATATGATTCTGAAGGCGTTGATAGGAATCCTCTTGCGCCCGTCGTCCGTTTCCAAGCTTTCAACGACTCGTCGATTGACTTCAACGCGGTTTTGCACGTGCAAACTTTTACCAATCAATATTTGCTGAAACACGAATTCATTAAGGCTATTACGAAACGCTATCGCGAAGAGGGCATTAATATTCCGTTCCCAATTCGCACGCTCGATTTGCCTGATGATACAAAAATTGAGTTAAGGAAGTGATTGCTTATGATTGTCGATGGCGTAAAGGTAAATTTTGCGGGGATTGACGACCCGACCCGCGAAGAGGCCGCAAATTATCTGGCTTACGTTAGGGAGCGCACGTCAATTCCCGTCAAGTCGATTAACGTCAAAGCTTGCGAAGACGGTATGGTCGATGTCAGCTACACTGCTCGCGGAGAAAAATTTGAGCGTATCAGAAGAATTACTGGGAGATAAAATACCCCGCCGCCGACAAGCCGTTAGAAGTCGACGGAAAGGAGCGCGGTAAAAATCTGGGAAGTCTCTTTGAGATAATCAGAGGTGAAGGCATAAGCCAGCCGCAACGCATAGTTTCTGAAATAATGAAGCCACGAGACCGTGCCACGCAACGGCAAAGCGTGAAAAGATATGCTGAACTGCAGGGCGACTTGCAGAAGTCGAGATAAAAAGCTCGGCGATAACAAATTGTATCTTGTCGGGACAACCGACCGCTGGAATGACGCTAAAAAATCCGAAGAGCACGACAGAGTTAAGCACAACATTTTCAGCTGAAACTTAACGGCATGAAAAAACCTCCTGTGGTAGAATTACTGCAGGAGGTTTGCTTTATAAAATGAACGTGATTATTTTTTAGCTTTGATATAATTTATAAGTCCGCCAGCATTAGCAATTTCCTGGACGAAGCCGGGCAACGGGTGTGCATGGAAAATATCGCCCGTCGTCAAATTTTCAATCGTGCCGGTCGACGTGTCTATTTTCAAAACGTCATTGGCGGAAATTTTTTCAACGTCATCGCCAATCTCAAGGAGCGGCAACCCGATGTTTATTCCATTGCGATAAAAAATCCTAGCGAAACTCGCCGCGATAACGACGGGAATTCCAGATGCCTTTATTGCAACGGGCGCATGTTCGCGACTCGAACCGCAACCAAAATTTTTCCCGCCAACCATTATGTCGCCCGCCTTGACGTTCGAAGCAAAATTTTCGTCAATATCAACCATGCAATGTTTCGCCAACTCGGCAGGGTCGAACGTATTCAGATACCGCGCAGGAATTATAACGTCGGTATCGATATTGTCGCCGTAACGCCAAACTTTACCTTCAATCTTCATTTAAATCACCTCGTCGGGAGTAGAAATTTTTCCAGTGATAGCGGACGCCGCCGCTACGAACGGGCTAGCTAAATAAACTTCGCTGTCAACGTGCCCCATGCGCCCTCTAAAATTCCTGTTGGTCGTCGAAACGCAACGTTCGCCCGCGCTTAAAATTCCCATGTAGCCGCCTAAGCACGGTCCGCACGTCGGACAACTCACAACGCAACCCGCGTCAATAAAAATATCTATCCAGTGGCAATGCATAGCTTCCTTGTAAATTTCCTGACTGCCTGGAATGATTATGCAACGTACGTCGGGATGAACTTTGCGCCCGCGCAGAATTCCCGCCGCAATTCCTAAATCTTCAAGGCGTCCATTTGTGCACGAGCCGATTACAACTTGATTGATTTTAATTTCGCCAAGCTCCTCAACAGGTTTAACATTTTCTGGCAAATGCGGCAGAGCAACGACGGGTTTAAGTTCGCTTAGATTAATTTCGACAGTCGCGCAATATTTAGCGTCAGCGTCGGGGGTGACAGGCTCGAAAGATTTTTTGACGCGGCGCGAAACGTAAAGTTGCGTTGCCTCGTCGAACGGGAAGACGCCTGCCTTTGCTCCAGCCTCAATCGCCATGTTAGAAATTGTCAAGCGGTCAGTCATAGAAAGTTCCGCGACGCCTTCGCCCGTGAACTCCAACGCTTTATAAAGTGCGCCGTCAACGCCAATTTTCCCAATAAGCGTTAAGATAACGTCTTTGCCGCAAATGTTCTTCGGCTTCTTGCCGGTCAAGTGGACGTTAATCGCTTCAGGAACTTTGAACCACGCCTTGCCGGTCGCAAGTCCAACAGCTAAATCAGTCGTGCCAACGCCGGTCGAAAAAGCATTGACTGCTCCATAAGTGCAAGTATGACTGTCCGCGCCGATAATCAGCATGCCGGGTGCAACAATTCCGAATTCCGGCAAGATAACATGTTCAATGCCGACGCGCCCTTGTTCGTAGTAGTGCACGATTTTATTTTTGCGGGCAAAGTCGCGCATAATTTTAGCAAGGTCTGCGCTTTTAATGTCCTTAGCGGGTTGGAAATGGTCGGGAATCAGCGCGATTTTTTCGGGATTGAAAACCGGTCGTCCAATCTTTTCAAACTCCTTGATTGACGGCGGTCCTGTCACGTCGTTTGCCATTACTAAATCCAAATCACAAATGACGAGTTGTCCCGCTTCGACGCTTTCAAGTCCGGCGTGTCGTGCAAGAATTTTTTCGCTCATTGTCATTGCCATTCGTATCACTCTCCTAAAAATTTTATGCGTAACGCCGTTGAATTTCTTTAAGAATTGTCCCCTCTCTTGTCCAATTCAAATTAGCTTTATAAGTCAACTTGTACAAAAAGGTATCGCTAAAAATCTTGTCAAAGGGAAATCTTGAATAAGAATCATGAAGGCGCGGAAACAAATTACTAACGTTGGTATTATTAATCGGAATAGAATCCATTTCCTTTTTCACGGAAGGGATATTTTCGTAAGCAAGAATTATTATAAAATCCATAAGCAAATAATCAATTACGTCATCGTATTCGCGCCAGTATTCATCGTAAAATTCTTTCATAAAAGCTAACAGCGGATTGTGAAGAACTGCTGTCCCTTGAATAAAACCCGCCCATCTGCCAAAAGTTACGTGATGTGCAAAATTATTTCTGTAATTCTTTTCTGTATTAAATCTTTGCGTGAAATAAGGTAGCTCCAAAAGATTTCTATGATTCTCCAGCGGCTCGGTAACTAAAATTGTAGAATCAAGCCACAAGCCGCCGTGCCGTTCCAAAAGATTTATGCGCACAACATCAGAGAAATGAGCCGGAGAAATTTTGCCTGCGCGGAATTTGTCCATAATATGCGGCGCAATGTCGACGTAGTTTGAAAAATTTTTCTCGTCAATGAAAACGATTTTATAGCGTCCGGCGTTTTGCTTGAGCGAATTATAACAGCAACGGACAATCGGCGGCAAATTTTCTTCGCCTTGCAACCAGCAAAAATAAATTTGATATTTCTTCGGCGATACTCGCGGGCAAGTTTTTTCGTTTATGACGGCTTGCGAATATTTTTTTATCAATGCCGAATATTTTTCTTGCAAGAATTCCGTAATTTGTTCAGTCCGCGTGAAAGCTTCGCGTTGCTGTGGCGAAAGATACATATTTGTTATTTGATTCCATTTCACGAAAACCTCGAAGTCTGCTTTAAGTTGTTCCGGCCAAAAATTTTGATTGAGTAGCTGTTGACTTACTTGGAGTTCACCGAACAAAATTAACGATAGCGCGAGATATTGTTTGCGAATAGGATTATTTTCCTGCTGAACCTGCGCTAAAAGTTGTTGAGAAATATTTTTCTCCTCTTCAGCAAATTTCGTCACACGCTGATATTCGCCCGCCAATTTCCAATAGTCAGTATAAAAATCCGTGAACGCAATACGCGACATTGCCTTTGGTGAAAGTCCCAAAAGAGTTTCTGCCATTTGAAACCGCCGGCAAAATAAATCGAAGTCGGAATCCTTTCTAGCGGTCATCACAAGATTTTCTAATTTGTTCAGCCTAGCATTTTTTTCGCGCAGTTCATTTTCAAGCAGTGGAGGGGGCATAGTATCCATAATAAAAATTTCCTCCGATTAACAAAAGGAGCCGAGAGAAGAAAAATTCTTTCTCCCGACTCCAAAGGGTTTACCGTATCAAAATTAATCTTTCGAGAGGTCGGAGCCGTCTTTAAGCCAGCTCATCATGCCGCGCAGTTTTGCGCCGACCTGTTCGATTTGGTGTTCAGCGTGAATTCTGCGCTGTGCAAGGAAGTTAGCGCGTCCCGCCGCTCTGTTCTCGACGAGCCAGTTGCGGGCAAAGGTGCCGTCTTGAATTTCCGCCAACGCCTTTTCCATAGCCTTGCGGACTTCCGGCGTAATGATTTTCGGTCCGGTCGTGTAGTCGCCATATTCGGCGGTGTCGCTAATGGAATAGCGCATTTTCGCCATGCCGCCTTCGTACATTAAATCCACAATTAATTTCATTTCGTGGAAAGTTTCAAAATAGGCTATTTCGGGTTGATAACCTGCCGCGACCAAAACTTCAAAACCATTTTGAATCAAATGAGTTATGCCGCCGCAGAGAACGCATTGTTCGCCGAAAAGATCGGTCTCGGTCTCTTCCTTGAACGTGGTTTGAAGGACGCCTGCGCGGGTGCCGCCGATACCGCGAGCATAAGCAAGCGCAATGTCGAAGCAATGTCCCGAAGCGTCCTGCTCAATCGCGAAGACATCAGGGACGCCGCTACCTTCAACGAAAGTTCTGCGTACCAAATGACCTGGTCCCTTCGGCGCGACCATGAAGCAATCGCAATCAGGGGGCGGAATAATTTGCTTAAAATGGATGTTAAACCCGTGAGCCGCTGCCAGCGCAGAGCCGCTTTTGAGATTGGGCGCGATTTCGTTTTTATAGACGTCCGCCTGTTTCTCGTCAGGTATCAAAAGCATTGTGATGTCAGCGATTTTAACCGCGTCGGCAACGGGCAGAACTTTCAAGCCGGCTTTTTCGGCGCGTGCTTTCGACGGCGACCCGTCATAGAGGCCCACGACGACATTGACGCCGCTGTCACGCAAGTTGAGGGAATGTGCGTGCCCTTGCGAACCGTATCCAATTACGGCGACAGTTTTGCCGTTGAGAATCGAAAAGTCGACGTCCTGATCGTAATAAATTTTCGCCATTGATTTAAAACCTCCAAAAAATAATTCAGCAATAAAGCCAACGATAGTTTATCACTTATTGCCGCCGTTTTCAACAGCTTTTTTCCGCGCCCAAGTTGCTTTTTGACTAGCGGACATTCTTGCAATTGTTTCTGGCGAACGTTTTTTGCCTTTATGGTTTGGCGGTTTACTTCCTATAGCTTTTTGCTTAGCAGACATTCTAGCGCGTGCTTCGTCTGTGTGTTTCACGCCTTTATTATGCGCAGGTCTGCCTCTCAATTTAGCGGAAATTCTATCGCGAGTCTCTTTAGTAGGTGAATGTCCTCTGCCACCGTCACCGCCGTCGGTGATATTGTAGCCATTAGGGGTTTTAGAATTAAGCTCGGCAATCCAAAAAATTTCGTGCTCGTTCAACTGTTCAACGGGGCAAGTTTCGACTACTTCGGCTTTAAAATTTTCCCAACCGTACTTTGCGATAGCGGCGTCGATGCCTGGTCTGCCTCTGCTACTATCACGTTTGTGTTCGGTAATTCTTCTGCCCAGCGTCCGTTTTGTTTTCCCGATATAAATCTTGCCGTCGATTGTGTTCGTGATTTTGTAAATTACGCCCATCGCCGATTGAGTTGCGGGTTGTGGGCTAACCGGTTGACAACCGCCTTGTGAATTGCTATTATCTTCCATATAGAAGAACTTCCTTTGCTGTTTGGTCTGTTTAAACCGCAACCATTATAGCAAAGGAAATTTTTTTATGTCAAGGGCGATTACAGCAAGTTCTTAGCGTAATATTCGTTTGATTGCTGGCAATCGGTTATAGTGTTTTCGCCGCGTTCAAGGGCGATAAGCCCCGTGCGAATAACTTCCAAAATGCCGTAGGGCGCAAGGAGCCGCGTGAAAGCCGTAACCTTTTCGTCGTTGCCGGTTATCTCGAAAATAAGCGTAGTTGGCTGAACGTCGACAACGTGAGCGCGAAAAAGTTCCGCCATTTTCAGAACGTCAAGGCGGGTGCTGTCGTCGGCTGAAACTTTAATCATCGTCATTCCGCGAGTAACTGCGCTTGCCGAATCAAGACGCTGAACCGCTTGCACAATCGGCATTTTTTCCAGTTGCTTTATCATCTGGTCGACAAGGTTGCTGTCGCCGTGAACTACAACTGTTATCCGCGAAAATTCCGGCGATTGCGTTATCCCGACTGATAAACTGTCTATATTAAATTCCCTGCGGCTGAACATACTAGCCACGCGCACCAAAACGCCCGGTTGATTTTCTACGTAGACTGATAAAACGTGTTTCATAAATGCTGGCTCCTTAACTCGTCATGCGCTTAGCGATTGCCATTGCCTCGCTAGTTAGCGTCTGCGCCTGATGAATTTTACTTTCTGCCGCTTTAATCGTCGCGGCGTTCTTATCGTCCATCCATTTAGCATAATCCTGCGCGGCATCTATATAAATGTCGCAAATTTTCATGTAGAGATTATGCAAAGTTTCGGCGTCTTTGGGCACGCGCAACGAGAAAAGCTCTTGCTTGCGCTCTTCCCAATCTTTTTTTAATACGTCAGTTATAAGCGTTTTCAATTCAGAGCGCGTCTTATCCTGTCCCAAATTTCCAACCGCAAGTATCGAGCCGTATTTTTGTTCAGCGTCGCGAATTATCGCTCCGTGACGGGCATTTATTTCGCCCGCCTTCGCTAAATAGTCGTCAAGCAAAAGTCGCCGCGCCTGGACAATCTGCGAGACATATTCTTGAAAATTTTGCACGCGCACAACTTGCCATTTATTATCGTCGTTGCGAGTTAGCGTAATTTGAATTGGGAATTCTTTTCCGAGTTCCGGCTGAAAAACTATCACGTCGGCAAAAGCTTCTTTGCGGTTAGCGTCGTTAAGCTCAATATTTCTAATGTCGCGAACTTCAATATCATTTAGCCCCGTGCGCTGAAGAATTTCGGCGACACCAACATTTTCTTTTAAGTTCAGGTCACCGGTCGCAACGTAAGAATCAATCGCCGACTTTAGACTTAGCATTAAGGGTGCGCGGAGCATTTCGGTAAAAGTTTTGACAGCGTCGCGTGCGTCGGGCGTCATTGAATTATCAAAAGAAGACAGCCCGTTGACAAAGCCCGCGTAACCCGAATCAAGTAAGGTGTCGACATTAACCGCTTGATGAAAGCCCTTAACGTCATGTTCTTTGACTGATTGGGAAACAGCTTTTATCGCCGTTTCAGGACTGTCGCTTTTCATGTGGAAATAGTAATAGCCGCCGCCCGTTACGACGATTGCCAGCGCGGCTATTCCTGCGCCGATTTTCATTTTGAGACTTTTATCCATTTTGTCGCCTCCATAAAGTCTTTTGCTTTTTGATTCTGCCGCACATGAAATTTTCCTGCGAAGTGCTAAAAATTTCTACCATTGAGCACGGCGCGAATTTGCTTGTGAACTTCATGATAGCCTTTGACATTTCTTATAACGACATCGGCGCGAGCGCATCTTTCTTCCCGCGACATTTGCGCATTGATTCTGGCTAAAGCTTCTTCCTTCGTCAATTTATCGCGGCACATAAGCCTGTGTATTTGATATTTTCTAAGCGTGTAGACTACCCAAATTTCGTCGAATAAATGTTCCCAGCCCGCCTCGAATAAAAGCGGAACTTCCATAACGACAAGCCCTGCACCCGCTTCGCAACAATCAACTAAAAATTGTCGCGCATGATTCAAAAGGATTGGGTGCGCAACTGAATTAATCCATTCGCGCTCGTCGGGGTTGTTGAAAATAATTTCGCCGATTGCCTTTTTGTTCAGAAAGCCCGCGTCGTTGAGAATTCTTTCTCCGAAATGCCGAACGTAAATATCAAAGAGCACGCCGCCAGGTTCTGAAAGCCAATGCGTTACTGTGTCAATGTCTAAAGTTATTGCGTTGCAGTAGCGTCTAAGTGATTCCGCAACGGCAGATTTCCCGCACGAAATGCCGCCCGTTAAACCGATTATGTACAAAAGTTTTTCACCGTCCAATTCCTAACTTAGCCATGATAAATTTTTGCTCCGATTCCATTTCTTGCCGTTCTTCGTCGTCAATGTGGTCGTAGCCCAGTAAATGTAATAGCCCGTGCACTTCCAAAAAAATTACTTCGCGCAAAAATGTATGTCCGAATTCTTCCGCCTGAGCTTTCGCCCGCTCCAACGAAATTATCACGTCGCCTAAAATTTCAAAGTCCGCGCCGATAATTTCCGGCTCATCACTTTCACGGAACGCAAAAGATAAAACGTCGGTCGCTCTATCGACGCTGCGAAATTTTTTATTCAGCGCGTGAATATGCTCATCGTCAGTCAGCGTTATGCTAAGTTCGGAATTTTCCACGCCGTAAATTTTTCCGACAACATCAGCAGCACGCAAAATTTCTTCAAGCAAATTTTCTTCGACCGTCAAAGTTTCCGGCTCAAAACTAATCGTCGTATTCATTTTGTCTCCTCGTATTTTGCATAGGCATTTACAATTCGCGAAACTACTTCGTGCCTTACAACGTCCGCCGAATTTAATTCCGCTATGCCGACGCCCTTGACGCCTTTTAAAATTTCTGCCGCTTCGGCAAGTCCCGATTTTACGCCGCGTGGTAAATCAATTTGGCTTAAGTCGCCCGTAACGACCATTCGTGAATTAAATCCTAAGCGTGTCAAGAACATTTTCATTTGATTAGAAGTTGTATTCTGCGCCTCGTCCAAAATTATGAAGGCGTCGTTTAGCGTTCGCCCGCGCATGTACGCTAACGGGGCAATTTCTATCACGCCGCGATTTGAAAATTTCTGGTACATATCCAGCCCTAAAATTTCTTTCAGCGCGTCGTAAAGTGGGCGCAAGTACGGGTCTAATTTTTCCGTCATATCGCCCGGCAAAAATCCTAAACGTTCGCCCGCCTCGACTGCCGGTCGCGTCAAAATTATTTTCCGAACTTCTTTGACACGCAGATAATACGCCGCCAACGCTACCGCTAAAAATGTTTTGCCCGTGCCCGCGACGCCCACGCCAAAAGTTACGACATGCCGGCGCATTGTCTCAATATAATTTTGCTGACCTGCGCTTTTTGCTTGAATGTGCAAGCCGCTTGCCGTTACGATTATTGTTTCTCCAAAACTTTTCTGTTCGTCAATTCTATTCGCCAAGAATCCACCGCCTTTAAAATTTTGTCATATTTTAGCACCTAATGAAGGCGACGCGCAATTTTTTTGCAAACAAAAATAGACGGAAGATAATTCCGCCGGTATAATGCCTTTCGTTGACAAGCGCGGCGCGAGCAGATTATAATTCAAAAAATAGGAAATTGCTCTGCCGTGCAGGTTGGTTAAACAATTCAATCTTACACTGCAGGTTTTTTTCTGTCAATGATTGGAGGGAAATTAAATCTAATGGGCGATAAAAATTTCAGCGCGAGCGATAGGGCGTCAATTCTCGTCGAGGCGTTGCCCTATATCCAGGAATTTCACGGCAAAACGATTGTCATAAAGTACGGCGGAAACGCAATGATTAATGACGAGCTCAAAGCAAGCGTTATGCAGGACGTTGCGCTTATGAAATTCGTTGGAATCAATGTTGCGATAGTTCATGGCGGCGGACCGGAGATTACAGGCTTTTTGAAAAAATTGGGCAAGGAAAGCAAATTTATCAGCGGATTGCGCGTAACTGATGAAGAGACTGTCGAAATTGCGGAAATGGTTCTTGACGGAAAAATAAATTCGGAAATTGTCACGCTGTTAAATCGTCGCGGATTGCGTGCGGTGGGCTTGAGCGGCAAGGATGCCGATTTAATTCGCGCTGAAAAGAAACTGGCGACAGTCTACGAGCAAGGCGAAAAGACTAAAGTCGATATTGGCTATGTCGGCAAGGCTAAGCAGATTAATATTCAGATTGTCAACGATTTAATCAGTCAAGGTTATGTGCCGGTGATTGCGCCTATTGGCGTCGGCGAAGACGGCGAAAGCTATAATATCAATGCCGATTACGTCGCGGCGGATATTGCGGGCGCATTGAAGGCGGAAAAACTTTTGCTCCTCACTGATACCGAAGGCGTTTATAAAAATTTTGAGGACAAGACAAGTTTTATTTCTACGCTTAAAGCCGACGAGGCGCGAGCTTTTATCAAGGACGGAATTATTTCGGGCGGCATGATTCCCAAAGTTGAAGCTTGTTTGCGGGCATTAGACAAGGGCGCAAATAAGGCATACATAATTGACGGTCGGCTGGAGCATTCGATAATTTTGGAGCTGTTCACGGCGGCGGGACTTGGAACCGAAGTTGGATAAAAGAATTTTGAAGGAGTGATTTATTTGACGGAAGAGAAAATCTTTGAGCGGGACGATAAAAATTATCTGCCTGTGTTCAAGCGTTACAAAATCGTTTTAGAGCGCGGCGAGGGCGCGTACCTTTACGACATAAACGGCAAGAAATATATCGACTTCTTAGCGGGAATTGCTGTAAATGTTTTGGGGCATAATTATCCGCCGCTCGTCAAAGCGATTTCGGAGCAAGCCGCCAAAGTTATTCACGTTAGCAATCTTTACTACACACAGCCGCAAGCCGACGCCGCCGCTAAACTTGTTAAACTTAGCGGGCTTGATAGGGCGTTCTTTGCTAATTCCGGCGCGGAGGCTAACGAAGGTGCAATTAAACTTGCTCGCAAATACGCTAAGAAAATTTCGCCCGATAAGACGCAAATTATCACGGCGTGGAATAGTTTTCACGGGCGCACGCTTGCAACTTTAACCGCGACAGGTCAGCCGCATTATCATGAAGGCTTTGAGCCTTTGCCTGGCGGTTTCGATTACGTTCACTTCAACGACGCTGACGAACTTGCCGCGAAAATTTCCGATAAAACCTGCGCGGTTATGCTGGAGACGATTCAGGGCGAAGGCGGCGTTTATCCTCCGAAAAATGATTATCTGAAGAAAGTTCGCGAACTGTGCGATAAATACGGCGCACTTTTGATTCTGGACGAGATTCAATCTGGCATGGGGCGCAGTGGAAAATTTTTCGCCTATGAAAAGTACGGCATTAAGCCCGACATTGTCACTTTGGCGAAAGGCTTAGCGGGCGGCGTTCCGATTGGCGCATTTATTTGCACGGAAGAAGTTGCAAAGGCTTTCAAGCCCGGCGATCACGGCACGACTTTTGGCGGAAATCCTCTGGCATGCGCGGCGGCTAATGTCGTCTTGGACACTGTGCCCGATGAAAAGTTTTTAGCGCACGTCGCAGAAGTCGGAAAATATTTCAAGGAAAAACTTATCGGCTTGCAAAAAAAATATCCCGCGCAGATAAGCGAGATTCGCGGCGAAGGATTGATTTTGGGAGCGCAACTCGACAAGCCGAAAAAATCCGGCGTCGAAATCGTCAATGAGTGCATGAAACGCGGCGCGATTATAAATTGCACAGTCGGAACGGTTCTTAGATTTATCCCGCCGCTGATTATAACCAATGAGCAGGTCGACGAAGTTATAAATATTTTGGATAGTGTTTTGGGGGAATGAATTTTGTTGCAAGGAAAAGATTTACTGTCGATTCACGATTTGAGCACTGACGAAGTTGCCGAAATTCTGGACTTCGCGGAGCAATTAAAAGTTATGCAGAAAACCGGCGTCGAACATAAACTTTTGGAAGGCAAGACGCTTGGCATGATTTTTGAAAAGTCTTCGACGCGGACAAGAGTTTCCTTTGAAGTCGGGATTTTCCAACTCGGCGGCTTAGGGTTGTTCCTGTCTAGCAGAGATTTGCAACTCGGACGCGGCGAACCGATTAAGGATACCGCCCGCGTTTTGTCGCGCTATCTTGACGGCATTATGATTCGCACGTTTGAGCAGGAAAAAGTTGAGGAGCTTGCCAAATTCGCCGATATTCCCGTTATCAACGGCTTGACGGATTTACTTCACCCGTGCCAAGTGCTGACGGATTTATTAACTGTTCGCGAACATAAAGGCAAAAATTTCCGCGCTATCAAGGCGGCTTATGTCGGCGACGGAAATAACATGACTAATTCTTGGCTTTACGGCGCGGCTAAAGTCGGTATGACACTTGCAGTTGCGACGCCCGAAAATTACAAGCCCAATCAGAAAGTTTTCGAGAATGCCCTTGCCGACGCTGAAGAAACCGGCGCGAAACTTTCTTGGACGCAAGACCCCGCTGAAGCTGTTAAGGACGCTGACGTTGTCATTACTGACACTTGGGCGAGCATGGGGCAAGAGGCTGAACACGACGCCCGCAAGAAAATTTTCGCGCCCTATCAAGTCAATAAAAAACTCCTGCGCGGCGCAAGCAAGAATGTTATAGCTATGCATTGCTTGCCGGCTTATCGTGGCGAAGAAATTACCGACGATGTTTTTGAGGACAACGCGCATGTTATCTTCGACGAGGCAGAAAATAGACTTCATACGCAAAAGGCGATTATGGCTCTGACTATGGGCTGATTAAAAATTGAACCCTTTATAAATTGAGTCCGGCTCTGAAAAATGAGTCGGGCTTTTTTTTATAACAACGAGCTGATAAGATTTACAGTGCCGTCAATAAAGCCGTCAGCTTGCGAACCTTCCATAAAGTTTAAAAGTTCGTCGGTGAGGGCATTTACCGTCAAAAAATAATCAGCCTCTTGCGCAATCGAATTAATTTTCTGCTCGAGTTGGTCGCCCGTCAAGCCGATGGCAAATTTCCTCTCGTCGAAGTCACGACAATAATTCACCAGGCAATTATAATGAATGTTATAGCGGTTTTCGTAAAGCAAATGGACGAAATATTTACAAAGTCCGGCTTGCAACGGCGTAAAGGTGTTGAAATTCAAATTAGCGCGCCGCTCGACTTCGTTAAGATTATATGACGACCAATTTTCCAGCGCGGCGACGTTTCGGAAATTCGTTTTGTGTTCAAGGTCGCTGATTGCACGAATAGAAATTGTCCGCATAACTTCGACGTAAGGCAGGTTGAAATAACTTTTGGTCGCTTCGTCGCAAAAGTTGCGCTCAAAGCCGGTCAAGTCGCCGCAAGGATTATATTCCTTATGACGCAAATTTTTTATTGCTTCATGCATTTTAATCACTCCTTCGTTTCGTAAATCTCGTTCAAAAGTTTTTCGAGTTTTTTCTTGCTCATCTGCGCTAATGAACGGCTTGCAAAAATATTCGGCATTGCCGCGCCTATCGAGATTGCTAAAATTATCAAGAGTGCGTCGACGCCCGATTGAATCGCCGACAAAAGTTCTTCCAACGAAATTATGCGAATATTTATAAGCGCGAAAAGTAATCGATAGATTAAAACGCCTGGTACTAGCGGAATTACTGCTGGAACGACTAAAACTAGCGACGGTGTGTGTAGCCAATGAATTGCTTTCATTGCGATTAAGCTAACTAAAGTCGCGCCCGCCAAAGTTCCGACCGGCGAGCTAAGCCCTAAACCGAAGATAAAGAAATTTCTTGTGCAAACGCAAATTGCTCCGCCGCAAGCCGCCGCAAATAATAATCTGGGTGGCAGGTTGAAAAAAATTGCGAAACTCGCCGCGCCGATTGCTGCCGCCAACATAAATACGCCGTAATCACTGTCGGGGAGCATGTGCAGGTTAGTAAAAGAATCAAAA
This sequence comes from Selenomonadales bacterium UBA7018, assembly GCA_002448305.1. Classification (GTDB taxonomy): domain Bacteria; phylum Bacillota; class Negativicutes; order Selenomonadales; family Selenomonadaceae; genus Quinella. The sequence continues at coordinate 255,336 of DJWY01000025.1, forward strand.
TCCGCCATACCTATTGCAAAAACTATTCCGAAAGTCATTGCGCCGATAATTATCGCCGTGTGCAGAAATCGTGCCGCACCGCTGATTAAATAAGTGTTCATCATATCGCTAAGCCCGTTAATCATTGGTATTCCGGGCACTAGGAATAAAGCGGCGGCAATAAGCGGGTGCCAAGGGGTTGTCGTGGGCAAAAGGTGCGTAAAATAAGCGCAAATCGTCGCAGAAAACGCCGCGAAAGTCATTGAGACGTAGGGATTGATTCCGAAACGTTCAGCGCATTGCATTTGAACGATTTTGCCGATAATCGCGCTGATAGCGGTATAAATTGCGGCGTTGAAGTCGCAACCAAACAACGTACAAAACGCGCCGCAACCTCCGCCCGCCGATAAAATTGTCAGCCAATGCGGATAGCGCGGACGTTTGCTGACGGCTTCCAATTCGCCTTTGAATTCGTCAAGCGTATAATGGTCGCGCAATGCCCGCCAAGTTAAGCGACTAACCGCAGAAATTATCCGCATATTAACCGCATGTTTAACGCATTTGCGAAATGAAGTGTGCGAGTGGTGCTCGTCGCTGATATTTAGCATTAAAGTCGTGTACATGATGTGCAAATGAAATTTTTCGGCAGAAATTCCCATGTAAGCCGCAACGCGTTTCATATCGCGAACAATTTGTGCGGTGTCGGCTCCGTTTTCCATTAAAAGTTGACCGACCGTCAAGAGAAGTTCTGCCTTCTGCCCGATTTCAGCGAAAGCTTCGCGCAAAAGTTCGCGTTGCTCCTCGTAATAAGTTTTGAAATCATCTTGCATAAAAAATCCCCTCTCTCATTAATTATATCATACACGGGAGAATTTTTTAAAGTATTGAAGTTATATCTTTCCAAGAAAAAAATTTCATTGCGCATTAATCGGCGTTGTAGTATATTGACGGGCGAAAAATGAAATTTGAAGGGAGAAAACTTTTTGTGAGGACGAACAGCTTAATCAAGTTGCTAATTTGTCTAGCGGCAATCGTGACAATTTTTGTAGTATTTATCCGACCGCTAGCGCATTCAATAAGACAAGGGCTTGACTTGCAAGGCGGCACGCACGTCGTACTGCAAGCGGAGGATACGGAAATTGCACAAGTCAACGAAGACGCAATGCAGCGCGTCGTTTCGATAATGGAGCGGCGCATAAATGAATTGGGCTTGACTGAACCGATAATTCAGCGCGAGGGCGAACGCCGCGTTATTATCGAATTGCCTGGCATAAAAGACCCCGACAAGGCGATTGCGACTATCGGCAAGACCGCAATGCTTGAGTTCAAAGACGAGGAAGGCAATACCCTTTTGACGGGTACCGACTTAAAAGACGCGCAAGCCGCTATGAATCAAAATAACGGTCAAAGCGTCGTCAACCTTGAATTCAGCGACGAGGGCGCACAGAAATTTGCAGACGCGACTTTAGAAAATGTCGGGCGCACAATCGCGATTTTGCTTGACGGAGAAATTTTAACCAATCCGGTTGTACGCGAGCCGATTTTAGGCGGCAAAGCAGAAATTTCAGGTCAGCGCGACTTGGAAGAGGCGCAACATTTAGCGGTACTTTTGCGGAGCGGCGCATTGCCCGTTAAAGTCAACATAATCGAAACGCGCACGGTTGGTCCTTCGCTCGGACAAGATTCAAAAGATAAATCAGAATTCGCGTTCGTAATCGGAATCGCGGCGGTGTTAGCTTTCATGCTGTTATTCTACCGCTTGCCGGGCTTTATCGCGGATATAAGTTTAATGGCGTATACAATGATGTTGCTTGGCACGTTGAAAGGGCTTGACGCAACATTGACACTGCCGGGCGTGGCGGGAATAATTTTATCAATCGGTATGGCGGTCGACGCGAACGTTTTAATCTTCGAGCACTTCAAGGAGGAATTCAGGCTGGGAAAATCAATTCGTCTGGCAATGGACGCGGGCTTTAAACGCGCCTTCACAACAATTTTCGACTCAAATATCACAACGATAATAGCGGCGGGCGTCCTTTTCCTATTCGGCACGGGCACAATTCGCGGCTTTGCGATAACTTTAGGGCTAGGCGTCCTGCTTAGCATGTTCACGGCGATAACTTTAACGCAATTCATGCTAAAACTTTTAGTCAACGCTAAAGTCATAGAAAGTCCTTCAGCTTATGGCGCAAATGGCTTTGTCCTATTCGACGTTGCAGCGGAAAAGGCGGTGAAGAAATAATGCCGAGCTTTGACATTGCCGGACGCGGCAAAATGTGGTTTATAATTTCGCTTTTGATTATTATTCCTGGCTTAATTTCTATGGCGACGCGCGGCTTTAACTTCGGGATTGATTTCACGGGCGGCACGATTATCGATTTAAAATTTGAACAGCCGGTCGGGATTGCGCAAGTGCGCGAGAGTTTAAAACCGTTCGGGCTTGACGGCGCGACAATTCAGCTTTCCGGCGAAAGTTCCGACGTTGCGACTTCGACGGACGTTATGATTCGCACGATTGATTTAGAAGAAGTTCAGCGCAAAGAAGTTATGTCGGCAATTCGCGACAAGGTCGGAGCTTATGAAGTTCTGCGCGAGGAAAAAGTTGGCGCAACAATCGGCGGCGAACTAATTTTGAACGCGGTACTTGCGCTAGTTATTTCATGGGTACTGATAATTTTATATGTCGCCTACCGCTTTGAATTCCGCTTTGGTATTGCGGCGGTCGCGGCTTTGGTTCATGACATTTTGATTGTCTTAGCGTTCTTTTCGTTTACTCAGCGGCAAGTTGATTCTTCGTTCGTTGCGGCGTTGCTGACGGTCGTCGGCTACTCGATTAACGACACGATTGTTATTTTCGACAGGATACGCGAAAATTTGAAGTTGCACTTCAGGCGCGGCGGCGACGTTGTTAATCTCGTCAATCGCTCAATCTATCAGACTTTAACGCGCTCACTTTATACGGTCTTCACGTGCTTATTTACGACGTTTGCGCTATTCTTTTTTGGCGGCGAGACGACGAAAGATTTTGCCTTCGCGCTAATCGTCGGCTTTATGAGCGGCTGTTACTCGTCAATTTTCATTGCGGGACCGCTTTGGCTTGAGCTTAGGAAATTCGGCGGCAAAACTTCTTCAAGCAAATAGGAGGTCTGACTATGCTGGAAGATTTATCGAAAAGATTGTACGTCGAAAATGCGGAGGCTTGGAAAGAAGCTTTAATCCAAAAAAGATTTGTCGACGCCAAACTTGAGGTTAAAGTCGTTGAGCGCGGAATTATTCTGCCGTCACGCAAAATTAAATTCGGAACATTTCAAGGCGGCGTTTGCGATGAAAATTTAAATTTTGTCGCGGGTAATAAGCGCAAATACGCCGAGCGCGGCGGTTTTAATACCATTGAATCCGCTTACGAAGTCGCCAGAGAAGATATTATTCAGCTAGATGAAGACGTAATTTTTGGCGGCTTATTGGCGGAACACTTCGGACACTTTTTGACGGAATCCTTATGCCGGCTATGGTACGTCATACAGCACCCCGAATTGAAATCGAAAGTTTTATTTGTGACGACTTTAAAAGACGGAGACCACCGCAAATACACTAATAAAATTTTGGAACTGGCAGGCGTTGCCCCAGAGCGAATCGTTTACGTCGGTAAGCCTATGCAATGCCGCTCAATCACAATTCCGGAGCAAGCCCAATACGATTGGACGAGAATGCATAAGGAATTTTTGTTGCCCTATCAAGAAATAAAATCGCACGTGACGCCGAATAACCGCAAGAAATTATATTTGACGCGGACGGGCTTTGAATTTACTAAAAAACATGGCAACGTTCATTGCTTCAACGAGAAATATTTTGAGGATTTTTTTTCGGCGCGAGGCTTTGAAGTCGTTTCGATAGAAAAATTAGAGGCGCAAGAGCAAATTTCCTTAATCATGGGCGCAGACGAAATCGCCGCAAATATCGGAACGCTGACTCATTGGGCGTTATTCTGCAAGCTAGGAGCAAAATTTATCATGCTCAATCGTACAAGTAGCTTTGTAACGAAAATTCAAGCCGTAATTAATAATGTTTCCGACGCAGATTGGTATATTGTCGACGGCTCGAAAAATTATCTGTTTGCAGACAGGACGCATGGCGTTTGCATGTTCGGCGCGAATAAATATTGGAAAGTTTTTGTGGCGCATTATTTCGGCGAGCGGCTAGACGAAAACCAAGCTGATAAATATTTCAATGAGGCTTTGCCCGATTACATAAATTTTTGGCTCAAGAAATATTCCAAATCAAATGAGCAAGTCGCTGATTCAATTAAAAATGTTTGTAGCCGAATCGCCGCGCTTGAACGCGAAATGGAAAATAATCGCTCTCTGTCGATTATTTATCAAACTCATGTTGCTTTAAAGGGCTGGGGCGAATGGAAAAAGGAAAATCAGCTGAGCAACAACCTAGAACAAAATTTAGATATTCAAGCAATAAGAATTAGCTTCACGCAACCTTTTTACGAAATTTATTATTCGGTTTACTACAACGATAAAGAAGGCTGGTCGGAAGAAGTTTCAAGAGGTCAAATTGCGGGTACAACCGGCAAAGCTAAGGCGATAACGGGCGTTAAAATTTGGCTCAATGAATTTAGCGCGAAAATATTTAACGTTTTTTATCGCGTCCATAAATTTGACGGTGAGTGGACTTCTTGGGCGAAAAATGGCGAGGAAATTCTTTCTGGTGGCATCAAATTAAATTCCATTCAAATAAAATTGGAAGATAGATTCAGAATGAATTTGCCAACGTCGTAAAATCCGCTTTAACGCAAAAATCCCCGACGTTTTATCGGGGATAATTTTTTTGCCAAGCGCGAAATAAAAAGTGTGCTCGATTTAAGCATAAATGAAGGTTTTATATTGTTATTGTCTGTGTTATAATTTTGACTGCTTTTAATCGGCAATTTTCGGAGGCGATTTAATTTCAGTTTAGCTAATTGTTTGAAGGATGTTTTATTATGAATCAAACGACAAATATAATAAGCGACAAAAGACGCGCTACTATCAAAAAGCTTTTATTTTATGCGATGGTAATTGCATTCTTCGTCGGCGTTGTCCTGCTTTATTACAACATGCTTTATAATCAAACCCGCGAAAGTATTATTAAAAACGGACAGGCCGCCGCCATACAGTCAAAAAATTATCTTAGCGATTACCTTTCAACAAGTATCGACGCTATCAAGCTAACGGCGTACACGATAGACGGCATGATAGAAACTAACAGAACTAATAAAGAAATTCTCGATTATTTAGTTGGACAATCTACCGCCGTTACAAGCACAGTTTTTGAAAACACGACCGGACTTTATGGTTACGTAAATGGCGAATATCTCGACGGCGCGGGCTGGGTTCCAGACGCAAGCTTTGTTCCGACAAAACGCCCTTGGTATACAAAGACGTTAGAAAATAAAGGAAATGTTACGCTTATCGACCCGTACCTTGACGCCCAAACCAGACAAATTACCATGACAATTTCTAAAAGTCTCGTCGACGGAAAAAGCGTTGTCGCTATGGATATTGTTCTTGACCAAGTGCAAAATATTATAGAAAAATCCGTAGAGTTGGGCGATTCCGATTATGAATTCATATTGGATAGCCGAAATATGGTCGTCGCTCACTCGGAGAGAACTGAAATCGGAAAGAATTACAATGACGAAAAAGACAGCTTTTGGGGTATGATTTTAGCCAATGCCAAAACCGCTAATGATGATTTTTTTGAATTCGACTATGAAGGCGCGCACTATATCATTTACGCGGAGAAAGTCGAAAACGATTGGCGATGCTTGACCGTGAAAAATGCGACGGAAATTTTTACGCCCTTGAAAATTCTTCTGGCAATAACGATAGCTGTTGTGGTTATTATCGTGCTGATTCTCTCCTACATTCTTAACAAATCAAATCAGCGATACAGTATGGCAAAAGAATTAAATGACCAGCTGTCGTCGCTGTCGAATATTTATTTGTCCGTTTACGACATTGACATTATAGAAGACACTTTCAAGGAAATAAAGTCGACGAATTTTATATCCGGCGAGCTGTCGAAGAAAAATTACAAAAGCGCAAGTGCTATGATAGAAGCGATTATGCGCCAAACCGTAAATAAAATTTCTCTGGACGATACGCTTAGATTTATTAACCTTGACACTTTGAACGAACGCTTAAAGGATTCTTATACCGTAGCGATTGAATATCAGAACATAGAGCAGAAATGGCGCAGAGTTCGCTTTATCGCGTCACAACGCTTGAAAAATGGCACCGTCTCCAACGTACTTTGGCTCACGGAAGATATTGACAAGGAAAAGAAAGAACGCGACGCGCTGATAAATCTTTCTGAACGCGCCTTTGCCGCAAGCGAAGCAAAATCTTCTTTCCTCTCTAATATGTCACATGAAATTCGCACGCCTATAAATGCTATTCTGGGCATGAATGAAATTATTCTTCGCGAGTGCGACGACAAGGAAATTATATCGTATGCGCAAAGTATTAAAGCCGCTGGCAGTACGCTTTTGGGGCTGATTAACGATATTCTTGACTTTTCAAAGATTGAAGCCGGAAAAATAGAAATTATCCCTGTGGACTATGACCTTTCGTCGCTGATTAACGATTTGGTTAATATGATTCACATTAAAGCAGATGACAAAGGGCTTGCCTTATCGCTCGATTTCGATAGGGGCTTGCCCAAAATGCTTCATGGCGATGAAGTTCGCGTCAAGCAGGTTATCACCAACATTTTAACCAACGCCGTAAAATATACCGAAAGGGGCAGTGTCACTTTCTCCATAGGTTTTAAGCGCATTGACGACGAGCCGGACAGCGTTATTCTTCTCTTCTCAATCAAGGATACGGGCATTGGCATTAAGCCGGAAGATATAGAAAAGCTTTTCACGGAATTTGAGCGCATTGAAGAGGAACGCAACCGCCGCATTGAGGGAACTGGTCTTGGTATGGCGATAACTAAAAATCTTTTGCGCCTGATGAATAGTAGCCTTAAAGTTGAAAGCATTTACGGCTTAGGCTCGAAATTTTCCTTTGAACTTAAACAGAAAGTTATCAAATGGGAGCCGCTTGGCGATTATGAAGCGTCATACAAAGCGGGGCTGAAGGATAGAAAAAAATATAAGGAGAAATTCACCGCACCAAAGGCGCAAGTCCTCGTAGTCGACGATAACGAAATGAATCTCATGGTTTTTAAAAATCTCCTGAAGCAAACGAAAATGAAAATCGATACGGCGATTAGTGGCAACGAAGGACTTGTTTTAACTCAAGGCAATTCCTACGATATTATATTTCTCGACCACATGATGCCCGATAAGGACGGTATAGAAACGCTAAAGGAATTGAGAGCGCAGACGGAAAATCCTAATTGCCATACGATTACCGTTTGCCTGACTGCGAACGCTATTTCCGGCGCGAGAGAAAAATATATTGCTGAGGGCTTTGATAATTATCTGACTAAGCCAATTAACCCCGACAAACTCGAAGAAATGTTGCTGGAATATTTGCCGAAGGAAAAGTTGAAAGGCTCTTCCGAAAATATCGTTGAAGTGACGACGCCAAATGAATCTTCGCAGACCGATTATAAATACATGAATATTGCTAAGGGTTTAGAATACAGCACGGGCGAAGATATGTTTAGGGGCGTCTTGGAGTTATTCTGCAATCTCAAGGACAAGAACAAAGATAAAATTCAAAAGGCATTCGAGGACGCCGATTGGAAAAATTATACTGTTTTCGTTCATTCGCTTAAATCAACTGCGCGGTCTATCGGCGGGGAACAAGTCGGGAAAATTGCGAGGGAACTCGAAATGGCTGGCAACGTCCTAAGAAATAATAATTCTTCCGAAGCGGATAAACACGATGCCGAAAATTTTATAAAAAGTCATCACGCCGAAGCTATGGAACTTTATGATAAACTCGTCGAAGAAGGCAAACGCTATCTAAATTCGTGATAACAACTTGCCTGTATTGTCGCAGGGATTTTTTTTTGTTATCATCAAGAAAACTTTTGGGGGGAGAAAATTTTGTCAGACGAAAAGAAATTTGCGTTTATAACGTGCGTGAATAGTGATTGGTGGTATTCTGAATGTCTTTTGTATCTTCAGCATTTGAAAATTCCTGCGGGAATGTCGGTTGAGTTTATCGACGTGCGCGGCGCAAGTTCAATGACGCAAGGTTACAATCACGCTATGAAAAAATCCGACGCTAAGTACAAAATTTATCTTCATCAAGATACTTTGGTCGTGAATAAAAATCTGATTGCCGATTTGCTGAAAATTTTCGCGGATAAATCTATTGGCGTAGTTGGAATGATAGGTTGCATGAATTTGCCGGCGACGGGCGTTTGGTGGGACGGCTTGCGGACTTACGGTCGTGTTTTGCATGCATGCGAGCCGGAAAGCGTCGTTGATTCTGAGTGCGACGAACCGGAAAGCGATTATCAAGAAGTTGAATCGGTTGACGGCTTTTTTTTGGCGACGCAGTACGATTTAGAGTGGCGCGAGGATTTATTTGACGGCTGGCATTTGTATGATACGTCGCTTTGCAAGGAAATGGGGCGCGCAGGTTATAAAGTTGTTGTGCCGAATCAGGAAAAAGATTTTTGGTGCATACACTGCCCGAAAGAAAAGCCGCTTGACCCGAAATATCGCCGCTACCAGAAAATTTTCCTGCGCGAATACGGCGCGGAACTTAATCCAGAGGTATAAAAATGGAAGATATTAAACCGAGTTTATTAGAACTGATTGACGCCGATGATTTTTTCAAAAAAATTTTAGTCGTTGAGAGCGTCGATTATCTTAAACCGTTGCGCGAAAAATTTCCTGCGGCGGAGATTTATTTCGTAACGACGAACGAAGATTTAACTTTCCCCGACGTGAAAACTTTCCTGCTTGACTACCGCGAAGAACGCTTGCCATTTGCGGAAAAATTTTTCGATTTAATCATTGGCGACTTAACGCTTGAGGTCGTGACGAATCCGCAAGACATAGCGGCGGGCTTTTCGACGTATTTAAAGCAGACGGGCATTTGGCTGACGAGTTTTAGAAATATACGGCACTGGAAAGTTTTAGAAAAGCTAATGCGCGGCGTTTTCGGCGGAATCGTATCGAGATTGTACACGAACACAGAATTTATACGGCTATTGGCGGCGTCGTTCTACAAAGATTTTCGGATGTTCCCGCTTAAAAAAAATGCGCCGCCCGAACTTTTAGAGCGGCTAATAACTTGCGGTTTCGACAACTTCAACGACGACTTGCAAACGGAATTTTGGCTAGTGCGTGCGTCGCGGTCAATGCCGGAACTTGCGCTTTTGAAGTCAATGTTCACTGAAAAAATTCGCGCAGATTTATCGCGAATACTCCATAGAATCGAATACGACATTGACACGGAAGAGAGCGTCAAAACTTTTTGGCGGCTCTTCGACGCGGCAGGAATTTTCACTGATTATGCGGCGGCGTTTATTCGTTCGGTCGTGATTCACAGGGAAAATTTTTATCGCAACATGCGGAAATTTTCTGCGCGGACGGAGCTTGAAGAAATAATCGCCGAGTGCGAATCGCTTTATGATTTAGAATTCAATGACTTTTTCAATCGCTAATCAAAGCAAAATGTTCACGATACTTTGAAAAATGCCGAAGATAAAACGTTGCAACGGGACGAAGACATAATGCAAAATCGGCGTCGCAATGATAATGATAAGGAAAATAAAGCCATAGCGTTCGAGGCTTTCATAAGTGCGCGCCAATTCGTAAGGCAAAAGATTTCTGAGGATATGCGAGCCGTCAAGCGGCGGGATTGGTAGCATATTGAAGATTGCGAAGTTGATATTATAAACGATAATTAGGTTGAATACGACGAGTAGCCCTTCGGACAGTGGAAAATCAAATTTCGCGAGCAAAACTAGAATAATTAGCGCAAGGAAGGAAACAATTAAATTCGACGCGGGACCAGCGAGCGAAACTAAAATATCATCGCGGCGCGGGTTAGAAAAATTCATAGGGTTTATCTGAACGGGTTTAGCCCAGCCGAAATGGACGAGGAAAAGCATTAAAAGCCCAATCGGGTCGACGTGGGCGGCGGGATTGAGCGTCAAACGCCCCTGCATACGCGGAGTATAATCGCCGAGCGCGTAAGCAACGCGGGCGTGCGAATATTCATGAATCACCATAGCAATAACAATACCGGGCAAACCCGCAATTAAATTCATAAGGAATCCGCCAATATCATCAAACATTAAATCGCCTCCGAGTCATTTAAAAATTCGCTCACGATAAATCGCGGGCGTTTTTTGGTCTCAAGATAAATTTTCCCGACGTATTCGCCGACAATGCCGATTGATAAGAGAATTAGCCCGCCGATAAACCAAAGCGAAGCCAACATACTCGCCCAACCGCGAACAGTATCGCCGAAAAAATATTCATACAGCGTCCAAAGTATAACTAGAAAACTAATTGAGGACATTGCGACGCCTAAACTTGTAATCATGCGAATTGGCTCGACCGTCAGCGAAGTTATTCCTTGAAACGCGAAGAAAAGCATTTTTTTGAGCGGATATTTGCTTTCGCCGGCGAAACGTTCTGCCCGTTCGTAAAAAACTTTCGCAGAAGGATAACCAATCATCGGAACAAGCCCGCGCAGAAATAAATTCACTTCGCCGAATTGCTCCAAACCATTTAAAGCGCGACGGCTCATCAAACGATAATCAGCGTGATTGTCCACAACGTCCGCACCTAAAAATCGTATCAGCTTATAAAAACTTTCCGCCGTGAACCGTTTAAAAAAAGTATCGGTCTCGCGCTTACTCCGCACGCCGTAAACAACGTCGAAACCGGATTTATATTTGCTAATCATCTCGTCGACGGCGTTTATATCGTCTTGTAAGTCGGCGTCCATAGAAATTACCATGTCCGCGCAGTTTTTTACAGTCATAAGCCCCGCAAGCAATGCGTTTTGATGTCCGCGATTGCGAGAAAGATTTATTCCCGAAAAAATCTTGTCTTGCGCGTGCAATTCGCGAATTATTTCCCACGTCGAATCTTTCGAGCCGTCATTTACAAAAACTATGCGACTTTTTTCCGAAATATTCTTCGCCGCAATCAGCATTTGCAATTTTTCGCGCAATCTTTTAGCGGTTTCGCGCAAAACTTCCTGCTCATTATAGCACGGAATCACAATGTATAAAGTATCGTCCATAAAATCAATCCTTAAAGTGTTCGCGCTTGTATTCTTCAAAGCGATTTTTAAACAAATTATCTTTATCCGGATATTTTTTAGCGAAAAATTCTTCTACAAAATCAATATCCGACTTCTCAAGCGGCGAAATTTTTTCGTAAAGCTTAAAAGTCACGGACGGGACGCCATCTCCCCCTAGCGAAAAACTTTTCTCCGATATTTTCTTAAAATGCCTTGAAAGCGGCGATGAATTTTCAATCCATTTGGCAGGCATAACGACGATTGATTGGTCTTGGGCTTGCAAATGAAGTTGAATCGGGCTTGTAATGATAATATAATCCGCGTCGAAAAAATGCGGTGCGAATCCGTCTTTAGCGTCAACGTCAGCGGTATTCATGAGGCTCGGCAGTGCGTTTTCATTCTCTGGAAAGTAAATCTTCGTCAAAATATGTCCGTTATACGAGGCACCGCTCGCCAAAAGATAAATTTTCTTGTCCGTGCCCTTCGTCAAATTGTTCATATCGTCGACGAATTTTTTTAGGTCGTCAATGTCGTGGCGGACGGGCATAGGATAAGCAAATTGGAAAAGCGGCGGGAGATTTAGCGTTGCGGAATAAGCTTGGCAGAAATTGAAGGCTAGGACGAAAACTAAAGCCGCGCCGATTAATTTTTTCCGCGATAGCGCGAAGGAAATTAGCATAGCGATAAAAATTGCTAGCGGCAAAATGATTGTGTAGAAATGTTGCCTGTCCATTACCTGCACGCGACAAATTAAAATTGCCGGAATCAAAGCCCACGTCAAGAAAAATGCCGCGAACGGGAAAAATTTTTTATTAGCGAAACTGATTGCCGCGCCGATAAGAAAAAGCGCGTAAATTATTAAGCCCAGATACGCCACATGGGCAAGAATTCTTTCCGGAAAGGTGAAACCTTGCTGATAAGCTACGTAAGCCGTTCCAATGTCGTAAGTCAGCGCGTGCTTAATGAACGTGAAAAATAGCGGCAACGTCATAATCAGTCCGAACGCGCCGATATATAGAAATTTCTTGCAAAGCAGTATAAAATCTCGTTGAAGTGAGCGTTCCTGCGCGCTCGAAATGATTAGATAGACTGTGTAGCCGAGAAAAAGTCCTAAAATCATATAAACTGCCGTCCGTGCCTGAAAAACGGCGAAGACACATAGCGCGGCGATATAAATTAGGCGGTCGCGTTGCAGTTGCGCTTTGTCCAAACTCAAAAGCATTGCTAAAAGGATTGAGCCGGGTAAAAGGATTGAGATATTCGCGTAGCCGATGAAAATTGGGATTTCGGCTATCGGCAGGAGCATAATAATTGCCATAATCGCCGAGCAGGGGAAATTTTTGACGCCGGACTTTTCTAAAATGGTTCTGAAGGTCGCCGCCGCTAAAAAAATTCCAAGCAAGCCGAACATTAGCCAGACATAAAGTTCATAGCCTAAAAAACTTTTGCTGAAAATGTACATGGGCAAAGCTATCAGCATTGGCAGAAATTTATTGTAGTCCGCGTGATTTATCGAGGCGCGTAAATCTTTCAAAGCTTGGTGCGGGTCGGCGAAAGTCATATTTGCGCATTCTACAGCCGGTTCCCACGTCTCCAACGAATCCCAGAAATAAATTGTTTGCTGAGAATTTATCATTAAGGCAATAAAGCCCGTTCCAATCACTGCGACAACTAAAATTCTCGGCAAGTCGCTTAGCAACTCGTCGAGAAAATTTACCTTGCAAAATTTCAGACAGCGGAATAATACGCCGTAATAGCCGCACAATAAAAGCAAGCAGAGAATCACGCCCGCAAATGTCGGGAAAATTTTTCCGATAAAACACGTAAGCACGACGAGACAAATAAACGCTAGCAAAACTTGCGCGGCTTTATTATCGCGAATAAAATTTATGGCGAAACTTTTCATTATGGCGACTCCGATTATTTCTTATGAAAAACTTGCTTAGCCAACAGCAGAATTGATACGGCGGATTTTGCGTCGAAAATTTTACCGCTCTCAACCATTTGCAACGCGGCAGTCAGCGGAATTTTAACGGCATTGATAAATTCGTCGGAATCGGGATGAATTTTGCCGGGCGTCAAATCGCTAGCGGCGTAAAGGTGAATATATTCGTTAGAAAAGCCGACCGTCGTAGCAATCGTCGTGAGTTTCCAAAATTTGCCCGCAGTGTAGCCGGTTTCCTCCGAAAGTTCGCGCTTAGCGCATTCGATAGGGTCTTCGCCGATTTTATCGAGCTTGCCGGCGGGAACTTCGAGAGTAACTTTGCCGACAGGATAGCGGAACTGGCGCACGAGAATAATTTGATTGTCGGGCAAAAGCGGAATAATTGCCGAAGCTCCAGGATGTTCAATCCATTCGCGCACAGCTTTATGACCGTTAGGCAATTCGACTTCATCTTTGCGCACATGCAATAGGACGCCGTCAAATATCGGTTCGCTTGAAATTTTCTTCTCGACCAAATTTTTATCTTCGTTATCAATCAGCATTTTAATTCGCTCCTTTGTAAATTGTAAAACCGATTATAACATAAGCGACGCAAGGCGCAACTTGAAATGTAAAAAATCATTTGATATACTGCAAAAAAAGGAGGAATTTTTCATGAAGATAACTAAGGACATGAACATAATCGAAGTCGTTCAGCGTTACCCTGATACGATGATGGTTTTCATGTATGCGGGCATGGGTTGTTTTGGCTGTCACGCGGCGCAGTTTGAAAATATTGAGGAAGGCGCATTGGTGCACGGCATTGACCCTGACAAATTGGTTGAGGCTCTGAACGAAATCGCGGATGCCTCTGACGAGGCGGAAGCTGAACTTAAAGGCGTCGCGACTTCTCCGCGCTAAATATTGGAGGGCGTCATGAAAATTTCGGCAGATGCACTTGACAGAGCACGAAAAGTTAAGCTAATAATATTCGACGTGGACGGCGTCTTGACTGATGGCAGATTGCAAATCGGCGAGAACGGCGAAATTTTTAAATCGTTTCATAGCCGCGACGGTTTCGGTATAACTCTTGCGCAATCTTGCGGACTTAAGACGGCAATAATCACGGGCAGGACTTCGGGCATAATTAATCGTCGCGTTGCCGAGTTGAAAATAAATTTTGCCATGCAAGGACAACTTAATAAGCGCAATGCTTACAAAAAAGTTAAGGAGCAATTCGGCTTGACGGACGAGGAAATTTGCTACATTGCTGACGATGTGGTTGATTTGCCGGTTTTCGTGCAAGTCGGATTCAAAGCGGCAGTTGCTGATGCCGCGCCGGAAGTTATCGAACGAGCGCATTTTGTCTCGAATAATTTCGGCGGACGCGGAGCCGCTCGCGAAGTCATAGAATTTATTTTGAAGGCGCAAGGTTTATGGCAGGAAATTATTGCACGATACACCACGCCCGAACTTGACGACGAAATTTCGACTTCGCTTAATCAATAAAATTTCTGGAGGATAAAATGCTTTATAAAACGCTGATGTTGATGAGCAAAATAATATGCCTCTTGCCCTACGACGTGCTTTTATTTTTAGGGCGAGTGTTCGGAAATTTATATTATTTGCTTGTCAAAAAGCAGCGAGAACGAGCAGTAGCACAGATGATGCCCGCGCTTAACGTCTCGGAAAAAGAAGCGCGAAAATTAGTTCGGGCGTCGTTCGTGAATTTAGCGCGAAATATGCTAGACATTTTCTACATGCCCAATCTTAACGAAAAAAATTTATCAGAGTACATAGAGATAGACCACCTAGAAAGAATGCGGGCAGCACTTTTGGGCGGACAAGGCGTCGTAGTTTTGACTGGGCACGTCGGAACGTGGGAGTGGTTAAGCGCGGCATTTTCTCTGAACGGAATGCCCGTCACCGCGATAGCTAAACTGCAACCCAATGCGGAATATTCGCGGGCATTAGACGATTTGCGGGCGACAATTCATGTAGAAATTTTCAATCGCGGGACAAACGAATTAAGAGCGGCAGGACGCGCCCTAAAGGAAGGAAAAATTTTGGGCTTCCTTGCCGACCAAGACGCCGGACCCGGTGGAGCATTTATAAAATTTTTAGGAAAAACCGCTTCGACGCCATTAGGTCCCGCCGTTTTCGCAAGGCGATTCAATGCGCCAGTTTTGCCCGCATTTATTCTGCGCAAAGAAAATGGGCGGCACCTTGTCAAAATCGGCGAGATAATGCATTTCGAGGACACGGGCGACACCGACGCCGACCTTTTGCGCTTTACGGAAAAGATGACTAAAATTTTGGAAGAAGTTATCCGCGAAAATCCAACTCAATGGCTTTGGTTCCAAAAACGTTGGAACACCCCTCCCGAAATGCAAAAGACAAATAAACATCATACGGTTAAAGTCCGTAGAAAGTCTAAAGAGGAGCAATCATGAGCACACGAGAAAAACTTTTAGCAGCGGTAGTAATCATTTTTTTTGTGTGCGTAGTTGTGTGGGCAGTCAGAACGACGCCTTCTGCGCCGCCGCCGATAGAAAAAGTTGAGCCGCCAACCGTCATGGAGTACGAAGGCAATACGATTGTTGAGGAAAAGGACGGACAAATAATTTGGGAGCTGACATGTTCCAAAATGAAAATCGACAGCATAACGCAAAATGCCGAACTCGACGATGTTATTTGGAAATTTTATCAGCGCGACAAAGACCCCGAAAAAATTTGGGAACTCAAAGCGAAGAAAGGCGTTTATTATCAGGCAGAAAAATTAATTCACGTCGAAGGCGAAGTCAGCGTAACTAACAGCGACGAAGATGAACTTTTGAGCGATAATTTGGATTGGCATTTCGAGAAAAATATGTTGATTGCAAAAGATAATGTCAAGGTGACGAGCCACGACGGCGGAAAACTTTCTAGCGATAAGCTTGATTATGACGTTGCGGAGAATAAACTTATTGCGACGGGCAACGTTAAAATTTCCAAAGATGATATGCGGGCTTTCGGCGATATGGCTTATGCTGATAGCGAATTTACACATTTCGGGCTAATGGGCAACGCCAAAATTCTAAAAGGCGTCAAAGATGAACAGTGAGGTTTTGCTATGAAGAAGAAAATTTTAGCGGCGTTGACAGCGGCAATGCTTGTTAGTTCCGTAGCCTTAGCGGCGCAAAATAACGAGCCGTCCGAAGTCAATGCAGACGCAATCGAATACGATATGAATACCGGCATTGTCACGGCTGAAGGCAACGTCCTTTTAAAACACGGCGCGACTAAGGCGACCGGACTTCACGCGCTGTTCAATGTCAACACCAAAGAGGCGCGGCTTTTAGGCAACGTAATTGTCGTCCGCGAAGATATGCGCATAACTTGCAACGCTTTGGCGAGTAACGGTCAAGGCTACATGACGGCGACCGGAAATGTTATCGCCACGCAAAATCTTGCGCCCACTGAAAAATATCCTGAAGGCGACGTGCGCACCTTCACCAGCGAGCACATTGACTATTACCCCGATGACAGGAAACATTTTGTGATACCGACGGGCGGTTTTGCCGAAAGTAAAGTTGAAGGAACTTTCACCGCCGACCGTATGGAGGGCTGGATTGACGACGAACATTATATCGGCAACGGCAATGCGCATATGGTTAGCCCTGCGCGGAATATGGAAGCGGGCGGCGATAACGTCGACTATAACGGCAAGGACGCGGGCAAAGCCGTTTTGAGCGGCAACGCTTGGGCTTATCAGGACAACAATACAATTCGCGGCAATCGCTTGACGGTTTATCTTGCCGACGACGGAAATTTAAAAGCTAAGCCGAATTTTGAAATGCCGCCTATGCCGACCGCTGAAAAAGTTCCGGAACAAAAAGAATCGTCCGCGCAGGTTGAGCCAGAAAATAAATCTGCTGACGAGACAGTTGTTATCGACCCCGAAAAAAATTCTGCTGAAGAAAAATAATCCGGATAAAAAAATTTCCCTGTCTAAATTGCGACAGGGGATTTTTTTTGCTATTATGTAGGAAATTATTTCAGGAGCGACAAAGCATGAACATAGAAGCGAGAGATTTAGTAAAATCTTTCAAAAAACGCACGGTAGTTAATAAAGTTTCGCTCAAAGTCGAAACCGGCGAAGTAGTCGGGCTACTAGGTCCAAACGGCGCGGGCAAGACAACTTCCTTTTATATGATAGTCGGGCTTGAACGACCGGATTCGGGCGAAGTTTTCATTTCCGACGTAAATATTTCCAAACTGCCAATGTATCGCCGCGCCGAATTGGGGATAAGTTATCTGACGCAAGAGGCGTCGATTTTCCGCAAGCTGACTGTCGAAGAAAATATTATGGCGATACTTGAGACGCTTAACCTAGACAAGCAAGCACGACGAAAACGCTTGAACGAACTTTTGCGGGAATTTAATATTCGCCACGTCGAAAAGCGCAAAGGTACGGAGCTTTCTGGCGGCGAGCGTAGACGGGTTGAAATTGCGCGTTGCCTTGCCTTAGAGCCGAAATTTATTTTGCTTGACGAGCCATTTGCGGGCGTCGACCCGCTAGCGGTTGCCGACATTCAGGAGATTATAAAATATCTGAAAGAACGCGGTATGGGAATTCTAATCACCGACCACAACGTCCGCGAAACTTTGCACATTGTCGACCGCGCTTACATTCTAAACGAAGGAAAAATTTTACTTGAGGGCAATGCAGAAGAAATTGCTAACAGCGAAATTGCTAAGAAATTTTATCTCGGTACTAACTTCACGCTATAAAACGGAGGTCATTTAATGCGCCCTAGAATACTTGACAGATATATTTTTCAAGAGGTCGTGTTCGCGTTTCTGTTTGCTATATGCGCGTTCACGGCGGTTTTCATTGGTTCGGGTACGCTGTTCAAAATCGCACGTTATATCACCGATTACGGCGCGAGCCTTTCATCAGTCGTAAAAATTTTTGTCTACGGCTTGCCGGCAATAATCATGTGGACTTTTCCAATGTCAATGCTATTGGCGACGCTTTTAACATTCGGGCGGCTGTCTAGTTCAAGCGAAATTACCGCTATGAAATCTTGCGGAATAAGTTTCAGCAGGATAGCCGCGCCCGCGATTGTTTTAGGAATGATAGTCACGATTACCGCGATACTTTTTAACGAACATGTTGTGCCGTGGGCGAATACCGCTTATAACAACGTCGTCTATTACGAAATTCAAGGCAATACGGAATTGAAGTCGCAAGACCACATTATCGTTAAGGAATTTTCCGGCGACCGCATGGAGCGATTGATTTACGCCCGCGAGTACAAAGCGCAGGAAGAAATTCTGGAAGGCGTGACAATGCAAGTTCTCAATGAAAATGGCAAAGTTACGCACGTCGAGAACGCCTCTTATGCCGAGTGGCGCGACGAGAAATGGATAATGCATGACGGCATGATTTACGATTTATCGGACGATGAGCGCACGCATACAATGAAATTCGACCAACAAATTTTACCGGTCAACGCAAGCCCGCGCCAAATCGTTCGCGAACAGAAAAAGCCCGAAGAATTGACAATGAGCGAACTCAAAGCGCAAATCGAAATCATGAAGTCGCAATACGTCAACACGAACAAATTAGAAACGGAACTTTATCAGCGCGTGACGGTGCCAATGGCAAGCTTAATCTTCGCGCTAATCGGGGTACCGCTTGGACTTCAGCCGACAAGGACGCCGTCATCAGTTGGCTTTGCTTTGAGCGTCGTGATAATTTTCCTGTACTACGCGATAATGACTTTGGCAAATGCAATCGGGCGTTCCGGAGCAATCGCGCCAATGTATGCCGTTTGGATACCTAACATAATCGGGTTGCTATCGGGTTTCGTGCTAATTTATCGAGCGTCGAAGTGAGGGTTACTTATGAGGAAATTTTCAGCTGATTTGGACAGAGTGCGCGTCGAAAATCTTTACAAGTACGAAATGGAAGCCCGCGCAGATGGATTCAAATTGATAGCGGGCGTTGACGAAGCGGGGCGCGGTTCATTAGTTGGAGCGGTTATGGTCGCGGCAGTTATCCTGCCCGAAAATTTATATCTTGAACGGCTTGACGATTCTAAAAAACTTTCCGCCAAAGTTCGCGAAGTTCTTTACGACGAAATTATTTCGGCGGCGATAAGTTGGAACGTCGTTAGCGTCGACATTGACGAGATTGACGACAAAAATATTTATAATGCGACGTTGGAAGGCATGAAACTCGCCGTTGAGGGTCTCAACGTTCAGCCCGATTTTGTCCTAACAGACGCTATGAAAGTTGAATTCGGCGAAATTAAATCTCGCTCAATTATTCACGGCGACGCTTTGTCGGCGTCCATTGCCGCCGCGTCGATTATCGCCAAAGTTACTCGCGACCGGCTTGCTGATGAATGGGCTAAATTTTATCCCGGCTACGGCTTTGAACACAATCGCGGCTACGGAACTAAAGAACATATCGCCGCCATTGAAAGGCTTGGACCTTGCCCGCTTCACAGAAAATCTTTCAATCCCGTCAAAAGCCTTTTGGAGAAAAATCTTTCATAAAAAATTTTTTAAAACATGTGCCACAAGTTTATTTTTGTGCTATAATCCCTGCGAAATTGGAAAGGGGGAAAAAATTTTAATGCGCTTAACCTCAATACTTATCAAGTGGAACCCTCTAAAGTATTTGGGGATTATGGTAGGGTGTTTAATCGCCGCCAGCTCAATCAATCTTTTCGTAGTGCCGAGCAGTTTATTAACGGGCGGCGTCACAGGCATTGCGATTATTTTTTATTTCTTAGTGGGCTTGCCAATAGGTATTCAAACACTAGCTTACAACGTGCCGCTTCTAATCGCGTCGTATAAACTTCTCGGCAAGAAATATACAGTCGATGTGGTAATCGGGACGCTAATGTTTTCTTTCGCGCTTGACGCCACAAAATTTTTAAACGGTATGTTGCCTGTCGAAGATATGATGCTTGCGTCGATTTACGGCGGAATTTTCAACGGCATTGGTTACGGAATAGTTTTCCGCATGAACGGTTCGACCGGCGGCTTTGACATTCTCGGCGCGATTTTCAAAAGATATTATTCAATGGACATTGGCTCTGTTATCTTCGGTTTTAACTGCTTAATCGTAATCGTGGCGGGCGCATTGTTCAGCGTCAATTCCGCTATGTTTACGCTGATTTGTATGTATGCTACTTCGCAAATGACTAACAAAGTTATTGACGGTTTCAACCAACGCAAGGCAATTCTGATTATTTCCGACAAGGCGAAAGATATTGCTGACGGAATCATTGCCGATATTGGGCGCGGCGTAACTTTTCTCAACGGCGAAGGAGCTTATACTGGCGACCCGAAAAAAATTGTTATGGTCGTTGTCAGTATGACGCAAATTGCTAAGATAAAAATCGTAGTCAATACGGTTGATAAAAATGCTTTCATGATGATTTTGGCGGCAAGTGAAGTTCAAGGGCGCGGCTTTACCCGTCCTAATCGCCAAAACGTTAAGTATCGCACTGACCAGAAAATAAATCCCGAAGTCGAGCAGAGAATTCAAGACGCTCTGGCTAAAAAGGGAGACGATTAAACTGCAATTAGGAATTTGAAATTAGGAATGTGGAATGAAAAGCAAAAATAAATTCCTAATTCATAATTCCTAGTTCTAAATTTATTTTAGAAGGTGATTATCAAAAAGTTTTTAAGCGTCATTAAAGATTAGGAGCGACCGACTACACAAGAAATAAATTCCCGGTCGAGAGAGGAAAATTTTTATGGAACTTAATTATTTATTGAACAGCGGATTTATGATTCGAGACGAAAAAACTTTGCTGGTATTTGACGACTACGAAGACCCCGCAGGGATTGTGGACGCCGCGTACGATAAAGGCGATTTCGATAGGCTTTATATCTTTGTCACTCATGCGCATTTCGACCATTTCGGCACTCATATCAGGGCTTACGCGCCCAAAACTGAACGTTATATTTTCGGTAGTGACATAAAGCATACAAAGCGCGTTAAAATGTTCCCGACGAAAAAAATCACGTACATGAAACGCCATACGCAATGGGAAGACGACGCGATTAAAGTTTACAGCTACGACTCAACGGACGTTGGTGTTTCCTTCATTGTCGAGTTGCCGTCGGGCAAGAGGATTTATCATGCGGGCGATTTCAACTGGTGGCATTGGGCGGACGATACGCCGGAAAATATAGAGCTGGCAGAAAAATCTTTTAAGCGTCAGTTAAAGCGTCTGGAAAATACAGAGGTAGACGTAGCATTTTTCCCGGTCGACGGGCGGCTTGGAGCTTCACAGGAAAAAGGCGCGATTGAATTCGTGAATAAAGCTAAGCCGAAAAGTTTCGTAGCAATGCACCGCGTTGATTATCCAATGTGGGAGCCTTCAGAGAATTTTTTATCGGTGGCAAAGGATATGCCGATATGGTCTCCGACGACGCCTGGCGAAAATCGCGTTTATGACGGAAATAAATTTTGGAGGATTAATTAATGGCGGAAAAGAAAACGCTTCTAACTCAAGAAGGCTATAATAAACTTGTCGAAAAGTTAGATTACATGAAGAGCGTACGCCGCATGGAAGTTTCAGAGCGGCTCAAGGCGGCAATCGCTTTGGGCGATATAAGCGAGAACTCCGAATACGACGACGCGAAGAATGAACAGGGCAGGCTTGAAGGCGAAATCAGCGAGCTTGAAGCAAAACTGCGAAACAGTGAAATAATTCAAGCGGCGGCGAGTACGGGCACGGTTATTATCGGCAGCACGGTAACTATTCGCGACATTGAGCTTGATGAAATTGCAACTTATATGATAGTCGGCTCGACGGAGGCTGACCCCGATAACAATAAAATTTCGGACGAATCGCCGCTCGGAGCCGCTATCCTTGACAAGAGCGCAGGTACAATCGTTCAAGTTCATGCGCCGGTAGGCGTCCTTGAGTTTGAAATTTTGGACGTTAAGTGAGGGCTTATCATGAACGTATTGCTAATCGGCGGCGGCGGGCGCGAACATGCTTTAGCTTGGAAAATTTCGCAGAGTCCTAAGCTTGAAAAATTTTTCGCTATTCCAGGCAGTCCCGGCATTGCGAATTTTGCCGAGTGCGTAGGGAATATTTCAATCGAAGATAATGCCGCGCTCGTGACTTTTGCGCAGGAGAAAAATATTGATTTAGTCGTCGTCGGTCCCGAAGCTCCGCTAGTGAATGGCTTAGTTGACGCACTTAACGCGGCGGGGATTAAAGCTTTTGGTCCCAGAAAAGTTGCCGCCAATATCGAAGGCTCGAAAATTTTTGCTAAGAGCCTTATGAAAAAATACGGCATACCGACTGCCGACTTTGGTATTTTCTACAATCCCGAAGACGCGAGAAATTATATTCGTAAAAAAGGTGCGCCGATTGTCATTAAGGCTAATGGGCTTGCGGCGGGCAAAGGTGTTATCGTCGCGCAGACTTTGGACGAGGCATTAAACGCGGTTGACGAAATGCGGAATTTTGGCGACGCGGGCAATAAAATCATTGTGGAAGATTTCATGGACGGCGAAGAGGCTTCAGTTTTAGCTTTAACGGACGGCGAAAAAATTATTCCGCTGATTGCCGCGCAGGATCACAAACGAGTTGACGACGGCGACAAGGGCTTAAATACTGGCGGAATGGGCGCGTATGCACCGGCTCCGATTGTCGACGAAAAGCTTGCCGCGCAGATTGAAGAAAAAATTTTAAAGCCGACGATAGCCGCGCTTAAAGCGGAAGGGATTATTTATCGCGGTTGTTTATACGCGGGCTTGATGATTGCCGACGGCGTAGCTAAAGTTGTTGAATTTAACTGCCGCTTTGGCGACCCAGAAACGCAAGTTATTTTGCCGCTTATGGAAAGCGATTTATTGGAACTTATGAACGCATGCGCGGAAGGAAATTTATCCGACGCTAAAATTTCTTGGAGCAGTGATAGTGCTGTTTGCGTGATTATGGCGAGCGGCGGTTATCCGAAGTCCTACAAGAAAAATTTGCCGATTGACGGCGTGACGAAAGCTAAGGCATTAGGCGCGATGATTTTTCATGCGGGCACGAAGATTAAGGACGGCGAACTTGTCACGAGTGGCGGACGGGTTTTGGGCGTCACGACGACTGCGCCGACCTTGCGCGAAGCTGTCGACAAAGTTTATAAGTGCGTTGAAGTTATTCACTTCGACGGCGTCCACTATCGCAGAGACATTGCCGCACGTGCTTTGAAATAATTTCGTGAATTCTTGGAGATAGCTATAGGCAGGAAAAATTTTCTTCCTGTCTAATTTTTTTCGGAAAGGAGAGTGAAAGCCATGATTTATCGCGATTTAGGCAAGACGGGCTTAAAAGTCAGCGAAATTGGCATGGGTTGCGAAGGCTTTGCCGAAGAGAATTGCGCAATGACAAAGAAACTTTTCGACGTTGCCGAGAGTGCCGGAATAAATTATTTCGACCTGTACACTTCCAATCCGGCAGTCAGAAAAGCTGTCGGCGAGGCATTGCGCGGGCGTCGGGAGAAATTTATTGCGCAGTCGCATATATGTTCCGTGTGGCAGAACGGGCAATACAAGCGGACGCGCAAGTTGTCGGAAGTTAAAGCGGGCTTTGAGGAATCACTGAAGCAGTTGCAGACGAATTACATTGACGTTGGGACGATTCACTATTGCGACGCGCTTGACGATTGGGCGGAAATTGTTTCGGGCGGCGTTTTGGATTATGCCCGCGAGTTGAAAGCGGCGGGGAAAATTCGTCATATTGGTTTAAGCAGTCATAATCCGCAAGTTGCGCTAAAGGCGGTTGAAAGCGGCGCGATTGAAGTTTTAATGTTCAGCGTCAATCCTTGTTATGATTTATTACCGGCGTCGGAGGACGTTGAAGAACTTTGGAACGAAAAGAATTACGCGGCGCAGTTGACCAACATGGATTCCGACCGGCAAAAACTTTACGAGACATGCCAGCGGCTTGGAGTTGGAATAACGGTTATGAAATGTTTTGGTGGCGGCGATTTATTGAACGCTGAACTTTCGCCGGCGGGCGTAGCGTTGACGCCGAATCAATGCATTCATTACGCGCTAAGTCGTCCGGCGGTTGCGGTAGTTTTAGCGGGGGCGCATTCTGTTGAGCAGTTGAATCAAGCCATTTCCTACGAAAATGCGACCGCAGAGGAAAAAGATTACGCGCTGACCTTTGCGAGTTTTCCGAAAATCAGTTGGCAAGGGCATTGCGTTTACTGCAGTCACTGTGCGCCGTGCGTCAAGAAGATTGATATTGCCTACGTGACGAAATTTATGCATTTAGCGGAGACGCAAAGCGAAATTCCGGAAACGGTTCGCGAGCATTATAAATTATTGCCGCATCACGCTTCGGAGTGCATTAAATGCGGTGTTTGCGAAACGCGCTGTCCATTTGGCGTCGAAATTCGCAAGAATATGGCTAAAGCCGCGCAGATTTTTGGTTATTAAGGAGGTTTTACTATGTTTGAAGACGGCGCAAAACTAGATGACATTATGAATATTTTCAAGCCGCCGACTTTGGACGACGACGAAAATAAAAATAATAAGCCGGTTTCAGAAGCAGGAATTCGTTATTTTTCCAAAAAAGATATTGCAAATGACGATTTTAAACTAAGTTTTCGAGGTAATTTTCAAGGTAATTATGATTCGGAGGTTTTAAAATGAGCAAAAAATTGGTAGCATTCTTTTCGGCGAGCGGTTCAACGCGCAAACTTGCCAACACTTTGGCGGAAGTTCTCGGTGCGGACACTTACGAAATTAAGCCAGCAACGCCTTACACCGGCAAGGATTTAAACTGGAATAATTCGCAATCGCGCAGTTCGGTCGAAATGGCAGACATTAATTCGCGTCCTGAACTCGCTGATAAATCCACAAAAGTTTCTGATTACGACACGATTTTTCTTGGTTTTCCTATTTGGTGGTATGTCGCGCCGCATATTATTAATTCTTTTCTCGAAAGTTACGATTTTAGCGGCAAAACTATTGTTTTATTCGCGACTTCGGGCGGTTCGGGCTTTGGTGAAACGCTTAATCAGCTTAAAACTTCCTGCGCGGATTCTACGCTTTGGATTCAAGGAAAAGTATTTCGCGGACACACCGATAAAAATACTTTGTCCGATTGGGTTAAATCTCTGCCGATTGATTGAAAACTGATTGATTTTTTATAAAAACTGATTGTAAAAACTTCTTCGTTTCGTGTTTTAATATATAAAACTGGCGAAGGAGATTTTTTTATGAACATTGCGATTGTTGATGATGAAAAAATCGAATTGGAGACCGCCGAAGCTTTTCTGCGCTATTATATCAAGACATTTTATCCGAATTACGAATCGAATATTCATATCGAGTTTTTTCAACGCCAAAATGAATTTCTCACCTATTTTAATCCGAAAATTTATCAAGTGGTAATTCTCGGCGGAAATATGCGCAAGCTTGCGAATTACATTGCTAATTACGACGTTAAAATTATTTTTATCAAGCCTCAGGAGGATTTTATTATGAATATTGCCATTGTCGACGATGAAATTTCGGAATTAAGCACTGCCGAATATTATCTGCGTAATTTTATCGAAAAGAATTATCCTGAACTCAAAGACGAAATAAAAATCCATACGTTTTCCAACGCGAATGATTTTCTGAACGCATTTAAGCCCGGTTTTTTCCAACTTATCATTTTGGATATTCGCATGGAAGAAATTAACGGGATTCAAATTGCGCAAATTATTCGTGCTCGCGGCGATGACGACGCCAATATTGTTTTTTTGACTTCCAGCGAAGATTTTATTTTAAATGGGTACAGAGTTTTCGCGGTCGGATATTTTTTAAAGCCGATTTACAATCACGAAGAAGATTTTACGCGTACTTTCGAGCATATTTTTCCAAAAATCTTTAAAAATACTCAAGAAATTATCCTAATGGTTGACGGAAATAAAGTTTTTGTCCCGAATCGCAATATTCTTTACCTTGACATTGACTATCGCCACAGGCTTTGCGTCTACCTTGCTGACGGGAAAAAATTCGTCACGACCAATAATTATTCCGAAGTTCAGCCGCTTTTGCTTGCCGACGAACGCTTTTTGGAGTGTTATCACAGAATTATTGTCAACATGGACTACATAAAGAACATGGAGCCAGACGACTTTATTTTAATGGACGGAACTTCTATTCCAATCAGTCAGCGCAAGAAAAAGGACGTTAAAATAAAATTCATGCGCTATTTCGCTCATAAATAGTCAGTTATTTTTTGAATAATAAACGCAATCGTTTTACGCCCCTCCAACATTTTTTTATTTCAGATTGCTCTGGCTCCAATATATTATCATTCCAATACAAATTTATTTGCACTAATCCATTTTCTTGGCTGAAATTGACAAACGCATTATATTTTTTCGCGAAAAATTCAAGTGAACTCATTCCAAGTCCGTGTCCTATTTCTGTAGTGTAAGGTAAGCCGTTTTCGCCTAATTTTATCGGCAAATCGTAGCAATTTTCTATTTCTAAGACGTTTTGTCCACCGATATTGCGCAATATTATAGAAATTTCCCGCTGTAAGGGATTTTTTTGTTTTAGGCTTGCCGCTATTGCGTTTTCCAACAAATTGCTAATTAAAACTGCTAAATCGCTTTCATCTGTCGATAATTTCTCTGGTAAATCGACTTTTGAGCTTGTTTTTATTCCAAAATTCTCCGCTCGCCGAAAATATATCGAAATCGCCGCATTTATCAGCGGCAATTTGCTGTATTGTTTTATTCGCGTCGAGTTCAATATTTTTACCTGCCGGCTAATAAATTCCATTGCTTCCGACGTTTTGCCCGCATTAATCAATTTTTCTAGCTCAATATAGTTGTCGAACAAATTTTTTCGTAGTTCTGCTATTTCGCGCTGATTCTTTTCTATCAATGCATTATTTTCCGCTAATGAATTCATTTGCCGCGCTAAAAGCTGATTTTTCTGTTCCTGATGCCTTTTTTCCTCTATTTTTTGCGCCGTTATTCTCGTTAAACGATATATCATCAAGAAAAATACCGGAAAAAATAATCGCTGAAATCTTTCCGTCCACGTCTGCAAAAATGTTACTTCCGTAATTTGAATTATTGTTCCGATAAAAATTGCCAACGGTAATATTAAAATCGCCCATTTCAACGTTTTATCCTCAAAAAATTTATTAGTCGGGAGCAATCCTATAAAAAATTTCCGCTCAACCGGCAATAACACCGCGAACAATAGTAAATATATTCCTAGTTGCAACGCTAAAAATTCTTCTGACATTTGCCCATACAGTAAAGCAACGCCCATTCCCGCGAACGCATGGAGCATAAAAGCCCATAAACCTTCCATTCCAAACGCAAATATTTGCTGATGTATTTTGCCTATTATCTTCGTCGCTATTATAAAATATGGCAACCAAAGCCCAAATATCGCTATTTTAAAAGTCCAATAACTCACGCCGTACGAAAATACAAATAAATTCAGCCCAAAATCTATAAAGCTCCATAAAATTATCCATTTTTTCAGCACGGATAATTTTTCTTCCGATATTTCGCCGCTAAATGGTAAATATCTTAAATACGCGCCCGATATTTGCGCCAACGTTAGCTCAAAACTATAAATTATTTCAGCCATTCTTTTTGCTTCCTTATATGCTCTCGCGCCGCCTCGACGTCGCCATTTTCCAACATTGCATAAATTAAATTGTAGCTGTGCCGCAAATCATGCCGCATTACCGAAATTTTCTTCTGATTTTCTTCAGATAAAGCGTTATATTCTTTTAAAGCTACTAATTTCTCCTCAAGAGCGGTTTTACTCCGTTCCAGTCGCTGTAAATCATAAAAATTTTGCGCCGCCAATAAAATATAGCGATAGAAAAAGAAAAATACAACCGGTAAATAAATCCTAGAAAATCTTTCTATGTCGGAATGTACTAAAGTATCGTCAGCGATTCTAAAAATATTCACGGAAACGATTAAAAATGGTAAAATTGCAATGTATATTCCCATCGGACTTGAATCAAAAAATTCGCAGCTCGGCAAAAGATTTATAAAATATTTGCTCAATGCAGGCAAAGAAATCACGAATAATAGTAAATATCCTGCCGCATCCATTAAAATTATATCATAGTCGTTTCTTAAATCGAATTTTAAAAATATAATCGCTGAAATTGTATGCTGTACCATTGAGCAAATTGTGCCCATGCCCAAAACAAAAATATGCTTATATAATCCTGGAATTTCTCGCAAACAAATAAAAAAATACGGCAACCAACCCAACATTAAAGCGGCTTTATAAGTTGTGGCGTTGATTCCGAATGTTTTAAATAGAGAAATATACAAAAATACACTTAAGACGCTCCAAAGTGCTGAACGTATAAAAATCTTTCGCTTTATAATTAGTGATTCAGTTTTAGAGAACGCAAGCCAGCGAAAATAAGCGTCGACAAGCTGACCAAGCGCAATTAATATCAATAAATTCATTTTTCCCCCAAAAAGTGATAAGAAAATCGGATAAGAAAATCGGAAAAGTGACATTGATTTAAATTTCGGTTTTTGCTTTAATAATTTAGACTGCTTATATCATTACTTCCCTAATATAATTTCTTTTTGCAGTTAAAAAATCCTGCAGAGGCTCCGCGACGATTAGCGGAGTTATTTTTTACCTACTCAAAAAGTGATAAGAAAAAGCGCAAAAGTGATTGACTAAGCGGGGCATGATTAAATTATAATTTAACAGGGGTGATTATATGAAAATATTTCAAGATTGGAAGATACTAAAGCAGGGACGGCGAGCAGACTTTGCGATAATAATAGGAATCACGCTAATATTTTTGGTCGTAATAGCAATGAATGTTCGCTTAATGTACCAAATCACCTCAAATCAAACGGAAGAAATTGGGCGAATGCAATTAGAAGTAATTCGCTCGGACTTTCAAGGAACAATCCAAACCGCAGAAGGCACGACGGCGCGAATGGCTATGGAGGCTGAACGGCTGATAAAAGCGGGCGCGTCGCAAGAAGAAATCAAAGATTTTTTCTACAAACGCAAAAGAGAACAGAAAAATTTAACTGGCGGCGTCTGCTTCAACGTTTATATAGCCGGAAAAGATTGGTCGATAATTCCTGATTTTGATATGCCACCGGAATATCACGCGCAAGAAAGGCTCTGGTATAAAGGCGCGCTAGAAAATCCCGATAAAATTTATGTCAGTGAACCTTATATCGACGCTATGAGCGGCATAATGTGTTATACAATGTCAAAAGTTTTGCCAGATAGTAAAATTGTTGTCGCTTTGGACTTCAATTTTTCGGAAATGCAATATTTAATTTCGAGAATGGACGAACTCGGAAACAGAAATTCGCTAATTGTGACGAAAACCGGCATGATAATTGGCTATACCGATATGAATTTTATCGGGCAGAAAATTTCAAATAAATTGCCCGAATACGAAGAAATTCTAAATCGCGTTATGAAATCTAATCATAACAATAGTTTTACCATGCAAATGGCTGATGGCGAGCATACAATTTTCAGCAACGAGACAAATAACGGCTGGTATATGATTTTAAGCGTTAATAATTGGGCATTTTACAAGGAAAGTTACATACAAATCATTTTTGCAACGCTTTTAAGTCTGATAATGATGTCGGCAATAATAATTTTATATTTAAATGCGATGAAAAATAGCTTAATGGCGGAAAAAGCTTTGCAAGTAAAGGAAGAATTTTTATCGCGACTTTCAAGAGAATTAAGAGACCCATTACACAAAATTTTAAACGCTTCAAGCGTGGAAACGATACATTCAGAAATTAATCCGGCAGAAAAAGCCGCCGAAGTTCGTGAATCAGCGTTAAAACTCTCTGATATGCTCGATAATCTGTTTTCATTTTCAAATATAGTCTCGATTGGCAAGAAAAATTCGACAGAAATTCAATTTCGGGATAAAGAATTATCAAAAGTCAGTCGCTATTCGAGGATAGGAATAATTTCAGTAATGATTTTAGCAATGGTTTTTGCCTTTGGAATTTGCCTAACGACGACGATAAGTTGGGGCGATACGAAGATGAATCGCGAAATTGACGCTTACGAGCAACAAGTTTCAATGTGGGTTGAGCGTCAAAAAAGTATTTTAGGTATGTTCGCAAATATAATCAGTGAAAATCCAAAAATAATGGACGATTACTCTTCGGCGGTGAAATTTTTGGACGATTTAGCTAAAAATTATCCGGAAATTTCGGTTTGCTACATGGCAAATCCGTATAAAGAACATAATGTAATAATGAATAACGGTTGGGAATCAACTGACCCGAATTGGCAAGTAGATAAACGCCCTTGGTATATCGAAACGGAGCAATCAGAGGACGGATTTAGCGTCTCTTCGCCATATTACGATGCGCAAACGGGCTTATATTGTGTGACGCTTGCGCAAATGGTTTATGGCGAAAACGGCGATTTTTTGGGGATTTTTGCCATAGATTTTTACATAGATAAATTGACTGAGGTTTTGGGCGAGAGCTACAGCAAAGACGGCTATGCATTTTTGGTCGATAAAAATGGAATGATAGTAAATCACCCAAATAGTAATTATCAGCTGTCGATGAGCCATATGACGGAAATATCCAGCACGGAATACGCAAAAGTTTATTATGGCAACAATGACGTTACGATTTTGACTGATTATACGGGCAATTCCGTAGCGTGTTTGGCGAAAAAAAATAAAACATCCGAATTTACGGTGATAGTAGCGAATAGTTGGTGGAATATTTACGGTCATATTACGTTATTGGGCGCGTTTTTTGTAATGTTGCTGGCAATATGCGTAGCAATTATGAGTTCGCTAATAAATCGGCTGTTGAATTGGCAAAACTCGGTAAATCAGCAATTAAAAATAGCATCGGATACGGCAATGGCGGCGAATAAAGCGAAATCGCAATTTTTAGCGCAGATGAGCCACGAAATTAGAACGCCGATAAATGCAGTGCTCGGAATGAATGAAATGATTCTGCGCGAGAGTAAAACGCAAGAAATATTAGATTATGCAGGAAATATTCAAAGCGCAGGGCGAACTTTGCTTAGTTTAATTAATTCAATACTGGATTTTTCAAAAATTGAGGATGGGAAAATGGAAATTGTGCCTGTGCGCTATGAAATGGGAAATTTAATAAATGATTTAGTAAATATGACGGTCGAGCGGGCAAAAAAGAAGGGCTTAGAGTTTAAAACGGAAATTTCTTCGACAATGCCAAAGAGTTTATACGGTGATGACGTTCGAGTAAGGCAAATAATCACGAATTTATTAACGAACGCGGTAAAATACACGCATAAAGGCTCCGTGACGCTGAAAATGAGTGGAAAAGAAATTGATACGGATACATTTGTTTTGGAAGTGAAAATCAGCGATACGGGCATAGGAATTCGCGCAGAGGATATAGACAAGCTGTTTTTATCATTCCAGCGGCTTGATGAGGAAAAAAATCGCAATATCGAGGGCACAGGGCTTGGAATATCGATTGTGCAAAAACTTTTGACGATGATGGGTAGCAAATTAGAAGTTTCGAGCGAATACGGCAAAGGCTCGGAGTTTTCGTTCGCTTTGAGCCAAAAAATAATAGACAGAACGCCTTTAGGCGACTTTTTGGCGCAGAAAAATAAAAAGCAAGCGAAAAATTCTGGTAAAAAATATCTTACGGCGGCAGGAGCAAAAGTTTTGGCGGTTGACGATAACGACATGAACTTAAAGGTTATAACCGGACTTTTGAAACGGAATTTAATTGTTCCCGACCTTGCGGAAAGCGGACAACAGGGAATTGAGCTTGCGAAAAAGAATTTTTATCATATAATTTTCCTTGATAACATGATGCCTGGCATGAACGGTCTCGAAACGTTACAAAAAATGCGTGCGGAGAAGATTTTAAACGAAAAAACTACAGTCGTAATGCTGACGGCGGGCGCAATAGCCGGAATGCGCGAATTTTATTTACGCGAGGGGTTCGATGATTATTTAAGCAAGCCGATAGAAGTTTCCGAGCTTGAAGACATATTAGAGAAACATTTACCGTCCGAAATGGTGAATTTTGAGAGTGAAGAGGATAAAAAAGCTGTTCCGGCAGAAAAAATTGCGAAAAAAGTTGTCGTCGAAGAAAAAATCGCGGAAGAAAACGTTGGCGAAGACGAATTCAGCAAAAATGAGAGGAAAATATTCGCGGAAGCTTGCCCAGATATAAATTTGGAAGTCGGCTTAAAATATTGCATGGATAGTAAAAGTTTTATGGTTCAAATGCTGACAACATTCGCTGACGGCAAGAAATCGGATAAAATTCAAGAAAAATTCGACGCGCAGGACTGGAAAAACTATCAAATATTAGTTCACGCGCTTAAATCAACGTCAATGTCAATCGGCGCAGAAAATTTGAGCGAAAAGGCTAAAACTTTGGAATTGGCAGCAAAAAATAACGAGATAGATAAAATTTTGGCTAATCATGAGGGTTTAATGGCGGATTATAAGAAAATTCGCGAGGAAATCGGGGAGTGGCTGAAAAATGAACAAAATATTAGTAGTTGACGATGAAGAAATGATGTTGATGATGGCGGAGCGAATTTTATCGCGAAAATACGAAGTAATAACGGCGACGACGGGAGAAGAAGCGATTAAAATCTTTGAAAACGAGCGTCCGGATATGGTTTTATCGGATTTAATGATGCCGGAAATGGATGGCTACGAACTGCATAGAATTTTGCAAGAAAAAAGCGAAGAAACTGTTCCGATAATGTTCATGACGGCGGACGAAAGCGACGAAAGCGAGACAAAAGGCTTTGAATTGGGCGCGGCAGATTATATTCGCAAACCATTTCGCCCAGATGTGCTTTTAAGGCGAATTGGAAACATAATCGACCATTTAGACAAAATTCACGGGCTTGAAGCGGCAGCTTCAACGGATCCGCTAACAAAATTGCTGAATAAGTCGGCGTCACAAGAAAAAATCGGCGAAATGATAAAAAAATCGTCTGGTGCGTTGCTTATGCTTGATTTAGACAGTTTTAAGCTGGTAAATGACCTTTACGGGCACGGAATGGGCGATAAAATCCTGATTTTGTTCGCGGAATTGATAAAAAAAGTGATTCGCGAAAATGATTTAGCCGGGCGCATGGGCGGTGATGAATTTGTAGCATTTCTGGAGAAAATATCAGACGAAAACGTTTTAAAGTCTAAAACAGCGTTTTTAAACGAACAACTTTTAATTTCAGCGAAAAATTTGCTCGGCGAAGATATGGAAATACCACTTGGAACGAGTATTGGCGCAGTTTTCGTGCCCGATGAGGGCAGAGACTTTCAAAAATTGTACGAAAAAGCAGACAAAGCCCTTTACGAAGTCAAACAGCACGGCAAACACGGCATTTCTATTTTCGGAGCTAATCAAGCTAAAAAAACGTCTATGGTAGAAGGAATTTCACAAATAAGAATGATTTTGGGCGAAAGAAATATAGAATCGGGCGCGTATTTTGTCGAATTCGAGATTTTTAAGCAGATATATCGCTTTTTAGTACGTCTAACGGAAAATTATAAGCTTGGATTAATTTTCATGCAATTTACGTTGCCGGAAATGAAATTTTCAGAGGAATTCAAGGAAAAAGTAATAAATTCACTTAGAAAAAGCGACTGCGTGACGCAAAACGGGAAAAAATTTTTAGTATTACTGCCCAAAGCAACGGAAAAAGATTCGGAAAGCATTCGAGATAGAATCTTTTCAAGATTAGATAAGAATTTGGCGATTAGAATAGAATTTGAGCAGGAAACAATAAATTAGTAGGAAAAAGCAATGAAACACTTACAGAAACTTAAAAATTTTAATCTGATAGCGGCGATATTTAGCTTTTTAATATTAACGCCGCTGATAATGGTAATTTTTAATTTCAGCTACGAACTTGAAGAACGTCGAGAAAAAATCGGATTCATAATTCTCGGCGATATAAAAGTTGCGGGCTGGAATAAATCGCAATACGACGGGATTAAAACGGCTTGCGATGAATTGGGCGCAGAATTAATTGTTCGCGATAAAGTCAAGGAAAATAGCGGGCAATGCACCGAAGCTATAAAAAATTTGATAGCGAATGGCGTAGGCATGATATTTTTAGCAAGCTACTCTTATTCACGCGAGGCGCAAAATTTAGTCGGCGAATATCCGCACATAGCTTTTGCAACCAATTCGGCGGAAGTTCACGCAAAAAATATGACAGCTCATTTCGTGCGCATGTATCAAGCGCGTTATTTATCGGGCGCGTTGGCGGGCATGAAAACTAAATCGAACGTAATAGGTTACGTTGCGGCAATGCCCAATACTGAAGTAAATCGCGGAATAAATGCATTTACTTTGGGTGTGCAAAGGACTAATCCGCAAGCAAAAGTTGTAGTAATGTGGACTGGCTCTTGGCAAAACGAAAAAATTGAGGCGCAACACGCAGAACGACTGATAAAGGAGGCAGGCGCGGACGTTTTGACTTATCACCAAGACGAAGACGCTACTGCGCAAGTTGCGGAAAAATTCGGCGCGGATTTCATAGCTTACAACGCGATTTTAAATACTAAATCTGAACATTATTTAACGTCGGTGATTTGTCATTGGAATTTATATTATGCGGATATGATTCAGCGGTATTTGAAAGGCGAATTAAATTCCGTTAAAAATCATTGGCTGGGCATAGACCGCGGCGCAGTCGCACTTTCAGATTATTCGCCGGCTGTCACGCAAAAAATGATTAGTCGAATTGATTCGCTAAAACAGGAGCTTATCAACGGCAATTTGATTTTCATGGGAAAAATTTACGATAACACAGGAAAAATCCGTTGCGAGGCTGGCGAGGCGATTAGCGACGATACTTTATTGGAAGATATTAATTGGCTCGTGAAAGGAGTTGAGGTTCTTGAATGAAAGTGGCTTTTCATTGAGCGAAAAATATATCAGAAAAGTAATAATACAATTTACGGCTGTGCTTGCGGTTTTAGTTTTGATAGGATTTCTTACGCGAATGGAAGTCAGCGACCTGCTGAACGCGACGTTAGAAAAAACAATGGCAAAGCAGGCGTCGGATTTATCAATCGTAGCGGAAGAAAGATTCGCTAAAGAACTGGCGGAATTACAGCTGGCGGCAAAATATTTGGAGTTGCACCCAAACGCGGCTACAGAAGAAAATTTTTTATCGATTTTAAGTGGCGACAATGAAAATATTTCGGTCGGAATGATGAATTTGGACGGCAAAGCGATTCACGGAAAATTTTTGTCTAAGTGGGATTTTCTGCGGATAAATTCAGCTTATCGCGGAAATGAAATTGTTGACTACTGCGCGGGAAAAGGTTTGCTCTTTGCGGTGCCGGTTATGCACGGCGGCAACGTCCAAGCGGTGATTTATCGGCTTTATCATGATAAACTTTTAACGGATTTATTTGGGCTTGCCGAATACAATTACGCGACGCGGCTTTTGATTCAAGAGCGCAACGGGCAAATTATTATTCCGTATAAAAATTACGGCGAGGCTGATAAACAATTTTTCTTAAATTCGACGATTCAACACGGCTTTAAAATTATTCGCGACAAATTAAATACGCACCGTTCAGCGGCGGTTTATCGTGAAAGTGAAGTAGGAAATTTTTTCTTATTCGCGACGGATTTACCGCAAACTAATTGCACAATGATAGGATTTGTTCCGTGGTCAGCGGTTGCGGGCGATATTTTTAGAATTTATACGCTGTTATTGAGCGGCGGAACGTTAATGTTGATAATTTTGGCGTTAGTTAGCGCCTATTTATTCATAATGCGGACAAAAGCTGAGGAAAGTGACGCCTTGCGCGAAGCAAAAGAAGCTGCCGACGCCGCAAATAATGCTAAAAGTGCTTTTCTTGCCAGTATGAGTCATGAAATTCGCACGCCGATTAACGCGATTATCGGTATGAACGAAATGATTTTGCGCGAAAGTAATAATTCTGATATTGTCGGCTACGCGCAAAATTCAGCCGCCGCTAGTGAAACTTTGTTGAGTTTAATTAATGATATTCTGGACTTTTCTAAGATTGAATCGGGAAAATTTGAATTGGTCGAGGAAAATTATAAACTCGGCGACGTCATTAAAAATCTTGTTCATATGATGCGCCCGCGTGCCGATAAAAAGAATTTATCCTTCGATTTGCAAGTAAATCCCGCCACAGAAAATAATTTATTTGGTGATTCGGGGCGTATTCAGCAAATTGCACTGAATTTTTTAAGCAATGCCGTTAAATATACTAAAGTTGGCGGCGTAATTTTCAGCGTCGAAAGCGAAACTATATCTGATAACGAAACGATTTTAAAATTTATCGTCAAAGATACTGGAATTGGCATTCGCAACGAAGATATTCCCAAAATTTTTAACGACTTTGAACGCTTTGACGCCAAAAAAAATAAAAATATCGAGGGAACCGGCTTAGGACTTGCGATAACAAATAAGCTCGTTAAAATGATGAACGGAAAAATCGAAGTCCAGAGCGTTTACGGCGAAGGCTCAATTTTTACCGTGACTATTCCTCAAAAAGTCATCGGTAGCGAATTAATCGGCGAATTTGTCGACGAGCCAAATAATTCTACGCAAGAAAAATATCAGCCGCTATTTATCGCGCCCAATGCCGAAATTTTAGTCGTCGACGATAACGAAATGAATTTGCTAGTTGCGACCAATTTGCTCAAGATGACGCAAGTTAAAGTTGATACGGCATTAAGCGGCATGCTTTGTCTAAAAAAACTTGCCGAAAGACATTACGATTTAATTTTCCTAGACCAAATGATGCCGAGCCTTGACGGAGTTCAGACGCTGAAAATGGCGCGGGCATTGGAAAATAATCTTAGCAAGGACGCGCCGATAATCGCGCTGACCGCAAACGCAATTTCCGGCACGCGAGAAAAATTAATCGGCGAAGGCTTCACAGATTATCTTAGCAAACCGATTGATATAAAATTAATGGAGCAAATGCTTATGAAATATTTACCGGCTGAAAAACTATTATCGCCTACGCAAGAAGAAAAAACTTCTGCGCCCGAAGAAAAATCAGTAGCGGCAAGCGATTTAATCAATGTCGAAATGGGGCTTGAATATAGCGCGGGAATGACTGACCTTTATAAAGATTTCTTGCTAAAATTCGTCGAACTCAAGCCCGATAAAATGCAAAAATTGCAAGCGGCTTTCGACGCGCAAGACTGGAAAAATTATACAATTTTCGTTCACTCGCTTAAATCAACCGCGCTATCAATCGGCGGCGAAAAAACTTCGGCGGCGGCAAAAGCCCTTGAAATGTCCGGAAAAATTTTGACGGCGGCGACAAGTTCAGAACTAGAAAAACAACAAAGCGAAGAATTTATCAAAAAGAATCACTCGGAAGCAATGAAACTTTATGACGCGCTCGCCGAAGAAGCAAAACGCCTTGCAGATACCCTTTGAAATTTTTTACTCTTGGGGTTATTATATTGATATGGATAGATAATATTTTTGGAGGGAATGATTATGCGGAAGAAGAAAATTTTAGTAATCGACGATGACGAAATGAATTTGCAAATTGCCAAGATGATTTTGGAACGGAAATTGCCCTGCGAAGTTATTGGAGTTGATAACGGGCTTGAAGGTTTGGATGTTCTGCGCCAACAACATGTAAGTTTAGTTTTGCTCGATATTATGATGCCGTACTTTGACGGAATAGAAACTTTGCAGGAAATTCGCAGCGATGAGCGGATTAAAGACGTGCCAATCATGATGCTGACAGCTTCGGGCGATGTTGAAAATATTCAAAAAGTTGGTATGTTAGGCGTCACGGATTATATCAAAAAGCCGTTCATGCCTGCCGATTTAATCAATCGCGTTGCTCAAAAACTTGCGCAAGAGCATTATTCGGGTGTTTTACTTTTCGGCGACGACGAAGAAGCTTTGCAGGAAATGCGCATTATAATCGAAGAAAATTTTCCGCACGAAGCTTCAATCGCTACTTCAATTCCGAAAGCGCAAAAAATCTTGAGCGAAACGGAAATTGATTTAATAATCGCCGACGCAGATGTAAAATTCATAAGAGGATTTAAATTTATGTCGTTCATTGCGAACAATGCGGAATTCGACAAAATTCCGTTCGCGATAACGGCTGTCGCTAATCTCCTTGACCTAGTGGAGAAATTAAATTTGGAGTCGCCCGAAGAAGATATTTCGGAA
The DNA here is from genome assembly GCA_002448305.1 of Selenomonadales bacterium UBA7018. Lineage (GTDB taxonomy): Bacteria > Bacillota > Negativicutes > Selenomonadales > Selenomonadaceae > Quinella. Next base: position 293,686 of record DJWY01000025.1, read on the forward strand.
AAAGTTCCGGATTCAGCAGTAGTTCCCGCGCCGAAAAATAAAATGGCTAACGTCGTGACGACACTTATTGGCTACGACCTTGACGTTAAGATTTAAACGCGGGAAAAAAAATAACCTCTCTCCAAATGCGGAGGGAGGTTTTAAATTTATCAAAGGGCAGTTATGACCCACAGATAATTTTTCCTAGCAAGTGCGTTGACGTTCTGAATTTGTTCGGGCGTGAGTTTGGAATAAATATTAAGTTTAGGCGTCGACGTGAAGAGCGGCACCTTTCGCGCAATAAGCCCGTGCGTTTTCAAAAAGTCCATAGCTTCTTGTTCGTTCTGGAGATAATCATCGGAAATTTTATCGTCGTAAACTTTTTCGTACATAGCTTTTGTCTCGGCGTAAATTGTCGGGGCTTGATTTTCGCCGTAAAGAGCCGCCGCAACGTCATGGAAATACTTTTTCTGCGTGAAGTCAGAAGTTATCAAGCAACCGCCGTTTTTCTTGAGAAGGTCTCGAATATTTTCAAACATTTGGGCTAAAGCATCTTTAGTAAGATAAATCGAAACGCCCTGCTCGATAATGCAAATTTCGCCCTTGAAGTTCTTCGCACTTTCCATCATGCCTTGTTTATCTTGGAGCCAAAAAGCTTTGTATTCAACATTTTTTATTGCATTTTTGCTACCGAATTCCTCAAGGCACCAATCGCCGATAAGACAAACGGTCTGCAATTCGCCGACAACAACTTTGCGCCCGTCTTCGCCCAGAATCATTGCACGCGGCGACAGACTGCAAGCCATATCGAAGACGTTATGATAATCATTTTTGCGAACGTATTCAATCGCGGCGGCGTAATTCAGCTCTTGATAAAGCGCGTTCGTCAACTCAATGCGCTTGAAGTCGTTAAGATTGTCCGCGTTGAAAAATACTGGTCGATTGATAAGCTTTAAAAACTTTTTCGCCTCCGGAATGCCCGCCGCCGCCAGCCATTGCAATTTTACCTGCGCGGAATATTCGACCATTTCAAATTCTGCCGCCCGCGCCGTCGTCGTCAACATAAGCGCGAACAATAGCATTGCTAAAAACTTTTTCATTGTGTCACCTCATTTAAATTCGACAAATTCATTTATATTTGCGCCGCCCTTAGTCATAGGCTCGACGAAACTGCGCCAGACATTTAAAACTATGACGCGGGGATTTTCTTTATCGTCAAGGGCTTTAGTCAGCGCGTGGGCAAAATCTTCCTGCGTCGAGACCGCTTCCGCATTTATCCCGAAACTTTGCGCGTAGGCGACATAATCCATTTGATAATCCAACTCGCAAGCAATATATCGCTCCTTGTAGAAAACTTTTTGCAACTGACGAATCATGCCAAGACTAGTGTTATTGACAATCAGCGAAATAATCGGCAATTTCAGGCGGGCAATCGTATAGAATTCATTGCCCGTCATTTTTATGCCGCCGTCGCCGCTAACACTTATCACGCGCCGATTTTTTCCGTAGGCAAGCTGAGCACCCATAGCCGCCGGCAAGCCAAAGCCCATTGTCCCAAGCCCGCCCGAAGTAAACCACGTGCGCGGCTCCTCAACTTTCAAATGCAATGCCGCCCACATTTGATGTTGCCCAACGTCAGTCGCATAGGCATAATTTTTCCCCGCAGTCTTTTTCGCAATTTGATTCATTGCCCAAGGAACCGTCAAACGCTCAACTTGATAATCATAATCGTATTCCTCTTGCCAGCTCTCAATTTGACGCCACCATTCAGCGCGATTTTTATTCGCCTCATGCCGCATTAAAAGTTTCAAAATGACTTGCATATTTCCCGCTAAGCCTAAACTGCCTTCGATATTTTTATCAATCTCGGCGGGGTCAATGTCGATGTGAATAAACTTTTTCGAGCGCGTATACTTTGCAACGTTGCCGGTTTGCCTGTCGCCAAATCGACTGCCAATCGCGATAACTAAATCAGCCGCCGCGATTGCATGATTAGCAGCTTTTTTGCCGTGCATACCTGCGAAGCCTAAATTTTGCGGATGACTGCGCGGCACGGCTCCAATTCCCATAAGCGTATTGACGACCGGCAAATTAAATTTCTCAATGAACGCGATAATCTCTTTGGACGCGCCCGCCGAAATTGCTCCGCCGCCCACAATTACTGCAGGACGTTCAGCTTTGGCGATTTCCTCAGCCGCTTCTGCCGCGCAGATAATAAAATCGGCGTCGGGTTTCGCCGGAATTTTTTCCTTGACTTCCTGCGGGCGATAATCCACCTCAGCGAAAAATAAATCTCTCGGCACGTCGACGAGTACTGGTCCGCGTCGTCCGCTCATTGCGATTTCAAAGGCTTGACGAATTGTCGAGACTAATTGCCGCGCCTCTTTGACTTTGAAATTATGTTTGGTTACGGGCATTGTTATATCTAAAATGTCCGTTTCTTGAAAGGCGTCACGTCCCAAAAGCGCGGAGTCGACTTGTCCAGTTATCGCGACAAGCGGAATTGAATCCATAAATGCCGTCGCTATTCCGGTTACTAAATTTGTCGCGCCTGGTCCCGAAGTCGCTATGCAAACTCCGACTTTGCCTGTTGCCCGCGCATAACCGTCCGCCGCATGCGCTGCATTTTGTTCGTGCGTAACCAAAATTTGTTTAATGTCCTTTTCGTCAACAAGTGCATCGTAGAGCGGCAGAATCATTCCGCCGGGATAGCCGAAAATTATATCGACTTCATGTTCGCGCAAGCATTCGACTATTGCCTTTGCGCCCGTCATTATCATAAAATCACCTCGTAACTTTTCAGTCGCTGAAATTTTATCACAGAAATTTTTATCACGCAAAAAAATTTATCAGTCGCGCTTTAACGCAAAAAATCCTCTCAACCTGCGCGGTCGGGAGGATTTTTCTTATCCCATAGATTTAATTTTCTCTTCGACAAAGCTGACGGGGATTTTCTCCAAGCAATCTTCGTTTTTGTGGCAAAAACGTTTCCAACAACCTTTACAAGGTCGCTCGACTTCGATTGCATTTTGAAGTTGCGAGAAAGGTCCGTTGCGCTCAACGTTTGTCGGTCCCATTAACATAATCGTTCGCACGCCCAATGCCGAACCTAAATGCACTGGTCCCGTATCGCCGCCGATTACAAGCCGCGAACTTCTAAGCACATGCGCCAGTTGATAAATATTCGTGCGGTTGACAAGGTTAATCGGCGGGATTTCCATTTTGGCTTCAATTTCCTTAGCGCGCATTTCGTCAAGGTCGCCGCTACCGATTAGAACCGGCACGACCGCCAGTTGATAGAACCAATCGCCCAATTCGGCAAAATTTTCCGTCGGCCAGCGTTTATTTGGCCAATTCGCGCCCACGACGAATACTACAAAAGGATTGCCTTCGCGTAGCCCGGCATGCTCCATAATCGCCCGCGCCTTTTCCGATTCTTCGACCGGAATTTGAATCGGGAAAACAACTTCATTGACGACGCAACCGACTGCCCGCGCCGTGTCCAAATATCTTTCGACGATATGCCCTTCTGCATTTTCCCCGACAACCGGTTTTGAAATTTTGTCGCTCATCTCGCGCATGTTGCAAATTCCAAGTTTAATGTTCGACTTTGCAAAGAACGCTATTGCCGCCGATTTGAATAGCCCTTGCAAGTCTAAAACTGCGTCGTAACTTTGCTCTTGCAGTTCGTGCTTGAATGGGAAAAACTCTTGCATGAAACCTTTCAGCGTGCGGAAATTCTTTTTCTTGAATAAAATAATTCTGTCAACGCAAGGATTCATTTTGAGTAGGTCAAGGCTCGGCGGCTCTACGACCCAAGTTAATTTCGCGTCGGGGAAAGTTTCTTTTATCGCGTAGCTGACTGGTAGCGCGTGAATTACGTCGCCCATTGCGCTAAGCTTCACTATCAAAACATTTTTTAAATCGTCCATACTACTTTTTCTCCGCTAAAATCTTATTAATTACGTTAGTCGTCGAACGCCCCGCAACTAAATTCACAAGCTCGACGCGCCCGCCGTATTTCTGAACAATCGCGGCTTCAGGCAAAGTTTCCAAAGTGTAATCGCCGCCCTTAACGTAAACATCGGGCTTGACTTCAGTAATTAAATTTTCTGCCGTCTGCTCGCCGAAATAAATCACGTGGTCGACAGCCTTCAGCCCCAATAAAACTTCTGCGCGGTCGGCTTGCGTGTTAATCGGACGGCTCGCGCCCTTGAGTTTGCGAACAGATTCATCAGTGTTAAGTCCGATAATTAACACGTCGCCGAAATTTTTAGCCGTTGTCAAATATCTGACGTGTCCAGCGTGAATTATATCAAAGCAACCATTCGTAAAAACAATTTTCTTGCCTTGCCGCCTCAAGCCTTCGCAAAACTGAGCGGCGGATTTTCTATCAATCAACATTTAGCGTGCCCTTTCCAATACTGAAACTAATTCGGTCGCGCTGACAGTGCTTGTGCCCAATTTCCTAACGGCAATACCCGCCGCAAAGTTTGCGATTTTCGCCGCAAGCGCAGGTTGCGCACCCGCCGTCAACGCCAATAAAAATGCCGCAACGCAAGTATCACCCGCGCCCGATACGTCATAAACTTCGCTCATATCACTAACGGGTATGTGATGCGCTGCGCCATTTCGTTCAAATAAACTCATGCCCATTTCGCCGCGAGTAATCAAGACGCCGTCAACGTTCAGCTTTGTTAAAATTTTCGTGCCCGCGCTGATTAAGTCCGTCACGTCGTTTAAAGGATAGCCGACAAAATTTCCCAGCTCCGAATCATTTTGCTTGACGTAGCCGACGCCTTCAAAGTCGCTTATATTGTAGCGAGAATCGACAATGCTAGGAATTTTCTTCTTGCCAGCAAAGCGTGTTATTAACTTGCGGGCGTTCACAGTAATCGTGCCGGAGCCGTAATCGCTCATGATTATACCGTCGACCTTCGGCAAAATTTTATCAATCTTGGCAAGAAGTTCCGCCTCAACTTTTTTCGACAACGGCTCTTTGCTCTCTGAATCAATGCGAACAATTTGCTGACTGACAGTCGCTCTGCCGCCCGCAATGATTCGCGTTTTGGAAATCGTCGGGCGCGACTTATCGCGGACAAGCCCCTCAATGTGAACGTTAAGGTCTTTAAAAATATTCCGGAGGCTTTCGGCATAATGGTCGTCGCCGATAACGCCCAGCGCGTAAACTTCTGCGCCTAAAGTCGCCGCATTGGCAATAACATTAGCCGCGCCACCCGCTACGACTTTTTCGCCAGCCTTCTCTAAAATTAAAACGGGAGCTTCGCGGGAAATTCTGGAAATGCGCCCGTCGACGTAGACATCAGCTACAATGTCGCCAATTACCAAAACTTTTTTGTCGTGCATTTTGCTTGTTATATTGATAAGCTCTTGCAACTTGCTGACCTCCCTAAGTCAAAGCAATAAACTGAGGAACAATATCTTCAAACGAGCCGTCAGGCATTCTAAATCCGCCAGGAATTGTGCCCAGCTCCTTAAATCCCAATCTTTTATATAAATGCCGCGCATGAATATTTGTCGCCACGACCGCATTGAATTGCAAAATCCTAAAGCCAAGTTCCTTAGCCCGTGCAATGCAATCTTTTACGATAATCTCGCCGATATGCCGCCCGCGCACGTCCGAACGAACCGCATAACTTGCGTTGCTTATGTGGGCGCACCGTCCGACATTATTTGGGTGGAGAATATACAACGCTAAAATTTCGTCGCCGTCGAAAGCTAAGCCCGTAAACGATTGCGCCTTGAAAAATTCATCGCCGCTAATTTCATCTAGTTCTTCTTCTTGCGGGAAGGCTATCCCTTCGCGAACAATTTCATTCCAAATACTTATCGCCTCGCGCACATTTTTTGTATCGTAAGGCTTAACCATTATAGCCATCAGGATTCCTCCTATAAATTTTACTTTTGAGTTCGCCATTTTGAATTTCGCCGATAAGCTCCCAAGTTCCCACCTTTACTACCGCATTACTTAAAAAACTTTTATCGAAAGCTTCACTCACAATCGCCACGATTTTTTTATCAGTGGGCATTTCGTCAAACGTCATAAATGGCATAACATTTTTGCTCGTCCAAGACATATTTTTCGGGCGAATTTTTTCGTAATTCTCTTTCGTCTCCAATCGATAAATTTTAGCTCCGGAGTAAAAAACTAGTGACGTGGAATATTTTCCTCCGTGACTTACCACGCAAGTTTTTTCGTCGATTAGCGGCAAAATTACTTGAGCTTCGCGCCGCGCTGAATTTTCTTCGGTAAGCGGCAACACCACGAAATAAAATGCCAGCGGATAAATTATTATCGTACTCAACGTCACGCCCAAAAATAATCTCCAACGGTTCACGAAAAACTTTGCTAGAAAAATCATAGCGGGAATCATTGCCGGCAATGTGTAGGTTATGTACTTCGTCGCGCACAACTGGAAAAATATTATCACCGTCAACGCCCAGACTATCAAAAATTTATCGCGCACGTCAAACGTTGGCAAGCGTCGCAAATTTTTAGCCGCAATGCCGATAAGCACGATTGACCACGGGAAAAATCCTAACGCAGTCACGACCAAATAATAATACCAGACGTTCGTATTTTTGTACTCCGTGACTGTCGCTCGCAAAAAGTTATGCACGCCTAAAAAATTTTCTATGAATTCCCAACCGTGCAGAAGCATCATTGGCAAATACCATATCGCGATTATCGCTAAGAGTATCGCAAAATGTTTCACGCGGAAGAGTTCGCGCAAGTGTTGCAAATCGCCCTGCCACGCCAAAAAAATTAAAATTATAAGTCCAGGCAAAAGAAATCCTATTGGACCTTTCGTCAAAACCGCTACGCCCGACGCCGCGAACGCTATCAAATAAAATTGTGGCTTGCCTGCGTGGTAGCCCCAAAAGAAACTCATTAGCGTTATCGAGAACATAACAAGCAACGTCATATCAGTTATCACCGCGTGCGACAAATACCAATACTCCAGCGAAGTCGCTAACATGACTGCCGCCGCAAATCCAACTTTTTTATCGTAAAGTTTCGCGCCGAATAAGTACGTCAGAAATAATCCGAACGTCGCGAATAGCGCAGGGAAAAATCTCGACGCAAATTCATTCACGCCGAAAATTTTATACGCGATTAAAAGTTCCCAGTAAAACATTATCGGCTTATCGAACCAATAATCTCCATAAATGCGCGGCGAAAGCCAATCACCCGCCTCTAACATTTCCTTTGCTGTCAACGTGTAAACTGATTCTGTCGGGTCAGTTATCGGAATAAGCCACCCGCCTAAAAAAAATAATATTAGCGATACGATAAACAAAAAGATACAGTTTAACATGCCCATCAAAAATATTTCTCCTAGAATTTATTACGCATTAAAAAGGCGTAAACTCCCAATGAACTTCCAATTTCTTGCGCTTGCCGCGCCAACGAATTACCGCTTGCGAACAATGCAAATCATGATACCAATAATAGTCTATGTCGTCCATTCTATGATTGTCCATATTCATTTTATAGCCAATAACTAAGCGGTCTTTCGGCGTCACCATATAACTTATACCCGCTTTAAGTTTCTTCGAGTAATCGTCCAAATCAAAATCGAAAACAGAATTCATAGAGTTATTTTTTTCGTAAGAATAGCCAACATAAGCCGCAAGCCTCTCGTTGAATTCTCTGCCAAGTATAACGTTCCAATTCATGCCGTGAACGCTCGTATCTCTCCCGTAATCCTTTTTAAGTTTGTCTTTCGTGATTTTGTAGCTCGTGTTCATGAACAGCAAATATTTTCCAATAAAAATCGGGTCGTGATACAAAGTCGCTTCGTATACGCCATGTGTACTGGAAATATCATTTTGCCGCCAATGTCCAAGTTCCGCTTCCAAACTGTATCCTAAAGGCAAGCCTTCAATATGCCGCCCGTAATATAAATCAAGCGAAGGCTCCTTTTGCATCCAACGCGCATCTTTATCGTCATAAAAACCGTATTTTAACCGCCCGACAAAATCCCGATTCCTATATTGCAACTCGGCATTGCTACGGACGCCCTTTTTCGTCTCAATGTAAGCCCCGACAACAAAATCAAAATGCGGGAGCAAAGGGAATCTAAAATCGTCGCGGATATAGACGCCGTGATCAGAATTGTAGCCCACTCGCGGGAAATAATTTTCTTCCTGCTCGCCAAATTTGCGCTCCATGTATTCGCGCGAACCAACAACATTGCCCTTTACCAGAAATTGTACGTTGTACATTTTCATAACCTGTTCGGGCCAAACCTCAATCCGCTCCGCGCTAACGTGATAATCAGGACTTTTCGCGCCGCATTTCGTCTGCGTGCCGTTATGAACAACTATATGGTCGGGATAAAATTCAAAACGCTTGCCAGTCAGATAATATTCGCCGACTTTGCCGTTAGCTTCGCCCATAGTGCCGCGCTTTGTGCCGTAATTGTAAATGGTCCTGTAGCCGTCGAGAGTGACGCGCGGTGCACCTTCTGTCAGCTGCAGGACGTGAGCTTTGTCTTCGACACGAACAATTTGTTCTTTGACATTGCCGGTCGCCTCTTCGCTTTGAAATCTGTGACCGTCAAGCTGAATAATATTAACTTTACCCGTTGCTATGAATTCGCCGCTATTTGAGTAGTAAATTAAATCGTCGCCCTCGAATATCGCCGGAATTGGGTCGCCCTCCTTTTGTTCGTGCGGGAGTCGCTCCTTTTCCTTAGCTATGTCGGCTAAAAGTTTTTCCTGTTCTTCCGTTAATTTCTTGTCGCGAGCTTCGCGCCGTCTGTTTTCTATGTAGTCAAAAATTTCCGTGCCCGTGTCTGAACTCGCTTCGTAAACCGCTTCCGCCGTCGAAGTCATAAACATTGCGGCGCATACGACGCCTAAAAATTTTTTCATCTTTATTCCTCATCAACTATTTCTATAAGTTCTCCGTCGTAACCTTCAAGCGTCTTGCCCTCTTCGGGGCGCGGCTCAACTTCTTCAGTCGGCTTGAGATTATAATCGTCTGGATTAAGTCCGGGATAAGATTCGGACGAAGACTCGTTTACAGGTTCGGGCGAAGTCTCAACGACGAGTTTAGGCTCCGTGCTTGGCGTTGGCGCAACTTCCGTAGGCTTTTCGACAACGGGCGCGATATAACCGCTACCGCTATTGCGCAAGCCGTATACGACAACGGGTTCTTTTATCTGCACGAAAAGTTCAATGCCCGCAGGCAACTCGATATTTTTGCCGCGTATGAAAACTTCTTCGACGTCTTTATTTTTGCCCGAAAAAGTTTGTCCGATTAAGCTTAAGCCGCGAGCCATTTCGTTATTGGTCATTTCGTCAATCGCTTCAATGCCCGTGTAAGTTTTAACGTCCTGCCCGTCAAGGCTTTTGAGTTTATTGAAGTCGGTTTCGATTTTCCCATTGCTGAAAATATTTTTGGCGCGAAGAACTCTAGTAACGGTGCCTTCGCCTGGCAAGCCGTTTGCAAAAACTAAACTGTCGTTGATAAAAACATCGGAGACAATTTTAACTGGGATAGTGTCGCCTTCCTGCAAAGCTTTCGAGCTAACAGGCGCAGTCGTCACGACTTTTATTAGCGTATTCGCCGGAATCTGAACTTGCGCTATCGGCAAAATTTCCGCGCCGTATGACGCCTTAGCAAGTTCGCGAATTCTCTCATTGAAAGTTCCAGTTAAAGTCTTGCCCAAAATCTGATTTTCCAAAGCAACAAGGCGCGTATCAATGCCGCCGAGTGCGACTTTGTGATTTAAATTCCATTCCAACACATTGACTTTCGCCAAAATGCCAGGCTCCGCGCTGTTGTCGTAAAGCGTGTCGTAAATTGCTTCAATGCGAGCGTTCATATTGCCAGTCATATTTCGCCCGCTGTAACTCTTTTCAAGCTGGGAAATTCTGTCCAAAATCGCGCCGCTCTGTTCAGCTCCGTAAGTATCGATTTCAATTTTTGCGAGCTTAGCATTGGCAGAATCGTCCGCCGCTAAGCAAAACGTCGACGCAGAAAAAATCATCGACGCCGCCAATGCTCCGCAAAAAAATTTCTTCCAACTCATCACTAATTCCTCCGCACTACTTTTTTCATGATTATAACAGGTATCAACTATTTTCTGCAACGCCTTAAAAAATTCCTTGCAAGTCAACGATAAATATTGTAGAATAACAACAAATATTTAAGGATGTTTTCGTTTCAAGGAAGGTGAGTAAAATGTCAGGGATAAACGCAATAGGCTCGACTGATTATAGTTGGCTGTTCAATAGCACTAATAACAAAAAACAAGACTCGGTTGCGCGGCTCTGGAATGCTTACGGCGACTATCAGTCGAACGCCCAAACGTCTCTTTCGGGCTTGAGCGAGATTAACGCTAATCTCAAATCGGTTTTGGCAAGCTATGATGAGGCTAAAAGTACTTTCAACCTCGAATTTGAGGAAAATATGTCCGCGCTCAGTGAGTCCTCCAAGCAAATTCAAAAGTATAGCTTCAGCGTGCCAAAAGACGGCGCAATTACCAAAACCGAAACTACCGGCGAAAACGGTATTATTTCTTCTACAACTACTTATAGCAAAGATTTACAATCAGCTCTTGATGTCGTCAGCGAGTTTGTCAGCAATTATAACAGTTCACTCAAATTTTTTAACGATAACGCCGCCGTCTCCAATCGTGTCGCGAATCTGGCTACAGTTTTCAGCGACGCAACTTATCGCGCCTCAAGTTATGAAGCAATCGGCTTGACGGTTAATGCGGGCGGTATGATTGAAATCAACGAAGAAGTCTTAGCTAATGCAATCGTCGAAAATCCCGACAGAGTTTCTGGTTTGCTCGGCGACGGCGGACTTGCTACTAAAGTTGACAGTCATATCAGCTACGCCAATTCGCAATACGATAGGCTTTTCCCGTCCGCTGAAAAAATGCTCGGCAATCAACTTTCTACTGCCGCAATTTACACCAGCAACGCTTATCGCAATATGACGGCTTATGCTAGCGTTGGTAATCTTATCAACATGCTATTCTAAGAAATTGTTTTAGGCAAAAAAAATCGCTCGCCAATTCGGCGGGCGATTTTTCGTTTAAATTCATTTGAACAGCTCGATAATTTGCTTGCCGATTAAAATTACTGTCATGCCGATAAAAAGTGGGCGAACATATGCCGCGCCTTTCGTGATTGCCATTTTCGCACCGCAAGCCGCTCCCAAAATCATACCGCAACCCATTGGAATTGCATAGGAAAAATTCACAAGTCCAAAGCCCGTAAAAATTATCACGGCGGCAAGATTGCTAGCAAAGTTAGCGGCTCTGGCATTGGCGGCGGCTCCTAAAAATCCATAGCCCATAACTAGATATAAGAACAGCATAAACGAGCCTGTGCCTGGTCCAAAAAATCCGTCATAAAATCCTAGCGCGAAAATCAAAATCATTCCGAGCAGATAATTTTTGTGCGAGACGTGCACAGATTTTTTATCCGCGCCCCAATTCTTTTTTGCTACGCTGTAAATCGCAATGATAATCAGCATGACGACAACTAGCGGGCGCAAAAAATCTGGTGGAACTTGCCGGACGACGAATACGCCAAAAACTGAGCCGATAAACGCTAGCGGGAACATTACCCGCATTATTTTTTTGTCAATCGTGCCCGAACGTAAATAAGTTAGAAAGCCGGCGAACGCGCCCATTGTCGAGGCAAATTTATTCGTGCCCAAAACATTCAGCATTGGCAAACCCGCCCACATTAGCGTTGGTACGGAGATTAACCCGCCGCCACCAACTACTGAATCAATAAAAGCGGCGACAAAGCCCATTACCGCCATTGCCGCCATAACTGTAAAGTCTAGTTCCAAAATAATAGCCTCAATGGTGGAAAAGTCTAATGTGCGTAAATGCCATTGCGATATTGTACTTGTCGCAAGTTTCTATAACGTTATCGTCGCGAATTGAGCCGCCGGTTTGCGCGATAAACTCAACGCCTGATTTGTGAGCGCGTTCGATATTGTCGCCGAACGGGAAGAAGGCATCGGACGCAAGCGACACTCCGCGCAGATTTTCAAGCCAAGAAATTTTATCGTCTAAAGTCAAAGGTACGGGCTTTACCGTGAAAAGATTTTGCCACGAGTCATCAAAAGTTTCGCCGCCTAAGTAAACGTCAATAGCGTTATCGCGGTCGGGACGTTTGATATTTTTCTGGAAGGGCAGCTCCAAAACTTTCGGACACTGGCGCAAGTACCAATAATCCGCCTTATTTCCGGCAAGTCGTGTGCAGTGAACGCGACTTTGTTGCCCCGCGCCAATCCCGATAGCTTGCCCGCCCTTAGCGTAGCAAACCGAATTAGATTGCGTATATTTAAGAGTTATTAGCGCAATCAAAAGGTCGCGAACAGCTTCGGGAGTGAAAGTTTTATTTTTAGTCGGAACGTCCTCAAGGCACGCGGCGGAAATTTCAATGTCGTTATGTTTTTGCTCGAAAGTCACGCCGAAAACTTGCTTAGTCTCAATCGCGGGAGGCGCGTAATCGGGATTCATTTTTATAACAAGATAACTGCCCTTGCGCTTAGCTTTAAGAATTTCCAAAGCTTTTGGCGAATAGGATGGCGCAATAATTCCGTCAGAAACTTCGCGGCGAATAAAATTAGCGGTCGGCTCGTCGCACTCGTCGGACAAAATCGCGAAGTCGCCGTAAGAACTCATTCTATCGGCTCCGCGTGCGCGAACGTAAGCGGTAGCCTGCGCGGAAAGTTCTAAGCCTTCAGCAAAGTAAATTTTCTTCAAAATGTCGTCGAGCGGCTCACCGACGGCGGCACCGGCCGGACTTACGTGCTTAAATGACGCGGCGGCAGGAAGATTAGTAGCTTTGCGCATTTCGCGAACGAGCTGCCAACCGTTAAGCGCATCAAGCAAATTAATATAACCTGGTCGCCCGTTGAGAACTTCAAAGGGCAATTCACCCGACGCGACAAAAACTTTCGCGGGCTTCTGATTCGGATTGCAACCGTATTTCAATTCCAATTCATTCATTTAAATCACCTCAGCGGAAAAATTCTGCGCGGCGGCGTTTATCCCCTGCTATGTTCGTGATATAATGGCAAAAAAATTACGGAAGGTGAGTTTATGAATAAAGATGATTGGAAAAATTTTTTCGCGACAAAGGTTGGCAAGTGCAAGGTTTTAGTTATCGGCGATATTATGATGGACAAATATTATTATGGCGACGTGAAGAAATTCGCTAGCGATGCGCCAGTCCCAGTTGCAAAAATCGTTAAGCGCAAAACGTCACTAGGTGCGGCGGCGAATATCGCAAACAACTTAGCAACGCTCGGTTGCAAAACTTCAATCGCGGGCTTTGTCGGCGACGATCATAATTTCGAGACGCTTTCAACACAACTTTACGAGAGCGGAATTAATCAAGACGGGCTTATCGCGACAGAGTGGCCGACAACGACGAAAGTTAGGATAATGAGCGGGCATGTTCAAATGTTCCGCATGGATTTTGAAGACCTTGCTCCGCGAACGGAAGAACAATTCGAGGCATTAAAAAATTTCGTCAAGCGGCGGCTAAATGACAGTTTAGACGCGATAATTTTAGCCGATTACGAAAAAGGCGTTTGCACGGAAAGATTTTGCGCGTCGGTGATTCGTGCGGCGCATAATCACGGCGTGCCGGTCGTTGTTATGCCCTACGGTCAGCAGTGGATTAAATATGCGCAAGCCGATTACATTACGCCCAATGTTGCGAAGATAAATAAAATTTTGCTTAGTCCTATTCCCACTGACGACAACGACGCAGCAGAACGCGCAGGGCGATATATTATGCGCAAGTTCAGAATCAAAAATGTTTTGGCGACGCGCTCGGAATCGGGTATGACGCTCGTAACTGACGAAGAAGTTTTTCATTTGCCGACAAGCGCGCAAGAAGTTTTCGACGTCGCCGGAACTGCGGATACTGTCGCGGCGGTTTTCGCTATGGCTCTTGCGGGCGGCTTGCGACCAGTTGACGGAGCATTTATCGCCAATATTGCGGCGGGAATTGTCCTTAGGAAGTCGGGAACTTACGCCATAACCCGCGAAGATATGCTCCATGCTCTCGCCGGCTAAAAATTTTGAAACTAGCTAAGTGCAACGGAGCATTCCGGCGCGGAGATTTAGTTCAAAGCGTCGCAACGTCTTGCGCGTCCGCTGTTCCGTCGCTTTTAAAGCGACAAAAAAGCCCGCCAAACTGCGCGGGCTTAAAAATTTTTAAATGCTAACTTTTTTCTTTCCGAAAATGAAGCTATCAAGCAAGTCGATAAGCTGACCAATTTCAGGCTTGGAAATTTGCGCACTCGCGCCGAGTTCTTCGCCCTTCAAGCGCATTTCCTCACTAATGAGCGACGAGAACAAAACAAACGGAACGTCGCGAAGTCTTTCATTGCTACGGACGAGTTTCAAAAGTCTGTGACCGTCCATTTTGGGCATTTCAACATCAGAAACGATTATGCCGACGTGTTCAGAAATTGCGCCGTCCTTATTGGCAAGCCCTTGCAGATATTCCCAAGCGTCCTGCCCGTTGCCGAAATCGCGAACAAATCTGTAGCCGGAATCATGCAAAGTCGTAACGAGCAAGTCGCGCAACATTGGCGAATCTTCCGCAACGACAATATGAACATCTGAGCGAACGGAGCGAACGTCAGCATCAGCCTCTGAAACCGTAGTGAGTTTGGCGTTAATTTCGGGATTAATCTCGGCAATAATCGTCTCGAAGTCGAGGAGCAAAACAATTCGGTCGGGCATTTTGATTATACCGACGACGCGGCTTTGGTCGCCGACTTCCGGCGAAGGCTCCATATCCTTCCATGAAATGCGATGAATGCGCGATACATTTTCCACCAAAAAGCCTATGTCGTAGTTATTAATTTCCGTGACTATAATATTTTTCGCTTCGTCGCCGTTGGTTACGTTCAAACAGCGCGGGAGATTTACCAGAGGAATTGCCTTGCCGCGCAGAGTAAACAGCCCGTCAACGTAGGGGTGAGCTTGCGGCATTGCCGTAACGGGTATGCGCTGAATAACCTCACGAACTTTGGCGACGTTTATGCCGTAGTTGACGCCGCCAATACTGAATTCCACTATCTCAAATTCATTGGTGC
This sequence comes from Selenomonadales bacterium UBA7018, assembly GCA_002448305.1. Classification (GTDB taxonomy): domain Bacteria; phylum Bacillota; class Negativicutes; order Selenomonadales; family Selenomonadaceae; genus Quinella. The sequence goes on from DJWY01000025.1 coordinate 308,789, forward strand.
CGCTTTCAAGCAAAATGCCTTTGCTGTCGCCGAGAGTCGGTGCTCCCTTGCGTATTTTGTCATTTGCCATTAACTATTCCTCCATTAAACAATTTCTTTTGCTAGGATTTTCGCCGTGTAAGTTTTTTATCCTTCAAAACGCGGGCGACTAATTTAAAATCATCTAAACATTGCCGCGACAGCATATTAAAAAATTTTTAACTCATTCTTGCGTTTGTTCGTCAGAACGACGGCTTTATTGGTCAAGGCGTCCAAAATTCCGTAGTTGGCAGTTAAAATGCTTTGAGTATTCATCAACAACGTTTTTAATTTTGCATAAGAAATTCTCCCGATTTCGTAGCCCGCCATTGTGCCGACAAGTTCTCCCATAAACGCCCCAACAAGCGGCGAAGCAATAGGAACCGTAGCAACTGCCGTCGCGCCAAATAACGCACCTTGAAGCCCGAAAATAACCGAACAAATTGCCGAAGTAGAAACCTTGCTAACTTGATTCAACGCCTCCAAGCATTTAATTTCACCGTTGGCATATTGCAAAATTGTTTTTGAACTTTCAACCGCAATCAAAGCAACAGCAGTTAAGGTGAGCATTGGCGTTGCGCGAGTAAGTAGCGGCAATATTCTTCTTTCCGCGCCGACCTTTAAAGCTCCCGTAACTATGACGCGCAAACTGTCAGTCGTGCCGGTCTTTATCAAAAACTTTGTAAAATTTTGTTTCAACACACTATTTTTAAAAAGTATGGAAAGCCCAGTCGTCAACGCCATTCCACAAACTCCAGTCAATGCGGCATTGCGGCTCAAATTTGCAGCGACGGTTGAAATATCAGTCCTAACGGTAATGGCAGAGAAATCAAGTTGCATAATTCTTTTGTATTGCGTCATTATCGATTTTTTTACGCCAGTATCAAATGCCGCTTGATGAACGTTCGCCGGAGTAATCTTTTTTTCGGCGTGACCTTGTTTGAAAATATTTTCTGTGGTAGATGAAAAATCGTTCTTATCGTGCGGTTGAATAAGCCCAATATTTTGAAAGCCGTTTGAAAATTGAATCACACTGTGATTTATCATGTCCAGGATTTCATTTTGAAGGCAAAATCTTTGAATAAGTTCATAATCACCATTATTCATTGAACTTTTAATTTTTTCGCGAAACCAATCTTGCGTGACGTTTTCATAACCAGGCGAAGTTTTAATTTCCTGCAGAAAATCTTCCATATATTTATTGCTGTCAAAAATTTCCCTACACATCGCGTCAATTTTCTTTTCGGACATTTTGGGGAATTTATCGGCAAACATTTCCTTTAAAAATTCTTCGTCGGTAACGGAGAGGTCTTTTTCGGCGTATTTGATGAAAAAATCTTCCAAAAGTTCGCCGATTTTTTTATAATCCGATTCGTCAGCATTTTGCATTTCTAATTGCCTCACTAATTACTCTTATGTTTCAAATAATTCAAAAATTTTCTTGTAACCTTTCTGCAAATTCGATTTCGCAATGGAATTTCCGGCAACGACTCCAATTTTATTTTGAGTTCTTCTTCCTGCCATTGTCTGTCTTTCTTTTCTAATTTCCTGACATTTTTCAGTGTAAAACTGGCAAAAAATTCGCGCATAATGTCATTTGTCGATTTAAGGAAATGTAAAATTCTACCTGGAGATTTAACAAAATATATCAAGCGAAGATTTATCCAATAAAAAATGTCCCGTAAATCCGGTTGAGATGCGTTCTTAAATTTTTTGCGCTTGTAATTTCCAAAAATCCTCGTGAGCTGATTCCACGCCGACATTTGCGCAGAATTATTAACTACGTTCAAAACAATGTCGGGATTAAAAATTGGCTTCTTTTTTTTATCGCCGACATTTTTACCGCTCGAATACTTTTTCTCTTCCATAAATTTGGAGAAAGACATTTCGACGGCATCCGCGACAATTTCGGCAATATCAGCACCGCTGTAGCCAAGCGTACCCTTTATAAGCTTTTCAATTTTTTCTTCAGAATCGCTCGAATCTGTCCATTCAAAATTGTCGTTGTAACGAACTTTATCGATATGGATTTTAAAAATATCTTTTCTTTCAGAGGCATTCGGCGTTCCAACGTAAAAAATTTCATCGAATCTGCCTTTACGCAGGAGTTCAGGCGGAAGTCTTTCGACACTGTTTGCAGTAGCGACAACGAAAACCGGCGAAGTTTTTTCCTGCATCCAAGTCAAAAATAAACCTAAGAGCCTTACGGTAATTTCCCCGCTGCCATCCGAACCCGTGCCCGCAAAGGCCTTTTCCAACTCGTCAATCCACAACACGCAAGGCGCAGAAACTTCAGCAAGCTCGGTTGCGCGGTGCATATTTTTTTCCGATTCGCCTACATATTTGCCCAAAATTTTTCCCATGTCCAATTTCAAAAGCGGTAAATCGAAAATCGCAGCCGTTGCCTTTGCCGTCAAAGTTTTTCCGCAACCTGGCATTCCGACTATCAAAATTCCTTTTGGAATTCTCACGCCGCAACGCATTGCCTCATCAACGTGCCGAAAAGTATTTTCTTTTTTCTTCAGCCACGCTTTTAAATTTTCAAGCCCGCCAATATCGTCTTCTTTTTCGTCACACTCTACCATTTCCAAAATATTTGTCTTGCGAATTATTTGTTTTTTGTTTTCAATTATCAAATCCAAATCCGAAAAAGTTATATCATTTTCGCCGGCAAGAGCGAGGGAAAGAATATTTATTATGTCAAATTCGGACATACCTTTAAAGGCGGTGACGAGTTTTTTCAACAAAATGCCGGAAGGTGTTTTCGCGCCGTGTTTTTCGCAAAAATCCCTTATCAAATCTTCAAGTTCTATTTCGTTCAAGTTTTCTATTTTTAAAATCGTCAAATAATGTTCCAAAACTGCAGGGATTCTCAAGACGGACGAAACGATTATTATTGTGCAATCGTCAAGCTCTCCGGTGTAAATGAGCTGAGCAAGATATTTCATCTGTGCAACAATTTCTTCGTCCTCAAAATATTTGTGTATGTCTTTTAAAACTAAAACGGAATCATTCAACTGACATTTGACAACTGCACCATATTGCATACTGCGAGCATCATTTATGAAATTTTGCAAAGTTTCCTTAAGAGGTATGCGATTATCAAAATTTGCGACGTGTTCACCTGAATTATTATGCTTGAAAAGACCTTCCGCCTTGTTCCATTCGTAAATATCCCGCTCGACGGCGACACGCTTTATAATTTCGTCGGCTTTATCTTCTTCAAAAGTATCAATGTAAATAATCGGCAAGCCTGCGTCAAGGTACAACATTAATTGTTCCGTTGCAACTTCAATTCCCGTATCATCATTGCCGCTACTATCGGAAGAGATTTTTATTTTTGGGAAATCAATATTATCCTCTTCATAAGAGTCAATGCTTGTCCGTCTACGTGTAAGTATTTTGAGGTTACTGAATTTATCGCGATTTTCAGGCTTGGAGCAAAAAATTTTTAACTGCTCCTTCTCCATTACTTCAAAAGTGCCCTCACTAACTTTTTGTTCGATTGAAATTTTTGTCTCGTCTTCTATCGCTTGGCGATTTATTCCGACAAATCGTAGCGCACTATCGAAAACATCTTCTTTATTTAGTTTGTAAGGTTTGTCTTTATTTATCAGATAAACGACTTTATATTTGCCAGCTTTTTTCTGAGCTTTAAGGCGATTTATTACTTCATTTAGCTCGGTTTGCGTGCGAACGATTTGATTGACATATTGGAGAATTTCTTCTTCCTCGTCATCGTCCTCAAAAGCCGCAATTTCAAGTATCTCATCTTCTTTACTCGAAGATTTAATAATTTGTTCAATACTCTCAATTTCTTCAGTTTTCGATTCATCGATTTCAAAAATTTGGCAGAGTTTAGAAGTAAATTCGCGAGTAAAAATTTTTTCTTTTTCAGGTGTGATATTTTTAAAAATTAATTTCCTGCGATTATAAGTTTTCCAGAGTTCCTCGACGGCACAGCAAGTGTCATCTGGATAATCATGGTCACGCATCCATTTTAAAAGCTTGTTGTTGCCAAATCTATTGTCGGCGAAAAGATACCCAATAATTTCCGTCATATCGAAATTTTTTTTAAAATCATCTTTAGTGCGAACTTCTTCGTTGTTCTTGAGGAAGAGAGCAAATTTTACTTTCTTGAGATGTTTATCTGCCATTAAATACGCTCCTTAAAATTTATCTGAGGAGAAATAATAACATTTTGTAAAAACTTTTTCAACTTATTAAGAAACTTTTTTGCGAAGTTGCCAAGATAAAATCGCCACAAAAATCGCCACGCCGATTATATCCGTCACAAGTCCAGGCTTAATCATCATTAGCCCGCCCGCACCCAAAATTATTCGCTCTAAAGTTCTTAACGGCGCGGCAAGGTATCCGATTAGCGACGAAGAAAGCGCGACCATTCCAACTATCGCCGTCAAAAGCGATAAGCCTAAACTCGCCGTCACGCCGTGCATTAAAATTAGTTCCGGATTCAAGACGAACATATAAGGAATTATGAACGCCGCAATCGCTAACTTCGACGCATTTATTCCCGTCCTTAGCGCGTTGCCGCCCGATATGCCCGAACCCGCATAAGCCGCCAATGCTACCGGCGGTGTCACGTCCGCAATTATCCCGAAGTAGAAAACGAACATGTGCGCCGCCAATATCGGGACGCCCATTTGAATTAGTGCAGGAGCCGCTATCGTTGACGTTATGACATAATTTGCCGTTGTCGGCACGCCCATTCCTAAAAGTATCGCCGTTATCATCGTTAAGAACATGCTAGGCAAAACCATTCCGCCTGATAAGTCCAATAACGCTGACGCCAATTTTAATCCTACGCCCGTTTTCGTCACGACGCCGATTATTATTCCCGCCGCCGCGCAGGCTACTAATACTCCCAAAACATTTCGTGCGCCCGTCTCCAAACCTTTGACAATCGCCGCTGGCGACATGCGCGTTGATTTTTTTATGCTCGATACCACGATTGATAAAACTATCGCTACTAACGCCGCCCGCATTGGCGTATAGCCACTAACCAACAAGTAGACGATTACTATTAACGGAATTGCTAAATGCCCGCGTGTTTTCAAAAGTTCGCCAAGCTTTGGAAGTTCCGAGCGCGGCAAGCCGCTTAAATTACTTCGCTTAGCCTCGAAATGTACGCCGAGCCATACGCCGATAAAATACAGGAGCGCAGGTATCACCGCCGCTTTAACGATTTCGACGTAAGGCACGCCGACAAATTCCGCCATTAAAAACGCTGCCGCGCCCATAACCGGCGGCATAAGCTGCCCGCCCGTTGACGCCGCCGCCTCGACCGCTCCGGCAAAATCTTTGTGATAGCCGAGCTTTTTCATCATGGGAATAGTCAATGAGCCTGTGCCCACGACATTTGCGACAGAAGAGCCGCTGACTGTTCCCATTAGTCCGCTTGATAAAACTGCGACTTTTGCAGGACCGCCGCTCGCCCAACCCGCTATCGAGTTCGCTACGTCTATAAAAAATTTCCCTAGCCCAGTTCCTTCCAAGTACGCGCCGAATAGGATAAACAAAAATATAAACGTTGACGAAACGCCCAGCGGGATTCCGAAAATGCCTTCAGTCGTGAAGTAAACGTGACTGACAAAATAATCTATCGTCAAGCCTCTGTGCGCTAAAAGTCCTGGCATGTATGGTCCCGCGAACGCATAAGTTATAAAGAATAATACCACGCAAACCATTGGAATTCCGACGACGCGCCGCGCCGCCTCTATCACAAGCAGAATTCCTAACGCCCCGACCATTACATCAGTCGAAGTCGGCAACGCCGCCCGCAATATCAGTTCCCGATAATTTATCACGATATAAGCCGGAGCCGCCGCGCCCATTATCGCCAAAAATAAATCAAGCAGGTGAAGTTTATCGCGCCGCCATGATTTTCGCGTCGGGTACAGCAAGAACGATAAACATAATCCGAATCCCAAATGAATCGCTCGCTGTATCTGCGCGTCTAAAAGTCCGAAACTCGCCGTGTATATCTGAAAGACCGAAAAAGTTATCGCGATTGCCGAAATGATTTTTGCCATTGCGCCAGTATATTCCATTGTGTTTGATTCGCTGTCATATTTTTTTAAAACTTCTTGTGCTGTCATCTCTTTTCTTTCGCTCATTAGGATCACCTCTTTTGATTTTTCTAAAAATATTCGGCATGCCCTAAATTTTTTCCTGCAAATTGAAAAGGTGTGGCATTTCTACCACACCTCTAAGCTTAAACCAAATTAAAATGTGCGTGTCAAGTAAAATTTTCATTTTTTCACCTCGTAGCTATCAGCAATATCTCTCCAAATTTCCGCGTCCATTGAATCGAAAAGTTCAGCGTCTAAAGTGAATTCGACCTTTGCAATTCTTGCGCGGCGGACTTTAGATTTTTTTCTTGGGCGCGAGTCATTTCAATCAGCGGCTTGCCATCGAATTTTAAAATGATTTTGTCCTCCTGAAGAGTGCTGAGCAACGTCACCAAGTCGGAGAATTGCTCTTTTTTAATATAAACGAAAATTTTCTGCGCCGAGTAAAAGTTTCAATTCGTCGCGCAAGTCGGAACCGTCCGAAATCGTCTGCGCAATTTTTTTCCAAACGCCGTTCCTATTCAGAAAAATTCTACTGCCGCCCGCGTATTTGTCAAAAATTTCCTTTAGCTTTTCGAGTGTCTCCGAATTTTCAAGCCGCGCAGGTATCGTCAACCAAAAATCCGGTGAATAATCTTGCGCCCTTAAAATTCTTTCTGCCAAAAGTTGAATTGTGTCGCCGTTATCATCGACGCGCCCTTCCACAACGACAATTTCATCAGGCACCGCGAAATTATGCACTTGATTAAAAACGTTTGGGAAAATTGTTACGTCAATCACGCCGTCGAAATCTTCAACCTTGATATAAGCCATTGTGTCGCCGCGCTTAGTCGTTAGCTGTCGCCTTTCAGTTATAATCCCGCCGACTTTGATACGCTTGTTTAAAATTTTCCCGTCCATAATCGCCGCAATCGAAATCAGATTGGAGAATTTATCGCGAAATTCGTCGAGCGGGTGTCCGGAAAGATAAAAGCCGAGCGTTTCCCTTTCCCACGCGAAAATTTCTGTCTTTGGAACTTCTTCAACGTCCGGAATTTTTTCAACGAGTGTAGGCAATTCTTCTTCGCCGAAAAGATTTATCGCACCGCTTTTGCGCTCCGAACGCATTTTAGCTCCCATTTCTCTAGCGTCCTTAAGATATGCAAGCAGAGCCGCCCGACTTTTTCCAAAACCATCGAACGCGCCGCATTTTATAAGATTTTCCAGACTGCGCCGCGTGAAACTTTTTGAATCAACGCGCCCGCAAAAATCAGTTAGCGATTTAAAAGCTCCGTTGCGGTCTCGCTCGTGAAGAATATTTGTCGTAGCGACTTCGCCAACACTTTTTATCGCGAACAAACCGAAACGAATTGCGCCCTTATCAATCGTAAAATGCGCCGCGCTCAAATTTATATCAGGCGACAAAACTTTAATCTTCATACGGCGGGCAATTTCAATATAAGTCGTAATTTTGCTGGCGTCCTGCACGCCAGACATCATCGCCGACATATATTCTGCAGGATAATGCGCCTTAAGATATGCCGTTTGCCACGCCAATAATCCATACGCTACTGAGTGCGATTTATTAAAGCCGTAATCGGCGAAGTGGCTCAATAGCTCAAAAATTTTCTCCGCTAAAGATTTTTCGACGCCATTTGATTCGCAACCGCGCAGGAAATTTTCCTTCTGGGCTAATAATATTTCTGCTTTCTTCTTACTCATCGCCCGCCGCAATAAATCCGCTTGCCCCAACGTAAAGCCTGCTAGCGTCTGGACGATTTGCATAACTTGTTCTTGATAGAGAATAACGCCGAAAGTTTCTTTCAATATCGGTTCAAGTTTCGGGTGCAAATAATCTTTGACTTTGCGTCCGCGCCTGCCCGCGATAAAATCTGCGACCATGCCCGAACCTAGAGGTCCCGGTCGATAAAGCGCGACTGTCGGGATTAAATCTTCAAAACATTTGGGCTGAAGGTCTTTAACTAATACCGTCATGCCTGGCGACTCCATTTGGAAAACTGCGGCAGTTTCGCCCGCCGAAAGCATTTTAGCGGTCTTTTCGTCGCGCTGTGGAATTTCTGATAACTCAAGCTCAATGCCGCGTGTTTTTTTTATGTTCGCTAATGCCTCCGCTACGATTGTCAGCGTGCGCAGTCCAAGAAAATCCATTTTCAACAGTCCGAGTTCTTCGACTTTATCTTTATCGAATTGCGTAACGAGAACGCCGTTTGCAAGTTGGAGCGGGACAATTTCATCAAGCGGCAATTTCGAGATGACGACGCCCGCCGCGTGAACCGATAAATGACGCGCTAAACCTTCCAATTTTCTTGCGAAGTCGATAATTTTTCTGGATTCGGGATTACTTTCGTATTCGCCGCGCAGTTCATTGGATTTTTTCAGCGCGTCATCAAGCGAAATGTTCAGGACATTGGGAATCATTTTGACGAGCCGCGAACTTTCCGTAAAAGGAATTTCTAAAACGCGGGTCACGTCGCGAATAGAAGATTTAGCCGCCATTGTCCCGAAAGTTGCGATTTGCGAGACGTGCTCGACGCCGTAGCGGTTGCGAACATAATCAATAACTTCGTCGCGGCGAATATAGCAAAGGTCAACGTCAATATCGGGGAGCGTAACACGTTCGGGATTCAAAAAGCGTTCAAAAAGTAAATTATATTTAATCGGGTCGAGGTCGGTAATTTCCAAGACGTAAGCGACGAGACTTCCTGCCGCCGAGCCGCGCCCAGCACCAACTGGAATTTTTTTCTGCCGCGCAAAGTTGATAAAATCCCAGACGATTAGAAAATATCCGTCGTAGCCCATGTCGTGAATAACTTTCAATTCGTAATCAAGTCGCGATTTAATTTCGTTGGTGATAACTTTGTAGCGGGCGGGAATTTTTTTATAACAAAGGTCGCGCAAATAATCGGCGTCAGAGAAACCAGCGGGCAACGGGAATTCGGGCATTTGAAATTTTCCAAACTCAATCGTAACGTTGCAACGTTCAGCAATTTTCAAAGTGTTATCGCAAGCTTCGGGCGTATCGCGAAAAAGTTCGCGCATTTCTTCAGCCGACTTCAAATAATAATCGTCGGAATTAAATTTCATGCGGTTTTCTTCGTGAATAGTCTTGCCGGTCTGAATGCAAAGCAATAAATCATGAAATTCGCTATCTTCGCGGCGCACGTAATGGGAATCGTTCGTTGCGACAAGCGAAATATTAAATTCTGCGGAAAAATTTTTCAGCGCGTCACAAACTATCTTTTCCTTTTCCAACCCGTGATTTTGTATCTCCAAGAAAAAATTTTTCCGCCCGAAAATGTCGACGTATTCGGTAATGAGTTCGCGGGCGCGTGTTAAACCGTCGTGGCGAATGGCGCGGGGAATTTCTCCAGAAACGCACGCGCTTAAGGCGATAATTCCTTCATGATATTTTCGCAAACTCTCTTTATCAATGCGCGGGCGATAATAAAAACCTTCCGTACCCGCCAGCGTCGCAAGTTTTATCAAATTTTTATAGCCAGTATTATTTTCAGCAAGCAAAATCAGATGAAAATATTTAACGCCGTCAGCTTTTTCGCGGTCGAAGCGCGAGCCGGGCGCGACATAAACTTCACAGCCAATAATCGGTTTAATGCCGCGCTTTTTAGCCGCTTTGTAAAAATCAATGACACCGTACATAGTGCCATGATCCGTTATGGCTAGGGAAGTCATTCCAAAATTTTTCGCCGCGTCTAAAAGGTCATTAATCCTTGCCGCGCCGTCAAGCAAACTGTATTCGGTGTGAACGTGCAAATGCGCAAAGCCTTTCATCAAAAATCCCCCTTCGCCATAAATTTTTTGGAAATTATATCAGAAAGTTGATGTTTCTTCAATGAAAGTTCATAAAGAACCCTCATAAAGCCAGATTTTAGACAAAAAGCATATTTCAAATCAAAATCAACTTGGAAAAACTACTTTCGGAAACAAAATCCGTTTTTATCCAATATTTGTTCGGAATCCGTTCAATGCGCCAGACGATATGTGGCGTAGCGTTAGTTAATCGGCTATTCATTGACAAAATCTGTGCCGATAAGCACTTATCTTAATTCTGACAAATAATTTCCTGCTGAAATAAAAAAGCGGCGGACTTTTTGAAAGTTCGTCGCTAATTTTTGTTTAAAATGTGTTAAAAATCCTATCGCCGGCGTCGCCGAGTCCCGGAACGATATAAAAATGATTATTTAGCCCTTCATCAATCGCCGCAGTGTAAATTTCAACGTCGGAATGATTTTCGGCGATTTTTTTTATTCCTTGCGGCGCGGAAATGATATTTAGGAAGAAAATTTTCTTCGCGCCGTGACTTTTTAGCAAATCCAGAGCGGCTGAAGCACTTCCGCCCGTCGCGAGCATTGGATCGACCGCAATTATTATTTTTTCTTCGATATGCGGCGGCATTTTGAATAAATATTCTATAGGTTTGAAGGTTTTTTCGTCGCGATAAAGCCCAATGTGCCCGATTGAGGCATTTGGCAGGATTTTAAGCACGCCGTTTGACATTGCAAGCCCTGCGCGAAGAATTGGAACGATTAAGAAGCTTTTTTCGTCCAAAATTTCAGCGCGACACGATTTAAGCGGCGTTTCGATTGTAATTTCATGCGTCTCGAACTTTTTAGCGGCTTCGTAGGTTAAAAATATAGCAATTTCCTCGACAAGTTCGCGAAAATCTTTCGACGGCGTATTTTTATTGCGCAGTTGAGCGAGTTTGCTAGCGATAATCGGATTTTTAACTTCGTGAACCATTTAAATTGCCTCCTCGAAGCTAATTTCAGCGATTTGCGCGAGTTTTCTAAGGCGATAGACGGGAAGACCGACGACATTTGACCAATCGCCGTTAATTTTCTCGATAAATTTAGTTGCGCCGCCCTGCAGAGCGTATGAGCCGGACTTATCGAGCGGTTCGCCGGTTGCGACGTAATTTTTTATGTCTTGAGGCGTCATTTCGCCGAAAAAAACTTGCGTAACGTCGTAATCGGTAAAAATTTTGCCGTCTGAACGGATAATCGCCAAACCAGTAATGACTTCGTGACATTTAGCGGCGAGTTGAGCCAACATTTGCTCGGCGTCGGCAGGATTTTTAGGTTTACCGAAGATTTTACCGTTTAAAACGACGATAGTATCAGCGGCGATGACGATTGCGCCTGGATTTTTGTTAAAAACGTCTTGAGCTTTGATTTTAGCGTTATGAATGGCTAAATGTTCGGGCGAAACGTCGTTTTTTTCTTCGGAAGCGTCGCTGATTTGAATTTTGAAGTTTTGACAGAGTTTTTTAAGGAGTTCATGCCTGCGCGGGGAGCCAGAAGCGAGAATAATCATAAAATCATCTCCGAAAGTGAATTTTGGACAGATTATAGCACAAAAACGGCTTTGAAGTCGATTTGAGCGGAAAAAATTGGCTTTGAAGCGAGTTTGAGCGGAAAATTTTGGTTTGAAGAGGATTTGAGCGTCAAAAAGTGGTTTTGGAAGCGATTTAAGCGTTTGAAACGAGTTTGAAACGAATTTTGGACGATTGAAAGTAGTTTTGAGGGTTTGAAAATGGTTTTGAGTGCGGTTTTGAGTGGGCAAATTACGTTTTCCATGTACATGGAATTTGTATGGCGTCGTGACGCGGCTTTTTTAAAGGGTACAAAAATCAGGGGCGTTTTGAGAGCGTATTTTACGTTTTCCACGTACATGGAATTTGTAAAATGGGCGAAAAAAATCCCCGCCGAGCGTTTCGACGGGTGAAAATTTCGGTATAAGTTTATCCTTCCGCTTTGAAATTGTAAACGGGCTTCATCACGTCAATAATTTCGACGGTGTCGCCGATAACATCAATAATATCGTCGAGTGACTTGTAAGCTTGCGGGCTTTCGTCGAGAGTGCCTTCGCTGACGGAAGTTGTATAAATGCCCGCCATAGATTTTTTATAATCGTCCATGTTGAGGCGGATTTTTGCGTCGCCGCGAGACATAATGCGCCCTGCGCCGTGCGGAGCGGAAAAATTCCAATCAGGATTACCTTTTCCGACCGCTAAAACGGAGCCGTCGCGCATATTTATGGGGATAAGAACTTTTTCGCCCTTATGCGCGGCGATTGCGCCCTTGCGAATGATTAAATCGGCGGTATCAATATAATTATGCGTGGTGTGGAAGGCTTCGCCGCCCGAAATGCCCGCTTTACCGAGCAAAATTTTGGCAATGAGTTCGCGATTGCGCCTTGCGAACGTCTGACAAAGTTCCATGTCGTGCAAATACTGATGAAAATATTTTCCGTAGACAAAACACAAATCTTCGGGCATATTTGCCTGTTTTCCGCGATATTCTTTCTCCAATTCCTTCAACTTCGACTGAATTTCCTTTTTTCTGCCCAGAGACTTATAAACTGCGATAATTTCTTCTTTCTGCGCGAAAAATTTATCCTTACCCTTCGCCAAATCGATTGCAAGCCCTTGATAAATTTCCGCGACCTGTTTTCCGAGATTTCGCGAGCCGGTATGAATGACAAGATAAAAAATTCCGTCGTTTGAGCGGTCGATTTCGATAAAATGATTGCCGCCGCCGAGCGTACCGAGACTTTTTTCGATTCTGCGCGTTTCTTTTAGCTGTCGATAGCAATTTAGCTGTGTTAAATCGAATTTTTCTTGCCGAAAGTCCCAAATATTGCGTCGAGAGGGAATATAATGCGCCGCTTCGTCAATTTTTTCAAAATCAAGGGCGTCAACGTCCAATTTAACGGTATACATGCCGCAACCGATGTCAACTCCGACGATATTTGGGACAATTTTATCAAAAACGGTCATAGTCGTTCCGATTGTGCAACCTTTTCCGGCGTGCACGTCGGGCATAATGCGAATTTTGCTGTTTTGAGTGAATTCGTAGTTACACATGCGGCGAATTTGTTCGCGAGCGGTATTTTCGATGACTTTTGCGAAAGAAATTGCCGTATTGAACTTGCCTTTAATCTCTTCCATTAAAATTTCTCCTTTCAAGAAAGATTTTGTGCAGCCGCTACGGAAATAATAAAGGAGCCTGCCGATTTTAGCAAGCTCCTGCGGAAAAATTTATTAAATCGTGGCTAAGTCGATAACTTTGCACTTATAAGCCCCATAAATGCGCGGAATTTCCTTTGCGGGGCGACCGTAAGCGGCTAAAAGTTCAAAAACATACTTCATAACGACTTTGACGGGGATTTTTTTCATGCAAGCGAGGTTTTCGTTGCCAGCGCGGGGGCAAATGTGATTTCCGCACGGGTGACAAGGCTCCGGCGACTTAATTAGAACGTCTTTTGCGTCGTATGGATAGAAACCGGGCACGGGCGACGCGCCAAACATGGTTACAATCGGAATATTTCGCGCAACTCCTATATGCATTGGTCCCGAATCGGTCGTTAGGAACAAAACGCAGTTATCTAGAAAGCCTGCGAGCACTGCTAACGAAAATTTTCCGGTGAAAATCTTCAAATGGTCGCTATTTTTATGGCGCATTTGCTCAACACAGCCCGAAACTATTTCTTTATCCATATCTCCGCCCAAAAAAGCAATTCCGTAGCCTTTTTCAAGCAAAATATCGGCGCATTCGGCGAAATATGAATCAAGCCAGCGTTTAGTGAGCCAACTTGCACCGATATTGAACGCGATAACCTTTAAATCACCGAAATTTTCGCGGAAAATCCTTTCTGATTCGCGTTTAGTGGCGTCGGGTATCCACATTTCAAGCCCGTTATCGAAAATTTTATCTATACCGCAAGCTTTTTGCAAAACATCGAAGTGCGAATGGACTTGATGTTGAGAACCGGGCACATATTCCACCTTAAAACCGCGTTTTATATGGCGAGCGATAGAAGGATTGAGCAAAACCTTATCAAAAAACAGAGAAAAGAAAGGTTTAGAGTATCCGACGATTTTTTTTGCGCCGCTGAACGCCGCTAACGCGCTTGCGCGCTCATTTCTATGCAAATTTATCACGAGGTCGAAATTTTTCGCCCGAATTTTAAAAATAAACCTGATAAAGCTGGGCAAATGGTCATCAATGCCTTTTTTATCGATTAAAATGCACTCGTCGAGGTTTTTATTGTACTGAACGAGGTCGGCGAGCTTTTTATCGGCTAATAAAGCAAGGTGAGCGGTCGGAAAATTCTTTCTGAGGGTGGTTAAAGCGGGCGTAACGAGCATTAAATCGCCCAAATGCATTAAATTTATAACCAAAATCTTCATTATTTAAAGAGCCTCTAAAATTTCAGTGCGATTAACGGCATAAGTCCCGACTTTAGCGACGACGACGCCCGCCGCGACGTTTGCGAGGTAAGCGGCGGCATTTGAATCGATTTTTCCTGCTAAAGCGAGCGAAAAAACAGCAATAACGGTATCACCTGCGCCGGAAACGTCGAAAACTTCCTGCGCACGTGCTTTTATGTGGGATTTTTTATTATCATCAATCAAAGATAGCCCTTCAGCGGAGCGCGTGACGACTAAACCGCGCAAATTGAATTCGTCGATAACTTTTTTGGCGGCTTCTTCGATTTGTGAATCAACATTAGCGATTTTTTTCGGCAAAATGGCGTTGAGTTCCTTTAAATTGGGAGTAATGAAGGTTGCGTCGAAATATTTTTGCCAATTATCGCCTTTAGGGTCGACGATAACGGATTTTTTTTGCGCACGACACGCGCCGATAACTTCGCGGCAGATTTTTTTCGTACAAATGCCCTTTCCGTAGTCAGAAATGATGACGGCGTCGACATTTTGGAGTTGCGAATAGAAATTTTCGAGTAATTTATTGCTAGATGGGCTATCGAGTTCGGAAGAGTCTTCAAAATCGAGGCGAATCATCTGTTGATGCCCGCTAATCACGCGAATTTTGGTTGTAGTGGGCTTAGAAGATTGAATTAAGCCGGAAAAATCGACGCCGAGACTTTTTAGCTTACTTAAAAAGGTTTCGCCGTGATTATCCGCGCCGATTTGCCCGATAATTGAAGTTTTGCAGCCGAGAAGGGCTAAATTGTGCGCAACATTAGCCGCGCCGCCTAAAGTTTCTTTAATTTCGGTTACGTGAGCGATTGGAACGGGAGCTTCGGGAGAAATTCTGGTAACATCGCCGAAATAATATTTATCGAGCATAACATCGCCGATTACGAGAATTTTGCAGGCGTCAATGCCATTTTCAACGAAATTTTTAAGTTCCTGAATCATTTGCAAGCCTCAAAAGCGATTTTCGCCGCTGAAATTGTATTTTCTAGGTCTTCATCGGTATGAACTGCGGACATAAAGAGGGTTTCGAACTGTGAAGGCGCAAGATAAACGCGATTTTCGAGCATAGCGGCGAAAAATTTCTTAAACAATTCCTGATTAGCGGCGGCAGATTGTTCATAGTTAGAAATTTGGTGTTCGCTGAAGAAAATACCGAACATAGAGCCGGCTTGGGGCGTTTGAATAGGTATTTTGGCAATTTTCGCGGCATTTTTAATACCGGCGACGAGTTTTGAAGTTTTCGCGGCGATTTTTTCAGTTAAATTGTCTTCGAGAAGAATTTTAAGGGTTGCAATGCCGGCGGTCATAGCTAAAGGGTTACCGCTAAGAGTTCCGGCTTGATAAATTTTTCCGTCGGGCGAAACGTTGCGCATAATATCTTCGCGCCCGCCGTAAGCCGCGCAGGGCAGTCCGCCGCCGATAATTTTACCTAAGCAAGTTAAATCGGGCGTGACGTGATATTTTTCCTGTGCGCCGCCGAGCGAAACTCTGAAACCGCACATAACTTCATCGAAAATCAGCAACGCGCCATATTTTTTAGTAACGTCGCGAAGACCGCGCAGATAATTTTCTTTCGGAAGAACTAAGCCCATATTGCCCGCGACTGGCTCGACGATAACGGCGGCAATTTGTTCGCCGCATTCCGCAAAAACTTTTTCGACGGCGTTTAGGTCGTTATAAGGCAAAGTAATCGTATCCTGCGCGGTGCCGCGAGTAACGCCAGGGCTTGACGGTTCGCCGAAAGTTGCCGCGCCGCTACCGGCTTTGACTAAAAGTCCGTCGCTGTGCCCGTGATAGCAACCGATAAATTTTATAATCTTTTCGCGTCCCGTGAATCCTCTTGCGACGCGGAGAGCACTCATTGTCGCTTCAGTGCCGGAATTCACCATGCGCATAACTTCCATGCTCGGAAAAATTTTATTCACGAGCTTAGCAAGTTGCGTTTCAAGTTCAGTCGGTGCGCCGTAACTCGTACCGCGTTCAACGGCATTTTTCAGCGCGGCGACAACTTGCGGGTGCGCATGCCCCAAAATCAGCGGTCCCCACGAGCCGACAAAGTCAATGTATTCGTTGCCATCAATGTCGAAAATGTGGCTGCCCGCGCCGCGAGCTATGAACGGCGGATTAGAATTCACGCTAGAAAACGAACGCACTGGACTATTGACGCCGCCCGGCATAAATTTTTTAGCCTCATTAAATGCGGCAAGCGATTTTTCTAAATTCATAACGTCACCTCAAATCCAATTAGCAAAATCGAGCGCATGATAAGTGATAATCATATCCGCGCCGGCGCGTTTCATAGCCGTCAAGTTCTCAACGACAATCCGTTTATAATCAATCCAACCTTTTTTAGCCGCCGCCTTGACCATAGCATATTCGCCGCTGACATTGTAGACCGCGACAGGGCGATTAATCTTTTCGCGAACTTTGCTGACAATATCCAGATAGGCGAGCGCAGGCTTAATCATGATAATATCCGCGCCTTCAGCTAAATCCAATTCGACTTCCTTTAAAGCTTCGCGACTGTTAGCAAAATCCATTTGATATTGTTTCCTGTCGCCGAATTGCGGAGCAGAATCTGCCGCGTCGCGAAAAGGTCCGTAGTAAGCGGAGGCGTATTTAACGGCGTAACTCATAATCGA
The DNA here is from genome assembly GCA_002448305.1 of Selenomonadales bacterium UBA7018. Lineage (GTDB taxonomy): Bacteria > Bacillota > Negativicutes > Selenomonadales > Selenomonadaceae > Quinella. Next base: position 325,780 of record DJWY01000025.1, read on the forward strand.
GACGTTGATAAAATTTTTCTCGTCGAGCGCGTCGCGAATTGCGCCAATGCGCCCGTCCATCATATCCGACGGAGCAATAATATCTGCGCCCGCTTCCGCCTGACTGACTGCGACTTTCTGCAAAAGTTTCAACGTCTCGTCATTGTCGACGTAATGCCCGCAAAGTTTGCCGCAATGCCCATGACTTGTATATTGACAAAGGCAAACGTCGCCAACGATAACCAGTTCGGGCACAGCCTTTTTAATGGCAGAAATTGCGCGTTGCACGGGGCTTTTCATATCCCACGCGCTAGAGCCGATTTCGTCCTTGTATTCGGGCAAGCCAAAAATTTCAACGGCAGGAATCCCCAACGTAGAAATTTTCTTCGCAAGCTCGACGGCATTATCAACCGACAAGTGGTAGCAATCGGGCATTGACGGAATTTCTTCGCGAACATTTTCGCCCGCCACGACGAATAGCGGATAAATCAAATCTTTGACTGATAAATTTGTCTCGCGAACCATTGAGCGCAGATTTTCATTAAGTCTAAGCCTGCGCGGTCTAAGTTTAAGCATATAATCATCTCCAAAAAATTTATCTTTGATTAGACGGCATCAAAACGATATTGACGGGCAAATTGGACGCGCCCGGCGGCGAATATTCAAAGCTGACATTTCCGCGATAACTGCCCAGCTCAGAAAGTTCAGTGCCTGCCGTCATAATGGAAATTCCTTCAACCCTAGCTTGCGCGACGTGCGGCGGCTCGTAAGGCGTCCTGTCTCCGAAGTAAAGTTGCCGCGCAGGAGTTTGAATCACGCCCGAATAACCTTGATATTTAAAGCGAAGTGCACCGGCATAATTGCCGCCAAGCGGACTTAAACAAAAGCGCGTTAAAGATTTCGTGCGGAAATTAATCGTGTAGTTCACGCCGTAATTGCCATAGTTGACGACTTCGGAACCGTCGGTTGCGTCGATACCGCGCTTAAAGCGGTCGTTTACGTTGTCGCCAATTAAAATATAGCCTAGTCCGTCGCGCTCCCAATCGTAAGGCTTTTTAAGCGTCAACGTTCGATTCATATTCTTGAACGTACCGCGCAGAGCGTATTTATCTTTGGGCAAAATTTCAGCGTAGCTTAAAAAGTCGAGTGGGTCAACGTTTTCAGGATACATCATCAGATAAACTTTAACGGGTTTATCGGCAGTAAAATCGCAAATGCCGTGAATCAGCTGACCAGGATTGAGCAGAAAATATTTTTCGTAAGGCTGATAAACTTTGCGCTCGTGTTTGCGCAGTTTGATTTCGTCCTTGAAATTATTTTTCATATACATAGTCTGAGTACTTTTGCCGACGGTGTGATAATTTTTATTGGGCGCACTCAAGCCGCAACGAGTTATCGCAATTTTAGCTTTGCCGCCCGAAACGTTCTCGAAAATCACAGCAAATCTTTTGCGAACGCCGGTATCATTCAGATGATAAAATAAAACCCGTGCCTCGCCTTTTACGGTGTCAGCGTATAAAATGCCGTTCTTGCGGACGTATTCGGGGCTGTCGGAGAAAATGAGCGTGCCGCCGCTATCTTGCGAAGAAACTTCTAACTTATGCATGACGGTAGAAATTTTTTCGGCGGAGGCGTTTGAAGTTAAAGTTAGCGCGGCGATTAGAGCCGTAAAAAATTTTTTGATAAAGTTCAATGCAAAATCTCCTTGAAAGTTTTTTGAACGATTATAACACGTGCCGCCTAAAAGCACAAAAAAAGACAGCCGCAAGAAATTTCGCGACTGCTTTAAAAATTTTCGGTCGAAATTATTTCTGTTTCTTTTCCTTGATACGCGCCGCCTTACCGGTGAGTTTGCGCAGATAATAGAGCTTAGCACGACGAACCGCGCCGCGACGTACCACTTCGATTTTCTCGACGCGAGGCGAATGCACAGGGAATAATCTTTCGACGCCGACGCCGTAAGAAATTCTGCGAACAGTGAACATTTCGCGCACGCCGCTACCTTGACGACCAATGACGACGCCTTCAAAAATCTGAATGCGTTCGCGATTGCCTTCGACGATTTTTGCATGAACGCGAACCGTATCGCCCGGCGCAAATTGCGGAATGTTGTCGCGCAGTTGTTCTTTCTCCAAAAGTTCAATGATATTCAAGTTAAGTCCTCCTTTATTCGACGTTCTTGCCCGCACGCAGAGGAACGCCTCAATAACTCGCACAGTCTAGCATAAAATTTTTATTACTGTCAAGATTTTTGTTGACAAACGCGCCGATTTGTAAGAAGATATGCGCGTTGAAAATTGAATATGGATTGAATCGAGTGGCGCAAGCCTCAATAGGGAATCCGGTCGAAAGCCGGAACGATCACGTCACCGTAGCGGGGAGCGACTCTGCAATTATGTCACTGGGAATTTTTCTTGGGAAGGCGCAGACAAGCATTGAGCCGAAGTCGGGAGAACTGCTCGATTAACAATCACCGTTTGACCTGCGAGCGACAGGAAGGGGATTTGAAAGCAATTAGGAATGTGGAATTAGGAATGATTCCGCTTTCGTTCCGAAAGTTTTTTGATGTCTCGTCCTCGCAGTCGAGGCATTTTTTCTTGTATTAATATTGGCGAAAAGTTTTTCCCTAATCGGAAAAGCATTGCTCATACATTTCTTTGCTGAGGAATCAGCGGCTCCCGTCGACTTGGCAGGAGTTAATTTTTTTGCGAAAAAAAGACCCGAACATTTCGTCCGAGTCAAAAAATTTTTTGTCGATTATATTTCGGAAAGATAATTTGTAATCGCCGAATCATAATCCGCCGTGTGCGCGAAAGCTTCCGCCGCTAAACTTTTCCGAACGTCGAAGGGAATTTCGCCCTTTTCGGCAATGAGTTTCGCAATTTCGTCGTAGCGGTCGGGATTGGTGACGACTGTAACGTATTTAAAATTCTTCGCCGCCGCACGAATCATAGCCGGTCCGCCAATATCGATATTTTCTATCGCGTCTTCAAGAGTGACATTAGGCTTGCGAATTGTGCGCTTGAAAGGATAAAGATTGACGACGACAAGGTCAATAGGCTCAATGCCGTTTTCCGCCATTTGCTTAAGGTGTTCGGGATTGTCGCGCACAGCCAAAATCCCGCCGTGAATTTTCGGATTGAGAGTTTTAACGCGCCCGTTCATAATTTCGGGAAAGCCGGTCAAGTCGCTAACATAAGTAACGGGAATGCCCGCCGCCCTTATCGCCTTGCCGGTGCCGCCTGTGCTGATTATTTCGACACCGCAACGGCTAAGTTTCCTTGCAAAATCCACTACGTCGAGTTTGTTGGATACGCTGATTAATGCCCTTTTGATTTTCATTTTGCCGCCCCCTATCTGAACTTTTCGTCCGACGATTTTAAGTCGTCCTTCGATGAATAATTTTATTGCCAGCGGATAAATCTTGTGTTCTTGCTCCAAGACTCGCGCCGCTAAAGTTTCTTCCGTGTCGTCCTCTTTGACTTCAACCGCCGCTTGAAGGATTATCGGTCCGGAGTCGGTGCCCTCGTCGACGAAATGAACTGTGCAACCCGAAACTTTCGCGCCGTAAGCTAAAACGTCTCTGTGCGCATGTGCTCCAGGAAAAGCCGGAAGTAACGACGGGTGGATATTCATAATGCGTCCTTCAAAACGCTTGACGAAATCGCCGCTTAAAATCCGCATAAATCCCGCCAAAATCACTAAGTCGACGCCCGCAAGGTGTTTTAAAAGTTCCGCCTCGAAATCTGCGCGGTCAGCGAAATTTTTCCTGTCGACGCAGATATTTTTAATTCCGGCCTCTTCTGCCCGCTCCAAAGCTTTGACGTTCGGTTTATCAGTCAGCACGATTGAAATTTTCGCCGCTAAAAATCCTTTGTGAATCGCGTCGATTATCGATTGTAAATCCGTGCCGCGCCCCGAACATAATACGCCAAGTTTAATCATTGAGTTCACCTCCCAAAATCTCAATGCCTCTACCTTCGATAATTCTTCCGATTTTATAAAAGTCGTCGCCGCTAAATTCGTCAGCAATCTCCGCGTCAACAATCAGAATCATGCCAACGCCGCAGTTAAACGTTCTAAACATTTCGCGGCGCGGAACATTGCCCCAAGTCTGCAACAGCTTAAAAATTGTCGGGACGCGCCATGAATCCGCGTCAATCGTCGCGCCTAAATTTTCGGGCAAAGCTCGCGGAATATTATCGTAAAAACCGCCGCCGGTTATGTGAACAAGCCCATGAATTTTTTCGCCAAATTTTTTTATAATCGGAAGACAAATCGCGGGATAAAGGCGCGTCGGCGTCAAAAGTTCTTCGCCAATCGTTTTACCAAGTTCCGGAATTTTTTCGCCGCCCTTAAAGCCCATACGCTCAAAAACAATTTTACGCACAAGACTAAATCCATTTGAATGCAGTCCACTCGACGGCAAGCCGATTAAAATATCGCCAGCTTTGACGCGAGCAGAAGTTATTAACGCTTTCTTTTCGACAACACCGACTGCAAACCCTGCAATGTCGTATTCGCCCGCAGGATAAAAGCCGCTCATTTCCGCTGTCTCGCCGCCGATTAACGCGCAACCAGATTCCTTACAAGCCGCCGCAACCCCGCGAACAATTTCAACAATCTGCGCGGGAATCAATTTGCCAACCGCTAAGTAGTCCAAAAAAAATAGCGGCTCGGCTCCCTGAACTAAAATATCATTAACGCACATTGCAACCGCATCTTGCCCAATTGTGTCATGCTTGTTGAGCAAGAACGCAATTTTTAATTTGGTGCCGACGCCGTCAGTGCCAGAAACTAAAATTGGCTCGTCGTAATTTTTCAGCGCGAAAAGCCCGCCAAAGCCGCCCAAATCTCCTAAAACTTCGGGGCGATAAGTTGCGCGAACAAAATTTTTAATCAGCTTAACCGATTCATTACCCGCGTCAATGTCAACGCCCGAATCTTTATAAGTCATTTGCTCCATAATCTTTGCTCCGTTAATAATTCTTTTTAAAATAGTCAATCGTGAGTTTCAAGCCGTCTTCAAGCTTAATCGTAGGTTGCCAATTCAATTTCTCTTTAGCAAGGTCAATTACCGGACAACGCTGCGTCGGGTCGTCTTGCGGCAACGGCTGATAAATAATTTTCGACTTGCTCCCTGTCAACTTCAAAACTAATTCGGCAAGCTCCAACATAGTGAATTCTCCAGGATTACCCAAATTAACAGGTCCCGTGAAATTTTCGGCGTTCATCATTTTGACAATCCCATCAATTAAATCGTCGACGTAGCAAAAACTGCGCGTTTGCGTGCCGTCGCCGTAAATCGTTATGTCCTTGCCCGACAAAGCCTGTACGATAAAATTCGAGACAACGCGCCCGTCATTAGCCGTCATGCGCGGTCCGTAAGTGTTGAAAATCCTGACGACGCGAATATCAAGCCCGTGTTGCCTGTGGTAGTCGAAAAAAAGAGTTTCAGCCGTGCGCTTGCCCTCGTCGTAGCAGGCGCGAATACCAATGGGATTGACTGCGCCGCGATAACTTTCCGGTTGCGGATGGACTTTCGGGTCGCCGTAAACTTCCGAAGTACTCGCCTGCAAAACTCGCGCATTATTTTGCTTAGCACAACCTAAAGAATTCAACGCGCCCATAACATTCGTCTTAATCGTGCGGACGGGGTCGCGCTGATAATGCACGGGGCTAGCCGGACACGCCATGTTGAAAATCCAATCAACTTCGGCGTAAATCGGCTGAATAACATCATGGCGCATAAGTTCAAAATTCGGATTGCTAAGAAGGTGCGCGATATTCTTTTTCTTGCCCGTGAAGAAATTGTCTAGGCAAATAACTTCGTGCCCGTCGTTTATCAATCTGTCGCAAAGGTGCGAGCCTAAAAAGCCCGCGCCGCCTGTTACCAAAACTCTTTTACCCAAAATCAACACCTCGCAAAAATTTTATATCCTTGTCCAATCGATGAGAGGAGCAAGATAAGCTGTCTCCGCATGAGTCGAAAAAGACGGTATAGGCGAAATTAAAAGTCGCTTATTGCTCCCGAAAAAATAATTTTCAATGATAACCATAGCTATACCGCCGCGATTCGTATTAGCAAAATATTTAGCCTCGTTAAGGTCGTCCTGCCCCGTCAAAGTCGCGAAAATTCCAAAGTCCGCCGGAATACTTTCTTTGCAAAATTTAATAAAAACGTTGCGGTCTTCGCGCAAAGTCTTAACCTTAGCGGCAAAGGTCATTGTCGTTGAAACAGTGCTTCTCCAATGACTATGCGCCGTAAGATAAATTGAACTTTTTGGCAAGTCGCCGTGAACAAAAGGATTCATGCCTTTGCCGTCAGTTTGATACATATCGGGGTGGTCATAAAGCGTAACATAATCGGCAATTTCTAAACCTTCCAAAAGTGCTAAGCGACTGCCGGGCAAATGTAGATAATCATCTTCGAGCAGATAAAGATTATCGTCGGGCGCGTAGCGATTGATGACTTCGTTAAAAATATGGCGACAAGTTCCGCTATTTCCGTTTGAAGTTAATTCGAGACTTAAGCCCGTTGATTTGATAGCGTTAATCGTCTCCGCCGTGCAATTATCAGCTATCACGTGAAAATTTTCCGAGCCAAATTCCCTAACGGCATTTTCTAGACAAGCCCATTTACCAGCATTCGCGAGCTTGGATTTCGGATTACCCTTATCGGAAATTCGGTAGACGACATGCAAATTCAAAATATCATCTCCAATAACTAAACAGGGGACAAGGGAAATTTTCCAATCCCTTATCCCCCGAAAATTTTAATATTCCCCAATAATTATTTCTCTCATAACCGTGTACATTGCCCATTCAATCGGCGTACTTTGCGGCGTAGCTTTTCCCGAATAGCCTTGTGAGTTTGTAAAGTCAACGTCTGCGGCGTCATTGTCAAGGTCGAAAAACGTATAATCCAAATAGTGAATGCCGCCGTATTGGTCGACCATTTTAAGTGTTGCATAGGAAATAAACATGCGGTGTTCGTTTTTGTAGTGTATGGTATCAGTTATGACGTAGCATTCGTAGCCGGTGGCGGGCGACATGCCAACATAAACGTCCGCCGCCTCAACTTTGACGCCCGCGCAGATTATCAGACTGACAAGCGTCGCAAGAAAAAATTTTTTAAGCATGCGAACGGCTCCTTTGTAGAAAAGTTTTTACATTGTCAAGCGGTCAAGCATTTCTTTATAAGCCTCTTTGACGCCGCCCAAATCTTGACGGAATCTATCTTTGTCAAGTTTTTCGTGCGTGACGGTATCCCAGAAACGGCAGTTATCAGGCGAAATTTCGTCCGCCAAAATAACTTCGCCGTAATCGCCGCGCCCAAACTCAAGTTTGAAGTCAATCAAGTCAACGTTCTTAGCTTTGAGCACGTCGCGCAGAATCGTATTGACGGAAAAGGCAATGTGCTCCATTTGGTTGAGTTCGTCGATTTTCGCCAAGTTCAAAGACATAATATGATAGCGATTGAGCATTGGGTCGCCGAGTTCGTCGCTCTTGTAGTAATATTCGATAACGGGAACAGTAAGCGGCGTACCTTCAGCGAGTCCGAGACGCTTAACCAGAGAGCCGGCGACGATATTGCGCACAACAACTTCAAGCTTAATCATATCGAGTTTTTTAACGAGCATTTCGCGTTCGCCAACATTTTCTATGAAGTGGCTTTTAATGCCGCGAGCCTTGAGCTGCTTGAAAAAGAATTGGCTAATCTTGTTGTTGATAATGCCTTTACCTTCGATAATGTCGTGTTTCGCGCCGTTGCCGGCGGTGGCATCGTCCTTGAAATAAACTAAAAGTTCGTTGGGATTGTCTGTCTCGAAAACAGTTTTTGCTTTGCCCTCGTAAAGAAGATTGCCCTTAATCATTTTAAAACCTCCTAAAAACTTCATAGTTCCAACGTTTCCAAGTCGTCGGGCACATGGATTTTACCACGAAAATATTTTTGCCCTTCCGCACAGTAAAGATTTTTCCGCGCAGAAAGATTTTTGTCTTCGGTGTGATACAGCAACAAATTTTTAACGTGAAGATTTTCTGCCAGCTCGCAAGCGTCCTTTAGCGTCGAATGATTTTTGCCATAAGGGGCGAAAATATCAGCTTGCGAATAAAGGCAGAACGCCTCATGTAAAAGCCATTCGGAATTCTCAGCGTAAATTTTTCCGTAATCGTTGCAAGGCTCATCGCCGCAACACGTCAAAATTTTTCCACCGCCTATGTCCATTGAAAAGCCGAATTGCTTTGCTTTGGTCGAATGAATATCAAAAAAAGTCGTTGCACGTCCGATAACGTTTTAAAACTTCGCCGTCGGCAACGGGAATGAAATGCAATCTTTCGCCGATAAAGCGCGTTTCTTTTGGCTGAAGAAGTTTTTTAGCAACGTCGTCAAGCAGTTGCAGAACTTCGGCGTGCCCATAAATTTTAGCCTCACCGACGTATTCGCGCTGGTTCATATATTGGCAAATCATGCGGACGAGCCATAAAATTCCCGTGAAATGGTCAACGTGCTTGTGCGTCAAAAAAATTTCGTGCATATCCTGCCAATTAAAGCCCGCGTGCTTAAGCTGGCGCAAAATGCCACTACCGCCGCCGCCGTCAACCAGAAAATTTTTATCGCCGTCGCTTATCACAAAACAAGTATTATAACATTCCGTGACGAGCGCGTTACCCGTGCCGAGCATTGTAAGTTTCAAAAAATGTTCCTCCCTACTTTTGAAAAGTAGCAAACAGTTGACGCGATTGACCGCCTGACAATTTTAACGTAGTCGCCGCGTTCGTACGATCCGTTGCACTTCGCTAGTTTAAATTCCAAAGCGTTCAAAAATCATATCAACGTTGCGAAGAAACCATTTGTAATCGAAGCAGTCGGCAATTTCTTCCGCGCTAAGATATTTCGTGATGTCGGGGTCGTTGGCGACGTTGCTTTGAAAGTCTTCTCCCTCCATCCAACGTTTCATGGCGTTGCGCTGAACCCATTTATAAGCGTCTTCGCGCAAAACGCCCTTGCCGACAATTTCAAGCATAAGACGTTGACTGTAAATCAAGCCGCCCGTCCTGTTCATATTATGCAACATTGCGGCGGGATAAACAAGAAGTTTGTCGACGATATTTGTAATTTTTCTTGTGCAGTAGTCGACATTGATAGTTGAATCGGGCAAAATGACGCGCTCAACGGAACTGTGCGAAATGTCACGCTCGTGCCAAAGGGTAATATCTTCCATAGCGGCAAGAGCATTTCCTCTGACAAGACGCGCCATGCCCGCGACGCGCTCGCAATTAATCGGATTGCGTTTATGCGGCATTGCGGAAGAGCCTTTTTGACCTGGCGAAAAATATTCTTCAGCTTCGCGAATGTCGGTTCGTTGCAGGTTGCGAATTTCGGTTGCGACTTTTTCCAACGTGCTCGCAACTAAAGCTAAGGTCGTCATATATTCGGCGTGGCGGTCGCGCTGGATAACCTGTGTAGCAAGCCTAACGGGCGTCAAGTCCAATTTCTTGCAGACAAGCTCTTCAATCTTCGGGTCGATATTGGAATAAGTGCCAACTGCGCCGCTAAGCTTGCCGACGCTGACAATTTTTTTAGCGTGTTCGACGCGCTCAATATCGCGCTCAACTTCCGCGCTCCAAAGAAGAAGTTTAAGCCCGAAAGTCATTGGCTCGGCGTGGATACCGTGCGTTCTGCCAATGCAAGGCGTATGCTTGAATTCGACGGCGCGGCGGCGCAGAACTTCGCGGAACTTTTTCAAATCATCAAGGATAATTTCGGCGGAACGTTTCATCATAAGACAAATTGCGGTGTCTTTAACGTCGCTTGAAGTCAAGCCCTTGTGAATATATTTCGAGTCCTCGCCGACGTATTCTCCGACGCAAGTCAGGAAAGCAATAATGTCATGGTGCGTGACGGATTCGATTTCGTGAATGCGTTCTAGATTGAAATTGGCTTTGGCGCGAATATTTTTAGCGGCGTCGGCGGGGATTTCTCCAAGTTCCGCCATAGCGTCGCAAGCGGCAAGCTCCACATCAAGAATCGTCTGCCATTCGTTTTCAATCGACCAAAGTTTTCCCATTTCGGGCAAAGTGTAGCGTTTAATCATAAAAATTTCTCCCTTATAAGTCTAAGTAGTAATGCGTTGACAATTCGACAAGTTCATCAGCAACGAGCGAATGAAAGCCCGCAAACGATAAATTTTCAGCCTGCGCGGAGAAGGTATAATGACCGACTGCCCACGCCGCGACATGTTGTGTTTCAGAAATTTTCGCAAGATAAAGGGTCGTGCCGGTCGTGGTATCGACGCGCCACTTGACGCCCGTCACGCCGCTAATATCTCTAAGTTCTTCGCCGTCTGTGCGCTTATGCGTTCTGACTGCCAATGAAACTGTCGGCTCCCATCTGCGCCCGTAACGGACTTCGACAATGCCGGGCTGGACGTAAATCGCGGTGATTTCGTAGCCGGACTTGCGCGGCATATAAAGCGGAGTGAAATGAACTGCGCGGGCGACTTCAGCGAAATTGGCGTAAATCGCTTTTTGGTCGGGCATTAAAACTGTCTCTGTTGGCGGCGGCTGTTGTGGCGTAGAAATTGGCGGCGGTTGTTGCGTAGGAGTTTGCGTCGGCTGCGTAATTGTAGGCGGTGCTATCGGGGCTTCTGGAATTATCGTTTCGACTGTTGGCGGCTCGATTATTTCGGGCTTAACGGGTTCCGGAATTGGTTCGGGCTTAACGGGTTCCGGAATTGGTTCGGGCTTAACGGGTTGCGGAATCGGTTTGGGCTTAACGGGTTGCGGTTCAGGATCAATGATAACGGTTTGGTCTTCGCGCCGTTGCCTATCCTTACTTCGGCTACTTTCTTTAAGTTTGCGTTCGTTATCGCGTTCTTTTTCCTTGCGCATTTGCTTAAGCTTTTTCTTGCGCTCCTTTATCTCCTTATCGGTTTCCTGCGTGCGCTCGGTCGAAATACTTTCAGTCAATGCGGGATTTATATCGTCAAGTTCTTCCTTGCCGGAATTTTCCTGTTCTGCCGCGATTAGTGCTAATTCTCTATCTTCTTCGGCCGCGTTGCCCACACAGGGAAATTGAATCACGGCAAATATCATCAAAGCCGCGATTTTATGCATGAACTTCAAAAATTATTCCTCCTTGTCCGGTGGCAAATTTTTATATGCGCAGATTATAATTCATAAAAAGTTTTCTAGCAACAAAAAAGGCAGAAGCTTTCGCTTCCGTCTTTAGTGTTCTTTATGTGTGAAATTGATTTCTCCATATCTCACCTCCCTATTGCCGGTGTTTGGTGGACACCGCAAGAAATTTTGCCGCCGAAACAAGATGAGGGGACATCTTTTCGGCTTTGTGGCGTTTATGTTGTTTTAATGGGATTAACAAGATTGTAATTAAGAATGTTTAAAATTTGATTAGAATTACTTTGATTTTTCTCGCGAAAAATCTTGTGCTTAACTGTAGCAGAAATTTTCTAAGTTTGCAAGTCAATGTTCAAAAATTTTTCTGCGTCAAAAAAATATTGTATTCAACGCGGCGCAGTCTTGAAATTGTTAAGCACGCCGAATATAATTGCAAAAGTTTTTTAGCAAGGAAAGGATGAATTGGAATTGGCAAACGTCGACAAGGAAGCACTCGCACTGCATAAAAATCATCGCGGCAAGCTCGAAGTCAAAAGTAAAGTTGCGCTCAAGACCAACAAGGATTTGACGCTTGCATATACGCCAGGCGTCGCAGCTCCCTGTCTGGAAATTAAAGACGATTACGATAAAATTTATGACTATACTAATCGCGGCAATTTGGTCGCGGTCGTCACCAATGGCACGGCAGTTTTGGGCTTAGGCGACATTGGCGCGGGCGCAGGACTTCCCGTTATGGAAGGTAAAGCGATTTTGTTCAAGGGCTTTGCGGGCGTCGACGCTATTCCCATTTGCCTTGACACAAAGAGCGTCCCCGAAATTATCAAGACGATTCAGCTTATGGCACCGAGTTTCGGCGGCATTAACCTTGAGGATATTAAAGCTCCCGAATGTTTCGACATTGAACACGCGCTGAAAGATTCTGTTGATATTCCGGTTTTCCACGACGATCAACACGGCACGGCGATTGTCGTTGCCGCCGCGCTGATTAATGCGCTCCGACTTGTCGGGAAAAAGTTTTCGGAAATAAAAGTTGTCGTCAACGGCGCGGGCGCGGCTGGTATGGCGATAACTTATCTGATTCAGAAAATGGGCGCAAAAAATGTTATGCTCTGTGACTCAACTGGCGCGATTTACGAAGGGCGCGGCAAGGGCATGAATCCTTACAAAGACCAGATTGCCGCCGTCACGAATTTTGACAAGGAAGCCGGACAGCTCGTTGACGTGATTCATGGCGCGGATGTTTTTATCGGCGTGTCGAAGGCTAATCTTTTGACGCCAGAAATGGTCAAGATGATGAATGCTGACGCGATAATTTTGGCAATGGCTAATCCTGTTCCCGAAATTATGCCCGATAAGGCAAAGGCAGCAGGTGCTCGCGTTGTTGCGACGGGTCGTAGCGATTTCCCCAATCAAGTTAATAATCTGTTGGCTTTTCCAGGAATTTTTAGAGGCGCGCTTGACGTTCGCGCAACCGACGTTAATGAAGAAATGAAAATCGCGGCGGCTTATGCGATAGCCTCTCTTGTCAGCGAAGAAGAACTTAACGAAGAACACGTTATTACTACGCCTTTTGATAAGCGCGTTGCTCCGACGGTTGCGGCGGCAGTCGCTAAGGCGGCGATTGAATCGGGCGTTGCTCGTAAAAGGGACGTTAAGCCCGAAGATGTCGCTAAACATACGATAGAACTTCTTTCTAAATTATAGAGCTAGCGTAGCGTACGAATGCGGCGATAACGTTTAAATTATCGCAACGTTCGGCGCGTCAACTGTTTGCTACTTTTTAAAAGTAGTGCTCGTAGTCCAACGGATAAGACGTAAGCCTCCGGAGCTTGAAATGTGGGTTCGACTCCCGCCGAGCACACCAACTAAAAAATTTCAGCGGTTCCAAAAACTGGAGCCACTCAGACTGTAGACAAAGCCCGTTTCGGAATAAACTGAGGCGGGCTTTTTGCTTTGAGTTCCTTCAATAAATTTGACTTCCTTCAATAAATTTGACTTCCTTACTTTTCTGCTTCCTCCAATATTCGCTCTGTCGGTTGCGGCAAATCGCCTAACATAATTTTTTCCCGAAAATAGAGAAGTGCGACACAGTTTCTGTCAATATACGCCACATATTGTCTGGTGCATTGAACGTATCCCGAACAAATGTTGAATAAAACAATTTTGAAGAGCTAAATTGAAAAACACCTCTCAAATCTATTTTACTTGAAAGGTATTTTTTGTCTACAATCTGCGACGAGAGATTAACTCACGCCGCTTTTTTTATGCCGTAACAGCTCCGGCTTTATATCCCGCCTTGTTAATAGCCTCGCGCAAAATTTCATCTGAAATATTTTCTTTCAAGCCGACCTGCGCGGATTGCTTTTCGAGACTAGCCGCCGCAATCGTCACGCCGTCAATTTTCTCTAAGGCGCGAACAACTCTGTAAATGCATTTCTCGCAAGTCATGCCGTCAATGTCAATCGTGCGGTGAATCGGGAATCGTTCAATCTTCTCAACGCGGGCGCGGTAGCCGTCATCAAGAGCCTTTTTAGCGTCGCAACCGTTGCAACTCCCGCAACTTTCAGAACAACACGCCGCTTCGCCCTTGAAAAAACTTCTGTAAACTGTTCTAAGTCCGTAGCCAAATGCCGCCGCGATTAAAACGCCAAGAATAATCGTCGCCGCCATTAAATCATCTCCAATTATTCAAAGCCTAAAATTTTACCGCCTTGATAGACGATTAGTGACGCAAACCACGCAACCGCGCAGGTATAGAAGAATGCGAACGCCATCCATTTCCAACTTTGCGTCTCCTTTTTGATTGTGCCGAGTGCCGTAACGCATGGCGAATAAAGTTGCGTAAAGACCATGAACGCGACCGCCGCAAGTGGTGTGAAGACGCTACCCATAGTCGTTGAAAGGAGAGCTTGCGCCGAGTTTTGAATATCTTCGTCTTCGGTAGAAAGTTCGTCCGCTCCGTAAAGAATTCCCAGCGTTGAAACGACCGCTTCTTTAGCTAAGACGCCCGTCACGACCGCCGCGCCCGATTCCCACGTATCAAAACCTTGCGCCGCAAAAATCGACGACATTGCCGAGCCGATACTTGCTAAATAGCTTTCGTCCATATCTTCCGTCATACCGTCAGAATTGAAATTGCTAAGGAACCATATCAGAACCGACATTGCAAAAATTATAGTGCCGGCTTTAATCAGATAGCCCTTGCCTTTGTCCCAAGCTTCAAGCAAAACGGTTTTAATATCGGGCAGTCTATAGGGCGGCAACTCAAGCAGGAAGGTTGATTCTTCGCCTTTGAAGGTCGTTACGTTTAAAATTTTCGCCATAATAATTGCCGTCGCTATTCCGACGAAATACATAATGAAAACGATATTGGCGGCGTTGTCGGGGAAGAACATAAACGCGAACAGCATTAAAATCGGAACTTTCGCGTTGCAAGTCAAGAACGGCGTCACGAGAATTGTAATCATTCTGTCCTTGTTCGTATCAAGGGCACGCGCTCCCATAATCGCCGGCACGCCACAACCAAAGCCCATAACAAGCGGCATAATCGATTTTCCGGAAAGTCCTGCACGGCGCATAATCGGATCCATTATAAACGCAACGCGAGCCATATAGCCTGTCCCGTCAAGAAAGCTAAGGCATAAGAACAGCGTAAAAATCAGCGGCACGAAACTTAAAACCGCGCCGACGCCTGTAATTATTCCGTCCGTAACAAGCGATTGCATCCAATCGGCGACGCCCGCTTCAGCCATAGCCTCAGCCGCCGCCGGTGCTAAACTTTCTTCAAAAAATCCGCCTAACTCATCGGCGAGCGGTTGCCCTATCCAGTTGAACGAAATTTGGAACATAAGATAGAACGTCGCAATCATCAGCAATATCGACATAACGCCGTTAGCAAGGTAAGAATCGAGCTTATCAGTTAGTGTCTTGCCCGCCGCGCTAACTGTAACTGCGCTTGCCATAATCTTATCAATTAAATCGTACCGCGCAGAAATAATTTCCTCTTCGACCTTCGACGCCGCTAAGCCGCTTTGCTGGATTTTATGAACTCTATCAATATGCTTTTTGATAAGTTCGCTCGGCTCGTAATTTGTCATAACGGCATTGGTGAACACGTCCAGAAGTTTGCGTACGCTTTTATTGCTCCTGCCGACGGTATTAGTTACGGGCATTCCGAAGGCGTCTTCCAATTTCTTCATGTCGATTTTAATGCCGTGCCGCTCTGCCTCGTCCATCATGTTTAGATTTATGATAAGCGGAATGCCGTTTTCCATGAGCTGAACGGTCAGGAAAAGATTTCGGGCAATGTTCGCCGCGTCGATAATGTTGACGACAATATCGGGCTTATTTTCCTTGAAAAAATCGCTAACGACCTGTTCTTCCTGCGAGCGGGCGTTGATTGAATAAGTGCCAGGCAAGTCAATGACGGAAATTTTTCTACCGTTATGTTCAATGACGCCAACTTTCTTGTCAACGGTGACTCCCGGCCAGTTACCGATTTTCTGATGTGCGCCGGTTAATTCGTTAAAAATTGTGGATTTACCGGTATTGGGATTGCCGGTCAAAGCTACGGATAATGCTGCCATGTTCTTACCTCCTTATTAGACTTGTGAAACTTGAATCTGCGCGGCGTCGGCTTTACGCATTGCTAGATTGTAGGAGCGAAGGCGCAGGGCAATAGGGTCGCCCATAGGAGCCGAATTCAAAATTTCTACTCGCGTGCCAGGAATCAATCCCATAGTCATTAGCCGCTGTTTAAGGTTCGACTCGCCAACAGAATCTATTCTTACAGTCATTCCGGTTGTTGCTTCGTTCAGTGTCAAGTTGCTCACTCCTTGAAAATGTTTTTCGATTAACTCTGTGCGTAGTGTATCACGCCTGAAAATAATTATCAACACCTTTTGAAAAATTTTTCCAACAAAAAACCCGCCTTTCGACGGGGAAATTTTTTGAACAAAGTTTATCGGGCGAATAAAA
Organism: Selenomonadales bacterium UBA7018; assembly: GCA_002448305.1. GTDB lineage: Bacteria > Bacillota > Negativicutes > Selenomonadales > Selenomonadaceae > Quinella. The sequence continues at coordinate 341,878 of DJWY01000025.1, forward strand.
CGCACTCTTCATAATTCGGCGAATCAACGCTTAAACCGAGATTTTCGAGTAATTTTACGGTACCGTCCGGAAACCAATCTTGCGCATCTTCTGGAGTCGTAGCATATTGACGAAATGCGAATTCATAGTTGGGATTAATGGATTTTATAAATTTAGTTAGCGTCCAGAAGTCGTCAAGCTTATGATAAGCACTGAGCGCAAGAAGCGGTTTATATTTTGCAATGGTTATTGCCGCGCCCTTTAAAATGTCAAGTTCCGCGCCTTCCACGTCCATTTTTATGAAGTCGACACGCGGCAAATTCTTTTCGCGAACATAATTATCAACAGTTACGACTTGAGCTGTTTCTGTACCTTGAGAATTAGTTTGGGTTGCTATACCGTTGGAAATATAATTTATATCGTGATTGAACGCACCAAGAGCAAGATTTTCAACTACAAAATTGTTTAGTTCTGCAACTTTACTTGCTTTTTGGTAATTTATTTTGTTCATTTCAAAGGAATAAACCTTACATCCCATATTAACAAAACGAACAGCCGTTCCGCCGTCATAAGCTCCACAATCAATAACAATGTCGCCGCTTTTAGGCAAAAATCCGGGACAAATATATTGCGGCGTGTTCGCGTACTTTATCAAGCTTATCTGATTTGAAATACAACCACTCCAGAAACCGCAGAAAGTTTCTTTAGAATCCGAATCAACCAGCGATTTATACACGTCATAAAGTTCGGGCAAATGCTCAATGAAAATCTCAAAAACTTTATCGGTCGTAAATCCTCTTATCGGCATTGGCCAAATAACTTTAACGTCGCCGATAAATTTTTTAATCAGCTTGAAATTCATGGTTGCCCATTGTGAAAACATATTCGGGTTTTGGAAAAATCTGAGTGGCGTCGCTTAAGTGAATGACGTTGAAATCAGATAGAGTGGGGGGGGGGCGTGGAATCAATGGTGAAAAGATTTGTGATGTTCAGTCCTTGCGCCCGAAGATTTTTAACAATCTCGACAGCTTGAGCGATGGGCGCAATAGACATGAAAGCGACAGGAATTTTTTTCGTAGCGATTTTATTTGCTACAACTGAATAACGCTCCTTGTGCACTTGCTGAATAAGCTTGATAAAATTTTTCAAAGCAAAACCTCCTTAAAGATAACTGATAGGATTGACGCGATTTCCGTTTATGTGAACTTCATAATGGACGTGCGGTCCCGTGCTGAATCCGGTACTGCCCATGTAGGCGATAAGTTGCCCGCGTTTAACGTGCTGACCAGTGCTGACGACGACTTGAGAGGCGTGACCGTAGCGCGTCATAATTCCATTGCCGTGATTTATGTCGACCATATTACCATAGCCGCCAGAATTCCAACCGGCATATTCGACAACGCCGTCAGCAGTCGCGACAATAGGCGTGCCCATATCGTTAGCAATGTCCATGCCTGGATGAAAATCTGTGCCGCCCCAACGCAAGCCATAAGGCGAAGTAACTACGCCGGTCGTTGGCCAAATGGACGGGATATGAGAATCAGCCGCGCCACTTCCGCCGACTAAACTTGGGTCGAATGGGAAAGAGCCTGGAGCCGGTATCGAACCTGCTGAAGGGATAATCGGCAAGCCGTTTGAAAAGTCGAATTGAACTGCGCCGTTCGGAGCCGAATAACTTCCGAAGTTCGGAGAATAGCCGCTAGCGATAGCCGCGCCCGCTGCCATTTGCTCGCGCTTCTGCTTGAGTTCGGTTTGGAAAGCGTCAAGGCTTTCCTTGCGTGTGCTGACTTTTGCTTCCAACATGTCCAGAGCTTCGGAGACTTCCGTAATATTCAATTCTTCGACGGGACCGCCTTGCCCGTTATGTTTTTCCTTAGCCGCCTTGATTATCGATTTAATTTTATCGTCCTTTGCCTGCGCGGGAGACTTTCTAAATTTGTTGATTATGTTCTTGATTTTAAGTTCGCGTTGCTGTTCGGGCGAAAGGTTTGCAGGCGGCGGAGTTTCGGCGGGAGCTTCTGCAGTTGGTTGACCTTCAGCGGGCGTTTCGGGCGGCTTATCTTCCTTAGGCGGATTAAGTCCCGCTTGAATTCTTAATTCTTGTTCCTGCTGAGCTAAGTTCTGGATTGTCTCGCTTAGTGTCGCCGCCTTTTTCGAAAGCGTCAAAAGTTGTTCCTGTCGGAGTTCGGCGGCTTGTTCTACTTCTTGAATTGTTGCGGCGTCGCGTTGCATTCTCATTGTGCTGTAGAAGGAATAAGCACCCGTGCCGACAAGTAAAATTGCGGCGATTATGACTGATGCAACAGCAAATCTGAACATAGGCGACGACAGCCGGATTATTCGTTCTTTATCGCCGCCGGTTATGCTGATTGTGTAAAACTCGACCTTCTCCGGCGGCTTTGATTCTTTTTCTGCCAAAATAATTCCTCATTCCTAATTCCTAGTTGCTTTTCCCATAGCTTGACGAAGTGCCTGTTCCTCTTCTTTGGTGAGCTTGTATTTGTCTGAGACGAATCCACCTTCAATGGGCTTAACGTAACTGCGCTCTGCCTCCTGCCCGCATATCGACGAAAAAACTACACCGTTATTATTTCTGTCGAGAATCGCGACACAGTAGCTTAAGCCTTGTCCGGTTTTCTCGAAGGCGTCAAAGTGTATAACAGCGACGCGAGCAAGCGAATTTCTTACCAAGTCTTCAAGGGTAGAAATTCTGCCGTAAAGTTTTTTATGCTCTTCGGCAACGGTGTTGACCGTATTTGTATGCGACGCGAGCATTTGTTCTATACTGTCGCCTTCGGAATTCTCCATCATTTTTTTATAGCGTTTTTTTATCGTCGACAGCTCCGAATACAAATTGAATATCAGACCGAGCATTATCAAAATCGTTGCGACAAACGCAAATGAAATTAAAAAATCTGTTGTGAACGCGGCACTTAAGCCACCCATATTTAAACCTCCCGATTATTTTTTCTTATATCTTTTAGCGAGTCTTTGAATTTTTCTAAGGCGATACCCTAGCGCGGCTTTTCCTATAGAAAATTTTTCTGCAAGTTCGGCTAGCGTGCACGAAGGATTTTCTAAGCGCATATCCATAGCCGCCCGAATTTTTTTCGTGACGCGAGTTTTCCTAGCGAGCAAAAGTTTTATGTCAGCAATTTGGCGTTGCGCGGCGTCAACTGTTCTGGTTAAAGACGCCGTTTCAAGGTTGACAATGCAACTGACTTGTTTGCGCACTTCCTTGACGTTGCGGGCGATTTCAAAACGCTCAACGGCATTATTCGCGCCGACCATGCCTAAAAAGTCGCAAATTGAATCCGCTTCGCGAATCCACACAACGAAATAATTTCTCCGCTGATAAAATCCGCAACGAAATTCCAACTTCTCAATCAGCGCGTGAATAAAAGCTGACGTTGATTTATTTTTGGACGAAATGTCTAAGAAATATTGCGTTTCGGGGCGATTGACAGTCCCTGTTGCTAGAAATGCTCCGCGCAGATAGGCAACCTTATATCGCGTGCGTTTCAGGAAGTCGGGCGAATCAATTTCGGCTAGAAAAATTTTTACTGTGTCAGTAAGAAAAATCCGCACGACGTAGGATAAATCTTTCCGCAACTTTTTTTTGCGCACAGCGGCGACTTCGGGCTTTATTGTCGGGAAAAATTTTTTAGCTAGGATAATAACCTTGCGGGCGGTTGCGGCATTAGTGCTTGAAAACTCAATGCGTCCGTCAATTTTTTTCGTCCCGACAGTCAAGAGCGCGAGCAATTCGGCGCGAAGACATTCCGTATCGTCGGGGAAAATTCTAGCCAATTCGTTTTTAACATCTTGTGCATATGACGCCATATTAATCCCTAATCTCCAAGTTATAAATAATTTTCATGACTGCCGCGCAGAGTTTATCGGGGTCGTGCCGTCCAATTTCGGTCGCGCTCATAAGGTCGGCTTTGATAAGCCCCATACCCAGCGCATTAATTTTATCCTCGTCAATTTCGACGGGCGTTGAGCCGGTGCCCTTCCACATTTCCTCAGGAATAGGCGTCGAATTTACAAGGACATAATCAATCGCGCCGTGCCCTGTGTGGTCGAGAATTGCTTTGGCGTGTTGCGCGGCAGTATATCTATCAGTTTCGCCGGGTTGCGTCAAGACATTGCAGATATAAATTTTAATCGCCTTAGAATTTTTCAGAGCACGGGCGACGCCTTCAACCAAAAGATTGGGCATAATGCTTGTATAAAGGCTGCCTGGACCAAGTATAATCGCGTCGGCTGATTCAATCGCCTCAAGTGCGGCGGGAACGGCAGGAACTTTTTTAGGGAAAAGTTGAACGCGCCGAATTTTTTTATGCGCCTCCGGAATTCGCGATTCGCCCTCTACGACTGTTCCGTCAGTCATAACCGCATCAAGTCGGACATGCTCTTTGCTCGCGGGAATGACGCGCCCTTTTACCGCTAAAACTTTCGACGACTCTTTTAGTGCAGTCTCCATATCGCCTGTAACTTCATTCATCGCCGCTATAAATAAATTTCCGAAACTATGTCCGGCAAGCGCGGTATCGCCTTCAAAGCGATATTGGAAAAGTTTTTCCATAAGCGGTTCAGTGTCGGCGAGCGCAACTAGGCAATTTCGCAAATCGCCCGGCGGAATTATTCCAAGCTCCGTGCGCAACCTGCCCGAAGAGCCGCCGTCGTCAGCAACCGTCACGACTGCCGAAACATTACTTGTCGCAGATTTTATCCCGCGCAGAAGAACGCTAAGCCCGTGCCCGCCGCCGATTACCGTAACTGCAGGACCGCGTCCGAGTTTTCGTTCTTGATAAATCATATCCACGAGGCTTTCCGGACGGTCGGGAATAAGCACTGCGATTATGGAACGAATTATTGAGCGCGTCGAATACAGCATAATACACGCGCCGATTATCAGCATAAAAAGTCCGACAATCGTCGTAGCCATATAATTATAGCTACCGACCATGCGCCAGACTAGCATGAAAATTTCTTCTTCGGCGCGGCTAAGATATTCGTAATTGATTGTAAGTGCGCCGCCAAAGCTGAACATTAGCACGCCGATTGCAAAAAGTAACAACCAACGTTTCATTTTCATGCCGGGATAAAGCCACTTCAAAAGGTGTATCATTTTTTTAAACTTCCCAGACGTCGTTTTTCATAAGGTCGCGGTGTTCCAAGTTGACAGAGTAACCTTTTTTGGCAAGTAAATCGTAAATGTGCTTGGCGACGAAAACGCTTCTGTGCATTCCGCCCGTGCAACCGATTGCGATAACGAGTTGGCTTTTGCCCTCGCGCACGTATTGCGGGACAAGAAAATCAACGAACGAATCAAGCCTCTTGAGATATTCCTGCGTAATCGGCTTTTCTTCGATATAAGCGGCGACTTCGGGAACACTCCCGCTTTTATGTCTAAGTTCTTGAATGTAAAACGGATTGGGCAAAAAGCGCACGTCAAGCACCATATCAGCATCAAGCGGCATACCGAACTTAAAGCCGAACGATAAAACCGCAATGTTCATAATTTCGCTGTCAGAATTGCCAAAGAGCAAATGAATTTTATCGCGCAGTTCAGATTTCGCCAAATTAGATGTGTCGACAATGTAAGTTGCTTTAGCGCGGACACTTTCTAGGCGTTTACGTTCTTTGAAGACGCCGTCGGAAATTCTGGTTGCAGGTGCCATAGGGTGGCGGCGGCGCGTCTCCTTATAGCGGCGAATAATCACGTCGTCACTTGCGTCCATGAAAAGCATTTCGTAATCTTGATTATCTTTGTCCATATCGTCTAGTACGTGAACTAAGTCATCGAAAAATTCGCGGCTACGTGTGTCAACGACAAATGTCATTTTCTTGAATTGGCTATTTGCGTGCATGCAAAGTTCAACAAATTTAGGAATAAAAACTGGTGGCAGGTTATCGACGCAAAAATATCCTAAGTCTTCAAGATATCGGCAAGCTTGCGTTTTTCCGCTTCCGCTCATGCCCGTTACGATTATTATTCGTGACTTGTCGGCGAATTCTTTTGTTTCTTCCATATAAATTTCCCCTTAAAAATTTACCCCTTCAAAAGGGGAATTTTATTATAGCATAATCGGTAGCTTTTGCAATAAAAAGGACAGTTTAAGATTGCGCGACGCGGCGCGAAGTTGTAAAATTCATTGCAAGAAAAATTTTGAGGTGATTAAATTGAATTATGAAGCGGTAATTGGTTTGGAAATTCACAGCGAGTTGAAGACCGCAACGAAAATTTTCTGCGGTTGCGCAACGACTTTCGGCGCGGAGCAAAATACTCACGTTTGCCCGGTCTGCTTGGGACTGCCCGGAGTTTTGCCGACTATCAATAAAAAAGTTGTCGAGTTCGCCATTAAAGCCGGGCTTGCTACGAATTGCAAAATCAATAAGTATAGCAAGTTCGACAGGAAAAATTATTACTATCCCGACCTGCCTAAAAATTGGCAGACTTCGCAATATGATTTGCCGATAGCTTATGCGGGACACGTTGAGATTGACGTTGACGGCGTGAGAAAAACTGTCCGCTTGACGCGCATTCACATGGAAGAAGACGCCGGCAAGCTCGTCCACTCCGGCACGACGATTAAGGATTCTGCCAGTTCCAATGTCGATTATAATCGGACGGGCGTTCCGTTGATTGAAATTGTCAGCGAACCCGATATGCATTCTGCCGCCGAAGCTCGCGCTTATATGGAAAAAATTAAATCCATTCTCGAATATATCGACGTGTCGAATTGTCGCATGGAAGAAGGCAACCTCCGCGCAGATATTAACGTATCGTTGCGCCCTGTCGGCTCTAATAAACTCGGAACGCGCACTGAAATGAAAAATATCAATTCATTCAAAGCACTCGAAGACGCGATTAATTACGAAATTGAACGGCAAGCGGAAGTTCTCGACGACGGCGGCACGATTATTCAGGAGACGCGCACTTGGAATCCGGAAAAGGGAATTACGCAATCAATGCGCTCTAAAGAGGATGCGCACGACTATCGCTACATGCCCGAACCAGACTTGCCGCCGATTGTAACAACAGATGAGGAAATTGAAGCGTTCAGAAAATCTCTGCCCGAATTGCCCGACGCCCGCCGTGCTCGACTGATTGAAAGTTTTGGGCTGAGCGAATACGACGCGGGGATTATCACAAGTTCGCGGGCTATGGCGGAATATTTTGACGCGGTGGTTGCGGGCGGTGCTGATGCTAAAGCCGCCGCGAATTGGATTATGGGCGACCTTTCCAAAAATCTCAACGCCGACAACTTGACGATTGAAAATTCGCCCGTCGACGCGAAACGTCTTGCCGAAATGATTCAGCTTATCGCAAAGGGCACAATCAGCGGCAAAATTGCTAAGACTGTTTTTGCTGAAATGTGGAAGTCGCCCGCGCCGCCCACGCAGATTGTCAAGGATAAAGGGCTTGTGCAAATCACTGACACCGGCGCGATTGAAGGCGTTATCGATGAAGTTATCGCCAAAAATCCAAAGGCGGTCGAAGAATATCGCGGCGGCAAGAAAAAAGCTTTGGGCGCGCTCGTCGGTCAAGTCATGAAGCTCACCAAAGGCAAAGCCAATCCGCAACTCGTCAATCAGCTACTCGCTAAGAAATTGGAGGCGTAAAATTTGAGCGCGGAATTTATCAAGATGATTTCCGAACTTCACGAGCAAAGATTTAATGTTCACTTAGGCGAGCTGGTACAAAATCGGACGCCGTGCGGAATTTTTTTCGGCTTTGTCATGGTTCCGAGCAATGCGGCGGAAAATGTTCAAATGCTTATCAAAACAGGCTTGAACGTTACTTGCGCGATTGTCCTTGCTGACGTTCAGGCAAATGCGCTGAGAAATTTTGTTAATGTACCTGTCATTACGCTTGAAGATTTTCCGCGTTTCGGCGAAGAAAATTTCCCTGTTAAGCCTCAAGAAGTTTTTTTTACCAAATCGCTTAAAGACTTGGCTTTTGCGCCTTACCTTGCTCGCTACGATATTGAAGCATTTGTTCTGTCCGATAGTGAAAGTTTTTTGTTTACAATGAAGCATTTGCCCGAACTTTACAGCGTTTATGAAATGCTTGGCAGTGACGAATCTAAGAAAGTTTTCTGCGCGGCGATTAAAGGACGCTTGACAGGTAAAATTAGCAATTATCGTTTCGCGCCGGAGCCGCAATATTTTTTGGAAGGATTTACGCCGAACGCGGGCGATATTGCCATTGACGGCGGTGCTTATGACGCCGGAACGTCTCTTGCTTTCGCTAAATGCGGCGCAAAAGTTTATTCCTTTGAGATGGACGCGAATAACTACAAAAATTGTTTAGCTCGTCTCGATAACGTGAGGGAGGGCGACTACGTTATCCTTGAGAACTTCGGCTTGAGCGACAAGGAGAGCGAAGAAACTTATTCTTCATGGGGCGCAGGCAGTCGTAAAAATTCTGGCGGAAACTTGACGGCTAAGTTTATTAACCTTGACACTTACGCTACGCGAAAAAATTTGCCGCGTGTCGATTACATTAAGCTTGACATTGAAGGCGCGGAACTCGATATGCTTCACGGCGCGGCGAAAACTATTACCCGTTACAAGCCGAAAATGGCGGTCAGTGCTTACCACAAGCCCGAAGATTTATGGACGCTCGCAACCTATATAAAATCCCTCCGCGCAGATTATGAATTTGAGTTTCGCCACTATCGAATTGATTGCACGGATTATATTTTAAACGATAATGAACGTGCTGTTTTAAGGTATTTCGGGTTGAGTTATTTTTTGCCTACGCCTTGCGAAACGGTTTTGTACTGCAGATAAGATTTTCAGCCAACAAAAAATCCCTGCCCTTTGTTGGGTAGGGAAATTTTTTTGTTCAGCCCATGTGCACGCCTTTAACCAGAAGTCGCGCCTTAGCTCTGGCGAGAGCCGCCTCTGCGCGGTCAATGTCAATTTCTTCGCTAGATTTTGATTGCTTATAGGCGGTAACTCGTTCTTCGGCGCGTTTGTAAGCGTCCTTTGCGCGGTCAACGTCGATGTCGTCGGGAGTTTCCGCCGCGTCCGCAAGAATCGTAATTTTTTCGGGCGTCACTTCCATAAAACCGCCGCTGACGAAAAGTTGAGTTTCGCCACCGCCTTCCTTAATGCGCATGGCGTGCGGGATAAGTTCCGTTAAAAGATTGGCGTGCTTCGGCAAAATGCCTAGTTCCCCGCAAATTGAACGGGTGATGAGCATGTTTATATCGTTTTTGTAAACTTCGCCTTTATCGGGCGTGGCAACCTCAAGCAGGATTGTGGCCATAAATCATGCCTCCTTGAGTTTCTCAGCCTTTGCAACGGCCTCCTCAATGCCGCCGACCATGTAGAAAGCATTTTCGGGCAAGTCGTCATATTTGCCGGAAAGAATTTCTCTGAAGCCGCGAATTGTATCTTTTAATGGGACGTATTTGCCCGGCGAACCCGTGAAGACTTCAGCGACTGCGAACGGTTGCGACAAGAAACGCTGAATCTTTCTAGCGCGGCTGACTGTCAATTTATCTTGGTCAGAAAGTTCTTCCATGCCGAGAATCGCGATAATGTCTTGCAGTTCCTTATACTTCTGCAGAACCGCTTGCACGCCGCGAGCAACTTCGTAATGGTCGCGCCCTATGACGTTTGGGTCAAGAATACGGCTTGTAGAGTCAAGCGGGTCGACGGCGGGATAAATTCCCAACTCTGCAATTTGACGGCTTAAAACTGTCGTAGCGTCCAAATGTGTAAACGTCGCGGCAGGTGCCGGGTCAGTCAAGTCGTCAGCGGGGACGTAAACCGCTTGAACAGATGTTATCGAACCCTTTTTAGTCGAAGTGATTCTTTCCTGCAATGCGCCAACGTCCGTTGTAAGTGTTGGCTGATAACCGACCGCCGACGGCATACGCCCTAAAAGCGCGGACACTTCCGAGCCTGCCTGTATGAAACGGAAAATGTTATCAATAAATAACAGAACGTCTTTGCCCTGTTCGTCGCGGAAATATTCCGCCATAGTCAAGCCCGTCAAGCCGACGCGCATACGCGCTCCAGGCGGCTCATTCATCTGCCCGTAAACAAGCGCGGTTTTGTCGATAACGCCTGATTCTGTCATTTCCGACCAAAGGTCGTTGCCTTCACGAGTTCTTTCGCCGACACCCGAAAAGACCGAATAACCGCCGTGCTCAGTCGCGATATTGTGAATAAGTTCCATAATCAAAACGGTTTTGCCGACGCCCGCGCCGCCGAATAAGCCAATCTTACCGCCGCGAGAATACGGCGCAATCAAGTCGACGACTTTAATACCGGTTTCAAGAATTTGCGTCGAAGTTTCTTGCTCTTCAAAGCTGGGGGCTTTGCGGTGAATCGGACGCCAATTTTTATTTCCGACGGGCTTTGGATTGTTATCAACGGTTTGCCCCAAGACGTTGAAGACGCGCCCTAAGCATTCTTCGCCGACCGGAACCGTAATTGGTGCGCCGGTGTCTTCAGCCTCCATGCCGCGAACAAGTCCGTCCGTTGAACTCATAGCAATGCAACGGGTGACGCCGTCGCCTAAGTGTTGCATGACTTCCGCGACAAGGTCAATTTCAACGTTGCCTGACTTGCCTTTTATGTTTACTGCGTTCAAAATTTCGGGAAGTTCGCCGACGGGAAATTCAATGTCGACGACCGCACCGATAACCTGAACAACTTTTCCTTTCGCCAAATGGTTTCAACTCCTTTTTTATTCGAGCGCGTTGGCACCGCCGACAATTTCGTTAATCTCGTTAGTGATGCCCGCCTGACGAACTTTGTTATAAAACAGATTGAGACGCCCAACGAGTTCTTGTGCGTTATCGGTTGCGTTGCTCATAGCGTTCATACGCGAAGACAATTCCGACGCGGCGGAGTGCAGCATTGCGCCGTAAATCCTAGTAGCAATTCTGCGCGGCAAGAAGTCGTTTAGAATCGAGACAACGTCCGGCTCGTAAATGTATTCCTCTTTAAGATTTGCGCTGGATTTAACGTAATCATCGGTAACAATCGGCAAAAGCGTCACGTCATCGGGTGCGCAACTTATCGCCGATTTAAATTGTGTATAAATCAAAGTCACGTCGATAATCTCGCCGCTTGCGAACCGCTCCATAACTAAATCAGTAATTTTTTTGGCGTATTTGTATTGCGGACGCTCGCTGATTCCGTGATAACTTTTGATAATGTTGTAGCCGCGCTGTTTAAAATGCGTCGTCGCCTTCCTGCCGACCGTGATTAGTTCAATGCCTTCAATATAATCTGCGTCGTGATATTCGCGAACTTCGCCGCCGCCGCTTGAAGTTTTAGTGCCGCTACTGCGCCCCGTCGCCTTAGCTATACCGCCCGTCGCCGTCATTTGCCGTTGTTGCTTAGGCGTTCTTTTAGCTGTCGGCTTAATACCTTTTAGCGCGTCGAAATTTTTCTTGTGGAAATTTTCTTCTTCGCCGTCGTCGTCAAGGGAAGTATTTTCGCTGGTGCCGTCGTATTCAATCGTGTCGTGCGCCTCTTTTAGGACGTTGCTTGAAAACGAACCGGCAAGCCCTTTATCCGACGCAATCACTATGAATAAAAATTTTCCTGCGCCTTCTTGCTGTTCGGCGATAAGGTCTTCGCGAGTTTTAATGAACGGGTGCTCGTATTCCTGCCCGCGCATTTGCCCCATGACGCGCCGCATAATTTCCCTAGTTTTATCGACGTAGGGAAGATTTTTCAGCAACGCTTCGCGAGCCGCATTGAATCTTGAACGCGCTATCATGTCCATTGCGTTTGTTATCTTCTGGATATTTTTAACGCTTTTGATTCGGCGGCGTATGTGTTGTAAATTTGCCATTTACCCCACCGCCTCATTCCGCAACCTTATAGGTAACAGTTTCTTTAAATTCCGCGATTGCCGCTTTCATTTCGGCTTCAAGTTCATCGTCGAGTTTCTTTTTCTCGGCGATTTTCTTGCCAATGTCGGGGTGGTTGGCGTGCATGAACTTAATAAAATCGGCGTGGAAGGTAACGACCTTGTCAACGGGAATATCCGCCAAAAATCCTTTAACCGCCGTGTAAATTGTCAAAACTTGGTCTTCAACGGCGAGCGGAGAATATTGCGACTGTTTAAGCGTCTCAACCATACGTGCGCCCCTGTCAAGCTGGGCTTTAGTTGCCTTGTCAAGGTCGGAGCCGAATTGCGCAAATGCTGCAAGTTCGCGATACTGCGCAAGGTCAAGACGCATTGTGCCCGCAACTTGTTTCATAGCTTTAATCTGCGCACTGCCGCCAACACGCGAGACACTCAAGCCGACGCTTATTGCAGGACGAATGCCGCTGTAGAAAGAGTCAGTCTCAAGCATAATCTGCCCGTCAGTAATGGAAATGACATTCGTAGGGATATAAGCTGAAACGTCGCCGGCTTGCGTTTCGATAATCGGAAGGGCTGTAATTGAACCTGCGCCGAGTCTATCGCTAAGTTTTGCGGCGCGTTCGAGTAATCTTGAATGCAAATAGAAAACGTCGCCAGGATAAGCTTCACGACCGGGCGGACGCCTAAGCAACAAGGACATTGCACGATAAGCCGCCGCGTGTTTTGTCAAATCGTCGTAAATGCAGAGGCAGTGCCCGTGCTTTTCATACATAAAATATTCCGCCATAGTGACGCCCGAATAAGGCGCGAGATATTGAAGCGGCGCAGAATCGGCAGCAGTCGCCGCAACGACGATTGAATATTCCATTGCGCCATGATCTTCCAAAGTCTTGACGACGCGGGCAACCGTCGATGCCTTCTGACCAATCGCCACGTAAACGCAAATACAATTCTGCCCCTTTTGGTTAATAATCGTATCGATAGCGATTGCAGATTTACCGATACCTCTATCGCCGATAATCAATTCGCGCTGTCCACGACCAATCGGAACAAGGGCATCGATAGCCTTCAAGCCGGTCTGCAACGGCTCATGAACAGATTTTCTGTCGGCAATGCCAGGAGCTTTAAACTCAACCGGACGCGCCTTGCTAGTTTGAATAGGTCCCTTGCCGTCAATCGGGCGTCCGAGAGCGTCGACGACGCGCCCAATCATATTTTCGCCAACGGGAACCTGCATAATTCTGCCGGTGCGTTTTACTGTCGCGCCCTCTTTGATTTCGTTATCGCGACCGAGAATAACCGCGCCGACGTTATCCTGCTCAAGGTTCAGAACGAGACCAAAAATATCGTCGCCGAAGTCGAGCAATTCGCCCGACATAGCCTTATCAAGCCCGTGAATGTGCGCTATGCCGTCGCCAATCTCAATGACTGTGCCGACCTCGTCAACATTCAAATCGACGTTATAATTTTTAATCTGGTCCTTAATGATTGCAGTGATTTCATCAGGATTTATTTTCATGTCTAAGACTTCACCTCTTAAAAGCAATTAGGAATTTGGAATTATGAATTAGGAATTGATAGCGGATTTTAATTTCACATTCCTCATTCCTAATTCCTCATTGCAGTTTGTAGAGCACGTAGACGACCCGCCGCCGAGCCGTCAATCAGCTTATCGCCGATTTTAACAATTAATCCGCCCAAAATCGCTGGGTCTTTATGCGGACGAATTTTAATCTTGCGTTTCGTCAAGCTATTAAGTTTTTTGGTAAGCGCGTCTTGTTGTTTCTTGCTAAGGGGAAATGCGCTTGTCACGTCCGCGATTAAAATTCCCTGTTCCTTATTCTTAAGCGAAGTGAAAATGTCATAAATTTCGTTGTAGACGCCGATTCTTTTCTTGTCGACAAGGAGCATTAAGAAATTCATGACGGTTGCGGAAATTTCTTTGTCGAAAGCTTTGATAAGCAAATCTTTTTTCGCCTGTTGCGGGATAAGCGGATTTTGAAAAAATTTCACAGCCTCTGGAATGGAGAAAACATCTTCGCGGACTTTAGCTAAATCTTTGTCGTAGCCGTCAAGGTTATTTTCTTCCTTAGCAATCTCGAAAATCGCCGTAGCGTATTTGGAGGCAAGCTGGATATTAAGCACCGAACCACCACCTTTTAAATCAAAATTACGAAACTAGCGAAGCGCAGCGGAGCGTTCCGGCGCGGCGACAACGTTTAAATTATCGGGCAGCAAATCGCGTCCGCTGTTTGTCCACTTTTCAAAAGTGGTCTGCGAACATATCTTTGTTGAGACCGGAAATAAAATCGTTGACGAGCTTATCATTTTCCTTAGTGTCAAGATTTTTGGAAACGACTTTGCTCGCCGCCGCCAAACTCAACGTGACAATCTGCGACTTCATTTCAGCAAAGGCGCGATTGCGTTCGCTTTCGATTTCGGCTTGCGCAGTTTGTTTCATGCGCTCAATTTCCCTGCGCGTTTCAGCAACTGCGGCATCGTGTTCTTGACGGGCAGTTTGATTAGCCTTTTCAACAATCTCCTGCGCTTTTTTATGCGCGTCGGCAAGTTGCGTTTTGTATTGCGCTAAGGTTTCTTCGGCGGCTTTTCTATCGGCTTCCGCCTTGTCGAGCGTGTCGCGAATTTTATCGGAGCGTTGTTGAAGTAGCCGCGCCACAGGTTTATAAGCAACCGCACGCAAGATAACGACTAAGATTAGAAAGTTGAGAATCTGCGCGATAATCGTTGCGTTAATTTCAATCAAAACAAATCACCTCTTTAATTACGCATTATGCATTACGCATTGCGCATACGCATTAGAGAAGCGGATTTGCGTAGAGCATAATGAGCGCAACGACCGTAGCGATAATCGCCATAGCCTCAATCAAGCCGACGGAGATAAGCGTGTTGGTGAAAAGCGTATTTTTCGCTTCGGGTTGGCGCGTAATACCGTCGATAAATTTGCTAGTGACTAAGCCGTCACCGACGCCCGCGCCGATTGCCGCCAAGCCCATTGTAATACCTGCGCCCAAAAGTGCTGCTGCTACCATAATCGCATGTTCCATTTTTAAAAATCCTCCTCAATGTTATAAAAAAGTTCTTGAATTACTCGGCATGGTCTTCCCTAACCGCGTTGGCAAGGTAAGCCATGCTAAGCATTGTGAAAATAACCGCCTGCACGCAACTGATAAAAATACTGAACGCCAGCCAGCAAACAGAAGGTATCGGCATCCAAATCGGCATCAGCTTGAGCAGAACGATAATTAGAATTTCGCCCGCGAGAATATTTCCGAATAGACGGAAAGCAAGCGTTATCGGCTTTGCAATTTCTTCAATCATGTTGATTATGACGAAGACCGGCGTTGGTTGGAAAAAGTGCGCGATATAATGACCGCCCTTAAAATAAAGTCCAAGACAATGAACGATAACGACAACCATTAGCGCAAGTCCTAACGTCGTATTTAAATCGTTAGTTGGCGACGCCATTAAAGGCACCAGCCCAATTAAATTACTGGCTAGCAAAAACATAAACAGCCCGACGATTAGCGGCGCAAGCATTCTGCCGCGTTTGCCCATCATTGCATCAATCTGACTGTGTAGCCATTCGATTATCATCTCAACGAAAATTTGCCAGCCTTGCGGGACAGCTTTTAAATTCCTTGTGGCAAGACACGCGACGATTATCACGATTGCCATTGCTAGCCATGTCATTTTTAGCGTCTCAATGTTGAACGTCAAGCCGAGAAAATTTACCGTCTCGCGGACACCAATTTCATGCATTCAAATCTCACCTCCTCTGTAAAAAATTTTCGGGACAATGACACCCCCTTTATCTCATGCGCAATCATATCACGCGCAGATTTTTTTGCTGTGATAAATGTTTCCGGACTAAAATTTTCTTTTCAGTTCGGAGCGAGCCAGGATAAACAGCGCGGCGAAGTAGAAGACGCCGAAACAAACTGCCGTTGACAAGAAAAGTTCTGTGGAAATGTGAACGGCAACCGCCAAAACTGCGAAAACCATTCCGAGCCGCAAGAGCAATCCGATTAACATAATTTTTTTAGCTTGCGTAGCAGGAGCATTCATTGCGGTTTCAAGTCGAGCGGCGGTCGATAGGAAATAAAAAAAATTTAACAGCGCACTTATCAGAACTGCTCCGCATAATTTGAGCTGTCCTGCCGAAATCAGTTGCAATGATAAGACTGCCGCTATTGCCAAGAATATTTTCCAATTTTGGGCGAAAACGCCTAGTACCTGTCTCATGTTTAAAAACTTCGACGCAATAATCATTTTCCCTTTTATAATCGGAAATTTTTATGATAAAAAAGACCTGCGCAAATTTCTCTGCACAGGTCAAAGCCACTGTCAATTTTATTTATGTCAGTTTCAATGTCGGTTAATTTGTGCCGCCACCACTATTGCTTGGTTTTAACTTTTCAAACGTGCCTGAAACCTTAGTAGCGACGCCCGCATTAATCAAGTTGGACGAGTAGCCCAAATCGATTACAGCATAATCGCTTACCTGAGATTTCGAGACCTTGCTTACAGTAGTGATTAAAGCACCTTGAGCATAGCTTTCGCCGCTGGCGTCCGTGCCTGCCGCTTCTGCAAACCAGTAGTAGGTGTTGTTCGCCTTGATAAGCGTTGAGTTCGGGTCGAAATTGCCTTGAGTTTTGTTGACGCCCGTGTAAGTTGCGGAACTGTTGATTTTGAACGAGCCGATATTAGCGGAATTTTTCCTGCCGTTATTCATATCAAATTCAATAGCACCGCTATCGACTGTAATTTTGGTTATCGTGCCGCCCGCGATTTTAAGCTTATCTTTCGTGAAGTCGAAGTCAGCGATAGTTGTGTTGCCGCTGTCGCCTTTTGCATAGAAGAAAACATCATTGCCGGAGCCGCCGATTAAATTATCATTGCCGCCGCCGCCTTTAAAGTTTGTCTTCTTCGTGCCGCCCGCTAGCGTTTCAGCGTCCGATGTCCCTTTGAATGTCAAATTCTTCTTGACCAAAGAGCCGTCAACGTTATTAACGCCGCTGTTCTTCAACCTGTAAGAGCCGCTAAATTCGCTCGTCAAGCTTGCATTGGAGCCGCTTATTACCGCGTTTTTCGCATAAGTATATTTTGGAGTGTCGCTGATATCAAGCGCACTACCTAAAGTTGAGCCTTTTGCGGGCTTAATCGTCAACGAGTTCTTGTTCGAGAACTTGAATTTAATCGAACGACTACCGGCACTAATCTTGGAATTCAAAAGGTTATCCTTAAAGCTACCGAGCGAAATTTGGTCATTGGAGCTGTAGTTTTGGATAATGTCCTTGCCCGCAGTGTAAACGAAAGTATCAGCCGCGGCCGTGCTGCCGATAAGCTTATCATTTTTCGCGCCGCCTGTCAGACTGATATTGCCATTAGATGCGCTCGCGTCAAGCGTCGTCTTATTTTTGCCGCCCGCCGTTATTGCAATACTGGACGCGCCGTCCGCTACGAAAATTTTCTTAACGCTATTATCATCCGAAGCATTATAAGTTCCGGAATATACAGTTGCTGCTGTCGGACGTTTTTCTTTATTGAGAATGACGCCGTCCTTTTTGAAGACCATTTTTGTAAAGGAATTGCGCTTGCTTTCCGCATGGTGCAACAAGACTTCCTTTTCCTTCATGTCATTAAGAACAACAACTTCGCCAGTGCCCAAGCCGCTAAGCGAAACGTTTGTATTATCAGTTCCGACAGTAAATCCGGTAAGTGCCGCCGTGTTGAGGTTGAGTCTGTCTTTGCCCGCTTCGTAGCCGCTGATTGTGACGTTGCCGCCGTTGTACTCGAATTGGTCTTTCTTCTTGTTATTTCCGGCGAAAGTATAAGAACTACCGCTCTCAACAGAAGCCCCAATTAGCGTTACGCTTTGTTTTGCGACGTCAGCCGCACTAACCGACGCAATTCCGCCGCTTACACTGTAAAGCGTATCCGTCAAATCGATTTTGCCCTTTGCGCTTGAGAACAAGTCAAGTCTATTGCCGCCGCTTCCAAGACTGACAACGCCGTCTTTAGTGAGGAAGCCGTTATCGTCACTTAGCGAAACTCTGCCGATTTCGTCGCCGTCGCTGTTGAAGGTGAGCACGTCGGATTTGCTGGTATTGAAGGTGAACGCTAAGCGGGTATCGCCTTTGCTAGATTTTGCCTTAGAAATTTCACCAAGCCGCTTCGCTGTAATATCCAACTTGTCGTTGCCCGCAACAAAGCCGCTGACCGTGTCTTTGCCTTCGGTATATTTGAAAACAAAAGTTTTACCAGAATCTCTTTCGGTCACGTCGAGTTTATCATTGCCCGCGCCGCCGAAGAGCGTACCGCCTTGCTTGCTTCCGAATATAACGTTGTTATTGTCGTTGCCCGAAATGGAAACGCCATTAGCACGCGTGACATTTACCGCGTTAATCGTATTGTAAGTGCCCGCCGAGAAAATTGAATCCGCAAAGCCGGAAGTCAACGTTATAACTTCGTCGTTGCGTGCGATTCTGTCTTTCTTGTAAACGTAGAGATTTTTCCCGCTTTGAACCGAAACGCCATTTTCAACAGTTGCGCCGCCCTCGAAAGTCAGACTGTCGCCGGTACCAAAGCCCAATTTAATATCATTTTCGGTAAAAGCGAAGTCCGCAGTTTCGAGATTTGCGGCGTTGCCTCTCACGGTTACTAAATCTTTGCCGTGATAGCCCTTGATTTTATCATCGCCTTCGGTGTAGACGAACAGGTTATAACCCTCGCCGCCGACTAAAGAATCATCGCCTGCGCCGCCTTCAAATCTCAAGCTTGCCGTGCTCGCACCGCCAGCAATAGCCATAAGCGTATCGTTGCCTTCGCCGCCTTCGAGCGTGCCGCCGCCTACGCTGCTCGCAACTATGAAATTAGGATTGTCGTTGCCGGTAATGCGGATTGCGCTGTTGACTCTTGCGCCGTTAATCGTCTTGTAATCTGCATTAGCGGTAGCCGCGCCGTTGAAACGCCCGCTGTAACCTGTGCCAAGCGATATGCCTTCGCCTTCAATCGCCATGTAATTCAGATTGCCGCCGGTGTTGCCTTCGTAGGTATAAACTTTGTCGCCTTTGACAAGAGAAACTTTTGACGTATTGCGGAAAGTCAGCTTGTTCTTGTCATCATCGCCAAAAGTGAAAATGAAGTTGCTACCGCCGAAAGTCGCCTTAGTAAAATCAATCGGAGGCGTAAAATCGCCCGTAATGCTGACAGCATCAGTACCGTGTTCATAGTTTCTGATTTCGTCATTGCCTGCCGAATAATAGAAGGTATCGATACCGTCGCCGCCGTCTAACGTGTCGTCATTTGCGCCGCCGTCAAGCGTCGTGCGTCTGTCGCCAGCCTTGATTGAATCCTTACCTTTGCCGCCGATAATGTAAGCAAGGCGATTGTCCGTCGCGTCGACTACTACGCCAAGTGATTCTAAAGTGCCAGTACCACTCGCCGTCGTGAGCGAAACTATATCGCTACCGATAAAGCCCGTGCCCGTGATTTTAACGCCCGTCGTCATAGGTCTAATTGAAGCCGCACTGCCAACAACAGTTTGTTGCGCTAAGTAACGACCTTTCTTGGCGTCGCCTTCCTCGCCGCCGTCCCATGCGTAATTTTTTTTATCGGCGGAATAGGGAATACCAAAGAGCTTGTTAGTACCGTCGTATTTAAGGTAAACAGAATCGGTAGCAGTACCCAAAGTTACGGCAAGCAGAGAAGTAGCAGTATCTCCGGCTAACATGTAGTGATGAATATATTTACCATTTGCGTCAGAAGTCAACGACCAACCATTTTTCGTGCTTTCAGTAACTGTTCCGTCCGAACTGATTTCAACGCCAGCCACTTTATACTCTTTGGCACTTGTTGTATCGGAAATTTTGCCGCCCATAACTTTAAGGTTCGTTGTAGCGTCGGTTGGGGTAGATTCGCCTTCGTTACCTACTTCGACGACCTTAACAGTACCAGTGGTGGTGCCGCCCGCCACAATAACAGTTGCTTTTTGAGTATTTTCGTCAGCGTCTGCAATTTTAGAGACGCTAACGTTGCCGTTGAGGTTACCGTCATTAACTGTAATGAAAACATTGCAGTTATCGGCTAAAACGGCGTTACCGGACTTTTTAGTATCACCAGTAACGACTGCTTTTGTCGATTTAAGATTACCGCCGTCGATTGTTGCTGTGATTTTATTATTATCCTTATCTGTATTACCTTGCGGATTGGAAACAGCCAGCGCGTTCGGTCCCGAAACATTGGTGTTATTGCCGCTTATGTTAACAGTTACTGGGCGATTAGTTTTGTTATTTGTTCCATGCTGAGCAATGCCGATTGCCGCACCAAATGTTGCTGTACCAGAATCAGCCGAATGAGTTGTATATGATGTAGCCGTACTTGTGATAGTGCCGCCCGTGACTTCGAGGTCGCCCGAACGCATTTCGACGCCCGTGCCGCCAGAAGTGATTTTTGCGTTGCCCTCAATGGTAAGCTTAGTAGTACCGCCAACGTAAACGGCTGAAGGACTGCCAGCATAATCACCATTGTTCTTCTTCAGAAGGTTAGTTTCGTTGTTTCTGAATTCAACGACCGCGTTGCCGCTGATTGTAACGCTAAGTTGTTCTGTGCCTTCTTTTTGCACAAAGTTACCAGCGACTTGGATTGCGGGCAGGTTTGAATTCTTTGTTGACGTTACTTTAGTACTATCGAACGCGCTTGGAATATCGGTGTCCTTTAATTCAGTACCCTCGAAATTTGCGCCGCTTATGAGCTGAGCGTCGCCCATCACGCTGAGAATATGTCCGCCTAAGCCATTATTACCTAAATAAACGACACTGGACATATAACTTTGCAACTTAGATTTGCCGCTTATGCTAATGTTACTTTTATTGCCGCCCGAAACGCAAGAGGTGTTACTTAGAATAGTTCCGCCAGTCATGTTAAATGTGGCACCTTTTGCGTTACCTGTACTGTTCGCACCACTCGTCGCGCTACCGACGCAGATAACAGGTGTGTTGTATTTGTAGCCTGAGCTATTTTCGCTGGCTGCTGCATCATTGTATCTGACTTTTTTTTGCGCCTTGACTATGTTTTCATTATCAGTTTCAGTTCCAACAATGTCGAGGGTATGAAGTATCTTGCCGCCGGTTGCGCTGTCGGTGATTTCAAAGGTATGGTCGCCGTCAGCAATCACAAAAGCGGAGCCAAAGTCTTCTTTCGTCAAAGTTTGTCCGTTAAGGTCAAGCGTGACGCTTTTGTCAGCTGGAATTGTTATTGTTCCATGATTATTTTCGTTGGTTCCAGCAGGCATTGTAAAGCTGCCCAAAAGCTTAATCGCGGTTGCGTTCGCTAAATTTTCGCTCGTGAAGTCGGAAACTGCGCCGTATTTAGTCTCTCCGCCGATTACGCAAGAGAAAACAGACTTATTGTCGCCTTCTGTTACTTGAGTGTCCGACAGTTCATTATTTGCTTGTGCGGGTTCGCTTGCGGGCGGGTCATCGAAACGCTGGAGGTCGAAGACAAACGCGGCTTCGGAACGCGGTGTGGGGGGGGTGTAGCTTTGCTGTATAAAAAAAGTCTTCCTTCCATAGATTTTTATACTCCTTTCATCAATTAATTTCCCGATGCCGAGCAGTTCTTCCGCAAAAAAGTTTTCGCCGAGCCATTGTGGGGGCAATGTGCACTTTGAAAATTTTTCTAAGTCAATCTGCGTCGGCGTTTGTGAAACGGTGTCGCTAGCTTGCTCAACTGCGACCTTTCGAGACGATTTCTTATCAACCCCCTTTTAAAGTTTCAATATGGGTTCGACTCGCACGTTTAGTTTAAATTTTTTCCTATTCTTTGTCAATCACTTGCGCATTAAAATTTTCTGAAACTATTTCGCGCTGTGCACGGGTGAAAAATTCCCTCTTTCCTGCTAAAATGTTCCCTAACTCTATACGAAAGGTTGATTTTGTAAACAGCCCTACGCCTAAAGGCGGGGCTTTCGACAATTAAAAAATTCTAATTCGTCGAGGCTGGTTTACACAACCTCTATCCTGTAAAGCCGTTAAGCTTATCAGGCTACATTTTCTCAAAATATTTAATGCTCCGTTCACATCAGCATTCAATACAATTCCTGTCGCCGTTTTATATTGTCCGCGAGTAATCCTTCTGCCGCTGAATTTGTACTTTTGTGGATTGTCAGCGTTATAGGTTGGCAGAAAGTCATCATCAAAAAAACTAGCTTTTGACGTATAACTCTCTTCTTGCTCGACGTAGACAATCCCGTACAGTTTACATAGATATTTGAGTTTTTCACGTAGCTTGCCGTGCGGAATTTGGACGAAGTTTTGATTTTTCTGCTTGCCGATGTTAATTTCTCGTTTCCAGCCAGCATTGCAACCGACGACGATATTTCCAATTCGATTTTCTATGCAGTAATTGACGATTCGTCTTGCCGAAACGCTCAGTGCGTGATTCACTCGCCGATTGCGTTTTCGTAAGTTTAAATACTGCCGTCGCGTTAATCCCTTGATACCTTGCTTATCTTTCAGTGCTTGCAATCTCGCATTTTCTTTGTTAAACAAGCGATTGTAACTTTTGAGATTTTTCCCGTCGACGATAAACGCCGACCCGTCGCTTGTCACACACGTTGCAAGATTATCAAGCCCTAAATCAATTCCCAAAAATTTTCCAGCTTCTAATTTAGCTTTAATCACCTCTCTGTCGTAAACAAATTCCAACTCGAAGAATTGAGCTTTATGTTTCGGGTGGATTCGGATTTCTTTAATCGTTTTAATGTCGATGTTCGGAGGAACTCTAAATTTCAGCTCGCAATGTTCTTTCTTGAAAGCGCGTGACATAGGCAAAATAAAAAAATCGCCTTTAAATGTGACGTGCGTCGCCGGCAGTATCAGCGAGAAAAAATCTTCCTTATCAAAGTAATGCGGCAAGTGAATTTGATTGAACTGATATAAACCAGACTTAGCCTTAATTACGAGTGCGAAGAATGACTTAAAGGCTCTATCGACAACTTTTATCGTTTGTTGGGCAATATCAGTGCCTAGCGATTTGTAATTTTTGCTGTCTTTACAAACGTGATAGTTAGCTACGTAGTTGAGATATTTTTCTCAGCGAAGTAAAATTTGCGGACGCTGTAAAGAGCTTCGTTGTAAAGATTTTTAGACAGACGGCACAGCAGACGTAATGTCTGATACTCACGGACAGACATTCCTGCGATTTGGTTTTTGACTGTCAGATACAAGAACTTAACCTCCCTTCGCGGAGGATTGTAACAAAATTTCAAAAAGAAAGGAAGTGAACGGCGCGTTTTCTATTTTTCAACGCGCCATCTCTGATGAAATTTGTATCCTGGAACGTCAACGGGCTGCGCGCGCGCCTAAAAAATGACTTTATGCCCGCTTTCAATGCCCTCGACGCCGATATTTTCGCACTGCAGGAAATTAAAATGCAAAATGGCGAAGCTATTCTCGATTTGGACGGCTATAATCAGTTTTGGAACTACGGAAATAAAAAAGGGTACTCCGGTACCGCGATTTTCTCCAAAATTGAGCCGAAAAACTTCTCTTGCGGCATTGGCATCGAAAATTTCGATTCCGAAGGGCGCGTTATCACTCTCGACTTTGAAAATTTCTTTTTCGTCAATGTTTACGTCCCAAATTCTCATAATCTCGAATGGCTCGAACGTAGAATGGCTTGGGAAGACTTTTTCCGCGCTTATCTCGAAAATTTGGATAAAAAAAAGCCCGTTATCGTCTGCGGCGACTTTAACGTTGCTCATAATCCCATTGATTTAAAAAATCCCGCCTCAAATCATCATAACGCAGGATTTAGCGACCAAGAACGCCAAAAATTTTCCGATTTGCTAAATTCCGGCTTCGTTGACATTTTCCGCCAGCGAAATCCAAATTTAACCGGTGCTTACACCTGGTGGAGCTATCTTCGCAAGGCTCGACTCACTAATTCCGGCTGGCGTATCGATTATTTTCTTATTTCCGAGCGTTTGACCGAAAAAATTGCCGACGCCACCATTGAAAATCAAATTTTCGGCAGCGATCATTGCCCAATCACTTTGAAAACGTATCCTCTGTAAGTTTATGCTGCCCTAACATTGTTGTTAAAGTTTCTCGCGTAAATTTATACTCTTCTGACGAAAAATCCTGCCCTGCGTCGTATTTATTCGACTTCGCATTGATTATTCCGCAAAATGTATCGTAAAACATATCGTTTGTAAAGTATTTTCCCCGATTATTTCCCAACGTCGCGACTTTTTCGGGGAAAATTTCTTTATATTCCGGCGAAAAATACATGAACATTGGAATTCTTAGCATTTCAAAGCGGAAAACGTCCGGATTATGCGAAATTTCTAAGTCCTCGCCGTGATCCGAAAAATATATCATCGCTTGCAGGTTCAAATTCGCTTTTGCGTAGTCAAAAATCTTCGACAGGACAAAATCTGTGTATAAAATCGAATTTGCATAGCTCGGCGCGGCTAACATCATGCCAGAGCCGTTTTTTGTCTCCCATTTCTTAAATTTGCGCGGATAACGGCTGTTATAATAAATATGACTGCCCATTAAGTGAAAAACTATGAAATTTTTCTCGTTCGGGTCGACTTTATCGAAGAATTTCAATAAAATTTCGTCCTCAAGCTCCGAAAAATCAAAAGTATCGTCCGTCCACTCCGAAATATCCGCAGTTTTCGCCACTAATGTTATCGCGCTGTCAAATTCGCCGTATCTGCCCTGATTGCTAAACCAATATGTCTTATAACCCATTTTTCGCGCCGCATCGACGATTGAAACCGATTCAAAAAACTCTTTGTCGTTATATTGGCTCTGTTCAGTCAGTGCGCGCTGTAAAACAGGCACTGTTTGCGTCCACGAGGCATAAACATTGCTAAAAATTATAAAATCGCCGTCGACTGGCGTTAAATTCGGCGTATTTTCCGGCGTTTCTTCGTAATCGGGATTAATTTTGGCATCATCAGGCAAATTTTTAACCGGTAATCTTTTTTCAAGCTTACTTTCAAGCCAAATCGTATTATCGAACGGAAAATCCGGATTATATGCGTGCATGTAGTCGCGGCTCGCACTTTCGCCGATAACTAAAATTATTGTGCCGTTCAAATCATTTTTTGCCGAAATTTTTAAATCTGCAAGTCGTTCAGCGCGATTTTTGCTGTAAAGTTGCGTCTGCTCGGCGTAATCCGTCACAGTTTTATATAATCCAGCCATTGAAGTTTGAGGAACGTAATAAATCAGCGCAGATAAACTCCCAATCAATGAAATTATCGCCGCGAAAAGTTTTTTCCTGTCCAAAATGACTTTCGCGACGAATTTTTTATGCGTTCTGTAAAAAAATCGCAAAATCACTCCCAAAACTACGCAGATTATTATTAAATTCGGAATTCCAATCATTGCGCGTAAAAATTCGCCAGCTTCGTGCCAATTAGTCAAATAAATCGCCATAAGCGACGCCGGCGACAGACAATGCCACGTTATGCAGTAATAAATCAGCTCAACTAGCGGAATTAGCAAAAAAAATAGGTTCAGCACGCAAATTATCGCCGGAAATCGCAAAATAACGGTTGCAGAGGCTAAAAATATAAAAATCGCCGTTCCAACCGCGAAATCGTAATAAATTAGCGACATAAACCATTGCCGCTGATAAGTCCAGGTAAAAAATAGCGGAAAAGCCGCGCTCCAAGCGAATCCGGTTAATAAATTTGGCAAATGCGCCCGCGAAAACAAATTTTCGCCGCTCGAATACTGAATCAGCCATAAAAGCGCGATTATTATCGGTATCGGCGGCAAAAAATACTGCGGAGCCGCCGGTTGACCTATGTCTATGTAAAAAACTTCGCTCAGATAATAATAAAGTGCCGCGTAAGCCAAAAATTTCTTTGAATCGGACATCGAAACCACTTTTCCCCTAAAAATTTTATTGCAAAGCGTGAATGATTCTACCTTGACGAAAAATTTCTGTCAAACGCAAAAAAAAATCGCCTTTCGAGGCGTTTCAGAACATAGACAAAGCCCGCATAGAAGTAGTTAATTGCGGGCTTTTTGCTTTGATTTCCTTCAATAAATTTGATTTTTTCTACCTGTATTTCTCGATTTTTTCCTGTAGAAAAGCCTTTCCCAAGCTCATTTTATTGAATGGTGCTTTTTGTTATGGGTTGAATTGAACTTTAACTGTTGTACCCTTGTCGACGAGTTCGCCCGCGCCGATACTTTGACTGACTGCAAAGCCGGAGCCTTCAGCTTCAAACGATATGCCCGCATCATTTGCAAGCCGCGCAGATTCGCGAATACTTTTGCCGTAAAAACTCGGCACGCGAGCGACTTCGGGTGCAAGTTCTTCTTTTGGCGGTTGAGGTTTCGGCTCAATTTCTTTCGGACTTTCTATGCGCTCCATGCCTTGAATTGAAGCATCGCCTTCGCCAATTTCCGCACTCAATTCGTCAGAGTCAACGCCAAGTGGCGCGTTGCTCGGCTCAATCCTAAGATAGCGGAAGACTTGCGCAAAAATTCTGCTGGCAACCGGCGCGGCAATTTGTCCACCGTAAAAACTGCCGTAGGGTTCATCAATTATAACAAGCAACGCAACCTGCGGATTTTCAACCGGCGCAAAACCGCAAAACGACGCAATATATTTCCCGTCGCTGTAGCCGTCGCCATATTCGTTGACTTTTTGCGCGGTGCCGGTCTTGCCCGCTATCCTGTAGCCGCGAACAGAGGCTTTGCCGCCGCCGCCCGTTGCAACAACCTGTTCAAGCAAGCCAACTAAAGTTTTATCGCTCGCTGAATCAATCGTGCGCCGAACTTCCTCAATATGCGTCTCGGAATAGGTCGTGCCGTTCGCGTTTTTAATCGATTTAATAATATGCGGTTTAAGTAAAATACCATCGTTAGCAATCGCGCAAAATGCCGTTATAAGCTGAATCGGCGTCACCGCGATACTTTGACCAATAGCCATTGTCGCGATATCGGAATCAACCATTTCATCGGGCGTATATAAAATGCCGGCTTCTTCGCCTGAAAGTTC
This sequence comes from Selenomonadales bacterium UBA7018, assembly GCA_002448305.1. GTDB lineage: Bacteria > Bacillota > Negativicutes > Selenomonadales > Selenomonadaceae > Quinella. Next base: position 368,765 of record DJWY01000025.1, read on the forward strand.
AATCCCAGTCGGCTCGCCGAAACCAAAAAGTCTGGCGTAACTGATTAATTTATTCGCGCCTAAATCTAATCCAACAAGCGCAAAGCCAGTATTCAACGACTGCTTGACGACATCGGCGAAAGTCACCGTGCCAAAGCTTAAGCCGTTCCAGTTCTGAATTTTTTTACCGGAAACCATGACATAGCCTGGATCTACAAAAATTTGATTCGGCGCAACAATTCCTTCCTGCAACGCCGCGCCCGCAACTACCGCTTTAAAAGTTGAACCAGGCTCGTAAATGTAGGAGACGGCGCGATTTTTCCAAACTTCTTGGTCGTAATCCCAAAACCTGTTCGGATTGTAAGTCGGGCGCGTCGCCATTGCTAAAACTTCGCCGGAGCGCGGGTCCATTGCAATGCAAGTTATCGCCAGCGGACTATTTTCCGCCATTGCCCTATCAAGTTCCTGCTCGACGATAAATTGAATCGCGCTATCAATCGTCAGCTGAATTGTCTTGCACCTGTCGCCCTGATAACCATGCGGCGCGAAAATTGATTCCAGAATCGGGCGTTCTCGCGTGTCAGCGTAAATAAAAGATTCCGTGACTTCGCCCTTGATATATCTGTCCCAAGCTTGCTCTATTCCTTCAAGCCCTTTGTCGTCGGTGCCCACGAAGCCCAGAACATTTGCAGCCAAAACGTCATTTGGATAATATCGCTTAGCCTCGTCGCGAAAACCTAAGCAAACCGCGTAACCTTTCTCCCGAATCAAAGCGCGTATCGCTTCATATTCCGCTTGCTCAAGCCTACGTTTTATCCACGAAAAACCGCCGCCAACCGCTATGTCATCTAAAATATCTTGTTCTGTCTTGCCGACGAGCGGGGCTAAATCTTTTGCTAACTGCGCGGCGTCTTCAACGTGATTTGGGTCGACAAAAAGCGATTTAGTCATCGTACTTACGGCAAGTTCGCGCCCGTTTCTGTCGACGATTGCACCTCGTGGCGATTGAACCGAATAATCATGCCCGACTTGCCAGCGCATTCTCTCGGAAAGTTCGTTACCCTGCACGAGTTGGAGCCAAGCATAACGGGCGACAATTACTCCCATTAGCAACAGCAACGTCACAACAAGTTTAGTCGTTCGTCCTTGCAAGAAGGCTCTATCTTTTTTTTCTTCTGCCATTGTCAAGCTCTGTTAGCGTTTTTAAGGAGCGCGTCTTTCAATCGTCCTTCAATCGCAACAAGTTCCTTTTCTGCCGCTTGCCGTCTCTGGCGTCCTTCGTACTGAATCCGGAGCGTTTCTTCAATCGTCGAGATTAAATCTTCGTTGACTTTTTTGACGGTCTCAATATCGACAATGCCGCGCTCATTTGCCTTTGCGGTGTCGATTGAATTTTGTTTGAGCATTTCTGCGTTGCGCTTTAAAAGGTCGTTAGTTGCGTCGGTGACGGCGCGTTGAAGTTCGATAACTTCTTTTTGGCGCGTCAAGCCTAGCGCGATAACCATTTGATTTTTCCAAAGCGGTATCGTGTGATAAATCGCCGACTGCACGCGGTCGATTAAAACGCGGTCGTTATTCTGAATCAAGCGGATTTGCGGCGCGGTTTGAATCGCTAAGGTCTTGCTGATTTTAAGGTCGTGAATTTTTTTCTCGAAACGGTCGACGCTTTGTTCAAAATCGCTGACGACTTGAACCGCCATTGGGTCGCCCGATTCGGACGCTTGAGCGCGGAGTTTGGGCAAAGTAATCGTGCGCATTTCGTCGAGTTTTTCTTCGCCTGCGCGGATATAAAGTTGCAAGTCCTTAAAGTATCCGAGATTTTTCTGATAAAGCGTGTCGAACATAACGACATCTTCCATCATTTTAGTTTTGGAATTTTCCAGACCGGCTTGAATCTTTTCAACCTGCGTGGAAAGTTTTTCGTAGCCCTGCATAATGTCATCAGCCTTGTTGACGAGCGAACCGATAATCGGCAAGTTGCTAAGGAAACTGCTATTCTTTTTTGTCGCGTCGAAACCTTTGACTTTGCCGACTAAATCGTTTAGCAAAACGCCGACTTCGCCGGAATCCTTAGAACGAACTTTAGCAAGTATGCTGTCGGAAAACTGCGCAATTTCCTTTTGCGCGGGTGCGCCGTAAGTCAGCGGCATACTTGAATTCATAAAGTCTATTCCGTCCTTAATTGATTGAACTTTAGCGAGTTCGGCGGGCGTGAGCGTCTCGACTTGTTGAGTAACCTTTTCGATTTCCTTAGCGGGTTCAACGGGCGTCACCGCTTGACTTTGTGAATCATCAGCTTTTTTCTTCGCCAGTAAGTCATTAAGATTTATATCTGCCATGTTTATTCCTCCTCTTGTCCTTTATGTATTGGTTATAAAAATCTTCAACGGGCATAAACAAATAGCGAATTCCTTCTGCCATACTAATCCACATTGGCAAAGTTGTCCACGACAGCAGGAAATATAACACGCCTTGAATTGTTTTGCCTTGATAAAATTTATGTGCCCCGAACGAGCCGAGAAAAATTGCCAACGCCGATTGAATCAATTTTGTTTGAATAATTTGCGGGCGTTCTTCTTCCGGAAAGGGTAAAGGTAGCGGGCTTGCGTCGACTTCGCCGCGCCGCCGCCTTTGCATACCTTGCGGGAAAAATTTTCTTTGCGGCTCAAGCTCAATCGGGCGGTCAAGTAAATCGGTATCAATGCGGACGTTGCCATATTTATCAACCTTGCCGACTTCGATTGGCTTTCGCTCAATGCCTTCCGCGTCAAGCTGTTGCTCCATAACCGTCAATTCCGCATCGACTGAAATAATTTGGTCATTCAGAACATGTTCAAATTGAGCTTGATAAGCTTCATCAAGGGCGGCTAGCGTCTGTTTCATGCGGGCTTTCAAATCTTCAATTTTATCCGTCTCCAAATGTGTTTCCTCAAGCTCCTGATACTGCTTGACGATTTTAACGGCGCGGTCTTGATAATAATCAATGAACTTGTACGCCAGCGCGATTCGTTCCGGATTTCTTTCAAGGTGATTCAGCAAATTTTTCGCCGTGTGCTGAAGTTGTCGCAACTGATTGACAAGTTCGCGGTCGGAAATATTTTCTATAGCCTCCGCTAAAAAATTATAATCAGTCGTCGCCTTGTCAAAGTTTTCTTGAAGGTATTGTGCCCGCTCCGCTTCCAATTCTTTCAAGTCAAGTTGCGGCGTTCGATTTTTTTTCCAATCCCAAAGAGCTTTCCCGCCGAATATTACTCCGGTCGTCATCAGAATCACTATCAAATAATTTAGTATTTCGTCCAAAGCTCGCACCTCCCGCAAAAATTTTCTCCGCAGATTGTACCATAAAATTTTACATAAAAAAATCCCTACGCTAGGCAGGGGAAATATTTTTTATCTGTCTGATTGATTTTCAAAATTTATTTTCGCGACCTTCTCTAAGGCGTTTAAGATTTTCCCTGTGACGCCAGACGATAATTACTGCCGCCGCAAGCGCAAATGCGAAATACGGTCCAGGCATTTGGAAGGCTGCCGCAAGTATTGGCGTAAGAACCGCCGCAACGATTGAGCCGACTGATACATAGCGCGTGAGCAATGTAAGTATAAGCCACACCACGAAGACTATCAGCATAACTTTGGGCATGAGAATCGACAAGACGCCAAGACCCGTCGCGACGCCCTTGCCTCCTCTGAAACCTGCAAAGATTGGGATTATATGACCGACTATCGCGAAGAAACCGCCTATAACCATTGCGCTGGGCGTTCCGATTATGCACGAACCTAACAAGACGCCAATTTGACCTTTCAAGAAATCCAGAATGAAAACTAAGACGCCCGCTTTTTGACCAAGAACGCGCCAAGCATTAGTCGCGCCGATATTGTGCGAGCCGAATCGTCGCAAATCTTTTTTCCAAATCAGCTTGCCCAAAATCAAGCCGACTGGTATCGAGCCGATGATATAAGCCGCCAACACCAGACAAAGCCATTTCATAAATTTCCCGTTACTGAAAACTTATAAAAAGTTATAAAAACTCTTATGTTTCATTCCTGCTTCGCCGCGTCCGCTTTTGCCGGAGCTACTTGCGTTTTTTTTGACGCTCCACAGGCTTAACTTTCCCGCTAACGTACGGGTAGTTTTTCAACCAATCAGCTTGCGTAGCGTTTTAAATTTATCGCCGCCTGTAAGTCGCGGTCTATCTCATTGCCGCAATGTTCGCAGTGATAAATCCGCTCGGACAAGTGCAAATTTTTCTTCACGTGTCCGCAAGCAATACAGTTTTTTGAGCTGGGATAAAATCTGTCGGCGATAACGACGCGCAAACCTGCCCACGCCGCCTTATACTCAATCTGCCGTCTGAATTCGTAAAAACCTTGCTCCTGCACTGCTTTTGCTAAGTGCCGATTCGACATCATGCCCCGCACGTTCAAATCTTCAAGCATTATCGGATTTGGTTTTCGTCCGATAATTCTGCTCGTGATTTGGTGCCGATAATTTTGCCGAATGTTAGCCAATCGGTGATGAATTCGTAAAAGTTTTTGTTCACTCTTTATAATGTTGCGCGTTTTCTTGTAACTCTCTCCTTTCTTTTTATTCATCTCGTACTTACGCGAGAATGAGCGTTGCCGTTGCTCAGGACTTAAGGTTGCAACAACTGCCTGCCTGATTCCTGCTTCAGTGCGTCCGATTTCGTCTAAACTACTTTCGTTTGACATGACGCTCTGCAGGCTTAAATTCCCCGCCAACGTACGGGTATTTTTATTCATCTCATATTTACGCGAAATTGCACGCTGTAGTCGCCGCAATTTTTTCTTCAATCTGCGAACTGTCGAAGTCCGGTTAATGTTCGGATAAATAGTGCCGTCCGAACACGTCGCCAAATTTTTTATGCCTAAGTCAATGCCTAAAGCTTCGCCGCAATTTTCAGCGGGCTTCGGGTCAGCGAATTCAACCGCTACGCTTAACCACCAGTTTAAGCCGTCAAAAGTAATTCGCGGATTAAAATATTTCACGCCAACGGGTATTCGTCCATGCTCGGCAAGTCTGAACCAATTCAACCGTTGACGATTTTTGCGTTTGCTCGTCGCTATTGCTTCAAGCTTGACATGTGTCGTCGTGATTTTGATTTTGTCTGTAGCTTGATAAAAGCTGAAGTCGCCGCGACGTTTGCTTTTGAATCTCGGTCGCAAGCTTTGCTTCTTAAAAAATTTTATGTAAGCGTCTGCACAATCACGCACCGCTTGAAAGGTTGCTTGGCTTGAAATGCTTTTGAGCCACGGATACTCGCCCGAATTCTTAAGTACAGTAAATTTCTTAGTCATATCATAACTGCTGATAAATTTTTCGTCCGCTTCGTAGGCGTCAATTTCCTTGCGCAGTGCCCAGTTGTAAGCGAAGCGAGCCGCCCCCGCGAATTGAAATAATCGCGTCCGCTGACGATTGTTCGGCACCAACATAACCTTAAACGACTTTAGCATTTTCGTCACACTTTCAAAAAATCAACAGTGTTTTATAACTCTTTATAACTTTATCTTAACTGTTAGCTAGCCTCCCGCTCAAATCATTGCGCATTACGCATTTCTAATTCCTAATTGCATTTTTGGTGCGGATGGAGGGGGTCGAACCCTCACGCCCGAAGGCAACGGATCCTAAGTCCGGCGCGTCTGCCAATTCCGCCACATCCGCTCACACTGATTAAATCATATTTATTTTTCACTGTCAATAACGTTGCGCAGGAATAAAGCGCAAGTTGCCGAATATAACATGAGAATTATTAAGGAGGCTGACAACAGCCAAGAAA
>DJWY01000018.1:0-1554 GCA_002448305.1 Selenomonadales bacterium UBA7018
CGGATTCTATGAAGCAGGAATGGGACATTAAAGTTTTTATAACTTTTTATAAGTTCTCAGTAACGGGAAAAATTTGCAGACCAAAGAAAAAATCGCGGCGGCAATCAAAGCGGCTGTCGAATCGGCAATGCAAGACGGCTCATTAAAATTTTCCGACGCCTTGCCCGAAATCGCATTGGAAGTCCCGCCGAAAAAAGAATTCGGAGATTTCGCAACTAACTTTGCCATGCAGAGCGCGAAAGTTTTCCGTATGCCCCCGCGCAAAATCGCCGAAGAACTAAGAGCGCGGATAATGTCCAGAGATTTGCTAAACCTATTTGACAAGAACAGCGTTGATATTTTCGACAGAATTGAAATTGCCGGCGCGGGCTTCATGAATTTTTATTTGAAAAGCGACGTTATTTATAGCGAGCTGAAAAAAATTTACGACGCGGGCGAAGACTTCGGAAATTTGCCGGCTAAAAACAATGTCACGATTCAAATTGAATACGTCAGCGCGAATCCAACCGGACTTTTGCACGTCGGGCACGGCAGAGGCGCGGCGGCTGGTTCCGCTATCGTCAATATTCTTCGCGCCGCCGGTTATAACGTCGAGAGCGAATATTATATCAATGACGCCGGCAATCAAATGGACAATCTCACAAAATCCGTCAATGCCCGCTATCTTGAATTGCTCGGACAAAAAGTCGATTTCCCCGAAGACGGCTACAAAGGCGTTGACATTATCGACACGACAAAAAGAATCATTGCCCGCGACGGCGATAAATATTTGAACTTGCCGGAAGACGAACGCTTGAAAATTTTGGGCGAACTTGCTTACGAAGATAAATTGCGCGAACTACAAAAGGACTTGAAAAATTTCCGCGTGAAGTTCGACGTTTGGTTCAGCGAAAGGACGCTCCACCCTGATAAAATTAATGCGGCGATTGAAACGCTCAAAGCTAGCGGCGACATTTACGAAAAGGACGGCGCGTTGTGGCTGGCAAGTACGAAATACGGCGACGATAAAGACCGCGTTGTTGTTCGCGAAAATGGCGAGCCGACTTACCTTGCCGCAGACATTGCTTATCATAAAAATAAATTTGACAGAGGCTTTAGCGAGCTGATAAATATTTGGGGAGCCGACCATCACGGCTACGTTGCCCGCGTCAAGGCGGCTATGAAAATGCTTGGCTACGACCCTGATAAGTTGAAAATTCTTTTCTTGCAAATGGTTTCTCTTTTCCGTAGCGGCGAAGCTGTCAAAATGTCTAAACGGGCGGGCACGGCTATTCCCCTGCGCGAACTCATGGAAGAAGTTGGAACCGACGCGGCAAGATATTTTTTCCTTATGCGCTCGACGGAAAGTCAGCTTGATTTCGATTTGGATTTAGCTAAGTCGCAGAGCGCGGACAATCCCGTTTACTACATTCAATATGCGCACGCAAGAATTTGTTCAATTTTCCGTCAAGCTAAAGAAGCGGGCTTAATTCAATTAGGAATTAGGAATGAGGAATTAGGAATTGAGCCGCAATTTTCGCTAATGACTTCGGCGGCGGAAATTGACTTGATTAA
>DJWY01000018.1:1675-2544 GCA_002448305.1 Selenomonadales bacterium UBA7018
ATTGCGCGTTATGTTTATGATTTAGCGTCGACGTTCAGCAGTTTTTATCGTGACTGCCGGATTTTGGGCGTGGAAGAAGATTTAGCCGTTGCGCGGCTTGCGCTGATAAAAATTACTCAGCAGACAATTCAACACGCGCTTAATTTATTGGGAGTTTCAGCTCCAGAAAGGATGTAGCATCATGAAAAAAATTTTTTTTGGGGATTAATAGCAGTGATTATGTTTCTTTGTCAGACCACACAGGCGGCAACGCCGTCGCCGCAATGGGTTAAAAACCTTCCCGCCGCGCAGAATTCAGAACAAATGGTAGTTGTCGCCGCTATTCAAGGGACGACTGCTTGGATTTCCATGCACGAGAAAATTAACGGGCAATGGGAAATGATTATGACAACGCCCGGCTTTATCGGCAAAAATGGACTCGGCAAAACTCGCGAAGGCGACCATAAAACGCCCGTTGGAACTTTTCGCTTCGATTGCGCGTTCGGTATCGCTCCAAATCCTGGTTGCGCAATGCCATATACTCAAGTCAACGAAAATCATTACTGGTCGGGAAATTGGCATTACAAATATAATCAGCTGGTCGATGTGCGCGAGGCTCCCGCCAATTTCGATACCAGATATACCGAGCATTTGATTGATTACAATCCGCATTACGTCTACGCGCTGAATATTGGCTACAACGCCGAATGCACGCCCGCCAAAGGTTTTGCGTTGTTCATGCATTGCTTTGGACCCAAAAATCCTTATACGCTAGGTTGTGTCGGCTTGCCGGAAGAAAAAATGCGTTTCGTCATGCAACATATTCGCCCTAATTGCGCGTGCATAATCGACAGTTTAAACAATTTAGGAGGCTGACAACAGCCAAGAAA
>DJWY01000030.1:0-14832 GCA_002448305.1 Selenomonadales bacterium UBA7018
TTTAGAAGATTTCTTGCCGCCGAAAATCGCGTTTTGCTGTTTACCGAAAGTCGGCATTTCTTGTTCGTCGCCGGTCGGGAGTTCTTGCTCGTCGAAGTTCGCAACTTTCTGCCCGTCGAAATTTTGTTGTCCGTTTTCGCTCTGTTCGCTAAAGTTTTTAATCATGATTTTTTTCCTCCAAAATTTTTGTTTTTCGTTTCAAAAGTCGTTTGACTTTCTATGGGCGTATTTATAGAGGCGTTTGCTTAGATTTTGCTTAGAAATTTCGCGATTTAACCAACAGTTAATCATTTTTAAGACGCGCCTAAAAAAGGATTTGCCGCCAAAAATTTTTTGAAAATTTTTTTATCGTCAAGCAGGAAGATAAAAAGGCGCGGCGAATAGCACATTTCAAAAGGTTGCCCGTAAGGGTGACTGCAGTTGTAATCATAAGTATAAAGATAGGAGAGGGTCACTAATGACAGAAGCAACAACCACTATTGAAAACAAAACCGGTATTCATGCGCGCCCCGCATCGGTATTCGTGCAGAAAGCATCTTCGTTCAAATCGAAAGTTCAGCTCAAAGCTAAAGGCAAAACTGTCGACGCAAAAAGTATTCTCATGATTATGAGCATGGGTTTGGTTAAAGGCACCGAAATCACCATTTGCGCTGACGGTCCCGACGAAGCACAGGCTGTTGCCGAGCTCAAAGCTCTCGTTGACGCAAAATTCGGCGAAGACTAATTCGCACGTCCCGATGCAATTTCAAGGGAGGAGGTTAAAAAGATTTTTCCGCCTCCCTTTTTGTGTAACTCTTTGGAGGAGAAATTATGGCAGAGAAAATTAAAGGTAAAGGCGTAATTGCGGGTATTGCGGTCGGCAATATTTTGCTCGCAGGTCAAAATCTCGATAGCTTTATCGTCGCTTATAAACCCGGCACAAAAGCCGCTGAAAAGAAAAAGGCTGCTGAAGCTCTCGTCGCGGTCGCCGACAATCTTAAGAAAAGCATTGAAGATTTTCTCGCGAAAGACCTTAAAGAACAAGCCGGCATTCTCGACGCACACCGCATGATGGTCGAAGATCCCGCTATGAGCGGCACTATTGATGAGCAAATCGATATTAGCGGCTCGGCTCCCAAAGCTGTTATCGATGCTTACGAATCAACCGCGCAAGTCTTTGAAGCTATGGACGATGAATATTTTCGCGGACGCGCCGTCGATATGCGCGACGTCGGCAAGCGCATTGCCAAATATTTGCTCGGCATTAAAGAACCCGAAATCGTCGGAAAAGTTATCGTCGCGGGCAAAGATATTGAGCCTTCCGTTATCGCAGGTCTTCCCACAGATAAAATCGCGGGCGTTATTCTCGGCGTCGGCTCCACTACCGCGCACGCAGTTATTATTGCGAAAACTCGCGCTATCCCCACTGTTGTTGGCGTCGGCGACGGCATTGCCCAAATCGCTGACGGAGACCCCGTTATCCTCGACGGCGAAACCGGCGAAATTTTAATCCGTCCTTCCGACGAAGAACGCAAGAGCTACGACGAAAAGATTAAGAAGCAGGAAGAACTTAAAGCGCACTACGCGGCATTGAAAGATAAACCCGCTATTACTCTTGACGGCAAAGAAGTTGAACTCGTCGCCAATATCGGTTCACCCGCTGACGCTGATGCCGCTGTTAAAAACTTCGGCGCAACTGGCGTTGGTCTTTTCCGCTCCGAATTTGTCTTCATGGGCAAAACCGATGTTCCGAAAGAAGAAGACCAATTCAAAGAATATAAAGCAGCTGTCGAGCACTGCGCGACCGTCACTCACGGCGAAGGACTCTGCGTTATTCGCACAATGGATATCGGCGGCGATAAACCGTTGCCCTATATTCAAGTAGGTCACGAAGAAAATCCTTTCTTGGGCTATCGCGCAATTCGTATCAGCCTTCAACGCAAAGATTTGTTCATGCCCCAGCTTAAAGCAATTCTGCGCGCAGGCGTCTACGGCAAAGCCGCTATCATGTTCCCGATGGTTATCAACGTTCAAGAATTCCTCGCGGCTAAACAGTTCGTCGAAGATGCTAAAATGGAACTCGTTCACGAAGGCAAAGAATTCTCTGACAACGTCCAAGTCGGTATCATGGTCGAAACTCCTGCGGCGGCGGTTATGGCTCCGGCTCTGGCTAAATACGTTGACTTCTTCTCAATCGGCACCAATGACCTTGTCCAATACACTCTCGCCGTCGACAGAGGCAACGCGCAAATTTCTTATCTGTATAACCACTTCAACCCGGCAGTGCTCCGCCTTATCAAGCGCACGATTGAATCTGCGAACAAAGAAGGCAAATGGGCTGGTATGTGCGGCGAAATGGCGTCCGACCCGAACGCGGCAATTATTCTTATGGCTATGGGCATTAAGGAATTGTCGATGAGTGCACCGTCCATTCCGCGCGTCAAGGAACGCATTCGCAATATCACTTTCACTAAAGCAAAAGAAATTCTCGATAAAGTTATGGAAATGGAAGACGGCGACGAAATTAAAAAGTATCTTGCAACTCTCGGATAATTTTTAACGCTGTCACAAGCTCGAAAATAAAAAAACTCCCGTTCAAAAATTTGGCGGGAGTTTTTCTTTATAAATTAGTCTCTAAAAAAGTGCTTGCCCTTTTGCCTTTTTGAAAGTATAATGTCAAAATATCAAGAAGAGGTGATTAACATGCTCAACAACAAAGCAGATACGATTGAAGAATATATTTTAAAACGTTTAAAGCAAAACGCTGACAAGCAAATTGAACTTAAGCGGACGGCTCTGGCGGACGAAATAAGCTGTGCGCCGTCGCAGATAAGTTACGTTTTGAGCACGCGCTTTACGACCGAACGCGGCTTTGTCGTGGAGTCGCGGCGCGGCTTAGGCGGATACATTAAAATTGCGCTTATTCCTGATGAAGCTGTTCAAAAGCAAGTCATATATCGCGACATGATAGAGGCACTTGACGTAACTTCATCTTTCGCGCACGTTAAATCTATGCTGGATTTCCTTTTGGAGAACAGAATAATCACGCGGCGCGAAGCGGAACTTGTCGCGCAAATGTCAGCGAACCTTTACAAGACAGAAGAGGCAGGACAAATCGCGCCAATCGAACGAGTGAAATTAATTCGCTCAATCTTTGCGACGTTGGCGAAAATAACCTAAGCAAATTTTTCTATTTAAGGGAGGAATTTATATGGCATTTCCAAAGGAATTTCTTTGGGGCGGAGCAGTCGCGGCGAATCAGTACGAGGGCGGCTACAAAGAAGGCGGCAAAGGGCTTTGCGTACCCGATTTACTTTTAGGCGGCGACGTGAATACCCCGCGCACATTTTGCCCGAAGATTGAAGACGGCGTTTTTTATCCGTCGCACACCGCGATTGATTTTTATCACCACTACAAAGAGGATATCGCGCTTTTCGCTGAAATGGGCTTTACGTGCTTTAGGTTTTCTATCAGTTGGGCACGAATTTTCCCAAATGGCGACGACGAGACGCCGAACGAAGCCGGCTTGAAATTTTACGAAAATGTTATCGACGAGTGCAGGAAATATAATATCGAGCCGCTTATCACGCTGAATCATTACGAAATGCCCTTTGAACTCGTCAAGAAATATCGCGGCTATTATAATCGCAAAGTTATTGATTTGTTCGTTAAGTACGCGACGACGTGCTTTGAACGTTTCAAGGACAAAGTTAAATATTGGCTGACGTTTAACGAAATTAATATGACGCTTATGTCGCCGACTGTTGGCAATCTTTATAGCGTCGGAGTTATTCAGGACGAGGATTTAAATAGAACTGCGCCCTGCAAATTCGGCGAACTTAAAGACGTTCCGCAACAACGCATTGAGGCTTTGCACAATCAATTTGTCGCGTCGGCAAAAGCCGTTATCGTTGGGCACAAAATTAATCCAAACTTCAAAATCGGCAACATGATTTGCCACGTGACGCGCTATCCTCTGACGCCCAATCCTAAGGATATGTTGGAAACTCAACGCAAGGATAATTTCTTCAACGACCTTTGCGGCGACGTGCAAGTTCGCGGGGCATATCCTTACTTCGCCAAAAAATTCTATCAGGATATGGGAATTGATACGGCGTTCATGGACAACGAGGACGATAAAAAAATCCTGCGCGAAGGCGTCGTTGACTTCTATACGTTTAGTTATTACATGTCGAATTGCGTAACTGTCGATGAAAATGCCGACAAAATTAATGACAGTATGCTTGCTGGCGCGAAAAATCCGTACCTTAAAGCGAGCGATTGGGGCTGGCAGATTGACCCCGACGGCTTGCGCTGGACGCTGAATAAATTGGCGTCGCGCTATCCTGATACGCCGATAATGATTGTGGAAAATGGCTTTGGCGCATTTGATAAAGTCGAGGCGGACGGCGCAATTCACGACGATTATAGAATCAGCTATTTCCGCGAACATATTCGGGCAATGAGCGAAGCGATTCAAGACGGCGTGCCGCTTATCGGCTATACGACGTGGGGCTGTATTGATTGCGTGAGCGCGGGCACCGGACAATACGCCAAACGCTACGGCTTTATTTATGTCAATCGCCACGACGACGGCACCGGCGATTTTTCGCGCAGTCGCAAAGATTCTTTCTTCTGGTATAAAAAAGTTATCGCGAGCAACGGCGAAGACTTAGCATAAAATTTTAAATGGGCACGAAAAAAGCCTCCTGCGGTAGAAGTCGTAGGAGGCTTTTAATTTCAATTCGTTTTAGGCGGTTCCAAGAACAGATTATTTATCAGATTGTAACTTTTAAACGATTCAGTATGATTTTCAAGCTTGACGATACCAAACGAATCGAAAACCGAGCTGGTAAGGTTGAATCGTTCTATATCGAAGAAAATTTCGTTGTTATTCGTCAAGGCGGGCTGAATTGTCTGGTAGGAGCCGTCATAATTCATTTTGTAAAGAACATCGCCGTAATCATCGATTGGAATAGGCGTTCCGGATTGGGTGTCGCCGTAATCGTCGATAAATTCTTCTGCAATCGTATTGTGGTCGGCGTAGGTATAATAGGCGTCGTCGTCGGGCATAAATTCTACGTAACTTTCAGCGATAACGAAGCCTTCAAAGTCGCGCTCATTGCCGTTAATGACGACCGGATTATTTGGCTCGTAAAGTATTCCGCGAAAGTCGGCATTAAGATTCAGTATAACGGGATAGTGATTGTAATTTTCCGGCTCTTCGTAGATAAAAATGAGAGGGCGGTCGCTGAATTCATTTATATTGGAGCGATTAATATTGATAATCAGCTGTTGCGGAGAATTCTTTTCGCTATCTATAAAAATGTACAAGGGGTCGGCGGAATCTTTCGCGAGCGCGGAAGCTAAATCGTCATCGTTTAAGTCGTTGTAAGCGGAATTATTATCGCGAACTTTCTTTAGGATATTGTAGTTGTAATAAAAATCGTAGTCGCGAACGGGATAAACGGTATTGATATTGATAATTCGGCGTCGTAGCTTTTTATTGGAAAGTCCGCCGGTATCGTGCGCATTTGCCGTTGCATTGTTTTGCGAATAGCCGGTAAACAAGCTATCGAAGAAATTTTTATCGCTATCGTCTTCGTTGAAAGTGAATCTTTCGTTGGAATCATCAGTGACGGGCGTAACGGTGCGTTCTTCTTTGGTATTCAGCGCAAGGCGCGTGCGTTTATAGCCCAGATATTTCATTTGCTCGAAAAGGTCGTAGCCCTTCATGTACTGACTTATTTTGACGACGGCGGAAACTTTAGCGTTCATAGTATCGAACCAGCCGTTAAGGAACATATGCGGCACGTCTTCTTCAAGCGTGACGTGATAATAAAGCGTCTCGAAATTATCGTTTTTATCGCCCAAGAGGAGACTTTCAAAGTACAGCTCGTTTTTCGTCCAGGAATCAATTATGGTGTCGTCGTCCCAATTAGCACTTCGTTTAGCCAAATTTTTTCTGACGTAAGTTTTAGCTATAGTGTCGCCGAGCGTGGTATCTTGATAAAGTTCAGAGACATTTTGGTCATTGTAGCCCTGAACAAAAGTTTTATCCACGTAGTAACATAAATTCCCATTTTCGCCAATTAGTGTCTGCGCTCCGGCAATAACTGCGGCGTCGGCGGCGTTTTGCATGCGCGAAACGTTGACGAAATACCAACTTAGGTCGAAAGTTATGCCGACGAAAAAGAATAGAAGCGGAATAAAGAAAGCGTAGGCGAGAAAAATTTGCCCGCGCTGTTTTAGTTTGCTTTTAGCTTCCGATTTTCGCGGCAGTTTAAATCTTTTGAACACATTAATCGTGCCCTCCCTCCATTAGAACAAACCATTTCCTCCAAAAATGCATTCAAAATATCCTGCCGCTTAAAACCAATTAGGAATTAGGAATTTTATCTGGGAAGCATAAATCCCAAAATGGTAAACTGCGGATTGCATTCAAAAGTTCTTTTCCAAGGTAAATTAACTTGTAAATTTGCTAAGTGCCACCGACTAGGCATGTGTAAATTTTCGGCGGCGAAAGCGTTCATCCTCTCGTTAAGGAGTTTTTCCAGCGGTTGAACTTTATCTTTCAAATCTAGCGGCGTTCCTTCGCCCTTTAAGCTGTAACACGCGCCGACAATTTCTTGACGGACATTAGCTTGATAAATCCAGTCGTCAAGATAGCGCGTCGTTAAAAGTTCGGCAACGTCGTCATCGTCCATAAATTTTGTCAAAACCCCCGCGCCGATTAAAAATCCGCTTGAATTGGTCGCGGTATTCCAGCCGCCATAAGCTTTGATTCTATATTGTAAATCGTTGACTTTAAGCTGATTCATAAGGGAATTATCCGCGCCGTTGGAAAAAGCGATATCGGCAATGGCGACGGGATAACCTTTCGCTATGAAGTCTTTTAGAGGCTCCATGAAAGTTTTAACGTCCCCGCGCAGTTTTGCCTTATTCCTTTTAATGTCGTTAGCCTCTAAAGTTTTACCGTTAGCGCGGGTATTGACGGCAAGGACTAAATCTGCGCGGTCATGAGCGGGAATTCTCAAGCCGCCCGCCGCAATAATCGCCGCGTCAATGGAAATTCCAATAGGTTCGTTGCCATAAGACGGGAAAGTTTCCGCGCCCTTGCCAGCATTATACATGACGCTAATAAAAGGTCTTTGGTCTCTGTCGCGATTGATAGCGCGGGCAATCATAAGCATGCCCATTTCATCTACGCCGCCGTTGACTTGAATACGAGTTTTGCCCATATCGCTTGCAAGGTCGGTAAGTTTGCGGCTTTCGCGGTGCGTCTGAGAATACATTGCGCTATCGTCGCAACCGAGCAAATAATAATCGAAAATGCCCGCCCGCGTGTATTCGACGAAAAGTTCATTGGCGGCGAAATTTTTCGTGCGGCGTTTGAACCAGTCGTCGAGATATTCTTGCGGGATTTCCTTTTCCAATTTCTTAAAAACGCGGTTGTCGCCGCCCTTAAGCAAGCCCATTTCCTGTTTATCAAGAAGCGCAGTGTAATTAAAAATTTTCGCGCCGTAAGTGTAGTAGTATTCAGGCTCCGCGCTTGCATGACTTCCCGAACGCGGCGTACGCATAATAGTTCCCATTGCGTAAATCGTCATGTACGGAAATTTTTCGTGGAAAGTTTTAAAACGCTTAGCCCGTTCCAAAATTGTTTCCGCGTCCAAATTGTGAAGTCGCGAGCCGACTAAACTGCCGTAAATCAGAGAATCAGTTGACAAGACAGCAACATCAGCTTGCGGCGCGTTTTCTTCCACCCACGCCCACATTTTATCGGGGTCGCCGTTAAAGCCCTTCGTACCGATAATTCCTTCGGGCGGCGTCAAAAGTTTATAGCCGAGTTTTTCCGCTACTTGCACGACTTGATTTAAATTGCAAGGGCGGTCGTCTATCGGCACGTACAAAATTTTTTTGCCCTGCGCGGCGGCGGCTGTCGACGTTAAAATTATCAGCATCAGTAGCACAAAAAATATTTGTCTCATAAAAATTTCCAAAAGCCTCCTTTACAAATTGTTTATTTCAATGCCTTTTCCCTAAGTACTAAAAATTTCCTGCATTATATCAAAAATAATTTTCGCTGAATAGTATCAAAATTTTTTGACAATGCGTTGACTTTAATCGCGCACTAATTTAAAATGGCGGCGGAGGTGGGTTATAAATGTTAGATAAAAAATTGGACCCCGAAAAAGCTAAACAATGTCAAGAGTCCAAGTGGTATCCAAAGTATCACGTCGCGCCGCCTGTTGGCTGGCTCAACGACCCGAATGGTTTTTCTTACTACAAGGGCGAGTATCACATTTTCTATCAGTATCATCCGTATTCCGTCAACTGGGGTCCTATGCACTGGGGGCACTCTACAAGCAAAGACCTTTTCCACTGGGAACATCAGCCGATTGCAATTACGCCCGGCGAATTTTCCGAAGGCAAAGAGTGGTATGACTGGGACGGTTGCTTCAGCGGTTGCGGCTACGAGTTTGAAGGCAAGCTCTGGCTTATGTACACGTCGCAAAGATTCAACCGTTCGGCAGAAGGTTTCGATACCGGCGGCAATGCCAGCAATCCTTCCGGCTATAATCCTTCCGGTTCTTCCGGCGGCGGCAATGTCACCGAGCGTCAATGCTTCGCCTATTCCGAAGACGGCATTAACTTCACGAAGTACGAAAAAAATCCGGTAATTGACGTTCCTAACAGCGACCCGATTGTTGCTAATGTCGATTTCCGCGACCCTAAAATTTGGGACCACAACGGCAAATACTACTGCGCGATTGGTAACAGAATTCATGACCGCTCCCGCACGCAAATTGTTCTGTACGAGTCCGAAAACTTCTTCGATTGGAAATTTAAATCCGTCGCTGCAATTTCTAAGCCGGATTATTCCGAAGGCACAATGTGGGAGTGTCCTGGCTTTGCGCATTTCGGCGACACCTACGTTATGATTATTTCGCCGCAACATGTTCCGCCTAAAGGTTACATGTTCCACAACATTCACCAAGCCGGCTACATGATCGGCAAGCTCAATTACGACACCGGCATTTATGATCACGGTGAATTCTTCACCTTTGATCACGGCTTCGACTTCTACGCAACGACAATGATGAAAAATCCGGAAGGTCGCTATTTCATTATTGCATGGATGGCTGCGTGGCAAAGTCCTTTCCCGGAACAAGCTGACGGCTGGGCAACTATGCTGACTATTCCGCGTGAGCTTAAGTTCATTGACGGAAAAGTTTATACCGTTCCGCCCAAAGAACTCGAAGGCTTGCGCGACGGTGCTAAACATTGCCACTACGAAAATCTTTCGATTGACAAGGCAACGACTCTTTACGGCGTCAAAGGCAACTGCGGCGAACTTCTCCTTGACATTGACACCAAAGCTTCCGGCACTTTCGAGATTGAGTTGTTCTCGGACGAAGACGAAGAAAAAACCGTCCTCAAATATCTCTTGGAAGATGGCAAACCCGTGCTCGAACTCAATCGCGACCAAAGCGGCGTAGGCGGCAAAGGCATTCGCAAAGTCATACTTCAGCCCTTCGGCGATATTCTCAAGTTCCGCATGTTCCTCGATAAATCCGCGCTTGAAGTTTTCGTCAACGACGGCGCAGAAGTCATGTCCACGCGCGTTTATCCGAAGACCGAATCGCAAAGCATCGCCTTCATTCCGAATGACGGCAAACTGGAAATCAAATCGCTCGACTTCTACAAGTTCGCGTAATTTTGATATAAAACTTCTTTTCTTTTCCCTTGCAATAGAGCAGGGGATTTTTTTTGCAGAAACAAAATTGTTTTTATCCAATATTTACTCGGAATTCGTTCAATGCGCCAGACGATATGTGGCGTATATTGACAGAAACTGTGCCGCACTTCTCAACTTTCGAGAAAAAATTATGTTAGGCGATTTGCCGCAACTGACAGAGCGGATATTGGAGGCAGAAAAGTAAGGAAATCAAATTTATTGAAGGAAATCAAAGTGAAAAGCCCGTCTCAAGATATCCCGAAACGAGCTTTGTCTACAGTCTGAAATTCCCGCCAATTTGACGAGGATTTATTTTTTAAATACTGATTTTATCTTTGAAGGCGGCAAATTTCTTATCGCCAATGCCGCGCACATTTTTAATTTCGTCGATTGATTTAAATGCGCCGTTTTGTTCGCGATATTCGATAATCCTTTGCGCGAGCGCAGGACCAATGCCTTTAAGTGTGGCGAGCCTTTCGGCGTCGGCAGTGTTAATGTTGACGAGGTCGCCGGAAGAAGCGGAGTTGCTTTGCTCTTGCAGGAAAATTTCTTTGGTCGGGATATGAATATGCTGACCGTCTGTGAGTGGAGCCGCCATATTAATAACGTCGGAGTCCGCAAGCGCAGTTAAGCCGCCCGCTTTATTTACCGCGTCGATAAATTTTAATTCGCCATTGTCTTCGAGTTCGACGACGGAAATATTTTGAACTTGTCCGGAGACATAGACGCTGATTTTTTTTACGGGCGGCTTAGGCGGTTCGAGCGGTGGAGTATCGTCTTCAAAGAGTCCGATAAAAAATAAAACTGCTACCGTCGCGACAAGAGCGACGCCGAAGCCGATTAGATATTTTTTATTAAACATCGTAGGCAACGGGCGTTACGTCGAAAATAGGCGGAAGAGCTTTCATTTCGTCAAGGACATTTTGCGGGAGCGGATTATCAATAGTCAGAACCATAAGGCTAGTCCCTTCGATAGCTGTTTTGCCGACTTGCATTCCTGAAATATTTACGTTGTGTTTAGCAAGGAGCGTACCAACAAGCCCGATAACGCCAGGCTGATTGATATGCGGGCAAATCAAAATGCGTGCGTGCGGGTCGACGTCAACGCGGAAATTATTTATCGAAACGATTCTGCCTTCATTGCCGAAAAGCGTACCGGTTACGAAATTTCCATTAGCCGAGACGGTGACGACGTTAGAGAAGTCGCGAGCAATACTAGATTTAATTTCGGAAAGATGAATCCCGCGTTCGGCGGCTAAAATGTTGGCGTTGACGAGATTAACGTTGGTATCAAGCGCGGTAGTCAGCATACCTTTAAGGACGGCGGTAGAAATCAAACTGGAATTCATATCAGCGATTGCGCCGTTGACTTTGACTTGAACGCTGGAAATTGGCTCCTTACTCATGCCGGTAATTGTCCTGCCGAGACGCTCTGCAAGGTCAAGATAAGGCGCGAGTTTCTCCAGAATATGGCTGGGAATATGCGGAAGGTTGACGGCGGTCGCGACTGGTCTATCATTAAGGGCGTCGATAATTCCCTTTGCAACGTCGACTGAAACGCCAATTTGCGCCTCAACGGTAGAGGCTCCCAAATGCGGCGTCAGAATTATATTGGGCAAATTTCTAAGCGGCGAATTTTCTGCAAGCGGTTCGTTCTCGAAAACGTCGATAGCCGCGCCCGAAATAATTTTCTCCTGAAGGGCGGTTGCTAAATCATTTTCGTTGATAATGCCGCCGCGAGCGCAATTTATCAAGCGGACAGTCGGTTTCATAGTGCGCATTTGGGCAAGCGAAATCATATTACGAGTAGAATTAGTCAGCGGCATATGGACAGTAATAAAATCTGCGCGGCGGAAAATTTCTTCGAGATTGACGAGTTGGACGCCGAGATTTTTAGCGCGTTCGGCACTGACAAAGGGGTCGTAAGCGATAACGTTCATGTCGAAGGATTGCGCACGTTTGGCGACGCCCGCGCCGATTTTGCCAAGCCCGATAATCGCCAGCGTTTTATTTCTAAGCTCGACGCCGACAAATTTTTTCCTATCCCAGCCGCCGCTATGCATAACTTGATTAGCCTGCGGAATATTGCGGCTGACAGCGAGCATCATGGCGAAAGTATGTTCAGTCGCAGCGATAGTGTTGCCGTCGGGGGAATTTATAACGATAATTCCGCGTTCGGTTGCGGCTTGAATGTCGATATTGTCGACGCCGACGCCGGCACGCCCGATTATTTTTAAGTTCGTGGCACGTTCGATAACGTCGGCAGTAACTTTGGAGGCAGAACGGACAATCAGCGCGTCGAATTTCGGAATGACTTCCAAAAGTTCTTCGTGAGAAATTTTATCGCGGACTTCAACGTCGAAATTTTTCCTAAGCAGTTCTATACCTTCGTTAGCAATGCCGTCGGCGGCTAGAATATGAAATTGATTGTTCATGGCAAATCAAACTCCCTTAAAAATTTTACTGCGAATATTTTCAACGCGCCTGCAGAATTTCCTTTTAATTTTTGTGCGCCGAGTTCTTGACAAGCTGCGTGGGGGGGGGTGTACAATAAAGCAAATTCAAAAAGGGAGATGGCTTTCCATGAACGAGAAAATTTTTGACCTCCAACGCTTTGCAGTCATTAACAACAGTGACTATAGTACTTTAGTCAGCGGCACAAAAGGCAATGATTCCATTTACAACACCGGCGATTCCGTGACAATCGACGGCGGCTTGGGCAACGATTACATTTATCACGGCGGCGACCGCGTAACAATTAATGGCGGTGCAGGCAATGACTCCATTGAAATCACCGGAAGTAATGTTTTGTACAAATACAAATCTGGCGACGGCAACGACCGCGTCGAAGGACTGAGCGCGGCTGACACGTTGGAAATTGGCGACGGCAACGGAACTTATTCTTCCACAAAAAGCGGCGACGATTTAATTTTGACAGTCGGTAAAGGCAAAATTACTTTGGTCGGTGCGGCGACAATGACTGACCTTTACATTGAAGGCAGAAAAGTAAGCACTGCTAAGACAAGTCTAACTTTAACCAATAGAAATAGAGCTTCTGTAAAGTTAAACTCTGTCATTAAGACCGTCAACGCCTCGAAACGCACCAAAGCCATTACGATTAAGGGCAACGCGCTTGACAATACAATTTGGGGCGGTTCCGGCAATGACGCAATTTCCGGCGCAGAAGGTAACGACTACATAAGAGGCAACGCCGGCAACGATAAACTTTACGGCGGTGCAGGTGAAGGCAATGACACGCTCGACGGCGGCAAGGGCAACGATTCCCTTTGGGGCAACGCCGGAGCCGATACTTTCCTTTACTTCAAGGGCGAAGGCAAAGATGTCATTTACGGCTTTGAAGATGACGACATGCTTTTAATTACCGGCGATTTCTCCGCGTCTTATAATCAAGATAAGGGCGAAATTTCTTTCAAAGTTGGCAATACTGCAAACGCAATCACGCTGAAAGATTTCTCTGCGACTAACTTTAAAGTCAACGGCTATTCCTACAAAATCAGCGGCTCCAATCTCGTTAGAAAATAAATATCAGCTTATAAAAAATTTTAGTCCCGACTTCGGTTGGGATTTTTTTGTGTAGCAGTTGATTTTGAATTGTCTACGTGTTAAACTTCGGATAAATCGATTCAAGAATTATTATAATTTGTGATTATGCAAAGGAGGATTTTAATGATTGATATTACCGACAGAGTGCGCAACAAAGATTTGCTTAGCAAAATTGTCAGCGCGGAGGAAGTAGCAAATTGGATTCAACCTGGCTGGACGATTGGTTGTAGCGGCTTTACGGCGTCGGCTTATCCAAAAGCAGTGCCGCTCGCGCTCGCCGAACGCATGAAGAAAGAACCCTTCCAAGTCAACATTTGGACGGGAGCTTCAACCGGTCCCGAACTCGACGGCGCACTTGCTGAAGTCAAAGGCATTAAACAACGCCTGCCCTATCAGACTGATAGCAAACTCCGCCCGCTCATCAACGACGGCACTGTTGATTATCTCGACTTGCACCTTAGCGAAAGTGCGCAACTCACCCGCACGGGCTTTATGAAAAAGAAAATTGATTTTGCATTGGTTGAGGCTTGCGCCATAACCGAAGAAGGAAATTTAATCCCGACGACGTCGCTGGGCAATGCGGCAAGTTACGTTCAAAGCGCGGACGTTGTCGTTGTCGAAATCAACACCACGCAACCGCTTGAGCTTGAAGGTATGCACGACGTATACATTCCGCTTGACCCGCCTAACCGTTTGCCAATTCCGATTGTTCACGCTGATGACAGAATCGGCACGCCGTATATCCCTTGCACGCCCGACAAAATTAAATTTATCGTTCCCTGCGACGTGAAAGACCATACGCGCGACCTTTCGCCGATTGACGAGAACTCAAAGAAAATGGCGGCGTTTACGCTCGAATTCCTTAAAGCCGAAATTAAAGCCGGTCGTATGCCTAAAGGACTTCTTCCGCTTCAATCTGGCGTCGGCAACGTTGCAAATGCTGTGCTTGAAGGTTTCGTCGAAGGCGATATGAGCGACCTTGTTGTTTACACCGAAGTTATTCAGGACGCAATGCTTGACCTTATCGACGCGGGCAAATTGAAATTCGCAAGCGGCACGGCGTTTAGTCCTTCGCCCGCCGGCATGGACAGATTTTATAAAGGTATCGACAAATACCGCAAGTATATTTTGCTCCGCCCCGAAGAAGTTTCCAATTCTCCCGAAGTCGTGCACCGTCTCGGCGTCATCGCTATGAATACCGCGCTTGAGGTCGACATTTACGGAAATATTAACTCAACGCACGTCACCGGCACAAAAATGATGAATGGCATTGGCGGCAGTGGCGATTTTGCCCGCAACGCTTACTTAACGATTTTCTATACACCTTCGACGGCTAAGGGCGGCAAAATTAGTTCGGTCGTTCCTATGTGCTCGCATATTGACCATACCGAACACGATGTTGACGTTATTATCAGCGAATACGGGATTGCCGACCTGCGCGGGCTTGAGCCTAGAACTCGCGCTTTGGAAGTTATTAACAAATGCGCTCATCCGGATTATCGCCCGATGTTGCTTGACTATTACGAACGCGCACTTGCCGCCACGAA
>DJWY01000030.1:14952-131252 GCA_002448305.1 Selenomonadales bacterium UBA7018
CGCTTCCTTGAGACAGGAGATATGCGCAAATAAATCTGATACGGCAGGAGCAAATTTACTCAAGGAGGAGTTTTTATGTTAATGGTTAGGGACGTAAGCGATTTTATTCGGCAAATGCAAGGCGAATCGATTAAAAGCAAAGCTGGCATAAAAAAATTGCAGGACGCTGGAATAGACACCAACAGCAAGGCTTATAAAGTTGTTATTTCTTCAATGGAGCAATCGGCGGGCAATGGCATTGCTTATACCAATTCGCAGGCGATAAAAAATCGCATGATGAGCTACGATTCAAACGGAAATTGGATTAATCCGGCAATCGCTATGGGGGCGCAAAAGTAAAAGATATTTAAATTATAAATAGGGGTTAAGTGGTAAGGAGAAATTAAGATGAAAACTTATCAAGAGGCAGTAAAAAGCCGCCGTTCAATTTACAAGCTCGGCAGAGAAATTCCGGTTCTGCAATCGGAAATAATCGCGACAGTTGAGCGCATGACTAAAGACACGCCGTCGCCGTTCCATATGCAATCGGCTCGCGTCGTCGTGACAATGCTTGACCATCATGAAAACGTTTGGAATATCGCACGCGGCGAACTTAAATCCGCTCTTCCGCCGCTCAAATTCGCTACGCTTGAAGCTAAACTCAACGCTTTCGAGGCGGCTTACGGCACGATTCTTTTCTTTGAATCAAGCAACATGATTAAAGCTATGCAAGACCAACTCCCCGAATACAGGGACAATTTGCCCGGCTGGGCTATGCAGGCTAACGGCATGTTGCAATTCGCAATTTGGACGGCTCTTGAAGATTTAGGGCTTGGCGCGAACCTTCAGCACTTTAACCCGCTGATTGACCAGCCCATTAGACAAGTTTTCGACCTGCCTGACAGTTGGGATTTAGTCGCGCAACTCGTTTTCGGCGAAAAGTTGGAAGAACCGGAACCGCTTTACAAAGTCCCGACCGGCACTCGCGTAAAAATTTTCAGAGAAGTTTAAAAGGCAATTAGGAATTTGGAATGAGGAATGTGAAATGAAAAGCAACAACCATTCCTAATTCCTCATTCATAATTGATTTTAGGAGGTTTTAACGAAATGTTCAAAGTTCTTGGAGTAGACCACATTGGCATAGCGGCAAAAGATTTGGAAGAAGTCGGCGCATTCTGGGAATTGCTCGGCTTGAAAGCGACCGGCGCAGAAACCGTTGCCGAACAGAAAGTTACGACGGGCTTTTATCCGACGCCTAACGGTAGCGAAATCGAATTGCTCGTTGCAACCGAAGAATCCAGCCCGATTGCAAAATTCATGGAGAAAAACGGCGGGCGCGGTGGAATTCAGCATATCGCATTGCTCGTTGACGATTTGGAAGCGGCATTGGCTGACCTTAAAGAAAAGGGCGTTAAGCTTATCGACGAAAAACCGCGCAAGGGCGCAGGCGGCAAGATGATTGCGTTCATTCACCCCAAAGCAACTCACGGCGTCCTTTTGGAGCTTTGCCAACCGATTAAATAAGAAATAGGAGAAAATTTTATGGCGACAGTTCAAGAGAAAATTGACTTAATGCATTCCAAGAAGGAACATATCCTTCAAGGCGGCGGCAAGTCTCGAATTGATAAACAGCACGAAAAAGGCAAGATGACGGCTCGCGAACGTATTGATATGTTTTTCGACGAAGGAACTTTCGTTGAACTCGATATGTTCGTTAAGCACCGTTGCACCAATTTTGGACAGGACAAAAAAGACCTGCCCGGCGAAGGCGTCGTTACGGGCTACGGCACTGTTGACGGGCGTTTAGTTTACGCATTTGCGCAGGACTTCACGGTTGAGGGCGGCAGTCTCGGCGAAAAGCACGCGCATAAAATTTGGAAAGTTATGGATTTAGCAATGAAAATGGGCGCACCGCTTATCGGCATTAACGATTCTGGCGGCGCACGCATTCAAGAGGCAGTCGACGCACTTTCCGGTTACGCGGGAATTTTCTTCCGCAACACGGCGGCTAGCGGCGTTATTCCGCAAATTTCGGTTATCATGGGACCTTGCGCGGGCGGCGCGGTTTATTCCCCTGCAATCACCGATTTTATTTACATGGTCAAGAATACTAGCCAAATGTTTATTACCGGTCCTGCGGTTATTAAATCCGTCACGGCGGAAGAAGTTACTGCCGAAGAACTCGGCGGCGCAATGACGCATAACACACGCTCTGGCGTTGCACATTTCGCGGCGGAAGATGAAGAAGACTGCATTAAACAAATTCGCTATTTGCTCAGTTTCCTGCCCAGCAATAATCTTGAGGACGCGCCGCTTGTCGAAACCGACGACGACCCCGACCGCCAAGACGAAGAGTTGAACACGATTATTCCCGACAATCCCAATGCGCCTTACGACATGAAAGAAGTTATTCGCATGATTGTCGACAACGGCGAATTTTACGAAGTTCATCAACACTTCGCCACGAATATTATAACCTGCTTTGCGCGTTTCGGCGGACGTAGCGTTGGCATTATCGCGAATCAGCCGGCAGTTATGGCGGGCTGTCTCGACGTTGACGCTTCGGATAAATCTGCGCGGTTCATTCGTTTTTGCGACGCATTTAACCTGCCGCTCGTTAATCTCGTTGACGTTCCCGGCTTCCTGCCTGGCGTCGACCAAGAATATAACGGGATAATTCGTCACGGCGCGAAAATGCTTTACGCTTATTCCGAAGCGACTGTTCCGAAAGTTACGGTTATCACGCGCAAAGCTTATGGCGGCTCTTATATCGCTATGTGCTGTCGTGAGTTGGGAGCCGACCAAGTTATGGCGTGGCCTTCCGCTGAAATTGCGGTTATGGGACCTGCGGGCGCGGCGAATATCATTTTCCGCAAAGACCCCGATAAAGACCAAAAGACCGCCGAATATGTCGAAGAGTTCGCGACTCCTTACAAGGCGGCGGAACGCGGTTATGCTGATATGGTTATTGAGCCTAAGGAAACTCGCCCGCTCGTTATTACCGCGTTAAATGCTCTTGCCAGTAAGCGCGAAGTCGGTCCCGCTAAGAAACATGGAAATATTCCGCTTTAAAAAGCAATTAGGAATTATGAATTAGAAATTAGGAATGAGGAATGGAACGCGAAATTAATTCCTAATTCCACATTCCAAATTCCTAATTGATAGAAGGAGGAATTCCCGTGACTGAAAAAGTTAAACCCGAAATTATCGCGGCAATCACGGCGGCGGTTCAGTCAATGTGCGGCGGCGGTAAAGTCGTCTCTGTTAAAATCAAACGCAGTGAGACTTGGGCATTAGCGTCTAAAATCAAAAGATAAATCGGAGGTAAAATTTCAATGGCAACAAAAAAATTCAACGTCACTGTAAACGGCACGACTTATGAGGTCGAAGTAGAAGAAGTAAAAGCGGCGGGCGGCGCACCCAAAGCGGCTCCGGCTCCGAAAGCAGCCCCTGCACCGGCTCCGGCTCCCAAAGCGGCGGCTCCCGCTCCTGCAGCGAAAGTTGCGGCGGGCGCAGGCGAACATTCCGTTGATGCCCCGATGCCCGGCAAAGTTATTAAACTCGTCGCCGCTGAAGGTCAAGCAGTCAAAGCCGGCGATGTCCTTTTGATTCTCGAAGCTATGAAAATGCAGAACGAAATCACCGCCGACGTTGACGGCACCGTCAAGAAATTCAACGTCGCGGCTGGTCAAAGCGTCAAGGCTCATGAATCGCTTGTAATTCTCGGCTGATAATTTTCTTACAAATAAAAAGAGCGCAACTTCAATTCCGAAGACGCGCTCTATTTTTTTGAAGGTGACAATATGGACTTTGAAAAAATTTTTACCGACTTCAAAGCGGCTCAAGCGGCTGACGACTTTGAAAAGCTTAGCGACATTATCGCGCAGGTTCACGAACATTGCGGCGCACTCGCTAAAGCTGGCAGAGCCGACGAAATCCCGCCGACCGCAAAATATATCGGCGCGCACATAAACGTTATGATTTATCAAGCAACGAAACTTTTGAGCGGAAAGCCCGATAAAGCAAAATTTTATATGTACCTGCTTGCGCTTTACAGCGGGAATTTTTCGGGCGGCTATTTTTATCTTTATTATCTGCTCAGCAGAACGCTTTACGCTACGGGCGATTATCCGCGAGCACTGAAAATTTTCAACGTCTACGAACAAAATCGCTATACGCAATGGAACGACTTAGACGAGTTAAGCTTATTTTATCGAGCGAATTGTCTGGCTTTGCTCGGAGATTTTCAAACGGCGGCAGAGCTTTACGAAAAAGTTTTGATGATTAAAGCTGATTTCCCCGAAGTCAAAAAAAATCTCGAACTTATGCGGCGCGGCTCGAATAAAATTATTCTTGAACTTTCAAGCCTGTGGAATTTCCCGCATTGGCGCGACGTTCCCATTTTCATAAATGCTCGCGACAGGCTCGGCGTCATGAAAAAATTAATTGGTTGGCTCCTTAACGCTGGCTACCGCAAGTTAATTATCCTAGACAATAATTCGACTTATCCGCCATTGCTGGAATATTATTCCGCCCTTGAAAGAGATTCGCGGCTAAAAATTATTCGGCTCGGAAAAAATCTGGGCTATAAAGCTTTGTGGCTGTCAGGCGTCCTTGAAACTTTGAAAATCGCAACGCCTTATGTCTACACCGACCCCGATATTTTGCCTATTGAAGCTTGCCCAAAAGATTTTATCAAACGGCTGATAAAAATTTTGGACAGCAATCACGAAATCCGAAAAGTTGGACTCGGCTTGGTCTACAACGATATAACTTTCTTCGACCGCGAGCGCATTCAAAACTTTGAAACTAATTTTTATGATAATACGCGGATTGGCGATAATCTTTACTCCGCGCAGGTTGATACGACTTTCGCACTTTATTCAAACGTCCGTCATTACAGCTTACGATTTTCTCTGCGTACGACCGGCGACTTGCAAGCTTATCATTTGCCTTGGTATTTTGATTATGACAAATTGCCCGCCGATGAAAAATATTACCTTGAACACGCCGATAAAAATTCCGTCACGACAATCAAGAAATTTTTTTGAGCGGCAGGGGAATTTAATAATGCGGCGAATAATTTAGAAAAAGTGGTGCATGCCACAGCTTAAAGAGGAGGTTTTCCATAATGGCGGAAGAAAAAGATTTGGTGAAAAACGATGCGGGACTTGGCGCGATAAAGATTGCTGACGAAGTCGTAAGTATCATTGCTGGACTTGCGGCGACGGAAATTGACGGTATCGCGGGTATGAGCGGCGGCGTTGTCGGCGGCATTGCTGAAATGCTCGGACGCAAAAACTTTTCTAAAGGCGTCAAAGTCGAAGTCGGCGAGCGCGAAGCAGCTATCGACCTTTTCATTATCGTCAAATACGGTGCGAGAATTCCCGATGTTGCTTTGGCGGCGCAAGAGAATATCAAACGCGCTATCGAGACAATGACGGGCTTGGCGGTCGTCGAAGTCAATGTTCACGTGCAGGGCGTCAGCTTCCCCGAAGAAGAAGAGAAAACCGAAGAGACTCGCGTCCATTGAAAAAAGAAGTTTTAACGTCGTCGGGAGGTGAAAAAGTGTT
Organism: Selenomonadales bacterium UBA7018; assembly: GCA_002448305.1. GTDB lineage: Bacteria > Bacillota > Negativicutes > Selenomonadales > Selenomonadaceae > Quinella. The sequence goes on from DJWY01000030.1 coordinate 20,505, forward strand.
ATGGGGATATTAAGACGCCTTATATTACTTTTTTACGTCCTGGCGGTGCTGGTAGCGTTGGTAATCTGCGCGGGCGTGTGCTTGGACTTCATACCAGTAGCTGTCTGGCAAAAAGAATTGAATAACATAGTCGGACGGCAAGAAACTTTAGCGGGCTTAGCAGTTATGGCACTAGCAAGCTTGATACTTTTGACGGGAATATTTTCTCGGCGGTCTGATAAAGGCATGTCGCTAATATCGGGCGACGTTCATTTAGAAATAGGCAAACCCGGCGAAGTTAAAGTTACAGTACCGGCGATTGTGGGTGTAGTTGAGAGAGCGGCGGTAACGGTTATAGGCGTGCGAGCGGCTGAAGCGTCGGTTTATCGGCAAGACGGCGAAGTTCCTATAAAAGTTCGATTGGCGATAATTTTAAGTCAAGGCTTTTCGGCTCCGCGTGTCAGCGAAAATATCACGGCAACAGTCAATGACGCTTTGCAGACGGCTTTAGAACTTGAAAACGTGCCCATTGAAGTCAAGGTCAACGAAATTACTCATGCAATTATTGAGCGCGATAAGCGCGTCGTTTGAGGTGCGGATATGTTTAAGAATATTATCAAGAAAATTTTTTCAGTACCTGCTACGGCTGTTAAATTCGCTCGTAGTTCAAGCGGAGAATTTTTGTTGAAGAAAACGGACTTCGGGTTAATTCGGGTAGAGTTCGCGGTCGTCGAAAAAATTGCTAAGCGTGCATTAAATTCCGTCGAAGGCGTTCAAGAATCGGAACTTTGGGTAGAAAAATTTTCCGAAGCAAACCCGATGAAAATTAGCTTGTCGGTAATTTTATTGGAAGGATATTCCGCGCCGCGAATCAGCGAAACAGTCGATAAAGCAATTAATGCCGCGTTGAGAGAAAATTTGCAGCTAGAATTTTATGTGCCGGTTGATGTCAAAGTCAAAGAAATCGCGCAAGTAATCGTTCCCAAAAAGCGGCGCGTTAGGTAGGCGGTGAGGCTATGCTCGATGCAGTCAAAAATTTTGTTATCGACCTTTTCGAGTCGCACCGCACTAGGAAAGTCGGCTTTGTCACGGGACTTATTGCGGGCGGTTTGATTTTGGCTGTTGGTTTTTTCAATACGATTTTTATTTGTTTATGCGGAGTGATTGGGCTGTTTATCGGCTCGCGCTTCGATAGCAAAGATGATTTAGTCGAAAAACTTCTCCATAAGTTGGACGAAGTTTTGCCCGAAAAAATTCAACGTTGGTAAATTTTAGAGGAATGATTTATGAGTCGCAAACTTGCACGAGAAGCAGCATTTAAGGCGTTATTTCAGCTCGATTTCAATTCGGCGGAAGGCGAAGAGCGCGAAACTTACGAAGAACTTGCAATCAACACTATGTTTGATGATGAGCCTAAGTTGACGAGCAAAAAAGATTTAGCTTACATTGAAGTTTCGGTTAAGGGAACGCGGGCTAAGCTTGCAGAAATTGACGCGGTTATAATTTCGCATTTGAAAGAGGGCTGGCAACTGTCGCGAATAATGGCGGTCGACAGAAATATTTTGCGGCTGGCGGTGTATGAAATGAAATTCGCCGAGCCGACAATCTCAAAAGGTATCGTCATAAATGAGGCGGTCGAATTGGCGAAAAAATACGGCACCGACGATTCAGGGCGATTCGTAAACGGTATTCTTGAGGCAATTTCAAAATGAATTCTTGCCGGACGTTGAGTCCGGTTTTTTTCGTAATAGGAGGAAATTTTTTGGATAATGTCAGATTGGCAGCAACTAAAATTCTCTACAACGTGACGGCGAAAGGCGCGTGGGCTAACATTGAACTTGCGCAGACTATTCGCAATGAAAAATTTTCCGACCTCGATAGAAAATTTTGTACGGAATTAGTTTATGGCACGGTCAAGGCGGGCGCATCGCTCGATTGGAAAATTGCAAAATATTTGCGTTGTCCGCTTAGCAAAGTCGATGATAAAACTTTAGCTGTCCTGCGCGTCGGCTTCTATCAGATTTTTTTCTTGGATAGAGTGCCGAACTCGGCGGCGGTTAATGAATCAGTTGAGCTGTCGAAAAGTTTTTGCGGGATTGGCGCGTCAAAATTCGTCAACGGCGTTTTGCGCTCGGCTGTCAGGCAACAGCGTAAATCAGATTTTCCGACAGACAACGATATAACTTCCTTAGCGTTGCGGACTTTTCACCCCGAATGGCTCGTGAAACTTTTCGTTGATGAATTCGGACTTGATGCGACTAGAAAAATTTTGTACTTCGATAACACTAATCCGCCACTTTGCTTGCGAACAAATACGCTTAAAACTACTCGCGAAAATCTTTTGGACGCGCTGAAAACTTTTGGCTTTAAAACTGAACCTTCAACGATTGCGCCCGAAGGAATTATTTGTTACGGTCATAGTGCGCTTGACGATTTCCAAAATCTCCGCGCAGGTCTCTGCCAAGTTCAGGACGAAAGCTCAATGACGGCGGCTAGAATTTTAAATCCTGCGGCGGGCGATTTCGTTATCGATTGTTGCGCGGCTCCAGGCGGTAAAGCTACTCATCTTGCCGAACTCATGCAAAATCGCGGAAGAATCATTGCCGCCGATATTCACGAAAAAAAGCTAAAGCACATTAGCCAAAACGCTGAACGGCTCGGCATTACAATTATCGAACCGCTCGCGATTGACGCCCGTAAGATTGGCGATAAATTCCCCGCGCAGGTTGATAAAATTTTAGTCGACGCGCCTTGTTCCGGCTTAGGTGTCCTGCGCAGAAAAGCTGATTTGCGTTGGAAGAAAAATCCAGACGAAATTAAAATTTTGCCCGAACTCCAGTTAAAAATTCTTTCCAGCGCGGCTAAAGCCCTCAAGCCCGGCGGAACTTTGCTTTACAGCACTTGCACTATCATTCGCCGCGAAAATCAAAATGTCGTCGAAACTTTCTTGTCCACGCACGAAAATTTTCAGCTCGTCGAAATGAAAACACTTCTTCCGCACGTCACCAATACCGACGGATTTTTTACCGCTAAACTCATTCGCACAAGCTAAACTAAAATTTTCCCCGCAATCGGGGATTTTTTTTGGACATTGGCGGCGCAAGGTGATAAACTGCAGTTGAAAAATTATTCCACTATGCATTTATAATTCCTAACTCCTACTTCCTAATTCCTAATTCCTAATTGCATTTCAGAGGTGAGGACTTGAACGAAAAAAATTTAACAATGATGGAACAATATCAGGCAGAAAAATCACAGCACCCCGACGAATTGCTATTCTTTAGGCTCGGCGATTTCTTTGAAATGTTTAACGACGACGCAATCACCGCGTCCAATGCACTTGGCTTGACGCTTACTCAAAGGCAAGGCGTCCCTATGTGCGGCGTTCCGGCTCATGCTGTCGAAAATTATCTGCAAAAACTCGTTGCCAAAGGTTTTCGCGTCGCTATCGTCGACCAAATCGGAGACCCGAAAGCTAAAGGTTTGACCGAACGCGCCCTAACTAAAATCGTGACGCCGGGCACAATTTTAACTGAAGATTCACTTTCCAACGTCAACAACAATTATCTTGCGTTGATTCTGGAGCAAAACGAACAAATCGCGCTTGCCGGTGCGGATATTTCTACCGGCGAATTTTTCTATTCCCTTTACGACGGGCAGAATCAAATTCAAAATCTCTTAGACGAACTCTACCGCCTTAATCCGCACGAAATTTTAATCCCCGCCAACTTGCCATTCGTCAAGCAACTTAAAAGTTTTGCTGAACTCAAATTGGATAATTGCTCCTTCACGACCGCCGAAATTGAAGATATTCCCGAACAAAATTTTTCCGCGCAACACTTCGACGAAAGCCAAATCCCAACCGCGCAGATTGCCGCTCTTGCCGTCGAAAATCTCCTAAGCTACATTCATAAAACCGTACGCACAGATTTAAACCATATTTCCAAGTTGACGCGCCTTGATTCTTTTAATCATCTGATTCTTGACGCGACCGCCCTTAAAAATCTCGAAATCGTTCGCAACCTGCGCGACGGCTCCAAAAAAAATACGCTCTTCGACGTGCTCGATTACACTAAAACGCCTTTAGGCAATCGCTTGCTCCGTAAATGGCTTGAAAGTCCGCTTGCAGACATTACCGCCATAAATCGCCGTCTTGATTCTGTCGAGGAACTTTTCAAGAATTTTAACGTGCGCCAAAGTCTGCGCGAGGCTCTCAAAAATATCCGCGACTTTGAAAGGCTTATGACTAAAATTGAAGTCGGTTCGGCTAATGCCCGCGACCTAACCGCTATAAAAATTTCAATGTTCGCCCTGCCGACAATCGCTGAAACTCTAAAAGGCGTCACCAGTGATATTTTAATTGCTTGCCGCGACGGGCTAGGAAATTTCGCCGACGAAGCCGCCCTTATCGATAAGGCTATCAGCGAAAATGCGCCTCCTTCCGTTCGCGATGGCGGCATGATTAATTCGGGCTACGACGCGGAATTAGACGAAACGCGCAGTTACTTTACTGATAACAAAAGTTTTCTGCAAAATTTCGAGACGGAACAAAAAGCGAAAACGGGCATTCGCGCCTTGAAAGTCGGATTCAATCGCGTTTTCGGCTACTATATCGAAGTTAGCAAAGGTAGTGCAAGTAAAGTTCCAAAAGATTATGTCAGGAAGCAGACGCTTGCTAATGCCGAACGCTACGTTACTGACGAGTTGCGCGAATTTGAAACTAAGCTCTTAGGCTCGCGGGAAAAAATCGTTAATATCGAATACAATATTTTCTGCAAAGTCCGCGACCGCATTAAATCGCGCCTGCCGCAAATCCAGGATACTGCTAAGCGTATCGCCGTCATTGACGTTATCGCCAGCCTTGCTGAAGCCGCTTACATGAATAACTATTCGCGCCCAGACTTAAACATCGACGGCAAAATCGAAATTCGCGACGGGCGGCATCCTCTAGTTGAAAAAATTTTGACGAGCAGTCTTTTCGTTCCCAACGATACTAACCTTGCTCCGAATCGTTGCGCCCTAATGATTATCACCGGTCCGAATATGGCAGGCAAATCGACTTATATGCGGCAAGTTGCGCTTTTGACTTTGATGACGCAAGCCGGAAGTTTTATCCCTGCCGCAAGCGCGAATATTTCCCCTGTTGACAGAATTTTTACCAGAATCGGTGCAAGTGATGACCTTGTCAGCGGGCAATCAACATTTATGGTTGAAATGAATGAAGTTGCGCAGATTCTGACTTTCGCGACCGAAAATAGCTTGATTATTCTTGACGAAGTCGGGCGCGGCACTTCCACTTTCGACGGCATGAGCATAGCCCGCGCAGTCATTGAATTTATTGACAAAAAAATTTGCGCCAAAACGCTTTTCGCCACGCATTATCACGAGCTAACCGATTTAGCGGATAATTCTTCGCGGATTGAAAATTTTTCAGTAGCAGTCAAGGAGCGCGGCAACGAAGTTATTTTCCTGCGCAGAATCAAGCCGGGCGGCGCAGATAAATCTTACGGAATACAAGTAGCAAAACTAGCGGGACTTCCAAAAGCAGTTATGAAACGCGCCGAAGAAATTTTAAAGTCAATGGAAAATGCGGAACCGGTTCGCCCCGTAGTAAATAAAAAAGCCGCACAGCCCGATTTATTCGCTTCGCACGCGCTGAAAGATTTGCTCGCGCTAGACGTGCCCAGCTTGACACCGATTGAGGCTATGAGTAAACTTTATGAATTACAACAAAACGCAAGAAAGGAATTAGGGCAATGATTAATTTTCAAGACTTTGACGTCACCGACAACGAACGCTATCTGGATTATCTTTGCCGCTGCATTCAGATTCCGTCCAACGTTTCGCCGACGCTGACTCTCGCCGCTAAGGAAAAGAATAATGTTCAGCGCGCCTACGTCGATAATCTTTGCTGGCAAAAATTTTCTTTTGGCGATATGGAATTTTGGGCCGTACCGCTCGGCGACTGGGACGGAATCGACTGGAAAAAAGTTTTTGCGGCGCATGTGCCTAAGGGTACCGTTTTTAATTTCGTGCCGGAGTATTTGATTAAAATTTGGCAACGCGAACTCGGCGAGGCGATTGAAGTCGAAGAAAACCGCGATTATTGGGATTATATTTTGTATCTCGACCGCATGGAAAATCTTTCGGGCAAAAAGTTTAAAAGCATTCGCAACGCCAAAAACGCTTTTGAGAAAAAATATAATTACACGATTGAGGAGCTTAAGCCGGAAATTTTTAACGAGTTGTGGCAGTTTCATATTGGAGCGGAAAACGACCTTAAAGAGCGCGTCGACAACGTAGAATTTGCAGAAGATGACAACGATAATTTTTTGTACGCGCTTGAACATTGGGACGAGCTGAAAAATCTTTATGGCTTTGTGGTGCGCGTGGACGGAAAGATTGTCGCTTACTGTTTGAACGAACAAATTGACGAGACGCACTCAATCGCGCCCTTTGCGAAGGCTGATTACAATTTTACCGGCGCGAATCAATTTGCTTACTGGTACGAAGCGAAACTCAATTTGGAGCGCGGCATTTTGACGGAAAATATTATGGACGACGTCGGCGAAGAAAATTTGCGCTTTTTCAAGGAGCATTTATCGCCGCTTGTCATGCTGAAGAAATACAACGTGGTTTATAATCCCGCCGAAGTTCGCGACGTGAAAATTTCTTCCGAACGCGACGGGAATAATTTGACGGTAAAACTTTCGGGCAAGCTCAACACCAACACGGCGAATTCTGCTAAGAATGAAATTTTATCCATGCTTGACGGCGTAAATAATGCTGTATTCGATTTGGACGGGCTGGAATATATTTCTTCTTCGGGCTTGAGGATTTTGATTGCGGCAATGAAAAAAATCCGCGCTCAAGGCGGAAATATGACGCTTAAAAATATCTGCGAGCAAGTTCGCGAAGTTTTAGATATGACGGGCTTTATTCAGATTTTCAACGTGGAGGACTGAGTTTTGAAAAATGATTTTTTCTCAGTAATCGGCGAGATTCTTAAGTATGGCGGATCGACATTCGCCGCACTAGTCGCAACTTCTATTTACACGACGACGGACAGTTTTTTTATCGGAAACTGGGTCGGGACAGAAGGTTTAGAGGCAATGGCCTTAATTTTTCCGATTACAATAGTTATTAATTCTGTGGGCGTGCTTTTTGAAACGGGCGGTAGCGCAATCGTCTCAGAAAAATTTGGTAAGGGAACTAGGGAACTTGCCGAAAAAATTATGCGCACAAATTACGTTTGCGCGGCAATTATAGGTGTAATTTTAGCGATTATCGGCAATATTTTTATTGAACCGATACTTCATTTTATGGCTGATAGTCCCGAAGAATATCACATTGCTGATTTAGCAGTTTCTTTTTTACGAATTACCTTATGCGGTCTTCCCTTCATTACAGCGGTTTATTTAACGGGCGCGTTCATGCGTTGCATAGATAAGCCGACTCACGTCTTTTATTTTGTCGGAATAACGTCATTGGCAAACGTAATTTTGGACGCGATTTTTATAATTTTATTTGGTTGGGGCATTAATGGCGCGGCGTTTGCGACATTATTAACACAAGTTTTAGGCTCCGTGATTGCTTATTGGTATTTCCACCACTCAAAACAGAAATTTATTACTTCATGGGGTTTAGCGAGTTTAAAATATATTATTCTAGAATTCAAAGTTGGCGCGGGCTTTGCAGTAGGAACTTTTATGATATTTTTAATTGAATACTGCACCAACGCGGTAATTTTGAGCTATAATGCAAAATTTTTACTGTCTGCAGTGACGATTTCAAATGTAGTTTTTACTTTTATTTTCCTTCCTCTTAATGGATTAGACACGGGCACGCAACCTTTAATTAGCCGACTTTTTGGGGCGAAAAAAGAGTACGATTATTTAAAAGTCATGCGTTACGGCTTTTTCTTGACGATGATTTTAACTTTTTTAATGTATATCGGCTTAATGGTCTATACGGAAGAAGTTATGCGGATATTTGTTGATGAAAACGAGTCAATAACGCCGGAAATGGTAACGTTTTTGCGATTACATTTTCTTTTGCAACCATTTGTCGGAATTTATACATGGTTAAGCGGAATAATGGCGGCATTAGAGGACGAATGGCGCAATTTAGTTATAAGTTTGACGCCGCTTGTAGTGCAACTCCCGCTTATATACTTACTGCCAAAATTCTTGCCGATAGAATATATCGCGCTGAATTCTTCCATTCAAGATACAGTAGACGCTTTAGTAGCTTTTGTGCTGATACGCTCATTTTTCAAGCAAAAAAGGCTATCATTTAGCAAAATATTTAATTTACGGTAGAAGAAATGCGGATTTTAAAAGGCTTATTCGGGTTAATTCGCGACATTGTAATAAATCGGAAATTTCTATGGCAAATGATGAAGCGCGACTTTAAACAGCGATATATCAGCTCATATTTAGGAATTTTATGGGCATTTATTCAGCCAACAGTGACGGTTTTAATATTTTGGTTCGTGTTTCAAGTGGGATTTAAATCGACGCCGGTAAATAATTTCCCGTTTATTTTATGGCTTGTCTGCGGAATGTTTCCTTGGTTTTTTATCAATGAAAGCATACAGAGCGCGACAAATTCCATAATTGAGAGCGCGTTTTTAGTCAAGAAAATAGTTTTTCGCGTTGAACTTTTGCCGATTGTCAAAATTATTTCGGCATTAGTCGTGCACGGATTTTTTATCGGCGTTTTATTTATCATGTTCGCGATTTACGGCTATTTCCCGACGATTTACAATCTGCAAATAATTTATTATTTATTCGCGATGATTTGTTTAGCGACGGGAATTTCTTGGCTAACGAGTGCTTTAACGGTATTTATGCGCGATATTGGGCAATTCGTCGCGATGATGTTGCAATTTGGCTTTTGGGGCACGCCGATTTTCTGGAATTTAAACGTTATCCCCGAACAAATTCAGCCCTTTTTAAAGCTAAATCCGGCATATTATTTAGTTGAAGGTTATCGGCAGAGCTTTATTTACAAAGAATTTTTCTGGGAGCATTTGCATTTAACGATATATTTTTGGCTCGTGACGGCGGCAATTATGTTAATTGGAGCGTGGTGTTTTAAGAAATTGCGTCCGCATTTTGCTGATGTTCTCTAATCATTTCGCGATAAGTCGGGAAATTTTCCAGTTCGATATATTCTTTCGCGTCGAGATAGAAAAAGTGCGTTTCGTTTATATTCGTCAGCAAACAATATTCACAGCCCAATTTCTCCGCATAATCGAAAGTTTCATTAAAAGCCGACTCCTCAAGCGGCAATTCCGACGATTTACACTCAACCACCATTAACGGTCGAGTGTTTTTTTCTTCCCTGTCGAATTTTTCAACGACAATATCGGCTCTGTGACGGAAATTCAAGCCGTAATAGGATAATTTCTCGCCAATACGGAGCATTTTGGGCGGCACTTCCAATTCTTGGAGCAGAAACGGAATCACGCGCTGGCGAACGGTTTCGCGTGGCGTCACGAGCACATATTTTTTCCTTATTGGGTCGAAATACATTTGCTGGCTTTCAATCCGGTAGATATGCGGCGGCAGAAAATCTTTCAGCATGATGAATCACCTTTCCAACAAAATTCCCTCGCTCAAAACTTCGGGCGAGGGTTTATAGAAAATTACATACGCTTGCAAATTTATAATGTATGAACGCGGCGACTGACTCCAAATTATTGCAACGTTAGAGCGCGTCCGCTGTTCCGTCGCTTTTAAAGCGACCGCTTGATTATTTAATTTCGACGGTTGCGCCGACTTCTTCAAGTTTAGCTTTGAGAGCTTCAGCATCAGCTTTGGAGATTTTTTCTTTGACGGGAGCGGGTGCGCCGTCAACAAGTGCTTTAGCCTCTTTAAGACCGAGACCGGTTGCTTCGCGGACAGCTTTAATAACTTTGATTTTTTCCTGACCAACGTTAGCAAGAACAACGTCGAATTCGGTTTTTTCTTCTTCGGGTTCAGCTGCTGCTGCGGGACCTGCCGCCGCTGCGACTGCTACCGGAGCTGCCGCAGATACGCCGAATTTTTCTTCCATAGCTTTGACGAGTTCGCTAAGTTCAAGAACCGTCATGCTTTCAATAGCTTGCATAATTTCTTCTTTAGTCATTTTATTTCAGCCTCCAATTTCTAAATAAAAACCTTCGCGCGGATTAAGCCGCTTCTTTTTCCTTCTTTTCGCGAATAGCATCGACGACGCCGACGAAATTGCGAATAACAGCAGAGAGGACGCCAACGCAATTCGCAATCGGAGCGTTCATGCTGCCAAGAAGTTTCGCAACGAGTTCCTCGCGGCTCGGCAAATTCGCCAGAGCTTTAACGCCTTTCTCATCGATAACTTTGCCTTCGACCATACCGACTTTGATAGTCAGAATGCCTTTATCTTCGAGCTTATTTTTCTTAATGAAGTCGCAAATAACTTTCGCCGGCGCAATCGCGTCTCCAGCGAACGCCATAGCCGTTGTGCCCTCAAGATGAGCGTCAAGCCCTTCAATGCCCGCCTGTTTTGCCGCAATGCGGAGCATTGTATTTTTGACGACTTTATATTGAACGCCCGCCGCACGAAGTTCGCGGCGCAGTTGCGTATCAGTTGCAACGTCAAGCCCTTTGTAGCTTGTCAAAACGACGCCCTTAGCAGAAGTCAGCCAGCCTTTGATTTCGGCGACGACCGCTTCTTTTTTGGGCGTAACCTTGCTTGTAACTGCCATAAAATTTCACCTCCCGCAATGTAATGAAAAAATCCTTCGACCACAGCAATCGAAGGAACTTTTAATGTCAAAGTTACAATCGACCTGAGCAAGTGCTTTAATCGGCGTGCCGAACTTGCTTTCTATGGTCTACTTTTATGTTGATAATTGGCGATTAGATTTGAATCGGGACGCCGGGACCCATAGCCGCCGCCAGAGTGATTGAGCGAATGTATTGCCCTTTCGCTGCCGCCGGTTTAACGCGAATCAAAGTATCAATCAGCGTCTGATAATTTTCTTTGAGCTTGTCGCTCTCAAAAGATTTTTTGCCAATGGGGCAGTGGATATTGCCCTGCTTGTCGGTGCGGTATTCAACCTTACCGGCTTTTTGCTCGGTGATAGCTTTAGCAATATCAGTAGTGACGGTGCCGAGTTTCGGGTTAGGCATAAGTCCACGCGGTCCCAAAAGTTTACCGAGACGACCAATAACGCGCATCATATCGGGCGTCGCAACCGCTACATCAAAATCGAACCAGCCGCCTTGAATCTTAGCGACAAGATCATCAGTGCCGACGTAATCTGCGCCTGCCGCTTGTGCTTCTTGTGCTTTTTCGCCCGCGACAAATGCTAAAACTCTCTTAGTTTTGCCGATACCGTGCGGCAGAACAATCGCGCCGCGAACTTGTTGGTCAGCGTATTTCGGGTCGACACCTAAGCGAACATGCAGTTCAATCGTCTCATCGAATTTCGCTGTTGCGGTTTTCTTCACAAGGTCAACGGCTTCGTCGACGGAATAAAATTTGCCGTCTTCGATGAGCCCTTGCGCCTCGCGGAATCTCTTACTTTGCTTTGCCATTAAAAATTTCCTCCTCGCGGTACAAACGATAAAATCTCCCGCTTTGCTTGATTAAGCAACAATTTCAATGCCCATGCTACGCGCAGTGCCTTCAATCATGCGTGTTGCCGCCTCGATTGAACCGGCGTTAAGGTCTTTCATCTTCAATTCGGCGATTTCTTGAGCCTTAGCGCGGGGCAGTTTTGCGACTTTGTTTTTATTCGGTTCGCCAGAAGCTTTCTCGATACCCGCCGCCTTTTTGAGCAGAACAGCTGCCGGCGGAGTTTTGGTTATGAACGTGAACGAGCGGTCTTCGTAAACCGAAATTTCGACAGGAATAATTAAGCCTGCCTGCTGAGCCGTGCGGTCATTGAACTCCTTGACGAACGCCATAATATTGACGCCCGCCTGACCGAGCGCAGGACCTACAGGCGGCGCGGGCGTAGCTTTACCCGCAGGAACTTGCAGTTTAACAACCTTAGTAACTTTCTTTGCCATAATTGCACCCCCTTTCAACAGGAACTAGATTTTTTCAACTTGGCTGACATCCAAATCAACCGGCATGTCTTCAACCAAAACTTTAAGGCGTTGTTTTTCAGAGTCGATAGCTTTGACAATCGCGAGCCGATTCTCAAAAATGCCGTCGATAATTCGCACGTTGTCATTGACTTTGAAGCCGAGAGTATTATCGGTGGCGCGTCCGTCGACAAGTTCAGTCAAAATTCTTTCTGCCTCTTCCCTGCTAAGCGGAATAGGGTCTTTTTCGGAACCAACAAAGCCCGTTACGCCTTGCGTATTGCGCACGACATACCATGTATTATTGTTGACAATCATATCAACTAGGACGTAGCCGGGAAAAACTTTCTTTTGAACTATGCGACGTCTTCCGTCCTTGAATTCGGATTCGGCACGCATGGGTACAATCACATTAAAAATTTTATCTTCCAGACCTTGTGCGGCGATTTTACTTTCAAGCGTAGCTTTAACTTTCTTCTCGAAACCCGAAAAGGTATGGACGACGTACCACGCTCTTTCGGAAATGCGCTCCGATTCGGGCACTCTTTTTTCCATGATAAAATCTCCCTTCAGCCGAGAATGATACGAAATAATTTCGCAAACGCCGTGTCGCAAACCCAAATCAATGCGCAGACAATGACAACCGCTAAGCCGACGACGCCAGTATAAGAAATGAGTTCGTCTTTAGTCGGCCACGAAACTTTATTGAGCTCGGCGCGAACTTCCTTGATAAATTGGATAATGCCTTTCTTTTCGCCCTTTTGCTCCGACAATGCTCTCACACTCCGTTTTAGTAGTTAGTTGTTAGGTTGACAGTACTAACCACCTAATAACTATTTAGTCTCTTTGTGCGGAGTATGCTTTTTGCAGAACTTGCAATACTTATTCATTTCGATGCGGTCGGGAGTATTCTTTTTGTTTTTGTTGGTCCTGTAGTTGCGATTTTTGCAAACGGTGCAAGACAAAGTAATATTAGTCCTCATGGCTTAGCCTCCTAGTTTTGAATTGAATAAAGCCCCTTATGCAGGGGCGGTAAGTCTCAAAATTGGTGGCGGCACACGGATTTGAACCGCGGACACAGCGGGTATGAACCGCTTGCTCTAGCCAACTGAGCTATGCCGCCGATGGAGCTGATGACCAGGATTGAACTGGTGACCTTATCCTTACCAAGGATACGCTCTGCCGACTGAGCTACATCAGCTTGGTTGCGGGGGAAGGACTTGAACCTACGACCTTCGGGTTATGAGCCCGACGAGCTACCGACTGCTCCACCCCGCGCTCTTGTTATGAAGCTTTGTCCATAACAGGGCAGATACTATCACACACTTTTAATTATGTCAATAAAAATTTTTTGCGGCAGGAAATTTTCAGCGTCAACCAGAATAATTCAAAAAAATTTTGGGAGGTTGAAATTTTGATTCACGTTGTGATTGATTTGGAAATGAATCCCGTCAGCAAAACGTTCAAGGATATTCGACGATTTACCACAGACGAGATTATAGAAATTGGCGCGGTCAAGCTCGACAATAATTATCAGCAGTGCGACGAATTTCAATGCTACGTTCGTCCGCTTTACGGCGAGATTACTAAGCACATTACGAAATTGACGGGCATAACTAACGAGACTGTCGCCGATAAACCGCTTTTCCCTGAAGCCTTTCAAAACTTCATTGATTGGATTGGCACGTGGGATATGACGCTTTATTCGTGGAGCAATTCGGATATAAACCAACTCAAGGACGAGTGCACGCTCAAAATACCCGAATACGACATAAGCAGATTGGAGCGGCAATGGCAGGATTTGCAAAAGGCATTTGATGACCGAATTGGTTTGCATTCAAGCCTTGCGCTTAAACACGCAATCGGCGCAATGAATCGCGACTTTGAAGGTACAGAGCATACAGCCCTTGCCGACGCCGCCAATACTGCCGCAATTTTAACTTTGTTGCAGGACGACGAAGAATTTTTCCGCGTCATGCAACCGGTAATTGATTTACTTCGCCCGAAAAAACTTTCGCAATCAATCGGCGACCTTTACCCCGAACTTATGAATTTGAAATTGGATTAGGTGATTGGCATGAAGACGTTAGGAATATTGGGACCGAAGGGCACGCACTCGGAGGAAGCCGCACTTTGGCTGAAAAAATTCTTGCGGGAAGATTTTAGGCTGGAAATTTGCGCGGACATTTTCGACGTAATAAGCGCAGTCAAGGAAAAAGAGTTAGACGCGGGCTTAGTTCCTGTAGAAAATTCGCTGGAAGGTTCGATAAACATTACGCTTGACACGCTGGCACGTAGCGACACTTTGACGATAACTCGCGAACTCGTTTGGCCGGTGAAAAATTTCTTAATGACAAAGCCGCTAGTCGACGTTAAGGGCGTCCGGAAAATTTTTTCGCACGCTCAACCGCTCGCGCAGTGCAGAAAATTTCTCCGTGAAAATTTCCCCGACATAGAAATTATTTCGACGGCTTCAACCGCTCGCGCCGCTGAACTCGTTGCCGAATCCGAAGAACTCTGCGCGGCTATCTGCACTGAACGCGCCGGCAAATTGAACGGGCTTGCAATCGCCGCCAAAAATATTCAGGACAATCCGAATAATTCCACGCGCTTTTTTGAAATCAGCTATCGCCCGCGCGACGCTACGCCCATTGAAACTTTCGACGGCGACAAAGTTCTGATTATCTGTCAAATTGACGGCTCCCGCGCAGGTTCGCTTTGCGGCGTGCTTGAAGAATTTTCAAAACGCGGAGTGAACATGACAAGAATTGAGTCGCGACCGGCTCGCACAATTTTAGGCGCGTACATCTTCTTTTTCGACCTTGAGACCGACGCCGGCGACGCCGCGCTAAGAGAATCAATCCGCGCCGTTTACGATAAAAGCATTTGGCTAAAAAATTTGGGCGTCTTCCCTGTCATATATGCATAAAAAAATTCCCTTCCATTTCGGAGGGAAATTTTTATTTTGTCAGCTCAATAAATCTTTCTTCCAAAGTTCGTCCCGCGCAAAGATTTTCCGTCGTGTCGAGCGCGACTAATTTTCCACGATTTAAAATCGCTACGCGGTCACATAAATTTTCTGCCTCCTCAATGTAATGCGTAGTCAATACGATTGTTATTCCCTGCGCCTTCAAATTTTCTATCAGCTCCCAAATTTTGCGGCGGACTTGCGGGTCAAGCGCGACCGTCGGCTCGTCCAAGAATAAAATTTTCGGTCGGTGAATTAGTGCGCGAACTATTAATAATCTGCGCTTCATGCCGCCCGATAACTCGCGGACAAAGGATTTGCGAACCCTTTCCAGTTCCACGAATTTTAATAGCTTGTCGATACGCTCGCCCCGTGCAGATTTTTTCATGTGGTGTAATCGGGCGTGCAGTTCTAAATTTTCCTCAACCGTTAAATCCTGGTCAAAGTTCAAATGTTGCGGTACCACGCCTAGCAAATTCTTTATGAAAATCTCGTTGCCTAGAATCGGACGCCTCTCGAAAAAAATTTCGCCCGCCGTCGGTTTAAGTTGCAATGTCAGCATTTTTATCGTTGTAGTTTTGCCCGCGCCATTCTTGCCCAAAAGCCCGAAAACTTCGCCGCGATTAATTTTAAAGCTCAACTTGTCGACCGCTCGCACGTCCCCGAAAACTTTTTCCACGCTGAAAAGTTCAATCATAATGTGTCCTACTTTCACAAAATTTTCGTTGCAAGGTAAATCTTAACGGTGTACAATATAAATTACAATTATAACTAAATTTTTCCCCACATAAAAGGAAGTGATTCAAATGGAACTGAGACAGCTTGAATATTTCCAGATGGCAAGCCGCTTGAAAAACATAACTCGTGCCGCGCAACGTCTCAGAGTTTCGCAACCGAATATCACTGTCGCGATTAAAAAATTGGAATCGGAATTGGGCGTGCAACTTTTCGACCGCAGTCAAAAGCAATTAACTTTGACGCCCGAAGGTAGAGTTTTCCTGCGCAGAATTGAAATTGCGCTAAGAAATATCGAAGACGCTATCCTAGAAGTCAACGACTATAAGCAGTTGCAAAAGGGCACTATTAAAATCGGAATCCCGCCGATGATGGGAGCGTATCTCTTCCCGAAAGTTTTTTCAGGCTTCAGGCATATTCATCCGCACCTTGACGTTTTACTTTATGAAGAAGGTTCGCTTTCCATTCGCGAAAAACTGGAGAGCGACGAACTCGACTTTGGAATTATAATTGTCCCAGAATCAACGCCCAATCTTAATTTCTTAAAGATGAGCCGCAATCAATTAATGGTCTGCGTCTCTGAAAAAAGCCCGCTTGCCGGAAAATCAAACGTTACGGCGAAAGATATTGCTAACTCCGATTTAATCATGATGAAAGAGGGCGCGTATCTTCGCGAAGTCGTTCAAAACAAATTGTCAGCTATGAAAGTTTCGCCGCGAACTGTGCTAGAATCAAGCCAAATCGTCACGATAAAGGGACTAGTTGAACACGGCGTCGGGATAGCTTTTCTGCTCGATTTTATCTGCAAAGATTCTTCGGACATAAGGACAATCCCTTTTTGCGAACCGATTTTTGTAGACATAGGGCTAGCGTGGAAAAAAGAACGCTACGTATCAAAGGCGGCGCAAGCCTTCATAGACTTTTGCAAAAACCCGCTGTGAACTTCAATTAGGAATTAGGAATTAGGAATGAAAAACCGTTCCTAGTTCCTAATTGTTTTTTGCAGGAAATATTTTTGGCTTGTCAAATATTTATCGCAACTTCGCCACAACAATTTTCAGGAGGTGCAACCGTATGGAGAAATTGAACAAGCAAGGGAAGTTAATTGTAATTGAAGGCTCGGACGGCTCCGGCAAGGCGACGCAGACTAAAAAACTTTTCGACCGTCTAAGCGACTTGGAAGGCAACAAAGTTAGGCGACTAAGTTTTCCTAACTATGAGTCCGAATCGTCCGCAATTATCAGAATGTATCTGCGCGGCGATTTCGGCGGCACGGCGGAGGAGGTTAATCCCTATGCGGCGGCGACCTTCTACGCTATCGACAGATACGCCAGTTATTTCAGCTGGAATGATTTTTACAAGCGGGGCGGCATAGTTTTAAGCGACCGCTATGTTGAATCGAATATGGTTTATCAGGCGGCGAAGTTGAACAAGAAGGGCGAGCGCACTAAATTTTTGACGTGGATTGAAGACTTAGAATATAATCGTTATGGCTTGCCGCGAGCCGACTTGACTATTTTTTTGGATATGCCGCCGGAAGTTTCCGCAATTCTTCGCAAGGAACGCGGGCGCGCCGATATTCACGAAAACGATGCCGCTTATATGGCGAAAATTTACGTGACATACAAAGAACTTTCTAAGAAATACGGTTGGAAAATCGTCGATTGCGCTAATGGAATTCAGCCGCGTTCAACGACTGATATTCACGAAGATATTTTGCGCTTAGTGGAAAATTTGCTTATTCAAGGAGAGGAAGTTATTGATTAAAGAAGTTTTGATAGTCGAAGGAAAATCCGACATAGCCGCCGTCAAACGTGCAATTGATGCTGAATGCATAGAGACGGGCGGCTTTCATTTTAGTAGGCGAACATTGCAAAACATTGCGGCGGCATATAAGCGACGCGGGATAATAATTTTGACTGACCCTGACTCGGCGGGCGAAAACATTAGAAATTTTTTGTCGAAGAAATTTCCGCTCGCTAAGCATGCTTACATTCCCCGCGACGAAGCGACTGCTAATGACGACGTGGGCGTTGAGCAAGCGTCGCCGGAATCAATCCGCAAGGCGTTGAGCAAAGTCCGCACGCTTGAAATTAATACTCGCGAAGATTTCACAGCGGCGGAAATGGTTGACTACAATTTAGCGGGCGGTGTCGATAGCTCCAGACTTCGCGACAAAATCGGCGCGGCTCTCGGTATCGGTTACGGCAATGTTAAAACTTTCGTTCGGCGGCTGAACAATTACGGCGTGACCCGCGCAGAATTTATGGAGGCGCTGAAAAATGTTACACCCATTAATAGCTGACCCGTCGGCGACGCGCCATATCCTTAAAAAATTTAAATTGCGGGCGGTTAAAGGGCTTGGGCAAAATTTCTTAATCGACGCTGACATTGTAAGGCGAATAGTTGAGGCGGCGGAAATCTGCGCGGGCGACGAAGTTTTAGAAATTGGACCAGGAATAGGAACTTTGACGCAAGGATTATTAGAAGCGGGCGCGAACGTTACGGCAATAGAACTCGATAAAAAATTGCCCGCCGTGCTAAAAGAAACACTCGCGGGCTACGAAAATTTCAGATTGATTGAAGGCGACGTTTTAAAAATAAATCTAGCGGAACTAATGCCGACAAAGTTCAAAGTCGTTGCGAATTTGCCATATTACATAACGACGCAGATTTTGCTAACCTTGCTTGAAAAAAATTTGCCGGCAACAAAAATCGTTACAATGGTTCAACGCGAAGTCGCCGAACGTATGACAGCCGCGCCAGGCTCAAAAATTTATGGGGCGTTATCGGTTGCGGTGCAATTTCGTTCGGAGTCGCGAATAGCCTTTGAAGTGCCGCCAGAAAGTTTCTTGCCGCCGCCCGAAGTTACAAGCGCGGTCGTAGTCTGCGATGTGCGCAAGCCGCCTTTTGAAGTCGACGAAGAATTTTTTACAAAGGTCGTACGCACGGCATTTGCTCAACGGCGAAAAACTTTGCTGAATTCCTTAGCCGTTTTCGGACGCGATAAAATTTTAGCGTCGGGAATTGACGCAACGCGCCGCGCTGAAACCTTGAGCTTGGAAGAGTTCGCAAAACTTTCGGAGGCTCTGAAAAAATAATGGCGGACTTTCATTTCGCGGGGCTGGGCACGCTGATTAACGTTGCAGGAATTATCGTCGGAGGTTTAATCGGGCTATTCGGCGGAAAATTTTTAACTGCGAAAATTCAGCACACCTTGCAAGACGCTTGCGCTTTAGCGATAATTTTTCTCGGTGCTGACGGCGTGTTGAAAAATTTAGATACAATGCTTTTGATTGCAAGCTTAATCGGCGGCGGGCTAATCGGCGCGATTATAGATATTGATGACAAGTTTGAACGCTTCGGCATTTGGCTCCGCACGCGCTCCGGCAATGATGGCGATACAAAATTTGTTGATGCGTTCGTTACGGCGTCGCTAACTGTTTGCATTGGCGCAATGGCGGTTATTGGCGCGATTAACGACAGACTTTTACACGACGCCACAGTTTTAATCGTCAAGGCTACTCTCGACTTGATTATAATTTTGGTGATGACTGCGAGTCTCGGCAAGGGCTGTATTTTTTCTTGCATATCGGTCGGAATTTTTCAGGGCGCGATAACTATCTTTGCGGGATTTTTGGAACCGTTCATGACGGAAATTGCGCTTGGTAATCTTTCGACTATCGGCAACGTTCTAATTTTTGGCGTCGGAGTAAACTTGTTTTTTCCCGATAAAAAAATCAGCGTCGCCAATCTTTTGCCAGCATTGGTTATCGCTTGTCTATGGTGATTATGAAACTTAACACGTCGGCAGGAAAATTGCGGCGGCGATAGAATAAATCTTGCGAAAAAATTTACGGAGGGAATCTAAGCATGAAAGATTACAAAAGCGAAAGTATTAGAAATGTAGCATTCTGCGGACATGGCCGCTCAGGCAAAACATCTTTGCTTGAAGCGGCACTCTTCGACAGCGGCGCGACTACGCGTCTTGGCAACGTCGACTTAGGTACTGGCGTCCTTGACTTCGAGCCGGAAGAAAATAAGCGCAAAATGTCTATTAGCGCGTCTTTAGCAGCTCTTGAGTGGAAGAACTTCAAAATCAATGCTATCGACGTTCCCGGTTTCCCCGATTTCGTCGCGGAAATGTACGGCGCACTTGTTGCGGCGGATTCAACTGTTATCGTCGTCAGTGCTAGCGCGGGCGTTGAAGTCGAGACCGAAAAGGCTTGGGCACTTGCCGAAAGTTTGAATCTCCCGCGTGCTTTCTTCGTCACCAAAATGGACAGAGAACATGCCGATTTTGACAAAGTTCTTGCGCAACTCAAAGACAAATTCGGTAGTGGCGTCGTCCCCGTTCAAATTCCTGTCGGCAAAGAGGACAGTTTCAAAGGCGTTATCGATTTGCTTAAGAGTTTCTCCAAAGTCAAAGCTGATGACGAACATATTGACGCGGCGGATTTAGCTGACGAAGTCGAAGCTCATCGCCTTGAAATGCTCGACATTGTCGCCGAGTTCAACGAAGAACTTATGATGCAATATCTTGAGGGCGAAGTCGAAGACCTTGACGAGAAAGAAATTTCAGAGGCTTTAGCAACTGGCATTCGCGAAGCTAAAGTTTTTCCGGTCTTCGTCGGCTCTGCGCTTAAAAATATCGGCGTCAAAAAATTCCTCAATAGCCTTGTCGAATTCTTCCCTGCGCCCGATTCTAAAGATTATCAAGGCATTAATCCCAAAAGTGATGAACTTGTCGAGCGCAAAATTTCCGAGCCGTTCAGTGGACAAATTTTCAAGACAATGGTTGACCCGTTCGTCGGGCGTATGTCTTATGTGCGCGTGATTAGCGGTGATATGAAGGGCGACGCGACGTATCAACTTTTCGGCGACAATTCGGAAGGGCAAGAACGTTTAAGCGGGCTTTTCACCATGCAGGGCAAGAAACAAATTCCAGTTGACGTGGCGCACGCGGGCGACATTGTCGTTACGTCGAAACTTGCCAACGCTAAAACCGGTGATACTCTCTGCGACAAAGCCGCGCCCATTAAATACGAGCGCATTAAATATCCCGAACCTATGCTTGCAATGGCGGTTACTTCCGAGAAGAAGGGCGAAGAGGATAAAGTTTTCAGCGCGATAACCCGTCAGCAGGACGAAGACCCGACAATTATGCTTGTCAAAAATGCTGAGACTAAGCAGACAATTCTTAAGGGCGTCGGTGAAGTTCACTTGGATATTTTGAGCGATAAACTTCAGCGTAAATTCGGCGTCAAAATGGTTTTGGGCGAACCGCGCGTTGCTTATCGCGAAACTATTCGCAAAGAAGTCGAAGTGCAAGGCAAGCACAAGAAACAATCCGGCGGGCACGGGCAATACGGCGATGTTTGGCTTAGAATTGGTCCGAATAAGGACGCTAACACCGAAGTCAATAACGGAAATGTCTGGAGCGAAAGCATTTTCGGCGGCAGCGTTCCGCGTCAATACTTCCCCGCAGTCGAGAAGGGCACGCAGGAAACTTTAGCCGAAGGCGTCATTGCGGGTTATCCGGTCGTCAATGTCAGCGTCAATCTTTTTGACGGCTCTTATCACGCGGTCGACAGCTCTGAAGCGGCATTCAAAACGGCTACTTCAATCGCGATTAAGAAGGGCATTCTTTCCGCCGACCCGATTTTACTTGAGCCAATCGACGAAATAACCGTTCTCACGCCCGAAAATTATATGGGCGACATTATCGGCAAGCTCAATTCAAAGCGCGGCAAGATTTTAGGTATGGACCCCAAAGGCAAAGGTATGACCGAAGTCAAAGCTTTGATTCCGTCAAGCGAACTTTATAAATATGCGACTGATTTACGCTCGCAAACTCAAGGCAGGGCGTCTTATTCGCTGAAGTTCTCGCACTATGACCCAATGCCCGATAAGCTCGCCGAAAAGATTATTGAAGAGCACAAGGCGGCGCAAGAAAAATAATTAGGAATGAGGAATTAGGAATTAGGAATGAAAAAAACGTTCTCTTAATTCTTAATTCCTACTTCCTACTTCCTAATTGCTTTTCGGGCTTTGCGCAGTTCGTTGCTGAAACGTTCTTCCTCGCTGAAGATACAACCGCAATAATTTTGCCGATAAAGTCCAAGCTCCAAACTTATATCAATACCTTCCTGCCAGCCTACGCGGAAGTCTTCATAAAAAAATTTAACGCCGAACATTTTAGCAAAGTGCTCGGCTATTTTTTTCATCAGTTCATGATTCTGGTGACGACTATAAAATAGCGTCGACGTAAAAATTTCAAAGTTATTTTCTGCCGCAAATCGCGCCGCCTCACTCAATCGCCACGAATAACAAATGCCGCAACGCTTATGGAAGCCGTCCGCAAATTCAATCGTATCCTGTTCATCGACGACGCTTGAAACTTTTTCCAAATACTCGCGCAAGCCGTAATGATTATCCGCAGAAAATTTTATCCCGACCTTTTCGGCGAACTCCCGTGCAGTTCTCAACCGTTGCCGCCACTCTTTGTAAGGGTGAATATTCGGATTAAAAAAATATCCGACTGGCTCAAAATTTTCCTCGCGCAATTTCTTGACGGGATAACACGAACACGGACCGCAACACATATGCAGTAAAATTTTTTCCATTTCCAGTCGCTCCAATTAAATGCCCTCGCGAAACATCACAGGCATTTTTTTTATCCTCAAGTGATTTTTTGTCAGCCAAATTGTCATAAGCCATTCCGAAAACATACCAACAATTCTATACTTGCGCGAATTGTCAATTTGTTTAATGTTCGTCCTAGCGAAAACTTCTTCCATAACGTCGAGCAGAAAAGAAAATAGCCACTCGCAATAAGCGTTGAAAATATTTTGGCGCGTGATAAACATTTCGTATTGAAAGCCCGTAAAAGATTGAGACATACGCTCAAAGGCGTCAAGATAATCTGGTTGCTTGATTGCAATTTGCTTCCTGAAAATGTTCTCGACAAAACTTTCCAAGTCGTCGCCGCTTACCAACATTTGCCAGCAAGTTACATTTATATTCGACACGGCATTTTCAGCAACAATTATGTCGTAATCGCAAAGGATTTTTTCTGCCGCTTCCCGCGATAAAATTTTATCGACAGCAAAAGAAGTATCGGTCGCCTCTGTGAAAAAGCGTCGGTAGTGATTCAGCCCAATCATAGTATGCGAAGTATTTTTCCAGAACCAATAAAGCGCGGTTATCTCGTTTAGGTAGGGATTTAAGAGGCTGATATTCTCGCCAGTGTCGTCGCCCAGATAGCCAAATTTTTCTTTAGATTGTGCGTGTCCCGCGTGAATTATTTTGTAGCCTTCGGGCAAGGCGTCAAGCTTAGCATCCTTATGCGTGACAACGTAGACGCAAAAATCTTTCTGGACGCGCTTTTGAATCAGATACCAGTTGCCGTTGAGAGCGGGGAACGCAGAAATTTTTTCAAAGATATTTCCGTTAGCAGTCAAAAATCTTTCGAGAGCAGAATTTTTCCTAGCGAACGTAAAAATTTTTTCCGACAAATCATTAGTCTCAAGGAGAACGTTGATAAAATTTTCCGGCTCGCGTTCGCCGATTAAAATAGCGTCGTAAAATCTGAAGCGGCAATCTTCAAGCGAAGAGTAAATTTTCCCGTAAAAGTTTTCAAGAATAGGTTCAGTATTTTTGATAACACCTTCAACATTCGGGAACTTTTCGGGGAACATGAAAAAATCCGTATCGTAAAAAAGACCGTCGACATCAAGCAGACGCGAAATTTTATTGTCACGAAAAATTTTTGGGAGCAACTCGAAATTTTTGCAGGAATAGAAATTGTGACGCGCCTGCCGAAAAAGATTTTTGCGAGTGATATAACGTTCTGCAAGTCCTAAGGAGTGCAAATCGTTGCGCCGCCCGATAAAGTCAGCGTCTTTGTCGAAAACAATGTAATCCGCCGTCCCGTTTAAAATTTCTTTCAGTTTATCGGTAGAAATCTCCGTACCATTTAAAAAAATTTTAATCTCGCCGGGCTTGTAGTAGTCCATAAAGTTATGCCTTGAGAATACAAAATTTTCGCCGCGCTCTGCTGAACCCGTGAAAGAAATTTGCCCGACAATATCAAACGCCATATCGTCTGCCGCGCTCCGAAAAGATTCTACATCGCCGCAAAGTAAAATGCGCGGAACATAACTCATTTTAATTCATCTGCCTCGAAAAATTTTCTTCATTAATAAATATGATACTCCTTCCAAGGGATTTGGTCTAGCCTAATTGATTGCAAAAATTGTACAATGTCCTTGCGCCCGTAATAATGCGGCGTGCCGTTGGAATCCTGCGACATTAAAATTATCGGCATATTTCTAAAAAATTGCGACAGAGAATGGCGCACGCGAACCGCTCGCGACGTGTAATTTGTCACCGAACGATTTACAACAACTATTGCAAACGTTACGCCCTGTTCAATTATAACCGCGCCTTGAATTTTCATTTCAATCACCTCCGCTCAAATGTCCTCACGAAACATCACAGGCAATTTTTTTATCCTCAAACGATTTTTAATCAGCCAAACCGTCATAAGCCGTTCCGAGAAAATGCCAACAACACGATATTTTCTTGGATTGTCAATTTGCTTAATGTTTGTTCTTGCAAAAACTTCTTCCATAACGTCAAGCAGAAATGAGAATAGCCACTCGCAATAAACATCAAAAATATTTCGCCGCGTAATAAAAATTTCGTATTGAAAGTTTGTAGAACCTTTCGCCACATAATCAAACGCTTCAAGGTAATTAGGCTGACGGCGTGCAATATGTTTTTTAAAAATTTTTTCGACGAATGGTTCCAAATCGTAGCCAATTAGCAATTTTTGATAACATGAAGTTGGCAATCTTGACATAAAATTTTCGGCAACAATTATATCATAATCACTAAGAATTTCTTCTGCCTCCTCCCGCGACAAAATTTTTTCTATATCGAAATCAATTAACTTAAAATTAATAAATTCGGAGTTTACATTATCCTTTGCAGTAAAAAAGCGGCGGTAGTGATTTAGCCCGATAATATTATGCGAAGTATTTTTCCAAAGCCAATAAAGCGCGGTTACCTCGTTAAGATAAAGATTTAAATGACTGATATTGTCGCCAGTGTCGTCGCCCAGATAGCCGAATTTTTCTTTAGCTTGCGCGTGTCCCGCGTGAATAATTTTGTAACCTTCGGGCAAAGTGTCAAGCTTAGCGTCCTTGTGCGTGACAACGTAGACGCAAAAATTTTTCTGGACGCGCTTTTGAATCAGGTACCAGTTACCGTTGAGAGCGGGGAAGCGCGAAACTTTTTCAAAGATATTTTCATTAACAGTCAAGAAATTTTCAAGTTCAGTATTTTTTCTCGCGAAGATTAAAATTTTTTCCGCAAGGTCATTGGTCTCAATCAGCGTGTCGATAAAATTTTGGGGTGAACGCTCGGCAATCAAGAGCGCGTCGTAAAATTTGAAACGACAATCGACAAGCGTGGCGTAAATTTTCCTATAAAAGTTTTCGTGAATCGGTTTGGGATTTTTAATAATGCCGTCAACAGTCGGAAATAAATCGGAGAACATGAAAAAATCCGTCTCGACAAAAAATGCGTCAACGTCAAGCAAACGAAAAATTTTATTGTTGCGCAAAAGTTTGGGGAGTATATCAAGATTTTGAATCAAATAGAAATTGTGTCGCGCTTGACGGAAAAGCGTTTCGCGAGAAATAAATTGACCAAAAATTTTCAACGAATACAAATCGTTATGACGGGCGGCAAATTCATCTTCGCTATCAAAAACGATATAATCTGCTACGCCGTCTAAAATTTTTCTCAGCTCATCGCCGGAAATTTCTTCGCCATTCAAGAAAATATGTAAATCAGTTGGCTTGTATTCCGCAAGATTATCGGCATTTAGAAAGATATAATTTTCGCCGCATTCAGGTGAACCCGTAAAAGAAATTTGCCCGACAATATCAACTGCCATATCTCCTGCCGCGCTCCGAAAAGATTCTACGTCGCCGCAAAGTAAAATACGCGGAACATAACTCATTTTAGTTCATCTGCCTTGAAAAAAATTTTTTTGATTATAAAATAAACATGCGACCCTGTCAAAAAGGAGGCTTGAGCTTTGAAGAAAATCATTTCGGCAATCTGCGCGGCGGGCTTATTAATCAGCGGTTGCGGTAATCCTAAAACGACTATAGACACGCAAGAACTTTTGAACGTCTCCTACGACCCGACCCGCGAACTTTTTGCCGCTTACAACGAGCGATTTAAAATTCATTGGGAAAACGAACTCGTTAAAGGCAAAGTCGTTTTGAATCACACGCACGCCGGCTCAGGCAAGCAAGCGCGTTCGGTTATTGAGGGCGTCGAAGCGGACGTTGTAACGCTTGCTCTTTCCTACGACGTGACGCAAATTAAAAATGCGGGGCTGATTCGCGGCGGCTGGCGCAAGGAATTTCCAGATAACTCTTCGCCTTATACTTCGACAATAGTTTTTCTAGTGCGGAGCGGCAACCCGAAAGATATTCGCGATTGGGACGATTTAGCCCGCCCCGATGTTGAAATTGTCACGCCCAATCCGAAAACCTCCGGCGGTGCGCAATGGAATTATCTTGCCGCGTGGGAATTTGCTCGCAGAAATATTAGTGACGACGAAGAAGTTATCAAGGACTTCATGCGGAAAATTTTTGCAAATGTCGTTGCGCTTGATAGCGGCGCACGCGGCGCGACTAAAAGTTTTCAGAGCGGCAAAGGCGATGTTCTAATCGCGTGGGAAAATGAAGCGTTGCTGTCTGAAACAATTTCGCCGAACAATTACGAAATTATCACGCCGAGTTTGAGTATACTTGCTGAACCGTCCGTTGCGATTGTTGACAAGGTTGTTGACAAGAAGGGCACCCGCGAACTTGCCGAAGAGTATTTGAATTATCTTTACTCGCCTGAAGGGCAGGAGATTGCCGCGCAGAATTTTTACCGCCCACGCGACGAAAAAGTTTTGGAGAAATACGCCGATGTTTTCGAGCCGCTAACTTTGTTCACGATTGATGAGGCTTTCGGTGGTTGGGTCAAAGCTTATAACGACCACTTTGCCGACGGCGCGACTTTTGACCAGATTTATCAAAAGCGCGATTGAATTGCGTTGACAAAAATTTTTGCTCGGCTAAAATATTTCCAAACCTTGAAACAGGAGGCGAATTATTTTGCTTGATATAAAAAATTTGCACGTCAAAGCCGACAATAAAGAAATTCTGCGCGGAGTAAATTTAAACGTTGGCAAAGGAGAAATTCACGTTATCTTAGGTCCGAACGGCTCCGGCAAGTCGACGCTTATGAATGTTATCTTAGGGCACCCAAAATACGAAATCACTGGCGGCGAAATTTTTTTCGAGGGTGAAGACTTAACCGCGCTGAAAACTTTCGAGCGGGCACGGCGCGGAATTTTTTTATCCTTCCAAAACCCCGAAGAAATTCCAGGCATTACCGTAGAAAATATGCTCCGCACTGCTAAGCAAGCCGTCACCGGCACGAAAATTAAAATTCTCCAGTTCCATAAAGAATTGCTCGCGCTCATGAAGGAATTGCAAATTAGCCCCGAATACGCTAGCCGTTATATGAACGTCGGCTTCAGCGGCGGAGAAAAAAAACGCAACGAAATTCTTCAACTGCTCGTGCTCAATCCGAAACTTGCACTCCTTGACGAAACCGACAGCGGGCTTGACGTTGACGCTGTCGAAATCGTTTCGCAAGGCGTCGCAAAGTTTCATAACGAAAATAATTCCTGCATTATCATTACGCACAACGCGCAGATTTTAAAGCACTTGCCCGTTAATCGCGCCCATATCTTTTTGAATGGGCAAATTGTAAAAAGTGGTGGCGCGGAACTCGTTAGCGAAGTTTCAGAACGCGGCTACGCGCCTTTTGAGGTCGAATCATGAAAAGTTACTTTTAAAAAGTAACCAAACAGTGGACGCGTTTGACCGTCCGATAATTTGAACGTTATCGCCGCGCCGGTACGCTCCACTGCATTGCGCTAGCATTTAAAACTAAATTCTTGCAGAGGGTAAGTTATGAAAAGTTATATTCAAGACATTGAGCGGGCACTTTACGACGTGCGCGACGAAGATAAATCAGTTTACAAAAGCGATGCGGGCTTGACTGAAGAAATTATTCGCGACATTTCGACTAGGAAAAAAGACCCGTCGTGGATGCTTGACTTTCGCTTGAAGTCACTAGAAGTTTACAAGAAAATTTCCCTGCCGACGTGGGGTCCCGACATTAGCGAACTCAACATGAATGAAATTGTTACCTACGTCAAGCCTAACGCTAAGCAAGTCAACGACTGGTCGCAGGTTCCTGACGAAATTAAAAATACCTTTGACCGGCTCGGAATCCCCGCCGCCGAAAAAAAATCGCTCGCGGGCGTCGGGGCGCAATATGATTCCGAAGTCGTTTACCACAGCATACAAAAGCGATTGACTGATTTAGGCGTCGTTTATACCGATATGGAAACTGCGCTTGTCGAACACGAAGACATTGTTCGCGAATATTTTATGACGCTCGTCCCGCCTAAAGACCATAAGTTTGCCGCATTGCATGGCGCAGTTTGGTCGGGCGGCAGTTTCGTTTACGTTCCCGCCGGCGTCGATGTTAAAATTCCGTTGCAATCTTACTTCCGACTAAATGCGGCGGGTGCAGGGCAATTTGAACACACATTGATTATCGTTGAACCTGGCGCGAAGTTGCATTTCATTGAAGGCTGTTCGGCTCCGCGCTATAACGTTACGAATTTACATGCCGGTTGCGTCGAACTTTTCGTCAAGGAAGGTGCTCGCCTACGCTATTCCACGATTGAAAATTGGTCGCGCAATATGATGAACTTAAATACTAAACGCGCACTCGTCGAGAAAAATGCACTCGTCGAATGGGTGAGCGGTTCTTTCGGTTCGCATGTCTCTATGCTTTATCCTTGTAGCGTCTTACACGGCGAAGGGGCACGCGCTGAATTTACCGGCGTAACTTTCGCGGGCAAAGGACAAAATCTCGACACCGGCGCAATAGTCGTCCACGCCGCCCCGAATACTTCCGCCAATATCAACACGCGGACAATTTCTAAATCGGGCGGCAGTGCAACTTATCGTTCAGCAGTCAAGGTTACTAAAAATGCGCCGTTCGCGAAATGCTCCGTCAACTGCGAATCGCTTATGCTTGACGACCAATCCCGCTCCGATACTCTCCCCGTTATGGACATTGAAGGCGACGAAGCCGACATTGGGCATGAGGCAAAAATCGGCAGAATTTCTGAAGAAGCCGTATTTTATCTTATGGCTCGCGGCATTTCAGAAAGCGAAGCTCGCGCTATGATTGTTCGCGGTTTCGTTGAGCCTATCGCTAAAGAATTGCCCCTTGAATACGCCGTCGAAATGAATAACCTAATCAATCTTGAGCTCGAAGGGCAACTTTAGAAAAATTTCGTTGCGAATAGTTGACAAGTTGGTTATAATTGCGGCGTGCTTTAAAATATTAGAAAGGAAGTTTTTTTTATGGTTAAATCCAGCAAAGTTTTTATCTTCTTCAACTGTGACGCCGATAAAAACGAAGCGTCAATGAATATTTTCTACAATCACGCGGTTTACAAGGACACAAAGACTTCGCGTAAAAATCTTTGGAAGAAAGTCAAAGAAGAATACGGCGCGGAAAGGATTCAAATTGCGGCGGAAAATCTTCAAGCAGTCGAAACCGCGATAACTGAAGGCGACCCCGTCGCGGCTAGCGATTTTATCCAATTCGGCGCGATTCGTGCGATTGATTGCTATTGAGGTTTTTATGACAACTAAAAAAATCGCACTATTCATTGACGCTGACAACATTTCGGCTAAATTCGGCAAGCAGATTATTGAAACTCTGGAGAAACACGGAGAAATTTTTATCCGGCGCATTTACGGCAACTGGGAAAAAAATTCTCTGCGCAGTTGGAACGATTGCATATTAAATTTCTCCTTGCGTGCGGTTCAACAGCCCGACTACGTCGCGGGCAAAAATGCAACCGATATGTCTTTGGCGATTGACGCAATGGACATACTCTACAGCGGCAAGGCTGAAATTTTCGCGCTAATTTCCAACGACAGCGATTTCACTCCGCTTGCAATTCGTCTTCGCGAAGGCGGCATGAAGATTATCGGCATGGGCAATGCTAATGCTGCGAATTCTTTTCGAGTAGCTTGCGATGAATTTATCGACCTTGACGCACCCTCTGAAGTCGAAATTCCCGCCGAGCCAAAGAAAAAAGTTCCCCAGTCCGAAAAAGTTTCACCCACTCAAATGAATTTATTTGCCGAAGAAAAAGTTTCGCCCGCGCCCGCTGTCGCAAATCCGAAAGTCATTTCTATAAGTAATAGCAAAATTCAAGGCGAACGCGATAAAAAAATCCAGCAGATTCATAACATTTTGCGCGAAGTGTCAAAAAGTCATAGTGAGGCATACGGATTTTTTCCGTTGAGTATGGCGGGCACGGAGATAAAAAACAAAAATCTTGGATTCAGCGTAAAAGATTTGGGTTACAGCACATTGCGAGAATTTATATCCGCCTTTCCTAAACTTTATGAAATTAATGGTTCGGGCACAAATACTTTTCTTCGTTGTCTTAGTTTCGCGCAAAAAAACAAAGCAGAAGATAATTTCCAGCAAATTCATAAAGTCTTGCGCGAGACGGCAAAAGCTCACGGCGATGAAAAAGGTTTTGCGACTTTGAGTTGGGCAGGCGACGCAATCGGCAAAAATAATCTCAGCATAAAAGGTTCAGGGCACGGCACGTTGAGTAAATTTGTTTCCGCGTTTCCCAATCTTTATGAAATGCGCAAGGACGGGAAAATTTTTTCCTATCGTTGCAAGAAATAGCGCGAAATATTTTAAAGGTTTGCTAGACAAAAAGCGCGGCGTAATGTATAATTCTGAAAATATTCTTGCAAAGGAGGAGGCTCGATAATGAGTTTCCTCTTTTTGCAGAAAGGGGCAAGTTAAGCTTGACTCCATACATAAAAATAAATTTTGGAAGGAGAATATTTTTCAGCTCGGAGTTTTTATTTTAAAAGGAGGTTTTAAAATGAGTGACGGAGGCGGTTCGGCATTTGCCGTAGCGCAACAAATCGGTAAGTCGTTGTTCCTGCCGATTGCCGTATTGCCGTTCGCGGGCGTCTTGTTGGGTATCGGCGCATCTTTCTCGAACCCAACGACAATCGCGGCTTACGGCTTGGAGGCTGTACTTCATCCCGGCGGCGCGCTATTTAGTTTCATGGTCATTCTTTCAAACGTCGGCGGCGCAATCTTTGGCAACTTGCCCTTGATATTCGCTCTGGCGGTCGCGCTTGGTATGGCGAAAAAAGAAAAAGGTATCGCCGTTCTTGGAGCAGCAATTTTCTATCTTGTTATGTTGACGACGATTCACGTTTTCTTGGGTCTTGACGGCTCGATTCATGCTGACGGCTCGATTGATTCAAGCGTTCGTGAAGGCGCGATAACTTCCGTGCTTGGTATCGTTACCTTGCAAATGGGCGTTTTCGCAGGTATCGTTACGGGCTTAGTTGCGGCTCAACTTTGCAATAAGTATTATAAAATGCAACTTCCGCCCGCATTCTCATTCTTTGGCGGCACTCGTTTTGTCCCGATTGTCTGCATGATTTTCGGTATTATCGTTGGCGTCATTATGTATTTCGTTTGGCCGTTTATCCAGAACGGTATTTTTGCGCTTGGCGGCATAGTTCAAGCGGCGGGTTATTTCGGAACTTTCTTCTTTGGTTGCTGTGAACGTGCATTGATTCCGTTTGGCTTGCATCATATTTTCTACCTGCCCTTCTGGCAGACGGGTCTTGGCGGTACTGCAGTTATTGACGGTCAAACGGTCATGGGCGCGCAAAACATTTTCTTTGCAGAATTGGCTTCGCCCAACACGGAGCATTTCTCGGTTGATGCGGCTCGTTTCTTAATGGGTAAATTCCCCTTCATGATGGCTGGTCTTCCGGCGGCGGCGTTCGCTATGTACACCTGCGCACGTCCCGAAAAGAAAAAGGCGGCCGGTTCTCTGTTATTCTCGGTCGGTTTGACTTCTTTCCTTACTGGTATCACTGAGCCTATCGAATTTACTTTCTTGTTCCTTGCTAAAGAACTTTTCGCAATTCACGTTTTCTACGCGGGCTGTTCCTTTGCGGCGTGCCATATTCTCGGCATTGCAATGGGTACAACTTTCTCCGACGGCTTGATTGACTTCATCCTTTACGGCGTCCTGCCCGGTCAAGCTAAGACTAACTGGATGATGATGTTGCCGCTGTTTGCAGTGTTCGCGGTTATTTACTTCATTACGTTTAAATTCTTTATCATGAAATGGGATTTGAAGACGCCCGGTCGCGAAGCTGACGACGAAGAAGTTAAGATGATGTCGAAAGCCGATTATCAAAAAGCTACTGGCGTTGGCGTTGCGGGTGGCGGCGCAGGTTCGGCGGCTCTTGCTAGCCTTACTCCTGACCAACAAAAATCTGCAACGATTCTTAGCGGTGTTGGCGGCGTCGATAACGTCACTGAAATTGACTGCTGCGCGACACGTTTGCGCTTGACGTTGATTGACGGTACCAAAGTTAATGAAGGTATTTTGAAATCGACGGGCGCGGGCGGCGTTGTTATCAAAGGCAATGCAATTCAAGTTATTTACGGACCTAGCGTCACGATTGTTAAAGCGAACTTTGAAGAATTCGTAGAAGATATTCGCGCTGGCAAGATTGACCGTTCGATTCTTGAAGGCGCAAGCGGCGGCGGAGCTACTGCGGCGGCTGAACCCGAAAAACCCAAGATGAAAGACGCGACATTTGGCGCACATTTGACGGGTCGTATGATGCTCATGAACGAAGTTCCCGACGACGGCTTTGCTTCTCGTGCAATGGGTGACGGCGTTGCGGTTGAGCCGACTGAAGGCAAGCTCGTTGCTCCTGCCGACGGCACGATTACTCTTATCTTCCCGACTAAACACGCAATCGGCATGGTTACGCCCGACGGCGCAGAACTTCTCATGCACATTGGCATTGACACTGTTAAACTTGACGGTCAGCATTTTGAAGTTCACGTCACCGACGGTCAAGAAGTCAAGCGCGGCGACTTGCTCGTCACCTTCGACATTGACGCGATTCACAAGGCGGGCTATCCTGTCACCACGCCGCTTATCGTCACGAATTCTTCTGCTTATGGCACGGTTCGTCCGCTCAAGACTGGCAATGTCAAAGCGGGTTCGGATGACTTGCTGGAAGTTCTCGGCTAAGTTATCTGTGGATTGAAACGAGTGAATAATATTCTTCCTGCATTTAAAGCCCGTCGACAAAAGGCGGGCTTAATTTTTTTAGGAGGGTTCAATTTGACTTCGTATATAAAAATGGCGGCAATGATTACCCTTTGCATATTTATTCCGCCTTTGGGCTGGCTGTTCATGTATAAATATTCGACTTTCGACCGGAAGACAAATTTTGTACTTGCCGCCGCTTGTCTTGCGTTTTTCGTCTACGCGAACATATCCGCCGGCAACGTTGGAAATATTTTCAGCGGCAAAGGTTTTGAACAGAGTTTGACGCCTACGGAGTTCCGCGAAAAATTTAATGCCGCGTCTAAAAGACTTGCGCCAAATTTAGGCATTGAGATTTCAGAGTCGCTTAACGTCGACGGTAAAAATTTTAGTTATGAATTCGCGCCGCAACTTAAACTTGTCGGGACGGTTGACAGCGAACAGATTATCGAGTTGAAAATTTTCACGGAGCCTAAAAATCAAGATGAATCCTTCCAAGTGATTAACGTTTTGGGCTTGCTGATTGCGACGCTCAATCCCGAACTTGACGCAGAAGATAGAGGCGAAGTTTTTAGGGATTTGCGCATGCTAAAGGAAGTTTCGACGGAAGGAAGTTACGACTGGACGACAGAGCGCGGCTGGGCGAAATATTCCGTGCACGCTGACAAGGGCAAAGTTATTTTTAGCGTTGAGCTTATGCGGGCGGAAAAATAAAGGAAAATTTTTCTTCATGTTGAAAACAATTCGTCAAGATAGGGAGGAATTCAACATGAAATCAATTTGCGTAATACCTGCGCGGTATTCATCGACGCGCTTGCCAGGCAAGCCGCTAAAAGATATTTGCGGAAAGCCGATGATTTGCCGCGTTTGGGAGCGGGCAAGCCTTGCAAAGTCAGTGGCTGAAGTTATCGTGGCGACCGACGATGAAAGAATTTTTCAAGCTGTCGAAAAGAATTCCGGACGGGCGATGATGACACGCGCCGACCATAAAACCGGTACAGACCGCCTCGCTGAAGTCGCAGAGAAATTCCCCGACGTTGAAGTTATCGTTAACGTGCAGGGCGACGAGCCGTTGATTGAGCCGGCTTTGATTGATGAACTTATTGGCGAATTTATCGTGGATAAAAATTTGCAAATGGCGACCGTCGCGACTGAACTAACTGACGCCGAAGAGATGAAAAATCCTAATAACGTCAAAGTTGTCCTCGACAAAAATAATGACGCGCTGTATTTTTCGCGCTCGCTGATTCCTTACCCGCGCAACGTCGGCAAGGCAAAAGTTTTCAAGCACATTGGCATTTACGCTTATCGCCGAAATTTTCTGCTCGCCTATGCAAAGATGACGCCCACGCCACTTGAGCAATCCGAATCACTCGAACAACTTCGCGCTTTGGAGAACGGCTATAAAATTCGCGTGATAAAAAGTTCGTGCCGCTTTGTTGGCGTCGACACCGAAGAGGATTTAAAGCTCGTCAACGAAATCTATCGTAAGGGGGAAATGTGATGCTTGAAAAATTTTATATAACCTGCGAATAGGAAAATCACTGGACATTAACCGACGCCGCCCGCGCTGACGACAAAATTATTTTCCTCAAGGACGAGTACGAAAAGTTTTGGCAAAAGATTTTGCGCGGAGAAAATTTTGCCTTGCCGCGTTATGGTGATGGCGAACGCTCTTTAATGACTGGGCAACCCGTTAAAGCGCAAGAAGGTTGGAGCAGTTCCGGAAAAACTCTTTTGGGCAAGACTCTCAAGGCTTCACTGCAAATTGACATGCCGAATTTTTATTACGGCATATCCTGTCCGTGTTGTGATTCAGCGGCTTACTATTGGTATCTGCGCAACGTGAAAAGTTCCAACGTGACTTTCTCCAACATTTGGCTCAATGGAAATTTCAAGGCGTTTCAAAATGATTTTCAGAAGTTGGAACGCGACGCCGTTTTGATAACAAATTGGCGCGGCAAAGGGAAAAAATATGGGCGGCTTAACGTCAAGCGTCATTACGTCGTTAGTGATGACTGCGTTAAATTTTGGGAGGAGGACGGCGAAAAGCTAATCAATCAGATAATCGCCGAAACGGGGTACGAAAAAAATTTGCTCTACGTCGTTTCAGCCGGTCCGCTCTCCTGCGTGATTATCGCCGCGCTTTTCAAGAACAATCCCGACAACTGCTATATCGATTTCGGCTCTGCGACTGACCTTATGACGCACGAAAGAATTACGCGCCCCTACATGATTGACGGCAATCCCTACGCGGAGCAAAGTTGTTGGATGTTCGACAGGAAGAAAATCAGCCTTGATGTCGATGTTGTCTTGACGTGCTACAAACGCCCGCAAATTTTAGCTCAACAACTTGACGCGATTAAAAATCAGACGCTCAAGCCGCGCAGAATTTTTCTTTATCAAGACGGCATTGACGGTTATTATAAAATCAATCTGAACGATAAAATTCTGAACGAGTTTGACGCTTATAAAATCGCTGAGAAAAATGGTGGCGTCTGGAAAAGGTTTGAGTTTGCAGAGGAAATTTGCAAGTCGCCTTATGTCTGCCTTTTCGACGACGATACGATTCCTGGTGCGCGTTGGCTTGAAAATTGCCATATGAATTCGTTGCAAAATCGCGGCGTCTACGGAACAAACGGAATTTTACTGACAAAGCCCGAAAAATATCCGCAAAATTTCTTAAGTATTGGCTGGCATAAATCAAACGTAAAAACCTGCGCGGTCGATTTCGTTGGGCATTCGTGGTTCTTTGAACGAGAATATTTGCAGTGGATGCTAGAAAAGCCCTATGCTAAAAATTATAAGCTTTGCGGCGAGGATATGACGTTATCATTTGCGGCGTCCGAACACGGCTTTGGAACTTATGTGCCTCAACACCCCGCGCAGATTTTATCGCTATGGGGTTCTCAACCTGAATTCGGTTGGAAATATGGAAGAGACGAAAACGCCATAAGCATGAGCAGTGCCAATTTGAAAATCATGAGGAAATTCCTTAGCGAAATTCACGCCGATAACTATAAATGCCTGTTGAAAAAAAATCCTGATTACCTAAGAGAATTTTTAAGCGTAGTCGGGCAACTTACCAAGCCGGACGAAAACAGGGATTTATTGCAGGCACTCAAAATCGGCACGAAAAATCTTCTACCATTTGTCGGGAAAAAATTTCCTATCTTTTTGGGTGAAAGAAAATATTCTGCGATTGCTTGCAAACTTTTCGACGTGCCCGAAGTGGATTATAAAATTCTGGAAGACGAAAAAAATTTAGTCGATTTGGAAAGGCTATTATCCTTCTTCCGCCAATACGCCATTCATATTTTCTTTATCGACGCTTACGAACAGTTGAAGCCGTATATTATTAAGGCGGGCATGAGAGAAAATGTTGACTTCATTGACGGCAGGGGCTTGCTTGTTGCTATTATGGATTAAATCAGAGGTGATAAAATGAACACTGTTAAAGTTGGAGATATTGAGATTGGCGGCGGCAAATTGGTTTTGCTTGCCGGACCTTGCGTGTTGGAAGGTTTTGAGCGCAGTTTGAAAATTGGTCGCCGCGCTAAGGAAATTGCTGATAAGTTGGGCATTCCGTACATTTTCAAGGCGTCGTTTGATAAAGCTAATCGTTCGTCGATAAAAAGTTATCGCGGACCGGGCATGGTCGAAGGCTTGAAAATTTTGGCGGAGATTAAGCGCGAATTGAATGTTCCGATTGTTACGGATATTCACGAAAGTTATCAAGCGGAGCCGGTCGCCGAAGTCGCAGACATTTTGCAGATTCCTGCGTTCCTTTGTAGACAGACGGATTTACTTATCGCCGCCGCGAAGACCGGAAAAGCTGTCAACGTCAAGAAGGCGCAATTTTTATCTGCGCGGGATATGATTAACGTTGTGGAAAAGTTGCGCAGTCAAACGGAAAAAATTTTGCTGACCGAGCGCGGAACTTCGTTTGGCTATAATAATTTGGTTGTTGATATGCGTAGCTTGCCGATAATGCGCGGCTTTAATTGCCCCGTGATTTTTGACGGCACGCATAGCGTACAACTTCCAGGCGGCGCGGGTTCAAGTTCGGGCGGGCAAAGAGAATTCGTCGCGCCACTTGTCAGAGCGGCTTGCGCAGTCGGCATTGACGGATTATTTTTGGAAGTGCACGACAAGCCCGAAGAAGGACTTTCAGACGGCGCGAATATGATTGCCCTTGATAACTTGGAGGAAATTTTGATGGGCGCATTAAAAATACATGAGGCGTTGATATGATAAAGGAAAAGGCGATTGAAACTTTAAAGATTGAGGCGGCGGCGATTGAACATTTAATCCCGCGCATTGATGACGAATTTATTGCGGCGGTGGAAAGGATTATGAGTTGTCGCGGGCGCGTCGCGGTAACGGGCATGGGGAAATCCGGACACGTCGGAAGGAAAATTGCGGCGACGCTCGCTTCAACCGGCACGCCGTCATTTTTCATGCACCCCGCCGAAGCTTATCACGGCGATTTAGGAATGCTCACCGAACGCGATATTCTGATTGCAATTTCAAACAGCGGCGAATCTTCCGAGATTGTAAATATCCTGCCGGTTGTCCGCAGAATTGGCGCAGAAATTATCGCAATGTGCGGCAAGAGAACTTCGACGCTCGGCAAGAACTGCGATTATTTTATTGACATAAGCGTTGAGCGCGAGGCTTGCCCACTAGGTTTAGCTCCGACCGCTTCGACGACTGCGACGCTTGCAATGGGCGATGCATTAGCTATGGCTTTAATGGACGAAAAAAATTTCACGTCGAGTGATTTCGCTCTATTCCATCCCGGCGGCGCATTGGGCAGAAAACTTTTGCTGACTGTTGGCGACGTTATGCACAGCGGCGAAGATAATCCGATTGTCAGAGTTGGCGCAACGGCGAAGGACGCGCTTTTCGAGATGACGGCAAAAGGTTTGGGCGCAGTCTCCGTTATCGACGAGAATAATAAATTTGTCGGGCTTGTCACGGACGGGATAATTCGTCGCGCTTTGGAGAAAGATAAAAATTTCATTGATGAGCCGGTCGAACACATAATGTTTGAAAAGCCCTTGATAATCAGCGCGGACAAATTAGCGGCAACGGCGTTATCGGTTATGGAAAAGCATAAGCCGCGCCCCGTAACGGTCTTGCCGGTTATCGACGAAAAAAATTTCCCTGTCGGGATAATTCACTTAACAGATTTATTGCGGCAAGGCGTGGTTTAGTTTTTTTATTCTCTGTAGGAAATTTTGTCGAAATTGAGCTTGTCGAGTTCACGAGCACGCGGCTCCTTAGCGGGATAACCTAAAGATAAAATTGCTTGGCAGGCGAAATTTTCCGGAAAGTTCAGAATGCCGCGCAGATAATTTTCACTCGGCGTATCGTCTTCTGCTTCGCGGTTGCGAACTTGAATCCAGCAATTTCCTACGCCTAACGAAGTCGCGACCAATTCCATATTCATCATAGCAACGCAAGAATCCTCAACAAAAGTATCAGATTTATCTTTGTCGGCAATCACGACGACTGCTGCTGCGGCTCCCTCCAACATTTTGGCGACGCCCTTGCGGCAGTGCGACATTTTCTCCAGCAGTTCGCGATTGGTGACGACGATAAATTCACAGGGATATTTCGAGTGACCGGAAGGCGCAAGCAATGCACCGCTTACAATTTCCTTTAGCTGTTCGTCGGAAAGTTTTTCGTCAGTGTAGCGACGGACGCTCCTGCGCGAACGCATTATTTCTAATATATCCATTTAATCAAATCCTTTCTAAGCAAAAAGTCGGAGACTGCAAAAGCCCCCGACTTTTTCGTTTGCTGACAGAAATTTTTATTTAGTATTAACAATTTCGTTGACGAGTTTAGCCTTGAGGACGTTTTTCGGAATCTCGAATTGCTTCTTGGCGGCGGGGTCGGAGGGATAAGTCGTGTAGGCGCGAATTTCGCTGTAGTAAGCAATAGTCTCAAGAATGTTGCTTATTTCGTCCGGCCAAACTTGATTGGGGTCGTTTAGCGCGGCGCGTGCCAATTCTTGAATCAAGCCCGAAAGATGATATTGCATTGCGACCGTATGCCAATCGCGTTTATCAATCGTCCACATATACCAGACATCAGCGTTGCGCATTGCCATATCGAAATAATTTGTGAAAGTATCTTGCATAGCGGCTTCTTCAGCGGCGACGTTATCTGCAGGGTTTTCTTCAGCCTTCTGTTTGAAAGAATCGGCAATGCGTTCGCCGTCGAGTTTGATTAACATAATGCGGCGATAATCATTTTCCTGCAAAATCTGAACTTCTTTGGTATCGGCGATTATCTCTTCAACTTCTTCGGGGGTAGGAGTTGCGATAAAGTCGGTAATGTCGGCGGCGAGACTCGGTGCAATGAATTTTTCCCATTTCTTATCGGCTTTGAAATAAACTTCCATATCTTTGCCTTTTTGAATCAAATAGTAGGGAATAGTTTTTTCGGTCGAAGTGCCGTCATCTTTGTAAGCCCAAATTGTAAAATCGCCTTTCGATTTGAAAGTATCGCCGTCGACCATGCCCAAAATATCAAGTTCGGCTTGGATAAAGGGCGACGCAAATAAAATGTCCTGCCTGAAGATTCTGTCCTGCGCGTCCGAATCGGAAAGCAACGCTTCACGGAAAGCCGCCATTCCGTCAATTTCTCCCGTTGCTTGTTCCGCGAAAGTTTTAGCGGGCGATAGGACAAATGCCGCCATAAGCAACGCTATGCATAATCCTAGAAATTTTTTCATTAAGAACACTCCTTAAATCTCATCAACGAATTTTATTGCCGGCGTCCTCGAAGAACGAATTGGTAATTCTGCCATACATGCCGATTTGCGCTTGATAATCTTCGCGGTCGCGGGAATCTTTGCGGGCGAAAATCATATCGCCGCGTCTCGCTTCGTACATTTGCAAAGTCATTTCAAGCGTAGAAATATCGACTCTGCGCGGCGGATAAGTCACGGGCACTTGAATAGTATAAGTTTCCTCGCGGCGATTGCCGTGGCGGTCGTAGTAATGTCGTCTTTCCGTCCGCGATTCCCAAACGGTACGCGCCGGCTCAACGTAATAATTATTCGCTATGTTGTCAATGTTAGCGACAACCCAAGCGTCCGCGATTCTGTAAGCGTTTTCCATAACAATTTGGCGCGCCTGCGCGGGATTCATGCTTTCAAGATTCATGCCGAGCTGCGAACTCAATGTGCGACAAGCTTGCATTTCGGTTATCACGTTGCATTTGAGCTTGCGGGCATTTTGAATATAAGTATCTTGCAAATTGCGCATAACAATCGAGCCGCCGTAATCCATGCCGGGACTAACCGTCATATCGAAGACTATAACTGTTCTTATGCCGTGAAAATTGTAATTCCTGTCGAACCAATCGGTTTTCGTCGCGGAAACACTTTGCGGCAACGTCAGGATTGTCAAAAGCAGAATCACGCCGAAAATTTTTCTGATAAACATTAAATCACCTCCAGAAAATCATTTTGTAAAGCCAACACTCTGCGCAAGGAGAATATTTTTCGCGTCGGGGAGCTTAGCAACTTTTTTGAATTCGTCGCGATTGATTGAGCCGCGCACGCAATTTCCAAGCCCTTCAGTTTCGGCGGCAAGCGCGACGCTTTGAACCATTGCCCCAACCAATATATTTGCGGAGGAAATTTGCCCTTCACGCGGCGGCGGAGTATGTCTTGCACTTTGCCAAGCGTCCGGTGTCTCGACGTAAACCAGATTGACTGCCGCTCTTTTCGCGAAATCTTGACCGGTCGTGGTGACGGCGCGGAAGTCTCCTTCAGCAATCAGATTGAGTTTATGCTTGCCGGCGTCGTAAAGGTAAATGCCTTCTTTGGTGACGGCGTAAACTTCGACGGAATAAACGCCCATTGCCGCCGGATTAACGCGCTTGCCGTTGTCGCGATTAGTACCGTTTGCCGCCCAGAGAATTTTAGAAAGTTGCTCGGGCGTTAAAGCCTTGTCGACGAAATTTCTGCTTGATTGGCGTTGGCTTAACGCTTGCATGACGGAAAGATTACTTTCAGTGCTGACCGTCGGCAAAGTTATTTCGGTCGGCGCGGCGCAAGCAGTCGCTGACATAAAACACGCCGCCGCTAATGCTAATAAAAATTTTTTCATGACTTTACCTCCCAAGCTGATAATAGCCACCCGTTTCCAAGAATTTGCAATACTCGTCTACAGCTATAACAAAATTCGTGAAACCGTCTTTATATCCTGCCGCCGAAAGTTTTTTCATATCAGCTTCAGTGAAACTCTGATATTTGCCGCGCAATTCGTCGGGAAAGTCGCAATAAGTGATTTTCATTTTAGAATGCATTGATTCAATCATTGCCTTGCCCACGTCGTTGAAAGTGTGCGCGTGCCCCGTGCCGCAGTTGTAGACGCCATTGGCGATTTGATTTTCAAGGCACCAAAGATTAATTTTGGCAACGTCCTTGACGTAAATAAAATCGCGTTTTTGCTCGCCGTCCTTATATCCGTCCGTGCCCTTGAAAAGTCTGGGACCGCCGCCCAATTTCATGCGCTTATAAATTTGGTAAAAAATCGACGCCATTTTTCCTTTGTGCGCTTCCTGCTGACCATATACGTTGAAATATCTCAAACCGATAATTTTGCTCGGAACTTTATCAGCGAATTGGCGAACGTAGCGGTCGAACATGAGCTTTGAAAAGGCGTAGGGATTAAGCGGATTTTCGCAAGCTTCCTCTTCGCGAAAACCTTTCTTGCCCGTGCCGTAAACCGACGCGCTCGACGCATAAATAAAAGGAATTTGCTTGCGGATACAAATTTTAAGCAACTCCTTTGAATATTCGTAATTAGTTTTCATCATGAAGTTGACGTCGTATTCCATAGTATCAGAGCACGCGCCCTCATGGAAAATCGCCTCGACGTTCTTGCCGAAATCGACGCGCTGAATTTCCTTAATAAAATCGTCCTTGTGCTGATAATCAAGAAATCTTAGCCCAATTAAATTCTTGTACTTGTCATCGCCTTTCAGGTCGTCGACAATTAAAATATCTGCGCGGTTGCGTTCGTTCAAAGCGCGGACGATATTACTGCCGATAAAACCCGCGCCGCCCGTAACTATAATCATAAAATCAGCTCCTTAAATATCTTCCTTGACGAATTTTATATATTGCTCGCCAATACGTTCGCGGCATTTTTCGACAACAGGTTGAAGAAGTTCCAAAGCCGCTTCATGAGTTTTGCCCGCCGCCGTCACGCGAACAATACAGCCGTCCTCTTTAGCATAAGTCGCGACAGTCGGATTGACGCCGTC
The DNA here is from genome assembly GCA_002448305.1 of Selenomonadales bacterium UBA7018. Lineage (GTDB taxonomy): Bacteria > Bacillota > Negativicutes > Selenomonadales > Selenomonadaceae > Quinella. The sequence continues at coordinate 62,848 of DJWY01000030.1, forward strand.
CAAAATTTCCGCTAAGCGGTCGGCAACGGGAGATTCTCCGACGATTGAAATTGGAGCGTCGTATTTGCTTAGGCATTTTATAATCATTGAAACTAAAACCTTATCGCTTTTGGCGTTCAGATAAAGTTCGCAACACTCCTCGAACATAGGTTGCATTTCGTGCGGCGGACCGGGCAATAAAATGCAGATTTTCCCGTCGCGCTCCATAACGCAACCCGGCGCAGTACCGTGATGATTATACAGAATCAGAGAATCGGCAGGAACAATCGCTTGCTTTTTCATGCCGTCGGAAAGTTTGCCGAAGCCGCGAGCCTTAGCGCGTTCTTCCAAAAAGTTCAGAACTTGCGCGTCGACAACCGGAGTTTTGCCGAAATATTCCATGAGCATTTCTTTAGTCAAGTCGTCCTTAGTGGGACCAAGCCCGCCCGTCATAATCACGGCGTCCGCCCGCGAGTAGGCAACGTCCAATGCAGATTTTATCCGCGCAGGATTATCGCCCACGACCGTTTGATAATGGCAATCCAAACCCAAATGAGCCAGCCGTTTCGCCAGATATTGTGCGTTGGTGTTAGCTATGTTGCCCATTAAAATTTCCGTACCGACGCTAATTATTTCTACGACCATTTAATCACCGCCAAAATTTTTTCAAACTATATCAGTTACGCCCGAAAATGTAAATAAGCAACATGACAATGCAAGTGCAACAAATGAAAAACTCATAATTTCCTACTAAAATGTTTAGAAGCAGTAGTTGAGCAACTGAATATAACAGAAGTAGCGAGTAAAACGAAATAAAATCTTTACTTGATTTTACCAACAGCCCCTAAGCATTTAGATTTGTCGCGACCAAAAGTCTCAAGAAAACTTCAAGGCAAAGTCGGCATTTCGCTCGAACAAAAAGCGGCGATTAAGGACTTTTTGCAAGTCGATACGCCGCTTGAGGAATTGTTTAAACGTAGTGAATAAATTTATTTGCCAAAAGCCTTAGCCACTTTGACGAGATTAGCTCTAATCGGAATATGTTGCGGGCAAACTTTTTCGCACGCGCCGCACTTTATACATTCGCCAGCATTATTTTTGCCGTGCATTTTAACCAGCCAATGATATTGACCGCTTGCAAAATTTTTATCCTTGTAAAGCGTCAAGACATTGTACGCCGTGAAAGAACCACTTATGCCGATATTTTGCGGACAAACTTTGGCGCAATAATCGCAAGTCGTGCAGGGGATAATCGGAATGCTCGCCAAAACTTTGCGCGCCTCTTCAACGGTTGCGCGTTCGGCGTCGTCAAGCCGCTTGAAATTTTCCATGTAGCTAACATTATTTTCCATTTGCTCAAGCGTGCTCATTCCCGACAAAACAGTTATCACGCCGTCGAGACTTGCCGCGAAACGAATTGCCCACGACGCCAACGACATTTCCGGATTAGCTTTTTTGAAGACGGCGGCGACTTCTTCCGGAAGATTAACCAGCGAACCGCCCTTGACCGGCTCCATTATGACAATCGGCTTGCCGTGCTTGCGTGCCACTTCGTAGCAACCACGCGATTGGATTGCGGGATTTTCCCAGTCCGCGTAGTTAATTTGCAACTGGACGAATTCCGCTTCAGGGTGCTTTGTCAAAATTTCGTCAAGCTCTTCCGGCGTCGAATGGAACGAAAAGCCCACGTGCTTTATCAAGCCTTCGCGCTTCTTCTCTAAAACGAAATCCCACATCTTGAAACGCTCAAAAAATTCCGTGCGCGTCTCGCCCAGATTGTGCAGGAGATAAAAATCAAAATATCCCGCGCCAGTCTGACGGAGCGAAGTCTCAAATTGCGCAATCGCGTCCTCGCGGGTCTTGCAGTTAATCCACGCCGCATTTTTCGTCGCGATAGTGAATTTTTCACGCGGATAACGCTCAACTAACGCTTTGCGCATCGCTTCTTCACTGCCGGGATACGCCCACGCCGTGTCAAAGTACGTAAAACCCTTCGACAGAAATAAATCAACCATTTTTTTGACTTGCTCAAGGTCAATGGTCTCGTCGCTAAGTTTCGGCAACCTCATCAGCCCAAAACCCAGCTTTTTTACCTCTTCGCCAAGATAACTCATGCTAAAACTCCTAAAATCTATTTTCATACGCTTAAAACGCATTTTATCAGCTGAAGTTCGCTTTTAGTTAAGATCTGGGCGTAAATTTCGCGCTTTTCCTAAATATACGTGCCGAATTTCATTTTGCGCCCTCTCTACGTCCGCTAAAACCAAAACTCGTATGCATTTCGCTAAAGAATCCTCTATCGCCGGCTCCAATGCGTCAAAAAGCGGTATCAATCTAAATTCCGGCAATTTTCTTACCGCTGAACTCGGAAATGCCGATTTTAAGTCCTCCGTCATCGAAAAAATTATCGCGCTAACGTTTTCTGCTCTCAATTCGTTCTGCAAAACGATTTTTTCTACTAAATCCCGCGCCGCCGACCATATTTCTTCTTTTTTGTCCTCTTCGACCGTCACTGCGCCCCGAATACCTCGCATTGACATTAAAATCATCTCCTATGCCTTGTATTTCTCCCTTATCTGCAATTTTACCGTCTCATTCGCTAAAAATTCGTCGTAATTCGCGATTCTGTCTACCGTTCCTTGCGGCGTTATGTCCATTATCCGATTTGCTATCGCTCTGATGAATTCTCTGTCCTCATCTGCGAAAATTATCGTTCCCGCGAAGTTTTCAAGCCTTTTTTCCAGCTCTTCTATCGTCGGAAGGTCTAAACATGCCGTCGGATTGTCCAAAAGTAAAAAATTCGCCGTCCCAAACGCTAATTTATCAAATTCTACCCGCGCCGCCGCCACTGTGTACACTCGCGGCATGTAAAATACCTTCACGCCCTCCGAAAATTCGATTTTTCCACTCAAACACCCGCCGTTATCGTGATTTTGATACGCATTAGCCAACGTTTTTAATAATTTCGTCTTTCCTAGCTCATTTTTCCCCACGAACGCGACTTTTTGCCCTTGCCGTATCGTAAAACTCACATCTTTGAAGATTGGCTCGCCATCTCGGTTTTTTAACAGCCCATTTGCCTCAAGTACCGCTGGAATTTCTCCTGACGGCGTCGCCGGCAACAATTTCGCGCAATCTACCCTTATCGGCTCCACTTCTGCGCCTTCAAGCTCGATTATTCGCCCGCATGTCGCTTTTAAAAAGTATCTGTCGCTGCTGACTATCGCCGCCGTTAAATTTTTGTGCTCGAAGAGGAATTTTATTAGCCATTCGACGCCCTCAACGTCTAAATTCTTCGTCGGCTCGTCCAAAAGCAATATTTTTTCGTCATCAAGCACTCCGCGCAACGCTTTTTTCAATTTTTCCAACGCGGACATCTCTACCATGCTCAATTCCGAAAAATCCGCGTAAACCGTCCCGTCTACCGTCAAAATTTCGCCCGAAATCTTCACTTCGCCCGCATTCGGCGCGATTTTGCCCGCGATTATGTCTAAAAGCGTCGATTTTCCGGAACCTTCGCCACCGATTATCCCAACTTTCTCTCCGCGACCGATTTTTAAATCAAATCCCGAAAATATTTCGCGTTTGCCCAGTTGCAACGCCAAATTTCTTATCTCTATCATTTTTTCAACCCCTTTTTGCGAAGAATATAATAACTTGCGCCCGCTGTCAATTTCTAGTTGAATTTTTCGCGCCGTCGGCTATAATTATAGCCGCTTTAAAAGCGGCGGAACAGTGGACGCGATTTGCCGCCCGATAATTTAAACATTATCGCCGCGTTCGTACGCTCCGCTGCGCTTCGCTAGTTGCGTAATAAAAATTTTCTGGAGATATGCCTATGAAAATTGTAAATAGCTCAAAAATCGGTTGCAATGCCGTCGAAACGCTTTTAACTAAAAAATCTTTCGATGAAGTCGAACTTTCGCCCAAAATACGCGCCGCTAATCAAAAAATTTTCGGAAAAGACCTTAGCGCAGTCGAAATCGTCCGCAAAATTGTTTCCGACGTGCGCAAATTCGGCGATAAAGCCGTTATTGACTATACAAAACTAATTGACGGCGTCGAAATCGATAATTTTGCCGTCGAACTCGGCGAAATCGATATAAATCCAGAAATTTTAGCGTCGATTGAGGTTGCCGCCGAAAATATTCGCCGTTTTCACGCTGAACAGCTCCCGAAATCGTGGATTACTTATCGCGGCGAAAATTCTTTGCTCGGTCAAGCAATTATCCCGCTAGATCGCGTCGGCGTTTACGTTCCGGGCGGCACAGCCGCTTATCCTTCTAGCGTTTTGATGAATATTATTCCCGCGAAGGTCGCCGGCGTTCGCGAAATTATCATGTGCACGCCCAACGCTAATAAAATTGTCCTTGCCGCCGCCAAAATCGCGGGCGTCGATAAAATTTTCAAAATCGGCGGGGCGCAGGCGATTGCCGCTATGGCTTTCGGCACTGAACAAATTCCGCGCGTTAATAAAATCGTCGGTCCTGGAAATATTTTCGTCACGCTCGCCAAAAAGGAAGTTTACGGGCATTGCGATATTGATATGCTCGCCGGTCCGAGCGAAATTTTGATTATCGCCGAAGAAAACGCCAATCCGGTTTACGCCGCCGCCGATTTGCTTAGCCAAGCCGAACATGACCCGCTTGCTTGCAGTATTTTAATTACGACCAGCCAAAATTTTGCTCAAAATGTCGCCGCGCAGGTCGATATTCAACTTAAAAATCTTCCGCGCAGAGAAATTGCAGAGGCGGCGATAAATCGCAACGGTTTAATCGTCGTCGCTGAAAATTTGGACGAGGCGATTGACTTCGCGAATTTTTCCGCGCCCGAACATTTAGAATTGCTGATTCAAGAGCCGTTCGCGCTTTTGCCCAAAATTAAAAATGCCGGCGCGATTTTCTTGGGCGCATATTCGCCCGAACCTCTCGGCGATTATCTTGCAGGACCGAATCACGTTCTGCCCACCGGCGGCACCGCTAAATTTTATTCCGTCCTCAACGTCGAAACTTTCCTCAAGCGCACCAGCCTTATTTCCTACACGAAAAACGATTTGCTAAGCGCGTCCGAAAACATTATCCGCCTCGCCAATTCCGAAGGCTTGACCGCTCACGCTAACGCCATTTCTATCCGACGTTAAAAATATCTTTTATGAGATTTTCCAAATAATATTCCGAAATTTTGCCCCAAAAAGGCAATGCCATTAACTTAAGTGACACGGTAATTAAAGCTCACAGGCGGGGTATAACGACAATTCCGTTGGAAAAGCCGATTGCCTTTCAGCGGATATACGTAATGCTTTATCTGTTCAAGGATTTTTTTGTAATCTAAAACTCGTCAGCAGTAATCTTGAATGATAGCCGGAACTATTGTAAGCTGAAACAGCGGGTACTGATAACATTAAGAGTACCGTTTGTCATGGAGACATTACTAACTGTAACATTGAAAATGATTGCGCCATCAGTACTAGTGGTACTGTTTATTGTTGCACCTTGAAAGTCAATGTTAAAATTTTAATAATGGGTTCGATTCGCATACATAATTTATTATATCTTTGTCAATCACTTGTGCATAAAATTTTCTGAATAAAAAAAGCCTATGCCGCTAAGCATAAGTCCTGAAATTTATTTCTGATTAAAATTGCACCACGGCTCGCCGCTCATGAAGTCGCCGCCGTTGTAGCAAGCCGCCCGCGCACGACACCCGCCGCATTTGTTCTTATATCTGCAAGTGCCGCAATTCCCGCTGTAGTCAAGCGTCCGGAGCGTCTTCAAAATTTTATTCGTCTTCCAAAGTTCGTCAAAAGGAATTTCGCGCACGTCGCCAAGTTCCATGTTCAAATATGCGCACGGTTGAACTTTGCCTCGCGGACTGATTATGCAATAACTCAAGCCTGCTAAACAACCGCGCTTAAATCGCGTCTTTATTCCGAGTTGGTCGGCTATCCTCAAAAATTGCGGGGCGCACGTCGGCTTAAGTTCGATTGAAACTTCCTGTTGCTTGCGCATAATTCGAGTCAAAACATTTTCGTAACCTTCTGCGCGGAGCGATTCTTCCTCAATCGTCGCCGCTCGCCCCGTCGGTACTAAGAAGAAAAAATGATGAGCCTTCGCGCCAATTTCTACCGCAAAATCTGTTATCGCTTCCAACTCGTGCTGATTCCAATCCATTACCGTTGTATGAATTTGGAATGGCAAGCCGACTTCAAAGCAATTTTTCATGCCGTCAACTGCGCCCTGCCACGCGCCCGCGAACGAACGAAATTTATCGTGCTTAGCGGCGTCGAGTGAATCTAAGGAAATGCCCATACCTTTTGCGCCCGCCGCTTTTAAATCCTTTGCCATTTGCCGAGTTATCAGCGTGCCATTTGTGCCGAAGACTGCGATTAATTTTAAGCGCGTCGCGTGCTCGACCAATTCCAAAATATCCGGACGCATTAACGGTTCGCCGCCAGAAAAAATCATTATCTTGAAACCGGCGCGGGCAATTTGATTTAAAAGTTCTTTAGCCTCCGCCGTCGAAAGTTCTTCTTCAGCTTTGCAACCTGCGTCGCGATAACAATGCGCACAATACATGTTGCAAGCGTTGGTTGTGTTCCATGAGACTATCAAATTAAATCCCTCCCACCAATTTATTCTGACAACGCTAAGATTTTCCTGTCCGATAAAAAATGAAAGTTACTTGAAAAGTAACGATTGATGTTTTATAATTCGTTTGCTTGATGCTACGGCAAAGGGCGGTTTTAATCCAAAAGAAAGCCCCCGGAAAGGGGGTGGAGCTGATGTTCACGATTATTTTACGAATCAGCATTCTCGTGATAATAATCCTCTGGATATTCTCGGGAACAGCCGCCTAAGTCTCACACACTATAGGCGACCAAGTTTTTAACGAAACAACCTATACACGAGGGGCTAAACCGCCTTCAAGCAATCTAAGCCTTGCAATTTGCAGGGCATTTTTGTTTACTACATTTAAATTATAATCTACCTAAAGTATTTTTGCAAGCTCTAGAAAATTTTTCATCATAAGGCGACCTTGCGGCGTCAAAATGGATTCGGGGTGAAATTGAATTCCTTCCACGTCAAAAACTTTATGACGAACGCCCATAATCGTGCCGTCGTCAAGCTCGCTCGTAATTTCTAAACAATCGGGCAAAGTTTCGCGCTCGATAATCAACGAATGATAACGCCCGACTTCCACGCCCTGTTCAAGTCCGCGATAAAGTCCTTTGCCGTTATGAATCAGCCGCGACGTTTTGCCGTGAACGACTTCATTAGCGCGAATAATTTTCCCGCCGAAAACTTCGCCTATCGCCTGATGTCCTAAGCAAATGCCTAAAATCGGCAACTCGCCTTTAAGCTCGGCAATCAACGTTTCCGAAATGCCCGCGTCACTCGGTACGCCAGGTCCAGGCGAAATTATCACGGCTGAAAAATTTCTTACTTCATCGACCGAAATTTTATCGTTGCGCACGACTTCGACCGCCGCGCCCAATTCCGACATAAGCTGATAGACATTGTATGTAAATGAATCGTAGTTATCAAGGAGCAAAATTTTATTAGTCATTGTTCTCGACCTCCTCGACGACTTCAAAGAGTGCCTTAGCTTTCTGCAAAAATTCGCGGTACTCGTTTAGCGGAATGGAATCGGCGACAATGCCCGCGCCAGTCTGAATCACCGCTTCAGAGTCGTTATCAATGCGCAAAGTCCTAAGCGTTATGCACATATCCATATTGCCGCAAAAATCCATGTAACCGACCGTTCCCGCATAAGATTTTCTGCGCACCGGCTCCAGTTCATGAATAATTTCCATAGCGCGCAGTTTAGGCGCACCGCTGACGGTTCCCGCCGGAAATGTCGCCTTCAAAACGTCAATCGGCAAAAGATTTTCTTTCAACGTTCCGACAACGCTTGAAACCATATGCATAACGTGGCTAAAATATTCGACTTCACGAAGTTTATCAACTTTGACGGTGCCTGCCGCAGAAATTTTGCCCAAATCATTTCGCGCCAAATCGACAAGCATTGAATGTTCAGCGCACTCCTTAACGTCGGCTTTGAGTTCGGCGGCAAGGATTTTATCTTCGTCGGGATTGACGCCGCGCCGCCGCGTTCCGGCAATCGGATAGGTGTAAACTTTCCGCCCCGCGACTTTAACCAACATTTCGGGCGACGCGCCAACTAATTTCACGCTACCGAAATTCAGATAAAACATATAGGGCGACGGATTGACTTGGCGGAGCTTGCGATAGAAAAGGAAAGTGGGCTTAGAAATTTTAGCGCGGAATTGCTTGCTGGGCACGACTTGAAAAATATCGCCCGCGAAAATGTATTCCTTAGCGCGTTCGATAGCCGCTAAAACTTCGGGCGGAGCTTCGCCGTATTTAGCCATGAAATTAATCGGTTCGTGTGGAAATTTTTCGGGCGCAGAAATTTTGAGCGACGAGGAAATTTTATTGGCAATTTCATTCATGCGCGTTGAAATGTCAACGTAGAGTTCGGGCAGATTTTTATTCTTAACGTCGGCAAGATAAATCAGCCGCGCAGAATTTTTCAGGGCGTCTAGGACGAGCATAACGCGGCAAATCATGAACTGCCCTAAAAGTTCTTCGTCGCCGAGTTCAAGCCCGCGAATCCTATCGAACGTCGCGGCAATTTCAAAGTTAAAATAGCCGACCATGCCTCCATTAGCTAGCGGCAAATTTTTATCCAAGTTGGCGGGCTTATATCGCGCCATAAATTTTTTAATCGCGCTGACGGGGTCGCCGTCAATGCATTTCATTAAGTCGCCGTCGCGAATCATCAGCTTTGACTTGAAAACTTGCAACTCAATGAAAGGTTCCGCGCCGATAAATGAAAATCGCCCGAAAGCCTGTTGCGTGGTGTCGACCGATTCAAGAATAAAGCCACGACCGTTTTCGACCAGTTTATAAAAAAGCGAAACGGGCGTATCTAAATCGGTGCTGATATTGGCAGTCACGGCGATTAAATTTGAACTTTGCGCGAAGGTCTGGAACTCTTCGAGCGTCGGGGAAATTTTTAACAACTTCATCACTTCCCTAAATTTTTTCGCGCCGATTATACCATAAGTAGAAAATTTTTGTATAATAAATATGAGGAGTGATTTAAATGTTGGAAGTGATAATCGGGCGAGCGGGCACGGGCAAAACTTTTGAGTGCTTGCGGCAGGCGAAAGAAATTTTAGAACGCGAGCCGCTCAAGACCGAAATAATTTTCCTGTTGCCGGCGTATCAAACGTATCGGGCGGAATTGGAGCTTGCGGCGTTGACGGGCGGGGCGTTCAATACGCGCATGAATAGTTTCAATCGTTTTGCCCGACAAATTTTGGACGAAATCGGCGGCGGCTTAATCCCGCGCATATCGGAAATAGGGCGGCGGCTTTTGCTCAGGAAAATTTTACTCAAGCGAGACAAGGCAGGCGATTTAAAATATTTCGTGCGAGCGGCTAAGCAACATGGCTTTGCAGAAATTTTATCGAAGGAGCTAAAGGAACTTCGGACGTATTCAATAGACGCGGAAAAAATTTCGGAGGCGGCGGACAAAGTCGAAAGCGACGAACTCAAGGATAAACTTCGCGACTTGGAACTTTTGACGGAAGATTTTAAAGTGGCAATGGCGGACAAACTCACCGACGACGAAAATTTACTTGAGCGGGCGGCGGAATTTATGGAGCAATCGCCGACAATCGCCAGCGCGGAAATTTTTATCGACGGATTTATTTTCTTCGACCCGCAGCAGAGAAATTTTCTGGGGAAATTGTTCGCGTGCGCTAAGAACGTTCATATAACTTTGCCAATGGATACCGACCTAAACAGCCGCGAAAATGTTTTGGAAGTCGGGCTATTCAATCGGTCGTCGAAAACTTTCCACACGCTTAAAAATATGGCGGCTGAAGTCGGCGTAGAATTCAGAATCACGCGCCTTGATATCTCGCGCAGATTCAAATTCGAGTCGTTGAAAATTTTGGAGCAAAGATTATTCGATTACAAGCCGAAAAGTTTTGACAATGCGACGGGCTTTAAAATCGTTGAAGCAGTCAACAAGCGGGCGGAAGTTGAATCAGTCGCTAGGGAAATTCTGCGATTAGTCAAAAAAAATTATCGCCTACGCGACATAGGAGTTTTGGCGCGTGACGAAAGCTATTTCACGCTGATAAAGCCGATATTTGAAATGCACGCGATACCGTACTTTGTCGACACGAAACGGGCGGCGGCTCATCACCCGCTAGCGGAATTAATTCGTTCTTCATTGGAAGTCCTGCGCGGTTGGCGACGCGAAGCGGTTTTCAGATGTTTACGGACGGGCTTTTTTGGCGTGACGCAAGAGGAAGTTGACTTACTAGAAAATTACGTAATCGAGTTCGGGATAAAGGGCGCGGCAAATTGGCAACGCGATTGGGATTTAAGACGGGTAAAATTTTTGGACGCGCCGCAACGCCCTGCCGATTCAGCGGAAATTGAACAACTGGATACAATCAACGCGATTAGGAAAAAAGCAGTCGCTCCGCTGATAAATTTCTCCGTAGCAGTAAAAAATACCAATCAAGAAGTACTCGCGCTGACAACAGCACTTTTCAACCTTTTGGAAGAACTTAGCGTTCACGAGAAATTAGCAGAATGGTCGCAAGCGGAAGAACTGCGCGGAAATTTGGCACTGTCGAGAGAACATTTAAAAATCTGGGATGACGTTATAAATTTATTTGAGCAAATCGTTGACGCTCTGGACGAAGAGACAATCACGCGCCCCGAATTTGAATCGATAATCGGCGAAGGGCTTGAGGCGTTGGAAATGTCGCTAATTCCGCCGGGACTTGATGAAATAACGGTCGCGCAGTTTGAACAGAATTCGCTGCAAAATTCGCGAGCAATATTTATTTTAGGCTTCGACGATGGAAACTTCCCACGCAAGGTCGGCGAGAAAAATTTACTAAGCGACGCGGACAGAGTAAAAATCAGCGAAACAGGCTTAGAAATATCTTTAGGCGGCAAGGAAAGTTCGCTAGCGGAGAAATTTTTAATCTATCGCGGGCTGACAGAAGCGCGAGAAATTTTGCAAATTTCATATCCGATAGCTGACGCCGAAGGCAAAAAAATTTCCGCGTCGTCGCTACTTAGCCGGATACAAAAAATTTTCCCGAACATCGCGACGGAAAAAGTTGAGCTTGACGTTCTTCAAAATTTGGGCAGCGAGCTTGACTTCGCGCCGAATGAAAAAATTTTATCGGAAGAGACCGCGAAGAGACTTTACGCTCCCGCAAAAAAAATTCGCGCAGATGTCACGCGCTTTGAAAATTTCAATCAATGCCCATTCAAATATTTTGCGAAGTTCGGCTTGGGCTTAGATGAGCGCGTAGAATATAAAGTTCAAGTGCCCGACATTGGAAGCATACTTCATGCGGTCATGAGCCGATTTGGTCGCGATTTGAAAGAAGAAAAGCGGCAATGGGCTACAGTCAATCCGGTTGAGCTTAATGGTCGCGTTGAAAAAATTATAGACGAGTTGACGCCGCGTCTGCACAACAAAATTTTGCTTAGCACGAAAACTTTAGAGCACCGCCGCGAACGCATAAAAAAAGTTGCGGTTGAATCATTAACGCGGCTTATTGAGTTGGATAAAGTCAGCGAATTTCACCCGCAAATTTTCGAGTCGCGTTTCGAGAGTGCTAAGGAAATTTCAGACGTTGAAATAAATTTGAGCGGGCGTATTGACCGAATTGATTTAAGCGGCGACGGCAAATATTTTCTGATTATCGATTACAAGACGGGCAAGGCGAGTGTTAGTTTGAAGAAAATTTTCAGCGGGCTTAGCTTGCAACTTGTGATTTATCTTGGTGCGGCGAAAAATCTTTCCGAAGTCGGCGAGCGCGAGCCAGGCGCAATGCTTTATTGTCTGCTAAAAATTCCGAATAACAGCGGCAGAACCGATTCTGACGCGGCAACCGAAGCCGATAAGGAATTGAAAATGCCTGGACTGATTCGCGTTGACGAGGAGATTAAAAACGCCGTTGACAGCACAGGCGATTTTGTCAATCTCGACAAGAAAAATTTGATAGGTCGCGCAGATTTTCAGACGGTTATCAGCTACGCGGAAAAACTTTTGGAGACTACTGCCGAGAAAATTTTGAGCGGTTGTATCGAAGTCAAGCCCGCGAAATTTTCTGCCGACGATGACGCTTGCAAATATTGCCTGTACTCCGCGCTTTGCACCTTCGACCGCGCAGTTAATGAAACTTTGGAGCCGCCAAAAGGGAAGCCTGAAGAAATTATTAAGGCAATGAATGACGCCCTTCAAAATAATTTGCAATTTGACAATGTAGCGAGTTTGTGATAAATTTTTCTTAAATTAAGTAGTAAATGCAGTGGCAGGTCGTTGGTAATGCACCGACTCCCCCTACTCGATTTAAATAAGTTACTTGAATCTTTGGAAGAAGCCGTATAGCAGACGGCTTTTTTCGTTCCTAAATTACTTCAGGAACGTGAGCAACGCTAGGACGGTCTGAATTAAGCTAAGTACTAAGTACAGCCAATTAAAATTATCCATAACATCACCCCCTCTCGTTGAGAGGAGAGCCGGTACCTTCGACCTGCCACACTGAATATATCACGTTCATAAAACTTTCAAGATTAATTGCATAAAAAAGCCCCGCGCCTATTGACGCAGGGATTTAATTTTATTATTGACGTTTCATGCGCACGACGGTTATTCGCGGGTCGGAATCTCTTTCCAACTCCATAACCATAAACGAGCCGCGAGTATCATCACGCGGACGCGACGCACTGCCAGGATTTAAAATAATTGGCGGTCCCATAAGGTATTCAACAATGTGCGTATGTCCGTAAACCGCAATGTCAGCGTTCTGCGACTCCGCCGCCTCCATTATGTATTCTTGAGTATAGCGCACGCCGTAATTGTGACCGTGCGTAATAAAAATTCTGTGCTCTGCGGCTTCAATAATCCGCTCGTAACAACTATTCGGCGTCGGCCAATCGCAATTCCCTGCCACGCCGTAAACCGGAACATTAAGTAATGATTGCAAATACTCGGCGTCAGGCGTGCAATCGCCCATGTGAAGCCACATATCCATATTTTGCGCGATACTTATTGCTTGCTCAATCGATGACCAATTTCCGTGAGTATCGCTTATAAGTCCAATCTTCAACGGAAACGCTCCTTTAACTTCAAAATCATTTCTCTCAAAGCCGCGCCTCTGTGACTGATGCTATTTTTTTCGGCGGGAGAAATTTCCGCCATAGTCCGACTTTCGTCGAGATAAAAATAAGGGTCGTATCCAAAGCCGCCGCTACCTTTGGCGACGGTTTTAATTTTGCCTTCGACTTTGCCTTGAGTCAAAATTTGTGTGCCGTCAGTGTCGACGAATGCCAACGCGCAACGATAATCCGCTTTTGATTCTGCCGCGCCGATTTTTTTCAGCTCGTCAAGGAGCTTCTGATTATTGGTGTTGTCGTCGGCGTGCCAACCTGCAAATCTTGCTGAATGGATGCCCGGCAAGCCGCCAAGCGCGTCGACTTCAAGTCCAGAATCATCAGCAAGACAGGCAAATTTAGTTCGTTCGCTGAAAAATTTTGCTTTAATAAGTGCGTTTTCCTCAAAGGTCGCGCCGTCCTCTACAGCGTCGCCAATTTCGGCGAAGTCGGAGAGCGATAAAATTTCAACTGGTAAAACTTTCAGGGCGAGGCGCATTTCTTTTACTTTGTCTAAGTTCTTCGACGCGATTACGATTTTTTTCACGATTTCTCCTCCCCTCATGTAATTAGGAATTAGGAATGAGGAATTAGGAATGATTTTTCCACTCTTAATCTAATTCGTTCTGAAAACTTTGGTGACGATTAAAAATTCAACCAATCCGCCCGACGCGCCAAACTAAATCGCGTCCGAGTGCATCTTTCTGCAGTGAAATTAATTCGTCAATACCGCGCTGGGCTAAATCCAAAAGGTCATTGAGTTGCGAACGGGTAAACGGCTTTTTCTCGGCGGTTATCTGGACTTCGACAAGTTCGCCCGCGCCCGTCATAATAACGTTGCAATCTGCCGCCGCTGTTGAATCTTCCGCGTAGCAAAGGTCGAGAAATTTTTCGCCGTCTTGAGTAATGCCCGCCGAAATTGCCGCGACGAAATCTTTGACGGGGAAGGCGTCGCCAACTTTGTAAATTGTTTCGCAAGCCTCAACTAACGCGACAAATGCTCCGGTTATTGACGCCGTGCGCGTGCCGCCGTCCGCCTGCAAAACATCGCAATCGATTGTTATGCTACGTTCGCCAAGCAAAGTTAAATCAGTCACTGCGCGGAGAGCGCGCCCGATAAGCCGCTGAATTTCCATTGTCCTGCCACCTATCTTTGAACGTTCGCGAGAAATTCTTTCTGCCGCCGAACCTGGCAACATTGAATATTCCGCATTAAGCCAGCCCGTTCCCGTGCCCTTAAGGAAAGGCGGAACTTTATCTTCAATCGTCGCCGCGCAAAGGACTTTCGTATTGCCAATTTCAATCAGAGCCGAGCCCGCAGGATATTTTTGCGCTCGTCGCTCCAAAAAAACTTCGCGCATTTCGTCAGCCCGTCGCCTGTCAATTCTCAATTTCTCACCTCCTATTAAATTTTATAGAATAGCCCGTACATTGTACACAAAAATTTTTCAAGCCGCAATGTTTTGTTTAAATTTTCTTCTAGAATTTATAGGATTACAGTAAATAAATTTCGCTATCAAGGAAAATTGTAGTATAATCGGGGAAAACTATTGGAGATGAAAACATGGAAAATAAAAATCAGCGTCCGGATTGGGACGAATATTTTTTAAACATAGCCCGCGAAGTTGGCAAGCGCGCAACTTGCCTGCGTCGACGCTACGGAGCTATCATCGTTAAAGATAAAATTATAATCAGCACAGGCTATAACGGTGCGCCACGCGGTGAAACAAATTGCATTGACAGCGGCATTTGCGAGCGCGAACGACTTCACGTGCCCAAAGGCGAACGCTATGAACTTTGCGTAGCCGTTCACGCCGAACAAAACGCCATAATTAACGCTGACCCAGATAAAATGAACGGCGCGACAATTTATATTGCCGGCATAAACTGCGCGGACGGCTCAAACGCTTCCGGCGAGCCGTGCAAACTCTGTCGCCGCATGATTCTTAACGCTAGAATTGCTAAAGTCGTCTACCTCGACCGCGACGGAAATATTATTAGCAAGGCTCCTAGCGAAATTCAAAACTGATTTAAAATTTTCGGCAGGTTAATGCAAACTAATGCCGAATCATTTTTTTGCAAGGGAGGCGATGAAATGCTTTACGCTATGATTGATGTTGGCTCGAATACTATCCGCATGGCGATTTACGACATTGACGGCGACCGCGTCGAAATGATTATGAAAAGGAAACACACTGTCGGTCTTGCCTCTTATGTTCGCGATGGCGTCATGCAACGCGCCGGAATTGATAAAGTGGTTGAGATTATCGGCGAATACCGCCATTTTCTGGACGATTTCGGCATAACTCAAGTAACGGCCTTCACAACCGCCGCCCTTCGCAACTCCGTAAACGGTTCGCAGGCTGTAGACGAAATTTCTATGCGCACCGGCATTAATATTATCCTCATGAGCGGCGACGACGAAGCTACTTTCGATTTTATCGGCGCGACGCACAATATTGTTGACGAAAAAGGCTTGCTTATTGATATTGGCGGCGGTTCTACCGAAATTGTTTACTTCAAAGACCGCGAAATCAGAGTTAAAGCCAGTTTGCCTATCGGTTCGCTCAGTTTCCACACGCGATATACCGGAATTCATATTTTGCCCAGTGCAGTCGAATGCGCAGAGATGTATGCAGAAGCTGAAGCCACCGTCAGCGCAGTTAAAGAGTTCCAAGCCGTCAGTCACGCCCAAATTTGCGGTATCGGCGGCACTTTTAAAGGCGCAATGGCTCTTTATAACGCCATGTACGGTATGACTAAACAAAATATGCGCATGGAAGTCCGCAGAATTCATGACATTTTGCACCGCTTCCAACGCGACCACGAATTGATTGTTCCTGATAAAATTTTGCTCATGAAAACCGTTCCCGAACGCATGCATACCTTTATGCCTGGCTTGATTATCGCTGACGTTCTCGCGAAACGCTTCGGTAGCTTAAATATCATTTACAGCGATTCGGGCGTTCGCGAAGGCTACATTTATGACAAAATCATTGATAAAGACTTTTTCTAAAATCATATACTACGCTTGAACTATAACAAAAACTGTCGGTTCTATGTTAATTTTATTGGTTGACAGAAAATTTTTAGCTGACTATAATTAGTTAGCTTGCGCAAAAGAGCGATAAAATATTTGGAGGTATTAGAACATGGCAGTTGGTAAGGTAAAGTGGTTCAGCGCAGAAAAAGGTTACGGATTCATTGCTCGCGAAGAGGGCGACGATGTATTCGTTCATTTCTCGGCTATTCAAAGTGACGGCTATAAAACTCTCGACGAAGGACAAAATGTTTCGTTCGATATAATTGAGGGTGAGCGCGGTCCTCAAGCAGCTAACGTGAAGAAACTTTAAGCGCGTTGTTCTGCAAATCTTATCTTAAAAATGGCTTGTTTCCGAAGAGCGGTTGTCGGAGGCAAGCCATTTTGAATTCATAAAAAATTGGTAGAATCTATGCGGAAAAAGTAGTAAAATTCATGGGCAAAGGAAATGGAAGAAGGAAAATCCATTCCTCATTCCTACTTCCTCATTCCTACTTCCTAATTCCTAATTGCATTTAAGGGAGATGATTTTATGATTGAAAAGAAAAATGTCCTCCATAACTCGCAAAACATTTATTATCGGTCGACAATCGGCGCGGCAGAAGCAGGTTCAAGCGTTCGCCTCGGCATTCGCATTAAAACCAACGCCGTAATTAAGCAAGTCCTTTTGCACACGTGGGAAGAGGGCGCGGGCGAAAAATGGTCTAACCTTGCCACGCGCGACGGCGACAAGTCCGAAGAAAAATTTTATTCTATCGTAACTAAAATGCCCGACAAGGGCGGCTTGCTTTGGTATTACTTCATAATCGTTTCTGAAGGCAGAACTTATTATTACGGCAACAATCCCGAACTTTTAGGCGGCGTCGGCGAACTTTACGACCATCAACCGCCCGCTTTCCAGATTACCGTTTATCAGAGGGGCGCGAAAACTCCCGATTGGTTCAAACATGCCGTAATGTATCAAATTTTCCCTGACAGATTTTATCGCGACGGAAATGAGATTATCGAAAAGGAAGGCGCGGTTTATCATGCGAGCTGGAAAGATGACCCGATTTATTTCAAGGACGCTGACCGCAACGAAATAGCTGCTTACGACTTTTTTGGCGGCAATCTGCGCGGTATCGAGAAAAAATTGGACTATCTTAAGGAACTGGGCATTTCTGCGATTTATTTCAATCCGGTTTTCGAGTCGGAAAGCAATCACCACTACGACACCGGTGATTATCATAAAATCGACCCAATATTAGGCACAAATGAAGATTTTAAGCATTTAATCGAAGCGGCGAAGGCTAAGGGCATTCGCGTAATTATCGACGGCGTGTTCAGCCACACCGGCTCCAACAGCATTTATTTTAATCGCAACGGCAAATATGATTCGGTTGGCGCGTTTCAGTCCAAAGATTCGCCGTATTATAATTGGTACGACTTCAGAAATTATCCGACCGATTATGATAGCTGGTGGAATTTCCCGACGTTGCCAAACGTCCGCGAGACAACTCCAAGCTACATGGATTTTATAATTCGCGACAAGGACAGCGTTTTAAAGCACTGGATGCGCGAAGGGATAAGCGGTTGGCGGCTTGATGTCATTGACGAATTGCCCGCAGAATTTTCACGCTTATTCTTTGCCGAGCTGAAGAAAATTAATCCTGAAGCCGTTATGATTGGCGAAGTTTGGGAGGACGCCTCGAATAAAATTGCTTATGGCGTTCAGCGGCAATATCTTTGCGGCTATGAAATGGATTCGGCGATGAATTATCCGCTTAGGGCGCATATCTTTGATTTTATTTTGGGAAAAATTGACGGTGAACTTTGCATGAGGCGCATGGAGAGTTTGCGCGAAAATTATCCTAAAGAAAATTTCTATGCGATGATGAATTTGATTGCAAGTCATGACATAATGCGCCCCGTAACGATTTTTGGCGAAGCTCCCTACTATGACCAAATGCCCTATTATGAGCAATCGAAGTTCAGACTTGACGAAGCGGCGGAAAAACTCGGCAAGGCGCGTTTGAAAATGGCGGCTTTGTGGCAGATGACTTATCCTGGCGTGCCGTGCATTTATTACGGCGATGAAATTGGCATGCAAGGTTTCAAAGACCCCACGAACCGCAGACCATATCCTTGGGGCGGCGGCGACCAAGAACTTTTAGCGACTTACAAGAAATATATCGCTATGCGCAATAAGAATTTAGTTTTCCAGACAGGCGAACTTTTGCCAATGCCGAGCAAGGGCGACATTGTCGCTTATGCCCGCGTTATTCGCAACGGGCACGACGTTTTCAACCACGAAGCGAAGAACGATATTTATCTTGTCGCGTTCAATCGCTCCAAAAATCGCAGCAAGGAAGTTTCCTTCGACGTGAGCGACTTTGCTAACGGGCTTTTCGTAGACGCCTTCGACCCCGATAACCCCAAGAAAAAATATCCTGTTACTCGCGGGCGCGTCACCTTCACGATTGGCGCACTTGAAGGAATTTTACTGCACCATGTCCCGCAACAACAGAATTACGACCGCCGCGCAGGAATTATTCTGCACCCGACAAGCTTGCCGTCAAAATACGGTATCGGCGACTTGGGTAAAGAGGCTTTTGAATTCGTCGACTACTTGAAAGCGGCGGGGCAATCTATCTGGCAAATTCTTCCGCTAAATCCTGTCGGCTACGGCTATTCGCCCTATCAATCACCGTCAGCATTCGCGGGCAACCCGATGATAATTTCAATCGACGCGCTGATTAAAGACGGGCTTTTAGAAGAAGGCGATATAAAAGTTCCGCTCAAGTTCGGCAAATCTAAATTCGTTGAGTTTGAAGCCGTCGCGAAGTTGAAAGACGCGGCACTTGCTAAGGCGTTTGAAAATTTCAAGGCGAAAATTAAAACTGATTCCGAACTTGAGAAGGCGTTTAAAAAATTCTGCGCGGAACAAAAATATTGGTTGGAAGATTACGCCCTGTTCGCGGCGATTAAGAAAAAGCATGGCGGCGCGTATTGGATTGAATGGGATTTGAAAATCAAACAGCGCGATAAAAAAGTTCTTGCCGCGCTTAAGAAAGAGCTTGCCGACGAAATTTTATTCACGGAGTTTGAGCAATTCATTTTCGCTGAGCAGTGGCAGAAACTTCACAACTACGCGCTTGAACGCGGGATTCAGATTATGGGCGATATGCCGATTTTCGTTTCAGCCGACAGCGCGGACGTTTGGGCTAATCAGCAAGAATTCCAGCTTGACGCGGAAGGACATCCGGAAAAAGTCGCTGGAGTTCCGCCCGATTATTTCAGCGCGACGGGACAACTTTGGGGCAATCCGCAATACGATTGGCAAGAAATGGCTGATACGCATTACAAGTGGTGGAAGTTGCGCTTTAAGCGGATTTATGAAATGGTTGACATTGTGCGCGTTGACCACTTCAGGGCGTTTGAGTCTTATTGGTCGATACCCGGCGACGCGAAGACCGCGATTCAAGGCGAATGGCTTAAAGGTCCCGGCTTGAACTTTTTCAAGGAAATTAGGAAAGAAATTGGCGACGCGCAGATTGTCGCAGAAGATTTAGGCATAATTACAGACGCCGTTGACACGCTCCGCGAGGATTGCGGCTTTCCTGGCATGAAGGTTTTGCATTTCGAGTTGCATTTCAATGAGTATGGGCGAATGGGCTTTGTGCCGCCCGAAAACAGCATAACTTACACGGGCACGCACGATAATAATACGACGGTCGGCTGGTTCATGGAGGACGTTGACAACGACAGCAAAGCGACGATTGCCGCGCTTATCGGGGCTGATGTTCGCCGTCCCGATGACGTTTGCAAAAAGCTGATTGAATTTGCTTATGCGTCGAGTTCGCGCTTTGCGATTGTCCCCATGCAGGATATTTTGAAACTGGACAGCCGCAACCGCATGAATACGCCTGGCACGGTCGGTACGAATTGGGGTTGGCGTCTTAAGCCCGATTATTTGTCGGAGGCGGCGGCTCCCCAACTTAAAGCCCTTTGCCAGAAGTATTTGAGGTAAAGTTTCATGAAGAAATTTCTAGCTAAGATTGCCGTTGGCTTAACTGTTTTATCGGCTGTAAGTGTTGACGCTGAAGCTTGTACAATTATGTTGGTGACAAAGGGCGCGTCGGAGGACGGCAGTGTTTTAGTTTCCCATTCTAATGACGGCTTTGGCGGCGACCTTAACGTCGTCTTCGTGCCCGCCAAAAATCATAAGAAAGGCAATCTTCGCCCTGTTTACCCGACTGCCGCCGCTATTGGCGAGTTGCCCGAATATAATTGCTTTAACAATCCGTACTTGGTCGCGCCCGAACGTAGCGACGCTTACAATTTCCCCGACAGACCGCAAACAAAGGCTATTGGCTATATCCCCGAAGTCGCACACACTTACGCTTATATCGACGCTGATTATCCCGCCGTGAATGAACACGGCTTGATGATGGCCGAATGTACCGATGTTTCTGAGCATTTACCGGAATTGGAATATAAGGAAGGCGGCGGATTTTTCTATTCGTCGGAACTTGGGCGCGTAGCTATGGAGCGTTGCAAAACTGCGCGGGAAGCAATTAAACTAATGGGCGAGCTTATCGACGAGTACGGACTTTTCGGCACGGCAGAAACATTATTCGTTGCCGACAAGGACGAAGGCTGGCTTTTTGAAATGCAACCGACGCCTTCGGGCAAGGGCGGCTTATGGATTGCCGAGAAAATTCCCGACGGACATTTTTCCATTGCCGCTAATCAGTTGAGAATCCGCGCCATAAGAGAGGACGACCCGAATCAAATTTTCAATCCGAAATTGCCGCAAATGCTAAAGGATTTAGGTTGGGCGGCTTATGACGAACAAGGAAATTTAGATTGGGTAAAATCACTGCGCGGCGGGGAATGGTATCACCCGTATTATTCAAAGCGGCGCGTGTGGCGCGGGCTAAGCATCGTTGCGCCGTCTTTAAATCTTTCGCCCAAAGTCAGCGACTACGATTCCGATTATTATCCTTTGAGTGTCAAGCCCGATAAAAAATTGGCAATAACTGACGTTATGAAGTTGTATCGCGATTATTATCAAGACACCGAATTTGACAGGTCAACAAGTCAATTCGCGGGCTTATTCGGTTCGCCTTACCATTACGATTACGAAGACGTTGAACCAGCTGAACGGGCTATCCTTTCCGCGAAAATTAGTTATACATGCGTCGCGCAGGTTAATGACACGTTGCCCGCGCCGATTTGCTGGGTGTCGATTAATACGGCTCTTGAAAATCCTTTTATCCCGTTCACCGTCGCGAAAATGCCTGCCGCTTTCAATCGTGCGCTCAGAAATGAATACGATGATTCAAAAATGTTTTGGGCGTCTAGTCAAGTTACGGCTTTAAGTCGCGGCTATTGGAGTGTGTTAGGCGAGACGGTCGAAGAAACTATTCAGCAATCTGAAAAAAATTCTTTTGAGCTTGTCGAATCGTCGCGCAATCTGTCTAAGGATAAATTTGCCGCGACGCTGAATCAGAACGCGCTAAAAGTTTTCGACGATTGGAAGAAACTTTACACGCGGCTTTTGATTCAATATGACGTCGGAGGCGGCGTTAAATATGACGAAAAAAATCCGCCGATACCTGACGCCCCGACCGAGTATTAATTTTGATTTTGGAAAGGTTATGTTATGGCTATTGAAAAAACTTTTATAGTCAAGAGAAATTGTCCGGTCTGCGAAAAGGAGACGCGGATAATTAAGACGCGCTCGCGGATTAATGTTTTGGACCGCGACGAAGATGGCTACATTCACTACGAAAATTTTAATCCCTACTACTATACAATTTGGGTTTGTGAGCATTGCGGCTACGCGGCAGACGAATCAACTTTTGAGGCGAAAATGCCCGAACGTCATTTAAAAATTTTGCGTCCTGCTCTGGAGGCGGAAAAGACAAAATTGCCCTTCGCCGAAGAGCGCACCGCCGGCGACGCGGAAACGGCTTTCCTTTTGGCGTTGAAATATCTTGACCTTATCAAGGGGAAATCTTCCAAGCGCGCGAAGTATGCTCATCAGTTAGCGTGGATTTTTCGTGATTCTGGCGACAAAAGGCAAGAGGAAGAATATCTGAACATGGCGGCGGAATTTTACGAAGACGCCTTAGCGACGGAGCGTTTCCCAATCGGAGCTTTGACGGACAACGCGGTTATCTATGTTCTTGCGGCGATTTACCATATACTCTGCGACCAGCAAAAGACGACGATTTATCTTTCGCAACTGATAAATGATAAGGAATTGCGAAATTCCGACCCAAGAATTTACGATAAGGCGCGTGACTTATGGGGCGAAATTCGCGCCGCGAAAAAGAAACAATCAGCAAAAAGAAAGTAGAAATTAGGAATGAGAAAAACATTTTGGAAAGCGGCGGCGTGCGTCCTGTTGAGCTTGATGATTTTGATTACAGGCTCGCAGGACTGCGCGGCGGCTAAAAAGAAAAAAGCTCAGCTGAAAGTGCTATACATACCGCACGACAGCAGACCGATTGTCAACAAAGAAACGATTGAAGTTTTAGAGAAGGCAGGCTGGGTAGTGGTATCGCCGCCCATTGAACTTTTAGGCAATCGAGAAAATTTAGGCGACCCCGATTTATTATGGGATTGGCTTAACCAAAACGCGAAGAAAGATATAGTAGCTGCGGTTATCTCATCGGATTCGTTGCTTTATGGAAGTTTAGTCGGCTCGCGCAAGCATGAATATGACGGCGATGAAGTTTTAGCGCGGGCGGATTTATTCAGGGAATTTCGCAAGAAGCACAAGAAAATTCAGCTGTATGTCTTCGGCTCGGTCATGCGCACGCCGCGCACGGGTTTAGCGTCGGGCTATGAGGAGCCGGATTATTATCGCTACTACGGCACGAATATTTTCCGCTTAACTGAACTTATGGACAAACAGGAATTGGAAGGGTTGACGCCACGCGAGATTAAGGAATTTAATTTCCTGCAACGGCTTATTCCGCAAAAGGCTCTTGATGATTGGATGGGACGCCGCGAGAAAAATTTCGACGCAAATAAAAAGCTAATCGACTATGCCCGCGACAAAACTTTTGATTATTTCTTGCTCGGTCGCGACGACAACGCGCCATTTTCCCAAACGCATAACGAAGGGCGCAAGCTTGTCGAATACGGGCGCGGGCTTGGTGGCGATAAATACATAACGACGGCGGGTATTGACGAAATCGGGCTTGTACTTTTGGCGCGTGCGGTCAATAAGCAGGCGAATACTTCCCCGAAAGTTTTCGTCAAATACAACTGGGGGCAAGGCGGTCGGACAATTCCTTCCTATTCCGATGAGACGATTAACACTTCCATTAATTCGGCGATTCAAGCGACCGGCTCGACCCTAATTAGCGACGAAAGCCGCGCAGATTTTATTCTGGCAGTCAATACAAATCCTGACGGCGAAACTTTCGAGGCTGATAACGAGATTAATGACGGCAAAATTCGCGAGGGCACGAAATTTTTTGTCGACACGGTGCAAGAGTACGTTGACGGCGGGCGCAAAGTTATTGTTGCCGACGTTGCCTTTGCGAATGGTTCTGACAATGCGCTTATGAATCAGCTAAGGCAACGCGGTTTGCTGTTTAAGATTCAAGCGTATTCGGGTTGGAACACGCCGACCAATTCAAGCGGTTTTGCATTGAGCACGGGAATTTTATCTTCGCGCATGAAGGATAACGCCGTTGACGAATTATTATTGCGCCGTTATCTTGACGACTGGGCATATCAAGCGAATATGCGAAGTATTGGAGCCGCTCAGCTGAATTGGATGACGGGCGAAGGTCGCTACGAATTTTTAAACGATAAGCGCGACTCTGCCGAAGAAAATTGCTCAATATTGATTGAAGACTTTGCGCAAAGAAATTTACCGAAGTTCACGGGCAATGATAATATTCGCGTTCGTTTTCCTTGGAACAGAATGTTTGAGGCGGATATTTCTTTCGGCAAAAGATAGCTTGCAATGGCAATATGAAACGCAAAAAGCCCGTCGATTATGGCGGGCTTTTTTCTTTAAGATTTTGATAATACTAAACGCAAAAAGCCTGTCGATTGTGGCAGGCTTTTGAATTTTCATTTATGGTGCCTCAGAGCGGAATCGAACCACTGACACGGGGATTTTCAGTCCCCTGCTCTACCAACTGAGCTACCGAGGCGCAACGTGACGTTGCATCCAGTGTGCGCGATTTACCGTCTAATACTTCGGAGGTTATTGCCGCGCTTGTACTTATTCGCAATCTAGATAAAAATAATGGCGACCCGGATCGGACTTGAACCGACGACCTCCGCCGTGACAGGGCGGCATTCTAACCAACTAAACTACCGGGCCGCTATGGTGACGCCAGCGGGATTCGAACCCACGAACCCGCCGTGAAAGGGCGGTGTCTTAACCTCTTGACGATGGCGCCGCTTTGGTGATCCGCCCGGAACTCGAATCCGGGACACCCTGATTAAAAGTCAGGTGCTCTACCGACTGAGCTAGCGAATCACTAACAACATGCCGCAATATACCATACCTTTTCACTTTTGGCAAGTACTTTTTGAAAAAAATTTTTTAGCTTGAACCTTCCACGCCGTCTTTGAAAAATTTTTCGACTCGAACCCTTATAACTTCGCCAAGTTTAATGTTCTTATCGGGGACGTAGACGCGAACATAATTTTTCGTCAAGCCGTCGACAAGCCCCTTTTCCGAAGTCTCCGCAATTATCTCGACCGTCTTGCCGATTAACCGTTCTGAAAAAATTTTAGCCTTAGCACGCGAAATTTCAAGTGCACGACCTGCGCGGAATTTTTTAATCTGCGACGGAATTTGATTGGGCAACTTCGCCGCGACCGTTCCTACTCTCGCCGAATACGGGAAGACGTGAATTTTACTAAACGGTTGCGCCTGAATAAATTTTAACGTCTCGTCAAAATTTTTATCGGTCTCGCCTGGAAAGCCCACGATTAAATCCGTGCCGATTGAAATTTCCGGAACTTCACTAACAAGCCGCGCAGTCAGTTCCGCAAAATTTTTCGTCGAGTAAGGGCGGCGCATCGCCTTTAAAATTTCGTCGCTACCCGATTGCAACGGCAAATGTACATGATTACAAATGCGCCCGTCACTTTTAATCAATTCAATCAATTCGTCGGTTAGCTCTGCGGATTCAAGCGAACCTAGCCGCAACCTTAAAGGATTAGCCGCGTCGAGAACAGTTTTAATCGCGTCGACGAGATTTATTTTGTTTTGGAAGTCGCGCCCATACGCGCCAATGTGAATGCCCGTCAAAACTATTTCCTTAAAGCCCGCCGCCGCAAGCTCCAAACTTTCAGCGCGAATACTTTCAAGGCTACGACTGCGCACGCGCCCGCGAACATAGGGAATTATGCAGTAGGAACAGAAATTGTTGCAACCGTCCTCAATTTTTAGGAAAGCTCGCGTCCTGTGCGGCGTATGCGGCAATTCTTCAAAATCGCGAATGTCTTCGATGTTGCCGACCTGCAAAATTTTTTCGTCGCGATTTTTTAACGCCGTCTCTATAAGCTCAACAATACGAACTCTGTCTTTGGTGCCGATAATCACGTCGACGCCGTCAATTTTTGAAATTTCTTCCGGCTCGCTTTGGGCATAACAGCCGACGACAGCCAACACAGCATTTTTATTCGCACCCGCCGCACGTCGAATCATTTGTCGCGACTTTTGCGAACTGATTGCCGTAACTGTGCAGGTATTCACGACGACAACCGACGCTTCCGAAATTTCCTGCGCTAATTCATAGCCTGCCGCCTCGAAAAGTTTTTGCATTGCTTCTGTCTCGTACTGATTGACTTTGCAACCGAGCGTTTGGAAGAAAACTTTACATGCGCTCATAATTTATCATCGCCAAAACAGAAATCGCCGCCGTGTCAGTCTTCAAAATTCTTTCGCCGAGACTCGCGCTCACGCCGCCCACAGATTTTATCGCTGAAACTTCGCGCTCAGAAAAGCCGCCTTCCGGACCGATTAGCACGATAATATTTTCCTTGTCGTAACGGCTAAGAACTTCGCGAACGGTCGTTTCCTTTTCCAATTCCCAACAGAAAAGAAATAGCCAATCACTATCGAGCGGCGAAATTTCTTTCAGCCAATCATCAAGCTTGCGAATGTCGCTAATTTCCGGAATAGTATCGCGGGCGCATTGCTCGGAAGCTTCCTTCGCGATTTTCCGCCAGCGTTCGATTTTATTTTTCTCGCGAACGCCGCCAGGTCTAGCAATCGTCCGCTCCGAAATCAGCGGCTGAATTTTATCAACACCTAATTCCGTCGTCTTCTCGATTATCGTTTCAAAGCGATTTTGTTTAGGCAGGCAATCGGCAAGAATAATTTTCCTGTCGCCGACAACCTTTCTTAAATCGCCGAGACGTTTAGCCTTAATCGTTTCCTTGTCGAAGTCAATCAGCTCAATAACTGCGCAGTTGCCCGACCCGTCGACCGCCGTAATTTTATCGCCGCGCTTAGCACGCAAAGAATAGGCTAAATGCCTAGCGTCCTGCCCGCTGATTTTAATTTCCTTGCTTGTGACATCTTCTAAAAAAATTCTCTTCATCTTATCGCCTCTCGCTAAAAATTTTTCAGATTTTATACCATTGCCAGACTTTTATCAATGGAAACTATCTGATATAATTTTTACAAAAAGGAAGATGGCTCATGAATAAATTTTTTAGGCAAATCTCGTGGCAAATAATTTTTGCGGTGTTTTTAGGGATATTTTTCTTGCGCAATTTGTCGTTGCCGATAATCGCCGACGATTATGCTTACGCATTCATTTGGGACGGCGACGGCTTAGGCAATTTGCTTAACGGCATTGACGCTAACAGACTTCAGCGCGTCGAAAGTTTTTCGGATATTTTGTATTCGCAATGGCAACATTATTTCACGTGGGGCGGACGGACGATTGCTCATATCTTCGTTCAATTTTTTGTATGGCAAGGAAGAATTTTCTTCGACGTTGCAAATATTTTTGTCTTCGCGGCGTTGGTGTTGCTAATATTTAAAGTCGGCACGGGCTTAACTCTTCGCGAAATGAATAAAACTTATATGGCATTCATTTTGGCGGGAATTTATTTTTGTACGCCGTCGCTAATAATTACAACGGTTTGGCTAACGGGAGCTTGCAACTATTTATGGATGTGCACGCTAGAAATTTTATTTTTGTTGCCGTTCGCGCTAAAATATTGGCAACCGAAAAAACAATTCCTAATTCCTAATTTCACATTCCTAATTGCTCTTGCTGCTCTTATGGCTGGCTGGTCAATAGAACCGGGCGCGGTGGCTACAATTTCCGTCGCGAGTTTATTTGTAATTTATTTCTGGCGGAAGAAAAATCTTGAGCTGTGGATGAAGGTCGGATTTTTATTTTTGCTAATTGGCTTCGCGCTCTTAATGCTGTCGCCTGGAAATTTTCACCGCTTGGAAATAACGAACGCTTACGAACCTGACGACATAGTTCCGCCCGACGCGCAGTGGACGCCGCAAATGTTCCTGACGAATTTTGTAGTTGGATTCTTGCCGGTCTTCTTGCGCGAAGCAATTTTATTCGTGCCGATAATAATTTACTTCGCCAGAGGAAAAATTTCGCCGGTTGTCGCCAGATTTATTTTGACGTTCGCGGGCGCGTCAATATTAATTTTGCTGGTGATGCTGTGTTCGCCAGAATTCCCACAGCGGGCGGGTTTTCCGTCGACGATATTTTTATTAATCGGGTCGCTTGCTGCGCTGAAAGAAATTTTGCCGAGCGTTGAAAATTTCTTCCGCCGCCGATTGAAATTGGTAGCAATTTTAGCCGCGTTTTGGTCGCTTAGTTTGCTAGGTTGTCTTGTTGTCGAATACGATTTGCATTGCCAACTGCAAGCGCGGAACGAATTTATTGCGGCGCATAAGAACGACGACTTGATTACCGTTAAGCCGCTTGAAATTCCCGATTTGGCGGAAAAATTTTTAGGGACGCGCACTTGGAACAATATGACGCTTTATTGGGGCGGCGACATTGAACCAAACACCAAAGGCAATCGCGGTATAACTTTTGCCCGCTATCATGGTTTGAAAAAAATAGTCGTGGAGGAAAAAGCTTTTGAGTAGGTTTTTCATAAATCACCCGATACTCGCGCTAGTACTGTCGATTATCTTGACGCTTGCCGGAGTTTTGACGGCTATCCGCTTGCCCGTCGCTGAATATCCCGACATTGCGCCGCCGACAGTTTATGTTTCCGCGAGTTACATTGGCGCGGACGCTTCTGTTGTCAATAACACCGTCGCGCAGATTATCGAAGAGGCGGTAAATGGCGTGGGCGATATTGAATATATGAGTTCGTCGATTGACACGAATGGCAACTATGGTTTGGCGATTGTCTTCGCGCTTGGCACCGACATTGATATTGCCGCCGTGCGCGTGCAGAATAAAATTTCGTCTATCATTAGCGATTTGCCCGCCGACGTTCAATCTAACGGCGTAAGCGTCACGAAGAATACGCCCGAAATGGTTTTGCTTGTCGATTTATTTTCGCCCAATGGAAGTTACGACGGTGTTTTTCTCAAGAACTACGCGACGGTTTATTTCCTAGATAAAATGCGGCGCGTCGACGGTGTGGGCGTTTTGGATTTCTTCGGCGGAGATTATTCAATGCGTATTTGGATAAATCCCGACAAGCTTGCCGATTTGGGCTTGACGATTGCCGAAGTTGAAGCGGCGATTAAAGAACAGAATGTTCAAGCGGCGGTCGGTTCGTTGGGGAAAATGCCTGTGGAAAATTCGCAGGAACGCGAATTTGTCGGGCACTCAACTAATCGCAAGGAAACGCCCGCCGATTTTGAAAATATTATCGTCAAGACGGCTGACGGTTCATTTGTGCGCGTGAAAGATTTTGCCCGCGTAGAAATTGGCAGTCGTAGCAATGACACGCTGGCATTTCACAACGGAAAAGCGGCGGCAAGTTTTTCCGTCATGCTGACTAATGACGCCAACACCCTTGAAACGGTTTCGGCAGTCAAAGAAATTTTAGAAGAAGCACGCAAAGATTTCCCGCCCGATATGGAATATGCTATATCACTGGACGCGACGCGCTTTATAAATGAATCGCTAACGGAAGTCACGAAAACTTTTTTTGAAGCGTTGCTGCTGGTCGTTATCGTCGTTTGGCTTTTCCTGAAAAATTTTCGTGCAACTCTAATTGCGCTGTTAGCAATCCCAGTATCAATCGTGGCGACGTTCGCAATTTTCCCGCTTGCCGGATTCACAATCAATACGCTAACATTATTCGCGCTGATTTTAGCAATCGGGCTTGTCGTCGACGACGCTATTGTTGTCATTGAAATTGTCGAGAAAAAAATCGAACAGGGGCTGGAAGTCAAAGCGGCGACGCTTGAAGCAATGCAAGAAATTCAATCCCCGATAATCGCGATAGCCTGCGTGTTAGCGGCGGTATTTTTACCGGCGGCGTTTTTGGAAGGGATAACGGGCGAACTTTATCGGCAATTCGCGCTTACAATCGTCATGGCAATGATTTTTTCAACTATCGTTGCGCTGACTTTGACGCCCGCTCTTTGCGTGTTGATTTTAAAAAGGCGGCAATCAACACAATTACTAATTCCTAAATCCACATTCCTAATTGAATTCTTCATGCGGCGGAAATTTTTGGCGATAGCAATTTTAATCGCTGTGACGGCGGGGGCGGTTGTACTCAATGATATTTTGCCCAACGAATATATTCCCGACGAGGACAAAGGAAATTTTTATGTCGCAGTTAATTTGCCCGAAGGTACTTCAATGAATCGGACGATTGACACGCTGAACAAATTTTCAGCCGCGCTTGGGGAGCTTGATGGCGTGGAAAATATTTCTTCTATTGCCGGCATTGCTTTGATTGGCGGCAACGGCTCGAATACCGGCGCAATTTTTGGCATTTTAAAGGAGTGGGACGAGCGCGACGCGGGGCTTGAGGAAATTTTTGAGCGCGTTGAAGAACTTGCCAACGAAATTATTCCGGAAGCCGAAACTTTCGCAATGACTTCAAGTTCATTGCCTGGTATGGAGTCGGCGGGCGCGTGGTCTATGAAATTGCTTGACGTGCTCAATCACAACGACGAAGAACTTGCTGCGCTTGCGCAAAAAATTGAAATTGCCGCTAATGAACGTCCAGAACTTGAAGACGTTACTTTAGATTTTAACGTCTCGAAACCTTACGTTGATGTTCGCGTTGACGAGGACAAAGCTAAACTTTTGGGCGTAAATCTCGACGATATTTATTCTGCGTTGCGCGTGAACTTCGGTGGAAACGAGGTTAATGACTTCACGAGTTTTGGGCGCGTTTACAAAGTTGTCATGCAGGCGGAAACGGGCTATCGTGATTCGGTTGACGCGACGAGATTTCTTTTTGTGCGGAATGCTGACGGCAACTTAGTTCCGCTTGATACGCTAGTCACGCTGACTAGGACGGCGGGCGCGTCGCAAATTACAAGGTATAATGAGATGCGCTGTGTAAGTTTCGATGGAAATGTTGGCGAAGGTTTTTCGACGGGGCAAGCCCTTGACGCTTTAGAAGAGGTCGTAGAAGAAGTCGCGCCGGATACATTTCAAATTGAATGGGCGGAGCAAAGTCGCCAAGAAAAATTAGCGCAAAGTTCATCTGCAGAAATTTTCGTGCTGGCGTTGGTGTTCGTGTTCTTATGTTTAGTTGCGCTTTACGAGTCGTGGAAAATACCGTTCGCGGTTATTTTGAGCGTGCCGACGGCAATTTTCGGCGCGTTGCTAGCGGAAGTCGTGACGGGGAATTTAGCGAGCGTCTACATGCACATTGGCATTTTGGTATTAATCGGGCTAGCGGCGAAAAATGCGATATTGATAGTCGAAGTCGCCAAAATAAAAGTTGAGTGCGGCTTTGAACCTTCGCGGGCGGCGATTGAGGCGGCGACGGAAAGATTGCGCCCAATATTAATGACGTCGTTAGCATTTATCGTGGCGTGTATCCCGTTGGCAATAGCGACTGGCGCAGGCTCGGCGGCTAGAAATGGAATGGGCGCGGCGGTCGTTGGCGGAATGATTTTTACAACGGTACTAGGAATTTTTATCGTGCCGGTTTTATTCGCGTTGATTGTAAGGAGGAAAAAAGAATGATTGACTTAAAGAAAATTCCCGCATGGTTTGTTATAGTTTTTTTCGCGGGAACGTTTCTAATCATGAACTTGTTGACGCCGATATTTGGCGATGATTATTCTTACGCGTTCATCTGGGACGGCGCGCAGAACGGCAACTTTCAAAACAATATCGGCAAACTTTATCGCGTCGAAAGTTTTTCGGATATTTTAATTTCGCAAGGATCACACTACATGACGTGGGGCGGGCGGACAGTCGCGCATTGCCTAGTTCAATTTTTCGTTTGGCAAGGAAAACTTTTATTCGACGTAATGAACGCGCTGATATACGCACTGCTTGCCTTGCTGATTTACTTTTTCGGCACGGGGAAATTTTCGCTTCAGAATCTTGACGGGAAAATTTTTCTGTGGATATTTTTCGCAATGTGGTGGTGCCTGCCCGAACTTTTCCAGACGGCTTTTTGGCTTACGGGTTCTTGCAATTATCTTTGGATGTCGGTATTGCAATTACTATTTTTAGTACTGTTCGTGAAAAAGTTTTGGAACAAATCCCTAGTTCCTAGTTCCAAGTTCATAGTTCCTAGCATGGCATTGCTTGGACTTTTGGCGGGCTGGTCGAATGAATCAGGCGGCGCGATAACGATTATGCTGACGTTCTTCGCAATGATTTACTTTTGGCGGCAGAAAAAATTTGAGCGGTGGATGTTGGCGGGCTTTATCGGATTATTTATCGGCTACGCGCTGTTAATGCTCGCACCTGGAAATTTTCAACGCTACGTTGTCGACTTAATAGAAGACGCGCCGCCGCTTTACTCAGCGCAAATGTTCCTAGACAATTTTAACGACGGATTATTACCGCTTTTGACTTACGAAGCAATTTTATTCCTGCCGATAATCGGCTACTTTGTGCGCGGAAGAAAATCTGTGGAGGCGACGCGATTTATTTTAATGTTCACGTTCGCGGCGATTTTTCTACCGGTTATATTAATGTTCGCGCCAGAATTCCCAGTGCGGGCGGCATTTTTATCACCGATACTATTGATAATTGCGTCGGTCGTCGTGATTGAACGGAATAGCTTTGACTTGTCGCCGAAAATAATTTCAGCCGCGCTTTGTCTCTGGCTAGTTACAATCGTCTATGCAATCGGCGTTGATTGGTCGATTCACTCGCAAATTGCGGAGCGGTATAAATACATTGAGGCGCACAAGAATGATGATTTAGTTGTCGTCCAGCCGATTGAGTTACCCGCGATTGCTGAGAAAATTTATTGGGAATGGACGATTGACACATACGCACGCTTTTACGGAGACTTAACACCCTACCGCGACAATTTCAACAATCGCAACATAACTTTTGCACAATATCACGGCTTAAAGGAAGCGGTTATGGATATGGACGTCTGGTCTAAGCAGACGCAATATATATTGTATTAACGGAGGAAATTTTATGGACAAGATTACAATTATCGTGCCTTGCTACAACGAGCAGGAAGTTATTGACATGTTTTATCCGGCAGTTCAAGAGCACGTCACGAAAATTCCCGATTGTAAGTTCAATTATATTTTCGTCAACGACGGGAGCCGCGACGGGACTTTAGAAAAACTGCGCTCCCTTTCTGCCGCGCATGACGACGTAACTTATCTTAGTCTGTCGCGCAATTTCGGAAAAGAATCGGCGATGATGGCGGGCATTGACTACGCCGACGGCGACGCCGTAATTATTATGGACGCTGACTTACAGCACCCGCCGGAAAAAGTTGCCGAAATGGTTAAGTGGTGGCGCGAAGGCTACGACGATGTTTGCGCTAAGCGCACCGACCGCGAAGGCGAAACTTGGCTTAAAAGGACTTGCGCGAATATATTTTACGCGATTATGAAAAAGTTCAGCACGTCTTACGAAATGCAACGCGACGTTGGTGACTTCCGCTTATTGGATAGACGGTGCATTGAGGCGTTGCGGCTAATGCGCGAAAATCAGCGGTTCACGAAAGGATTGTTTACGTGGGTGGGCTATCACAAAAAAGAAATACCGTTTGAAGTTCAGCCGCGAGCCGCCGGAACGACCACTTGGAATTTCTTTGCGTTATTCAATTTGGCAATGAAAGGAATGACTTCATTCACGACCGCGCCGTTACGCTTGATGACATTCTTAGGGATAATGATTTCCTGCGCGGCAATGCTGTATATGTTTTTCGTGCTGACAATGGCGTTGCTTTACGGCGACCCAGTGGCAGGCTATCCGACTTTGATAACGGTAATGCTTTTCTTAGGCGGCGTACAACTATTATCGTTGGGGATTATCGGCGAATATCTTGGGCAAATTTTCCACGAGACTAAACGCCGACCAATTTATTTGATTGACGAGATTGACGGCAAGCGCATGATTTATAAAGGAGCTCTCTTGCCGTTTGAAAGAAATTTCGACAAGAAAACTTAAGATTTATTTTGCGACCGATTCAATAGTGCGGAGAAAATCGGCTCGCCGCCGCATAAATCCGCGATAAAAAATGCCGCGCCCGATACCACTATCAATCCGACTAAGTGCGAAAATTGCCCCGTCAACTCTAATATTAAAATGCTGCCCGTCACTGGAGCTTTCACGACTGCCGAGAAAAATGCTACCATGCCAAAAATTATAAATAGCGTCGTCCAATCCGCCGTGAAAATGTGTAGCGAATTGCCCAGCCGCGCAAAAATATTTCCAATCAACGCCCCGATAACTAGCACTGGCAAAAATAATCCGCCAGGCGCATTCGTTCCAAAACATATCAGCGTAAATAGAATTTTCCCAGCCAACAAAATTATCAGCAAGCTCAACGCTACGTGCGAAACTAAAATCTCGTCGACTAAAACATTTCCGCAACCTAAAACTTCCGGTATCTTCAAGCCGAGCGGTATCGCTAATAGCAATGGGATTGCAAATCTTTTCACGCCGAATATTTTTAAGCGGTCGTAGGTGTCGAGAGAAAATATTAACGCCTTCGAGAAAAATGCGCCCGCCACGCCACAAAGCATTCCGAGCGAAATAAATAGCGCGGCGAATTTCAACGGCATAGCACTAAGCGCAGTTGCCATTTCAAAATTCGGCGTCGTCATAACCGTTGGCATTGAAAGCGGCGTTGCCGTTATCGTCTCGAAAACTGGTCGTACTCCAAAAACGATTTTCACGATAAATGACGCCACAACTGCCGCCGTCACTGCCGCAATTAGTATTTCTTGCGAATACCTTTTGCGCAACTCTTCTATGCAAAAAATTACTCCTGCAAGTGGCGCGTTGAATATCGCCGCTAAACCTGCGCCCGCTCCCGCCGTCAATAAAAAATTTCCCTCAACCGCTTCATGCTGTTTGCTATCTGCGTAAATCACTTTTGAGAAAAAATTTCCGATTGCCGCTCCGAATTGTACGCTGATTCCTGCTCGTCCGAGCGATAAGCCTGCGCCGATTCCTAAAACTGTTGCGAAAAATTTCACTGCTAATAGTCTGAAGGGCTTAACCATTTGCGCCCGTCCTTGCAAAATTCCTTTTATCTGCGGGACGCCGCTTCCTGCAACTTGCTTATCAAATTTTATCGCCCACGCCAAAAACGTCGCTAACAAAATCATTATGCCCGCCGCTAATAAGATTTTCCCTAAGCTGTCGACGTGTGCAAAAATTATCGGGCGATAAATGTCCGCTTCGTCGAGTAAAAACCGCAACGCCGCTACTACTATGCCCGTAAATATCCCGACAAGCGCACCTTCAAAAAATAATCGCACTCTCAAGAGCCGCCTTGTTGTCAACAAATTTTTCCACTCCTAATTAAATTTTTCTCGTCCATTATAACTGCACTATCTGAAAATTTAATCGGCTTGAAAAAATTTTCTAGGATTGATAAAAGCCCGATAAAAAAGTTGCGGCTCATTCTTTTTTTATGCTAAAATTGCGTTCGAGGTGATTAAAATGGAAAGAAGTTTCTCCATTCCGATTTCTAGACGCGATTTATTTAAATTGGCGGGCGTGACGGCGGTCGGCATAGCTCTTGGCGGGAAAAATACGGTTGAGGCGGCGGAAAGTGGCGAGACCATTAAATATGGTAATAAAAAAATTCCGGTTCTTTGCAATGTCGACGTATGCATTTGCGGCGGCGGTCCTGCCGGAACGGCGGCTGCTGTCAATGCGGCTAAGAACGGCGCGAAAACTCTTCTTATTGAGCGCGGCATTGCTCTTGGCGGGCTTGGCGTTTTAGGTTGCGTTTATCCCTTCATGGACACGCACGCGCCCAATTCCGATACGCCTTATCTTGTCGAGCTGAAAAGCCGCCTTCGCGCTAAAGGCATTGAGCCTTTTGACGGCGTCACCCAGCAGACTTGGCATAATCCTGAAATTTTAGCCGAGATTCATGACGAAATGTGCGCTGAAGCCGGCGTCAATATTTTATATCAAACGGTGCTTGTTGATTCGCTGACTTCGGGCGGGAAAATTTCCGAAGTGATTATCCAGACGATTGCGGGCTTAGCGGCGGTCAAGGCGAAAATTTTCATTGACGCGACCGGCGATGCTTACCTTTCGCGCTGTTCGGGCGTCGATTACGAGCGCGGCTACGAGAAGACCGGAAATAATCAGCCGTTGAGTTTTCGTTTTGAAATGGGCGGCATAGACACGGAAAAGCTTTATCAATATGTCGCGATTGATTTGCAGGAGGATTGGTGCAAGTCAAAGTTGCCATACTTTGAGATTGCCGAAGCAATGCACCGCAAGCAACGTTATAAATTGGAAGAGTTTATGGCTCGCGGCGTCGAGACGGGCGAAATTACTCAGGACGAAGCCGAATACATGCAGGCGTATACGATTATTGGGAAAAATGGCGTAATGAGTATGAATTGTCCGGAAATCCCCGTGAAGTTCAGCGCAACCGACCCGATAAGTTACAGCAAAGCCGTTTCATTCGGGCGCAAGATGATGCGTAATATCGCCCGCTATCTGATAAAACATTTGCCGGGCTTTGAAAATGCGTTTATCAGTCGCGAAGCGGTTATGCTCGGTGCGCGTGAATCGTGGCGCATTAAAGGCAAATATTATCTTGTCGAGGACGATTACCATAACCAAAGCCGTTTCCCCGACGCGGTTTGCCGCACTGCTTGGTTTATCGACGCGCACGGCGAAAAAGTTTCGGAAAAACTTCCAGCGGGCGGCTTTTATGAAATTCCATATCGTTCGCTTATCACGGATAAAATTTCTA
Organism: Selenomonadales bacterium UBA7018; assembly: GCA_002448305.1. Lineage (GTDB taxonomy): Bacteria > Bacillota > Negativicutes > Selenomonadales > Selenomonadaceae > Quinella. The sequence goes on from DJWY01000030.1 coordinate 99,424, forward strand.
ACTTAATCGTCGTCGGGCGTTGCATAAGCGCAAGTTTCATTTTGCAAGCGTCGATGAGAATTCAGCCAACTTGCATTTCTATTGGCGAGGCGGCAGGCATTGCGGCGGCTTTCGGTCTTCAAAATGGAATTGACGCAAATAAAGTTGACTGGACGCTTATTCCGGCTCACAGGCGCAGTTATATCAGCGCAGGATAATCACTGGCTCGAAAAAATTTTGGGACGCTAGTCCCATTTTTTTTGATATAAATTGGAAATTTCTAATTGATATAAATTCGCGGCACACGTCCGGAGATAAGGCAAGTTACTTCGTAGTTAATCGTGCCGAGATGTTTAGCGGCATCGTCAGCGGAAATTAAATCGGAGCCGAATAAAACGACCTCGTCGCCAACTTTTACGCCGTCAATGTCCGTCACGTCAACCATAGTTTGGTCCATGCAGACGCGCCCCGCGACCGGAGCAATTCCTTTGCCGGTAATATCGACGTGGAAATTTTTATAAGCGCGAATATAGCCGTCAGCATAACCAAGAGGCAACGTCGCAATCAATGAATCGCGCTCGGCAACAAATTCGCGCCCATAGCCGATTGACACGCCTGCACGAACTTTTTTAAGATAAACAATGTGTGTAACAAGTTTCATAGCTGGTTTAAGCTCAATCGTTCGGCGAATATTTTCGGAAGGATAAAGCCCGTAATTGATAATGCCGGAACGAACCATATCGAAATGGGCTTCGGGAATGTCGAGAACGGCGGCAGATTCGGCAAGGTGGAAAATCTTAATCGCGACGCCTGCCTTGCGAATTTTCGACGCGGTCTCCTTGAAAACTTCGATTTGGTGATTGGTAAAAGTTCTGTCGTCAGAATCGGCGTCTGCGAAGTGCGAAAACATTCCTTCAAGTTCGATATTGGGCAGGCGCGAAATTTTAACGGCAAGCGCGGTAGCGTTATCGGGGTCGACGCCAATTCTGCCCATGCCTGTTTCAATTTTCAAATGAACTTTCGCGATTTTGTAAAGGCGTTCAGCGGCAGCGGAAATTTTTTTGGCAAGGTCGTAGTCGGTAACGGCTTGCGTTAAATCGTTAGCGACAACGGCGTCAACAGCACTTTCCGGAATCAAGCCCAAAATCAAAATCGGCAACTTAAAACCTGCGCGGCGAAGTTCGATACCTTCACCGGCAGTAGCGACGCCTAAAAAATCTGCGCCACATTCGACAGCAACTTTTGAAACTTCAATCGCGCCGTGTCCATAAGCATTAGCTTTGACGACCGCGCAGAGTCTTGACGCGGGATTAATTTGGCGGCGAATTTCTTTAAAGTTGTGACGAATTGCGGCGAGGTCGATTTCGGCGTAAACGTCGCGAATAATCATTTTAAAACATCTCCTTGAGGTGATAACTTGAAATTCAAAGAATTTATGAATGCGCTTGATAGCGGTATTAAAAATGCTTACCTGCTAAGCGGCGCGGAAACTTTTTTTATTGACAAGGCGCGGGAAAAAATTTTGGCGCGGCTTAATGTCGACAAGGAAACCGAACTTGTAACTTTCGACTGCGACGCCAAACCCGAACTCGGCGAAATTATCAGCGCGATTGACAGTTCGCCTTTTTTCGGCTCGAAAAATGTTGTGCTCGTCAAGAACGCGACTATCTTTAACGCTGAAAAGCGAATCGAACGACTAGAAAATATTCTAAAGGATATGCAACCGACAAATTTTGTAATCTTCACGGCTAAGACTGCGGATAAACGGCGCAAGCTTTACAAGATAATTTCGCAAGTGGGTGGCGTGTTAGAGGCGGAACCGTTGCGCTCGTGGGAAATCGATTCGTGGTTGAATGAAAAACTTTCGTCACTGAGAAAAACTATGCGCGGCGATGCAAAACGATATTTCAACGAACAAGTTGGACTTTTGCCTGAAATATCGCTGTGGTATCTGGAAAACGAATTGGACAAAGTCGCGCTAAACGTCACGGGAAAAGAGATAACGGCGGAAGATTTGCGGCGAAATATGCTTACGCCTCCGGAAGTCTCGAATTTCGCGCTAACTGACGCCGTCGATGAAAGGAACGTTAGAAAAGCGATTTACATTTTAAGACAACAAGCCCGCGTGCCCAGCAAAATCCCGCTCATAATAGCTTTATTGGTTAATCACGTCCGGCGACTTATTCGCGCAAGATTTTTCATAGCGCAAGGAATAACGGGACGGCGATTAGGCGAACCGCTCGAAATGAATCCGTATATCGCGCAAAAGGTCGGCGAAGTCGCAAGGAGCTATCGTCCGGAACTTTTGGAAGAAGTATTTATCGAACTTGCGGAAGCTGACTTCAACTTGAAGACGGGACGCGGCGGCATTGAATTTTTGGAGCGAATAATTTTCAAGCTGTGCAAGCGATAAGTTACACTTTTTAGAAAAATATCCTTCAAACGGCGGCGCAAATGTAGTAAAATAATCTTCAGAAAGGGGGCGATACCGTTGGTAGAAGTTTACAAATCGCAGGAGTCGGGGCACTTGGAAAAATTAAAGCTTAGGTCTTTGCAAAAGGGCGCGTGGATAAATATAGTTGATCCGACACCTTACGAATTGCGCGAAGTCAGCGCGTTGACGAATGTTGAGCCGGATTTTTTACGCGCCGCACTCGACGAAGAAGAACGCTCGCATTTGGACGCCGAAAACGATTCTGTAATGATTTTGACGAACGTCCCAATCGTCTACGAAGAGGAAAGTTACGACACGTTGCCGCTAGCAATCATTTTGACAAAACAATATATCATAACCGTTTGTTTGGAAGAGACACCCGTTATGGCGAGTTTCAATGAACGGACAGCGCGACTTTTCCACACCTACAAGCGCACGCAATTTTTATTTGAAATATTATATCGGACGGCGACGTTTTATCTGCGCTACCTGCGCCAAATAAATAAGCTCTCCGACGAAATCGAAGAGCAACTGCGCCGCTCAATGCGTAACGCGGACATTTTGCGGCTAATGGAATTGCAAAAAGGTTTGACGTACTTTAATGCGTCGTTGCGTTCCAATGATGCAGTCTTTGATAAACTCATGCGCCTAAGGAACAATCGCTCGCTCGAAGGAATTTTAGAAATTTACGAAGAGGATGAAGACTTACTCGAAGACGTTATCATAGAGAACAAGCAGGCGCGCGAAATGGTGGAAATGTACAGCCAAATACTTTCGCAAATGGCGAATATTTTCTCGTCGATAATCTCGAACAATCAGAACATGGTAATGAAATTTCTTGCCGCTATGACAATTATAATTGCGGTGCCGACGGTTATCGCCAGTTTTTTCGGAATGAATGTGCCCGTGCCGCTCGCGGAAAATTCTTTGGGATTTATTATCGTCATTGTGATAGCTCTGCTTGCTTCAATCGTTGCGGCGATAATTTTCTGGAAAAATCACATGTTCTGGGGATGAAATGCAATTAGGAATTAGGAATGTGGAATTAGGAATTTTTTGCTTTTTCATTCCTCATTTCTAATTCAAAATTCCTAATTGCTTTCTTCGGCGGGGTTTTCTTTTTCCGTAATGGTGGAGGCTTCTGATTCAGCGGCAACTTTTGCAACGGCTTCGGCTTCCTCAGCGGCTTTCTTAGCTTCAGCTTCAGCAATCATTTCGGGCGTACGATAATCCACATTCGGCTCCAAGCCCGCGAAACTGTATAGGAAAACATATTCTTTCGGCTTATAAACTACGTTGGTAACGCCGCGCACTTTGTATTTGAAATTGCGTTCAGCGTCGGGGTCGTCCATGTTGTCGCGGTATTCGTTAAGCAAATCCAGCACGAGTTTAAAGATAACAATTTTTTTCCTACTGTGATAAAGCAAGTTGTCAAAGGACATGAACTCAACCAGACGGAAGAATTTTTTCTCCAGCTCAAGATATTTCTCCAACTTCGCGGCGTCAGCTCCCTGCTCTTTGAGCTTCTTATAACCGTCAACCCAAGCATAGAAATTATCAAGGGCGTTAATTACGTGCGGTTTATATTCTTCGTAAAAGTCGACGTGACGCGGCACGCTAAGAATGCTGTAGAGCACTGTTTCGGCGAGATTGAAAAACGGCGTTGGAATTTTATTTTCAAGTTTGTTATCGGGGTTGGTGAGGTAATCGACAAAACTGATATGTTCGCAGGCGCGCTTTTTCTCTTCGGCATACATTTTCAGCTCGTAGAGGTTATCGTTGACTTTGCCCATGCCGTGACTAAACGCCTCGAAGATGAATTTTTGTTGCGCCTCGAAAAGGGCGTTTTCTTCTTCGGTGAAAATTTCTTGCGGCTCGTAACCTGAACCGGTCTTTTTCATAAGCTCGCGCATTTCGCCTAAAATCTCTCTGTGCTTCATGCCGAATTCCTGCATGAGCTTAAAGGCTTTAGTCGTGAGTTTGTTGACGGCTTGCCAATATTTAATGGGCGAGGAGTCGGGGTCGTCGAAGGTGAGGTCTTGCAGAAGTCCCCACACGTCCATATTTCTGAACAGGACGGCTTTAACTTTTCTTTTGACGCCCTTGCTATATTTTTTAAGGAAATCGTTGCCGGCGCAAAGTGACGCGGCGGCGACTTTTTTTGTTGCCGCTTCGACCATTCCGAAATCAAAAGGCTTTTGGAGTTCGGGATATTCCTGTTCTTCTTCGTCTGTAGCTTGAGTTTCGCCTTCTGGCTGAGGAGCGTTCTTTTTCTTCTTCTTTTTCTTTTTAGCGGTTTGCGCGGGAGCTTCGTCGGTTGGAGTTTCGGCGGGTGTAGCTTTAGCTTGTTCATCTTTCTCGGCGAAGGGTTCGGGTTTCGGTTCCGGCTTTGGTTCGGGTTTAGGCGGAGGGGGCGGAGGCGGCGCGAAAAGTTTTGCCTTTAAAAGATTGTAAGTGTCCTCGCTGACCGCGCTAAGACGATTGGAGACTTTGATACCTTGCATTGTCAAGAAGTCAATGATTTTCTTTTCTTCGCACTCGAACTCCTTTGCAATTTGATAAATTCTTTTTGCTGCCATAGACAATCACACTCCTTACAAAATAAAAAATTTCTATTTTCCGCGTCGAAGTTTCTCAAGCTTAGCGAAAACCTCTGCGCCGATTCTGTCGCCGACTTCATTGCGCTGAACGGGCAAAGTTACATTGCCGAGATATTCTTTGCGTAAATGCTGCTTAGCTCGTTTGACAGCCCGATAAAATTCTCGCGAAGGGTGACGATAAGCCCCCGCGCCCAAAATCACGGACTCAATCGCGGCGTCGGAGCTGACAACGTGCACTTCGCGATTTTTGCGCACCTGTTCATAAGAAATGCGCTCAATAACGCTGTCGGCCGTTTCGTTAAAGCCGCTGTAAATCACTCTGAAAAAGTCGTCGTAAGTCTCAACCCGCTCCTCGTCTTCGCTGCGTGCGGCATCGAAAACCAGAGTTATTTCAAATTTCTCATATGCGCCGTACTCGTGAAGGTTGCGTATCAAAGTTTCGCGAGCCGTCGCTAAATCTTCCTTGACAATTTCTTCCCAAACATAAATCAAATTGTAACCGTCAACCAAGTAATGCGGTCGCTTTTTAGCCATTGTTATTGTCTCTGGAATAAAATTTCGTACATTAAAACTGCGGCCGCCGCCGACGCATTGAGCGAATTTATCTTGCCAACCATCGGAATTTTTATTAGCAAGTCGCAATTTTCCCGCGTCAATCGCCGCATGCCTTTGCCTTCGCTCCCGATTATCAAAACTATTCCGCCCGTTAAATCAGCTTGCTTAAAATCGATTTCCGCGCTTACGTCCGAGCCGATAATTTTTAAGCCGAGTCCGCGCAGATTTTTAAGCGTTTGTGCGACGTTGACGACTTGCGCAACCTTGACATATTCCGCCGCGCCCGCAGACGTTTTAAAGACTGTCGCGTTGAGTTGGACACTGCGCCGCTTTGGAATTATAACGCCGTGCACGCCGACCGCTTCCGCCGTCCGAAGTATCGCACCAAAATTTTGAGGGTCTTCGAGTTCGTCAAGCAAAATTATAAACGGCAATTCACTTTTGCTCTCGGCTAGCTCTAAAATTTCTTCGACCGTCGAATAATTCACTGCCGCCGCTCTCGCCGCTACTCCTTGATGACGTCCGCCGCAAATTTTATCGAGTTTGTCGCGGCTTGTAAATTCTACAACAATCCCCGCTGTTTTTGCAAGGGAAAAAATTTTTTGTATCGAACCGTCGCGACTGCCTTCCGCTATGAAAATCCGATTGACGCTTCGTCCAGATTTCAAAAGCTCCATTACTGCATTTCGCCCAAATATTAAATCGTCCAAAATATCACCTCTTCGGCGTCGCGATTAGCCAAGGCTGATTGTGCTCGGCTTCGGGCAACAAATCACGCGCAAACCACATCGAATAAAATCTGTCGAAACTTTCAACCGCGTAACCGTCTTGCTTGTGGTCGCTCGTGTCGAACGGGTCGGCGAAAATTAAAACATCGTCATAAAGATTTCCAGTGCCCATGCCGTCATAACCAATTATAACGCGCCAATGCCCACCCCATTCGATATTGTCAATGATAATCGGTCTGCCCGCTGTAAGATTTTTCACGACAAATTTTTGAAAAGTTTCCTTGTCCATAGGCTCTGCGCCAAGACTGCTCTCAACTTTCCAGCCAATTTCCTCGAAAAATTTAATCATGTTGCTTAAACTCGTCCCGATTTTCGGTTTAGTGTCCATTTTCTTGCGCAAAATTTCTTCGTCGTAGTCGTGGTTGCCAAAATAATTCAGAACAGTCAATGCGCAGGCAGGACCGCAACTAAAATCGCTTTTCTGCTGATAAGTCGGGTAGTTCGCCAAAATGATTCGGTCAGCGTTTGAAGTCAGCGTTCCAAAGTCAATGTGCGGAAAATAAATCGAATTGGGGTGATTAATTTCGGCAGGTGCGACCGCCGCTCCGCCATAATCTACCACTTCTTCAGCATTGGCACAGCTAATAAATAAAACCGTCGACATAATCGCGGCGGTAATTGCTTTTTTCATAATTTTTTCTGCTGCTCCTTAAATGCGGTCTCAAATGCTTTTTTGCAAATTTCGTCGAGCCGCGTTAAATTTTTCCTCAAGAATAATTCCCCAAGTAACGCTTCAAAGCCCGTGCTCGCGTGATACTGCGCAACTGTCGCCTTGCGCGGCGCGTGACTTTTAGCATTTCTTCCACGCCGAAAAATATCGCGTTCAGCGTCCGTCAAAAAACTTTCTATGTCGGAATAAATTTTCGCCTGCGCGGGAGCCGAAACAATTTCCGCGCTTAGGTCGTGTAATCGCGTTATATTGTGCGTCACGTCTAAAAGCCGCGTCCGAATATATAAATGAAAATATGCGTCGCCTATATGTGCCAAAACTAATGGCGACAAAGTTTTTATCAAATTTTCTTCCATGTCGCGCCTTGTGGAGTATCTTCGACGGTAATTCCCGCCGCTTTCAGCTCATCGCGAATTTTATCCGCCACTGACCAATTTTTTGCCGCTCGTGCATCTTGTCTAAGCGATAAAATTATATTCATCAGCGATTTTACTAGCTCCGTGTTGCCTTCCGACTGTTTTTCTTCCTCTTCGACCGGCACCGGCTGTTCAAATAGCCCGATTATTTCCGCCATTTCCATATAAATTTCGCGAACGCGCAAAATTATATCGCCGTCAATCGTTACCGGCAAAATTTCCCCGTTTTTGAACTCGCCATAATAATTTCCTACTTCTTTCGACAACTCAAACATATATGTTATCGCTAGCGCAGTGTTGAAATCGTCGCTCATTGCCGCGTAGAAGTTCGACAGGAGTCTTTCGCCCTCTTCGACCAATCCGCCCGCAGGACTTACCGTTATTGCAAAATTTTTCTCGCCAGTGTCCTTTATGAACTCGCCCGCATGAATTTTCCGCGATAAATCGTCAAGTTGCCAATACGCCTTCGCCAATTTCCCATAAAAATCTTGCGCCTCAATAACTCTGGTTTCGTTGAACTCCAAAGGATTTCGGTAATGCGTCTGCAAAAGCAATAGCCTAATCACTTCGCCGGGATATTTCGCTAAAACTTCCTCGACCGTGAAAAATCCCTTGTTCCGCTTGACCATTTCCTTATTCGACTTGCTAAGCTTCTCATTTCCGTCCGTTATGAACCCGTTATGAATCCAATACTGCGCAAAAGAATTTTCATCGCCTAAATATGCTTGCGACTGCGCGATTTCGTTTTCGTGGTGCGGGAAAATTAAATCGGAGCCGCCGCCGTGAAAGTCAAACTTCTCTCCCAAAAATTTTAGCGACATTGTAGAGCATTCAATATGCCAACCCGGTCTCCCTTTGCCAAATGGACTGTCCCAATACGGTTCGCCGGGCTTTGCCGCCTTCCACAACGCAAAATCCATTGGGTGACGCTTGCGCTCGTCGACCTCAACACGTGCCCCAGCCATCATGTCAGATAATTTCCGCCCGCTCAACTTCCCATAGCTTTTATCTTGCTCCACGCTGTAAAAAACATCGCTGTTTTCCAGAACATACGCGAAATTTTTATCAACAAGCCCCTGAATCATCGCGATAATATCGTCCATTGTCTCGGAAACTTTCGGATAAATATCTGCGCGGCGAACGTTTAGCGCGTCCATGCTCTTGAAATAAGCCGCAATGTTTTTTTCCGAAATTTCCTTCCACGTGACGCCCGCTTCATTCGCCGCCTTGATTATCTTGTCGTCAACGTCCGTGAAATTCTGCACGTAATGAACTTTGTAACCTAACTTCTTAAAGAAACGGCGAATAACATCCCAAATCACAAATGGTCTAGCGTTGCCGATATGCGGTGCGTTGTAAGGCGTGACGCCGCAGCAATATATGCTAACTTCGCCTTTCTTCTGCGGCTTGAATATTTCCTTCGTCCGGCTCATCGTATTGAAAACTTTAATCATAAGCTTAAATCCTTCCTTCTCGCGAATGGTCGTTTCATGATAGCACAGATAATCGTCTTTAGCAAATGCATAAAATTTTCTTTGTACTTTTTCAGAATCCCTGTTATAATCGGCGTTGTAACTTTAAATTTAGGAGGTATGGCAATGCTCACGATTGAAAGACTGCAAGAATACGGAATTAACACTAAGGAAGGTCTCGCCCGATGCATGAACATGGAAAAATTCTATTTCCGTATGCTCGGCATGGGGCTTAAAAATGATTCGTTCGATAAGCTGGAGAAATTGCTCGCCGAAGGCAATTTGGAAGACGCTTTCGAGCAAGCGCACGCCCTCAAAGGCGTTGTCGGCAATCTCGCTATCACGCCAATTTTCGGACCCTTGAGCGATATGACTGAAGCTCTTCGCGCTAAAAAAGATATGGATTACGTTTCGCTTTACAAGCCGATTAAGGAATTGCGCGATAAATTGGTGGCAGAACTTTAATGCAAAATTACAACAACGAAGAAGTCGCCCGTGCGGTTTTAAGCAAGGTATTAGCCGACCAATACGACATGATAACTTACATTGTCGACGGGCAATACAGCGTATTCATTGGCGACGAATCGAAAATTCAACGCGGTAGCATTTTCCCGCGCAAGCGCAACGGTCGCTACGAAGATTATTTAAACGAACAAATTCGCCCCGTCTTGACAGGCACGACTGAAGAGCGCGAAAAATTTTATAAAGCCCTCACCCTTGAAAGGATTGAGCACGCTTTGGAATTGCGCGAGCCTTACGAAGTCAATATTCACTGCTTCATTGACGGCGAAATTTTCCATAAGCGATTTGTTTTTTATTTGGTCGACAAAGCGACAAAGTTTTATATTTTGCTGAAAAGTGACACCACTAAAATTCAGCGTGCGCAGTTCGCTAGAAATGAACAGCTTAAAACCGCGCTTGAAATCGCTAATCAAGCCAATGTCGCTAAAACCGCGTTTCTTTCCGCAATGAGTCACGAAATCCGCACGCCTATGAATGCCATTATCGGGCTTGATACAATCGCGCTCAAGGAAAACGATTTAGAAAAAATCCGCGAATACCTGAAGAAAATCGGCTCAAGTGCGCGGCATTTGCTCGGCATTATCAACGATATTTTAGATATGAGCCGCATTGAAAGCGGGCGCATGATTCTCAAGCATGAAGAATTTTCCTTCAACGACATGTTGGAGCAGATTAACACAATGGTCAACGGGCAATGCCGCGATAAGGGCTTGCATTACGATTGCATAATTCGCGGGCACGTCGAAGATTTTTATATTGGCGACGACATGAAGTTAAAGCAGGTCTTGATTAATATTCTCGGCAACGCAATTAAGTTCACCGACAAGGGCGGCGAAATTTCTTTTACCATTGAACAGGTCGCGCACTTTGAAGATAAATCGACTTTGCGCTTTGTCATCAAGGATACGGGCATTGGCATTGACAAGGAATATCTGCCCAAAATTTTCGAGCCGTTTAGCCAGGAGGATTCCGGCTCGTCGACTTCATACGGCGGCACCGGTCTTGGTATGGCGATTACTAAAAATATCGTCGAGACTATGAACGGTAACATTTCTGTTAAGTCTGATAAGGGCGTCGGCTCGGAATTTACCGTTAATATTACCCTGCGCAATTCGCCGAAAACTTCTGATTCCGTCAAGGGCAGGAAAATTAACGTTACTGATTTAAGCGTCCTGATTGTCGACGATGACCCGATTGCTTGCGAGCACGCCAAAGTTGTCCTTGAGGAAGTCGGCATAAAAGCAGACATTTCGCAAAGCGGGCGCGAGGCGGTTAAAAAAGTTCGGCTAAAACGTGCGCGGCACGAAGTTTATAATATTTTACTGATTGATTTGCGAATGCCTGACGTGGACGGAATAGAAGTAACGCGGCGTATTCGCGACATTATCGGCAACGAATCGGCGATTATAATTCTGACGGCGTACAGTTGGGACGACCTTATCGAAGAGGCAATGTCAGCGGGCGTTGATAGATTTATGGCAAAGCCGCTTTTCGCCTCAACCGTTATCAACGAATTTCATCAGACGCTTGCAAAAAAAAATATCGGCGAGCCGACGAAAAAGCTTGCCGAGTTAGAAGGGCGCAAAATCCTAATGGCGGAAGATATGCCCGTTAATGCGGAAATAATGATGATGGTTTTATCAATGCGCGGAATGGAAGTTGAGCACGCGCCGAACGGTCAAGAAGCTGTCGACACGTTCGCGAAATCGCCGCTAAATTATTTCGATGCAGTGTTAATGGATATAAGAATGCCGATAATGGACGGACTTACAGCAACCGAGACGATACGCGCACTGGAACGCCCCGACGCTAAAACCGTTCCGATTATCGCAATGACAGCCAACGCCTTTGATGAGGACGTTCAAAGAAGTTTGCAAGCGGGCATGAATGCGCACTTATCAAAGCCCGTCGAACCAGAACATCTTTTTAAAACTCTAGCGGAACTGATAGAGCCTTGAATATTTCCCGACACGTTCGGGATTTTTTTAGTCGCCCAGCGTAGAACGTATCGTGGAAATTTCCTGCGCTGTGAATAATCCTTCGGGCGACTCGCGAATCATTATGTCTTGCAGTCTGACTTTCAAATTTTCCAACTCGACCGGCGGGACTGCCGCCTTTGCTGATAAGCTTATAGTTTTTGTCTGTGCGTCGACGTACTTTTGAGTTTTGCGTATGACAAGCTCGACCAATTCGCGGCTTTCTTCATCAAGCCCTGACGGCGCGTTTAGCATATGAATTCTAAGTTGCTCTTCAATCGAATCCTGTTCTAAATCCAAAAGCCGCATGTGAAACGCTTCCGCGTTAAAATTTTGCGTGTCCACTGACTTTAAGCCGTCAATGATATTGTGATACGACTGCCAATTTCGGTCAAGGCTGTCAATATTTTTTTGATAAGCCGCGTACCAATCGCCGAAAATTTTTTGCCGTTCCAATAGTTCCTCAATTTGCGCCCGCGAAAGTTTTTCTTGCCGATTATATTCGCTGACGAAAACGCTCGTGACAAAGACCGCTAGCAATACCGCGCAGATTATCACGAAAGTTTTTCTGGACGGCGCGAATTTATAAAGTAATGTTAGCGTGATAATCGCCGCGATTGAAACCAGATAAATCATTTCAAGATTAAGTCGCGCCCGATTTCATAAGCCGTCGCGCAATCTTCAGGAAAATGCTTTTCCTTATAAGCGAATTTTTCTTCAGGGGCGAAGATTGAACTTTCATAGCGCGAATAGTCTTTGAACTGGACGGTATTATAAGCGCGAAGGATTTTCGGAGTAACGCCCAAAATCCTTTTCGTGAAAAGTTCGTACATGCCAAGACGTTCTTTCATGCCGAATTGCTCGAAATGTTTTTCAGTCATATTCATTGTGTAGATAAATGCACTGGGAAGTTTTTTCGGAAAGACGGTCGGAATTTCGTCGCTGTAGATGTAATTGGAGAAGAAAAGCCGCTCAATAAAGGCAATCATGCCCGCCGACATATTCATAAAATAAATCGGGGAACCGAAAATGATAGCGTCGGCGGCTTTAACTTTTTCCAAAACGGGCGAAAGGTCGTCCTTCATGGCGCAGGAGCCGTGCGGACGGCTTTTAAGTTTGCAAGCGAAACAGCTCGTGCAACCCTTGAAGTTCAGCGAATAAAGATTAACCATTTCGGCTGACGCGCCAGCGTCCTGTGCGCCCTGCATGGCTTGCTGCAAAAGTTGCGCAGTATTCCAATTTTTGCGCGGGCTTCCGTTAATCGCGATTAGATTTTTCATAAAAACTCCTCCTAAAGTTCAAACCACGTGGAAAATTTCTGCTCACTAAATGTTATAAGCTCTCCAATTCGCGGCGTCAAGAGTTCGTAATTTTTTTCTGCGCTCGCGGCAAGCAAATCTTTATACGGCTCGTTCCAAAGGTGTCGCGCCAGTGCAAATTTCCCAGAATGAATCGGCACAACTTTTTTAGCGCGAATATCTTCCGACGCCTGCGCGGTCTCATTTGGTAGCATGTGGATTGCGTGCCATGCAAGATTATATTGCCCGTTCTCCATGAATGCCAAATCGAAGCCTTCGAATTTTTTACCAATGTCCTTGAAATGCACACCATATCCGCCGTCGCCCGAACAAAAAATTTTCCGCGCAGGTGTAATGAAGGCGAACGCGCACCACTCAGTTGGATTTTGCGTCAGCATACGTCCGGAAAAATGTTGGCTCGGTAAAATGTGCGCCGTCAAACCGCGCCCGAAGTCAATAACCGCGTCCCAATCTTCCTCGATGATTTTATCGGCGTCGAAGCCCCATTGCTCAAAATATTCGCCGACGCCCAGCGGACAAAGCACAGTTTTAATTTTGGGCTTGAGTGCGATAATCGTTGGGTAGTCGAGGTGGTCCCAATGGTCATGAGTTATCGCCAAAATGTCAAGCGGCGGGAAATCGTCAGCGGAATAAATATTGCTACCGTCGAAAGCGCGGTTGACGAAAAAAACCGGCGAAGCATAGGAAGAAAACACCGGGTCGAGTAAAATTTTACGTCCGGCGAGTTGCAGATAAATTGTCGAATGCCCCAGCCAAATTGCGCAATCATTATCGCCGAGCGAATTTAAATCAGTATTGACGGTCGGAATTGGCATTGGCGGCACAAGCCCTGTCTTATCGCCGAATAAAAATTTCCACGTCGCAACGATTCGATTCTCTTTTTCCTGAACGTCATCGCTCATAACTTTTACGGGCGTCAAGCACTCGAAATGGTCTTTGAAATAATGCGGCGAAGCTAACATTTTTTCAAGGCGCGAACCCGTCGGCAGGCGTCCAAATTCCGGACGATTTATATAATAAAAAATTCCGCCGCCCGCCGCCAAAGTCAAGCCCGCGCCGCCGATTAGAAAGTTTCTGATAAAATTTCTGCGATTCATAAAACTGAAGCTCCTATTAAAAGTTCTCGACCGTGATTTTTCGCGCTGAGTTTAATAAAATCCTTCGCCGCCGCATGGACAACCACTTGATTTATAAAATCGCTCAAGTATTCGTCGAAAATTCCTTCGCGCTCGCAAAGGTTCATCAGCCGTTGAAAATTTTCTTCGGCGTCAATGTCGTATTCAATTCTGTGCAGAAGTCGTGATAAATCTGCGCGGATTTCGGGCTTAAAAAATTCTTTAAGCGCGGCGACTTCGGCAGTACATTTGCAAGCCTTCACCAACCAAATTTTAGTCGTCAAGTCGTCGCTAAAGTTATCAAAGCCGAAATTTTCCCACGCCTCCGCAGAAAGCTTTTCTATCGCGTCGGGGAGAAAATGTATTTCCTTATAAGTTGCGTCGTCTAAAAGTTTTACAACGTCCGCTTTCGCCCAAAGTCGACGCTCGTTGTTAGAAAATTTCCCACGCCGTAAACTTTCTAGCACTTCCACGAACCGCACGTTATAAAATTGTGTCAACAATGCGCCCGAATCCTTCAGCAAGCGATTTAGTTCAAACAGCGTCGTATAAAAATTTTCGCCCGTCGTCAAAACGTCTTGCGCTAAGATTAGGTCAAAAATTTTCTCCGCATTTGGCAATTCGTCAATTAAATCTGCGCTGAACTCGTCGCAGAGCATTTTTATTTCGGGCGACAACTCTTTTTTCAGCAGTGCAATCTGCGCGGCGGGCAAAAGTTCTCGCAAGCACGATAAATATTCTTCGCGCTCAATCAAAAGAACATTTAAGGGCAAAAAATTAGGCGGCACGAACTGTAATAGCCCGCGCCGCTCGTTTTCTTCTCTCATTATTCATAACCCCACTTAAAAATATATTTCAATGGAATTTTCAAGCCGTCAAGAATTTTCACGGGAATTTCTGACTTGATAGCGGCTTTTTCTTCTTCCGTCATCGATTCTAAAGATTTTTCATCAGGTAGCATATATTCATCGTCAAGAAAATATTTGCCATTTTGCAAAAGATAAACGTCAATAATTTTTGCCCACGGATCAACAATCCAATATTCGCGAACGCCTTGCGCCTCGTAAGTGTCTTTTTTAATAGTAACGTCTTTTTTGCGCGTTGAATAAGACAAAACTTCAACCACCATATCGGGTGCGCCATAAATGTCACCACCCCAATTTATTATTTGTTTATTTTCCTTCAAAACAACGCTGAAATCAGGACTGAAAAGGCTGCCGTCTGGAAAATGAATGTCCGTACTGTTAGTAAAGCAATAGCCGAGATTTTTTGCGTCAAGGTAAGTACCGATAAACATATAAAGTCGTCCGCCAATCGCATTATGTCTGGTATTCGCCGCAGGTGCAATAATTTTTTCTCCTCCAATAATTTCATAAGACGGATAAAGCAAACGCTCGTTGATAATTTCTATTTAAATCGCCTCCAATCGCGTATAAAAATCGCGGACAAAAGTTTTCGTGTCAGTCAGTTTATCAAAGGAAATTTTCGCTGTCAACGCCGCCAACTTCGCCCGATTGTTTGCAAGGTCGACGGCTTTTTTTATGTAAGCTTCAACATTTTGGACAATCAGCGCGTCAAGGTCGGCAATGCGCAAAATATCTGCGCCAGTTCGTGTATGCGGCAATTCTCCACACAAATTTAGAACCGAAACGCCCATATATAACGCCAAAGCCGTCATCATGCCGCCGGTATAGGGGAAGGCGTCGAGAATCAAATCAATTTCACTGTAATCCGTGAAGAAATTATCCTCGCCTCGCCGGACTTGTGCACGCTCAATCCCTAAAGTTTTAAGGCGGTCAATCAGCGCGACTTGCCGACTTTTAAGCGGTGTCGTGTCGCGGAAAATAATTTTGGCGTCGGGGAGTGCGTCCAAGATTTTTTTGACGGCTTTTAAATAATCGTCGCTAAGTTTCATGAAGTTATTCAGACTGCCGAACGTGAAATTTTTATGCGGAAAAGGACGGCGGGCTTTTTTTGCGCGAATCATTTTATCATTGGGGCGAAAGGCAAAAGCATTTCCAAGCCGCAAAATTTTTTCGGTGAAAATTTCGTCGTGCGCCGTCAAGAAGTCGTCGCCGATAAAATAATCAATCGCGTCAAGCCCCGTCGAATCGAAATAGCCAATGCCACAAAGCTGAATTCGCGCAGGTTTATACGCCGCAATTTGCAAAGTCGAGCCGCCTTCAGTATGTCCGCCTAAGTCAATCAGAAAATCTGCGCCCGCATCGCGAATTTTTTCCGCCGCCTCAAAAAAACTCGTCTCCGCTATGTCAAAGTAGCCGTCGACGTTGCGCCGAATTTTTCTAGTGAAAGAGTCCTCTTCCTGCGATAAGCTCCACGCCGTCACGGAAAATTTTTCGCGGTCGTAATCGGTCAACAACGCTTCGTAAAATCTCGCCGCTGACGAATCGCAAAAGTTAGGCGATATAAACGCTACGGAAATTTTCCCATTCCTAATTTCTAATTCCTCATTCCTAATTGTTTCCGCGTCGCGATAAAGGGAATTATAAACGGCAAGTTCGTTAATCAGAAACTGCGCGTCGAGTTGCGGCAGATAGTGCAAAGCAAAAAGATAATTCGAGAAATGCGCCCGCTGACTGCGCAAATATTTATCAGTCAAAGCCGCATTCAATGACGCCTGCGCGGCTCCTTCCGCGTCGCATAAATCATGGAAAGCCGCGCCAATCAGTTCATGTATTCGCCACGTGTCCTGCGCGGTCGGCAAAAGTTTTTTTAAGCGTTCTAAAGCTTCTCGCGGTTTGTTTTCTTCCAAAAATTTTTTAGCAACGTCCATTCTAAATCCTCCTACTTTTGAAAAGTAGCAAACAGCGGACGCGATTTAACGTTTCACTACTCGAACTAATCGCCGCGCCGGTACGCTTCGTTGCACTTCGCTAGTTACGTTTAAATTTTTGCAATCAAGTCGCGGTTCGTAACGTCGCTGATAAGTTCAAAGCTAAGCTGGCGCAGTTTGATATTCGCCGCAGTGAGTTTCACGCGCACGCCGTCGCCGATATGAAAACTTTTGCCCGTCCTAGTGCCGATTAGGGCAAATTCATTTTCGACAAAGGCATAATAATCGCCGCCAATTTCCGCCGCACGAACTAAGCCGTCAACGCCGTTATCCAATTCCACGAAAAAGCCAAAATTCGTCACGCTCTCAATCACGCCGTCAAAATTTTGTCCAACAAAGCGTTGCATATACTCAACTGCTTTTAAGTCCAAAGTTTCGCGCTCAATGTCTATCGCTCGCCGTTCACGCGCTGAACTCTGCTTTGAAATTTCTTCCAATCGCTTCGCCAAGACCGATAATTTTTGCGGTGCTTCCCAACTCGCCCTCAACATGCGGTGGACGATTAAATCAGGGTAGCGTCTTATCGGCGACGTGAAATGCGTATAAAATTTCGCCGCAAGTCCGAAATGCCCTAAATTTTCGGGCGAATAACGCGCTTGCTGCATTGTCCGCAGTGCGTAGCTCGTGATAACTTTTTCAACGGGTGCGCCTTTGACTTTCGATAAAATTTTTTGAAAGTCTCGCGGCTCGAAGTCGCGCCTTTTAGATGTCGCTATGTGCAAGCTGAAATGCGCCAGCAGTTGATTGAGCGTCAAAACTTTTTCGGGCGTGGGCAATTCGTGTACGCGATAAAGGCTCGGAATTTTTTTCCGCAACGTATGCTCGGCGACGGTTTCATTTGCTAAAAGCATGCACTCTTCGATTATAGATTCGGCGACGGTTTGAACGCGCTTTGTTATCTCAAGGGGTTTGCCCGCCGCGTTCAGAATAATTTTCATTTCGGGCAGGTCGAAATCAATCGCGCCGCGTTCCGCCCGAATTTTTTTCCTTAGCCCGTGAATTTTCTTCAGCGCATTGAGATTTTCCGCGCAATCGGCAAGTTCTCTGTCGCCGTCAAGAAATTTATTGACTTGCGTATAACTTAGACGGCGGAAAACGTGAATCACAGTCGGGAAAATTTCATAGCTGACGACGCGCCCCGCCGAATTGATTTTCATTTCGCAAGCCATAGCCAATCGGTCAACGCCCGCATTTAAACTGCAAATGCCGTTAGAAAGTTCCTTCGGCAACATGGGAACGACGCGGTCGACAGGATAAATACTCGTGCCGCGCTCGAATGCCTCGCGGTCAAGAAAAGTTTTCGGGCGAACGTAATAGCTGACGTCGGCAATGTACACGCCTAAAAAAAATTCGCCGTCCTTTTCTTCGGCGAAAACTCCGTCGTCTAAGTCTTTGGCGTCTTCGCCGTCAATCGTCACGATTTTTAAATTTCGGCGGTCAATTCGCTTAGCAATTTCTTGTTGGCTCGGCTTGAATTCAATGCGCACCGCTTCAGCTTGCACTTCGGGCGGAAAATCTTCTTCGACGCCATGACTGCGCAAAATTCCGCGTATCTCGACGCCGGGCGCATTTTCTTTGCCTAAAACTTCTATAACTTGTCCGCGCAGAGGCTCCCACGCCGTAATTTTCACGACAACTTTTGTATTGCCGGAAAATTTTTCGTGGAATTTTGGCAGAATAATTCTTTGACCAATGCGCTTATCATCGGGCGTGACGAAAACTTTATTCCCGACTTTATTTAACGTGCCGACAAAAATTTCAGTGGCGCGTTCTAAAACTTCGACGATATAGCCTTCGCGCCGCCCGCGATAATTTCCGACAAGCCGAACTTTAACTTTGTCGCCATTCATAGCTCCGCGCAGGTCGTCGGGCGCAATGTAAATATCCGCGCCGCCGTCAGCAGTCGCGACGAAGCCGAAACCTTTCTGATTGACGCTGAGCACGCCGACAAGACTTTTTGTCCTCATGATAACGCCACGACTGCAAATTTCGCTGTCGCCTCCGCTGTGATTACGCCGTCCGGAGTTTCAACCGTCGAACGCATTGCGATTATATTGCGCCGCTGTGATTCTTCCCACGCCGAAATTTTCAGCTCCTGTTCAATGGGCGTCGGGAATTTAAATCGGACTTCAAGCCGCCCCGTCATTGCGCGTTCGTGATATTTCGCGTCGATAAATTTGCACATCGTTTCATCAAGCATTGTCGAAATAATTCCGCCGTGCGCCGCGCCCTCATAGCCTTCAAACTCTCGCGGCAAAAATTTTCGCGTCGTAATCTTTTCGCCGTCAAAATCAAACATCAAGTGCAAGCCTATCGGATTTTTTTCGCCGCATGCAAAGCAATATTCATCACTCATTAGACCACCATACCTCATCATCAAAAGAATCTATAATTTCCTTAGCCTTAGCGGCAGCCTCTTGCGCGTCCGAGCCGTCAGCGATAATTTTAACCTCGTCTCCTTCTTTTAACTCCATTGCCATAATCGCATTTATGCTTTTCGCGGTAGCAGTTTTGCCATTTGATTCAAGAAAGATTTCAGATTGAAATTTGTTGGCGTGATATACCAAATACATAGCTTGGCGCGCAAGAACGCCGTAATCATTCACAATAGCCGATTTTGTTTCTGCAATCGCCATTCAATCAACTCCTTATAAAGTCTAAGACTTCTTCAAAGACGAACTCGCGATTTTCGTCAAGCGGGAGAAGGTGTCCGCCATTGGGCACGGTAATAATTTTTTTGACTGTCGAGCCCACGTTATCCATAATGAATCGGGCACTGCGCGGTTGAGCGGTGTGGTCGTCCTCGCCATGCATGATTAGAATTGGTGCGATGACTTTCGGCAAAAGTTTTTTCACGTCCGCGATTAAGTCAAGTAATTCGTGCACGCTAACAAGTGGCGTCTTTTTGTAAACTTCGTTAGCGGCTTGCGGTACGTCATTTAACTTTTTGCGCGGCTGAACTATGCAGGCATTTCCGCAAAATTCTCGCGGCGGCAAATTTCTAAGCCCTAAGCCGTCATCAATGAAAATCGGCGCGGCAAGCGTCACTATCTTTGAAACGTCGCGCTCGCTAGAAAGTTTCAACGTCAAAAGCCCGCCCATTGAATGTCCCACGACAAAAATTTTTTCGCAAGCCCCACGCAGAATCGCTAAACCGTCAAGCACCGAGTTAAACCAATCATCTTTAGTCGTGCGCATTAAATCATTTTCGTCCGTACCGTGCCCCGCAAGCCTCATGCAAAGGACTGTAAAACCCTTGCGATTAAGAAATTCTCCGAGCAAAAAAAGTTCAACAGGTAGGCCCGTGAAACCGTGAATCAGCAACACGCCGCTTGAGCCGCCCTTCATAAAAAATGATTCTCCACCATTAATCAAAATCTTTTCCTCCTACTTTTAAAAAGTAGCAAACAGCGGACGCGGTTACTTTTAAAAAGTAACCAACCAGTTGACGCGCTTGACCGCCCGACTATAAAACGGATTAGACGTGCTCCAACTGTTCCGTCGCTTTTAAAGCGGCTCGCCGCGTTCATACGCTCCGCTGCGCTTCGCTAGCCCACTGAAAAAATTTTTCTACATTGAGAGCTTAGCGATTATCAAAGTTATTATCGCGAACAAAATGCCGAGTATAACTGTTATCCGCGCTAAAAGTGCGTCCATGCCGCGAGCTTTACCGGAAAAAACTGTATCCGAGCCGCCGTCCATGCCGCCCATGCCGCCCGACTTCGCCTCTTGCCCCAAAATAACCAAAATCAGCGCGATTGATATTATCGCGTCCAATATCATCAAAACCGTCATCATTTAAATCATTTCTCCTTAATCCTGCGTCATATGGTAGCTTAATGCGCTTAGCCCGATTGATAAATCCTCGTTGACAATCGGGATTGTTGGTGGCACGCTAAGTTTTATCGGTGCGAAATTCCATATGCCCTTCACACCCGCCGCAATCAGTTTATCCGCGACGTTTTGCGCCTCACTCGCCGGAACCGTGATAACGCCTATGTCAACTTTATTTCCCCTGATAACGCTTTTCATACGCCTAGCACTATCAATCTTTATGCCGTTGACTTCACTGCCGATAATTTCTGCGTTTTTATCGAGAAGAGCCACGACCGAAAAACCCAGTGGCGCGAAGTTTACATAATTCGCAAGTGCGCCGCCTAAATGCCCAACGCCAACTATTGCAAGCCGCCAATGCTTATGCAAGCCCAAAATATTCCCGATTTTATCTTTCAACTCGCGCACGTCGTAGCCGATACCTTTTCTGCCGAATTGTCCAAACGTCGCTAAATCTTTGCGAATCTGTTCGGGCGTTATGTCGAGTCGCCGCCCTAATTCCTCTGAAGAAATTATCTGCAAGTCCTCTGATTCCGCCGCTAATCGCAACGTCCTAAAGTACAGCGGCAATCGGTCAATCGTCGCCTGCGAAATTATCTTTTTCAAATGTCCGCACCTCCGAAAATCAATTAGGAATTATGAATTAGTAATGTGGAATGATAGAAATGCGAAATTTAATTCCTAATTCCTACTTCCTCATTCCTAATTCCTCATTGCTCTTTATCGCCGCGCTTAAAGCTCCAAGTAGCCACATAAGCATTGCGCTCGGTATGTTGAAAAGTAAATGGTCGGTAAAGCCGTTGAGAGCCATTGACAGGAACGCCAGCCCAATTCCCAGCTTGAATCCGTCAAGAAAATTTCGGTCGTCAATGTTCATTACGTTATCAAAAGTTTTAGCAGATTTTTTATCGGATTCTTCTTTATCGTCGGGAATTTCGGTTTGCTCGCGCTTGATTGCAATTTCTCCGTCGCCAACCGGGATTTTTTCTATCTTAGTAAATTTCTTGCGGGTATGTTCGCTGAAATTCATTTCGTCATTGTGGACGACGGAACTGCGCGGCTTTTTCAATTTGCGTTGACGTTTCTTCCCGCCGAATAAATTCACGACCCTGTTAGAAAATTCAGCAAGCGTTTCGTTGACGATTTTAGCAAGTTCCTGCAGAAAACTATTCGACGAAAGAATTTTATCAAGGCGTTCGCTGAACCATTTCTCCGCGCCGTGTTCGCTCACTCCGAACGAAATAAACATTGTCCCGAAAAAATACCAGAAAAATGCCAGCGCACCCACAATCCCAATTTCAGCCGCAATGTTCAAATAAAGATTGTGCGCATGGTAGATAATGATATTCGGGTCGGCAATGTAGTAGTTGTATTGCGGATAAACGAATTGGTAAGCCCCCCAGCCAATGCCCGTGAATGGGTGGTCGGCAATCATGGAAGAAGTGCTAACCCAAATACCGACGCGCACCCCCTCCGAAGAATCGCCCATTGTGAATGAAGATAAAATTCTATTCATGAACGACGAATCACCGTAGGCAATAATTCCCGTCACCAGCGCGAATAAAATCACAATGCGCCAGTCCTTTAAAAAGCCATAAACCGCGAAGACTGCTACCAAAGTTAGAAATGCGCCGCGTGAATAAGTCATAGCTAGACATGCGACGAATAAAATTATTGTGCCGAGTAAAATTAGCCTATGTGAGCGGTGTTGCGCCTTCGCCAAAAAGCCCAGTGCTAAGCAGATAAAAACATCAAGATAGCCTGCTAGCACGTTTGGATTTTCTAGCGTGGAGAACACGCGCTTTTTTAATTCGGGGAAGGCGTCAGGGTCAGTCCATTTTATATCCGCCGCGTCAATGCCGAAAATGAATTGGAAAAAGCCCCATAACACGACTAAAACTGCCGACGCGCCCAGAGCTTTCGCGATTAATTTAACCTGCGCGGTTGTACGAACGCTTTGCCCGACGATTAAATAAGTTAGGGCGTAAATGCCGACTAGCATACAGTAATTGTAAATTAAATCGAAACTTCGCGCCGACGAAAATAGAACGCTCATTGCGCCGATTAGCAGAAAAATTGTAACGGGCACATCGAAGGGCAAGCTCCGCATTTTATATTTTGAATCGATTTGCAGACGCAAAAAATATGTGATTACGCCAATCATAATCGCCGCCGCCGCGACCGTTTCCGAGAACGCAAGGAAAAAGGCTTCGGTTAAAATGGCGTAAAGCGTCCACTGTTCGAGATTTTTTATCCGGCGTCTTCTGACGAAAACGCTTACTCTATTCAAACTTCAGCCCTCTCCTTTCAATGCGAAATTATTCTTCTAACTTTTCCAATCAGATAAAGCGACCCCGCAATAATTTTTATGTCGCCGTCCAAATTTTTAAGGCGTTCGATTGCCTCAAAATTATTTTCGACAGCCACGCAAGAAATATTATTTTCGTGCAGACTTTTGCATAACATTTCGGTTGAAGCGGCGCGGTCGGAATCGGGCGGCGTCACGATTACATAATCATCTGCGCGGAAAAGAATTTTAATCATCTCGTCGAAATTTTTATCCTTGAGTGCGCCGAAAACCCAAACTCTTTTTCCGTGCGGGAAAGTTTTATCCAAGCTTTCGCGAAGTGCCTTTGCGCCGTGTGGATTGTGCGCCCCGTCAATCACATAGACACCCGAAGAATTTTTGACGACTTCAAAGCGTCCAGCCCATTCGACTTGCGCTAAACCATTTGCAATCGCCGCGTCGTCAAGCTGTAAAATTTCAGCCGCTTTAATCGCTATCGCCGCGTTAATCTTCTGATAATCGCCGAGCAAGTTTAGCTTTAAGGTTTGAGCTTTGAGTTTTAAGGGATTGATTTCATACAGCGGAGAATTTTTTTCGGCGGCAATTTCTCTGATAATCTCAAGGGGCTTGCCGGTCGCGCCCGTCACGACGGGAACTTTTTCCTTGATAATGCCCGCCTTATTTCGTGCGATATTTTCCAAGTCGCCCAAAATATTTTCATGGTCAAGCGCAACGTTCGTTATAATCGACAATTCGGGCGTAATAACGTTCGTTGAATCAAGCGTGCCGCCCAAACCGACTTCAATAACCGCAATGTCAATCGCTTGCTCCTTGAAATATTCAAAGGCGGCGGCGGTCAGAACTTCAAAATGCGTCGCCTCAACGTTGCAATCTTTGACGCGGAAAATCATTTCGGCGAAGTTGGATTCAGAAATATTTTCACCATTAATTTTAATTCGTTCGCAATAGCTTTCGAGGTGCGGCGAAGTAAACAAGCCCACGCGCAAGCCTTGCGCCTTCAACATCTCGGCGAGCATTGCGCAAACTGAACCTTTGCCATTAGTGCCCGCAACATGAATCGTCCTGTAAAAATTTTGCGGCTCGCCAAGCGCGGCAGTTAATGCCTTAATCCTTTCGAGACCTTCCTTTATGCCGAATACGCAAAGCCAATCCAGATATTTCAGCGCGTCATTATAAGTTTTCAAGTTGCTTAATCCTCTGTTCGAGCGACGAAATTTTTTCCTTAGCGGCGGCGAGTTTATCGCGCTCTGATTGCACGACTTCGGCGGGGGCTTTGCTTAAAAATCTTTCGTTGTTGAGCTTACCTTCAGTCGACGCCGCGCCCTTGCGAACTTTTTCCAGTTCCTTAGTCAAGCGGGCGATTTCCTTTTCCGTGTCTATTAATCCTTCAAGCGGCAAGAAAATTTCTACGCCGTCAACTATGCCGCTCATAGCGTGCGGCGGCTTTTCGTCTGAAAAAGTTATCGGCTCGGCGAACGCTAACACGCTGATATAATTCGCGTATGTCCGCAAAACTTCGACATATTCGGGGCGTGTCACCTTGAGAACCAATGCCGCCTTTTTCCGCGAATCAATTCCGAGTTCCGATTTCAAGTTGCGTATCGTCCTAACTGCGTTGAATATAGCGTTCGAGACTTCCTCTACGTTCTCCGTTGCTAGGTCGCTAATTTCGTCGGTTGTCGGATACGGTGCAACCATGATTGAACCTTCAGCGTTGGGAAGTTTTTGCCGAATTACTTCAGTTAAAAACGGCATAAACGGATGCAACAGCCGCAACGCCATTTCCAAAACTGTCGCCAATACATATAACGCCGTTGCCTTTGCTTTTTCGTCCGAACCGTAAAGCCGCGATTTTGTCAACTCAATGTAATAGTCGCAGAAGTTGAACCAGATAAATTCGTAAAGCAAATGCGCCGCCTCGCCCAGCTCAAAGCGTTCTAAGTTCCTCGTCACGCCCGCTGTCGTCACGCTCAAGCGTTGCAATATCCATTTATCGGCAAGTTCTAAATCATTTTGCGTCGGCTTAAAGTTTTTATCAAAGCCTTCTAAGTTCATGAGCAAAAAGCGCGACGCATTCCAAATTTTATTCGCGAAGTTCCGCGCAGATTCAACTTTCGACCAGTAAAATCTTAAATCGTTGCCCGGCGTGTTGCCTGTCACCAACATAAAGCGCAAACTGTCCGCGCCGTATTTCTCTATAACTTCGACAGGGTCAATTCCGTTGCCCAGCGATTTTGTCATTTTGCGCCCTTGTTCGTCGCGTACAAGCCCATGAATAAAAACATGACGGAAAGGAACTTCGCCGCGAAATTTCAAGCCCATCATCACCATGCGCACGACCCAGAAGAAAATTATATCGTAGCCCGTGACGAGAACGTTTGTTGGATAAAATTTTTTAAGTTCGGGCGTCTCTTCCGGATAACCCAGCGTAGAGAACGGCCACAGCGCGGAACTAAACCACGTATCTAAAACATCTTCTTCGCGGCGCAAATTTTTACTGTGACAATGTGGGCACTCGTGAACGTCTGTTTCAGAAACTATCATTTCGCCGCAGTCGTCGCAATACCACGCGGGGATTTGGTGCCCCCACCACAACTGCCGACTTATGCACCAGTCGCGAATATTTTCCAACCAATTTATATAAATTTTCGTGAAGCGTTCGGGAACAAATTTCAACGCGCCAGATTTAACAGCCTCAATCGCGGGCGCGGCAAGCGTCTCCATTTTAACGAACCATTGCTTGCTTATTAGCGGCTCAACAGTCGTGTGACAGCGCGAACAATGCCCGACGGCGTGTTCATGATTCTCGACCTTAACTAAGAATCCGCCCGCTTGCAAATCGTCGACGATAACTTTCCTGCATTCGTAGCGGTCAAGCCCCGAATATTTGCCAAGCCCTTCAGACATTGTGCCGTTGTTCTCGATAACTTTGACTTGCTCCAAATCGTGGCGCAATCCCATTTCGTAATCGTTAGGGTCGTGAGCGGGCGTTACTTTAACTGCGCCCGTGCCGAAATTTTTATCAACGTAGGAATCGGCGAACAGCGGAATTTCGCGATTGACAAGCGGCAAGATTAAAGTTTTGCCGACAAGATTTTTATAGCGTTCGTCGTCGGGGTGAACCGCAACGCCCGTATCGCCCAACATAGTTTCGGGGCGCGTCGTCGCAATTTCAATGTAGCCGCTACCGTCCTTGAACGGATAACGCAAATGCCACAAATGCCCCTGTTCGGTCTCGTGCTCAACTTCAATATCGCTAAGGGCGGTATTGCACTTCGGGCACCAATTCGTTATTCGCGTGCCGCGATAGATTAAGCCTTCGTTGTAAAGCGTGACGAAAACTTTTCTGACGGCGGCGGAACAACCTTTATCCATAGTGAAGCGTTCGCGCTCCCAATCGCAACTACTTCCCAACGTCCGCAGTTGATAGGAAATGCGATTGCCGAATTTTTCTTTCCACTGCCAGACGCGCTCCAAAAATTTTTCCCTGCCGAGTTCGTAACGGTTCGTGCCCTCTGCGCGGAGGCTTTCCTCAACTTTCGCTTGCGTAGCAATTCCGGCGTGGTCGGTGCCGGGCATCCACAAAGTGTTATTGCCCTTCATGCGGTGATAGCGAATTAAAATATCCTGTAAAGTTTCGTCAAGCGCGTGCCCCATATGTAATTGTCCGGTGACATTGGGCGGCGGAATTACTATGCAATAAGGCTCGCCTTTAGCGTCGGCGGTTGTATGGAAAAGTTTATCTCGTTCCCAAGCCGCGTATATTTCCTTCTCGAAATTTTGCGGCTCGTAGGTTTTCGGTATATTGTTCAAAATTTGCTCCTCCTGTTTGTGAAATTATTGCCAATAATAAACTGCCGCCGCTTTAAAGTCAATTAGGAATTAGGAGTTAGGAATTAGGAATTAGGAATAAAAAAAGAACCCCGCGCAGTCGTCGGAGTTCCTAAAATCTAAAAGCTACTACCTTTTAATAAATTGTCCGGAATTGTGGTCGGCAATGTAAGTGCTACCGTCATTGAGTCGATATTCAGCCGCCGCCGTGCCTTTAATTTCTAGCGACGAGCCGTCCGATAATTGAATTTTCGCGCCGCCACTATTAACCGTCGTTGCGGTTATATGTTCAAGTCCAATCGTCGTCAAGTCGATAATGTCACCGTCTTTAATCGAAGTAATTGTGTCGTTGCCGTTCTGCATGCCGAAGAAGAAAGTATTTTGACCGGAGCCGCCAACAAGCGTATCGTCATTGTAGCCGAAGCCGCCCCAAATGCTGTTCTTGCCGGTGCCGCCGTAAATGACATTGTCCAAATCGTTGCCGACAAGCGTACTGTTGCCGGTCGCCGCCTTAGCGTCAAGATATTTGAACTCGCCAAGATAGTAAATTCCGTGCTGTCCGGTTCTGCGGTCGTCGAGCCAAATTTCTGCCTTTTCAATGCCCGCGCCAAGACTCATCGTCGCATTATCGCTAGTCGCTACGTAGCAATTCGCCAATTCGTCAAAGTTCGCGTTGACATCAACCTTAGCAATAACTTTGTTGAACTTCATATATTTGCCCTGCGCGTCCGTTACAGTCAAATAATCGTCGCTACTGTTATTGAGCTGAATTATTACATTGCCGTCACGCAGATAAACTTCGCCAACGTCATTTTCTTGCGTTATGTCGATAAGGTCAGCATTGTAATCGTTCGCCGAAGTCATAAAGCCAAAGTTCGTAATGGTGTCGCGCCCGTCGCCCGGCAAGTAGTAGAACGTTGTTGAGCCGCTCTTTTCTTCAGAGGTGTTGCCAACCATTAAATCTCTACCCGCCGCCGACCACATGCTTGTATTGCCCGTGCCAGCAGTAAGCGTATTATTTGCGCCCGACCTACCGATAAGTGAAGCATCGCCTTCGCCCGCAGTGACTTTGCTTATGTTGTAGAACTGCGCGGCGGAGCCATTCACACTGCCTAAGCCGGTATTGAGATTAACTTCGATTGCACCGGCGTATTCGCTGAAGTTTAAGCCAGTCTTGCTATTTTTATCACCGTAGAAAAGATTTGCTTCGCTGTCTTCGCGAACGCCAATGTCGCGCCCTTCCTGCGCAATCGCCGCGTTATAATCTTTCTTGCCGTCGCTAAGTTTTATTTCGTAAGGCGCGGAAGTATCCGGGTCGTTATAGGTGACTAATTCGTCAGCAGGTTCAAGCCCGTCGAAAGTGATTAGCGATTTTCCGGAACGCATTACAAGCCCGTCGTCGCCGAATATGAAATTGACTTTGGAAACGTCATTAACCTTGACTGCGTCGCCGTTATCAAATCCGCTGTTAAAGTTATGAACGGTATTCTTGCCCTTATCGCCCAAAACGATGGTCACGCCGTCGCCGCCAGCTAAGCTCTTATCAGTTATGTAAATCTGATTATCGCCCGCGCCCGCGTCGACGTAATCATCACCGCCCGCAAGAATTGTATCGTTGCCGCGCCCGCTAATGAGAGTTGACGCGCCATTCTTAGTTTTGTCGGAAGAATTCGCCGCGTAATTGCCTTTCAAAATTAAGTCATCAGCGGAAGTGCTAGCATTGAGAACGCCGCCATTGCTATGCGTAAAGCCTACGCGCTGTTCTTCGCCCGCATAGTCAACGAGATTAGCAAAAGTGCCGCCGAATTTCTCCGCGTCGGGGTCGAAGACAACTACCGCGTCGCCCAAAGTCATTCTGCCATCGCCGAATTTAACTTCATTGCTCATTATCGCGCCGACAAGGTCTCTGTATTCAAACGTTCTAATCTTAGCGTTGTTATCGTTGTCGTAATTCTGGAGAGTAACTCTGCCGGAAGTCGGGACAATGGTTGTGTCGCCATTATTCTTAACGTCAACGGTTGACTTTGCGCCGTTGCGGTTGACAATGGTATCAGCACCTTTGCCAGCCTTGATTGAAACTCTCGCGTAAGGGCTGTCATTAACTGCAACATCATCGCCGTCGCCCAGTTCGATTTTCTTTCTGCCAGTCGCTGTCTTGTCGACGTAAGCCGCATTGCCGCCCTCGTCATTGAACTTAACATCATGATTGCCGCTAAGGAGCGTAACGCGCTTGCTGTGGGAACTGTCGCTGAAGTCCGCTTTATTTACGCCCGAATCAAGCGTCAAAGCCATAGGAGAATCAAGATTACCGCTAGCAATAACCGAAGCCGCTTTGTCACCGCTAAGACTTACCGTGCCTTTTTCGGGCTTGCCAAGCAGATTTTCTATTATGTCTTCAATCTTAGTTTTCTCAGTTATCGCTTTGTTATTCGGGTCGGCGATATAAACTCCGTCGCGTCCGGCAATGAAGGTGTCGCCGTCCTTAGCTTTGAAGTTTTGATTATTAATGCTGTAAGCTCCGCCCTTAGCTACCGTCAAGCTTGCGTCTTTATCAAGCCCGACGACAACTTGACCGTCGCCCGTCATACTTACGCCGTTATCGTCGCCTTCCAAGAGGTATCCTCTATCGTTGACAGTCAGCGTGCCTTCGGGCATTGTGTAAGTTGCATTGGAGAGACTGCCGCCGATTGAATCGCCGCTGGACAAGCCTTGTAGCGAAAGTATATCGTCGCCGTCGCTCGTGACTGTAACTTTATCGCTTGACGTGCTGAAAGGCTTATCATTTAAGCCGGTGTTTTCAAGGTCGCCATAAATTTCGCCAGCAAACTCGCCAATATTTATGACGTGGGTATTTTCGTCGGTTTTAAAGACAACTACGCCGTCAACGGTATCATTTATATTGAAAACGTCGTCGCGGAAAGTGAACTTGCCGTTTTCAGTCGTGCGGATTGCTACGCTCGGCGCACTGTTAATCGTCATATCGCTTTCCAGTCCGTACAAGCTCGCCGGTATGCTGTCTACAACTATCGCGTCAAGGGTGCCGCCTGCTATCTCGAAATATTTGTTATTAATCGTCGCCGCCGATACGCCAAAGACTGTCGCAACGTCAAGCCCGTCCATACCGCTATGCAAGCCGTAAACCGAATGAATTCCGCTATCGGCTATTTCCAACGTAACAGGCGAATTAATTTCGGCTAAGTCTATGCTTTCTTCGTTGACAATGAAATTATATTCGTCTTGGCTGATTATCAAGTTGCCGTTCTCAAGGCTATCGACGCCCGTAACTGAACTATTTTTAAGGTTGAAAGCAATCGTTGCATCATCGACTTTGAAAACGTGGTCGCCGAAAGTAAATTCTCCCGCGCCGGTCGGCTCAATCTTAACGACATTATCAGCAGTCGTCAGCGTCGCCTTATCGTTGAAGCCGTCAACTTTTCTATTGCTATTCCTGCTAACGTTGAGGCTAACAGTATCGCCGGTGACTTGCAATTTGCCGTTGTTGACAGTCAAGCCGTTCGAGAAATCGCCGGTTATCACGCTGTCGACATCGGAAGCAGAAGTGAGCGTTCCATTTTCTATTCCGTAGGTAACAGAGGCGTCGCCAATCGCTATGAAAGTTTTATCCGCAACCGTCATTGAGCCGAGTTTATCAGTTTTAATGGTGCCGTTGCTAAGTCCGCCAATCGTTACGCCGCTTTCGCCGCCGATATATTCAAGCCCGCTGATTTGCCCGTCGCTTATGTTGAGTTTATAGCCGTCTTCGTCGCCAGTTATTGTAACGTCGTCATTGCCGACAGCGTAGCCGCTCGCCTTCGCCTTAACGTCAGTAGCAGACGCCGCGTCGATTGTATTAGCGTCAAGGGTGACTGTGCCCGCAATGTTGAAAGTTTTACCGGTTGCGCCGTCGATACTCGCGCCGCTCGTCAGGCTTATTCCTCTATCCTTATCAATTTCGGCAGTGGCGGTGCCGGTTCCGTCAAATTTAGTTCTATTGTAGGTGATAACGTCGCTTGCTACAAGGTCGAATTTAACGCCGTCGGAAGTCAAGCTCGCTTGCGCGGTGCCGCCCGTCGTGAAGTAAACGCCGTTGACAGTATATCTTGCATTGCCCAAAGTCAACGCAGTATCGGCAGGAGCGTCAACCGTCGCGGCTTTGTCTATGCTAAGTGAAGTTCCATTAGTTCCCACGCCAACCGCGCAGTCATCAGCATTAGCGGTAATTGTCGCCGTTTCAGTCTCAAGGCTTTGTCCGGTATCGATTGTGAAGACCGCGCCCGCAACGTCAGAAGTATTTTCAACCATAACGCCCGCGCTATCAAAGGTGACATTCTCGACCGTGCCCAAGTTCGCGACAAGCGGATTATCGTTTATATCGTTAATATTAATTGCAGTCGTGCTCGCGTTCGTGACGTTAATTGGAATTGTGTTGACATCAACCGCAAGTTTAATCGTTCCGTTTTCAGGCAGGGTTTGACCGCTTGAAATTACGTCGGAGAACTTAACGCCCGCGTCGACGATAACATTCCCGTTTTCGTCAATGGTGATATTGTATTTTGTCGGGACGTAGCCTTCAAAGTACCAGCCGTCGGAATCGCTGAATATAAGCGTTGAATTATTTTGCGGCGCGGTATAAATTCTGCCGTCAATCGTGACATTTGCATTTTCCTCAAGGTTGCTGACTGAATCGGGTACGCCGTTCGTCATGCCGAAAGTTATGCTACCGATATTATCCGCGACTGCGAAAGTTTCGCCGCCAATGTTGAAGGTGCCGTTATTTTGTCCGATAACCGAAGTTGCGCCGGAGTCAGAAGTTGCGGTGACGGTTTGATTAGTTGTCGCGGCGATTGTGCCTGCGGAAATTTCGATGGCGGTTGCGTCGTCGCTGATTGAAACTATATTGCCTGTCGCGTCGACGGTGTAGGGCGCATTGGCTTTAACTGTGAAAGTCGCGCCGCCAGCAGTAACAGGAACGTCGGCAAGTTGGTTATCGATTGCAAGTTTGGTATCGGAAACGGCGATTGCGGAAAGTTTATTATTTGCGTCCTTAGTCAAAGTGTAAGTGTCGCCGGTTCTGCTAAGCGTGCCGAGAGATTTAGTTGCGGCGGTTGCGCTATCGATTATGATTGCCGTTGCGCCGTCGGTTAAAGTTTCGCCGT
>DJWY01000028.1:0-60091 GCA_002448305.1 Selenomonadales bacterium UBA7018
TGGTAAAATGAATTTGACATAAGCGTTTCCTTTACGGAGTTTTTCAAATTCATTTTACCAAAGGTTTTGCTTATGTTTTATTTTTCGACTTTACCAACACGACCTAATAAATTTTTGGTGGAATAAATTAATGAAGAATCAAATAACAGCGTTAATAGCTGACGAACGCGGAAATATATTCGACGTTCCAGGCGTGGAAGGCGTCGGGAGAATCGGCGAAAATTTTTTCAAGCTAAAGCCCGAAGATTTAATCAAGCTCCCCGACTCGGCGGACTTAATGTTTTTGCCTGAGCGTCAAGCGATAGGATTCAAGCGCGGCGAATTTATTCAGCTGAAAGGGCGAGCAGTTTCGGCGATTTTGCCACAAGGTTACACGCGAACGCATTTGCCCGCCTTTAAGAAAAATCCTAACGCGCAAATTTTGCCGCTCTATGGTTATACCGCCGTCGTTTTGTATAAAGATGAACTTTACGCCGCCGCGCTTTATACCGACGAAAATTTCAAGTGGAATCCGCAAAACTTCAACACCCGCGAACTTAGAAAATATATCCGGCGCGTCAAGAAAGATTTGCCCGATAATAGAATCGTCGCGCAGGTTGCAAAGTGTTCGCTTGAATGGCATTGCCTCACCGCGCAGAATTTATTTTATAGGCGTTGGGAATGCGGCGTGCCGACTTCGCCTGTTTGCAACGCGAATTGTTTAGGCTGTATTTCCCTGCAAGCCGCCGAATGTTGTCCAAGCCCGCAAAGCCGAATTAATTTTAAGCCGACTGCAGAAGAAATTGCCGCCGTTGGCATTTATCACTTGACGCACGCGCCCGAAGGCATTATAAGTTTTGGGCAAGGTTGCGAAGGTGAACCGAGTTTGCAAGCCGAAAATATCTGCGCGGCGATTGAAAAAATTCGTGCGGCAACTAAGCGCGGGCAAATTAATATCAACACCAACGCCGGTTTCACTGCGGGCATAAAAAAAATCGTCGACGCCGGCTTAAATTCAATGCGCGTCTCGATTATTAGCGCGAACGCCGAAAATTATCAACGCTACTACCGCGCAGGTTACAAACTCGACGCCGTTAAAAATTCTATCCGCTACGCGCTTGATAAAAATATTCACGTCTCGTTGAATATGCTTTACATGCCGGGCTTTAACGATAGAACTTCAGAGCTTGCCGCGTGGAAAAATTTTCTAACTGAATTGCCCGTGCAAATGATTCAGATTAGAAATTTGAACTATGACCCCGATGAATTTTTTGCCACAATGCCGCTCGATAAAGATTTTCTCGGCACTAAAAATTTTCTGCGCGAACTCCAAAAAACTTTCCCGACGTTGAAGATTGGAAATTTCAGCCATTATATTAACCGCGATTAAAAATGTTGGCAGGAAGTTTTAACGCGGCGTCGAAAGTAATTGCAAAATGTAGAGCGATAAATTTCAAAGGAAGAATGATTATGAGCACAAATTTATTTCTCCAAGTCGGCGAGGATTCACCATTGAGCCGAATCAAAACTTATTTTGACGCCCTGCAAAATTCAGCCGACGAATATTTTTTCGTTAAGGATTTGAATAAAGGGCTGACGTTGCTGTCTAAAAATTTCTTGCACGATTTCAACTTTGCGGGGGAAGTTGTCGAAGATTTTGCTTCGCTTATTCTGCCTTTCATTTGGCACGATGACCGCGAACTTTTGGAAGATGCATTGAGCAAAATTGATTCAGTGACTCCTGGCGACGAGGTTTTTTGCGAATTCCGCTTGCTGAATAATATCGGCGAATATGGCTGGGTTAGCTTGCGCATGACGGCGGGTGCTGATGAATTCGGGCAGCCCGAACTTGTCGCGGGCGTGATTGCTCGTATGGATTTAAAACAAAAAGCCGACCCCGTTACCGGTCTGCTTAATCGCAACGCTTTTCAGCATGCTTTGGCGCAGGAATTAAACAGTTCTCCGGACGTTCGCGGCGCGGTTGTTTTTATCGGGCTTGATAACTTCCAACTCGTCAACGAAACTTACGGGCATGAATTCGGCGACAACGCCTTAAAGCAACTTGCGCAGGACATTACGAATATTTTGCCGCCGGATATCCGCCTTTACAAGCTTGATAATGATATGTTCGCGTTTTATGTCGAGGACGTTTACCCCGAAGAACTGGAAATTATTTTCTCCAGCGTTCAACTTTGCATGCGCGAAATTCAAAATGTCGAAGATACGATTTTCTGCACGGCGTCGGGCGGCGCGGCGTTCTATCCCGATAACGCTTACGACGTGACGACTTTAATGCGTTATGCTGAAGTCGCGCTTGAATTCGCAAGGCAAAAAGGTCGCGACCAAATCGCTTTCTTCGATACTGGCTACTACGACCGTTGGCGTTATGATATTGGCATGCAAAATCTTATGCAAAATTCTATTGCGCGTGGCTGCGAAGATTTCTTCCTGTGCTATCAGCCGCAAGTCAATGCGAAGACCGGCGAACTTATTGGCGCGGAAGCTCTTCTGCGT
Source organism: Selenomonadales bacterium UBA7018 (assembly GCA_002448305.1). Classification (GTDB taxonomy): domain Bacteria; phylum Bacillota; class Negativicutes; order Selenomonadales; family Selenomonadaceae; genus Quinella. Next base: position 2,494 of record DJWY01000028.1, read on the forward strand.
TGGTACGACAAGGACGGAACGGTTGTTGCGCCCATGCAATTTATTCCTTTGCTTGAGCGTTCGCGCATGATTATTCCTGTCGGGCACTGGATTATTGAAAACGCCGTCAAGACTGCTAAACAGTGGCAAAAGTACATGCCGCGCTTTGAAATTAGCGTGAACATTTCGCTTTATCAGCTTGAAGAGCATATGCTTTACGACTTTGTAAAGGATTGCATTGAACGTCACCAGATTGACCCGACTACGATTGTTTTCGAGTTGACAGAGAGCAATAAAGTTTACGATTGGGATTTTGTCAACAAGCACTTTAACGCCTTCCATGATTTAGGAATTAAAATCGCGATGGACGATTACGGCATGGGCTACGCGAACTTAGCTTTCCTGAAAAATTTCCATTGTAATCAGGTTAAGATTGACAGATTCTTTGTCGAAGACCTTGCCAATAAAAAATACGACCAGGAAATTATCAAGCATACAATCATGATGTGCCACGCGGTCGGCATGGAAGTTGTTATCGAAGGCGTCGAGGACGAAGCGACTTATAATTTCTTGCGCGACGAGTGCAACGCCGATGTTATTCAAGGATTCTATTTCGGCTATCCGGAGACCGAAGACGTTTTCGTTAAGCGTTTCAGCATAGAGTAGTTTGGAGGTTTTACCATGAAGTTTAGGAATTTAGCGGCGATAATTTGCGGCGTAATGATTTTTAGTTCTTCGATAAGTTTTGCGGCGGTCGACGGCGGGAAGATTGCGCTTGGCGGGATTATGCCGGGTATGAGTGAGAGCGATTTAATTGCCACCTTCGGGCAGCCGACGTACAGAGACGGCGACGAGTGGACATATCAAACATTTAACGTTGAAGTTGAGCGCGGCAGAGTGGAAAAAGTTTCGACGCGCATGAGTTCAATTACGACTCCGGACGGCGTGCGCGTTGGTCAAGCGGCGGATATTTTGAATTCGACATTTGGCACGGCTGATAAGGTCGAGAACGATGACGGCGGCGTTGAGTATGAATATTACAGCACAGACGGTACTAAGAAGATTGAGTTTAAGGTTGTCAACGGCGTCATTGCTAAAATCTCCTGCGACCTGCGCGATTGATTGATATATGAGAACGGTAAAATTTTTCCTAATCGGAACGGCGGCAATCGCCGGTTTTTTTTTGAGCTTGATAAATGGCTCGGTTGAAATTTCTTCCGCGCAGGTTTTTGCAGAATTATTCGGCGTCGGGGAAGTTGCAATCGACGAGACGAAACGCCAAATTTTAGAGAATATCCGCCTGCCGCGAACGATAGTAGCGTTATTAGTCGGAATAAATTTGTCGTTGTCGGGAGCGATTTTGCAAGCAGTAATGAAAAATCCGCTCGCCGACCCGCATATAATCGGGATTTCGTCGGGAGCGGGACTGTTTGGAATTTTCGTCATGATGATTTTCGGCGACGCAGGAGCATTGGTGACGCCAGCAGCATTTATCGGAGCAATGTTAGCGGCGTCGCTGATATATCTTTTGGCGTGGAAAGATGGCATACGCCCAATTCGAGTAATTTTAGCAGGCGTAGCAGTCAGCGCGTTTTTAGGCGCGGGAATTTCAGCATTGCTGATTTTCTATTCGGATAAAGTTCACGGCGCGTTATTGTGGATGGTCGGCGGGCTATCTGCGCGGAGTTGGCAACACGTCGAAATTTTATTGCCGTACTCAATCGCGGGAATGATTATGACATTTTTGGCGGCGCGTCATTTGAACGTATTGCAATTAGGCGACGAAGTAGCGAAGGGTTTAGGCTTGCGCGTCAATTTCGTACGGACAATTTTAACGGCGATTGCGGCTTTGTTAGCGGCGTCGGCAGTCTGTGTTGTCGGGTTATTGGGCTTTGTCGGATTGATAGTTCCGCACACGGCGCGATTGATTTTAGGTTCAGACTACAGAATTTTATTGCCGGGCGCGGCGTTATTGGGGGCGGCAGTCGTCACGATAAGCGACACTTTTGCCCGAACAATTTTTGCGCCAACAGAATTACCCGTCGGAATTTTAATGGCGATGCTCGGCGCACCGTTCTTTCTGTACCTACTACGGAAGGAATTATGACACGCTTTTAAGTCGGCTATAGAAAAATTGCAAGCAAACTATCAGCACCGCGCCAATTATCGCACCAAAAATTAAGCTCAAGCTCGCGCATAAACGACATAAAAATTGGGCGAGGCGGCCGCCACGATAAGCGACACCTTCGCCCAAATAATTTTTTATGTAAATTTCTATACTTACTTAGAAAGAATTATGATTCGCTTTTAAGTCGGCTATAGAAAAATTGCAAGCAAACTATCAGCACTGCGCCAATTATCGCACCAGGAATTAAGCCGTCAAGCCCGCGCATAAACGACATAAAAATTGGCGTGCGCATATGCGCGAACGTTTCGACCATTGAGCTTTGACCGATTGTCCCTGCCATTACCAGCACAAAGCAAATCATTTTCGGGAACTTTTTTAGGAAGGCGGCGAACGCTAACATAAATGCTGGGTGCCCAAAGAAAATTTCTTTCGAGCGCGGACGAGCATAAAACATTTGTTCGAGCATGGCGCGGATTTTTATTTCCGCTCCCGAAACCGGCATTCCGGAAGTATGACCGCTCCGCGCTATCAAAACTACGAATGCTCCTAAGACAATCATTAGCCCTAAGAAGACTTTCACGCTGATTGACTTGTCGAGGAGTTCTTTTATTTGCTGAGTTGCCGGAACGTTTTTTCTTAGCTCGTCGACGACGTTAAAACGTTGCAAAAATGCTATCGCTACTAAAATCAGCGGTAGGATAAATGTTATTTTTATGCCGCGAAAAATTTCAAACTCCAAGAAGTACGAAACGTCCGAAAGTGCGCCCGATAAATACGCCGCGCCCGTCAATGACATCATGCCCGTTATTAACAATGCGAACGCTGACACCCAGACAATTTGGAAGGTCGATAAATTTTCCTTAAGTCGCGCCGTCCGATTTTGTATGCGCACTTTGTATTGAATCACGCGCAATAAGTCGAGTTGCCAAATTATCGCCAGCGCGGGAAATAAGTTCGCGCTTAAAAGTGCCGCTATGATTCTGACTTTGCCGCCCGCGCCCATTAATATTGGTATCGTTGCAAGTATTGCCACGACTGCAAATAATATCAGTTGAAATTTCCTATTGCGATTGATTCGGCGCGAGATTAATGACAAGTACAGGACGCCCGCCGCTACGACGCCGATTATTACGAGCGCACGCAAAATAACATTCGGATAATAATTTTCGAAAGTTCCCGCCTTGCCGAAAGTGAAGCCGTCCTTTTCTAACACGTCATGAACTGCGCGGAAATATTTCAAGTTCGTTTCAAGCAAAGTCGTATCGGGTTCGGGCTTTTCGTAAATGCGCAGAAGATTAATTCGGATATTGCGTTCCCTGTCAGTTGTCGACCAACGATTAATCGCCGTCGTCATCTCAAGTTTCGGCTGTTCGTCCTTAGGGATTGCGTAAAGCCGCGCAACATTATTTTTGCCGACTTTGTCAGCTAAATATTCCATGCCCAGTTGTGGATAAAATTTCAGCTGTGTGAAATGCTCAATCACGCCAAAAGTTATTTTGCGCTCCCGCATAAGATTAGCCGTCAAGTCAAGAAAATTCGACGCGCCTAAAACTTCAGGACCGTCAAAGACAATCGCCGAAATCGGATAATTTTTTATCCTGTCGAAAAAGAATTGAACATTTTCGGCGGTGCACTTCCTAAAATTCATCGGGCGGGCAAGGATATTAAAACCTGCGACGCGGGCACGGCTCATTTCGTCACGCGGCAAACCGAGCGGCATTTTTACCAGCTCGCCGAATTGCGCTTTGACTTCCAGAACTTCAATTCCGCCGACCGCGAAAATTTTAACGCGCTCTTCGCCCAAACGCTGAATCAATGATTCTTTAGTATCGTAGTAGCTGTCAAGGTCGCCGCCAATAACGTAAACCCTATTCGGCTCAATCAACCCAAATTCAATCGTCTGTCGCCAAAGTTCGTTAGTCAGCGTGCCGGTCTGATAATTTCCTAAAATATCACTGCCCGCTAACGCGAAAACTTTTCCCGCTAACGCTAAGTCCTCAAGCTTTGAATCGTAAACGGCAAGGGACGTTATGCCCGCGTCTTTTGTCATCTTCAAAACGTCGTCAAGCTCCAAGCCTTCGCGCTCGGCAAGGTCGACAATGCTTTTGTAATCGACAACCAAATCAACTTGATTATTTTCCGACTCGACGAAATATCTTTGCCCCGCGATAATCAACGCTGCGAAAAGCCCGACGCAAATAACTATTATCAGCGTCCTGTTGTAAAGAAATTTTTTCATGCCTAATTCCTTGTCGCCGTAACGAAAGCTTCGCCTTGACGCATTTCGACCGTCCTGAATTGCATACCGAACGGCATTTTGACATTTTCAGTTATGTTAAAGTCGCCCAAAAATTTATCCAGATTGACGCGGCGCAAAACGGCGTTCTCAACGTTTATGTGATTCATTTTGAAATAAAGGTCGCCTTCGCGAGCAACAATTTGCCCGCCAATTTCAACGTCGGCATCGCGCCCAAGAATTTTAACTTTGCCAGAGGCGGTTATTCCTTCGGGCGTCATGGTGACGTGCGTACCTTTCAGCTGGTCAATTTTCTGCGCAAGGAAATCGCGCAAACTTTCTTCAGTGATAACGCCGCTAAGCTCCAACTTATTCGCCGCCAATAAAATTCGATTGGTATGTTCCTCGCGGCTAATTCCGTCGGTCGGCATGAGCAATTCTTTTATGTCAATGTGAATCGACGCGCCGTCAAGTTGCGCCTTTTTCAAGTTGAGTTCGCCAATCGTGGCATCGGCGGCAGTGCATTGAATTTTATCGAAATAGCCCAAAGCCATTTTCGCGCTCGGCAGGGCGTCAAGCGATAAAGTAACTTCGCTGGCATTAGTCGCCGTTGTGACTTTGTCTTTTAGATAGTTCGTCAAAGCTTTTGGCACGGCGAATTGAACAAACGCGCCCGCCGCTATCAGCAGGACGACTATCACGGCTAAAAATTTTTTCATTGCAAGCACTCCATTTGAGCTTTGAGGTTTGAGCTTTTCCTTAAAGTTTACACCTTAAACCTTAAAGCTTTTAGATTACATCTTAACATTTGCCTTAGCGGCAAGGTAGGCGCGGATAAACGGGTCAATCTCGCCGTCCATAACCGCTTGAACGTTGCCGGTTTCTTCGCCCGTGCGTAAATCTTTTACCAACTTATACGGCTGAAAAACATACGAGCGAATTTGGCTACCCCATTCGATTTTTTTTAAGTCGCCCTCAAGCCCGGCGCGTTCCGCCTCTTTTTTCTCAAGCTCCAACTCGAAAAGTTTAGCGCGGAGCATTTTCAAGCAACGCTCGCGGTTCTGAATTTGCGAACGCTCATTTTGACATTGGACAACAATTCCCGTCGGAATATGCGTCATGCGCACAGCGGAAGAAGTTTTATTAATATGCTGACCGCCCGCGCCGCTCGCCCGGTACGTGTCAACGCGAACGTCCGCCATATTTATATCAACTTCGACCGCGTCATCAATTTCGGGCATTATGTCGCACGCGCTGAACGACGTATGACGCCGCGCATTTGAATCGAACGGCGAAATTCTAACCAGCCGATGAATTCCCTTTTCAGATTTCAAATAGCCGTAAGCGTTATGCCCCTTGATAAACAGCGTCGCCGATTTAACGCCTGCTTCGTCGCCCGGCAAAAGGTCAACCGTATCAACTTCAAAGCCGTGACGCTCCGCCCAACGAACATACATTCTTAAAAGCATTTGCGTCCAGTCTTGCGCCTCAGTGCCGCCCGCGCCCGCGTGCAACGTCAAAATTGCGTTGTTGGCATCGTAAGGCTCGCTCAACATTATTTCCAGACGAAGATTTTCTAAGCCCTTTTCTATACCGGAAATTTCCGCCGCAATGTCAGCTTCCTGCGAATCGTCTTGTTCTTCTAAGGCAAGCTCTAAAAGAATCTGCGCGTCATCGAATTTCGCCAAAAGATTTTTGTAAGTCTCGATACCCGATTTAACGTCGTTCAATTCCTGCGTAATCTTCTGCGCGGTTTCGGGATTATCCCAAAAAGTCGGCTCGCCCATTTTGTATTCAAGCTCAGCAATTTTTTCTTCCTTGCGAGCTATGTCAAAGTGAATTCCCCATTTCGTTCAACTTGTCGCGCAGAGCCGTCAGCTCTACTTTTCTGTCTTCAAGCATTGAATCATCTCCTTATTAAAATGTGTTTATTTTTTTTCGTCCCAGACCGGCACGAATTCGCCGAAGGTTTCGGAACGGAAGGTTCCTTGCCCGTGCTCAAAATGATTAAGTGCCTTTCGTACTTTTCTAAAACCCACATATAAAAGCGGAAGGTTCACGCATACCATAACGATGTTAGCAAAGTCGCTAAGATTCCACAACTCGCTGAGGTCGAAGCCGGCGATACTGGTTGCCATGCCGAAAGCGAGAACGGACAGATTCACAAAACGAATGCAAGTGATGAAACTATTGCTCTGCGAAATTTCTCTTGCACAAATCTCGGAGAAAGATAGAAAGCCTAACAACGTCGTGAAGGCGAAAACGCCGAAACATACACTGATTGTCGGGATTACAATTGCTTCACCTGCGCCGTTTCCTAAAAGTTCGCTACAAGAAGCAAGAAATTTTTCAAGGCGTCCAAGTTGAAACCAAGTCTCTGCCTCCGACGTCGTCCAAAGTCGTCCCATTATGACCACGAAACCTGTCAAAGTGCAGATGATGATTGTGTCGAGAAAAACGCCGATTGCTTGTATTGTCCCTTGTTCGCAAGGGTGATTCGCGTCGGAAACTGCTGCGGGCATGGTCAACGTGCCTTGTCCTGCTTCATTGCTCATCAAACCGCGCTTGATGCCCTGAGACAATGCGATTCCCAATGCGCCGCCGAATATCGGTTCGGGACGGAATGCCTCCGTCACTACCGCGTAGAAAAACCACGGCAAGCGTTCAAGATTCAACAACACCATTGCGAGCACTGCCACAACATAGATGACCGCCATGGCAGGCACAAGCACGTCCGTGATTTGAGTGATGCGCGCAAGTCCTCCGAATACGGAAAATGTAGCAATGACCAGTAGCACGGCGAAAAATATCCAAATCAAGATACTATCCGAGCCCGCCGAAAAATCAAATACATTTGCTGAGACGCTGACCATAGCGGAAATGGCATTGAAACCTTGCGCGGGAATGCAGAGAATCGCGTATAAAATGTAGAGAAAACTTAAGGCAACACCAATCCATGATGCTCCGCCGAGAAGTTTTCTTCCGTATGTGGGCATTCCGCCAACGTATGAATCGCCTTGACGATTTTTATATATTTGTGACAGCGTCGATTCAACAAAAGCTGTAGCCATGCCAAAGAACGCTGAGAGCCACATCCAAAAGAGTGCGCCGGGACCGCCTGTGGATACCGCACCCGTCACGCCTAAAATATTTCCGGGACCGACGCGCATGGCGGTTGAAAGAAGAAATGATGTCAAGGGTCTTATGCCTTTTTCAGCATTGCGGCTACGAATTAAAGTTTGAAGTCCAGAGCGGAAATACCGAATTTGGACGAAACGCAGAGAGAATGAAAAATAGATGCCCGTTCCGACAAGCAGAAGAATCACAAGGGGAAGTTTGCCTATGATTGGAAGTTCACTGTACCATTCTAAATTCGTGGGGAACTCCCAAACCAGGTCCGACAATGCTTGGAAAATTGCGCATACTGTGCCGATAAAATTTTCCATTAATAACCTCCTGTTCCGGCGATAGTAAAATCTGTGTATATTTTCAAACGTCGGCATGTAATCATAAGCATAATTTCACGTCTTGGCGGAACGATTCTTCATGCAAAAATTTCTCCTTAAAGCTGTGACATTATCTTTGCATTCTCCGCCGCCGTTAAGCTCGGAGAGAATTTTTTCAGCGCAGCTATCGTGTTCTCGAACGTGTCGGCTAAAACCAATTCGACGCGCCCGCCTAAAAGCCTTTTCGCCTGTCCGAATACTAATCGATAATCCGGACTCGACGCGACCAAAACATAACTCGACGCTAAATCCGAATGCGCCGCCCCGATTATTTCTGCTAGCGACGGCGAAGACTCTTCGCTACCCGATACCAAAATTGATGCGCCCGCGTCTTGAAGTTTCTGTGCCTCGATTGAATCTTTCGCAACTGCAAGCGCGGCGACTTCCATTAGCGTATCACCTTGCGGCAGGGCGTGCGCTTCGCTCATGTTCACGATTTTAACTTCCTTCAGTGGTCCCCAGCCGATTGCCTGTTCTAAAGTCGTGCCGACATGGTCTGTATGCAAATGAATATCCAAGCCGCCGCTCGACCGCTCGACAATCGAAAAGCTACTGAAGTCGCGCATTTGCCGTTCCAATTCGGACTTGCTCGCCTTTGAATTTTTTACGCGCAACCTTATGCAATACGGTCGCACTAAATCATTTCGCGGGTCGGGCATATTTTTATGCGTGCCCAAGCCCAGCGATAAACTCACTGCTGGCGATACAAAATTTCCGTCCAAACCTTTCAAGCAACCGCGCAGGAAACTTAACATGATACTCGCGCCCGCTTCCGAAAGTTGCAACTGCTTAACGGTTTGTTCGCCCGCTTCAATCGCCTCCAACAAAATTTCGACAATCGGCATACCGTCACGCACCGCGTGATAAGCTCCTTTAGCAACAGCTTTTGCAACCGTGATGAACGCTCGCTCCGGTTCTTCGGGAATAACTCTTTGCGCGTATAAAATTCCGTACTGAAAAGCTTTGCCGAATTCCGAGCCGGTTGCGTCGTATTTGCCGACAAGCCCCGCGCTTATTCCTCTGAACATTTGCGACAAGACAACTCCCGCATTTCCTCTGGCTCCGAAAACTGCCGCCGTCGAAACTCTGCGCGCTAAGCCGCCAATGCTATCGTCTTTAGCATCGGCAAGGGGCATAACCGCCGCGCCCATTGTCCGCAAAATGTGCGTGCCAGGTAACGTCCCCGCGCCGCCGAGAGCATTTATATTGTCGTATTCCAAAAGAAATTCGCTATACGCGCCCGCAACCATTCGTTTGAAATCGCCGCCCGTGATAACTTCTCTATTGCCCGTCATTTTCTCACCGCCATTCTATCAATTAGGAGCTAGAAGGTAGTAGGTAGGAGTTGGAAATTTAACTCCTAATTCCTAATTCCTAACTGCCTTTAAAAGGATAATTCCCCTAATTCGCGAAATAAACGCAATAACCTTTAAGTGCAAGGAGAAAATTAAATGGCTGATAAAAATTTGGAAACCGCTCCGAAGCCTAAGCGCGGACGACGGAAAAGTTACAAGGACGACGGGCGCGAAAAAATATTTGCGCTAGACATTGGCACGCGAAGTGTTATCGGAATCGTCGCGGAAGAGGACGACGACGGCTTGAATATTATCGCGACAACCCGCTTAGAACATACAAGCCGCGCTATGCTCGATGGGCAAATTCATGACGTGCCGCAAGTCGCTGAAGTTATTATCCGCGTGAAAAATGCTTTGGCGAATAAAGTCGGCGAACTAAAAAGCGCGGCAATCGCGGCGGCTGGTCGCGCCCTCTACACTATGACCGGTGAAGCTACTATCGAAGTAAACGGCGTCATCACCGATGAGATTCAAACCAGTTTAAATTTTTCCGCCGTTCAGCTTGCGCAGTCACAACTCACCGCCGAAAAGAAAATTGACGCCAAAATTTATTACTGCGTCGGGTTCAGCATTATTTATTACGAGCTTGACGGCATTAAGCTAAAAAGTTTAATCGGGCAACGCGGCAAAGTCGCTAAGACAAAAGTTATTGCGACATTTCTTCCGCGTCAAGTCGTCGACTCAATGCAAGTCGCGCTGACTTATGCAAGTCTTGATGTTCGCGCTTTGACTTTGGAGCCAATAGCCGCAATCAGCGTTTTAGTTCCGCCGTCAATGCGTCATCTGAACATTGCGCTTGTCGATATTGGTGCGGGAACTTCCGACGTTGCCATAACTAAAAATGGTTCCGTCATTGCTTACGGTATGGTTCCGCTTGCGGGAGATGAAGTCACGGAAGCTATCTCGCAGAAATTTTTGCTTGACTTCAACGTTGCTGAAGAAATTAAACGCAAGGCGGCTAACGGCGAAGGCTCCACCTTTAGCGACATTTTAGGACAAAGCTACGAACTTTCCGCCGAAGAAATTCTCGCGCCAATCGCCGATAACGTCGCGCACATTGCCAACGCTATCGCCAAAACAATTCTCGAACTAAACGGCAACGAACCGCCGCAAGCTTTGCTTTTAGTTGGCGGCGGCGCACTCTCTCCGAACTTAAATAAATTTGTCGGCGAAGCTCTGAACATGCCGCCCGAACGAGTAGCCGTTCGCAAGCCCGATAAAATCGAAGGCATTAAAAATATCCCTCCCGCTTTGCAATCGCCTGACGCCGCGACGCCGCTTGGCATTTTGAAAGTCGCCTCGACGGATACTTTCCATTTCTTCAACGTCACGATTAACGGACAGGAAGTAAATATTTTCCACTTCCGCGAGCTGACTGTTGGCGACGCGATTTTAAGCGCGGGCATTGATTACAAAAAATTCAACGGCAAGCCCGGATTAGGTCTTGTCATCACGCTTAACGGAGAAAAAAAATCTTTCGCAGGGAGTATGGGCACTTTCGCCAAAATTAAAATGAATGATAAGCCTGCTACGCTCGAAACGCCACTCGAAAATAATTGCCAAATAAAAATTGAGCGCGGCGAAGACGGAATCACGCCCAAAATTAAAATCGATGACATTATCACGATTGAGCCAACCTTTTCTATTACCGTCAATGAAAAAACTTTCTCCGTCACGCCAAAAATTTTAGTCAACGACGAAGTCAGCTTGCCGACGCGAACTCTTCAGGACGGCGACGAAGTTAATACTAAATCGCGGCGCACTATCGGAGAAATTTTGCGGCTGGCAGGTTATCCGCCCGCAGGGAAAAAGATTTTCTACACGCTTAACGGCAAGAGGTCACATTACGTTTGCAAGCCCGACATTTTTTGCAACGGCGACCGTGCAGAGATTACAGACGTTCCGCAAGCCGGCGACAATATCGAATACGTTGCCAACGACGCGCTCAAAGTTGCCGAAATTATCAAGGACGAAAGCCGCACTTCCGCCATTAAAATTTTCTACAACGACAAGGAATATTCCGTGCCGACCGTGATAAATGTTTTGCTAAGCGTTAATGGGCGTGTCGCCAATGAAAATACGATTATAGAAGACGGCGCAGATATTCTTTTCGATATGGAGGAGAAAAAATCGGTTATGGTTAGCGACGCGCTTCTTGCCGTCAACTTTAAACCGCCGCCCGCGAAAAGTCGCATGAGTTTTGTTATCAAAGTTAATGGAATTCCTGTCGACTTCGCCGACCCCGTCAAGAATGGCGACAAGCTCGAAGTCATTTTGAAGACGCCCGACGGTATGGAGTTCAAGCCGCTTGACGATTTAGAAGTTCCGATTCACGAAGAAAAAACGCCGCCGAAGAAATTTTCTATCAGCGACTTCATTAGGGTTGACTAAAAATTTCGCAACTAGCGAAGCGTACGGACGCGGCGACAACGTTAAATTTATCTGGCGATAAATCACGACCGCTGTTTGGTTACTTTTCAAAAGTAACTAAAATCTGACTTCGACGCCGCGACTTTGCAAATACTCTTTGACTTGCCGAATAGTATACTTGCCGTAATGGAAGACCGATGCCGCTAAAACTGCGTCCGCCTTTCCGTCAACTAGCACATCATAAAAATGCGCAAGTTCACCCGCACCACCCGACGCAATCACAGGAACATTAATCGCCTCGCTAACTGCGCGGGTCAATTCTATATCGTAGCCGCCCTTTGTGCCGTCGGCGTCCATGCTCGTTAGGAGAATCTCGCCGGCACCTAGCGCGACTCCTTTTTTTATCCAGTCAAGGCAATCAAACCCTGTCGGAGTGCGCCCGCCGTTTACGTAAACTTCCCAGCTATTATCAGCGCGTTTAGCATCGACAGCCAGTACAATGCATTGACTGCCGAATTTTTTTGCGCCGTCCTCGATAAGCTTAGGATTTTTAACTGCCGCGCTGTTGATTGAAATTTTATCCGCGCCCGCCGCCAACATAACGCGCATATCTTCAACCGTGCGAATGCCGCCACCAACCGTGAACGGTATAAAAACTTGCGCCGCACAACTTTTAGCGACTTCTACCATAGTTCCGCGCCCTTCGTGAGAAGCCGTTATATCAAGAAAAACTAATTCGTCAGCTCGTTCCAAATCGTAACGCTTTGCAAGCTCGACAGGGTCGCCTGCGTCGCGCAAGCCAACAAAATTTGTACCCTTAACAACTCGCCCTGCCTTAACGTCAAGGCAGGGAATTATTCTTTTAGTCAACATTGTTTTTCAGCCTCATCAATCGCAACTTTTAAATCAAGCGCGCCGGTATAAATCGCCTTGCCGACAATCACGCCCGCAATTTTTGCCGCCTTCAAAGCGCGAATATCTTCAATGGACTTGACGCCGCCCGACGCGATAACTTCTGCGCCAGAAATTTTAGCAAGTTCGGCGAAACTCTCCGCATTGACGCCGCTCAACATGCCGTCTTTGGAAATATCGGTATAGATAATCGTCTTAACGCCCGCCGCCACAATTTTTCTAGCAAGCTCATCAGCTTTGACCGCGCTTGACTTTTCCCAACCGTGAGTCGCCACAAAGCCGCCGCGAGCATCAATCCCGACGATAATTTTATCGCCGAACTTTTTAGCCGCGTCCTCGACAAGCGAAATATTTTCAACGGCGACACTGCCCAGAATCACGCGACGAACTCCCAACGCTAAAAGCTTTTCAATGTCGTCAAGGGTGCGAATTCCGCCGCCAACTTCGATAGGAATTTTAACGGCGTCTAAGATATTTTTTATGGCGGTGATATTTTGCGGCGAACCTGCCCTTGCGCCGTCCAAATCTACGATGTGTAAGAACTTTGCGCCCATTGACTGCCACTTGAGCGCAGTCGCTTGCGGGTCGTCGGAATAAACAGTTTCCTTGTCGAAGTCGCCTTGAATCAGTCTAACGCATTTGCCGCCGCGCAGGTCTATCGCAGGAAAAATTATCATCTCTGTACCTCCTCAGCCTTGATAATTAAAATTCAATGAGTAAAAACGAAATATAGAACACCCAGAGCGATTGCTATGACACTGCCCGCCATAATTTGGCTATGACGCGACATTGAACGCATTTCATTTTCTAACCTATCCATGCGAGCATTTAATTCGCGTTTTGTGTCTTTCATCTCGTTGCGCAAATCCTTCATTTCGCCGCGCAAGTCACGTATATCCTCGCGGATTTCCCTTAGTTGCATTAGGATAAAATCGTCGCGTGTAAGTGGAATTGTTTTTTGTTCTTTAAGTTGCGGTTGCATATCAATCACCTCGCCGCCATTATATCATTAAATGCTGATTGCTTTTAGCCCCCAGCTACGCAAAATTTCAACGGCTTTATCGGCGAAGACCGGCAGAAGTTTTTGCATTTCAGGTGTAAGTTCCGTGCCCGCCTCTAAGCTGAACGGCTGCGCCCCGATTAACTCGACGTGCGGAATTTTTTTGCCGGATAGCTCCAACATTGTCAACACGTCTTGAATTCCGACTTCATGCGCCGAAATTTTTTGCGCGAAGTGATTTTTAATCTCGTCGTTGCACAGGTGAAAAATTTGTCCAGGCTCCGCACCGCCGTTAATCGAATCGATAATCAGCAGACGCTTTGTCCCCGTCACGAAATGAGTTAGTTCAACACCGAGCGTCCCGCCGTCAATTAGTCCGACGTTGTCAGGGAAGGTGAAATTTTTCTGCAGATACTCGACGACACGAACGCCAAAACCTTCGTCCGATAAAATAATATTGCCAATGCCCAACACTGTATTTTCAGCCGTGAATAAACTTTCCATTAACGCGCCACCTTTCCTAACAGCCACGCGCACCAATCATCAAGCCCCGCGCCCGTCGTGCAACTCGTTTCAAATATTTTTATCGTCGGGTGCAACGTCGTCAAATCTTCTCGCGCCGATTGCAAATCAAAGTTCGTGAACGGTAGCAAGTCAATTTTATTTAGCAATGCGGCTTCCGACTCCTTGAAAATCAGCGGATATTTCAGCGGCTTGTCATCGCCTTCGGTTATCGACAGTACGACTGATTTAAAATTTTCGCCAATGTCAAACTCGGCAGGGCAAACTAAGTTGCCGACGTTTTCGACGATAAGAAAATTAATTTCGGCAAGGTTAAGCGACGCGCAAGCCTTTTGAATCATTGGCGCATCAAGATGACAGCCGCCCGCCGTGTTAATCTGAATCACTTCGACGCCCGCCCGCTCAATTCGTTCAGCGTCCTTAGCCGTGAAAAGGTCGCCTTCAATCACCGCAATTTTAATTTTATCGGCAAGATTAGCCAAAGTTTTTTCAAGCAAAGTCGTTTTGCCTGAACCCGGCGAGCCCATTAAATTCATAACAATAACGCCGCGTTCGGCGAAAATTTTTCTGTTCTGCGCGGCAATCTCGTCATTCGCGCCCAAAATATTTCTCATTAATTTTACTTCCAATTTCAACCCTCCAGCGCAATTATTTCACTTAGAGTTTAACGAAATTTTTCAGAATCTGCAAGCCGACATCGCCGGACTTTTCGGGGTGAAATTGCGTCGCGAAAATATTTTCAAACTCAATCGCCGCCGTAACTGTTTCGCCGTAAGTTGTCGTTGCCGCGATTATATTTTTATCGTCGGGGGCGGCGTGGTAGCTGTGGACGAAATAAAAATATGGCTCGCTATTCAGCCCCGCGAAAAGTTTTGAGTCGCCAAATTTTATCGAGTTCCAACCCATGTGCGGAATTTTCAAATTGCCTGCGCGGATTCTTTTGACGCGCCCGTTAAAAATTTTCAGCCCGTCAACTTCGGGCGATTCCTCACTGCCCGCAAATAAAATCTGCAACCCGACGCATATTCCTAAAAGCGGTTTGCCAGAAGAAATTTCTTGCTTAATCGTCGGAATTAATCCAGTCGCTGCAAGATTTTTCATGCAGTCGCCAAAAGCCCCCACGCCCGGCAGAATAATTTTTTCAGAACGCCGAATATCTTCCGCCGCGCTCGAAATTTTCACGTCGCCGCCAACATACGCCGCCGCTTTCGCCACGCTGTACAAATTTCCTACGCCGTAATCAATCAAAACTATCATCATTGCACCTCGCCAAAAATTTTTCCCTTATGCTATCAGCTATCATTTTCAAAATCAAATGCTAAGCCCCTAAAGTTTTTAGAAAATTCAGTTGCTCGCGCAACAACGCCAAAAATTTTTCAATGATATAATCAGCAAAATTTATCGAAAGGAGCTAAGTCTTGTGCGGAAAATTTTTTTGATTGTCCTGCTTGTTGGCTTTGTCGCCTATGCGGGCTTTAATCTTGCCGAGAGTGTAACGCCTTACGTCTCGATTGCTGAAGCGCGAGCGTCTTCAAATAGCGTGCAAGTCAAAGGTCTGCTCGATAAAACTTTTCAGCCCGTGCAGAGCGGCGACAAATTTAATTTTAGCCTTCAGGACGAACAAACCGGCGAAACTATGCGTGTTATCTTCGACGGCATGAAGCCAGACCAATTCGACGAGGCTTATCACATTGTCGCAATCGGCAAGTACGCGGCGGCGGACGAAACTTTTCACGCGAAAAAACTTCTGATTAAATGTCCGTCGAAGTACGAAGGGCAGAAACCCCAAGTTTGATTGAGGGGGAGTGGTATTGGTAGGAAATTTACTTTTAGGCGGCGGCTTGACGGCGGCTCTGGCGGCAATGATTATCTGCCTAGCGCAAAAAATCCCTTCTGCGCGGACGGTAAAAATAATCGCGCTTGTCTCGGCAGGATTTATCACGACGGCAAGTTTGCTATTATGGATTTTGCTCTTTGAAAATGATTTCAGCGTCGAATACGTCGCAAGTTACTCATCAACGACGCTCCCGACGATTTATAAAATATCGGCGTTTTGGGCGGGGCAACAAGGCTCATTTCTGCTATGGCTAATGATTCACGCGATAGTTGGCGCGGTGCTAACGTTCCGGCGAACTTCGGCGGCGGCATTGGGAATATATTTCTTAATGCAAAGCGTGCTAGTCTTCCTAGTTTTAGCAAAGTCGCCGTTTGCAGAACATTCCGCGCAGGTTTATGAAGGCGTCGGGCTGAATCCGCTACTGCAAGATTTCTGGATGGCGATTCACCCTCCGATAATTTTTGTGGGCTATGCATTGTTAGCGGTGCCGTTCGCGTTAAGTTTAGGAAATTTATTAACGGAGGCGGCGTCGCGAAGTTGGCTTGAAGAGGCTCGCAAGTGGACGTTAGCGGCATGGGGTTTCTTAGGCGCAGGAATATTTATCGGCGGCTATTGGGCTTATAAAGTTTTAGGCTGGGGCGGCTATTGGGGCTGGGACCCGGTCGAAAATTCGTCGCTAGTCCCCTGGCTATTGGCGGCAGTCCTATTGCACTTGATAAATCTTGCGCGGAAAAAGCCGGCGGTCTTAGCTCAAGCACATGTCGCGGCGACGTTCACATATTCGCTAGTAATTTACGGGACGTTCTTAACGCGGTCGGGGATATTGGGCGATTTCTCGGTTCATTCGTTCGCGGGAACAAGCATAGGCGTTACGATAGCCCTTGCAAACGCACTTGTATTAATCGGCGGGCTGTCGATAATCTTCGCCAAAGCTAAGCAACTGCCGCAGGGCGAACTTTATAAATCGTACGGCGAATCGACTTTTATAATCTTGCTAGGGTGCCTGTTGCTTATATTCATTGCGACGATAGTTTGGATAGGAATGTCAATGCCGCTGTTGACGCAAATAGTTGGACAAGCGGCGGCGGTCGACACGGATTTTTATATCAAAAGCACTTCGCCGATAGCGTTAGCCCTAGCCGCACTGATGATTTACACGTTTATAAAATTCGGACGCTCAATAAGTCTCGGCGGAAAAATTGCGCACGTCGGATTTTTAGCAATGCTTGTGGCTATTGTTATTTCCGCGCAGGGCGAAACCGTTACTCAAGAACTTCAAACCCGCCAGAAAATTTTAGTCACGGGACACGAAATAATTTACGAAGGGCAAGTTTTCAAAGAGGACGAACGCCAAAAATTTTACGTCTACAATGTGGACGGCGAAATTGTTCGGGCTTTAACGAAACTGCGCGGCAATGGAGAGGACGCCGCCCGCGAACCTGCTATTTTAAAAAATTTCAGCGGAGATATTTATATCGCACCACACGCGCCGCAAATTGATAGCGTTCAAGAGCTAATGCTGACCAAAGGGCTTTTCGCAATGGACGGCGAGCTTGGCTACATTTTCGAGGACGCGCACATTGATTACGACGACAACAATAAACCAATTCAAGCGACGGCGGCAATCACGATAACAGACGGCGAAATTTCGGAAGTAATTCACCCAACAATTATCGTGACGCCCGACGGCGGCTCGTCCAAAGCGATTGAGGCTTTCAAAGGCAAAAGGCGCGTTCGCTTGACGGGCATATCGGGCGATTTAGAAAAGGCACGGCTAGAAATCCTGCCGACGCTTGATAAACTTTCCGAAATGCCCATAACTGCGACAATTTCAACTAAGCCTTATATCTGGCTTTTATGGTTAAGCGTCACGGCAATTTGTACAGGAACTATGTTAGCGATTAGAAAACGTTAATATAACATTGGATATCTCGTCGCGTTACTAGCGAAGCGCAACGGAGCGTACGAACGCGGCAACAACGTTGGAAATTCTAAACGGTCAATCGCGTACGCTGTTTGCTACTTTTCAAAAGTAGGAAGGAGGAGGAATGATGTGCTTAAAATCTTTGCTTGAAAGACATACGCTAAAATGTTTAATCGGCGGCTTTGTCGTCGGAGTGTTGGCTGTCGGCGTAGGAACGGGAGTATTGCACGCCACTGGCACGAAAGAATTTTGCGGGCAATGTCACTCAATGAAGCATGAGGCGGCAACGTTTGAAATGTCAAGCCATAGAAATCAAGATTGCGTCGAATGCCATTTGCCGCACGATAACACCGCGCACTATCTGATTGAGAAGGGGCGCACCGGTATGGTCGATATGTATCACGAAATGATGCGCGATTATCCCGAAAGAATCAAACTGGACGCCGACGCAAGAAAAATGGTCGCTGAAAATTGCGTGCGTTGTCACGGCGCGACTATGTCTTACGTTGAGACTGCGCCCGAAGGCTCGCAGGACGATTGCTTGAAATGCCACAGCAAAATTGCACACGGCGCGAATCATTTGGAAGGGGGTATAACAGTTGAGTAAGATGCAAAAATACATTGCGGGCGCGCTCGTCCTATGCGTTGCGTTCTTTGGCTTAATGTTCGCCAGAGTAATCGCCAAGCCCGCTACAAAATTTGAACTAAGACAAATTCCAGAAGACCAGAAATTAACGCGAATGGCTTACGCTGAAGCTTATCCGTTGCAGTTTAATTCCTACAAAATGACAATGGATAAATCGCCTAGCCCGACCGGTTTTGGCGGCGCAGATGCTTATTCGCATTTAACCGAACAGCCCGAACAAATCGAATTGTTCAAGGGCTACAAGTTTTCAATTCAGTATGACGACGACCGTGGGCACTGGTACGCCGGCGAAGATATTTTGAATTCTAAACGCCGTCCTGGTCAGCTCGGCTCGTGCATAGTCTGCAAAGGCTCATATATGTACGACGTTTATTTCAAAGAAAGCGGCTGGGAATTTGCCTCTAAGCCGTTCGACGAAGTTGTCGCGCCGATTAAAGATGATGAATGGTTCGGTTGCTCTTCCTGCCACGACCCCGAAACTATGAAGTTGCGCATTTACAATCAAGGCTTTGTCGAGTCAATGGCGGAACTTGGAATTGACGTTAGCAAGGCGTCGCATAATGACATGCGCGCTTATGTCTGCGGACAATGCCATAACGAATACTATTTCAAGAAAAAAGAAGATGGGCGCGTTCATATGCCGTTCGCCAATGGTCTTGGTCCCGAAGAAGAATGGAAATATTATCACGACGGGCACGACCCGAAATTCGATTACGATTGGATTCACCCCGACAGCGGCGCAGCTATGTTGAAAGTTCAGCACCCCGACTTTGAAGTTTGGACGGATTCTGTTCACGCGCTTAATGGCGTCACCTGCGTTGATTGCCATATGCCTTACATGCGTCAGGACGGCGTCAAATATACTTCGCACTACATGACGAACCCGCTTAAACATTACGATACGGCTTGCGCGAAGTGCCACGACGAATCCTACGAAACTATGTTGCACCGCGTCCAGACGATTAACGACAATACATTTAAACTTTTGCGCATGGCAGGTCAAACGACGGCTCGCGCTCACAAAGTCATTAAAGCCGCGCATTTGGCGGGCGCAACTGATGAACAGCTTGCCGAATCCCGTCAACTCGTCCGTGAGGCGCAGTGGTATTGGGATTGGGTCAGTGCTGAAAGTGCAATGGGCTTCCACAATCCCGATAAATGCATGAAGGCACTTGGCATTTCGATTGACGCCGCGCACAGAGCTATTGAAAGCGCAACAGCCGCAGTCAAAGGCGGTCAACTTGAAATTGAAGCAATGCCGACCGAACCTTTCACGGATACAAAATTTGCCGACGCGATTAAACCTGGTATGGCTCCACCGGCACAAGCTCCGGCTCCCGCACAGTAAAAAACATTTCCATATAAATTTATCGCCGCTCGCTTGAGTGGCGTTTTTTCTTGAAAAAATTTTTACACTGTGATATTATTTGCGCAGTTAAAAAGACAATTTTAATGACCGGTTTCGGTAATGCACCGACTCCCTCCCGATTAACAAATGATTAACGATTGAAGAGCCGTGTACTAGACGGCTTTTCTGCACTTAGACTAATCTAAATACATGATGCTAGGATGGTGTTAATGAGGCTGAGTATGAGCTGAATTCAATCGTGTTTGTCCATAACATCACCCCCTCTAAGTTTGTTGAGAGGAAGCCGGCACCTAGACCTGCCAATCAAAATAATTTTTATAAACGCCGCGAACCAAGCGGATATTTTTTACTTGCGCGGCGAAAAGTCTTGTGCTAAAATGCGCTTGTCTTTTTTCAGAGAAGAGGTGATTTAGTATGTCAGCTTACTGTGAAATTTGTCAAAAGGGCGCGATGTCCGGCATGAATGTCAGCCACTCGCACTTGAAGACTAAACGCAAATGGAAACCGAATATTCAGCGCGTGCGGGCAATTGTCGACGGCAAAATTCAGCGCGTCAACGTCTGCACCCGTTGCCTTCGTTCCGGCAAAGTTCAGCGTGCAATTTAATCTAAGCAAAATAAAACTCCTCGACAGAAAGTTGTTGAGGAGTTTTTGATTTATACGGAGAAATTTTTCCGCTCGGAAAAATTTAGCCCGACAATACAAATTGCGAATATCAGCCAATAAACGCGCATTGCGCTAAAACTCGCAATGGTGTAATCGGTCAACCCGTAAAGCATTAAGCCGAGCGTCGCTGAAAAAATTATCAGCCCGTAATAATTATTCGCCCGCCGCCACGACCAATATAAAATGTAGCCGAAAAGCATGCAGAATAAAATCAATCCCGGCAAGCCCGTTTCCGCCCAAAATTGCAAATAG
This sequence comes from Selenomonadales bacterium UBA7018, assembly GCA_002448305.1. Lineage (GTDB taxonomy): Bacteria > Bacillota > Negativicutes > Selenomonadales > Selenomonadaceae > Quinella. Next base: position 23,196 of record DJWY01000028.1, read on the forward strand.
ACGTTGTGCGTATGCCCTTGAAAGCGTTCCTTCGCCTCGTCGAGAATATATTTTTCCTGATACGCCGCCTCGTAATTGCCAAAGCCAACGCCCATTAAAGGATTATCTTCGATTACGTGTACCGCGCTTTTCCACATTAAAAATCTTTCCGAAACTGATTGCTCCGAAGTCGGATTGGCTAAAGTTGCTAGGCGATTGAAAGTTTTCGGCGACGCCATTAAAAATATCCCGCCCATTACGACGAAAATTATTGCCGCCGCGCAGATTTTTTTCCAACTTCTTAGGCGAAATGCGACAATGAACGCCAAAACAATCGCTAAGGCAAGCCATGCGCCACGCGTGTTAATCATCACGAACGCCGCGAGCGATACCAGAAAATTTATTCCGTAGAAAAGTTTTTCGGCAAGATTGTCGTTGTCCTTGAGCGTAATAATTAAAAACGTCGGCAAGAGAATCAGATAAAGCATTGTGCTTTGCATAACCGAGCCGTGCAGAAAAGTTATCGGTCGGTCGACGCCATGCGCCGCTTGATAGAAAATATAGGCGTCGTCAATGAGTAGCGAAAATGTCAATGCGATTAGTATTCCCGACAAAATTTTTTCCTGACGAATAATCACGCCCAATAGCAGGAAAATAAACATGCCATGATTGTAAATCACCCACTCAATCGCGTCGTCATTTAGCGGAATTGTCATGCCGCCCCAAATGTAGGAGATTATCAGCCACGCCATAAACGCCGCCATTAGCAATAAAATTTTCCTGCAGGGCACAAAGTCGCGCAGTGAACATTTCTTTTGCCAGAGCATTGCGAAGAATATTAAAAAAAGAATCCGAACGCAATTTCTCGCGAACGGTTCAGAAATGCACGCGCCCAAGCCGAAAAGTATAAGTATAATGGGCGTTGCTTTTAAAATTTTGTCCATAATGTCCCCTGTCTCAGGTTGAATATTCACTGTTAATCGCGACGTAACGATAAGATAAATCGCAAGTGTAAACGGTCGCTGAAGAATTCCCTTGCCCAAGTTCGATATTAACTGTTATGTCGTGAGCGGCAAGGATTTTCTTCATGGCGTCGACGTTAAATTTTGTGACAAGTCCTTTTTCGTAAACCGTCAGCCCGCCGAAATTGATAGCGACTTTTTCGGGAACAATCTTCACGCCCGAATAGCCGACCGCGCAAATAACTCTGCCGGCGTTAGGGTCTTCGCCGAAAAACATTGTCTTGCACAGCGGAGAATTGGCAATCGCCATACCGACTTGTTTAGCGTCCGAAAAGCTTTCCGCGCCCGTGACGTTGACTGTAATAAATTTGGTTGCGCCTTCGCCGTCGGCGGCAATACGCTTTGCAATCTCAGTGCAAATATTTTTAAGCGTCTCGTAAAATTTCTGATAATCGGCGTCACGCGAGACGATTTTTTTATTGCCCGCCGCGCCATTCGCCAAAACGACGACAGAATCATTGGTGCTCATGTCGCCATCAACGCTAATCATGTTGAAAGAAAGTTCGTTAGCGTCGCTTAAAGCCTCCTGCAAAAGTTTCTGGTCAATATCGGCGTCAGTTGTGATAAAGCAAAGCATGGTAGCCATATCAGGGCGAATCATGCCGGAACCTTTCGCAATTGCGCCGAAACGAACTTCAACGCCGCCGATTTCGACTTCAGTCGCGCAAGCTTTGGAATAAGTATCTGTCGTTATAATCGCGTTGCCGGCATTAACGGAGCCTTCGCGGGAAAGTTCTTTGACGGCGGCTTTAATCCCGTTCTCCATTTTCTCCATAGGCAAATTTGAACCGATAAGCCCCGTTGACGCGACGATAACATCATCTGCGCGGCAGTTCAATTCCTTAGCGGCGATAGCTGCCGTTTTCTCAGCGTCGCGGATACCTTGTTCACCAGTGCAAGCGTTCGCGCAACCGGCATTTGCAACGACCGCATGAGCCGTTCCGGTGCCGACGACGATTTTACTTAAATGAACCGGAGCCGCCGCGACAAGATTTTTAGTGAAGACTCCCGCGACCGCCGCTTCTTTTTCGGTGTAGATAACAGCAACGTCGAGATTGCCATTTTTCTTGATACCTGCGCGGACGCCCGCCGCCTTAAAGCCTTTCGGATAAGCGACGCCCGCATTTTTATGTTTTTCACTGAACATTTAAAAGCCTCCTTAAGGATAAATCGGAACGACATCAAGGGCAATGCCTTCGTAGAAGCCCGCCGCAATGTTGAAATTCTGAACGGCTTGCCCCGCCGCGCCCTTAACAAGATTGTCGATAGCGGAAAGAATTATAACACGCCTTGTGCGTTCGTCAATGTGCCAGCCAATGTCGCAGTAATTCGAGCTACGCACAAATTTAGTTTCGGGATAAGCTCCGCGCCCTAAAAGCCGGATAAATTTTTCCGCGCCGTACATTTTCTGGAAGGCGGCGTCAATCATATCGTCGGAAACATTTTCCTTGATAGTGGCGTAACACGTCGCCAAAATTCCACGCGACATAGGTACTAAATGCGGCGTGAAGTTTATTATAGTTTCTTCGCCGCTCAAATCTTTTAAAGCCTGTTCAATTTCGGGCGTGTGCCTGTGGTGCGCGACGTTATAAGCTTTGAAGTTGTCGTAAAGTTCGGGGAAGTGGTTGCCGAGCTTAAGCCCTCTGCCCGCTCCAGAAACTCCGCTTGCCGCGTCGACGATTATTGAGTTGGCGTCGATAAGATGATGTTTAACGAGCGGCGCGAGCGCAAGAATTGAAGCGGTAGTGAAGCAACCAGCATTGCCGATAATTTTTGCTTCGCGAATTTCATTGCGATAAATTTCGGCAAGCCCGTAAACCCTTTTGGCGTCCTTGTGCTTGTGCGGGACGTTGTACCACGCCTCATAAATAGCGGTGTCACTGAAACGATAATCCGCGCCTAAATCGATAATTCGGACGGGAAATTTTTCGAGCTTTAATCCGACGTCCATAGCGTGACCATGTGGCAGGGCGATAAAAATAAAATCGCTGTCCTTGCCAATGTCTTCAATTTCGGCAAGCGATTCGAGCATTAAATCGCAAATGCCGCGCAGGTGCGGATACAGTTCGGAAATTTTTTTCCCCGTGTGACTTTCTGAAGTTATATGGGCGAGTTGAGCTTGCGGGTGGCGAATCAGAATTGAAAGCAATTCTGCGCCCGCGTAGCCCGTCGCGCCTATTACACTTACTTTGACCAAAATATTTTAAGCCTCCTAAAAATTTTTCCCGCCAATTATATCACATATTAAAAAATCTGAACCATTCGGCAAGAATTCTATCTTGATTAGCCAAAATATACGATTCGATTTTGCGCAAGTCTTTAGTGGGAATTTGTCCGTTGTTGTGCGCCAATTCCACGCCGTCACGCTTTACCCAAAATTTTGTCGCGCCCGCAGTTTGTCTACCTTTTGAAACGTGGACGTGCGGCGGCTCGTCCTGTTCGTTCGCCCAGAAATAAATCGCGTATCCTAGAAAATCTTGTAAGACTTTAGGCATTTAAGCCACCGCCCTTTTGAGCGAATTCCCAAATCAAAAATGCGTTGTTCCGCATGTACTCGCGCAGTCTGAAAAGTTCGTCTTCCGAAAAGCCAAATGCCTTTTGAAAATTGTAGTGCGGAATTCTGCCGTCAGCGAAGTCAAAGCCATTTTGATTATTCGGGCGTTCAAAGTGGACGCGCACGCATGGCATAGAATATTCGTCGGTCTCAAGTGCGCTATGCGTCGTAACAATATTGTCAAACGTTGCGTAGTAATACATTTTCTCTCCTCCTAAAGTTTTTCGCCGGTGATAATCCATACGGGATTTAAAACTTGATTCATATCGTGGGCGCGAATTTTTTTCAGGCGCGTTATTTGCACTTGGAACGCATCGTATTTTATGTGATGTCCTCTAAAATATGCTAGCGCAGTTGCCGCCGTTTGAATCGTGATTGCGTTTATGACAATGTGCCCGCCGCTTTTAAGTTTCGCGTAAAGTATGTCAAGAATTTTTTCGAGCTTGCCGCCGCTCCCGCCGATAATCGCCGCGTCAATTTCAGGCAAAATTTCTAAACCTTTGGGAGCCTCCGCGCAGATAATTTCCACGTTATCGACTGAAAATTTTTCGACGTTGCGCTTTATCAGTTCGATAGCATCAGGCTTTCTTTCGACGGCAAAAATTTTCCCATTCGGCGCAAGGAGTGCCGCCTCAATCGAAATTGAACCCGTCCCCGCGCCCACGTCCACGACAACTGAATCAGATTTAATCTGCGCCTTCGCCAAAGTCAAAATCCTAATCTCCTGCTTAGTCATCGGTACATCGCCGCGAATAAATTTTTCGTCCTCAATCACGCAATCGCCCCCTAAAGTTTTATCACTATGTTAAATCGCTTGAAAAGTTCGGCTATCGGGAACCATAGCAAACACCATAACGCGCAGAATAATGTTGCGCCAATTTCCGTCGAAATAAATCCCGCCGTCGTGTGCTGATACAGCCAGAAATAAATTCCGCTGTTCATAATCAGAAATGTTAGTACGAAATTGTTCGCGAAGAAGAAAAATAGCGGATTTCTGCCGAGCGTGTCGAAGGGTTGCGCAAAATTTTTTGCCCGCGCAGAGACCGCAAAAATTTTCGTGAGTAACGCGAGCACTAGGAAATTGCCGCCCGCATTTATCAGCGCAAAAGGCGTCGTCCATAATTTTTTTGAGATAATGTCAAAGTTGCTCCATAAGCCGCCCGCGATTAACAGCGCAATTCCTAGTCCGACCATTAGAAAAATTTTGTCGCGCAACGTAGCATTGTCGATTAAAATTCTCCCAGCTAAATAGCCGAATAATACTGACGCCGTGCCCGCAATCGAGCCGTAAAGCCCTTCAGGGTCGTGCGTGGGCGTGTAAATATGATTCGCGCCGGGAAAAATATAATCAACTGCGCGGCTGATATTGTGCGCTTCGCTGAAAGGATTATCCGGCGCGTAAACGTGATAGCCCAAAGACGACAGCGACAAAATCACAATCGCCGCGATAAATATTCCAATGTCGTTTTTTATCGCCCGCACAATGAAAATTCCCAGCGCGTAAGTCACTGCGAGCCGCTGAAGTACTCCGAAAAGTCGCCCGTGCAAAATTGCCGCGTCGAAAAAATTTCCTAAGGTGAAGTCCGCGACGAACAGAAAATTTATTATCGCCGGCAGGAAGTTCAAAAATAATCCGACCGCGAACATTAACGCCGTCCGCTTTAAAATTCGTCTTGTTGTGAACGGGCGTTTTGACATAGAAATTGCCGCGCCCGCACCCATTGCGAAGGCGAACATTGGAAAAGCAATGTCGGGAACGGTTAGCCCTGCCCAATCAGCGTGTTGAAGTACGGAATAAATTTCATCGGGTGGCGCGTCCAAGAACAGCATAATTGTTATCGCGATACTTCGCAGAACGTCCAATGAATAAATTCGTTTCGACATAAAATTTCCTCCAAAATCTTCTGCGATAAATTTTACCACAGCCCGCAAGAAAAATCTGCCTGCCGATTTTATAAATAAAAAAAACCCGCCACTTTCGACGGGATTTTTAATTAGAAGTTTTTCTTGTCGTTAATATTTCTTAAGGCATCATTGCCTGCCGCCGCAACCTCGTCCAGTTCTTCAAGCGACATCTCCTCATTGATTGCCCTGCGGCGAAGTTTCAATCTGAGTAAGAGACTGTCCTTTATTTTGCTGAACTGCGAGAAGTCAACCTGTCCTAATCTTTCTTCTATCATCATTTCAATCACTCCTTAATTTATTTCTTGCCTCTTATACGTTTGAAAATCGATTTTGTTACATGTCAGTCAGAATTTTTTTAAGCTTGGCAAGAGTGCGGTGGAGTGTCGTGCGGACGTTGGCTTCACTCATCATCAAAATTTCGGCGATTGAGCGCGTATCCATATCCGAAAAATATCTAAGCTCGACAATTCGCCGCTCGCGTTCGTTCAGCTTATCCAATGCGGCAAAAAGTTCGCGGTGTCCTTCCTTCTCCAAAGCTTGCGCTTCCGGCTCTTGATATTCGGGCGCGGCGGGGTCGAAGAAATCTTCCCACTCTGTTTCCTGATTTTTTTCTACATGGCGTGCGTGGTCGATTATTGAATTTGTTGCGATACGGAAAAGCCACGTCGAGAATGCCGCTTGCGTCGGATTATATCGCTCCAAATTTTCGTTCATCTTCACGAAGGTTATACTTGTTATGTCGTCGGCGTCGGCAGAATTTTTTACCCGCGTATAAACGAAATTATAAACTCGCGGGAAAAAGTGTTCGTAAAGTTCCTCGAATGCCTCTTCATCAGTGGTCGCTCGTTGCGCCAACATGTTGTAATAGTTAATGTCCTGCATAAAAACTCCTTGATTAGGGATTAGGATTCAGGAACTAGGAACTAGTTGAAAATTTCTAGTCCCTAATTCCTAATTCCTAATTCCTAACTCCTAATTCTTCCAAAGTACAACGCCAGTACGCGCCGGAATGTAAAGCTTGAGCCAGTCTTTGTCCTGCCTGTCGTAAACTGGGTCGTAATTAGTGTAGTGCGGAACTGTATCGTCCGTCAAGCCGAAGCCGCCAAAAGCTTTATCGTCCGTGTTGAGCATAACGTCGTAATCGCCCTTCGGAACCAAAAAGCCATAGTCAACGAAAGATTTAGTCGGCGAAAAATTGAACACGAACAGCAAACGCCCGCGCATATAAGCAAGCACTTGGTCGGCGTCGTCGTGCCAAATTTCGCGAACGGGCAAATTTGCAAAGTCCGGTTCAGCCTTGATAACTGCAATCATTGCCCTATCAAAGTCGCCCAACTCATGATAGCAAAGCGATTTATCGTCCGCCAAATGCCATTGACGTTTAGCATATTTATGGCTCCAGCCGTTGCCCTCACGCGGGAAATCAATCCATTCGGGGTGCCCAAACTCGTTGCCCATAAAGTTCAGATAGCCGCCGTTCATAGTCGAGAGCGTCACGAGCCGAATCATTTTGTGCAACGCAATGCCGCGATTAGCAATGTCATTTTCGTCGCCCTTCTTGAAGTGCCAATACATATCGGCATCAATCAGCCGGAAAATAATTGTCTTATCGCCAACCAACGCTTGGTCGTGGCTTTCGGCGTAGGAAATTGTTTTTTCATCTGCGCGGCGGTTTGTCATTTCCCAGAAAATACTAGACGGTTTCCAATCCTCGTCGCGCTGTTCCTTAATCATCTTAATCCAATAATCCGGGACGTTCATAGCAAGGCGATAGTTAAAGCCAAAGCCGCCGTCCTCAAATTTGCTGGCGAGTCCGGGCATGCCGCTAACGTCCTCTGCAATCGTGACGGCGTCGGGCTTGACTTCGTGAATCATTTTATTCGCCAACATGAGATAGCAAATCGCGTTGTCGTCTTGGTGCCCGTTGAAATAATCGCCGTAGCCCATGAACGCTTCGCCCAATCCGTGACTGTAATACAGCATGGAAGTTATCCCGTCAAAGCGGAACCCGTCGAAGTGGTATTCTTCCAACCAATATTTGCAGTTGCTAAGCAGGAAATGCAAAACGTCATCTTTGCCGTAATCAAAGCACAGACTATCCCACGCGGGGTGCTCGTGGCGGTCGCCTTCGTAGAAAAATTGGTTCGGGTCGCCCGCGAGATTGCCTAAGCCTTCGACTTCATTTTTGACGGCGTGACTGTGCACAATGTCCATTATAACGCCAATGCCCATTTGATGCGCCGCGTCAATCATGTCCTTCAATTCGTCGGGCGTACCGCAACGGCTACTCGGCGCGAAAAAGCTACTTACATGATAACCGAAACTGCCGTAGTAAGGGTGCTCCTGAATCGCCATAACTTGAATTGCGTTGTAGCCCGCTTGCTTGACACGCGGCAGAATATTTTCCTTAAACTCGGTATAAGTGCCGACTTTTTCGGCGTCCTGCGCCATGCCAACATGACATTCGTAAATCAAAAGCGGATTAGTATCAATCTTGAAACCTTCGTCGTGCCACTCGTGCGGATTTTCGGGATTCCAAACTTGCGCGGAGAAAATTTTAGTCTGGTCGTCCTGCACGACGCGCTGACACCACGCCGGAATTCTTTCGCCCTCGCCGTTTTCCCAATGCACTTTCATTTTATAAAGGTCGCCGTGTTTGAGCTGATTCTCCGAAAGTTTCAGCTCCCAGTTGCCGCCGATAAGTCGTTCGCAACGATATGCTTCGTCCTCTTGCCAGTTATTGAAGTCGCCGATTAAATAAATTTTGGTGGCATTCGGTGCCCATTCGCGGAAAACCCAGCCATAGCCGGTCTTATGCAAGCCGAAATACAAATGCCCTGTCGCGAAATCGGAAAGGGTGCGCTTGCCGTCCTGCGTGAGTTGGGAAATTTTCCAGAGCGCGTGTTCGTGACGCCCGCGAATTGCTTCCTCGTAAGGTTCGAGCCAGCCGTCCTTCGCCACCAGCCCAATATGTTCTTTTGCCATAAGATTGCCTCCTTTGATATGTTTTCAGAATCTTCCGTGCAGATTTTAACAAAACTTTTTTTCCAAGTAAAGGATTTTCATTATGCTTAAAGTAATCATGTAAAATTTTTTTTGTGGGTGGAAGTTTTATGTTTGAGCTTAAAGATGAATGATAGAATCCGTCAAAAAATTTCTAAACAAAAAATCCCTCCGCGTCAATCGAAGGAATTTTATCATTTCAACAAGAAAACGCTTTTAAATCCTTCCATAAATCCCCGACGGCAAAATTTTTGTACAGCTTTCCGGCTTTAAAGAAATTCTCAATCTTATTGCCATTTTCGTAAATGATTAAATTCTCTAAAGTCACATCGTCAAAATTTTTATCCAAAAAATATTTCAGATATTTTACCTTGAGCGGTTTAAGACCCATATACCTTGTCGCGACGTCGCCAGGCTTTATAAGACCGACGACGACTAAAGTTTTTTTCTTCAGCTAGCAAGCCGAAAAAGTTTTGAAAAGTTGCGCCGAGAATTTCTTTGACGTTTTCAAGGCGATAATTATCCGCGTGAGATATGATAACTTTATTCATGATGATTTAATTCGTCAAATAAATTTAAAAATCTTTCCAGACACCAAAGCTGCCATTTCTGATTGCCCGTGAATTTTTTCATATCGAGATTTTTCTTAAATTCCGGGCGCGTCGGTCCCTTCCAATCAGCAAAATAAAAATCAACAGGGCGCGGCATTGGAACTTTATCGGGCACAGGGAAATTAGGATATTTTTTGGCGAACAGTTCGCGAATTAAATATTTCGGCTCGCCATTTCGGACGCGGTGCAAGTCAAGCGGCTCAGCCATTTCCAAATTCGCATACGGGTCGAAATAATCAATCTGCGCGGTCTCGAAAGCATTCAGATACGAACTTGAACTTTCAATGGAAAAAACATTGTCCATAAATTGCAGGAAATTAATTTTGTCGCCTTGACGATAACGCTCAAAAAGATAGTTCATGTCAACGGGATTTTCCAAAGCGTCGGCAGGATTCAGGAAGGTGTAACGCTTAGCAAAATCTTCCAATTTCCAATTTTGCGCCAAAAGTTTATCCATGCCACCGAAAATTAAATCGCTACTCTCGCCGATAATCATGCAGCCGACGCCGTCAGCTTTAGCTTGCAACGCCGCCACAACAAGTTGAGGCTCAATCGAGTGAACCGGTGCGCATTTATTTTTTAAAACTGCGTCGATATGCGGCTCAATCGTCTGCCAATTTATGTCGACGTAATGAAGTCTCAAGTCGTAAGTTTTGGCATAATACTCCGCCCGCGCAAGCTCCTCGCTCTGAAAATTTCCGTTTAAAAATCTGAACGTGTAAGCGTCGCAACCGCTCATGTACGCCGCCAAAATTGCCGAATCCATACCGCCCGATAACATTATGCCGAGTTTCTTTCCGCGCAGGTTAGAAAAATTTTTCTCAATCGCCGCATCAATGTCGTCCGCAGAAGAAACTTTGACTTTGTCTTTAGCCGGCTCAATATTCCTGTGGTGAAGCCCCGCGAAAAAGTCCATGTCGTCGCGCTCAATGTACCTGAACGCAAGATACGAACTCATGCAAAAATTTTTGTCAATCATGTTTTTTCCTCCCGAAGTGAAATTAGCGTTTGATTTATCAGCGTGGAGCTTGTGCCCTTCGTGTACGGGAAATAAACGATCTTAACGCCGACTTGTTTAAATTTTTCTTCCATTTCTTGCCAACGCTCAGATTTATACCAATCGTCGCCCACGAAAAGTATATCGAATTTGAGTTTTTCCCACGCCGCAAATTTATCAATATCTTCTTGCGGAATTGCCGCGTCAACGTACCTGATAGAGCGGACAATTTCCAATCGCTCCTCAAAAGGAATGACAGAACGTTTATTTTTATACCTAACAAGCTCATCGACCGTCACGCCAACAATCAGCTTGTCGCAAAGCCCCTTCGCATTTTTCAACAGGTTTAAATGCCCAATATGGAAAAGGTCATAAACACCAGTCGTATATCCGATAACCAATTTAAAGCCTCCTCTTTGTCATAATGCTTTTAAAAGATTGCACAGAGAATCGCCGTCAAAAATTACATAGTTTGCAATGGAAATAACTTCACTTACAGGTTTATGGACGCCGCCATAAGCTATCGAAATGTCAGCCGCCTTGAACATTGACACATCATTAAAACTTTCGCCAATCGCAATGACTTTGCTAGAAAACTTTTTCAGCTCGCAAATTGCCCTGCCTTTATCAAGAATTTTATCTAGGACGGGAATATTTCTTTCATCAAGGACGCTTGTTGAGGAAAAACTTTTGCAACCAAGTTTCGCGATAATCGGCGCAATCCAACAATCTAAGTTGCCCGTGACGATAAAGCAATTTTCTTTGTGCTCTCGAATAAATGCGGCAATTTCTTCATCAAGCGCGACGCCTGACATTATCTCTTGAATTCTTTTCAGCGGAATATTTCTAAGCATAAGATAGCGCATTTGAAATGATTTTTCAAAGGAAATTCGCCCGCTCAAAGTTAAGTCCGTCAAAAATTTCATTTCGTCCGCGAACCCTAATTCTTTTGCCAGTAGCGGCAATGTCTCGACTTTAGTAATTGTTCCGTCTAAATCAAATGCAAATGCTTTCATCGCTTAATGATTCGACCGCTTATGATAGAAAATGTATTGCTGAAGAATGCCGGCGTTGTTGCCGAAGGCGTCAAAAATATTTTCGCCGTGAAAATCTTGGTCAATCGCCCGCTTAATCCAAATATCGACGGGGGCGCGATTAACTCTGTGATATGCGAACAACGCGACGCAATTAGCAATCTTATCGCCCACGCCCTTAATTTTTTTCAGCGTCTCGACAAGTTCATCATCCGGAAGATTTTTCAGCGCAGTTAAATCAATCTCGCCGCTCGAAATTTTTTCCAGAGCGTCCTTGATATAATTTTTCCGATAAGCAAGCCCCAACCCCGTCAAGTCATTGACAGTCACCGAAGAAATTTCTTCGACACGCGGGAAAAGATAAACTTCACCGACGCGCCGCCCGAATCTTGCACAAATTTTTTCGACTGAAATTCTAATCGACGGAATATTTTTCCGCTGACTGATTATAAAACTTATCAGCATTTCAAAAGGTTCCTGATTCAAAATGCGAATACCTTTGCCAAAGTCGGTCGCGTCGCGCAAAATTTTTTCATAGGGCTTGCCAGCGGCGAAAGTTTCAACTTCGTGGCGAATGCTCGCGTAATTCGTATTAAGGTCGAAATAATTTTTCCAGACGTGCTCCCAAGTCTCCGCGTTGCAATCAGCCTCGAAAAGATTTTCTTCACGCTTGCTGATATGCAAAATATTTTCTCCGATAATAAATCTGAAGACGTCCGGCGAAATTTCCTTAGGGCGGAAGCATTGCCCGCTGTCGGCGATTTTTTTCAAGTCGAAATCGTCCGCAATTTTAATCTCCACTACATAACCTCCCGAAAACTTTTTTGACAATCTGCGCGGGCACGTCGTTAGAAATTTCAACTTCTCCGAAATTTTTCATGAGCACCCAGTTGACTTTTCCGCCAACAGTTTTTTTATCGCGAAAAGTTACGTCGTAAAGTTTATCGGCGTCAAGCCCCGCGCAGTTCGTGACCATGCCGAATTTTTTTATAAGATTTTCAAGCCGCGTGACGTTCGCCGCAGAAGTTTTGCCAAGCTCCGAACTAATTTGCGCCGCCGCAAGCATACCGATAGCGACCGCTTCGCCGTGACGATATTTTTCGTAATGCGTCTCCTCTTCGATTGCGTGCGCCATAGTGTGACCGAAATTTAAAATTCTGCGCAGTCCGGATTCTTTTTCGTCCGCGCCGACAACTTGCGCTTTAATCTCGCAGGAACGCTTGACAATGTGCGCTAAAATTTTCAAGTCGCGGCTAAGAATTTTATCGGCGTTATCTTCAAAATAGCTGAAAAATTTCTCGTCGCTAATCACGCCGTATTTAACGACCTCGCCGAGTCCGGATTTAATTTCACGTTCGGGCAAAGTCTTTAGAAAATTTAAATCGATAAAAACTGCGCGGGGTTGATGAAATGCGCCGATTAAATTTTTCCCCAGCGCGTGATTTACAGCCGTTTTGCCGCCAACGCTGGAATCAACTTGTGCCAAAAGCGTCGTCGGAATTTGAATTAACGAAATGCCGCGCATAAAAGTCGCCGCCACAAAGCCCGCTAAATCACCAACAACGCCGCCGCCTAAAGCAATCACGACAGATTTTCTATCGAGCCCCGCCTCAATCGCTCGCGTATAAATTTTTTCGGCTTCGCGCAGACTTTTAGAAGTTTCGCCGTCGGGAATGAAGGCGACTTCGTAGGGAAATTTTTCCGCGCATAGTTTGAAAATATTTTCCTGCGTGACGAGCAAAGCCTTGCCAGAAATAAATTTCTCGACGCCGCTTAAAATATCCGTGCCGATAAAAATTTCGTAGCTCGCCGCGCCCAAGTCAACTAAAACTTTCTCCATAACTTCAACTCCTAAACTGCCGCAAATATCTACAAATGTCATCGATAATTTGAATCGGCGACCAATTTGTCGTATCAACTTGATAATCTGCGCGGTCGTAAAATTTCTTCCGTTCGGCAAGGAGTTTTTTAATCGTCTCAAGGCGTTCATCTCCGCCGCCGTCAAGAACAGGACGTTCGCCGCGCCGCGCAGTCCGATTGAAAATTTCTTCCGGCTCAGTCGTCAAGCAAATCATTACGCCTGAACTTTTCAGCAAACGCAAATTTTCTTCGTCCTTAATGGTGCCGCCGCCCGTCGCTATCACAAGTCCGCGTCGTTCGCTAAGTTCCTTGACGGCAATTCTTTCAAGCTCGCGGAAATGTTCTTCGCCGAAGGTCTCGAAAATTTTCGGGATTGACATATGATTTTCGTCCTCGATTTTTTTATCAATGTCAATGAATGGTCTGCCAAGTCGCGTCGCCAAAAGTTTTCCAAGACTGGTCTTGCCCGTCCCCATAAAGCCCGTCAAAATTACGTTGTCTTTCATAAGCCAAAATCCTTTGCAAGTCGCTGACGATAACTTTTCAAATTAGCAAGGGTATCGCAGAGCGCGTCGCCGCCGAATTTCCCAACAATCGCGTCCGCCGTGACGATAGCCGCCATTGCCTCGCCGACAACTTCAGCTGCCCATATCGCGCAAGTGTCAGAACGTTCTTTGCTGGCGGTTGTCGGCGTTTTCGTCGCAATGTCGACTGTTCTCAATGGTTTCATCAAAGTTGGAATTGGTTTCATAGCGGCGCGAATGATTAAATCTTCGCCGTTAGTCATACCGCCTTCAAAGCCGCCCGCACGATTAGTTTTGCGAAAAATTTTCCCGTCGTCAATGAAAATTTCGTCGTGGACTTCGCTACCGAGTTTTGAAGCGTTCGCGAAGCCGTCGCCGAGTTCAACAGCTTTTATCGCCTGAATCGACATAAACGCCGCCGCAAATTTCGCGTCCAATTTCCTATCCCATTGAATGTGACTGCCTAAGCCCGCCGGCACGCCCGAAATTTTTATCTCGAAAATGCCGCCGACCGTATCTCCCAAAGCTTTAGCCGCGTCAATGCGCTTTTTAATTTCATCTTCGCCCGTTACGCCGCCCACGCTTAAAACTTCGCCGGAAATTTCGACGCCGCAATTCTGCAGAAAAATTTTGCACAGTGCACCCGCCGCAACGCGCATTGCCGTTTCGCGAGCAGAAGACCTTTCCAAAATGTCGCGCACATCCGAACGAGCATATTTCGCCGCGCCGGTTAAATCTGCGTGACCAGGACGCGCATTAGTCACTTTTTCGCCGAAAGGATTTCCTTCCGCGCTCATGCGTTCCATCCAATTTTTCCAGTCGCGATTTTCGACGCTTAAAGTTATCGGACTGCCAAGCGTTTCGCCAAATCTAATTCCGGATAAAAATTCGACGCGGTCGCTTTCAATTTTCATGCGTCCGCCGCGCCCGTAGCCGCCTTGACGCCGTTTAAGTTCCGCGTTGACGAAGTCGCTTGACACTTTGACGCCCGCAGGCAAGCCTTCCAAAATGCAAATAAGTCGCGAGCCGTGACTTTCTCCGCCGCTAATATATCTTACTCCCATAAATTTTCCTCCGTAAAAAAATAAGCCGTGATAACGCGGCTATTATATCATCTAAAAATTTTTTGTCACGAATTAGGATTAAAGTGAAGTGGGGGGGCGTGCAATATACTTCGTTCGATAGGCACGGCATAGAAAATCACTTCTTCATTCTTTTTCAAACTGCCATACCAAGCGGTATATTTTCTGAGATAATAGACGTAATCTTGGCAAATCGACTGCAGGAATTGTGGCACGGTTAAAAGGTCTTCCTTGAGATGATAGACGCAAATCGCCATAACTGGACGGTCCGATTGGATAATATCTTTCATGGATTGAAGCATTGGAAGTTCTGCGCCCTCTATGTCAGCGTTTAGAAGCGTCAATTTATTGCCCGCCAAAATTTTTTCAAAGTCAGTCGTCGCGCCGAGTTTTTCATTAAACGTTTCAATAAGGTTGCGTTTTTCTGGTGGAAGTAATCTCAAGTTATTTATCATAACGTCATAAATGCCTTTGTCAGCTTCGAACGCATAAATTTTTTTCGGCTTAAAATTAAAGCAAAGATATTGGAAAAGCGTATCTCCCGTGTTTGCGCCACAATTAATCCAGCATTCGCCGTCAAGGTGCTTGTAAAGTCGTTCGTATTTGCCACCGAAAAAATATCTCCACAACGTCGAAATTTGTTCGCCTTTGTAAACAGTATTGGCAATGTAGCTTTCAACGTAATAATATAAAGCTAATTTTGAGCGATAATCCGCCAGCGAGTCGAAAAGATTCATTAAATCTTCTTTGTGCGATTGATAATAAAAAATTCTGTTTGAATCGAATTTTGGAATTGAATCTAAGTTCCATCTTCTGGCGTCGTGTTCATTGACAACAAAGGGCAAATTAGGGATTTCTTCAGCCGGGATATTGTTAATTTGTGTGGCAAAAAAATTTGAACTGCCTGAAATGTTTATATCAAGCGCGAACAAAAGAAAAACTTTACGCGGCGTTTTGTCCGTCAACAAAGCTTGCGGAGAAATAATTTCCACGTCGTCAACTTTCTGAAATTCTTTTGGCAGAGAACAAACGACTTTGTGAACGTTTAAGCCGTAACTTTTAAATAGGCGAACATAGGTATGTAAATCATTTTCGGCGACAATGTAAACGTTAGAATTGTTCATTCTGGCGAACGAAACAACGATAAGCAAATTGCCGCTTATTTCGCAACAGTCCTCTTCAATGCGAGTGCTGTCAAGCATTGCGAGCATTTTCTCGCGTAAATCCATAGTCATTCCTCCTAAAAATAAATTGCGATAGCGCGGCTATTATATCATCTAAAAATTTTTTGTCACCCGATAAGTACAGCGTTTTTTTATAAGCGCGTATGACGTTGGGCAGGATTTATAAAAAATATGGCGAAAGTGTTGCCAATAACGCATTGATATTGCGCAAATCGTGTTAAACTTTTTTGGGACTAATTTATTGCGTATCATTTGCCAATCTAAGGAGGGGCGAAAATTGGAAAAAAGGGAGAGTTTATGGGAGGCATATCTGAGACGCGGCTTTTCTCGTCGGAACTTTTTAAAGGGTTGCGTCGCGTTGACATCGCTAATGGGTTTTAGCACGGATATGTTCTCGAAAGTCGTTGAGGCGGCGGAAACAAAGCCGTTGCCGGTCGTTATTTGGATTCACGGTCACGAGTGCACGGGCTGTGACGAATCTTTTATCCGTTCGGGCGCACCGTTGGCGTCTGATGTTGTGTTGTCGTCAATCGCGCTGGAGTACGACCATTTATTGAGCGCGGCTTGCGGCGCACCGTTTGAGGCGCACCTTGACGAAACGATTGCTAAATACAACGGACAATACATTTTGGCGGTCGAAGGCGCGATTGCAACAAAAGATAGCGGCGTTTATTGCATGTCGGGCGGTCATACTTTTACGCACTTATTGGAAAAAGCCGCAAAGGGCGCGGCGGCGATTATCGCTTATGGAAGTTGCTCGGCTTATGGCGGAATTCAAGCGGCTAAACCTAATCCGACGGGTTCAGCGGGCATTGAACGTTTCGTCGGCGGAAAACCGGTCGTTAAAGTTCCTGGCTGTCCTCCGATTCCCGAAGTTATGACGGGCGTTGTTATGCACGTCGCGTTATTTGGAACGATTCCGCCTTGCGACAGTGACGGGCGTCCGAAGCAATTTTACGGCAACAGAATTCATGACACTTGCTATCGTCGACCGTTCTTTGATGCGGGCATGTTCGCGGAGAACTTTGACGACGCGGGCGCGAAAGCTGGTTGGTGTCTTTACAAGCTGGGCTGTCGCGGACCGGAAACTTATAATTCTTGCGGAAATCTGCGTTGGTGGCAGGGCATGAGTTATCCGATTCAATCGGGCGCGCCGTGCATTGGCTGTTCTAATTCTAATTTCTGGGACGAAGACCCATTTACAGACAGACTTCCCAAATATGGCAAGCTCGGCGACGTTGATAAAATCGGCGCGGCTCTTGGCGTCTTGACGGCGGCGGGCGTTGCGGGGCACGCTGTAGCTAGTATCGTTCAGCGCAACCAGCGCGAAAATTTGATTGACGAAGACCATCACGAATAAACGAGGTGAAATTTTATGCAACACGTTGTAGTAGACCCTATCACAAGGATTGAAGGGCACTTGCGCGTTGAAGTTACAGTGGACGAGACGAACGGCACCGTCACCGACGCAATTTCTAGCGGTACGGCGTGGCGCGGTTTAGAATTAGTTTTGAAAGACCGCGACCCCCGCGACGCTTGGGCTTATATTCAGCGTATTTGCGGCGTCTGCACGACTGCCCATGCTCTTGCGTCCGTCCGCGCAGTTGAAGACGCGCTCGGCATTGGAATTCCGCTCAATGCAAATTATATCCGCAACATTATGGCGGCAACTCTGACTGTACAAGACCATTTAGTTCATTTCTATCATCTGCACGCGCTCGATTGGGTTAGCCCCGTCGAAGCCCTTGCAGCCGACCCTGCTAAGACTGCTGAACTGCAAGTCGCGATTTTAAATGCTTATCGCGTCGATTTGAAAGTTCCAAACGAAGTTGTAACCGAAGCTTATCCGCACGACTTCCCCGCCGCAACGCCGCAATATTTCGCGGGCATTAAAGCTAAAGTTCAAGCAATCGTCGCAAGCGGGCAGCTCGGAATTTTTGCCGCGCAATGGTGGGATCACCCTGACTATAAACTTTTGCCGCCCGAAGTCCATTTAATGGCGGTTGCGCATTATCTTGAAATGCTTGACAAACAGCGTGAAATCATTACGCCGCATGTTGTTTTCGGCGGCAAAAATCCGCACCCGCATTACGTCGTTGGCGGTATGCCCTGCTCAATTTCTCTGACTGACGGCAACGCCCCAATTAACACGGCGCGTCTTGCAATCGTCGACCGCGCTATAAATATGGCTCGCGACCTTGTCAACAATTATTATCTGCCCGACCTTGTCGCAATCGGCGCAATTTACGCTAAGGCGGGGCGCGTTGACGGCGGCGGCTTGTCGAAAACTCGCGTGCTTGCTTTTGGCGATTATCCGCTGACAGGTTATAAGGGCACGTCAAGCGGCGGCTATTTTGAAAATCTTCTTGTCCGTTCAAATGGCGTCGTTGAAAATTTCGGCGCGGGCGTTCAAAAGGCGGTATTTACTCCCGTCACGGCGGAAGATTTAAAAGCTCCCGAAATTATTACTGAAGGCGTCGAGCACGCTTGGTACGAATACCCCGACAACGCCGCGAAAGATTTGCACCCGTGGAAGGGCGTTACCAAAGATAAATACACTGGACCTAAAACCGGTACGCCGACTATGTGGGAAACGCTCAACGAAGGCGGGAAATATTCTTGGCTTAAAACTCCCAAATGGAAAGGCAAACTTTGCGAAGTCGGACCGCTCGCGCATTACATTGTTATCTACACCAAAGCCGCAAAAGGTTTGCTCCCTGAACCGACTTGGGCTGAACAAATGATGCTCAAGCAAATCGAAGTTGTTTCGACGGTGCTTGGCGTTTCCGCCGAAATTTGGTTGCCGACTATGCTTGGCAGAACTGCTTGCCGTTGCCTTGACGCGCAACTTGCCGCCGAAGTTAATAAATTCTTCTTCGACAAGCTGATTGCCAATATCAAAATGGGCGATACTTCCGTTATGAACAACGAAAAATGGTTGCCTGACACTTGGTCGCCTGATTGCATGGGCGTCGGGCTTTACGAAGCTCCGCGCGGCGGTTTAAGTCATTGGGTTCACATTAAAGACGGCAAAATTTATAACTATCAATGCATTGTCCCGACGACGTGGAATGCTTGTCCGCGTGACGATAAGGCAGGGCACGGCGCGTACGAATTGGCGATGATGACTACGCATGTTGCCATTCCCGATAAGCCGCTTGAAATTGCAAAAGTTATTCGTTCGTTTGACCCGTGCATGGCTTGCGCAACCCATATGTATAACGCTAAGGGCGAGGAAATTAGTATCTTTTCTACCGACCATTTCGGGAGGTGAGCGGCGATGGCGATTAAATCTGTCAAAGAAGTTAAGCGCAAAGAATTTTATTTGTTTAGTCCGTTCCTTAGAATTTTCCATTGGATAATGGCGTCGCAAATTGTAGTTCTGTTCGTGACGGGCTTGCTTATTACAAAGCCAATGAACGTCGGCGCAACCGAGCCTGTTTTCACGAATACTTCAATGGATTTGGTGCGCGACATACATTTTATGGCGGCGTTTATCCTGTGCGCGTCGTTGATTCTTAGGATTTACGGATTTATAATCAACAAGGGCGATAGACTTTTCCCGCGCTTTTGGGAGGGACATTTCTACGAAGAAACTGTCGACGTTGCGCTCCACTACATGCTTTTGAGAGGACACCACGCATCTTTTTTGAGAAATCCTTTGGCTCGTGGCTCCTACGCAATGCTTTATGTTTTGCTTGCGATTGAAATTTTTACGGGCTTTGCAATGTACTTAATGGTAAATCCTTCGTCGACGTTCGGAAAACTTTTCGGCTGGGTCAATACGCTTGTCGGTTCCGAGATGATGAGCCATTACATTCACCATTATGTTGCTTGGTTTATAATTCTGTTCGCGATTGGACATTTTTATATGGTCGTCCGCGCAGAGTTTATGGAAGGCGAAAGCGAAATTTCCAGCATGTTCTCCGGCAAAAAGATTTTGGCGCACAATCCTAAAGACGCTAACGAACTCGACTAAAACATTTACAATAAAAAAATTTCCCCCTCCGAAATGGAAGGGGTTTTTTGTTTATAATCTTAATTCCTATTTGTTCTTCCGAACGCCCGCCAAAATGTTTTTAATCTTATCATCTGCCGATTGAGTAGCTGACTTTTTCGCGCCGGCATTTTCTCTGGCGTTGTTCAAAATGCTTTGGATAGCGGATTGAGCCGGAGCCGATTGTTGAGGAGCCGCCGCCGGAGTATCATCTTTTCTGGCGTTGGCGAGAATATTTTGGATAACGCTTTGAGTTGAGGCGGGTTGTTGAACGGGAGCCGCGACGCCTTCGACGACCTGCGCGGCTTGCGGTTGAGCGGCTTTATCGTATAAAATATTTCCGCAGAAAGTTTGCCCGCCAATTTGCAAAGCGTCAGTATATTGCCACATGTAGCCCTTGAAATTATCTTCGGCGTTGTATTGAGCACTCCAAATCCTGCAGCCGAGCGATTGCCAGTCGATTAAATCTTCAAGCCACGAAAGATTAGCATAGACGCCGCAATTTAACGGCTTAATATTGTCGAGGAAAGCCTTGCAAATGTTGGTTACGTTACTGCGCGAAAAATCGAAGCCGTGACGCTGTTTGTAATTGTCGCTGTCGCCCATTGAAAACCACACGGGCAATTCTAATAGAACTCCAGCGCGTTCGATAATCCCCTTGCAGAATTGCGCTTCGGCGGCGGCGTCACTCGGCGTCAGCGCGTAGGAATAATGATAAGCTCCACAGATTAAACCGGCTTTGCGAGCCTCATTGACGTTGCGCTGAAAATTTTCGTCGAAACCGTCCTTGCCATAGCCCGTCCGACAAATCGCGAAGTCAATCCCCGCCGCCTTAAGAGCCGACCAATTAACATTTTCATTGAAAACAGAAACATCTACACCGCGCATTTGAATTCCTCCTTTGCATGTGTTGCCCGAAATTTTATCACCGCAAAGATTCTTTTTCAACCTTGCAAATTGTTTACCGGCATGCTAAAATTTAATAACCGTGCGGTTGTAGCTCAGCAGGATAGAGCAACTGCCTCCTAAGCAGTAGGTCGCGCGTTCGAATCGCGCCAATCGCACCACTAACAAGGAAAAAGGGAAATGGGAAATGGGAAAAGAGATAGTAGCTCTTCGCTAAGGTGAAGGGCTTAAAATTTTTTCGGGGGGAATTTTTATGTCAGGGAGGAAAGTTTTAATGACGGTCTTAGCGGTGGCGGCGGCGATTGCAATCGGGGCTTATCTAATGTGGTCGCCGAAAAATATTTCTGCGTCGAAAATTCCAAACGCACAAATGCCGGAAGAAATTGTCCAGCAGAATCAAAAGGGCGAAGATGAAGCGGAAATTTATTTAGCGGGCGGTTGTTTTTGGGGCACGGAATTTTTAATGCGAAACGTGGCGGGTGTTACCAGCGTCGAAGTCGGCTATTCAAATGGCACGACGAGAAATCCGACTTATCGCGAAGTTTGCAAAGGTTCGGGGCATGCCGAATCAGCGCACATAATTTACAATACTAATTACGTTTCACTACAGAAAATTTTGGATATTTATTTTCAATCGATTGACCCGACGCTAGTTAATCATCAAGGAAGGGATCATGGCGCGCAGTATCGCACGGGGATTTATTACAGCAATCCCGCTGATGAAGAACTTATAAAAAAGGCTCTGGAAAATTTGCAGGTAAGTTTTTTCAATCCGGTCGTGGTGGAGTGCGCGCCGATTAAAAATTTCTATCGAGCCGAAGAGGAGCACCAAGAATATCTAATTAAAAATCCTAACGGTTATTGCCACGTGTCGCCCGCATTGATTGACGAACAGGCTAAGATTAAGGCGGCGCATGAATTCCCGAACAAAGATTTTTCTCGCGCTAGAGTTTACGACAGACCGACTAAGGCGACGTTGGAAACTCTTAGCGAACTTCAACGCGCCGTCACTCAAGAAGCAGCGACTGAGCCGCCATTCAAAAATGAATACGACGAAGAATCCCGCGAAGGAATTTATGTCGACGTGACGAATGGACAGCCGCTTTTTTCGTCAAAAGATAAATTTGATGCGGGTTGCGGCTGGCCGGCTTTTGCTAAACCCATTGATAAAAATTTTCTGGACGAACGCACGGATAATTCTTTCGGCATGCAACGGACGGAAGTTCGCGCTAAGGCAAGCGGCTCGCACTTAGGGCACGTCTTCGACGACGGTCCGAAAAATTTAGGCGGCATTCGCTACTGCATTAACAGCGCGTCGCTCCGATTCATTCCCCGCGAAAAAATGAACGAAGAAGGTTACGGCGAATGGACTAACCTTTTCAACTAAGAAAATTTCAATCGGCGTGAGTTAGCTCGCGTCGATTTTTATTTGGCTTGCACAATTCGGATTGGTTTTATAAAATACTGGAAAATTTTTCGGAGGATTAAAGATGACAGAACTTTTAGAGACGCCCTACGGCACGCAAGATTTCCTGCCCAAAGAGGCGGCGGCAAAACGAGCAATAGAGCAAAAAATTTTTGAACTGTTCATGGCGTTCGGCTATGAAGAAGTCGTGACGCCGACAATGGAATATTTAGAAACGCTGACGACTTCGAGCGGGCGAGCGATTGAGCCGCATTTATTTAAAATGTTCGACCGCAACAACCGGACACTAGCACTGCGTCACGAAATGACGACTCCAATAGCGCGCTTGACTGTCAGCCGGTTAAAAGATTCACCGTTGCCGCTGAAACTTTCCTACAACACGAACATTTTCCGATTCCGAACAAATCAGCCGGGTCGTCAATGCGAATTCTATCAAGCGGGCGTCGAACTTTTAGGCGTTTCAAATGCTTTTGCCGACGCGGAAATTATCGCGCTTGCCGCGCAGGCTTTGAAAGTTTCAGGGCTTGAGGACTTCAAAATTTGCTTAGGTCAAGTTGAGTTTGCTAGCGGCTTAATGGAGCAAAATAATTTGTCGTCCGAATTGCAAGCCAAAATCAAAGCGGCGATTGAACGTCACGATATAGTTGCGCTTGAAAATTTGCCGGTTGACGAGTCGTTGAAGAAAATTCCGAAGTTGCAAGGCGGCAAGGAAATTTTATCGGCGGCTAAGGAACTTGCGCAAAATGAACATTCGCGCCGCGCACTTGATAACTTGACGGAAATTTATCGCTTGCTTGAAATTTACGGCGTCGCGGAAAAAATTACTTTCGATTTGGGACTTATTCGCGACTTTGAATATTATACCGGTATGGTTTTCGAGGCGTATGCGGCGGGCGTCGGCTATTCTTTAGCGGGCGGCGGGCGTTATGATAACATGCTGAAAGATTTCGGCTTTGCGTGTCCGGCGACGGGCTTTGCGCTGGGCATTGAAAGAATTTTATCTGCGCGGAAAAATCAAGGTGTCGCGGAAAATTGGCGGGCGAAAGATTTTTATTTGAGTTACGCGGCGGGGCGTGAAGACGTAGCAATAAAAAAGGCGGCTGAACTTCGTGCAGTCGGAAAAGTTGTAGAAGTTTCATTGACGCCGCAAAATAAATCGGAGGCGGATAAATCTTTTGCGGAAAAAAATTGTGCGGAGTTGATTTACTTAGAATGATTTTTAGCAGGATTTTACAATTTGTTCGTGCGGTAACGGCGAAAGTTAGCGTTGACGACGGCAAATATATTTCTGCGCACCTGAACGGCGAGGAGCAGAAAATTTTCTTTGCAATGAGTGTAGCCGACCAAGCGCACAGTTTGCGGACGGCGTACACGATTGAACGGCTTGTAATTGAGGACAAGCGCGGCGTCGACAAAGAATTTCTGATTCGTTGCGCACTTCTTCACGACGTGGGAAGGAAGGCGGGCGACTTGACAATTCGCGGGAAAATTTTTGCCGTGTTGGTTACGACATTTGCGCCGCGTTTCGCTGAACGTCTGGAGCTAAATGGCAATCGCGCACTGCATGTTTATCATCATCACGCGGAGTTGGGCGCACAAAAACTTCAGCGACTCGGACTTTTCAAAGAGGCGAAAATTATCGCTAAACACCACGCGCCGCCTAAGCCCAATGACCCGCCCGAATTAAAACTTTTGCGCATGGCAGATAACGAAAACTAAGCAAGGGAGCGACTTGAAAATTTTAATACATAAATTCAAACAGGGCGACGATTACATTTTGCTTGATGTGAATAGCGGCGCAGTTCATATAATCGACGAGCCAACTTTCAAAATTCTGGACGACTTCGACGGCACTAACGACGCCGAAATTTTATCAAAGTATCCTGCCGACGATACCGCCGAAATTTTAAGCGAACTTCACGAACTAATTGACGCGGGCGAACTTTTCGCGCCAGATATTGACGTTCCGCCGACTTTCGCAACTCGTGGCGTCGTGAAAAGCCTTTGCCTTATGGTTGCGCAGGATTGCAATTTGCGTTGCAAATATTGTTTTGGCGACGGCGGCACTTTCGGACATCGCGCAATTATGTCGGAGGAAATTGGTTGCGCGGCGGTCGATTTCATTATTAAAAATTCCGGACTGCGCAAACACTGCGAGATTGATTTTTTTGGCGGCGAGCCTTTGATAAATTTCCGGACAGTCAAAGCCGTTACGGAACACGTTAGACGCCGCGAGCAGGAGACCGGCAAAATTTTCAAGCTGACGCTGACTACTAACGGCATTTTGCTTGACGAAAAAATTTCCTCGTGGCTAAACGACAATAATATTTCGTTGGTGTTGAGTTTGGACGGGCGAAAGGAAATTCATGACGCGATGAGACCGGACATTTCGGGGCGCGGCAGTTATGAGCGCGTCTTGAAAAATTTTAAACGTTTCGTGGAAAGTCGCGGCGGAGAAAATTATTATCTGCGCGGCACCTACACGAAGAAAAATCTGGACTTCGCGACGGACGTATTGAGTATTCACGACGCGGGCTTTGACATTTTATCTGTTGAGCCGGTTGTCCTGAAAGATTCGCCGCTTGCCTTGACTGAAAATGATTTACCGCGTATTCGCGAGGAGTACGACCGCTTGACCGAAGCATATTTGGAGCGACGGCGGGAAGGGCGCGGCTTTTTCTTTTTTCATTTCAACGTTGACTTATCGAATGGTCCTTGCGTGGCGAAAAGATTAGCGGGTTGCGGCGCAGGGCATGAATATTTTGCTGTGGCTGAAAATGGCGACTTGTATCCGTGTCATCAATTTGTTGGTCGCGAAAAATATCGGCTGGGGAATATCTTTGACGGCGTGGATAAATCTGCGCGGCATTGGCTGAAATATTTTCGGGAGTCGCACGTATTGAATAAGCCGAAGTGTCAAAAGTGTTGGGCGAAATTTTTCTGCAGTGGCGGCTGTCATGCGAATGCGGATTTATTTCATGGTGATATTCGCGAGCCTTATGAAGTTGGTTGCGAAATTCAGAAGAAGCGTTTGGAGTGCGCGATATATGTACAGGCGAAATTAGCTGAAGAAAATAGCGAGGCGATTTAGCTTTGAGATTAACTAGCGACGAAGCATTAAAACTTTTCACAGACGGCGACCTATTAGAACTAGGCAAGCAAGCCGACGTAATCCGCAAAAAAAAATTCGGCGACAGAACAACTTTTATCATCGACCGAAATATAAATTATACAAATATTTGCAAGAACGAATGCAAATTTTGCGCATTCTTCCGCCGTAAAAATCAGAGCGGCGCATATCTTTTGACGCATGAAGAAATTTTGCAGAAAGTTCGCGAGACCGTCGACGCGGGCGGCACTCAACTTATGATTCAAGGCGGACTACACCCCGATTTAAATTTAAGCTACTACGAAGACATGCTCCGCCTTATCAAGAAAAATTTCAATATAACAATCCATTCGTTCACCGCGACCGAAATTCAACATTTCGCCAATGTCGCGGGGCTTTCAATTCTCGAAACTCTTAAACGCCTTCAAGCGGCAGGATTGGACAGCTTGCCCGGCGGCGGCGCAGAAATTTTAGTTGACGATATTAGGAAGAAAATCAGCCCAAAAAAGATTATGACTAACGATTGGCTTAACGTTATGCGGCTCGCACACTCAATCGGCATGAAATCAACCGCAACTATGGTTATCGGCTTCGGCGAAACTTTATCCCAACGCCTTGAACATATGGAGAAAATTCGCAACCTGCAAGACGAAACCGGTGGCTTTCGCGCCTTTATAACGTGGACTTATCAGCCAAAAAATACCGCGCTCGGCGGCGAAAAAGTTTCCGCGCACGACTATATGAAAACCCTTTCCATGACGCGAATTTTTTTAGACAATATCGAACATATTCAAGGCTCGTGGGTCACGCAGGGCGAAAGAATCGGGCAACTTACTCAAACTTTTGGCGCAGACGATTTAGGCTCAATCATGCTTGAAGAAAATGTCGTGCGAGCGGCGGGTACGTCCTTTGAAATGTCAACGCGCAAAATGATTGATTTAATTCGCTCGGCAGGAAAAATTCCCGCGCAACGAAATACTAAATACGAGGTGCTCAAAACTTTTTAAGAAGGAGGCGACTCGGTGAATGACAAGGAAAAGAGACAACACGACTTGCAAGAAAATTTGCGCAAAATGATGCAGACAACTAAAAAATCCGATTTGGAACGCGCCCTGCAACGCATGATGCAGACGACTAAATCAAACGATTTAAGGAACGCTTTCGAGAAAATGATTAAAGTTACGCGCTCATTTGACCAGCAAGTAGAAGAACGTCAGAAGCAACAAGAACAAAATATCGCCGACGCCTTCCAGAAAATGATTCGGCTATCGCGTTCTCTGGAAATGGAGAACGAGCAGGAAATTGTTAAGGAAGAAACACGTTCCGCGCCGAAGGAAAAGAAAATCGACAAAGTTAAGAAAAAAGTTCCGCGCCGAATCCGGAGTTTTCCCGCCGCCTTCAAACGAAATCCAAAGGCAGTCATAAAATATTTCTTGGGCATGATACTCGGTCGCGTGCTTGCGATTGTGCTTTATATCCTAATGGCGTTCATACCGGCATTGCCAGTCCCCGACGCAATCGCGAACATGAGCAAACCGCCTGCATTTATCGGCACGGCGTTTAACTCAATGCGTGGATTTTTTACCGACCTAAGCCCGCAAACCATAATCGCAAGCATTACTAGCATTCCGACTGATATAAATAAACTTATACAAAAGGTCGGCGAGTTTTTCACCTTCTACGCAAAACGGGCGGGCGCGTTCATCATACGGGCAATTCGTCACCCGAAACTTGCTTTCAACGACACGCGAAAATATATTCACAGCAAAGCACCAATGATTATTCGGCTTGCGCGGGCAACAGTCAGCG
Source organism: Selenomonadales bacterium UBA7018 (assembly GCA_002448305.1). Classification (GTDB taxonomy): domain Bacteria; phylum Bacillota; class Negativicutes; order Selenomonadales; family Selenomonadaceae; genus Quinella. The sequence continues at coordinate 50,198 of DJWY01000028.1, forward strand.
TGGCATTTTCTTTCCTGCTGATAAAGTTGGCAATGATTTTCCTGTTGCCGCTGTTCGGCGGTATCGCGCTGACGGTTTTGGGAATCAAAGTTTCGATAATCCTATTCGTTATCGCCAGAATGATTGCGGATAAAATCGGCGAGCTTATCGGCAAATATATTTTCAACGGCGGCTTAAAACTATTAAGCTTAGCCAAAACAATTCGAGAGTCGCAAGTTGTAAAAGCAATCGGCGACTATTTGCAAGAGTGGCTAAATCAGGCGACAAATAATGATAATAAAAAATGACGCGGCAGGAAGTCGCGCCATTTTACTTTCTAAACATTTCGCATAAACCCGCTGACCATAAAGAAACTTACGGTTAGAAAAGCTATGCAGCCGATAATCAAGATGAACCAATCGGGCAAGTATCGCCAAATTAATTCGTTGCTGAGTTTTTCGAGCGGGAGCTTGGAACTTTTGTGGGCAACCGGCAAATAGAGTAGTGCGCCTAGCGTTATCCCGAAAATGAAAATGCAAATGCAGCCGATAATGACATCAAGCGGCGGCATTGCGAAAATATCCGAAAATGCCTCACCGATATTCTTTCCCACATCTTCCATTATTCAACCTCCGATTTCAGACCAAAGCACGATTTTATTTTGTGCGCGAGTTTTTTTAACGTCAATAATACGCTGATTGCTAGAGCCGCGAAATTGCAGTTCTAAATCCCGCTGACTTTCGACAAATGCGCCGTCAATTAGCACGTCGACATTTTCTAGCAAAATAGCGGCGACGGGCGGAAGTTCTTCAAAAGTGTATCCCGTGTAGCACCAGACACTTAGTCCGAGATTTTTAGCGGCGTGGGCGAGTTCGTTAGCGGCGTCGAGTTGCAAAAGTGGTTCACCGCCCGTCAAAGTTATCCCGTCGAGTAGCGGATTTTTTTTTACTTCGGAAATGATTTCGCTGGTATCGAGAAGGCGTCCGCCGTTTAGCGCGTGCGTTTCTGGATTATGACAGCCCGCGCAGTTTCTATGGCAACCTTGCATGAAAATCGCAAAACGAATTCCGTCGCCGTCAACGTAACTTTCAGGCACAAGTCCCGCTATTCGTATTTGCAAAAAAATCACCTTCCGCCGCCGATTATAATTCTTCGACGGTCAAAAGGCAATTAAATTTTAGATTTTGAGAACGGCAATATATTTTTAAGCGCGTTCGATATAGGAGCCGGTGCGCGTATCGATTCTTAAAACGTCGCCTTCGTTAATGAAAAGCGGCACGCGGACAACATAGCCGGTTTCAAGCGTCGCATTTTTTGTCGCGCCGGTCGCGGTGTTGCCTTTGACGGCGGGCTCGCATTCAGTAACTTTCAATTCGACGCTGTTTGGCAGATTAATTCCGATAATGCGCCCCTTGAAGGTTTGCACGTTGACTTCCATATTTTCCATAAGGAAATTGAGCGCGTTTCCGAGTTGTTCTTTGTTAAGCTCGATTTGCTCATAAGTCTCGACGTCCATGAAAGTATATTGCCCGTCGGATTCGTAGAGGAATTGCATTTTGTTAGTATCAAGGCGGGCGGGCGGCATTTTCTCATTGGGATTGAAAGTGCGCTCGACGACTGCGCCAGTTTCGACGTTCTTAATTTTCGTGCGGACGAATGCCGCGCCTTTACCGGGCTTGACGTGTTGGAACTCGACGACCTGCCATGCCGCGCCGTCAATCTCAATCGTTAATCCTGTCCTAAAATCGGTACTTGAAATCATTGGTATCTACCTCCAAAAGTTTTAAAGCTCTATCAAAGTTTTTGGTGAATGCGTCAAAGGCTCGGCTGAACCGCGCGTCACCAAAACTGTATCCTCAATCCTCACGCCGCCGACATTTTCAAAGTAAAGTCCTGGCTCGTCGGTAACAATCATATTCGGCAAAATGTTTTCGGTCTTGCTAAGCTTACTAAGTCGCGGCTCCTCGTGAATCTCAAGCCCGACACCGTGTCCTAGTCCGTGAACGAAATTTTTGCCGTAGCCTGCGTCCTCAAAAACTTTTCTGACAGCTTCGTCAATATCCTTACCGCTCTTGCCCGTCATGATAACTTCCAAGCCGTAAACCTGCGCGGAAAGGACAGCATTATAAATTTTCTTTTGCTCGCTAGAAATTTTCCCAACAGCAATCGTCCGCGTTATGTCCGAATGATAGCCGTTATAAACCGCGCCGAAATCAATCGTGACGAGTTCGCCCGCGCAGATTTTTTTATCAGTCGCGATACCGTGCGGAAGACTTCCGCGCCAACCCGATGCAACTATCGTAGTAAAGGCGGCGCGCTCGGAACCAAATTTGCGCATAAGATATTCCAACTCGGCGGCAACTTCAACCTCGCTAACTTCAGGCTTGATGAAGTCCAGAATTTTTCTAAAAGCATTGTCGGCAATCGCGCAAGCCTTTTTTATGCAATTAATTTCTGCCGCGTCCTTAACTTGCCGCAACGTGTCCAATTCGACGGATTTAAATTCGACGCCTGCAAGTTCTTTAGCAAGATAATCGCGCTGAGCGACCGTCATAACGCTCCCTTCAACGCCGATTTTCTTACAGCCTTTCAACTCTTCGACAAGTTTTTTATAAAGCCCTTCAGTATGCTCGACTATTTGGAAATTTTTACTCTCCTGCTTAGCTTGTTGAGTATATCGCCCGTCGGTTATGAGCTTGCGAAAATTTTTCCCGACAAGCAACGCTGAACTGTCGCCGCGAAAGCCGCTAAAATAAGTGACGTTGGGAACTTTGGTAATAAGGAGCGCGTCAACTTCTTCGGCGGAAATTTTTTCGTAAAGGTTTGCCAATCGTCCAGAAAAATCAAAGTTATTCATTTGGAATCCTTCTGCAGTTTGCGAATAGCAATATCAAGCGCGGCAATGTAGCTGTCTACGCCAAAGCCGCAAATTTGCCCCACGACGACCGGCGCAATAACCGAGTTATGCCTGAATTCTTCGCGGCGATGAATGTTCGATAAGTGCAACTCAATTACGGGTACGGGCACGGCGGCTATCGCGTCGCGCAAAGCTATGCTGTAATGCGTTAAAGCTCCGGCATTGAGCAAAATGAAATCGTAACGCCCGCGCGCTTTTTGAATCGCCTCGACCAATTCGCCTTCAAAATTCGATTGCAAAAAATCTATCTCATCAACGCCCGCATCTTTTGCCCGTTCGCGCAGTATTTCGTTTATGTCGTTCAGTGTCGTCCGTCCGTAAATTTCCGGCTCTCGCGTTCCCAATAAATTTAAATTCGGACCGTTCAAAACTAAAATTCGCTTGACGTTCAAGCCGTCATTTTTTGATTGCAAAACCTGTCTCTCCTTCCATAATGGGCAAGTCGGTAAGCTCCAAATTCGTGACGTTAATTCGACCTCTGCCCTTTTTTATTTTCTCGATAAGCTGTTCGATGATTTGCGACGCGCCTTGCAACTCCATTGTGACGGAGCCGTCTTTCATATTTTTAACCCAACCCGTCACGCCCAATTCCCGCGCAGAATTCCTAACGAAAACTCGAAAGCCAACCTTTTGAACTGTGCCCTTAGCTTGCGCCGCCTTGCGAACGATATTTTCAACGGCGGCGGGCTTGCAATAAAGATTCGTAAGCAGTCCCATAACTTTTCCTCAATACCGGATAGCAAATTTATTTTCGCCGGCGACAACTGGCAAGTCGCTTTGTTCAAAGTTGGTGACTTTAATCCAATCGTTGCCGCGCTGAATTTTGGCAATAAGCCTTTCAACAATTTGCGGCTCGCCTTGTAGTTCCATTGTAACGGAGCCGTCGCTCATGTTTTTAACCCAACCGGTTATCCCCATAGCTTTTGCGTTGCTCTGGACAAAAAATCTAAAGCCGACACCTTGAACGCGCCCTTCAGCCCTGCCCGCCTTGCGAACGGCATTTTCGACGTTGACCGGCTCGACTGTCTCGGCGTCCTCCGAACCGCCAAATATATTTCTCCAGAATCCCATAATTATCAACTCCTCGTCAATTATTGGTTACGTTGACGCGACATGTAATTTGCCGCGATTGAGCCAGAGATATTGTGCCAGACGCTGAAGATTGCGCCGGGAATTGCAGCCGCCGCGCTAAAATGCGTCATTGCCAGCGACACTGCCAATCCAGAATTTTGCATGCCGACTTCGATTGAAATTGCTTTTGTCTTAGCAGTGTTCATGTTGAAAATTTTTGCCGCGCAGTAGCCCAGACCGTAACCGCAAAGATTGTGCAACATAACGACAATCATCATGATTAAGCCCGTCTGCAAAATTTTTTCTGCGTTCACGCTGACGACGCCGCCAAGAATAAGCAAGATTGCGACAATCGACACGAGCGGCAAAATTTCCACCACGCGCTTGACGAAATCGGCGAACAGATGATTGACGATAAGCCCCAAAATTATCGGCGCGACGACCACTTGAACAATCGAAATCATCATGTCGACGAACGAAACGTTAATCCACGCGCCCGCCAAAATCCACGTCAAAAGCGGCGTGACAATCGGCGCAAGAGTCGTTGACGCCAGCGACATTGAAACCGACAACGCCAAATCGCCTTTCGCTAGGTAAGTCATAACGTTTGACGCTGTGCCGCCGGGACATGTGCCAACGAGTATCACGCCCGCTGCAATTTCTGCCGGCAACTGAAACAGAGTCGCCAACCCGAACGCAAGTAGCGGCATTATCGTAAACTGCGCAAAAAGTCCAATTAACACGTCGCGCGGTCGGCGGAAAATTTCGCGGAAATCTTCAGGTTTGAGCGTCATTCCCATGCCGAACATCACCACGCCCAAAAGAATCGAGATATGCGGCGGCGTCCACGCGAACGACGCAGGAAATATCAGCGCAACGGCGGCAACGATTATAACAAGCGGTGCCATATTCCGCGAAACGAATGCTGAAAATTTTTTCAATAATCAAACCTCCCGCATCAGTGACCAAATTTCAACGGGCTTAACAACCGGCATTTTCACGACCTGTTGAGCATGCGGCGCAGATAAAATTTCTTGTCCGTCCGCGTCGCGCATTGAAGTTATCGTTTGCGAAAAATTTTCGCCTTGCGGTTGAAAAAATTCCACGCGCTCGTCGACTTCAAATTTTCCGCGCTGTTCAATAGTCGCCGTCATTGTCGATAAATCAAAGGCGCGAACTATTCCCAAAAAATTAGATGAACGGCTCGGCTTTGACGTGTCGTGAATTTCAGTCGGTTTGCCGTCGCTTAGGAAAAATCCCGTCGTGTACGGTCGGTGCGCAATTTTATTCAGCTCGTCAAGCCACTCGTCGCGAATTTTAAAATCATTGGCGAAATATGAATCAATCGCCGCCCGATAAACTTTCACGACGCCCGCAACATAATTAACGCTTTTCATGCGCCCTTCAATTTTCAAGGAACTTACGCCGCTTTGAATCACTTTATCAAGATACGGCAACAGGCATAAATCTTTTGAATTCATGACGTAGGAGCCGCGCTCGTCCTCGCCAACAGGGAAATATTCACCTGCGCGGGTCTCCTCGACAAGATTATATTTCCAGCGACAAGAATGAGTACACGCGCCTTGATTGCCGTCGCGCCCCGTCAAGAATTTCGACAGCCAACACCGTCCCGAATACGATATGCACATTGCGCCATGAATGAAAATTTCTAACTCCGCCGCGCATTTTGCTTTAATCTCCGAAATTTCCGCGTATGTTAGCTCACGCGCCAAAACGATTCTACTTGCGCCTAAGTCGTGAAAAAATTTCGCCGCTCGCCAATTCGTAACGTTCGCTTGCGTGCTTATGTGAATTTTTAAATTGGTCAGCTCTCTAGCCAAATTCAAGACGCCTAAATCAGAAACTAAAATTGCGTCGACGCCTGCGCGGTCAAGAAATTTCAGATAGTCGGCAAGCTCGGCAATGTCTTTGTTGTGCGCGAAGATATTCACTGCCGCATAAATTTTCTTATTAAGCGCGTGCGTAAAATCAACCGCCTTTAAAATTTCGTCGCGGCTAAAGTTATCGCCGAACGCCCGCAAGCTAAAATTTTTCCCGCCGAAATAAACTGCGTCCGCACCGTAAATCAATGCCGCTTGTAATTTCTCGAAATTTCCCGCAGGGGCAAGCAGTTCCGGCTTAACGATATTTGTTGACAAGATTTAAATGCTCCTCGTAAGTGTAGGCGTAATGATTATGTCCGCTCCGGTCAGCGACGAAGTAAAGATAATCGGTGTCTGCAGGGTGCAAGACAGCCTCAATCGCCGCCATTCCAGGATTAGCAATCGGACCCGGCGGAAGTCCCGCGTGCTGATAGGTGTTATAGGGCGAATCAATTTGCGTGTCCTCTATCGTGACTTCCTCTTTTGGCGTGTCCATTAAATATTGTAACGTCGCGTCGGTCTGGAGCGGCATATTTAATTTTAATCGCTTCAGCAAAACTTGCGCGACAATCGCTCTGTCTTCCGGAAATCTAACTTCGCGTTCGACAAGTGACGCCAGTGTTATTAAATCGTAAATCGATAAATCCATTTTCGCGGCTTGCGCCCGCATTGACGCCGTCAATTTTTCGTCGAAGTTATTCGCCATTAGACTTAAGATTTCCTCAATCTCAACGTCATTTTCGACTGTGTAAGTATCAGGGAAAAGAAACCCTTCCGCCGCGAAGAAAACATCTTTATGCTTTTTCATGTAGTCGTAAGGTGTGAAATTTTCAGCCGCTTGAATGAATTCTTCCTTGTCGGCAAGGTCGAGATTGTAAAGCCGCTCGGCAATATCCTTGACGCCAAAACCTTCAGGCACGGTGAATTGTACAAGCTTTTTCTCGCCCGTCAAAAGTTTATTGAAAACTTCATCATCGCTCATGCCAACTGTAAAAGTGTAAGAACCTGGACGGAGTTTATCATCATAGCCGTAAATCCGCGCCCAAATCCTAAATTTCAACGTGCTGTTGATAACGCCCTTTTCCGCCAATCTGTCAGCAATTTCCGCCGTCGAAAGCCCTTCGCGAATTTTAACGGTAACTCGTTTTTCGTCATCTTCCTCATCGGGCGAAGTTGTCGCAGTCTCGGTTGAAGTCGGCTTGCTAATGTGCGCAACCGTCGGGTCGGCGAAAATTAAAACCGCGCCGATAACCAATATGCAAAAGAAAACTGCGCCCGCCACGCTCGCGACGTATTTAAAAGAAATTTCCTCCCGCAAGCCGCCGATTAACGCTTCATGCAATCTTTTCAGCGCGGAAGGTTTTCTTTCGGAGCGTCGGGAAGGGATTTTACTTTCTTCGCTTGAAAAATTTTTATCGTCGGGTTCATTCATGCTTCTTCATCCAAAAGTTGTTCATAAGCCGCTTGAACTCTCTCAAATTCCTCGTCAGTTGGCTCAACGTATTCTTCTTGCCCGTCCGCGTTGACAATAATTTTTGCAATAATAACGTCGTCATCTTCGCAGCCGCAATCGCAGCCGTGCTCGTGTTCGTCGTCCTTGATTTCGACTAACAAAGCAAAATTTTCTCCTCCGACGGGGATAACCAATTCTTCGACGTAGTAAAAAGTATTGCCGTCTTCGTCAGTCATCTCGATTACAATATCATCGTCCAAATTTTCTTCCGGTTTATTCATTTCTAATTCCTCATTTCTAACTCCTAACTGAATCAAGCCAACCCTGCAGAATATAAACTGCCGCCATTTTGTCGATAACTTTCTTGCGTTTCTTGCGACTTAAATCCGCCTCGATAAGCGAACGGCTCGCCGCAACCGTGCTTAATCGTTCATCCCAAAAAATTTGCTGAACGTCGGGAAAAGCCGCGCATATTTTCGCCGCAAATTTCTTTACAAGTTCGCAACGAGTGCCCTCGCTACCGTCCATATTCTTTGGAAGTCCGATAACAAAAGTTGTCGCTTCGTATTGCGTCAAAAGTTCGCCGAGCCGTTTCAAATCATCTTTGTTGGAAGTCCGGCGGATTGTCTCGACGCCCTGCGCAGTTATGCCGAGCAAATCGCTAGCCGCAACGCCGATTGTTTTATCGCCAATGTCAAGGGCAAGTGCTCTCACTTTTTGCCCTCCAAACGCGCAAGATATGTTCGCACGAGTTCTTCTAAAAGTTCGTCGCGTTCGACTTTGCGAATTTTGCTACGCGCCTCAAGGTGGCTCGTCACGTAGGCGGGGTCGCCGCTCAAAAGATAGCCAACCAGTTGGTGCACGGGATTATAGCCCTTTTCGGTCATTGCTTTGTATGCGTTCTTGATAACTTTTTCAGCGCGATTTTCTTCGACGCCGAAATTAAACATGCGCGTCTCATCGCCGACCGTTTTGGTCTCGCCGCTCATCTAATCACTCCCCTAAATTTTTCAAGCATTGTACAACAAAAAACCGGCAAGTGCAACGTAACAAACGCTCACTACACGGAAATCAATTTTCAGACAAAATCTTTTTCAAAATAAGAATAGTGATGAGGCAGTTTAACATAATGCTTGACAAAGTAGACTTTGGCTTAGGTTTTTCTTTATAAAATTTGACATAATTTAAAGAGGCATTGCAATTTTCATTTTCAGGATTACATTATACCACTTTTAAAAAGTGATTTTCGTGGGAAAAGTAGGAATAAGTATTTTCCCTTCTCCCTTTTTATTAGAAAAGTCTCATGCGTTTTCTTTCGAGTTCGCGAGCGGCTTTAGCTTGCCCGTGTGATTTGTCCATTTTGTAGACATAAGCCATAACCTCAGCGATGGCTTTATAAAGTTCGGGCGGGATTTCACGGTCGATTTCCAGAGCCATTAGCATATTTACGAGCGTTTTATCCTGATAGACGGGCACGGAATTTTTCTGCGCGGTCTCCAAAATATGTTCAGCGACGTGCCCGCGCCCTTTAGCGATAACTTTAGGAGCAAGGTCGCGTTCAGCTTCGTACTTTAAAGCGACGGCTTTACGTTGAGGCGCAATATTTTTCGGTTGTGAATTTATTCGTTCGTCCATGTTGATAATTCAATCCTTGTACGAAAAAGTTTAGTTGATTATATTTACCGCCTTTGATAGCGTCAAGATTTAGTATAATTGAAGAGTCCTTCGCCAACGCTCCCTACGCTGATTTCGCCGAGCTTTAGCGAATAATCTTTCATAGAACTTTTGAGCTGCTTGACGTAAATTTCGCCGAATTCCTTAGCAATTTCACCTTGCGAGAAATAGAAGCGAACATCGAGATTAGTTTCCTCATAAATTCTGAAAATCATTTCGATTGCGCCGACGTGGTCAGTGAGAAGGCAGATACGCACCCAAGTTTCCTTTTTATTTTCGCCGGTGTCGGGGTCTTCGTTAGTTTCGTCGTAGATATTGAAATAAGTTGGGTAACTAGTTTCGTTATCGCCCATGTAAAGCGGAACCATCATTTGGAAGGCGCGTTGATTTTGAACAACGGCGTTATCACTACTCATAGCGGCGCGCATAGAATTTGCGAAGGCGGCGACATCTTTTCCGGCGCGTTTAAGGGCTTTAGGATTCATTTTAAGATTAATCCTAGTCATATCGCACATTTGCATAAAAGCCCACAAGCGCGGCAAGTCTGGCAAATTTTGTTGAACGGCGGCTTGACGGACGGTGAACGGGATATTTTGCTGACATAGGCGCAAGAGATTTTGAAGATGGCGCGCTTCGGTTTCGGACATCATTTCCTGCGAATTGTTTATAAAGTTTTTGAATAGGGCGGTGTCGCGCTGATTGTTATCGGTATTTTTAATTAGGAATTGCGCTAGGTCTTTCATCGTGTTGAAGGTTTGCGGAGTATTTAGCAAATTAGTTTTTATGAGTTCGTTTTTATCGGCGTTTATTTGTTGACGATAACCTCTTTGACGCTCGACGAATTTTGTATTTAGTGGATAAGTTGGAAGCGGAATATCATCTTTAGGTTTCTCTTGACCTTGCGGCATTGATTGATT
>DJWY01000028.1:60257-60398 GCA_002448305.1 Selenomonadales bacterium UBA7018
TGATTGAATTGCGGTTGCTGTCCTTGCGGCGTCGACTGGTTGAATTGCGGTTGCTGACCTTGCGGCATTGGCTGATTGAATTGTGGCTGCTGACCTTGCGGCATTGGCTGGTTGAACTGGGTTTGCTGACCTTGCGGCATT
>DJWY01000037.1 GCA_002448305.1 Selenomonadales bacterium UBA7018
TTCAAGCCGTGTGATATACGCGCCTTTATAATCGTCAGTGCCCGCTATCAATCCCATATCTATCCACGATTTAACTAAATTGCTTTCGTCGTTGCTGGCGTTATCGCGAACTTTGTCCAGCGCGTCGACAAATTTTCCGTTGGCAGTCAAAGTTATATCGCCGTTCGTCGAGACGATTGAGCCGACTAGGAAATCATTTTCATCAGTTTTGACAAGCTTAATATCGCCTTGCGCCGCCGCTGAAATTGCTGACAAGTCTGCAGATTCTTGCGCATTAGATTTTATCTTCAGATTGATTGAGCCGTTCAGAGAATCCAATTTGATATTGCGAGCATTAACCGACGCGCCGTCAATCGTCTGCTTAATATCGCCTTGCGCCGTTAACATTACGCCGCCATATTCGCTCTTTAGCGCGTCAACTATCACATTGCCCGCCAATTTTTTATCATTCAAAATGCCGCCTTGAACGTTAATATCTATATCGCCCACAGTTGTCCGCGCATTGAGTTTTAAATCGTCCTTGCGGTGATTAGTTATATCGATATTTTTTATGCCCGTCCGCGCCGATAAATTAATATTATCAGTGGCAACCATGACGCCTTCCTGAATAATGTCGCCGCCGTTCGCCGCAATATTTAACGTGGCATTGTCATTTCTTATATTGCCCGATAAATACAAATCGCCGCCCGCCGTTGACATGTTGAACAGATTGATTGTCGGATTATCCTTACCAATCATTCCGACGCTTACGGGGTAATCAGCTTTCAGCGAATAAAGATAAGTTTGCGTCGTGCCAACTTTCTTATTCCAGAAATGGTGCCAGTGATGATAGTATCCGAAAAAGCCGCTCTTGGTGCGATAAGCCGGACGGTCTATGCCGTAACGAGTAAAGCCGACTTTATTTTGAGCGAACAGCTTTAGCACTTCGTCTTGAGCTTGGTTATAAATTTGATAGCCTTCGCCTAACGGATTCTTTTTGGGGTCGTCCTTTGAAGTTTCGTTATAGGTGTTGGACATATCCTCATATCTGCCGGTGTAATCTGGGTCGGCTCCATTGCCCCAGCGGCTCATAACTTCTTCCTTGTAGTAATGATAAACCGTCGTTTGGTCAAGCCCTTGCGCCCAACGATATGTTAAGCCCTCTTTTGGATTGTAAGTCGATAATTTGCCGACAGTCAGCCCGTCGCTAGTTGTGACTTTTCCCTTTGAATTGTTAGCCAGCCACGCCGAATAATTATCAATGGTGCGCGTCTGTCCGCTTGAATACTCGGTTAATTTATCCTGCGCGGTGTCCACGATTTGAATAATGCCGTTGCCGCCGGAGCTTGTCACGTTGCCGATTTTCATATCGACCGTTGAGGAGTTTCTAATATCAATATCGCCACTGCCGTCCGCTACTACAATTTTTCCGTTGCCGGTGGACATTATCCGCCCTGCTAAGTAAACTTTTCCGCCAGCCGAATTAATATCCTCAACGTACAGCTTTTTATTGTCCTTGTCGTAGTAAATTTGCGGCTCGTAGTATCTGTAGCCGTTCTTGTCGCTTTTTACGCCGCCTTCGTTTACTTTGTACATTGTCACGCCATTAAAGAACACTGCTTCGGACGCATTATCAACATCTTTTTGCGTTACGCTCGCCTTGTAACCGTTATAGCCCGCTTGAATCAGTCCGTTAATATTAATATCGCGTGCGGCAATGTATATGGCGTCGCCGGCTATCCTGCCCGTGCCGCCCTTGTACATTGTGTTATATGTTTTAGTTTCGGTTTTGTCGCTCGTGGGCATTGAATTATCCCAGCCGACATCGGAACGCAATTTAGCGGCGTCATCTTTATATGCGTCTTCGGGCGTGTACGCAATATTAACAATGCCGTCAGTGTAGCCTTGCGATATGCTATCTTTGGCTGTCATTTCTATGCTTAAGCCGTTGACATTTGCGCCGCTATTTATTCTGATACTGCCCTGCTTATTGTTCAGAATAACATTGCCAACCGGATTATGTATATCCTTCGTGACTTCTATATAATTTATCGGCGTATATTGCAAGGTCGCGTTCTTATCGTCTTTGGGCAAAGTGTCATAGCCTTCGGCTTTCGGGTTTGGTTTCATCGCAATGGAGCCGGAGCCGGAATAATTATTCGTTACGCTTATCGTTGGAATTTCCGTAGCGTTGGCAATTTTGAGGTCGGAGAAGTTCGCGCCGGTCTTCGAGACGTTTATATCATTTATTGCCGGATTGCTTGAAACTGCTTGTCCGTTATAGTTGATATTGCCGCCTTTATCGGCTATCGTCAAGCGGTTCGTTATTAGATACGCGCTTGAATCATTTTTAATATCAATTTTCGGCACGCCGCTTGCGTTTAATTTGCCGCTTCCGGTGAAATCGCCCGTGCTGACGTTGATACTTCCGCCGCTTACTTCTATATCAGGTATCTCCAACGCTTTTATTTCTATCGATTTGACCTCTCCTACTTTAAATTCTTTCGCGCCGCCTTCCAGTTCGACATAACTGCCTATGCCCAATTTTATCATTTCGTTTTCGAGCGCAGTCTTTTCTTGCTGAAAACCGGTATAAGCTGTCACATCGCCTTGATATTGCCCCAAAAGTTTTACTACTTCGTTGTAGCGGTTAATCAGATATTCATTGGGGTAATCGGTATTTCTCGTCGTTATGCCGTTGTAAATTTGTTGCGCGAAAATTTCCTCGCTAGTCTTGCCCGTGAAGTCGTAATTCTTCTTTGTTATGGTATAGTCGCCGCTCTTTACGCTATATGACAGCGGTTTAGCCTTGCTATCAACCAAAATGAAACCGTCGGGCAGGGCGACGCCGTTTATATTTATCGTAACGTTCGGAGTACTGGCGGCTTTCAATTCCCCGTCGACTTTGACTTTGTTATTGTGCTTATAATCGCTTGTCGTTACGCCGCCTTTATCGCTAGTTACCACTTTATGATTAGTGTCATCTGACCACGTGCTTCCGTAGAATGAAAATTCCTCATAAATTTCGTTGCCGGCATTGGAAATTATATTAATGTCGTGCGTGGCTTGTCCATATGCGCCTTTGTTTACATTGACATTGGCATTGGTCGCGCCCTTGCGGATAATATCTGCGCTACCGTCGCTGATTAGCGTTTGCACTTGCGAAATTGCTTGCGCAAAGCTATGAACTCTAGCTCTATCGCCGTTTAAATTTGCGCCTGCGTAAAGGTTTAAATCCTTCGCGCTCTTTAGCGTTCCGTCAACCGTTATTTTCGGATTCCTATTCATTTCGATTAACGTTTCGGCGCGAACATAACCGCCCGTTCCGGCTTGCGAATAACCTTTTGCGGTCGGATTAAGTTCCAAGTTATCATGAGCGGCTAAAGTTATTCCGCCGTCTGCGTAGGAGCCGCCCTCATTTTTGAGCGTTGCGTTTTTGCCGACGGAAATATTTTCATTGGTTGTTATATAGTTATGCGATTTGACCCAACGCAAGCTAGCAAGTAAAGAGCCGCCTTCTGCATATGCGTCATTTTTTAAATCGTAGTCGTTTAGCGCGTCATAATTCTGCGTAGCGGTCGTAGTTATCGTGGCGTTTTTGCCGATATTTATATTTGCGGTCTTATTGGTCGTCGCGCTTGAGCGTTGATAGTCAACGTCATCGACTACGCCGCCCATGCGCCCAAATAACGTATAGTCGTAGTCACTGCTATATTTATCCGTCTTGATATAGTTTTGGGAATTAATGTTGACGGTTTTGGAGTTAATATTTGCGCCTTCGGAAATTGTCGCAGTGGACGTGCCATTTATCACGTTATCGAGAGAACCTTTACCGCCGGTGAGGATTGCGCCGCGTGCGCTGTAGCCGCTGATATATGCTCCGTCGTGCTGATTTGCATTTAGCGTTAAAGCGTCGGCAATGTTCCATGTGCCTTTCAAAGTCGCGTCGGACTTGTTATTAACGTCATTATCAGCATGCGCCGCCGAGCCAAAATCGCCGCCGAGTGCGCCGCCGGTACCTTTTGCCGCCACATAACTTTTATTTTCGCTATCGGAAGTGATATTCAGCGCGGCGAGTTTATTTGCATTTTCTACCGTCGTATCATTGCCGACCGTGATTGAAGATTTATCTTCGGCTTTGGTGTAAGAGGAAATGTCATTGACATTGGCGATGAGCGCGTAAGCGTTATTGCGCATAAAAGCGTTGCGGCTGGCTTTATTAAGTGCGGTTGCGTTCAGCGTAGTTTCGTCGCTATAAATTTCGTTGCCAATATTAATTTGCGCGGTGCTAGTAGTTTTGGCGGTCATATCGTCGACGTTTACTCCCAATGCCGAACCGTTTATTGCAAAGCCTTCTGCTTGAGCGGTATATTTGCCGTCCTCGCCGATTTGCGCTGTGATATTTATAGTTTTGTTTGAGAAAGTATTAGCGTCGGCAATGGAAATGGCAGAAGTAGTTTTAGAATTAGCCAATCCGTTTGCGATTATCGCGTTTAATCCCAGATATGCTTGACCGTTGGTATTGGCATAAGTTTGCGCGCCATTGAGCGTATTGAAATTTAAATTGTCGCCGCTGAAGGTATTGCCCGCGTCTTTGACGTTGATAAAGTTTTTGGAAGTGTCATTAGCTTCGGAAGTGTTGGTTTGCACGCTCAAAGTTCCCGAAACGCCGACTGCTAGTGTATCGGTTGCGCGGCGCGTATGGTTTTCGCTGTTGAAATTAATCGTGGGGGCAGTGAGCGTTGAAGTATTGCTAACTTCAATTCCGGTCTGGCTGGTGTTGGTATTGTACGCGAAAACGCCCGTATAACCTAAACCTTTAAAGCCTGCGTCTAGGATATAACTTTCGCTCTTGGAATTATCGGTTGCTTTGGCGTTGATATTCTCGGCGGCAGTGATTACGGCATTGGAGATTAAAATTTCGCCGGTGCCGTTGGTCTCCACGTTGTTATAACCGACACTTACTCCCAGCGGCGTTAGCGTCGCATTATACATTTTGGAATAGATACCGTCCGAGCCGGTTTGCCCGTTAGTAGTGGAAATGTCGATATTTTTAGCGTTAAGTGTGGAGCCGACAACATTAGCCGTATTTGCGCGGCGAGCCTCTATCGACGTTGAGCCGACGCCAATTCCAGCGATTAAAGCCGCATTGCCGCCGCCCGAAGTTATGCTTAGGTCGTTATTTTCGGTCGAGTTGATTGAAATATTATTCGTGCCCGCGTCGATTGTCGAACCGTTCGTTACGCTTGCGAACACGCCATTTTTCAGCGAGTTATTATAATTCACCGTCGCTGTATAACGTTTCGTTAGCGTTTCATTGATACTATTTTTAGTTTCAGCCGAATTGGTATGGACGCCGCCGAGCAAACTATTTACCATGTCGTCATTTATGAAACGTGTTTCCGAGCCATATTCGCGAGTCAATTTATCGCTAGCGGAAGCGGCATTTTCTTTTGAGGCATTTTCGATTTTCATTAAATCTTTGGCACTGACAGGTTTTCCTAAATCGCCTTCCTGCAAATTGGCTAAACCGCTATTAATGGAAGTGGACATGCGATTGACGTCGACCGCAACGCCGCTACTTAACGCCGCCGCTACTACCGTTTCATCTGATTTATGGTCGTCGCGGGCATTTATATTAACGTCGCCCGCCGCATTGATTGTAGATTTATCAACGTCGGCAGTAACTTTGTTATCGAAAGTGGCGTTGGTGACTGCGACCGCCGCGCCCAATGACGCAAAAAATGTCTTAGAAATATTAAGCGAAACCGCCGCAACGCCCCCATCGGCTTTTATCTCCGACGTATTTTTAGCGTTGACATCAACCGCGCCCACGTCAAGCGTTGAACCTTTTATTCCAGCGTGAACGGTATTGGTAATGTAGTTGTTATTGATACCAAGCGCGACAGCCGCCGCTAAGCCGGGATTACCCGCATGCACTGCTACACCCATTGTCCCGAATGCACCCGCGATTTTGGAATTATTTTCTGCATTGACATTGACTGCGCCTTTTTTCTCGCTAGTCAACGTCGAGTTATTAATTTCAGCGTTGACGGTAGAATTTTCGCGCATGAGCCCATAGCCCATATCAAAAGTTGCGCCCGCATTTGAGCCTAAATCGATAGCCGCGCCGACCCCGATATTTGTTGCGTAGGCGTTATCTTTATGGTAAGCATCAACATTGACTTTTCCGGAGTGATTAACGGTTGCATTTTCGATTTTAGCAGTAGTAGTGCCTTCCATTTGATTGCGAACGATATTATCACCTGACGCCGCCGCGAAAACTTGACTTTTATCCGTCGCGAACGACGCACCGACTGCGATATTTAAATTAGAAAGTCCCTGCCTGCTATCGGCTTTCACGTCCAGATTTTTAACATTGAGCGTCCCGCTGTCGACTAGCGAATTAGTCTCGCGCTCAACCTGATTTTCATTCCACAGAATACCAATAGCAACCGTGCCGCTAACTGCCGCGTTGCCTATGAACGAGCCGTTATTTGTATAATCCGCCGCATTGACGAAAGAATCAGTGTTTCTGGCAGTCAAGTCAGTGTTTTCTACCTTAGCATTAGTTGCGCCGCCGATTTTATTAATATTGACGGTACCGGAGACGCCTACGCCAAGATTATTGCTAATACGAACGCCGATAGTAGCCAAATCGGAGCTGATTGAATGCGTCGCCGATGAATTCACCACCAAGCCCGATTTAGAATTATCCTTTCTGCCGTCCAAAAGTCCGCCACTTTTCCACATATCTTTTGTGACGTAGTTATCATTTAGATTTTTATCAGGATTGGAATAGCTAATGGCGTTATCGGTGGAGCCTGCGACGTCAAGCTTTGATTTATTAACGAGCGCATCGGTATTGCCGGTAATTTCGTTGTAAGCGACCGAGACACCGACACTGCCGCGCCCGCCAACGTCAATATCTAGTGCTCCGGCATAATTAGCGAGCAAGTCATCAGACTGCGCGACGACGCCGAAATTTTTAGTTGCTTTGACGTTTTCATTTTCTACGAGCGTTTTAGCGGAGTTATCGATATAGTTATAACTTACGGAACCTGCCGCGCTAAGCGTTGATTTTCCGCCCGCGCCGCCGATTGCCACGCCCAAAATATCAGCATTGGAATTAGAATTCATGCTGACGTTGCCGACGTTGCTAGCCTTATCGGAAATGCTATCGTGTTTGAAATTGGCTTCGGTGCTCTGATTAAATTTATTGACGGCGACCGCAACCGCGCCATTAACCCAAGAATTGCTAGAAAAATTCAGGTCGAGCACGGCGGCGGCAGTATTTATTTTATTATCGACATCAGTAGAAGAAATTTTTTCTTTACCGTTATCATCATAGGTTTTGAAAGCGAGTTTATCGGGAGTATTCTTGCCGCTAGTGGCGTTGATTGTGACATTGACATTTCCAGTTGTTTTATCTTCGTCGATAGTGGAGTTGGAAATTTGAGCGACATTATCCTTGTTGACTTGAGAGACAGCGGCAGCACCATTAAACGAGCCATAAGCCCCGCTGATTGCGATTCCTAAGCCTACGCCAACAGTAGTCATGGAAGCGTTATCGGCGGTTTGAACGTTGATAGCGGGAATTTTATCTTTATTTTTATCATCTTTAGTCGTGATAGTGTCAATTTCTGCGTTAGTGATTTGGGCGTTAAGAATTTCCTTGTTATCGGCAGAACCGATATTTGCATAAGCGACCGCGCCGCCGAGCGCGATTTTTCCTTTATTGCTGATATTGACATCGCCGGCAACGGTCGTTTTGGAAGTGTTATCGGTAGCAATGACGTTAAGGGCGTTGACGTTGTTAATGGTTGAGCCGTCGACGATTGATTTAGTGGAATTGGTGCCCATATTCAAGCCGACTGCGCCATTTAGGGCGCCCTTAGAATTGGAGTAAGTGACGCCCGCGCCGACTGCCAGTGCGTAATTATTATTAGAGGACGCCGCGCCGAAGTTTTTAACATTCCACGTTCCATTTTCGACGTTAATGCCGGTGGTGTTATTCATAGCGTTATAAGCGAAAGTCAGCCCGCCTGCGAATGAACTTGCAAGCGCGGCTTGACCGGCTACGTTGACTATATGCGCATTTGATTGCGCGGAGCTAAGGAAATCATTAGTGGCAGTGACATTGGAATTTTTGATATTAATCGTGCCGTCATTAACAATATCGCTGACGCCGAAAGAACCTGCCGCGCTGAAAGATTTATTGGAACCGGCAAGCCCTAAAGTTACGTTGACGATATTTGAATCATTGGTTGTATTGGCGTTAAGATTTTGCGCGTTGATTAAAGTATTGTTATTAATGTCGACGTTCATAAGGTTAGAGACGCCAGCATAAGAAATACCCAGACCGCCCGCGCCAGCCTCAGAAGTTGAACCGCCCGCGCCGAATGCCACGTTGACAATATTTCCGCCGCCGTCAGCATTAAATTTAGATTTATCGGAGCTATCAAGATAATCTGTCGGGTCAGTATTTATGGAGTGGCTGGAAAGATAAGCGTTGCGGCTATTATCGTTTTTAGTGTCGAGGGCGTCGACGTTTACAATGCCGGTTGATTGGAAAGTTTTAGTATCATTTAGGAAGGCGCGAGAGTTATTGTTAATGTCGGAAACAGCGACTGCGCCGCCGAAAGAAAAACCGCTAGTATTAGAACCGGCAGTAACGCCGCCCGCTACCGCCACATCTACTTGATTAGCTTTTTTATCGGCAGTTATATCGACGTTTGCGAGATTTTCATACGTGCCGCCCTTTATGCCGGATTGCATATCGTTAGTAATTTTGCTTGCCGCCGCAGAGCCGCCGATATTAAATCCTTTTCCGCCGGAACTACTTCCCGCAATATCGAGCCCGCCGGCAACTTGCAAAGAATCAATCACCGCTTTATTTTCAAGCGAGCCGCCATTAACGGTGTTACCAATTAAAAGGGCGTGGGTGTCGCCTTCAACGAAATTGATTGACGCCGAAACTGCTACATCAACATTATTTCCTTGATTGCCGGAATTAGTCGAGACGGCAAGCCCCATACCTGCGGCAACGTCGGAATCGTCACGGTTGGCGGTATTTTTAATGGACGTGGCGTTATTTATGGTAGAATTTTTAATAATGGAATCAACGTTCTTGGAGTTATCGGAGTAAGCGACTGCGCCGCCGATTGCTACGTTGGTATTTTTTGCGGCTTGGGAGTTGCCGAAGAAATTAAAAGCCCCTGCGCCCGCCCATGAACCGTTGAAGCTATCATCATTTGCGGAAACGTCTATATTTTTAGCATTGATTTTGGTATTTGAGATAAGGGAGCCGGTCTCGCCGGATTTAATATTGATAGCGGCAGAGCCTGCGCCCGCGATATTGAGTTGATTTTGGGCAGCTTGATTATCGACGCCGGCATTTGCGCCCGCGCCGCCGTCTTCATTTCCTGCGGCTTCTCCTGCTTGATTGGCGGCGTCGTTAGCATTTGGTTGACCAGATTTAAATTTATCGTCAATGGCGTTGCCGAGCATTTTACTAAGTTTATTGGCTGGCCATTTGAAAGCGGTTTCGACGTAGCTAAGTTGAGTTTCGCCCTTACCAACAATACCGTTAAATTTATCGGCTAGCCTGTGCGATTCTGAATTCTCCGTGCCTTCGACTGCGATTGAATTTATAATTCCGGTATTTTCGGCTTTAGTGTTGAAGGTATCGGCAGAAATTTCGCCGGTATCTGCGGAACTATCACCCAATTTCTTTGTATAATCGTCGCCTAAAATATCTTGCGTGGTTTTAGCGATTTTAAGGGTTTTGAGTTCAGTTTTCTTATCGATAATGATATTTTGGTCGGTAGCGTTTTCAATATCTTTTTGGAGATTAGTAATATTATCGCTTAGTGAAGAATTAACGCCGTTATCAGCGACCATAACTGAAGTAGTGCCGTCATTGGAAAGAACATTTATCGCCGCGCCGAAAGATTTCCCATTTCCATTGCCCATAGTGATTGCGCCGTTTACCGACGTTATATAATTTTCGCTAAGGGCATTGAGTTCGACCTTTCCGGAACCGTTTAGTTTAGTTGAATCGTCAAGGGCAAGAACACTATTTGCAGGCGATTTGATATAGCTGACCATGCCAGTTATTGACGTTGAATCCGCCTTGCCGTTGCCGTAAATTATATTAACGTGTTTAGCATAATCTTTAGTTTCAAGCTTAATATCTTTGGATTTAATTTGGGAATTTTTACCAAAAGCGGTAACGGCATTATTTTTGAAATTTCCGACAAAGACGCTGATACCTGCGCCGCTATTTTGAGCTTCGGAGCTGGTTAAATGTTCGCCGCCCATGCCGGTTATCGCCACGACGCGATTTTGAGCAAGGGAATTAGTATTGACCGCGCCATTTTCGGCAGTGATTACGGAATTTTCGCCGCTGATAATTCTTGAGTTATTGAGCATAGAATTTATAGAGAATGAGCCGGCGGCTTCTAATTTAACGTCTTTATTACCGTCAGCCCCTGCGCCGAATGAAGACCGCGCATAATAATTTGCATAGTTAGCGGGGTGGAGAAAAGCAGTTAGTTTGCTCGGAAGTCCTTCCAAATCCGTTTTTAGTTTAACGCCGTCATCTAGTGCTTCAACTGCGGCATTGAATTCTTTTGCCTTTGCGTCATTAATTTTTTTATTTAGGTTTTCGAGAGCTTGCATATATTCGGCAGGGTCTTCGGTCTTTTCCAGTTTATCGGCTTCCTCGCTAACTTGGCTTTCGTAGCTTGAGAAAGTGTTATAAATATCTTCGCCTAAATTTTTTACATCGTCTGCAATGTCCGTAAAAGCTTTTTTAACGCTATCGACGACCGCTTCAAATTGATTGTAATTCATGCCCGAAGTTGTTTCGAGCTTAACGTTGCCGCTAGTTGAATTTAATTTTCCGTCGTTGACAATATCGGCGTTATTAGTAATATCGGAAACTAAGACGCCCAAACCAATCATAGCATTAGTTTTTTGCTTGGAAGTCTGATTATTAACGCTGGAAGTTACATTGAACGCTTGCGAAGAAATATCATTTTTAGCGGAAATATCAATATCGTTTTGGGCATTGAGCGTGGCTTTTTTGTCGACGTTGACTTTCGCGTTATTATTCTGCAAGAAGACGCCGACAGTTACGCCGCTTTTAAAATATTTGCCGTCGAAGAGTTTGGAGAGAGTTGAGCCGCCTGCGCCTTCTGGAACATTTTCCGCCGCCTTTTGTAGGAAGGACGTAGCTTTAGCCATGAGATTACTAGAAATGGAGTTTAGGAAGTCGGAACCTGTTACCTCTGTCCAATCTTTTATTGGCTTAATTGCCCTGCCGGTTGTTGTGCTAGCCGTCAGAGAGTTTTTAAAAGTGTTAGTGGCGTCCAGATTTATGCCGCCCTTTTGAGCCGTGATTGCGCGATTGACATTGACATTAGCAGTAGCAGAATAATCGGTAATATCAACGGCGGTAGTAGTGGCAATGTCGTCATTTTCAGTTAGAGTGGTACTGCCAACGCTCGTACCGGCAGTTGCGGCGGTAGCTGAATTGGAAATGGTATTTTCGGTTTTAGCAGTCGCCGAAAATGCTTTAGCGTCTTTAGAATCGGAGCCGCCGACTATGATTTCATCGTTAGAATTGATATTGACTTCGGCTGAAGTTTCGCCGTCGATTACGCTGACTGCTATATAATGCGTATCTTCCTTAATGCCCTCTTCACCAGAGGATTTCCCGACGACAGTAGCAGTGTTAGCGGTTGCGGAAAGGCTCGTTATAGCTTTGGCGTTGATTGCCATTGTGCCATCTGATTTTAATTTGCCGTCGATATTGACAGTAGCTTTATTAGTCGCGCTGATGACGGCTACGCTAGTTGCGGGAATCCAATCAGTAGCTTTAGTCGTGCCGGATTTAACTGCGGGCGTAGTTGCGTTGATAGTTACGTTTAGAGTACCCGTCGCGCCAATATCCATATTGCCTTTGGATTGAATATCGGCGTTATTTTTTATATTGACGGTGGCTTTGTTAGTTTTTTTGGCAAAATCGGCGGCAACATCAATTCCGAGATTGCCTAAGAAGGCGTCGGCAAAACCGGTTTGACTGATTACATTGAAATAACTGCCCTCTGAAAAAGTGGTGACGGCGTCTGCGTTTATAGAAACGTTGCCCGCTGATTTTATCGTTCCGTCAACGTTGATAGTAGCTTCGCGGTCGGTTACTTTTTCCCATTGCGTAGCGGTATCGCCGCTGATATTTTTTGTAATGTTATCGTCGGCAACATGTTCAGCGTGGGCTTTAAGGACAATATCGCCGTCCTTATACGAGGCGTCAAGCCCGCCGGTTATCCCCGAATCGACTTTTCCTATATTGACTACCTCTGTAAAATCGACTTTTTCAACGTCAGTTCTTAGGATAGCATTTTTCCCGACGTCAATTTTAGTGGCGTAAAGGTGAATTCCGCCGGGCGCGTTTATGACGCCCTGAATATCAATGCCTTTGTCGGGGTCGTTATTGTATTCGATATTTTTCGGCGCGAGCGCAGTCATAAATTCGCTGCCTGAATCAATTTTGCTTAACTTATTAAAATACGATTGACTGACAGCCATACCGGTAAAAGCACCCGCGTTAATAACGCCGCTTGAGCCGACCGCGATTCCGTTCGGGCTTAGGAAATAGAGATTGCCGCCAATTTTCCCGTCGCGAAGTGCATTGACTGTGCCATTGATATTAATTCTGTTATCGACGAGATTAGCCAGCGACTGGAGCTTTCCAAATTGGATATTAGCAATTTGCCCCTTGTCCAAATTAAAATCGGTGAATTTATTGACGCCGACTTGATTAGAAAGTTTTTTCTGCACTGGGATATTGTAAACGTTATTAGTAGGTTTAAGCGTCTCACCGGCTTTAGTCGTGATATTTGAGGCATGCGCACTGAACGGACTGGCAAAAAGTGTAAACGCCGCCAAAGCGAACATTGCGCGGCGTTTCTTCTGTATATACCTTAGAAATTTCATATTAACCCCCTCTTTATGAAAGAAATTTAGTAAAAGCTAGAATTTCTCTATAAAAACTATACGTTCAAAATGAGAAAAAATTACAAGTCCCTAGAAAAATCCCGTAACGACAATTTGATATTCCATAGAACCGGACAAGCTCTTTTCGCCGTCCATAAACGTTGTATCACTCCTTACAAACATATTTAGATAATTATAGTTACTAGGTTTTTGATAGTCAATCGATAGACAAAAATATAACGCTGTGCTAATATTTGACAACAAATAAATTGGGGAAAAAACGTGCGTTCTTTGTAACGAAAACTTTATCTCGTACGTATAAATAAGAAAAAACTTTGCTGGGAGTGACGCCTATGGACACGAGCTGAACACGAAACATATCGACAAAAATTTTTAACTTTAGGAAGTGATTTTATGAATATCAGGAACACCGTAAGCGGTGCTTTGATAACCGGCACTGAGGGCGACGACACCATTAATAACAGAGCCAACAACGTCACGATAAACGCGCTCGGCGGCAATGATTACGTTGAAAACGCCCGTATCACAGATGTTATTATAAATCTCGGCGAAGGCGATGATTCTATTGACAACTGGAATATATCGCAGGCCACAATCAACGGCGGCGACGGTGACGATACTATTAATCTCCTTAGCGAAAACGAAAATATTACAATCGATAGCGGCGCGGGCAATGATTTCATTGACAACAGAGCAGCCGACAAATCTATAATCAACACAGGCGCGGGCAATGATACCATTCGCAACTATGGCGACAACGTCAATATAAACGGCGGCGCGGGCGATGATTCAATCAGAAACGCTTATGCTCCCTCAGCTACAATCGAAATGGGCGCGGGCAATGATACCATTCAAAACGAATCCGATAACGTTCTAATTAAGTACACTTCTGGCGACGGCAACGACATTATTAAAGGCTTTACGTCAAATTCGACACTAAGTGTTTCGGGCGGAGTAGCTATTCCGGTCAGGAGCGGCAACAATTTAATCGTTACTGTTGGCGACGGCAAAATTACCCTTGACGGCGCGGCGAAATTATCCACTGTCAATATCGTAAGTCCGCCTTTAAACACAGTAAATTCCGCTAGCAACACGACTATAATTGGCACCTATTCTAACGATACAATTCAAAATAGCGGCAACAACGTCAATATATTAGCCCAAATCGGCAACGATTCTATTTCCAACGACGGCTCCAACGTTTCAATCACGGGCGGCACCGGCAACGATATTATCAGTTTAAGTTCCTCTGCGGCTAATAATGTGATTGTCCACCAAAAAGGCGACGGCAACGATACCATTCAAGGTTTCAACGAGACTTCGACGCTGGATATGGGCACTGATTTTTATACGTCGATTAAGAGCGGCAACGATTTAATTATCACTGTCGGCAAAGAAAAAATCACGCTCTCCGGCGCGGCTAATCTTTCTAAGGTAAATATTATCGGCGTGCTAGATGAACATTTAAACACAGTCAATAGCGCAAATAATATCTCAATCGCCGGCTCCAATAACAGCGACACCATTTCCAATAGCGGGCAAAACGTCACGATTCAAGCAAATGGCGGAGTAGACAGCATTAAAAACACCGGCTCGCAAGTCTCAATTAACGGCGGCGCAGATAACGATACTATTCAAAACAGCGGAGCAAACGTCACGATAAGCGGCGCGGCAGGCAATGATACTATTCAGAACAGCGGAGCAAACGTCACGATAAGCGGCGCGGCAGGCAATGATACTATTTCAAACTCCGGCGATAATCTTTTAATCAAATATTCTTCGGGCGACGGCTCCGACCTTATCACCGGTTTCAATGCCAATTCCACGCTAAGCATTGGTGGCGGCGTTCAAGCTACTACGACCAAAAGCGACAACGATATTGTCATTACCGTTGGCGACGAGAAAATCACGCTCGCGAACGCGGCAACTTTATCCTCGCCAAATATTGTCGTTCCTGTGAGTATAACCAATGAAGTAGCTAATACCTTGATAACCGGCACTGAGGGCGACGACACCATTAGAAACTATGGTTACGGAGAAAACACCACGATATTAACCGACGGCGGCAACGATTCGATTGACAATCAAGCCGACAACTCAATAGTCGACGGCGGCGCGGGCAATGATGTTATTGAAAACCTCTTCCGCAAAAATGTCACGCTCAACGGCGGCGCGGGTAATGATTACATTGAAAACTATGGCGACAATGTCACGCTAGCGGGCGGCGCGGGCAACGATACTATCATCCTCTCTGCCGGTTCCACTGACAATTTTATAGAGTATACAGCGGGCGACGGCAACGACATTGTAAAAGGTTTCAGAGAAAATTCTACGTTGCAAATCAGCGGCTCGCATTCGACGACAAAGAGCGGCAACGATATTATTGTTACTGTCGACGACGGCAAAATAACTTTGCAAAACGCGGCGAGCTTATCAAAAGTCAATATCGATTCGCTTTTGAATACCGTAAATTCCGCTAGCAACACAATCATAACCGGCAGTAGTTATGACGACAACATTTCAAACAGCGGACAAAATGTCACGATAAACGCGCTCGAAGGCAAAGATACTATCAGCCTTGCTTCAAACGCCTCAAATAATGTGATTGTCTATAAATCGGGCGACGGCAACGACCTTATTCAAGGTTTCAACGAGACTTCAACGCTGGATATGGGCACTGATTTTTATACGTCGGTTAAGAGCGGGAACGATTTAGTTATAACAGTCGGCGAAGGCAAAATCACGCTTAAAGGCGCGGCGAATCTCTCCAAAGTCAATATCGACGGCATACTAAATGAAGTTTTAAACACCGTAAATAGCGCAAATAATATCTCAATCGCCGGCTCCAATCTAAACGACACGATAACAAATAACGGGCAAAACGTCACGATTCAAGCAAATGGCGGAGTAGACAGCATTAAAAACACCGGCTCGCAAGTCTCAATTAACGGCGGCGCAGATAACGATACTATTCAAAACAGCGGAGCAAACGTCACGATAAGCGGCGCGGCAGGCAATGATACTATTCAGAACAGCGGCGATAACGTTTTAATCGAATACAACAAAGGTGACGGCAACGACGTTATTCAAGGCTTTAACGCAACGTCAACGCTCTCGATTGCGAGCGCAGTAGCCACTACAGCCAAAAGCGGCAACGATATAGTTATCACTGTTGGCGACGAGAAAATAACGCTCGCGGGCGCGGCAACTTTATCCTCGCCAAATATTATCATTCCTGTGAGTATTTCGAGCGAGGATAAAAAAACATCTGTAATCGGTACTGAGGGCAACGACACGATAACAAATCACTGGCAAAACGTCACGATAAGCGCGCTGGGTGGCAAAGACAGAATATTGAACTATTCAGACAACGCGATTATAAACGCTGGCAAAGGCGACGATTTGATTGATGGTTACGGCAATAATGTTTTCTTCCAATACAATCCCGGCGACGGCAACGATACTATTCATAACTTCATAGCCAATTCGACGCTAAGCGTTGCGGGCGGATTAACCACTACAGCCAAAAGCGGCAATGATATAATAGTCACGGTCGACAAAGACGAAATTAAATTAGTCGGCGCGGCTACTTTATCCTCGCCAAATATTATCGTACCTTTTAATATCAACAATACTGTAAATAATTCCTTAATAAGCGGCACCGATAGCAATGACCTAATTACAAATTCCGGCTCGAACGTCACGATTCAAGCTCTGGGCAGTCAAGATTATATTTCAAACTCTGGCGAAAAAGTATCAATCGACGGCGGCGCGGATAATGATTCTATCGTAAGTAGCGGCTCCGACAACACGATAACCGCTGGCAAGGGCAACGATACTATCAGCCTTAGTTCAAGTGCCTCAAATAATTTAATAAAGTATATACCCGGCGACGGCAACGACGTCATCACAGGTTTTAAAGCCAATTCAACGCTCTCGATTGCGGGCGGTGATTATACTTCAGAAAAGAGTGGCAACGACGTTATTATCACTGCCGGCAATGGTAAAATCACGCTTACCGGCGCGGCGTCCTTATCTAAAATCAATATCGAACCCGTTAATATCAAAAATACTGTAAGCAATACAATCATAACTGGCACTGAGGGCGACGACACAATAAAAAATGAAGGCGCGAACGTGACGATAAACGCGCTCGGCGGTAATGATTCCATTGAAAATGTCAATAAAAACGTCATGATTTCAGGCGGCGCGGGCAACAATACTATTTCTAATGGCGGCTCCAACGTCTCAATTAATGTCGGAGACGGCAACGATTCCATTGCAAACTGGGACGGTAACAAGGTCACAATCACAAGCGGCGCGGGCAATGATTCTATTTATAACAACGGCGATTCGGTGAGGTTTGATACCGGCGCGGGTGACGATACCGTTTATAGTACTGGTGACAATGCCATTATAAATCTCGGTGCGGGCAATGATTCTATTTATAACTCTGGCGATTCGGTGAGGTTTGATACCGGCGCGGGTGACGATACCGTTTATAGTACTGGTGACAATGCCATTATAAATTTCGGCGAGGGCAATGATACCATTCGCAACTATGGCGACAACGTCAGTATAAACGGCGGCGCGGGTGACGATTCAATTGATACCAGAGGCAAAAATGTTACAATCACGAGCGGCAAGGGCAATGATGTCATTCAAAATAATAATGTTCACGGCAAAAACGTTTTGTTCAGTTACACTTACGGCGACGGCGACGACATTATCTACGAATTAAGAACGGATTCAACGCTCTCGATTGCGGGCGGGCTTTACGCTTCAGCCAAAAGAGGCGGTGACGTTATTGTCAGAATCAGAGAAAACAACACCACCAACACCAACGGTATAATTACGCTCGCCGGCGTGGCGAACTTGTCCAAAATTAATATCATAGGTTCGGAAGACACACCCTTAAACACCATAACCACAGCAAGTAATACTACAATATTCGGCAGCAATAATGACGATACCATTACCAATCGCGGCAAAAACGTCCTGTTATTAGCTCAAGACGGCAACGATTCTCTTATCAATGAAGGCGAAAATGTAACTATTAATGGCGGCGTTGACGATGATAATATTTCCAACAGCGGCTCCAACGTCACGATTCAAGGCAATGAAGGCAATGATTCCTTTGTAAACAGCGGCAAATCCGACATAATCAACGGCGGCGCAGGGACTGATTTTATTTCCAATGACGGCGCAAACTCGACAATCACCGGCGGCGAAGATAACGATTCAATCGAAAATCGCGCCGATAGTGCCTATGTCTCAGGCGGCGCGGGCAACGATTCAATTTCAAATAAAGGCGCAACCTCGACAATCAATGGCAACGCGGGCAACGATTCAATTTCTAACTCCGCCTCTAAAGTGACGATTTCTGGCGGCACAGGCAGAGATTCTATTACAAACACCGGCGATAATGTTCTCATTACTTACAACTACAACGACGGTAACGATTTAATCACCGGATTTAATTCAACGTCCACGCTCTCGATTGCGGGCGGTGCAGCCTCTTCAGAAAAAAGCGGTGACGATATTATTTTGACTGTCGGAAGAGAAAAAATCACGCTTTCCGGTGCGGCTAATCTCTCCAAAGTCAATATAGTTGAAACGGCTTTGAACATTACTAACACTGATAATTACCAACTCATAACCGGTACCAATCGCAATGACACCATTAAAAATTCCGGCGCACAAGTCACGATAAACACTTTCAAGGGCAACGATTCTATCAGCCTCGCTTCAAGTGCCTCAGAAAATTTGATTATCTACAACAACGGCGACGGCAACGACGTTATCAACGGTTTCAACGCAACTTCGACGTTAAGCATTGCAAGCGGAGTTTATACTTCAGAAAAGAGCGGCAACGATTTAATTATCTCTGTCGGCGACGATAAAATCACGCTCACCGGCGCGGGAGCTTTATCAACTGTCAATATCATTGGCACAAAAGATGAGCCTTCGCGTATCGAAAAAGACGAAGATAATATCTCAATAATCGGCAGTAATTATGCCGACACCATTTCAAATGGCGGCGACAATGTAACGATATTAGCTCAAGGCGGCAACGATACTATTAAAAACACCGGCGATTATGCGATAATCGACGGCGGCAAAGGTAACGATACTCTTTGGAATGAAGTAAGCGGCGCACCGGCCGGCGGTAAAGAAGTTTCATTAAACGGCGGCGCAGGGGCTGATTATATTGCAAATGATAATGAAAACTCGACCGTTCTTGGCGGCGCAGACAATGATACTGTTCATAACTGGGGCATAAATTCCACGATTGAAGGCGGCTCCGGCAACGATTCTATTTTCAATGATAGAGGCGATAAATCTTTAATTGACGGCGGCGCGGGTGACGATTCCATTAACAATAAAGCGACAAGTGCTACGATTTTAGGCGGCGAAGGTAACGACTCTATTTATAACGGTGATTACGGAAATCAATTAGTCCTAGACGGCGGCGCAGGCAATGACAGAATTAAAAACACCGGTTCTGATAATTCTATAAGCGGCGGCGAGGGTAATGATTACATTGACAATAGCGACAACCGCGATAACAGAAACGTTACGATAAATGCCGGCACGGGCAACGATACCATTAATAACGACAGTGATAATATTCTTTTCCAATATAAAATAGGTGACGGCAACGATTTAATCACCGGCTTTAAAGCCAATTCCACGCTCCAAATTTCAAACGGAACTTACACTTCTCAAAAGAGCGGCGACGATGTAATTGTCACTGTCGACAAAGGAAAAATCACGCTTGCTGGCGCGGCGTCCCTCTCTAAAATCAATATCACTGCTCCTTTAAGCATTGATAATTCCGCCAACAATACAATCATAACTGGCACTGAGGGCTACGACACCATTAAAAACAGCGGACAAAATGTTACGATTCAAGCCTTAGGCGGCAATGATTCCGTTAAAAATTACGGCTACATCGCCACGATTATAGGCGGCTTAGGCAACGATTCCATTGAAAACTTTTCAAGTAAAATTAATATACTAGCACAAGATGGAAATGATTCCATTTACAACGGTGGCTCGAATAACACAGTCAACGGTGGCGCAGGTGACGATTCAATCAATAACACCACTAACAGCGACTCAACAATCTATGGCGGCGATGGCAACGATTATATTAAAAATCTCGGCTCTAAAGCAAAAATTGTAGGAGACGGCGGCGACGATACCATTGATAACCATGTTTACAACGCAACATTAAGTGGCGGCGCAGGTAACGATAAAATTTCTCTTTTGCCTGGTGCCAAAGAAAATTTGATTATTTACAACGCGGGTGACGGCAACGATACCATAAGCGGTCTTGATGCAACGAGTACGCTAAGCATTGCGGGCGATGCTTATACTTCAGAAAAGAGCGGCAACGATATAGTCGTTACTGTCGGAGAAGAGAAAATCACCCTTTCCGGCGCGGCTAATCTCTCTAAAGTAAACATTGTCGGCACGAAAGATGAGCGTTTAAATATTACCAATTATACAAGTAATACCGTAATTACCGGCAGTAGTTATGATGATACCATTAGCAATTACGGACAAAACGTCACGATTCAAGCCTTAGGCGGCAACGATACCATTAAAAATTTCCAAGCGAATTACGTTTCGATTAATGGCGGCGCAGGCAACGATTCTATTTCCGATAAAAGTTGGTTCAGTACAATCAACGGCGGCGACGGCAAGGACACCATCGTTCGTTACAATAGCGGCAAAACTAGTTCGATAGACGCCGGCTCCGGTGATGATATTGTAAGTTTGGAAGGTAACGACGGCTCCATCACCGTTAAAGGTTCAACAGGCAACGATACCATTTTTGCCGGTCGCAATAGCAGTCAACTTTTATATCAGTACAATTTGGGCGACGGCTTCGACTTGATTCAAGGTTTCCGCGCAGATTCAACGCTCGATATGGGCAGTGCGGTTTACGCTTCGCAAAAGAGCGGCGACGATATAATTATCAATGTCGAAGACGGCGCAATTACGCTCAAAGGCGCGGCTAATCTTTCTGAGCTAAATATTATCGGCACGGAAGGAAAAGCTTTAAATATCGAAAATACAGTAGATAATACTTTAATAGTTGGCACTTTTTTCGACGACCACATCAAAAACAAAGGAAAAAACGTTACGATATTAGGTCTTGGCGGCAATGATTCAATCGAAATTGGCTACAAAAGCTCCATGACAGTCGATGGCGGCGCGGGCAACGATACCATTTACAACTTCATCAGCTCCAACGTTTCGCTTTACGGCGGAGAAGGCAACGATTCAATTCAAAACTGGGGCGGGTACGGCTCGACAGTCAGCGGCGGAACCGGCAACGATACTCTTTGGAACACCGGCAATAACGTATTAGTCGACGCTGGAAAAGGCAACGATTCTATTAGAAATGGCGGCCACAACGTCATAATTAATTGCGGCGAAGGCAACGATTCCGTTTATAATTACGGCAATAACGCCACAATCTCAATCGGCGCAGGCGACGATTCCATTGACAACAATTACGGCGATAACGTTTTGATTCAATACGCTAAAGGAGACGGCAACGATATTATCGAAGGTTTCCGCGAAAATTCGACGCTTTCTGTTTCGGGCGGTCATGCTACCACGACTAAGAGCGGCAACGATATTATAGTTACGGTTGGCGACGGCAAAATCACGCTACAAAACGCGGCGACTTTATCAGCCGTCAATATTGTTGAAACGCCTTTGAATATCAACAACGACGATAGCAACGTAACCATAATTGGTACCGATGCCAATGACACCATTATAAATACTGCCGAAAAAGTTACGGTACAGGCTCTCAAGGGCAATGATTCCCTTGACAATAACGCCGCCTCTGTCAGCATAGACGCTGGCGCAGGCAAAGATTACATTTCCAATACTGGCAGGAAAGTCACGATAACTGCTCAAGACGGCGACGATTCTATTTCCAACCACGCCGCATTAGCTTGGATAAGCGGCGGCGCAGGAAAGGATTCCATTTTCAATAACGGCTCCGGCGGCATAATCAGCGGCGGCGCAGATGATGATACCATTGAAATTTACAGACGTTCCGAAGGCGTTTTAATCTCAGGCGGCGACGGCAATGATTCCATTCGCAACGCAGGAAATAAAGTTACGCTTTCGGGCGGCGCAGGTAACGATACTATCATTAATGATTATGGCATTTCAGATTCAATTTCAGGCGAAGACGGCGACGACCTTATCAGCATTCAAGGTGCCTACAGAAATTCAATAATCGGCGGCAAGGGTTCCGACACTATCAATTTGGATTGGGCTAGCAACAAAACTTTCATTCAATACAATATCGGCGACGGCTCCGACCTTATCGAAGGTTTCAACGCAACGTCCACTTTGCGAATTGGTGACGGCAACGAAACTTATTCCAAAGCCTTTAGCGGCGACGACGTTATTATTACTGTCGGCAAGGAAAATATCACGCTCAAAGGCGCGGCAAATTTAGCCAGACTTAATATAATTGGTGCGGTAAGGTTAATCGTCAACAACACCAAAAACGAAGTCGAGTTGACTGGCGGGCGTTTGGACGATAGCGTTGTTAATAGCGGCGATAACGTTACAATCAATGTTCTTGCGAGCAATGACACCGTAGAAAATTCCGGACGTTACGTCACGATAAACGGCGGCGCAGATGACGATTACATTTCCTCAAATAAGGACGGCGATTTTGTCTCAATCGACGGCGCGGAAGGTAACGACAAAATAAGCGTCAACGGCGGATTCAGAAGTTATATCGAAGGCGGCAAGGGCGATGATTCAATTTACGTTCCGCAAACTAATAATGCCTTGATTCAATATAACGCGGGCGACGGCAACGATTATATCGAGGGATTCAATACAACTTCGACTTTGCAACTTGGCGACGGCACGGACACTTTCTCCAAGACGGTCAAGAGCGGCAATGTTATCGTTACGACCGGCGAAGGACAAATTACGCTAGCGGGAGCCGCGTCCGTCTCTCCGCTTTATATTCGCGGCGTGGAAGAAATAGCCGGCGATATTTTATACAATCACGTATTGAACAGAGTTATTGACGGCACGGCAGGCAACGACACCATTAGAAACTCCGTCCGCAACGCCACAATTAGCGGCAACGGCGGCAGAGATTATATAACAAACGTAGGCTACAACGTCAGCATTTCAGGCGGCGAAGGTGCCGATTCTATCTTCAACGAGTCAGGCAATACGACCGTCCGCAATGACGGCGAAAGCATTACCCTTGAAGGCGACGAGGGCAACGACGTTATCGAAAACAGGGTCGCTTACGTTTCAATAAATGGCGGCGAAGGCGACGATTCAATTTCTAGCTACCGTTCTAATAACACGATAATCGGCGGCACCGGTAACGATACCATTTACAACAACTGGAACTTCCTAAAAAATACTATCAATTATGGTACTGCCGCTGCAAACGTCGTGTTCAATTACACTTTTGGCGACGGCAACGACATTATCTATGGCTTTAATAATACGTCAACGCTAAACATTGCGGGCGTCAAATTCACTTCAGCCCAAAGCGGCGACGATATTATTATCACAATGGGCGGCGGCAACGTTACTCTTAAAGACGCCGCGAAGTTGGATACCGTCAACGTCGTGCACACCAAAATAGAAAATCCGCTCGATGTCGTCAACACGAAAAACAGAACTTTGATTGTTGGCACGTCGCTTGACGATACCATTTCCAACAGCGGCAGATTCGTTACGATTCAAGCGGCAGGCGGCAAGGATTCTATTTTCAATAATTCAAGTAACAACGTAATCGACGGAGGCGCGGGCAACGATTCAATCAACAATGATTATGGGCTGTTAACGTCGATAAGCGGCGGCGCGGGCAACGACTTAATCACCGTAACGAGCGGCAACAAAGTCACAGTCAACGCGGGCACCGGCGAGGATAAAATTTATCTCAACAGAAATAGCGAAGTTTTGCTGGAGTACAACGCGGGCGACGGCAACGATTACATTTACGGCTTTAACGCAGATTCGACGCTGAATATTGCAGGTAGCACTTACACTTTAGGAACCACGCGAAGCGGCGATGTTATAGTTACGGTCGGCGCAGATACCTTAAGGGCGGATAAAATCACTTTGGACGGAGCCGCGAAATTATCCACGCTCAATATCATTAACGGCACCTATGTAAACTTCACGATTGAAGATTCCAAAGTAACTTACGATACCGACATTCCCAAAAGAGTTATCAAAGCCGCGTACCAATTCAACAAGAATTTATCTTCGCTTACCCTCGACAACAGCGCGTTGCAAAATTATGAGGTTTCGGTGAAAAATAGCGAAGATTTTGCCGTCAAAGTGAATTGGAATTACGGCTCGGCAAGTTTAAGCACGGATAGCATGCTTAAATATCAGCTTGACAAAGGAAAAAATGTTTTGGTCTTGACGAGCGACAATTACGACGACAAAATCACTTTCAGCGAAAACGCTAAATTCATTTATGAGGATATTGAAGCTGAGGTGCAAAAAGGTAGCGCGATTTCGACAAAGAGCGACCAGGAAATTTCGTTCGATAATAATTCTTCGGCAAAAGTTGAGGCTTACGAAGATTCCAAAATCAACATTAAATCGGGTATACTCACAGTCAACGACGTGCGAATAAATTCCGAAAACGGCGCGGGCACAATCACTGTTAATGATGACGGCTTGAGCTTTGAAGGCTACGGCGTGCAATTCGCGGATTTGGAAATTGCTAATGAAAGTTACTTCGGCAAACTCGCGCCAATGACAGCCACTTATAATTCCGACGACGAAATTTACACGCTCCAAAATATGGCGTGCATTAAAACCCTCGCCGACGATTTCACAAAGATAACGTTCGATTTCTCTGTTAGCGGCAATGACAAATACGCTTACTACAAAGTCAATGACGTAGAATTTTTAGTTGCCAATGACGAAAATGATATAAACGTCGTGGAAGTAGACGACACCACATTTAAGATTTTGGACAAAGAAATTGACGCAGAAAATATCGGGCGCATAACCCTTGACGAACAAATTACTTTCAGCGGCACACAAATTGACTATGACGGCGTGCAAGTAAATTATACGCATAACAAGCCGGTAAGTTATTCGCTTGACGACGAAGAAATAACAATCAGCGACGCGGCAAGCGTTACGACTGGCGACGAGACTAAAACCTTTAATTGCGAGGCGGGCAGTTATGTTATTAACGGCAGGAGTTTCGAGACTACAGCAGATTTGACATTTACTGCCGACGCAAACGAAATTAGAATTCCTTTGAATGACGCGGCGACAGAAATTTACTTTGACGGCGTGCAAGTCAGCGGCATTTCCGACGATAGCGAAATTGTTTTCGACTTGACTAACGATAAAGTCAACATACCGAGCGGCGCGAACCTTAATATCACTTCGCCCGAAGAGGTTAAATTAAATCTTGCGGCGGGCAATTTCATAATCGACGGCAAGAAAGTTTCTATCGATGATGAACTTGAAATTACAGCCGATAAGGACGACTTAAAAATTCCGCTTAGTGAAAATCCTGTTACGATAAACGACGCAAATATCACGGGCAACGGCGAGATAACGATTGACAATACGGACGCAGTATTTTTCGCAATCCATTTGCCCGACGGCGCATTGGTCGAAAATCCGAGTAACAATACTTTCGAGCTGACAGGAAAAGATTCTTCAGCGTCCTTTGGCGAGGCGAATAAAAAAGTTGTGCTGACTGAAGACGGCACCGCTTATATTGAATTCGATAAGGAAAACAGCGTTGGCATCGGATTTAATACGATGATGTTTGAACACGTCGAAATAGAAGGCGTCGACGCTTGGACGATTGAGACTTCGGGCACTAGCGGCATTGATAAGATAACGGGCATAACCGACGGTGCGACGGTTTCGACCTCTACAAGAGACATTGACGCGGGCGATTTGAATTTTGAAGTTGAGACCGACGGCGCGGGCGAGTTCACTATTGGCGGGCAGGAATTCACTTCGACCAGCAATATTAAAAATGTCTACGTTGTTTCCGCCAGTGCTGAAAACGAAATAAAAGTTGTTCCGCAGGGCGAAGAATACAAAGGTGATGATTCCGAAGACGCCGGAAAAGTTTATAACTTTGATAAGGCGGGCGATTACACTGTAAACGGAATTACTTTCCACGCGGCAGAAAATAGCACGGCGCAAACGATAACACGCGGCGTTGAGCTTGATTTATCGAGTGGAAGTTTCCAATACGACGGCTTGACGCTTTCGGGCAACGGCACGGCGCAAATTAATCGCTACAACGCAAGCTTAATTTCCCTCACGGACGGCGCGATTGTCAGCGGCTCCGACGCAACTAAATATAACAATCGGCAATTCGAGATTGAAGGCGCGGTCGAACTTATCGGCAAGAAATTTGAGTCGGACGAGAAAATAAGGTGCGGCCTTCTTAACATTGAAACTACATGGGAAGTTGACATTGACGGGAAAACTGTAGAAATCCCCGTTACGATAAAGCTAAAAGGCTTTGTTGCTAACGATAAATACGTCTTGATTGATAGCGATAATTATGAGGGCGTGACGGTCGTCGACAAGAAACTTTCGCGTATCGAGGGCGTCAAAAATTCGGCGCAAATAACCGGCAACGGCTTGGCAAATGTTTCGATAATTACGACCGAAAGCGGCGAATTTTCAATACACGGCAGGCAGTACAAGATAAGCGGCGACTCCGACGGCGTAACTTTCCTGACGGATTCTCACGGAAATGTTGCTGAAATTAACGGCTTGCAAGGCTCGGTTGAGGGCAATTTTGAAAACGAAGTCAGCGTGAACGGCAAGACAGTTAGGTTGACCGGCGCAAGTTCGATAAAAGTCACCAGCGACGGCGAAAATATTACGGAAATATCAAACGTCGCGGGCGATTTGGTTACGACGGACGGCAAAACTTATCGGAAAAATGTTCGCGTGTACGAATTGGGCGGCGCGGAAAAATTGACGACTTCCGCTGACGGCACGATTATTTTCAGCGGTAATAAATTCGAGACGAACGCCGGCAAAACTTTCACGCTTGACGAAGAAGGCAACGTTTCCGGACTCGAAAAGGCGCAAAGTACTGCTGATAATTTGTTGGCAAATGTTGCAGAGACTGAAACGAGCACAAGTCCGCTAGTTGAGGAAAATTTCGCCACGATAACTCTTACAACGACAGATAATTTAGATGAAGTAATTGGCGACTTTTCGGAAGGATTAACAGTCAACGGCGTTTTCGTCAAGGTGACTGATAGCACTAACTTTGTCGTAAAGGACGACGCCCAAAACGTTTACATTGAGACGACTGCTCACGATACGTTCACCATTAACGGCAAAACTTTCACGACTTCCGCCGACAAAACAATTTTCAAACTGGACGCGAGTGGCAACGTTAGCGAAATCGTGACTGACACTTTCTATCCTGACAAAGAAGCTTACCAGATAGAAGGCGACTTCAACGACGAAATCATTTTCAACGGCAAGAAATTCTGCGTGACTGGCACTAAAGACACTAGCATTTTCCTTAGCGACGAATCGTTAATTACTATAAAACTTGCGCGAAATGCGGTTGAAGTGGTCGAGAACGGCGGCGTAGATGAAATAGCGATAAGCGGCGCAGGCGAAATAACCGTTAGCGGCAAAACTTTCACTACGTCAGACAACTTTGCAGGAACTTTGAAAACGAATTCAATAGAAAATTTCGTTGGGACGATAAGCGGCAAACTCGGCGGGCTTGACCTTGCAGGAATTACAATCAACAACGAAGACAATTTCAGCGTTACTGGCGACGGCGAAAAAATTACCGCGATAGAAAATCTCCAGAACGGCTCGTTCACTTGCGGCGACTTAAACAACATGACGATTAACGGCGCAAAAATTTCGGTCGACAATTCGGACGAAATAACGCTGACAGTTACTGACGGCGCGTTGAAAGTAACTGGGCTGGCAAATGCCGTGACTGCGCAAAATTCCGGCGAAAAAGTTAAGTTCGTGACTAAGGAGAGCGGCGAATTTTTCATCGGCGAAGATGATTTCAAAGTTACGGGAGCCGACTCTGTGACCTTCTCGGCGGACGAAAACGGCAAAGTCAATGAGATTTCCGGACTGGATAAAGGCGCGAGCTTGCAGACGGCTAAGGGCGGCTCCTTCGTCGTCAACGGCAAAACTTTAACCGCAAAAGACAATAGTACTTTCGTCGGATTAGCGAATTCAGCAAAACTCGATACTGCGGAAGAAATTTTGGACAAGCTCACCAAAGATAATTCCGCTGTCGTCACCGTGAACGCTGATAATAGAAATGTTACGCTTTTAGGCGGCGAAGCGGTAGTTGTCGAAAATACTTCTGCCAAAGTCAACATAACAGCTAGCAAAGGTCGCGATACGATTTACACTTCGGGCAACAACGTCGACATTGACTTAAAAGCCGGCGGCGCGACTGAAATTTTTGCGGCTCAAGGTAGAGCCACTGTCGAGAATTACAAAGCGTCCAGCGGCGCGGCTTTCCTGGCTGAAAATGAAAATATCGGCGAGGCTATCGAAGAAAAAGAAATAACTTACGACGACGGCAGATTAGAAGTAAATTCTGCGCGGGTAACTTTCGCTGAAGACGCTGATTCCAGGATAATTAATTTCGTCGACACGGCAGGCGAAACGCAGAAAGTTGGCTTTGTCTCCGATGATTCCAAACTTGACGCGAGTAAAGAAAAAGGAAGTTTAATTCTGGTTGGCGGAAATAATTCGACAATCACGGGCGGCAAAGGACAAAATCAAATTTACCTCGACGACAACAGCGAATCAACGATTCTACTTAACGGAAAGAATACAATCGATAACTTTAACGCTACTTTCGACGGCGGCGACAAAGTTTCAGTCAGCGCGACAAATTACGATTTCAGCTTTGACGGCGAAAAAGTCAGCGTCAAGAGCGGAACAGCGCGGGCGACTTTGGAAAACATTTCGTCGGAAGGTGGCGCGGCAAGAATTCTGACGGTTATAAATGGCAAGGAAAGAAAAACGGCGATAGCGCAAGCGGGCGCGGTTATGTCAGTGGGCGACGACTTAGCGGACGTTTACTACGGGGAAAAATCCGGCGTGGACTTCACCGGCTTTAACGATTCCATGACGATTGACCTTAGGGAAAATTTCAACGGAATAAATCGGGTGACGGTAGGCGGCGGGCTGAATACTTTGATTAGTTCTTCGCAAAATGAAACTTTGACCAGTAACGGCACGACGGAATATATATTCGACAAGGACAGCGGGCGCGACGTTATCAGCAATTTCGACTTTGACGGAGATAAAATCAATGTCGGCACCAATGCAGTTACGAACGTTCGGATTGACAAAGCGGGCGGCGTGCGCATGGAAATTGGCGGCTCGGCTGTTTTGACGCTTGCTGACGCTCAGGGCAAAAACTTTAAGATAAATAATTTCGTGGCTGTAGCTGATGAAAATCTGACGTACAACGCGGCGGCAAATTATTTCGTAGCGACGGCGCAGAACGCGACTTTAACTGTTGGCGAAAGCGCGGAAATATGGCTTGACGGTTCGCACGGTAAAACCTTCGACGGCGACATAAGAACGCTTGACGCCTCAACCGCTCAAGGAAAAACTTCTTTGGCTGGTAACGACCTTGATAACAGAATATTTGCGGGACAAGGCGACGCGACTTTATGGGGCGGCAACGGCGGCGATGATTTGTTAGTTGGCGGCACGGGCAAAAATACTTTCTACTACCTGCAGGGCAACGGCAACGACACGATAGCAAGTGCGCACGACGGCGACATTGTTTATCTTTCGACGGTGACGCTTGACCAGATTAGCGGCACTTCCATTACTGGCGATGCCGTTTCGATTAACTTCAAAGACGGCGGCTTGTTGCAAGTCAATAGCAACGCCAATGTTACCTATCAACTTGCTGACGGCTCCAAATTCTCCGCTAATCACGCGCAAGCCGCTTGGATAGCTAAATAATTTTGAAAACAAACTAAGCGATTAAAAACCCTTCGGCGATTATGTCGAGGGGTTTTTCTATTGTTTGAATTACTTTTTTATGATACCATTCCAAAAATACAAGAACGAGGAGGGAATAATCTTGTCGGCAACTGAAATTTTGCGCAAGGGAATAAAATATATTTCTGATTCGGCATATCGCTTTGATGTCAATGCTATTTTGGGATTTTATGATAGTAAAGCTGACGTGGACTTTATTTCCGAGCAATTTTATTTGCATACGGGGCAGAAATTGAATTTGGAAAAGCCCGAAACTTTTTGCGAAAAAATTCAGTGGCTGAAACTCAATGACCGCGACCCGAAATATAATTTAATGGTCGACAAGGCAGAAGCAAAAATTTATGTCGCGCAGATTATCGGCGAAGAATTTATAATTCCGTCGTACGGCGTTTGGAATAGTTTCGACGAGATTAATTTTGACGCTCTGCCAAATGAATTTGTGTTGAAGTGCACGCACGATTCCGGCGGCATTGTGATTGTTAAAAATAAAGCGGCGTTTGATAAGGAAAAGGCGCGGAAGATTTTGGAAAAGCATTTGGGCAGGAATTTATATCGCTATGCTCGCGAATGGGTTTACAAAGATGTTAAGCCGCGCATTTTGGCGGAAAAATTTATGCAGGAGGTAAGCTCCGACCTAACCGACTACAAATTTTATTGCTTTAATGGCGTGCCGAAATTTTGCCAAGTGATAAGCGACCGGCGCACCGATGAAAGCATTGATTTTTTCGATATGAATTGGGTTCATCAAGAATTTATCGGCTTGTCGAAAAATGTTCATCACAGCGCAAAAAAAATAGCTCGTCCGAAAAACTTCGAGCTAATGAAAAAGCTTGCCGCGACTTTAGCTCAAAATTCGATATTCAGACGAGTTGATTTTTACGAAGTCGCCAATAAAGTTTACTTCGGCGAGATAACTTTTTATCCGAACGCGGGCTTAGGAACGTTCAAGCCTGATAAGTGGAATAAAATCTTGGGCGATATGATTTCTCTGCCCTAAGTCCCTTGCAAGCGTAATTGTCGGGCTTTCACGTGCGCCGCCAATATCAAAAAATAATTGTCAATGTTCGCGTAGGTTACTTGCCCAACGTCCAGAATCAAATTTAGAACTAAAAATACTTCCAGCAATATCGCTGTTCCGTCGTGATTGAGCGCGGGTCGGAAAAGTTTTATCAGCGGATAGAGCAAGAGCAAATAGTAAATCACCGCGCCGATTATCCCGATTGATACCAAAAGTTCGACGTAATTGTTATGCATATAAAAATCATAGCCGGTGTATTTTATTCCGAGATAATGCGCATTGTTTATGCCAACGCCCATTAGCGGCGAGTCTTTAAAATCTTCCAAGCCGTGCTTTATTAGCAAAGTTCGCAGATAAGTCGAGTGGTCGGTATCCTGTACCCTGTCTGAATCGCTGAAAATAGCTACGAAGCCTTCAAAACGTTGAGCAGTTCGTTCAAAAATCGGCAGTTGCAAAATCATCACGAACGCGGAGAGAAATAAAATTACCATCACGACGCCTTTTAATTTCTGCCGCAAGCTACCTTTGCACAGATAGAGCATACAGCAACCCAAAATCAGCGCACTAAGAGATTTCCTGCTACCGACGCCCAGCGCAATAAACGTACAAAGAATCATCGGAGCATAGTACCAAATTTTATTTTTGTAAGTGGCGTACCAAAAGCAGATAATCGCGGAAAAGCTACAGAATTTGCCGATAACATTGACGTTCATAATTTCGCCGCCGACGCGCTTGCCGCTCGCCAATTTCTCAAGATAAGTTCCCACGCCGTAAAAATAGAAATTGTAGATTGCAAGAGCAATTCCAGCGAAGCACAGCGCGAAAATTAGCCACTCCAACTTATTTTCTTTGACAACATAGATGTGAATTGAAGTCAGGATTATAAAATAAATCGTCAAGGTTTCGCATCTGCTCAAAGCGTCGGAAGGATTTAGCGCGAAAGGAATTGATATGGCGCAAAATGCTATAAACAGCAGGAAAATTTTTTCAAAGGAAGTCATGAGGAAGCATTTCAGCTTGAAAATTGCCAGCAAAAAAAATATTGCCGCAACGGAAAAATGAATCCCGTATTTAATCGCGCCGCTAAATCCTATTGAATAATTCCAGATATAAACAAAAGTCATATACGCCAGCAAAATTAAATCCGGAATTTTTTCTTCTAGTGTCTTGCTCCCAATCGGCAAGGCGTAGCGCGTTTTGATTGTAAATTTCATTGCAATAGCTCTCTATAAATTTCGTGAGACTTTTTAGCAATTTCGTCCCACGAATATTTTTGCGAAAGGATATTTGCATTTTTGCCCATGTTCGCGCAGGTTGAAGGGAAATTTTCAATCATTTTAGCGAGTTCGTCGGCAATATTTTTTTCGTCAATTTGAGCGATACGCCCCGCGCCCGCCGATTGAATTTCCTCCGCCATATTCGTTCCGGTCGTCACGAAACAAGGCAAGCTATAGCTTAAAGCCTCAAGAAGTGCCATAGGCATTCCTTCAAAGCGCGAAGTCATTATGAACATATCGGCATTTTGCAGGACGTTACTTTTTTCTTCGGCGAAGACCGGCGGACAAATTTTAATCATGTCGTGCAGTTGGTATTCGTCGAGCATGGCGGAAATTTCTTCGGCATCTTTAGCGGCGGCTCCGGTCGTGACGCCGTGAATATTCAAGCGGAAATTTTTCGCGAGCAATTTGCTTTTAATTGACGAGCAAGCTTTAATAAGCAAATCTAAGCCCTTTTGATAAATATTAATTCGCCCGATATAAACGGCGTTCAGTGCGGCGGGATTGAATTCGCGCTTAAAATATTTTCGCGTCGTCATGCCGTTAGGAATAACAAAATTTTTGAAGTCCCATTTTTCGGATTCGGCTTGCTCTTGGGGCGTCAAGTATTGAATCGCGGCGGCGTTGCTAGCAAATTTATTGAAGTAAACCATATTGCCTAGAAATTTTTTCCAAGCCTTTTGCTTTTGAGCTTTGACGGTCAACTGACTGCGCGGAATCAAAATGTAGGGGATTTTTTCTTTGGTGGCGTCGTCGGCGAGTTTTGAAAAAGGATATTCGTAAAAGCCTTCAAAAATAATTAAGTCCGGTCGCGCAAAAAGTTTCTCGACTTCAGCAAGTCCGGCTTTGGAATACTTCGCGCCGTAAGCAAATTTAAAACTGTCCGCCGTCCAAACGTCAAGCCAAATGTCAGTCATATTGAGCCAAAAAACTTCGTCGAATTTCGATTGCGCTTTGACCTGCGCGGGCACGCTGTTTGAAGGTCCTTTGAATAATTCCCCTTCCAATTTCGAGACAAATAAAACTTTCATGGCGACGACCTCATTTTCTCAAGAACATTTTGTAAATCCAATTTTGCAGGGCGACCGGCATTAGATAAATTCCGAGTTGCGCAGTAAAAACTATCGCGAAGTCCAGAAAACTACTGTAGCCCATTTGCCAAAATTTTTTAATCGTCGCAATGTAACTCCAAGTATTTTCCCAACTTTTGCGCCGCTTAGCAAGTTCAGCGGACGAACGAAACCATAATAACGCCTCGTCGATATTTTCAGCCTTGCAACCGCTAAACAACATGCGCCCGAATAAATCAACGTCCTGATTGCGCCGCAAATTTCCATAGCCGCCGACAGCTTGCACCGCAGATTTTTTATACATAACGGCGGGGTGATTGAAGGCGGAACGACGCTTAGCAAAATTGTAAATCGAATCGGAATCAGTCGGCACGCGCCGTTGAGAAATTACATTGCTTTTGTCGCCGATAAATTCATCAATATGGGAACCGACTATCGAAAGTTCCGGCTTTTCGCTGAATCGCTGAACTTGTTTTTCGCAACGAGTCGGCTTGCTAATGTCGTCGGTATCCATGCGCGCTACGAGTTCATATTTGCAAACTTTCAAGCCTTCATTTAGCGCAAGCCCTAAGCCCAAATTTTTTTCGTTCTTGACGATGTTAAACAGTTCGGGATAATTTTTTTCGTACTCATCGACGACGGCATAAAGTTCGGGCGTCAATTCGCCGTCTTCAACAAGAACTATTTCGGCGGGCGGCAAAGTTTGATTTATCATTGAATCAATCGCGACGCGCAAAAATTCGGGGTGTTCCTTTTTGTAAAGCGACATCAACACGCTATATTTTTCCATAACACTACCTCAACCGCGAAACTCTTCCAGAAGTTTCAACGCTTCCTTTTGCTTGGCGTCATATTCGGCGCGGGTGATAATTCCGCTACCAAGTAGCCAGTCGCCGTAATCTTCGGCAGTCGCCATGCCGTCAGTTGCAATATCTTCTTTCGCGCTGACTTTGAACACCGTCCGCCACATTATGCGCACGTCCTCGAAAAAGTTTATATCCTTGATATATTTAAGGTCGTAGAAAAATTTTTGTTTCCAGCTAATGTTATTGCGTCCGGAAATTTGCGCCAGTCCGGTCAAGCCCGGATAAACTGATTGACGCTTCATTTCTTCGGGCGTAAAAAAAACCATATCGCGGACAAGTTGCGGGCGCGGTCCTACGCAACTCATATCGCCTTTGAAAATATTCCAAAGCTCCGGCAATTCGTCAAGCGAAGATTCCCGCAATTTTTTTCCGAATGGCGGCAAGCGGTCTTCATCGGGCAAAAGTTTTCCGTTCGCGTCGCGGGCGTCGGTCATTGAGCGGAATTTGAACATGCGGAAAAGTTTCCCATCTTTACCTGGTCGGATTTGCGAGAAGATAACCGGCGA
Organism: Selenomonadales bacterium UBA7018; assembly: GCA_002448305.1. GTDB lineage: Bacteria > Bacillota > Negativicutes > Selenomonadales > Selenomonadaceae > Quinella. The sequence continues at coordinate 34,798 of DJWY01000037.1, forward strand.
GCCGAGATTTTTTTTGATTGAGTAGGCTAAATACGCCAGCACCGGCGACAGCAAAATTAGCATTGTTCCGGAAATGATTATATCGAAAAGTCTTTTGAAAAATGATTTATACATGGCAATCACTCAAAGCACGCACGAATAATTTCAATAATCTTATCCTGCTGCGTTTCCGTCATTTTAATATCACTGGGCAAGCACAACCCGCGATTGAAAATATCTGCGCCAACGTCTTCGCCGTCATTTTCCGCGACAAATGAATTATTATAATAAATCGGCTGAAGGTGCATAGGCTTCCAAATCGGGCGACCTTCCGCATTGAATTTCGCGAGCGTCTCCAAAATTTCAGTCGGGCAAGTCTTGCCGTGTTCAGCTATGAAAAGTGCTTGATTATCGGAACGAACTTGACGGCACATAAATTTTTCGTCAATCAAAAGGCAACTCAACCAGAAATTCGGCGACATAATTTTTTCGTCGTAGGGATTCATCGTAACGGGCAAATCTTTCAAGCCGTCGCGATACCGTTCGTAAATTTTCTTCTTGGCGGCTATATGTTCTTGAATGTGGAGAAGTTGCCCGCGCCCGATTCCCGCTACAATATTGCTCATGCGATAGTTATAGCCAATGTCGATATGCTGATACCATGCGGCAGGCTCGCGGCTTTGCGTCGACCATTTGCGGGCAAGCTTAGCGGCTTTTTCGTCATCAGTCAGGAGCATGCCGCCGCCCGAAGTTGTAATGATTTTGTTGCCGTTAAAAGAAATTGCGTTGAATTGTCCGAAAGTGCCGGTCTGTTGCCCTTTGTAATTCGCGCCTAAAGATTCTGCTGCATCCTCAATCAGAATTGCGGAATGTTCTTTGCAAACTTTTTGAATTTCGTCGAGTTTAGCGGGCGTGCCATAGAGATTGGCGACGATTACAACTTTGACGTCGGGAAAAATTTTAAAAGCGCGTTCGAGGGCGGCGGGATTTAAATTCCAAGTGTCGCGCTCGCTATCAATAAAAATTGGTGTGCCCTTTTCGTAAAGTACCGGATTAACAGTCGCGCTGAAAGTCAAATCGGAGCAAAAAACTTTATCGCCCGCCTTGACGCCCGCTAACTTAACTGCAAGGTGCAAAGCCGAAGTTCCGGACGCCAACGCCACAGCATATTTACAGCCGACGTATTTGCAAATATTTTTTTCCAGTTCGTTCAGATTTGCGCCGACGGTCGACACCCAATTTGTATCGAACGCCTCTTGAACAAATTTTTGCTCGTCGCCGTGCATAGTCGGCGAAGCCAGCCATATTTTATTTCCAAACGGCTTAAAATTTTTAGACGGATTAAACATAAAAATTTCCCTCACTTTATTTTTTCATCATGATAAGTCGGTATCAATTCGTGGAATACCTGAAGAATTTTTTCGCGGTCGCGAGTAGCCCAAAGCTTTTCGAGTTCCTTTTTTATAATTTCGTGGTCGACAATCATAACTTTTGCCTTGAAAATTTTCTGGTGAGTTGTACTGGTTGTGCCCTCTTCAGCAGTCAAAAGTTCCTCGTAAAGTTTTTCGCCGGGTCGCATTCCGGTATAAATAATTTCAATATCCTTGCCAGGCTCCAAGCCGTGCAACTTTATCAAATCTTCCGCCATGTCCTTAATCTTGACGGGATTTCCCATATCAAATAGGAAAACTTCGCCGCCTTGCGCTTGAGAGCCGGCTTGCAAAACTAATTGCACAGCTTCCGGAATCGTCATAAAGTAGCGAATCATTTCGGGGTGTGTAACCGTCACGGGACCGCCATTAGCAATTTGTTTTTTGAAAAGCGGCACGACACTTCCGCGACTTCCCAAAACATTTCCAAAGCGCGTGCAAACAAAACGGGTTTTGCTATTGCGTTGAATATCCTGCAGAACGAGTTCGGCTACGCGCTTAGTCGCGCCCATGACGCTTGTAGGATTAACCGCCTTATCCGTCGAGACCAAAAGAAACATATCGCATTCAAATTCGTCCGCCAACATTGCGACATTCCTTGTGCCGAAAATATTATTCCGAACCGCCTCATCTGGTTGCGCCTCCATTAGCGGAACATGTTTATGCGCGGCGGCATGGAAGACGACATTTGGACGATACGTCACGAAAATTTCGCGCATGCGTTCAGCGTCAGTCACGTTTGCAATCAGTGCTTGATAATTTTGATTAGGATATTTTTCAATCAGCTCACGATGAATTTCGTAGATAGAATTTTCGCCGCGCCCCAAAAGTAAAATCGTATGCGCCCCGACTTTTGAAATTTGTCGGCAAAGTTCGGAACCGATTGAACCTCCCGCGCCCGTTATCAAGACAACTTTTCCGACAATATATTCAGTGATTTTTTCCATGTCCATTTGAATTGGCTCGCGGCGCAATAAATCTTCCAAGCTAATTTTGCGAACTTCATTCAAACTCACGCGCTTATTAACCAAGTCGATAATGCCGGGCACATTTTTAATCACGCAATCAGTTTTGCGGCAATGCTCATTAATACGGCGCAAAACAAGCCCATTTGCTGACGGTATCGCGATTATTATTTCGCGTATGTTAAACTTGCGGGCAATCCTATTTATTGCGGTGATGTCGCCGTAAATCGGGACGCCATTAAGTTTACTTCCAATTTTTTCCTGGTCGTCGTCGACAAAGCAAACAACTTCCATATTTGGAGCTTGAGCGCGAATCTCGCGAAGGAGCATTGCGCCCGCCGAGCCTGCTCCGATTATCGCAACCCGTTTGACTTTATTTGCGCTGACTTCATCGCCGTATTTCAATTTATAGAGAACTCGCCCGCCCGTGATTAAAACAATTTCCGAAAGCCATTGCGCCAAGAAAATTAATTTCGGCAACGGCGTCCGTAAAATTCTGAGCATAAAAAAGGATAAAGCTACGGAAACCGTTACGGCGGCGATTATCGATAAAAACGTTCGCCAGTCTTCCTCGTTCCATATTCTGCCGTAAAGCCCGAACATGTAAAAAATTATCAGCGTCGAGATTGTTATTGTTACGTCCCAAGATTTTACGTAAATCAGGAAAAGCGATAGCTCCTCCGCCGAATACAGCGCGTAAGTTATCGCGAACGGCAACGCAGATATTATCACCGCGTCTAAGATAAAAAATTTGAGATTTTCTTTGCGCACGAGCTTTTCAAATTGCAATGTTAAGCGCGTCGCTGAAAACAGTATGCACCCCAAAAGAAATTCCGTCAGGAAAAAACTTTCGGGGATTTGCACGCTCGTTATCAGTAGAAATAAAAATGAACTCGCCGTCGATAACGTCACCGATTTTAATATTACCAAAAAATCACGCAAGCCCGCGTATATCCACAGGCGGCGATACATTCCGCAGAGGACAAAAATCACGAGCGAAATTATTGCCAAAATTGGCGTCCACGATTCAAGATACGCTCTGTATAAATTTAATTCTTGTCCTTCAAAGCGCAAGTACGCAGTTAAAATCGGAAGCAGAATTAAAATCAATGCGTCCAATATTAAAAACTTCACATTTTCTTTTCGGATTAGCTTAAAGTTAAAATTCATTGGAAAACCCCGTTTCCGTCTGTACAAAATTTCCCTCGAATGCTAGAATTAATTTAATATAGGAGGTGTGCCTGTTGCCGTTAATTATAAATTCTAGTAAGAAATTGTCAAACGCGGCAACGTTTTTCATGAAAAAAAATATAGTTATATTTGGCTTGGGCTATGTTGGAATGTCGTTGGCGACTTTACTGGCGCAAAATCATTGCGTGACGGCGGTTGACGTATCGCAGGAAAAAATTGCCCTGCTCAACGCTCGTAAATCGCCCATTAAAGATGAGTACATTGAAAAATTCCTCGCTGAAAAAAATCTTGACTTGACTGCCACTTCTGATTCCGAATCCGCTTGCAAAAATGCTGACTTTGTGATTATCGCCGTGCCGACCAATTACGACCCACATAAAAATTTCTTTGACACTTCTATTGTTCAATCAGTTATTGAGGTCGTCACAAAAACAAATCCCAATGCAGTCATGGTCATCAAAAGTACAATTCCTGTCGGGTTTACTAAATCTATGCGCGAAAAATTTTCTACGAAAAATATTCTGTTCAGCCCCGAATTTTTGCGTGAATCCAAAGCACTTTACGATAATCTCTATCCGTCGCGAATTATCGTCGGCACTGATTTAAATGACGCCGTGCAAGTCGAAAAGGCTCAAACTTTTCTCGACATTTTGCGCGACGCGGCTTTGAAAGAAAATGTTCCGGCATTGCTTATGGGATTGACTGAAGCCGAAGCCGTTAAACTTTTCGCCAACACTTATCTTGCGTTGCGCGTCGCCTTCTTTAACGAGCTAGATACCTACGCCGAAATGAAAGGGCTTAACACTCGCGACATAATCGACGGCATTTGCTACGACCCGCGCATTGGCAATCATTATAACAATCCGTCTTTCGGCTACGGCGGCTACTGTTTGCCTAAAGATACTAAACAACTTTTAGCGAATTACCAAGACATTCCGGAAAATTTAATTGAGGCTATAGTTACGAGTAATCGCACGCGCAAAGATTTTATTGCCGACAGAATTTTGGAACTTTCTGGAGCTTACAAGCAAAATGAAAGTTACTCAGTTGAGCGCGAGGGCAATATTGTTATTGGCGTTTACCGACTTGCCATGAAGACCGGTAGCGATAACTTTCGCCAATCGTCTATTCAAGGCGTCATGAAAAGAATCAAAGCTAAGGGCGCGACCATTATAATTTATGAACCGACGCTCTCTGACGGCGCAACTTTTTTCAATAGTAAAATCGTCAATAACTTGTCCGAATTCAAAAAGCTAAGTCAGTGCATTATCACCAATCGTTATGACAGCGCACTTGACGACGTGAAAGATAAAGTTTATACGCGAGATTTATTCCGCAGAGACTAATGAAAAAGAAAATTTTATTTTGCGACCAAGCCAAGACCTTAATGATGATTTTAGTTATCGCGACGCACTCGATGGCTTTTTATTGGGGTAATTGGTTTACAGTTATGACGCCCGCTCAAGAAGCACCGATTCTGGCTTTCATATCAAGAGAAATGGCAACGGTCAATATTTACGTTTTTACTTTCGTATCGGGCTATTTATTTCAGTTTATAAAATTCGAGAAGGGCAAGTACAAAATTTTTACAGACTTCGTCAAGAAAAAAGCGGTGCGGCTCATGGTGCCGTATGTATTTTTGGCGGCGTTTTGGTGCGTGCCCTTCCAAGTTTATTTTTATCACGCTTCCGCCGCAGAGATATTTAACAATTACGTTTTGGGCTATGCTCCCGCGCAACTTTGGTATCTCTTAATGCTGTTCTTTTTGTTCGTGATAGTTTATCCGCTTGCCGATAAAATTCAATCGCTGAAACTTTATCAAATCGCCGCGCTAACTTTCATCAGTTATCTTTTCGGCATGGGACTTTATTTTTTTCATGCTCCGCTAAATTTGCCCGCCGCCTTCGTCCACTTAGCATTTTTCGTTATGGGCATGGTCTACAGGAAAAATAATCCGCAACTCGCCGCGTGGTATAAATTCGCCCTACCGCATTTTATTTTGTTCAGCGTCGGCTACTATCTTAGCTTTGAACACTCGACGACTATTAAAATTATTCGCTACGTCATTGATTTCTTTACGATTACGGCGGGTATTTTCATGGCAGTTGCCCTGATACAAAAATTCCAAGACGCCGAAATTTGGAGCACGCCGCTTTACAATTTCTTCAAGGAAAATTCTCTTACAATGTACTTAGTTCATCAGCAAATTATTTATTGCTCAATCGCGACTTTCAACGGAATTATTCCGCCGGGCGGACTTGCCCTGATAAATTTCGCGGCGGCAATTTCTATCTGCGCTATAATCTGTGTGATTTTTAACCGGTTCAAGGTAACGAGATTTTTAATCGGTAAAAGCTGAAGTTGACGAGCAAGCAAATTGGCAAAGTAATCAGCGAAACTTTTATTGCCAAAACAAACCACGCATAATAAGAAACGTCGTTGAGGCTAAAGTTGCTTGCGGCAAAGTACATTAGCAAAATTGCCAAAGCATCAACTGCCAAATGTTTTAGGAAGTGAATAAAATCGCGATTCAAAACATTTTTTCGCAGATACCACGCGAAATAAAATGTATGATAAGTCATAGCGACCAAAGTTCCGACTGCCACACCGATTAAGCCGAAAGGAATCACCAACGCCAGAGAGATTATAAGATTTAAAATCATCTGAATCAATGCGCCGTTCTGCGTTTGTTTGTAATGCCCTGCGGCGTGAGTTATACAAAGATAAGGAATGCGAATGCAACGCAAGCCGTAAGCGGCAGTAAAAATTAGCGCGAACGTCGGAACCGTATAATTTGCGTCGGAAATATTTTTGGTGTAGACCGTGACGAATGGCACAATCAAAATCGCAGTCGTAGTGAAAGCCCAAGTAACTCCGGTGTGCGTGAAAATTTCTACGCGCTCATAAGATTTTTTCAAAACGTCCAATTCGCCACGCGCCAACATATTTCCCCACATTGATGAAATTCCCGTCGTGAAAGTGACGACTGCGCTTGTCATACCGTTCACGACCAAAGCATAAATCGCGTAGACGGAAACATTTTCCAGCGAAGAAAACATTGTCAATATCACAACGTCGGCATTAGCAGTGACGACCGCCGCGAAATGTTGCGCGAAGCCATTCCATTTTTGTTTAATCGGCTCGGTGTCGTAGTTGATTTTTTCGTCAAGGACGTAATGCTTTTTAACATAGATAACCAGTGCAAGCGGGCGGAGCACAAAAATAAAAGCCGTAGCAAGCATTACAAGATGAACACTTGCGCCGGCTTTCATCAAAAGGACGCTAACTAAAGTATTGAGCGCGATAACGCCGGTTTGAATCAGCATTGGAATATAATTGCGTTGGTCTGCGCTAAGTAGGAGATTAAACGAAATCCCGAAGTAATATTGCGTAAGCGTGCCGACAGAAATAATCAGAATCAGCGACGCGCTAAAAAAATGGTCGAAGGAAGATTGAACAATCAGCGGATAGAAAATCAAAAGAAAAATTATGTAGGCAATGAAAATGTAGGCGAGCCGCCGGAAAAATTTCGTCGAAGAGACAATAATTTTGCTGACAGATTCGGTATCGCCTTCGGCAAGCGGCTTGTACAAATTGGACTGAATCACGGGACCAATGCCCATTTCTAGCAAAGTTATAAACGCTAAAAATTGCGTAATTGAAGAGATTAGCCCGTTTATCGCCGAGCCGAAAGTTTGCAGGATATAAGCTGGCAAAATGAAACCGCACAAAATCGTTACGGCTTGCCGCAAAAGTGCAGTCAGTGAATTGAGTTTGAATTTCTGTGAGCGATTCATTTCAATTTCAAATGGGTAATTTTATCAGAGAAATAAGGCGTGGAAAAAATAATGCCGTCGGGTTGGTCAATGTCAACGGGCAAATCAGAATTATCATCGGGTTGCCTTGCCCAAAAAAGTACGTCGGCAACTCCACTCATCAAAGCCGAAGCACGCGCACCGCTCTCGATTGACACTAGCTCAATATTTTTGTTAATGCGCTTAGAAATTTCAGCAAGCACAGCGGTATTGAATCCGGCTGGCGTCCCGTCAGCTTTTATCAAGTCGAGCGGCGGCAAGTCGCCCGTCACCGCAACTTTTATCGTCTGCACTCCGTTAAGTCGCGGCATATCAATCGCTTGCGGCTCCTCACCAGTTGAAAAATTCGTTACATATTGGTTGGTCAAAGTTATCAAAGTTCCGTCATCAATCATTGATTTTAAAGCCTTGTCGAAGTCATCTCTTAAAGCTGAATCTTCTTGACGAAAAGCACAGCAAAAAGAATCGCTCAACTTAAAGGCGATAGGAGCCGGAACCAACTCGGAATTATGACCCGTTATATAATTCGAGACGCTCCGATAAGTGCTCATCTCGGCGATATTTCCGGCGTTCAAGCCCATTTCCATTGAATTCAAAGTGTCATAGTAAACGGTGGAATAATTGGACAAATTCTCGCCGTTTTTCTGTTCAATCTTTTTAATCAGCTCATTCATATTTTCTTCGCTGGCGTTGAGATATTTAATCATGCCAATTTTTATTTCGTCGGAAGCCTCTTCACTGAAACAACCAGTAAAAAGCATCGACAGCAAAAGAATTATTACAGCGCAAATTTTAGTTTTCATTTTTTATTCTCTAACCTTGTTCAAAATGATGCCGATAATATTTCCGTTGACTTGCTCAAGTTGCAATTTGACTTCGCGAACGGATTTCAATTTGGTTTTATTTGCTTCAACAACTAAAATTAAACCGTCGGCGCAATCATTCAAAATCAAAGCGTCGGGGAAATTCAACATTGGCGGCGTATCAATCAGAATTAAATCGAAATTTTCTTTAAGCATTAGGAGATTTTCGGCAACGACTTTATCGGATAAAAGCCTGGCGGGATTTTTTGCAGTGGAATTGCTCGGAATCACGAATAAATTTTCAGTCTTAGTTTTCTGAACAACTTCCGCTAAATCAGAAAATTTTTCTGTAATGCCGGGTGCGCTTGGTACGTCGAAAAGTTGCGCGGGGTTCCTTAAATCGCCATTGACTATAACGACCTTGAAATTTTCGCTAGCAAGTGTGCTACCCAAATTTTTAACGATACTGCTTCTGCCCTCTTTCGCCACCGCGCTCACCACAGTAATTATTTGCGGCTCAGATTTCAAAAGATGTTTAAAATTCATAGCGATTTTCATATAAAAATCAGTCAAGTTGACATTCTTTTTCTTGTCGAAAGGAATTTCGCCTAAAACTGGTAGCTTAAATACTTCGCGGATTTCTTCAGCTTTTCGGAAGGTGCTGTTATAAAGTTCTCTGATAATCACGGCAAAGCACGCGAAAAATAATCCCGCTATAAATGCAATCGGTATAACTCTAGTCATTCTAGGTTCAGAAGGGTGTTGTGGAAAGCTCGGTTCGTCAATAAGTTGCACTTCATTTGAGATTGACGCTTCAGCTACGCGCGCTTCTTCCAAATTTTTCGATAGCATCACGTAAATTTCTTGGGCAAGCGATAAATCGCGAGTGAGCTTTAAATATTGGCGTTCAGTGTCCGACAAGTCAGCCAATTCAGTTTGATATTGCGCGGCGATTTCGTCCAATATCGCAAGATTATTTTTGGCGACTTTTATATCTGCTTCGCTTGTAAATTTGTCGCGGAGAAGATATTCGTAAACTTCATTTTCTGTTACAACTTCCCTATTTATTATTCTTTTTATTTCGCCGTCTAACTCCTTTTTTATATTCGCGATAGCCTCAGTGATTTCCTTAACTTTGGGATGTTCTTCAGTGTATTTTTCGAGATACTCAATCCTCTGCGCTTCCAATTCGGCGATTTTGTTTTGATAATTTCTAAGCGTGGTATTGTCGGCGAAGGCAAGCATATTGTTATCAATTTGGCTGTTCACGACAGAATTTTTAGATTGCGCCGATTCAAGGTTGAATTGATTTTCCGCCTGCATTTTATCAATCAAAGTCATCTGATGAGAAAGCCTTTCCATTCTGGCATCGGGCGTATAAATGACATTATCGCGCTTGAAATTGTTAAGGGCAGTTTCGGCGGCAGTTAAATCTTTTTGGGAAATTTTTACGCGCTCTTCTAAAAATTCGCGCGTATTTTTTTGCTGACCTCGCGCCAATTCCGTCAACCGGTTCAGAAATTCTTCGATAAGTTTTTTATTAATCCTCTGCGCTCTTTCGGGTTCGAGGTCCTTTATCGCTATTTGTAAAATTTCGGTGTCTCTAACCATTTCCGTAACGAGGTTATTTTTAAGATAATCGTTATAAGAAATCAACTTCCCGCTAGAATCTGTGATTTGATTTTCTTCGATAACCTTTTGAACGACACTGCGACTTTTCAAAATCTCCGTGTAGGTGTATATACGGATATTTATCAAGGAGGAATTTATTATTTTTTGTTCCAGAAAATTTTTTAAGCTACTAGGCTGTTGGATTCTGACAGAGGAATAAGAAATATAAACAGGCGTTTTCACTTTGCAGTAAATTAAGCCTACAAGTGCACACAATATCGCAACGCCTATTATAATTTTAAAATGTTTCTTGAGTGCCCTAAAAAGTGCGCCAACGTCAATGATTATTTCTTCTGACATAGCATTTCTCTCTTTATTATAAGTGAGTTATATGATAAGCGGAACTAAAGAACGGTGCAATATCTTTGTAGAACGTAGCTTTATGATTGCTGCCGATATAGACAAAATCGCCGTCTTTGAGCGTGATATTATGTCCGGTCGTTTCGCCCTTCAAAAATTTACGCAGGTCAACTTTCAAGCAAGGTTCATTTTCGCCCGCACGGATAACGAAAACATTTTTCTTGCCAGATTTTTCAACAAAGCCCCATGCAGATGCAATCGCTTCTAAAAGTTTCGGCGGCTTGTCAAACTCGTAAACCCCTTGTCTTTCGACTTTCCCCAAAACATAAACGCGAATTTTGCTGATACTCATGATATTAATATCGACCTTCGGCGAGCGAAGATATTTTGCGTAGCGCGCTTCTATTTCTTGGCAAATGTCCGGAACGGTACGGTCAAGCGCATCTATTTCGCCAATTAGCGGCATGTAAAATTTCCCGTCGGGGCGCAAGAAATAGGCTGTGGTGCCGTTTTCGGGCGAACTTAATTCCGGATAGCCGTGTATGCGGATATTAAGTTCATCGCCGCCACGCAATCTGTATAATTCACGATTCTTTTCGCGGTAAAAGGGTACTGAAACCGTTTGTTCCTCAACGTAAACTTTTTCGGGGTTAAGTTCGACAACTTCCTCTTTAGCTTTAGCTTGAACATTTGACGCAACAAGGAAAGTCAAAGCCGTAGCGATTAAAAATTTCCTTTTCATGACGTAACCTCAAATGTGATAAAAAGTTTTATACCACTGGGCGAAATGCCTTAAACCTTCGCGCAATGGCGTATTGGGGCGAAAATCGAAATCGCGTTCCAAATCTTTGGTATCAGCAAAAGTTATGGGCACGTCGCCGGGTTGCATGGGCACAAGTTTTTTATGCGCCTCGAAGTCGTAATCAGCTGGCAAAACTTCGGCGCGAATCAATTCCTGTTGGAGAATGTCGACGAACTCCAAAAGATTGACCGGATGCCCGTTGCCGATATTGTAAATTTTATAGGGCGGCTCGGAAGTCGGCGGCTTATCAATAACGCGGCTGATACCTTCAACAATGTCGTCGACGTAAGTAAAATCGCGTTCGCAGTTGCCATAATTGAAAATTTGAATGTCATCGCCGCGCAAAAGTTTGTTCGTAAATTTAAAATACGCCATATCGGGACGCCCTGCCGCGCCGTAGACGGTAAAAAATCTTAAACCGGTCGCGGGTATGTTATAAAGTTTGCTATAGCAGTGGGCTAAAAGCTCATTGCTTTTTTTTGTAGCGGCGTAGAGGCTGACAGGATTGTCGACGCGGTCATCAGTCGAGAAAGGAATTTTTTTATTATTGCCATAAACGGAACTGGAACTTGCATAAACGAGGTGACGAAGATTTTCGCAATGGCGGCAAGCTTCAAGGACGTTGAAAAAGCCAAGTATATTGCTTTCAATGTACGTTGCGGGATTTTCTATGCTGTAACGCACGCCCGCTTGAGCTGCCAGATTTACGACGACTTCGGGTTGAGTTTCAGCAAAAATTTCGTCGACAAAATTTTTATCGGCAATATCTCCCCGTTGAAAATTCCAAGCGGCACCGAAATTTTTTCTTGCCGCCTCGTCAATGACTTTCAAGCGATATTCCTTCAACGAAACGTCATAGTAGTCATTCAAATTATCAATGCCGATAACTTTTTCAAATTTGCTCGCCGCGATGAGTTTCAAAGTTAAATTCGCGCCGATAAAACCTGCTACCCCTGTGATTAAAATATTTTTAGACACTTTGCATAACACCTCAAACGAAAAGCGCGATGATTTCTCACCGCGCCTATTATATTATTTATTCGATATGCTTTCAAGAATTTTTTAGAGGAATTTTTTCCATTTGAAGTCGTCCTTACCAAGAGCTTTGCAAATGCTATCGTAGAACTTTGCGCGCGAAACCGTTTTGTCGCCGATTTTGTAGGTGTTGGCACCCTTAACATCGACCGTCGCTATGCTGAAGCCTTTCAACTTGTCGTTTTCATTCAGATAGCCGTTGACTTCGCTTTGAACTTCCGCCATGTGGTTTTCGCAATAGCCGGCATTGTAGGAAAAGTCCATAACGCCAACTGCTTCGAGGAGCTTAGTATCGCAGGAAAGCTCGCCGCGTGTGCCCCCCGCTACGTTGTCGAGTTCTTCTTCCGTCAAGATTTCGTCTTTCAAAATTTCCTTTGCCATTGTTATCATTCTCCTTTGTGTTTGATTAAATTTTTAAAGATATTCTTTATAATTAAAGTTCGGTTTGCCGAGAGCTTGGCAGATGTCGTGATAGAACTTTGAGCGCAGAACTTTTTTGCCGTGGATTCTGTAGGTATTTTCACCACTAACGCTGACTGCCGAGACCTTGAAGCCCGTCAACTTGCTGTTGTCCTGAAGATAGCCGTTGATTTCTTTCCGAACGTCTGTCATGTGATTTTCGCAGTAGCCAGGCTCATGGGTAATATCCATAACGCCGAGCGCATAGAGGAATTTGGTATCGCAGGAAAGTTCGCCGCGTGTACCGCCTGCAACCTGTTCGAGCTCTTCTTCCGTCAAGACTTCTTCCTTATTAATTTCGTTTGCCATTTTTATCTTTCTCCTTTTGGTTTGGTTATTTTTTTCTTTCTGCCCCTTATACGTTGTGTATCAAATTTTGTTACACACTTAGGAAAAATTTTTAGAGAAATTTACTGTAGTCAAAGTTGGGCTGACCGGCTGCTTTGGCAATAGCACGATACATTACGTCACGCGGGCAATTAGGATTCGCCCAAGTTCCTACTCTGTAACTATTGGCACCGTTGAGGTTTGCTTTTACCGAGAACTTACCCATAGTGCCTACTTCAGGCAATTTTGCCAACGCCTCATTGACTTCTTCTTGAACGTCTTCCATATGCTTTTCACAGAAGCCGGGCTCATAGAAATTATGCATAAGTCCGAGTGCGTGGAGGAATTTGGTATCGCAGGAAAGTTCGCCGCGTGTGCCCCCCGCTACATTTTCGAGTTGCTCTTCCGTCAAGATTTCGTCTTTCAAAATTTCCTTTGCCATTTTTATCTTTCTCCTTTGATTTTGTTTGAATTTTTCTTTCTGGCACTTATACGTTGCGTTTCCGATTTTGTTACACGTTCCGCAAAAAATTTTTCGAGGCGACATAAAACAAAAGACGCGATGATTTTTCACCGCGCCTGATTATATTACTTATTTCGTATGGTTTCAAGCAGTTTTTAGATGTATTTTTTGTATTCGAAGTCGTCCTTACCAAGAGCTTTGCAAATGCTGCGATAGAATTTTACGCGACTAACTGCTTTGCCGTCGATTGAGTAAGTGTTGGCACCCTTAACATCGACCGACGTTACGCTGAACCCTTTCAAAGCTTCGACACTCTGCAGAGCTTCGTTGACGTCGCCTTGCACTTCCGTCATGTGATTTTCGCAGTAACCGGGTTCAAGGAAATAATCCATAACGCCGAGCGCGTTGAGGAATTTGGTATCGCAGGAAAGCTCACCGCGTGTACCCCCCGCTACATTTTCGAGTTGCTCTTCCGTCAAGATTTCGTCTTTCAAAATTTCCTTTGCCATTTTTATCTTTCTCCTTTTGGTTTGGTTAATTTTTTCTTTCTGCCCCTTATACGTTGCATTTCCGATTTTGTTACACGCTCCGCAAAAATTTTTTCTAGGCGGCAGAAAGCAAAAGACGCGATGATTTCTCACCGCGCCTATTATATTCCTTATTCGATATAGTTTCAAGCAGTTTTTAGAGGTATTGTTTAAAGTTGAAGTCGGGCTTGCCGAGAGCGTTGCAAATGCTGCTGTAGAATTTCGAGCGCGAAACCGTTTTGTCGCCGATTTTGTAGGTATTGGCACCCTTAACATCGACCGACGTTACGCTGAACCCTTTCAAAGCGTCGACGCCCTTCAGAGCTTCGTTGACGTCGCCTTGCACTTCCTCCATATGGTTTTCGCAGTAGCCGGGTTCAAGGAAATAATCCATAACGCCGAGCGCGTTGAGGAGTTTGGTATCGCAGGAAAGTTCGCCGCGTGTACCCCCCGCTACATTTTCGAGTTGCTCTTCCGTCAAGATTTCGTCTTTCAAAATTTCCTTTGCCATTTTTATCTTTCTCCTTTATCTTTGATTGAATTTTTTCTTTCTGCCCCTTATACGTTGCGTTTCAGCTTTTGTTACACGTTCCGCAAAAAAATTTTTTCAAGGTGACAGAAAGCAAAAGACGCGATGATTTCTCACCGCGCCTATTATATTATTTATTCGATATGCTTTCAAGAATTTTTTAGAGGTATTTTTGCCAATTGACGTCGTCCTTACCAAGAGCTTTGCAAATGCTATCGTAGAACTTTGCGCGAGAAACCGTTTTGTCGCCGATTTTGTAGGTGTTGGCACCATCAAGTTTGACCGTCGCTATGCTGAAGTCCTTCAATTTGTCGTTTTCCTTCAGATAGCCGTTGACTTCGCTTTGAACTTCCGTCATATGATTTTCGCAATAGCCGGCATTGTAGGAAAAGTCCATAACGCCAACTGCTTCGAGGAGCTTAGTATCGCAGGAAAGTTCGCCGCGTGTACCCCCCGCTACATTTTCGAGTTGCTCTTCCGTCAAGATTTCGTCTTTCAAAATTTCCTTTGCCATTTTTATCTTTCTCCTTTTGGTTTGGTTAATTTTTTCTTTCTGCCCCTTATACGTTACGTTTCAGCTTTTGTTACACGTTCTAAAAAAAAATTTTTTCAATACGTCGCCTTAAGATATTGTAAATCGCCGTGCCAATAAGAATCTGTCGTTCCGCCGTCATTCAAAAATTCTGCAAGGTCGCAAACTTCATCAGGCGTACCGGCTCTGCCTGCGGGCAACGCTTTCAACTGTCCTGCCACACGCAACACATTGCAACGCTTGGAATATTGATAAATTTTGAGCGTATTGGCTATCATTTTAAGATAGGCAAAAGAAATTTACCTGCAAAATAGTAGGATAGGGGACTCCCTATTTTTACATTGCTGTTTTCTATTTTCCTATCGATTTCCTCTGTATAAAAATTGTTCGCTGAACTTGCTTTTACTTTAGTTAATGCTTTTCTTAAATGCATATTGATAAAACCTTAGTCATGAATTAGAGAGTGTTGGTAAAGTTCAAAAGTAAAAACTCTTGATTAAATTTACTGTTTATCAACACTCTCTAATATTCGAGCGTATTTTCCAAATAAGAAAATTCTTCGTGCTGAAATTCGTCCATACCCCTTGAAAAATTTTGATTCAAGGGAGATACGAGCTAAAAGTTCTTCAGCAGGCATCGCTTTTTCGGACAAATGATATTTTTCGCGTTCATGGGGATTATTCAAAAGATACTGGCGATTTTAGATTACGAAATTATTTTCCCGCTAAATTTTTCAACTGCGTGCTATCCAACTAGATTGTGCGTGATTAGCGGAGAATTTTGAGCCGTCAGCAAGTTGATAGGTAACATTGGCGTTGCTATTGACTTGCAACGAGCCGCCGTCTTTGAAGTTAATCGAAACGGCATCGCCAGTAATGGAAGTGCCGCTTATCTGGTCAAGGGTAACGGTCGAAAGATAAACAATGTCGCCGTCGTGCGCATTTGCTATCGTGTCGGAGCCGTTGCCTTGCAGGTAGTAGAAAGTATTTTTGCCCGTGCCGCCAACTAACAAATCATCGCCGCCAGAGCCGCCCCATAAAGTTGCGTCGCCTTGTCCCGCAAATATTCTGTTGTCAAGGTCGTTACCAGCCAAAGAAGTTTTTCCTTGAGCGGTTGAGGCGTCAAGCGTTCTTATGTCGCCGTCAAAAGTTTTGCCGTGCGACCCGTCAAGCCATATTTCCGCGCTCTCGCCAACTGTCAAGCTTGCATTTTGCGCCGTCGCTACGAAATAATTTGCCGTCGCGTTGTACGTCAGATTTTCATCAGCTATAGCCACGAAATTATTTATCTTAAAGTTTTTGCCCTGCGCATTTTCAAGCGTCAACACAGCCGAGCCGCCAATTTCCATGCGCACGCCGCCCGCTTTGTCAATCCGAACGTTCGTTACGGCATTTGTCCCGACATTGATTTTATCTTCGTCAAAGTCGAAATTGCTGATAACGTCGCGCCCGCTGTCCTTGTCGAAAATATATTCCGTCGTGCCGTTGCCCGTCAAAGTTTCATTTTGCGAAGAACTAATCAAAGTATTCAGCCCGCCGCCGACCGTCACCCGATTTATTCCGTTGAAATTTTCCCTAAGGTCAACCGTCAAGGAATTTTCAAAGTCGCTAAAGTCAACGCCGGATTTTTCGCCGTAGTAAGCGTCCGCCGTATCGTTGCCCACCGCGATAACCGCGCCTGCTTGCGCTATCGCCGTTTTAGTTTCCTTGCCGTTTATTACCGTCAGAATTCTTGCGGCGTCACCGTCCGACGAAATGTTTTCCAAAGTCGCCCGCGCTGTTCCGCTCTTGATTTTAACTTTTTCGCCGTCAAAGCTAAAGTTGGAATTTGCCGCGCTGACTGAAATTTTATCGTCGCCGCTGAAATTGTGAATCGTATTCTTTCCGTTAAGTAGAATCGTTGATTCGCTGTTGTCCTCAAGGTAAATTTGATTTTGTCCTTTGCCGCCCGCTAGCGTCGAATTACTTGCGCCGACCAGAATTAAACTTCCTTTTTCTTTGCTGGCGTCAAGTTTGGAATCATCGGAGACAAAGCCAACTTTCTGCAGTTCGTCTGCCGCGTTGACGAAATTTATAATCCTAGAATCGGCGTCTTCGGCAAAAGTTACCCTTGCGGAATTGACATTTAATCTGCCGTCATCGTATGCAATGGAATTTTCTTCGATAGCGTCGGCAATATTTTCATTTTCAGTAAGGAAAGCCGCGCCGCTCGTCGCTTTGTAGTTTTCAACAGTCGCTTGACCTTCCGTCGCGAAAATTTCAGTCGCGCCGCCAGCTTTCAAGTCAATGTCGACGTTACTGCCAGAAGTGTAAATCGTATCTTGTCCCTTGCTAGCCGTTATGTTGACTTTCGCGCTTGTATTCTCGACGATTGCCGCTTCACCGCCTTTGAGCGTAACATTTCTATTATCAGCGTTCACGGTAACAACATCGGAAATTTCTTTGATGAGCTTATTCAAAAATTCTTCCGAGCTTGAGTTAATAACTTTAGCGGAATTTTCCAAAGCAACGAAAGTATCATCAGCCTTTGCATTTAAAGTTGTGCCGTTTACAAAGAATTCGCCACTTTCCGCCGTTACGAACTTAACTTTTTCATCAGAACTGAAGACGTTCGCGCCATTTGCCAGCCCAGTTATTTTTAACTCGCCGTCGGTAACCATAAGCGTTATTTCGTCCGAATTGTCGACCGAAACTTTTGCGCCGTTAATCGTTATGCCGTTCAAATTGCCGCAAGTGAACGAGCCGTTCTGAAGATTTTCTATCGCGGTGATTTTTTCGCCGTCGCCCGTCACGCTAAAGTTGTCTTCGCTTTCAATTATAAGCCCTTCAAGTTCAAGCCCGCCGAGTTCGCCTTCAATCGTCCCGACGAAATTTTCTATTGAATTCGTTTTCAAAGTTCCTACAAAGTCATTTGACGTGGTGAAAGTCTTGCCGCCAACAGTTATTTCGCCCGCGCCGCTTATCGCTATTTCATCTACGCCGCCGTTCTCGACCACTTCAACCGCATTTCGCGCAAGTTTTATAGTAATTAACGATTCGTCGCTAAGGAAAATGCTTGTGTCTTTAGTGCCAGTCACGCAGAATTTCTTGCCGTTGAAAATGATTTCGTCGTTGAAGTCGCCTTCTATCTGGTAAGCTTCTTCGTCGGGATAGAAAGTATCAGTCACGATTTCGCTAACGTTGCCGCTCGCGTCCAGCTTGAAAATTGTTTTGTCGGCGGAAGTCGTGAAAGTTTTGCCGTTAATCGTAAACGTATCTGGCGCAGTCGTTTCAATGTAAACGTTTTGGTCGTCGTCCTTTACGACAAAGTTAGTGCTGTCCGTTACCTTGACGAATACGCCGTTGACTGTTAGCCCTTCGGAAAAGTCGCCGAATACTTCTTCAAGTCCATTTGTCGTCGTTAGATTTATCGTGGCGAAATTTTCCGCAACGCTATCATCTTCCAGAACGTTCGCTGATACATTAGCGGCTTGCGCCTTTTCAATGCCCGAAACGTTGCCTTCTTCGTCAAGCGTGAAAGTTTTGCCCGCGCTCGTCTTGAATTTATTGCCGTTAAAAATGATTATACCATCGGCGGAAGTCGTTAATTTCTCCGCGCCGCCCAATTCATACACGCGAACATTTTTCCGATAACTTTTGCCGTCCGTCGTAACCAAATCGCCCGCTACGTTCGCTATTTCCGTTATCTTCTCGCCGTCGCTGGTAACTTTTATTGAACTTACGCTACTCAACCTAATCGCTTTGCCGTTTACGCTGACTTCGTTTTCAAAATTCCCCTCAACCGAACCTTGCAAGCCGTTGATTTCTATAACATTGCCATGAGAACCAGTCACGAAAGTTACGCCGTCGCTGTCATCGCTTATCTTGTATTGCCTACCGTGTATTGAAAATTCGCCGCTCTCGGTCGTCACTATCGAAATATTTGATAAGCCGCTACCGAGTATACTCGCCGAAGCTTTGACGCCTTCAATGCTAGAAATTTTCTTGCCAACGACTTTCACAGTTTCATAACATTCATCTTTAATTTGGACGTATTTATCATTGGCAATAAAGCCGCTTAGGGTAAAGGGGATTGATACAGTTTCGCCGTCAACTTCAAAGTCCAATGAATCCTCAACATTAAGCAGAGCACATCTTATCTTCTCGTCCGTCTCAAATTTTTTGCCGATAATTTCGACTGCGCCTTCAATCTCGAATTGCCGATTTTGATATTTAGTTTCATCGTCGCCGCTGACTTTCGCGCCGTCCGTCAATGAAACTAAGTTAGCGTTATAGCGATTAATTTGCGCCGTGCCGTTGCCCGAAAGCGTCAAACCGTCATATTGGAAACTTCCCGACGATAAGTCAAGCTCAACGCCGCGAGTAATCGTCTGCGCCGTGCTATTTTCTGCCGCGTGGAATGTTATTCCGTTGACGGTGTAATCGCCCGCCTTATCAAAGTTATAAACTTTTCCTGCTGCTTCGGAATTATCGTCGGCATATTCTTCGCCCTGCGGAACAACTTTTATTTCGCCGTCAGCACTGGCGGAAACGATGTAAATATTTTTAGTGTCGCTGGTCGAAGTGATTTTTTGCCCGCCAATGGTGAAGGAGCCCGCGCCTTTCGTCTCTACTTCAAAGCGTAAATCGCCCGCGTCAATGTCTCTTGTAGAGGTCGAAAGCGTCGCGCCGTCTGTTATGCCCGTTATTTTGTCTATGCCGCTAGTGCCGGAAGTCTCAACCGTCCAAGCGTCGACGCCTTCTATTTCAACATTCTCAAACGTGAGCGTATTAAATCCGACGCCAATTCCTTTTTCATCGTCGAAATTAATATAAGCGGTGCCGTCTTCAGTCAGCTGAACTTTTTTATTCGCGCCGCCAAAGGAAGCTGAAGTATTTTTTCCTGCAAGCTCGAAAGTATTGACGCTCGGATTTTCAACAAACGCGCCGTCGGGCAAATGAATTGCGAAAAATAGCGCGTTCGTGTTATCAATCGTCATCTCGCCGTTGCCCGTAATTTTTGCGTCGTTTATCGTAACGGCATTTTCGCTAAGCGGAATTTGTAAACTTTCCTTATTGGCAGTGATTTCAAGTTCGTTATCGGTAGAAATATTCTTTTCGTCGATTATGAAATTTCCCGCCGCCAAATTTAATTTAATATCTTCGTGAGAAGTGAAATTAAGTTCCGCGCCGTCCGGGATTGAAATTTTATCGTTAGCTAGGTCGAAAACAATTTCCCCGCTATCGCCGCTGACTTGCACGCCGTCAAAGTAAATTTCGGTTGTCTTGTCGCTAAGCGGGATTTTAATTTCGCTCGTGCCAGCTGTGAAGGTTAAATCCGTTGAAGTCTCAAAGCCTCTGCCGTTGACTGTGTAACTGCCCGCCTCGCATTTAAATGTTTTAGTGTTTTCGCCAAGCGTAACTGTTGCCGCGTCGCTTAGCGTTATTTCTTTGCCGTCCGCAGAATATATCACCGGCTTATTATGCGCGTAATTTATTATCACGCCGTCGTAGTCAATTTCCGTGCCGCTGAAAGTAAGTTGCTCGTCAATGGTCACGCGCCCAATATTTTCCGCGTCAACTTCTTTGTCCTGAATCTTAAATATATTTCCGTCCGCCTCAATGACATTAATATTTTCCGCGTCGCTGTCAACTAAAAATTCTACGTCATTAACTTTGTAGTAAGCGTAATTTTCAGCGGCAGAAATATTGAACGTTAGCTTTGTGAAGTCGTCGGAAAGGGTTTTCACGCACGCCGTATTTTGAATCGTGTAGCTCTTATCGGTGGAGTTATAAGCGGCAGTCATTGCCGTCAGTTTTCCGAAGTAACTTTCCTT
Source organism: Selenomonadales bacterium UBA7018 (assembly GCA_002448305.1). GTDB lineage: Bacteria > Bacillota > Negativicutes > Selenomonadales > Selenomonadaceae > Quinella. The sequence goes on from DJWY01000037.1 coordinate 55,441, forward strand.
AGCAACTTCCAAATCAACAAATTGCACGCCGTAACCAGAAAACGTCAAGCCGTCATTATTAACAGTGATTGTGCCTTTGCCGTTCGTCGAGTTTACTGGCAAGTTGTTAATTACAAATATGCCCGAATTAATGTTGAATTTAGCACCTGCCGGAGCCGTGATATTTGCCGAAGAATTATTATCGAAAGTAATTTCCTTCGCGCCGTTGGTCGAAAGCACACTGCCTTTAAGCACGTTGGCTTGAATTTCGCCGTAATTGAAAGCGGAATCTTCGTCGAAAGTGATTTTATCGCCGTGATTTTCGCTCGTCAAAGCTACGTTATTTTCTTCGTATTCAAGGACATTGCCGCTACTTAAAATCGCCGTGCCGAAAGCCCCATTTGCTTTGATAGATGAATTTTCGCTATTTGTTATCTTAACCGGATTATCCAACGCGCTACTGACATTAAGCACAGAAAAATTTTGGTTGTATTGGTAACCGCTACGGACTGCGTAATTGGCAATTACATTAGAATTCATAACCACAAAGCTTGCAGAGTTATCGTCGTCATCGTCGCCGACTTCAATATTCAAATCGTCCAGAGACGCCGCGCCGGTGAGCGTAACTTTTCCTTCGCCAACAGTGACAATAACGTCATTATTGATTATAGCTGTGGAGAAATTGTCGCTGATTTGCAACGTGGAATCCTCGCCGAAACCGTCGACAATGTCGTTGCCGTCGCCAGATTTATATTCAATCAAAGCATTATTGTCGGGGTCAAGCTCAATGGTATCGTTGCCGGTGCCGCCGTTTAGTGTAGCGTCAGAACTATTATCTATGCTGATAAGGTCATCACCTGCCGCGCCGCTTAGGGACGAATAAAAGCCATTGGCGTTGGAAAGGGTATCATTGCCCGCCCCGCCGTCTAGCGTGTTGAAGTTGCCGTTATTGGAAATTGAATCGTTGCCGCCTTGAGCCTCGATTATAACTTCCTGCGCATGATTGTTAGCAATGGTGTCGTTGCCGTCGCCCGCCTCGATTGTAGATTCATTGCCGCCGCCGTTATTGGCGATTAAATCGTTGTCGCCGAGCGCGTTTATTATGACATCTTCGCCTTCGTTGCTTATGGTATCGTCGCCTTTGGTGCCGGTTATTGAAGCACCGCTTATGGTGTTATTGATATGTAGGGCTGATTTTTTCTCGTCGCCGCTAATATTGAGCCTTGATAAATTTGCCGCGCCGGAGAGGGTGATTTTGCCTTCGCCGACTATAACAATAATGTTGTTGCCGCTCTTTTGAGTTGAATAAGCACCGGAGCCACCGTCAATTTGGAGCGTTGAATTTTCTTTAAAGCCGTTGATTGAATCGTTGCCGTCGCCCGTGTTGTATTGGAAAAGAATATTGTTACTATCATTATTAATGGTATCGTTGCCCGTGCCGGCATTTATCGTAACGTTATTGTTGTCGCGGTTGTCGCTATTGTCAATGTAATCATTACCCTCGCCGCCGCTTATAGAATTATCAGAACCGGTGTTTTTAATTCTGTCATTGCCTGCGCCGCCGTCTAGGACTAATTGATTTCCGTAATCACCGTTATAAATGGAATCGTTACCTGCGCCGCCGATAATCGTAGCATATGTCGCTTTGTTGTTAATGGTATCGTTACCTTCGCCGCCGTCAACGAAAGATTTATCGCCTCTATTATTAAAAATGGTATCGTTGCCGCCATAAGCTAATACTGTGACGTTTTGTCCGGAATTAGTTATAGTATCTTTAGAATCGCCGCCGCTTATGGAAACGCTACTATCTGAATTTTTGATATTTGAGGCGGGTTTATCTTGCACGCCAATAATATTTACTTTGGGTAAATTCGCCACGCCTTTTAGCGTGATTTGCCCGTCGTCGACTTTTACAATAACGTCATTGCCGCTAGTCCGCAAGCTGTAGAGACCGCCCGCAATCGAGAGCGTTGAATATGTTTTGAAACCGTCGATAATGTCGTTACCGTCGCCGGAGTTGTAGACGAACAGAGCGTTTGAGCCGTCCTCATCGTAGTCCCAGTTATTAGAAATTGAATCATTGCCCATGCCGCCTATAATCGTTACATTGTTGCCGCCGTCATTGTAAATTGAATCATTGCCTGCGCCCGCGTTGATTGATACTGAATCGCCTTCGCTACTAATCGTGTCGTAACCTCTTCCGGCGTCGATTGTGACATTTTTGCGGCTGTTTACAACGGAATCATTGCCGCCCAGCGCGTTTAATACAACATTTGAACCGGTATTGCGGATTGAATCATCGCCTTCAGTTGCAGTTATTGCAGTATCGTCAGTTCTATTGCGATAATTATTGCCTTCTATTTCTTCCACGCCAAAAATATTCAATGTAGACAAACTTTCGGCTCCGTCCAAAGTAATTTTGTATTTGTCGACCGTGATAATAATATTGCCGTCGCTAGTAACTTCTTTGTAATAACTGCCGGTGCCGTCGCCTATTTGCAAAGTTGCAGTCTCGTTAAAGTCGGTGATATAGTCGTTGCCGTCGCCGCTATTGTAAATAATTAAATCATGCTCACTAGACGTAATGAAAATATCATCGGTACCCTTGCCGGCGTAAATTGTATTTTTGTAACCGCCGCTGTTATCTATTTCGTCGTCGCCGTCGCCCGCGTTGATTGACGAGTTATTAGCATTTCTATTTACAATAAAATCTTTACCTGTGCCTAAATCTACTATGACATAACGGGAATAATTAGAAACAGTATCCGAAGCCGCGAACGTGTCGATTGTGACGCTAGAACCGTTATTGATAACGAAATCGTTCAAACGGTCGCCGCTAATCACAGTTTCGCTTTTATCGTTTTCGACATTTAAAGTTGTCACACCGTCTATATGGACGCTTGATAAAGTCGCGGCTCCTTTGAGCGTAAGTTTTGCTCCGCCTTCGTCCGTGATGATAATATCGTTGCCGTTATCCGTTCTGGAATAAGTGTTATTGCCGTTGCCTATTTGCAAGGTCGCAGTTGAATTAAATCCTTCGATAAGGTCGTTGCCGTCGCCGAGCGCGTGTTGAATAAAAGTTTCGGTGCTGTTCATATCCAATTTAATGGTATCGGAACCTTTGCCGGCGTTGATTGTATTTTTGTAGGAGCCTTGAATATTTACTAAGTCGTTGCCGTCAGCGGTCGAGATTGAAGTTGAAGTGCTCTTGCTTGAAATGGAATCGTTACCTGCGCCGCCCGCAATCGTGACGTTATTTCCCTTGTTGTCAATCGAATCGTTGCCAGCCTCGCCCGCGATTGATACGTTGTTGGAATCGGTGTTATTTTCTATGACGTCATTATCATTGCCGCCGCTGATTGTAACTTTTTGGCTGTTATTGAAAAGAGAATCAGCTCCTGCGCCGCCATAAATTTTACCGTTGATAGCATGGTTGCTGATTGATTCGGCACCGTTGCCGCCGATTAGCGTTGCGTTCTTGCCGGTGTTAGAAATTTTATCGTTATCTTCGCTGCCGTCGATTGAGACGTTTTGACCACTATTAGAAATGGAATCATTGCCGCGCAAAGCCTGTATCGTAACTTTATCGCCGGTGTTAGTGATTGTGTCATTGGCGTTGGTGCCGTATATCGTCGTATTGCTTTTGCTGTAGGTTTTATTGATAGGCGTTTCAACGATATTGACTTTTGATAAACTTCCTGCGCCCTGCAGAGTAATTTTGCCAGTGCCGACAGAAACTATTATATCTTTGCCGCTTTTAGTCGTAGTGGCATAAACTCCGCCGTCAATGCTTAGCGTTGAATTTTCTCTGAAGTCTCTTATTAAATCGTTGCCGTCGCCGTCATTGTATTTGAAAATAACATTTTCTCCATAACCTGATGTGCCGTTATTTTGAATAGTATCGTTGCCCGTGCCGCCTTCTATCGTGACTGTATTGCCGTCGTTATAAATGTAGTCGTTGCCCGCTTCGCCATTTAATTTAGCTTGTGCTTGACCATTTGCAATAGAATCGTTACCAGAGCCGCTCAATATTATGCTATTGGTACCGTCCTTAAGATTTGAAATTGAATCGTTGCCGCCTTGCGCTTGAATCGTGACGTTGGAGCCGTTATTGACAATGGTATCTGCGCCGTCGCCGCCATCAATGAAAGAGTTATTTCCAATATCACTGTGGTTGTTAATTGAATCGTTGCCTGCGCCACCGTATATCTTGGAACTATCTCCCCAGTTTTGAATAGTATCATTGTCTGCGCCGCCCTGCGCTGTCGAGTTGTCGCCGTCATTTGAAATAAAATCATTACCTGCGCCGCCAGAAATCGAAACTTTTTTGCCAGCGGCAGGCGCGCCGCCTACGTCATTCCAGAGCGTATCATTGCCCGCGCCGCCGTCGAGCGTCGCAGAATCGCTAGTGTTGGAAATGGTATCGTCGCCGTTATAGGCGATTATCATAGCTTTTTCGCCGGAATTTTTAATTGTGTCTTTCTGGTTGGTCGCGGCTACGACTTTATTGGCGGTGGAATTGCTGATATTCATTGGCGTTTCTATGATATTGACTTTGGATAAGTTCCCCGCGCCTTTAAGAGAAATTTTACTGCCGCCGACCGTAACTATAATATCCGAGCCGCTCTTGGCTGTAGAGACTGCTCCGCCCGCTATGCTTAGCGTTGAATCTGCGCGGAAGCCGTAAATAATATCGTCGCCGTCGCCCGCATTGTACAAGAACAGAACATTTGAACCCCAATAATTATCATATATAATACTTCTAAAGAAATCCCAGTTATTATAAATAGTGTCGTTGCCTTCGCCCGCGTTTATCGTGACGTTATTTCCGTTGTTTTCAATGGAATCGTTGCCGCCTTGCCCTAATATCGTGGAGTAGTCACTGTTACTGTTACCATAAAGACTATCATTGCCGGAGCCGCCTTCAATCAAGACGTGGGAGCTAAGATTGATTACGGTGTCGTCGCCGCTTTGACCATGAATATCATTATATGAGTTGTAATTCCAAATGTAATCATTGCCCGCGCCTAAGTCTACCGAGACGGTGCTTCCGTGATTTTCAATGTTATCGTTGCCTTCGCCGCCAGTGATTGTGGAGTTGTCGCCGTCGCTGATAATCGTATCATTGCCGGAGCCGCCGTCGTATTTGTTTATGTATCCGCCGTGATTTTCAATGTAATCATTGCCATAGCTACCATTGATTGTCATAATCGAGCCCCAGTTTTGAATTGTATCGTTGCCGGTGCCAGCCTCGATTGTGATTGTATCTGAACCCCAAGCGTTGTTAATTGAATCGTTGCCTGCCCCGCCGGAAATCGAGACTTGGTCGCCGTAGTTTTGAATGATATCGTAGCCGTCTTCGCCATCAATCGTGACGTAAGAGGAATCGTTGTAAATGGAATCGTTGCCGTCTCCGCCGTTTAGCGTGACGTAGTAATTGTCTCCGCAATCGCTGTTGTTAAGGGTATCATTATCGGAGCCGCCCGAAATAGAGACCCAAGTAACGCTGTTGTGAATGTAATCATTGCCGGAGCCGCCGTCTGCCGTTGAGTTTTCGCCTTCGTTGTTTATGTAATCATTGCCGTCGTCGCCATTTATAAAAGCGTAATCGCCGCCGCCCCACAAAGTAAGATGCCAATCTGAGTAGACGCCGCCGTTGTTAAGTGAATCGTTACCGGAGCCGCCATGAATTGTGACGTGTTCAGCTTTATCATAGTTTCCAACGGTATCGTTGTCTTCGCTACCGTCCAATAGGCAATAGGAAGCGAGATTCTTAATGGTGTCGCTACCCTCATTGCCAATCATGCTAGAATAATTGCCGCCGTTGCGCAAAAAATCACGACCTGTACCGCCGTAGAATACAACATAAGTGCCACTTACCTTCTCGCCCGACAAATAGTTCTCCATATCATCGTTGCCGCCTGCGCCGTATATCGTGACATGGGAGCCGCCAACTGTTACTACACACCCATGCTCTCTAAAGTTATTAATAGTCTCGTCATAATACGCAGTGTAGATGACAACATTAGAACGGGTATTGTCCATGTTCATTCCCCCTAAAAATTTTTTAGTTCGACACTTATTTTACGCGATTGATAAACTTTTCGTTACAAAGAAAGCGCGACTTTTTTCCACTAAATATTAGCACGGCGTTATATTTTTGTCTATCGATTGACTGATAAAATTATAAGAATTATAATGCTCAATCATAATGCGATAAATTTATATTTAAGGGAGTGAAGTTATGAAGTTTCTAAGATATATTCAGAAAAAACGCCGCGCAATGTTGGCTCTGGCGGCGTTGACTATTTTTTCTAGCCCATTCACCGCGCACGCTTCCAACATAACAACTAAAGCCGGTGAAACGCTTAAACCTACTAATAACATTTACAATATTCCAGTGCAGAAAAAACTTTCTAATCAAGTCGGCGTCAATAAATTCACCGATTTTAATTTGGACAAGGGGCAAATTGCTAATATCCAATTTAATAAGCTCCAAACCGTCGCTAACCTTGTCGATAACAAAATTAGTATAAATGGCACGGTTAATGCCCTGCGCGACGGCAAAATTGGCGGCAATCTTTATTTCCTTAGTCCAAATGGTATCGCGGTCGGCTCTTCAGGCGTTATTAACGCGGGTGCTTTTACCGGTATGGCTGTCAGTCAATCTTATTTTAATAAGCTAAGCAAAATTGAATCCGGTAGCGAATTTATGACGCAACTCGCGCCGAAAAATATCGAATACAATAACGACCCCGACAAAGGCGTTGATATTCAAGGCGTCATAAACGCGCCCGGCGGAATTTCCCTTTACGCCACTAAAATTGACGTTGGGAAAAATGCTATCCTGCGAACCGACGTTGAAAAAGTCGATTTTACAAAGGTCGTTAATATTGAAGGCGTAGATTCGGGCATAACTGAAGGCTTTGACGTTTCTTATAAGGACGGCGATATTGTCCTTAAAGCTCACGCTGAACACGTCGCCGACGATAATTTAATTACTAATATCAGCGGCGATACCGCCTCGCAATGGGAAAAAGTCACCGACCGCGAAGCAACTATCAATGTTGACGGGAAAATTATATCGGCGGGCAACGTTTCCATAAACGCAGACGCCGTCACCACTTTTTCAGAGGGTAGCTATTTTAATATAATTAGTCAAACCGGTTTTGCCGACGCCTTGTTAGGCAATTTGGGATTAGATGTCGCCGTTGACTTCGCGAAAAAAACTAATAAAGCAAACGTCAATATTGGCAAGACCGCCGACATTTATTCCAAAAGCAATATGGATATTGGCGCGACCGGTACTCTTAACGTAACTATCAACGCAACTACGCCCGCCGTTAAATCCGGAACTACTAAGGTTACTGACGGACTTGCGGCAACTAGCGTAGCCGTAATTAGCGCGAGTAATGAAGCGACTGTCAATATCGACGGCAAATTAAAATCAGATGGCACTATGGCTATCAACGCTAAGGCTACAACGAGCCTTTCCTCAACCGCTAATACTTCTACTCTTGTCGGAAAAGAAGCCGGCGAAAAAGGCGTTAAGGAAGACACGAATTATATCGCAATCAGCGTAATCGACGGCGACACGAAAGCCGAAGTTAATATCAATTCGGAAAATGAAATCATAGTCGGCGGCAATGATTCCAAAGACACTAAAGCATTTTCCGCAACCGCTAAAACTGAAAATACCATTACTAATTCAGCGACCGCCGCAACTGCCGCTACGTCAATAGGCAGTACCACTCTAACCGAGAATGACGACATTGCCACTACTACCGCCGTTAATTTCACCGATTATTCCGCTACTGCTAATGTCAATGTCAATAGCAAAATTAATGCAAAAAAAGGCGGCATTAATTTGGACGCTACCAACACTTTTAAAAACTCTCTGACGGCTAGCACCGTAACCGGCAGGGCGGTTAAGCCTATGGAAAATTGGGCAGAAGTGGCAGGTCCCGATTTCCTAAACTCTATTTCCAATAATCTTGCCGGAAAACTTACGTCCTATTTCCAAAAAGCCGCGTCAAATATTCCGAAAGAGGGCGGCGGCTCCACTTTCTCCAAACTCTTCAACGGCGAATATTTAAAAACCGGTATCAGCGTCGGCGTCTTCTTGCAGGATAATAACGCTAAAGTAAACGTCGGCAAAAAAATAACGCTCAATGCCCAAAACGATATTGATATTTCCGCTAAAAATGACATCACCTCGCAAAACTTCAATCTAACTTCCACCGTCAATAATCAGACTTCCAAGCAAAAAACTAATGCTATGATTGGTTTGGGCGTCTTAGTTTCCGATATTACTAATAACGCCGATATTGTCAACGACGGAAATTTAAATTCCACCAGCGGCAATGTTAATCTCGAAACTACTTCCGGCATGAATTATAATCAGTTCGACGCCGTTATAAATAATATCACTAAGGCATTCACAGATATTGCAAAGGACGCAACTGAACTTTTTTCAAAGGATACTCAAAACACCTTCGCAAAATATCAAGACCAAGTTAAAGCGGAAACTGATAAACTAGAAAAGACTGACGACCCCGCAGAATATATGCAGGCTCTCGATAACCTGAATAAAAAAATTAATGATACCCAGTCAACCGGATTTTCTGCTTTTGTTAAAGGACTAAATGACGGCGTCAAAGTCAAAAAGGATTTGGAAAACCTGCCCAGCAAATTAACTTCTTTTCTCCACCCGTCGAGCTTTGCTAATTATTATGCGCGGTCTTCATTCGGCGCAGGGGCTGACGGTAATAAAGACGTTAAATTAGAAGCCGCCGGCTCATTCTCTATAAATTCTATGCTCAATAACTCAAGAATTATCAGCGGCGAAAATTCCGTAATCACTGCCGAAAATGGCACCGTCAATACTAATTCCCTTGCTCAAAATCGCGTTGTGGCGATAACCGGCATTGGCGGCGAACATTTAACCAGCGCGAAAGCTCAAAATAGCGGCGCAGGTATCAGCGTCTTTGTCGGAAATTTCAAAAATAATGCCGTTACCGCTTTTGGTAAAAATTCCCAAATTAAATCCAAAGATATTAAGCTTGAAACTAAAGATTATGCTAAACACGTTAATATAATTTACGGCAACGGCAAAGCGGATTCGACGTCGGTAACCGGTATGGTCAGTTATATCACTTCACCCGCAAATAGTATCCTCGCCCTTGATGATTCAACGAAACTTGACGGCTCCGGCAATGTAAACCTTAACGCCCTTTCCGAAAATTATATAACGTCCGTTAATGGCGCAATCACTATGGGCAATGGCAACGGGAAATCCTTCGGCGCGGCGGTAAATATTCTTTCCAATGACGGCAATACCGCAGTTATGATTGCTGATAACGGCGTTAATTCTTCACTAAGCGATAATATTACTAATCTCCAAAAAGATATCGAAAACGCTACTGACCAAAATATCATTATCGATAAGAAAACTGAACTTAAAACCCTTAAAATCACTAAAGCCGCGCAGGACGCTTTAGGCGATGACTATACAAAGAAATTGGGTGATAGTTCCAAAGATACCGGCGAAATTTCTGCCGATACCTTCACCACTAACGCTAAAAACTCCGGCACCATTAACGCTATCGCGGTGGAAGGCACAGAGAATTCAGAATCGCACGGGCTAGCCGATAAATTTAACGGTATTGTTGGTAAGGGCGAAACTCAACTTAGCTACGTCGAAACCGCTTTCAAATGGCCAGCCAATAAACTTAGTAAAATGCTAGGCAACACCATTAACGATAAATTTAAATCCGGTCAACCAAATGCTAACGACGCCGCGAATCAAGCAGGAGAAGCCGCAGGAAATGAAGACGGTGGCGCGGGCGCAAATGCCGGCGTCGATAGTCAAGCTATCCAGAATCAACTAAACGTCGCGGGCGCAGGCTCTGCCGCTATCAATATTAAATCCGGCGAGACCGGCTCCCTTATCTCAAATTCCAATATCAATGCTAAAAATATAGACGTTTCCGCAAATGATGATAGCTTCAATGGCTCATGGGCGGGCGCAGGGGCTTTTAATTTCTTCGGCAACTCCCAAGCCGCTAAAAATACCAACGTAGCTATCGGCGGCGCGGTCGCTTATTCCGATAACTCAAAGAACGTCGATTCCATTATTAAAAATTCTACTATCAACGCCACGTCCATTAAAAATTCAGCCACTCGCGATGATTCCGACGTTGCCGCCGGTCTGGGCTTAGCCGTCTCGACTAATTCCGGTAATCAAGGGACTAATACCGACGTTGCAATTTCCGCCTCTATCAATTTCGTTGAAGGCGATACCCACGCCCTTTTGCTCAATAACACCGTTAATGGCGGCTCGCTTGAAAATAAAGCCGCGCTTGGTTCTTTGCAGGTCGCCGGCGGGCTTGATATTGCCGTAAGTGTTTCCGGTGAAAAAGGATTCAGTATCGGCGGCTCTGCGGCGGCGTCCAAAATTACTAACGATTTGCAAAGCGGCATAAGAGGCGGCAGTTATGAAAATTTAAGCAAAGTTGATATTACTGCTACCAAAAAAGCTAATCAAGTTGATGTTGCCATTGCGGGCGGCGTTACTGCCGGTTCTAATACTAGCGGTTTTTCTTTCGGCGGCGCAGTCGCTGTCTCCGATATTAATAATAACTCTCGCGCCTTCCTAAATGATACTAAAACTTTCCAATCAACCGGCATTGTAAACCTTGACGCACTCGATACTAAAAATGAAAACAGCCGCGTTGATTACCTCTCTAGCCGCAAAATTAATATAAACCCAGTTGCTTTCCTAAATGATTTGGATAAAAATAAAATTAACGGCACCGGCGCAAATATTGTCAACGTAGCTTTAGGCGGCGGCGGCTCAACTTCTGAGGCTGGCGCGGGCGGTCTGGGTATTTCTTATGCGGGCATTTCTAACCTTATGAACGTCGATATTAATAATAACCAAGCTATTTCCGCACAGAACTTTAACGCCAATACTACTAATGATTCAAATATCGTCAACGTGACTTTAGGGCTTGCCGGTTCCAATAAATCTTTCAGCGCGGCAGGTTCTTTCGGCGTCAATGATATTAAAAACGACGCCACGATTAATTTCAATAGCTCCAATGTCACTGTCACTAATGATTTCCTTAGCTCCGCGCAATCAAATGCGCATATAGTCAACGTAGCCGGGCAAGCCGCGCTTGCAAGTTCATTCGCAGGCGGGCTGACTTTCGCTTATAACGCTATGAATAATACAACCGGCATTAATGTTAGCGGCGGCATGTGGAATGTTAAAAACTTCGGCGCAAACTCCGCTAATAATAACTACGCGCTTTCTCTAGGTGCGGGCGTTGGCTTCTCTAAGGAAAATGCCGCTTTAAATGGCGCAGTCGCTCTCAATCTCGGTAATAACTCAACTAAATCTATAATCGACGGCTCCACCATTACTGACGTTAATACTTTAAACGTCACTGCCACCGATAATACTTCCAAAACTACCGTTGCTGGCGATATTAATATCACTAAGGGCGGCGCAGTAGCTCTCGGCGGCGCGGTCGCTTATGCAAATATCGGTACTACCGATAATAAGGAAGTCATTAACGCTAAAATCACTAACGCCACTATCAATAAGACTATTGAAATTGATAACCCTACTATCAACGTTGAGGCACTAGATAAAGCCACTATGAATACCGTTGCAGTAGGCGTGGGCGGTTCCGTCGGCGATTGGACTTTTGTCACTTTTCAAGGCGCGGCTGCCGTCTCCTTCCTCAATAAAGATATTATCGCTCAAATTTCTAACTCCACCATTTCAAACGGTGCCGATATTGCAATCAATGCCTCTAGCGGCGGCACCTCTTCCAAAGGCTTGACTATCGACGACGAACATATTGACGTTAATAATAAAGTCAATACTGCCGCCGCAGTCCTAGACGGCAATTTAGGCGGTGAATCAATATTTGACGGCGCGTTTGCTATCAGCGTGAATAATTTTAACCAGAGTACTCAAGCTAACTTCAAAAATGATTCGCAACCTACAACCATTAGCAATGCCGGCAACGTCGATATTTCTTCAAGCTCCGAAGCCGATATTTTAGGCGTAGCAATCGGCGGCTCCGGCGGAAAATCTAAAGTCAGCGCGTCTGGTTCCGTTTCTTATAATTATATTGATAACTCCGCTAAAAGCCTCGCGGAAAATCTTAACCTCGATGCCGATAAAAATTTCGGCGTCGTCGCGCAATCTGATGATAAAATCGCTAACTACGCCGGCGCAGTTAATGTCGACGTAAACGGCTACGGCTCTATCGGTGTTTCTGTCGCTTATAACGAAATTAAAGGCAATACTGACGCCCTTGTTAATAATTCTAAGCTCGATGTCACCGGCTCAACCAATAACGCTATTAAATATTCTAATCCCAATGCTAATCTGATTAATAATTACGTTACTAAAGATAATTGGATTAGCGGCAGACTTTTGGACGGCAGAACTCAAGATGAATCTAAATCGGGCGTGGTCGTCAATTCTTCCGCGACGCATTCCATTTCTTCAGACCTAGCTACTATCGGCATTCGCGCAAGTACCGATTCTCCAGGCGTGGGCATTTCCGGCACTGTTAATATTAATAAAATCAATGGCGCGACTAATGCCAAAGTAGAAAATACCGGTGTAGACGGCAAAGCTGATACTTTTATCAATTCAAGCGATTATACAAATAACGGCTCGTTCGTAGGCAATGCGGCAGTTAGCGGCACGGTTGCTATCGGCGTCCTTTGGAATGAAAATCAGGTTAATCGCGAAACTAATTCGCTCGTAAACGGCGGAACACTTAATGTTAAAAATCTTGACGTAAAAGCTGATAGTCAACAGGGTCTTTCTAATCTAAATATCGCGGTCGGGGCGTCGTTTGCGGCTGATAGCAGTCAAGGCTTTGCGGCGGCATCGGGTGATAATGTCGTTCGCAACCAAATGGAAGGTATGACAACTGCTAAAATCGAAAATGCAACGGTGAATCACTCGGGCAACGTCAATGTAAACGCTTACCACAAGGATAACGCTTTCGCTACTAATCTGGCGGTCGGCGCGGCTATTGATTTAAGCGGGGGTGCGGGCGCAACTTTCGATATGGGCTATGGGCTCATACGCGAAAATTCTACCGCAGAAGCCGAAATTAATAATTCAACCCTAACTAGCAAAGAAAAAGGCGCGGTCAATGTTAATGCGGAAAATAATTCTAAAATAGCAGGGGCGTTCGGTACTTTGGGCGTAGCGGCGAAAGTTGGCGACGCTGGCGGGGCAGTAAGTATCGCTCTGGGAATCAATAATAACTACATAACTAATAACGTGCACGCTGGCATTAAAGGTTCAAAACTCGACGTGGGCGCGGTTGATGTCAACGCTAAAAATACTTCCGAGATAAAAGCTGATGGGGGCGTTGCGGCTGTCGCAATTAATATTTCCGAAACATTTTTTGCGTCAATGGGAGCGGCAGTCGCTGTAACTAACGCCACTTTCGATAATAAAGTTACTGCCGACGTTGATAAATCTACGATAAATGCGGCGGGCGACGTCAATATAAATGCCCGCGACGACCATAAATCAGATGAAACCGTTGTATCAGCCGCCGCTAGTACCGGCTTAGCCGTCAGCGTCAATCGTATGTCCACTTCCATTAATAGCGGTTTAGCTAACTTGAAAGAAAGTCAACTGGGCAAAACTCTTAGCGCAGAAGATTTGGTTATGAACACCGATAACGCCTCTGAAGATAATGCCTCTTCCGATTCCGATAAATTAAATGGCGAATTCGGCTCCGAAACGCGCTTCATTAATGAAGACGCGGTAGATGATTTGCTAGGCGGCGTGCATGCCAATTCAGCTTCCACTAAGCAAAATATCTCCGAGACGATTAAAAAACGCTATGCCGCCACAGTAAATTATAATAATTCGCTGGGAAATGGAGTGTTCGCCAACGTCACCAACGGTTCCAATATTGACGCCGGCACTAATAATATTTCTATCGCCTCAACCGAAAATAACGATTTAGCAATAACGAGCGGCTCCGGCAACGCCGGCATTGTCGGTATCGGCGTTGGCTCAACAACCATTCAGACCCGCCGCGCTAATACCTCTAACGTTATCGGCTCCACCCTTAATGCTAAAAATATCAATATTTCCACCACCAACGGGCAAACCGGCTCAAGCGGTATCTACTCCAAAATGTATAACGCAACGATAACCGCAGTAGGCGCAAGCGTCGGTTATAACAATATAGAAACGAACGGCACAGGCGAAATTTTAATCTCCGGCTCCACTCTCACCGCCGCCGATAATCTTAACGCAGCCGCTATCGATAATTCAAAGAGCAAAAGTTATATCCTAGACGCCGGCTTGAAAATTTATGGTTATACCGGCGTTTTCGCGTACAACACTAACACCAGTCAGACCGGAATTGAAGTTAGCAATACTTCAACGCTAAATGCCAACGCGATTAACTTCGACACTCAAAATCATACCTACCGCGCAACAGATACTCTTGCTATCAGCGCAAATGCTTGGGGGCTCCAAACTTCGACTTCAGAGGCAAAAGATTTGTCCACCAATTTTATTAATGTAAAAGGCGCGGGCAATTCCTTCACTGCCGACGATTTAACTTTCAACGCGCTAAATAGTTCGCAAACTTATGCCCATACCAACGGGCAAGGTTACGGCGAACTTGAAGTCGTTGTCGCTAACGGGCTTGCCAATGCCAATACCAACGCTAACATTTCTATTGATGACGCTAACACTTTCGCTAATAAAACTATTAATATCACTTCGCAAATCGGGCAGGACGATAAATATACCACGCAGGTTGACGGCTTTGGCATAAGCGTTTCTGGAGTGGGAATCAGTGTCGACAATATGACCGCGCAGACTAATAGCAAAGCGCAAGTTAATATCGGCAATGAAATTTATAACGATACCACAACATTAAATGTAAACGCACTCAATAAGGCAAGCCGTGATTCTTTCATGCGCAATAACTCATATGCAGTCGTAGCCAATATCAGTGACATTTCTGCCTACACCATTGCTAAAGATACTGCCTCAATTTCCGTCGGTTCAAGTGCGGCGGTAGAAAATGCAAATAAACTCGCCGCGATTAATATTAATGCTGACACGTCAAATAATTCATTTGTCGCCGCAAAAGGTACCGGCGGCGCAATCGGCGGCGAATTCGGCTCGGCGGCGCATGCTGATAACGACGCTAATAATACTTCCTCTGCAACGCTAAACGGCAACTGGAATATTGCGGGCGATTTAACATTGAGTGCAAATCAGCACGACGGCGCATATATCAGCGGCTATAGCGCACGCGGCGCAATCCTCACCGGCGGTAAAGGTTCTCTCGATAACGTTATTAAAGGCTCGTCCACCGCAACCATTTCCGAAGGCGCAAATATTAACGCCAAAACTATCAATGTTAATTCCAAAAACTACATCACGACCGATAAATATTCCAGCGACTACGACTATACACTTTTCGGGCGCATGGGCGGCGTTATCGATGACGTTGACTATCAACGCTCAACTGCCACAACCGCTAAATCAGCCAATATCAATATCGGCAAAAACGCCACGATAACTACGACCGGCACGCAGACTTATGACGCCGCAAGCGATTACAATTTAAAAAATGAAGTGTACGCCGAAGGCGGCTCGGCTCTGGTAAGTTTGCGTTGGTCAAAGTCCCATAACTACATTACGGCGAACGAAAATATTTCCGTCGGCAAAAACGCAACGCTCAAAAATGAGGGCGGCTCGCAGGGCGGAATAACTTTAGCCGCTCATGATAACTTGGAACTTAATCCGAGCGCAATAGGCAATTCGCAAGCCGGAACGGGCGGTTATGTCCGCGCCGAAACCTTGATTTCTTTGACTAGGACGCCAACAATAACGATTGAAGGCACAGTTAAAAGCGCGAAGGATTTAAACCTGTACGCCGGAGCAGATATAAACGGCGATAGGGCAAGGGTTCATAGTTTCGCGCAGGCAGTATCGCAAGTGCATACGCTGATAAGCGACGGCTCAGCCGATATAATTCGGACAGGCGTGACTAATGCCAATGTCAACGTAAAAGGCGGGGCATACGGTCAAGCCACGCACGACATTAATATAATTTCCAACGCCGGCAACGAAATTTATGAGGAGCGAGCCTATTACGGGAGCACGTGGTCTTCTGACGGGGAAAATAAAGTGGTGACTTCTGATATAGGCGGCGTAACGACTGGGAGCTATTTGCATAATAACATAGTCGAAGTAGACGGGGAGTTAAAAGCGGGAAGTAATCCTGAGGCGACGATAAATATTAGCGGCGTCGCCGTGCCCGACGGTTTCATTTTGGCTAACAAAAACGCTAAAAATTTGTCCTACAGCGTGACAAGCGGCGATTATACCATAACCAAAAAGAATACTGACTTGGCGGGTATGAGTAGCGAACAAGCCCTAGCGCAAAGAATTTTCAACGGAATAACGACTAATACGGCAAAGCCGGAAGAATCATTGGTGCCGCGCTATAAAGAAATATGCGAATCAATCAGCAATTATCAAGTGCAGGGCAAAAAAGATATAGTCGCGTATAACGGATATTTGCAGGAAAAAAGCGAACTGGAAAGCGAAATGGTAAAATTGGGCATGGGCAGTTATAACGCCGGCGGCGAATTTATGCTCGGCTCAAATACTAAGACTATAGGAATAAAAACGGTGGAATTGCCGGAAATAGAAGTCAGCGGCGGAAATATCAACGTCAACACCGGTAGTTTCATAGGAAGCGGCGTCGTGGACGCAAGCGGCGTGCCGAAAATTGATGCGGAAAATAATTCGACCGCGTATTTAGTAACGAACCGTTTAACGGTAATCGATAAGGGCGGCGCAATTAACTATAACGGTACCGAAGTAGCGAATAATTCTGATATAAATAAATTGAACAGCCTAAATGGCGGTGCAAGTTTTATAGTAGAAGTTGCGCCCAAAGAAGCAGTGCCGCTTATAAAAGTAACGAATAGTTACGCCGGAAGCGGAGCAATCCCCATAAAGCCAGACCCTTCCGCCAAAGACTATAATAACCTGCCCGCTGACGCGAAAAAAGCAACGCTTCAATATACACCAATAAATTATATCGAGGTGGCAGGCAACGTAACAAATCCGGTCGGCAAGGCGCAAATTATTAATAAGCAGGGCAGTATCAGAATAAATAAGGGCGCGAACGTTAACGCATTGGATATAGAAATGACAGCCAAAGATAGCATATCGCAGGGCTACACTAATAGCATAGTCAATATCGGCTACACGCCCGAAGACGCCTACGCGGACGAGGCTAAAAAATTGCGCGAGAAAATCGGCTGGGATAAAAATATGCCAATGGCAGAAGATAATAAAACCGAAAAAAGCGATTACATTTACAACGGCGGCTCGGCGTGGCAAGCAGGCAACACAATTTATATATCTGCTCGCGATATTAATATTAATGGTCTGCTACAGGCGGGCTACGCAAGCTTTGAAGGACTTATAGCGCAAGGGGATATTGACAACGCTGCCGAACAGGTATTCTTTAACGGAAAGATGATGTACAAAGTAAACGAAGGCGGCGGGAAATTCGATAAGAGCAAAGGCTACTACATTTACGAGCCGCAAATTTACTACGACAAGGAAAATAATCAACTGTACGTTGAGGATATAAACGCGACCGGCGGCAAGATTTACTTAGCGGGGCGCGTATCGTCCACCGGCAATGGCAAAATCGTCGTCAGCGACGGCTCAAGCAATATCGATATAACTAATGATTCAAGCGTTGATATGAAAATCGGCAATGTGAATAGTACGCAAGGCGGCGGATTTATTCAAATATCTGATTCCGCGCAAGATAAATTAAGCGAGTATTCAAGCGGGCAAACGCGCACCATTAACAATTATTCAGACTGGATTTTAGATAATACCAAAGGGAAAGTCGCGACCAATAGCGGGCTAACAATGGGCAAGTTCGTCAATTACAATCCCAAAGCAGGTCTGGCATATAATTGGACGGAAGGCACCACGCAGGAAAAGAAAACGCATTATTTCTATATGGAAGAGCAAAGTTGGTGGGGGCTTGCTGACGACCCGGATTATAGTAGCGACCTAAGCGAACTGTCGCAAACAGTTAAAAAGATTATCAACGCCGACGACGAAGACCACTCCGATAAAGCCTCAACTTGGGAAGAGACCAAAGCAGAAATAGTTGACTTGGGCGAGGGATATTATATCGGCAATGGCGACGTCACAAGCGATAATTTGACGCTCCGCGCACAAAACGTAAAGACGGAAGATAGCTACGGCAATCACACAAGAGGCGACGTCCGCAAACATACTTTGAATTTTTATCACGACTACGACCACCGTTGGACGCAAACGACCGGTACTAAGCAAATTTATCAATATTCGGTCAAGGCGGATTATCCAATAAGTGTGGGCATAATCGGGCAGAGCAATCCGCATATCAATATTAAAAACACTTCAGCCAATGGCGGCGATTTATATCTTGCGGGCGAAATAAAAAAAGATAACGGCACTTTAAATATCTCGGCGCAAGGCGGCAATTTATATATCGCGAGCAATATCGAAAATGGCTCTGGCGCGTTGACAATCGCGACGCAGGGCGGCAAAATTGAGCAAGAAGAAGGCGTCACCGTCGCCACTGATAATATTAATTTAACTGCGCGAACCGGCATTAAAAATATTGATATAATCAATCACCGCACCGACGATTTAAAATTAAATGCGCAAACGACAGCGGGCGATATAGATATTAACGTTCAAGGCGGGCTGTCGGGCGATAAATATACGGCGGGCAATCTTCTCATCGCAAACGCAATCAACAACAGATATAATGCGGTAACATTGACCGCGCAAGGCGACATCAAGCAAAGTATTTCCGGCACGGCTATAACTGCGCACAATATCAAACTCGATTCTTTGAACGGCTCAATCAATCTGCAAATCGAATCACCATCAATAATTCCTAATTCCTCATTCCTAACTCCTAATTGCATTTCAGCGGCGGCGAACGGCGATATTAAGCTTGTCAAAAATGATAATGACGATTTCCGCATTGGTTCAATCGTTTCCACAAATGGCGACGTTACCTTGACTGCTAAGGGAAAATTCATCGACGCATTGGACAAGGTGCGCGATAACGCCGACACTGACGAAAGCAATTTAGTTAAATCGTGGATAGATATGGGCTTAATTGCTGGCACCGACGATTATAAAGGCGCGTATCTCAATCGCCTTGAGCAAGACCGCGACGCTTATAAATCCGACGTTACTGCGCAATTCAAGGAATATGAAGATTTATTATTGGTGTATCAAAAACAGTTAGCAGAATACAACGCCATAGAAGATAAAACGATATTGGCAATGCATCAAGGAGTTGAAGACGCCTCGAAAGTGACCCCGCCGACGATGAGCAACCGCTTAGAACTTTTAAGCAAGAAATTCAGCAACTATAAATCGGCAGACGAATATTTAGCGACGGATAAGAATTATCAAACGCTGGTTGAGACGGTGAAAAATCCGCAGTACAAATGGACGCAAGACGAATTGCTTAGCGGAATCCGTTCGGCGATAGTCAATAAGCAAGAGGGCACAGCCTACGACGTGACGCATTTAAAAGACGCCAATATAACCGGACGCAACGTGACTTTGACGGGCGCGGGCGTGGGCACCAACTCTAAAGACGTTACTACAATAAAAATGTCCGAACTGCGCGTTAAGGCGAATGAGACCGACAAAGAGAAATCAGCGCGTCTGGCGAAGCTTAGCCAATTAGCGAACGTCGAGGCGGCTGACGTTAATGTTAATTACGTTCTGGACAAAAACGGCAAGCCCATAACGCAGACCGTTACGCAAATTAATTACAACTACGACGCCGACAAAGGCTACTACATTGACACGGCGGGCAATTACATTCGCTATCGCAAAGACGCCGACGGCAACTTATTAAAATACACCTACGACAAAGACTTAAAGCAAGTTGGCAAAGCGGTCGCGGTCAGTGATTTTTCCGACGTAATAAAGAGCACTACCACCATTGAGAACAAAGCGATTGATTCATTCGATATTAGCGGCAAAATTCCGCTTGGGATAAACGCCACTGGAAATATCACCGTCACGGCAACCGGCAATAACGGCGTATATATCGCGGGGCGCAATAAGGGCGTTAAAATTACCGAGACGACCAACCCTAATAACGATATTTATAGCCCGCTGAATATAATTAATGTCGAGACGACTAAAACCGGCGGCAAATATGCAGACGTGCGGATAATCGGCGAGGCGGGCATTTTCAACGCGGCGAACACTGGCGCAAATGTTATCGGCAATGACTTAGTATTAGTGGGTGGCAATGGCGCAATCGGCACGCAGGAAAAACCGTTCGTAATGACATTGACGGGCGATTTACTCAACGCCCGCTCTAACGAGGAAATTAATCTGCAGAAAGTCGGCACGGGCAATTTCAGAATCAGCGCGATTTATTCGCCCAAAGCCATTCGCATTGCCAACGACCAAAACGGCATAATTGAGCACAGCACGCGCTTTGATGACATAGCGGCGGCTTACATTAATTCACCTGCCGAAATAACTTTGACGGGCAGTGCGGGCACCGCTGACAATCCCATTTTGATAAGACCGACCACCACGACCACCCTAAACCTAATTCCTAATTCCTCATTCCTAATTCCTAATTTCTATATCAATGGTTTGAATCCCGGCACAATCACTTTAAACGACCTAAGCGGCAACGTTGACATTAGCGCGAACGGTTCGATTGGGCAGACGAAAAACGCCGCGAACAATTTAACCAGCCTGAAAGTTTCAGCTAAAGGCGGCGTAATTTTAGACGGAAATAACAAACTTAGCGCGATAAATCTTGGCGCAATCGGCGGCGACTTTACCTTGAAAAATGATTCCGATAAATTAACCGCCAATTTCGGCTCCACCATAAAGGGCAACGCGACGATTAATCAGACCGGCGACATTAATTTAGCAGGTTCGGTTAATGGCAATATTTTAAATTTAACTTCGGAAAAGGGCAATATAACTTCGACTGGCGGCTTGAGCGCGACTAAGGAAATAAATTTAAGCGTCAAGGCGTTCAGCGATAAAGGCGAAATTCACACGGACAAATTGACTATCGCCACTGATAACGGCGTCACGATTAACAATACCGAAAATACCTTCAACGCCTTAGAAATTTCAAGTCGCTCCGGAAACGCGATTAACGGTTCAATCGACGTGACTATAAAGGCTGATAAATTCGCGCCGAGCATAAAAAATGACATAACCGGCGACGTAACTTTGACGAATACGAAAACTGGCGGCTTGCTTTCCTTTGGCTCCGGCGAAACGATAAATATTGGCGGAAATTTCACGGCGACAACTAATGGCGATTTCGATTATGGCGCGACGATATTAGCAGGCAAGGATATAAATATATTCGCGCAGAACGTCTACAGGCGCGAGGGCACGACCGGTTATTTCAGTTCGCCGAGCAAAATATTATTCAATGTCGACAAAAATAACAAAATTGGTACGGTGGAAAATCCCGTTATGATAGGCAACTCTGCGAATAAAACGGCGGGCATAAACATTTACGGCGAAACGCATATTAAAGGCGTAAACGACGGGATATTGACGCTCGGCAACGTTATGCCTGATAATGGCGTAAACGTTAGCATAAGTTCTGAAGGTTCAATCGCGCAAGCCGACGACAAAATAATCAGTCTGTCTTCCCTGACGCTAGAGGCGGCTAAGGACATAACGTTAGACAAAGCCGACAATGACATTGAGACGATAACGCTTTTAGGCGGCAACAATATCAAAGTGAATAGCGTATCGCTAAAAGGCTTAACTGTGGCGGGCAACCTAAAGGCAAAAGGCGACGTTGATATAACTTCCGAGCAATCGCTAAACGTGACTGGCGATATTGAATCGGAAAAGAATCTTACTTTGACGGCGGGCACCAATTTAACCAGTAGCAATTCAAGCGTGCTCAAATCGGGCAATAATATCACGCTGAAGGCTGACGACGTTAAACTTTCCGGCAAAGTCGAGACGCCGTATAAAGAACCGACGTTAGATAATGAAGATGATGAAGAAAAATTCTTTAAAGAAATGCCGGTTATTAGCGTGACGACAAACAAGGGCTTAGACATGCAAAACGTGGCGAATAGTTTTGAAAGCGTGGAAGTTAAGAGCACTGGCAATAGTATTAATGGTTCGGTATTAGTCACGAGCAATTCTGAAGGATATTTCGCGAAAATCGACACCGGCAAAATAACGGGCGACCTGTCTTTAGTTAACACGGACGACGACGGCGCGATTGACCTGAAAGGCTACGAATACGGGACATTAAATGTAAAAGGCAATGCGACGCTGGATATGGGCGGCGTTTTCATGGTGGACAGACAAATTTGGTCGAATAAAAATATCAATATAACGTCGCGCAATAACGCATTGTTTATACTTAATCTAGATTCCACCCAAAACGACGAGACCTTGAAAGCGACTAAGGATATAAATCTCAACGCGGCGAAAACCATTGGCATAGACGGGCAGATAACTGCGGGCGGTAGCGTAATAGCTAAATCGGCTGGAATAAATATTGTTGACGATGCGAACGTAAACGCGGGCAACGACATAACTTTGACAGTCGGAGAAGGCAACATAAATATAAGTGGCTCGGCAATGACCAATAAAGGCAACGTGATGATGAGCATTAATAAAGGCAATCTGACGATAGAAGGCAAATTGCGTGCGAACAATGGCGCAGTAGATGTAGAACTTAAAGAAGGCAACATACAAATCGGCAACGAGAAGACTAAGCAGAATAATGAGACGGTAGTAAATGCCAAACGCGATATAACTATCACGACGGGCAACGGAATAGTTAATGTATTCGGAAAAACTAAATCGACTTCGGGCAGTATAAACGTTACGCACGCTAAGACGAACGATACCTCTGCCAATGTCGCTGAATTTTATTCCTATGACGGTACGCCGATTTTATTCGCCACTAACATTGCTGAAAACGCCGACGTTAAAACAGCTGGCGATATTACGGTAAATGCCGAGCTTGAAGCAGACCATTCGGTATCGATAACGACTGACGGCGGCGACATTGAAATAACTAAGCGGATAGCGGTGACCAATGGCAACATTATGATAGAAACCGCCAACGGCAACATAATAATTGACGATGACGGCATAAAAAATATGGTCTCTGCGCAAAACAATTTAAATATCCAAGCTGATAATGGCGCAGTTATTGTTTCCGGAAAAGTCGCGACGCAAAACGGCGACATTATTATAACTTCTAATCACAATTCGTATACGGCGGGGCAAAAGGGCATTACGGTCGATGAAACCGGCTCGATTAATCCTGCCGGAAATGTCAATCTGAACGTTCAAAACGGCGATATTGAATTCAAGAGAATTGCGGCGCAGAATGCCACTATCAATTCAAATACCGGCAACGTAACAGCGGACACGATTAGAGCAGCGGACACGGTACGCATTGCCCTTTCTGGCGGCGACTTGTATTTAAATCTTGCGCAAAGCAAAGGCGTAGCGATTCTGACTGGCGATAATTCAAATTCGACGGTAAACACGATTCGGGCGGATTCCGTAGACGTAAATGACGCGGTTACAGTCGGGAAAATTCTTCCGTACAGGAGCAATTCTGTAATCACACCGACGACGGGCGGCGGCTCAACAGGAAGTGGAAGCTCAACCAGCTATAGCGGCAGTTACAGCGGCGGCTACAACGCCTACAGCAACGCATATAGTAGCGGCTACAGCAACTTTGCGAGCAATCCGAGTTCTTTCGCGACTTTAGGCACTACGTACACGAACGACGGCTTGACCTATTGGCAAAATGTTACTTCGCCCGCCGCGCCGAGCTATAAATTTAGCGAATTCACCACCTTAACGGACGATATTAGCCACATGCAGACGCGCAATTACTTTGAGGTTAAATTTATCCCCACGTGGCTTGAAAAAGAATTCATGAGTATTGACTTTGACTATAGCTTTGACGACTTCGGAATAAGAAATGCGACAGAGGACGAATTAACAATCGACTAACGAAAAATATCTAAATCACTGTCAAAAAATTTTCGGAGATTTTAATTGAGCAGACCGGCGACGCCAAATGAGAACGAATTTTTTTACTGACAATGCCTCAAGCGAATCTTTGAAAGAAATAACCCTAGAAAGAGCAAGAGCCAACGGTTAATTCCCGCTGGCTCTTCAAGTTTTGTTCATTTCACTCATCGCGGTCTCCTAAGTAGATAAGATTTTTTGCTTAACTCATCAATCAAGACGGACAATTCTCGAATTAATCTTTAGCAGACTATTCATCGTCCCTTTGCACCAAGTCAACCGTAATTTCAAGTTTTTACCGTGTAACGAATAACTTATCATCCTTTCAATTAGTAATAATTTCTTCTGCGTTATTGATAAAAATTTTTCCGTTCTCCAAGACAACGCCCCCTATTATCGATTTTAAAACCTTCAAAATGGCATTAACGAGTAAAAATACGTGAGAGCCTCTAAAAATGCATTGTAGGCAATTCTAGAGACTCTCAGCGGTATTCCCGACTTAGAATTTGCGCAAATTAGTAACGCTCATTCCAGTAGTTCAATTCTGCCTCGCAAAATTCAAGACAAGTTTTCATCGCCTCAATATTACCGTCAAACGCCCGTTTATAAATTTTGAAAATTTCCTAAGTCGGCAACTTTTCTGTAAAACTCCAAAGCCTTTTGTATGTTTGGCTCAAGGGAGCTTTTACAAGGTTACTGACTTTAACTTTCGTAGACATAACGCAGGGCGTTCAAGTTTTGAGTGTTCAAATCCTTATGTAAGACGCAACCTTTCGAGTTCAGTTCCATAGTTTGGCGGTTGTCGGCGAAATATTTTTCCCAATGCGGAATAAATTCATTGTCCGGATTGCCGGTCGCCGCAAATGCCGCCCATGACGCTTGCACTTGTTTAACAAGATTCGGCGCGGGATTCGGATTAAAATTCTTATCCGGCAGATTAAATGTATAAACCAAGTCAATACCGTGATAAGAACGCAAATTTTCTATCGGAGATTGCTCGGTGAACAAATAATAGTACGCATCATTAAATTTTGACTGATATTCCGCAGTCAATTCCTGTCCGACGCGCCAATCCACATTATTTGCGAAATCAATGTAGTTTTCTTCGATATCGGGACGATTTTCAAGCCATTTGCGATAAATTTCCTCCGGAGTGGCAGTTCCATTGTATTTATTCAGTACAAATCGAGAATTTGCGCGGAGAATATCAAAAAATTTAGGACTCGTGAACAACAGCCAAAAACACCATTCATCTGAAGTTGTTCCTGTTAAAAATTTAATTTCGCGCGCGTAGCCGTCTTTTAACGCCTCGAAAGGGTCTTTCGGCAAAAATTTTCCGTCGCATGTCGGCATATAATTCAAAAGCGACGTATTAGGATTAAGATTATTAACTTTTTCGTAAATATTTATGAGTTCGGCGGAATTTTTCTTCATAAGGTCGCCAATCGTCTTTGACCCGCTCATTTTCATAAAAATTTGGGCAACTTTAGCAGATTCTTCGGAAGTATTGTAAAGACCTAAATGCCCGGACTGCGGAATTGCTTTTTGGAAGAGATTTTTAGCCGCAGGAGTAATTGTAAGCAACATTACTGAAGTTGAGCCTGCACTTTGTCCAAAAATCGTCATATTATCGGGATTGCCGCCGAATTCAGCGATATTTTCCTTAATCCACTCAAGCGCGGCGATTTGGTCTTTAATTCCTAGATAACCGCTGTCTTCATAGGCAGAATCAAGCTCCGCAAGGTTCATAAATCCGAATAAATTCAGCCGATAGTTAATCGTGACGAGAATAACATCATTTGCCGCCGCAAAATTCGCTCCGTGATAGCGTATGTCACTGGTTCCGCCGGTTTGGAAGCCGCCGCCTGGTATAAATACCATTACAGGCAAATTTTTACCGTTGCCGCGCGTCCAAATGTTCAAAGTTAAGCAATCTTCGCTTTGCGGATTTAAAGAGGCAGTTTCTCTGTCGTCAACTGATTGCATAGCCGCAAAACCAAATTTTTTCGCGTCGAAAGACTTATCGGACGGTTTTAACGGTTGGGGAGCTTGCCAACGCAATTTCCCGACGGGCGGTTGAGCAAAGGGAATTCCCAGCCACGTTTTTACGCCTTGCTTGTCTACAAAGCCATTGAACGTGCCGTAGCGAGTTTTCACGGTGCAATTATCCGCCGCGAAAACATTAGCAGGAACAGCCATTGCCAACGCCGCTATCGACGCTGTCTTGATAAAATTTCTGCGCGTTAAATTTATCATAACATCACGTCCTTTCATAATTATTATATATAAAAAAATTAGCCCCGACAAGTTATCAGGGTTTTTTTAAAGAATATTAAGTCGCTTTTTACATGGCGAAAACTTTTTTACCTTCAAAGTAGGTCGCCGCAGGTTTGGCAGTGTGAATTTCCGTAACGGGGCAAGTTAGCACATCTTTGTTAACAAGAAGGAAATCAGCATATTTGCCCGCTTTGATACTGCCGCGTTCGTTTTCAAGGAACATTTGCTTTGCGCAGTTAATAGTTAGGGCAGTGAGAGCCTGTTCGCGGGTGATAAGTTCTTCCGCCCACCACGTTTTCCCGCCTTCAAAGTAACAAACGCCTGTCAACGAAATTTCCATAATGCCAAACGGGTCGTCGGGACTGTTGGAGAGCGCAGGATAATCCGTGTGGAAAGAAACGGGGATTCCGTTATCGAAAAATGATTTCATAGGATAACCTTCATACGCCATTTTTCCGGGTAGCTTGGTTTTCAGTTCCTCAGCTATTTCGTCGGCGTTGTGGTGCCAAATCATTCCGGAGGTGACGTAGATGTTATTGTCAGCCATGCGCTTATAATCCGGCTCATTGACGTTGCGCAAGTGGACAATCGTATTGCGCATATCGGGCTTGCCGCCGTTTATGTAGGCATTGACGACGCGATTGACGCCCGCGTTGCCAAGTGCATGTATATGCATAGTTACTCCGTTTGCATTAGCTTTGCGCGTTATGTCTGTAATTTCTTCTTCAGTCCAGTTGACGATACCTTGATGACCGTCGAGATATACCGGGTCAATAAAGCCCGTGCCGCTTTCAACGGTGCCGTCCATGAAAAGTTTTATCCAGTTCGCTTTTACTTGCGAGGAATTGAATTTTTTTACTTCAGCGGCTTTAGACAATTTCTCGTTAATATCCATCCAGCTATCAATTTCGTAAGTAAAGCCTAATACGAAGTGCATATCACCAGACTTTTCAAATTGTTGGGCGGCTTGATAATAAACGTCATTAAAGAAATAGCTTGAATAGCCGTCAAGATACATCGTGTAACCTTCGGACAATAATTTCTCCTGAACTTTTGACAGGGTTGCTTTTGCCATATCGACGGAAAAGAGGCTTTCATTGTCCAAGAAAGAGCGAACGTAGGTTGAGGCTTGCTCCTTAAGAAAACCGGTCGGAGTGCCGTCAGAGCCCATAACGATTTCGCCGCCGCGTATGTCATCGCCCTTTTTGAGAACAGTGCCGTCTTCCGCCATAACTCCCGCTTTAACAAGTAAAATTGTATTCACCAGTGACTTATGATTTTCCTCGTCCGCAAAGTACATGGGAATATCACTGCAAATGGCGTCCAACTGCTGACGGGTCGGCATGTTGTTTTTAAATGTTTGAAACTCCCAGCCCATGCCGTATACAACTTTTGCGCCGGTCTCCCTAGCCTTTTTGACAGTGCTGGGAACGATTTCCGTTAAAAATTTGTTCACGTCGTCTTCAAAGGCAATCATTGTCCCGAATGATTGCACAGCATAAGCGGACAAATAATGCGCGTGCCCGTTGCCGCAACTGGGCATAACCAAACCTTTTCCGGTGTAGTCAATAATTTCCGTCTTGCCTTTTTTGATAAAAGCTTGGGCACCGGCTTTGTTGCCGACGTAGACAAATTTTCCGTCCTTAACGGCGAATGCTTCGACAATTTTGTTATTTTCGGAAGTAAAAATCTTGCCATAAACCACAAGGTCGGCGTCGGTCTTATCTGCCGCGAAAACTTCAACGGGAACCGCCATTGCTAACGCCGCCATCGACGCTGTCTTAATGAAGTCTCTTCGAGTTAGTCCTCTGTACATAAAATCACCTTTCTTTCAATGGTGACGGCATTATAATTTATCTCAAATTTTCAAACAATGGGGATTCCGGTTCCAAAATGTCACATTTGCTTTGTCAGAGACTTATTGTTTTTTCCGCTTTTCATCAGCGAGCAAGCATTATGGTTTTGCAAATGCGACCGCATTTTATCTATAAAGCCATGATGAGTATTTACTATCTTTGCGCGAAGGATTCTAAAAAAGCTCAGCAAGTCACGCTTGATTTTACAACTTATCTTCGCAAAAATTTTACTGCCATTGTCAGTGAAGATACCATTCCTTTTTCTGATGAATTAGAACACACCCGCGCATATTTAGCCTTAGAGCAAGTTCAATTTGAGGATAGCCTTTTTGTGGATTATGATACGCCGCATAAAGATTTCCGCTTACCGCCGCTGACACTTCAACCCATTGTGGAAAATGCAATCAAGCACAGTATGGACCCAGAATATGCGCCACTTCGCATTTGTATTTGTACTCGTAAGATAGATTCCGGCAGTGAGATTGTCGTTGAGGATAACGGTCCCGGCTTTGCGCCTGTTGACGACAACTTCGAACCGTATATCGCGTTGGCGAACATTTGTAATAGGCTAGAAATGATGTGCGGTGGAAAAATGACGATACGTTCTCGCCGCAAGGGTGGCGGAACGGTGGTAAACGTGATAATTCCTTAATATTCTTTCTGGAGTAACTGTGGGAATTTCATTCTTAGCAAAATCTTCAAAGTTCTTTAAACCTAAATTTGTATAGTCGTTGTAGACTTCAAGCTGAATTTTTTCGAGATTTTGTCTTGTAATTATTCAGCTTTTTTTTCGTTGATTTTGTTTGCTTAATTCGTGTTCAAAAATATCCCATTCTAAATGACTTCTTCTAATCGATAATATTTGGAGCGAGCTTATTTATAATTTTTGCCTTTAATTCTCGTCGAAGAACTTATTTAACTTAAAATCGGTTCAAGACTTTTTCGGGTAGCTGAAAGCTCAAATTTTACTGATTCATTTCTTTCTTAATTTTTTAATGTTTTTCGCTTACATTCTTTTCTTAGTTTTTCAATGCTTTTCGTTGAATTTTTATCCAAAATTTAGACTATTTCTTATAAAATTTTTTCTTTCGTTTAAGTCTTTCGTTCGTCACTAAAAAATTTGAAAAATTTTTTAACAAAGGTTTTTAACAACAAATTTCGAGCGATAAAATTTCTTTAAGTACTGTCGAGAAATTTTTTTGACTTCCGGACGTTGTTTTGTTAACAAATTGCTTTGTTATTGTTTTACCCTCTCTGCATTTTTCTTGTGAAAAATTTCGCAATCGCGTCAGGACGCGAAAAAATGCCTCATTTCCCTAGCATTTCTAATGGGGATTTGACCCTATATCCCTATGATTTCTAATGAAATCGACCCTATTTCCCTATGATTTCTAATGGGAAAATCGGGGCATTTCCCTATGATTTCTAATGAGAATTGGCTAAAACCCCTAGCTGCTTGACATCTAAGCTAGGTGTGTTATAATCTTATTAAGGAAATTGTGTGGGAAAAAGAAAAAATTTCGGTTGTTGAATTTTGAATGTAATTGAGGTGGTTGTATGAAAGAAGAAAAAAAAGAAACCTCTATCGTCTTGCGAAATGATATCTACCAGAGCAACCCGCTGGTTCAAGCTCGAAAGAAGTTTGATATTTTAGGGATGAAGCTTTTTATGTTGGGCTTAAGAGGGCTCAATCCTCATTTTTCGGAGAATGATAAGTATTTTGATGCCGATTTTCGTGAATTGTTTATTTCGACGAGCAAACTTACAGAATTATTCGGTAACACTTGGTATTTAGGAGAATTGAAAACAGCTTGTAAGAAGCTTTTCAATGCGATTGTTGAGTTTAATTACGCTGACGGTGGTTTTACTTTATATCATTTGTTTAAAAGATTGGATTATATTCCCAATGAAGGGCTATATCTTCGATTTGAAGAGGAGCTTCGTCCATATATTCTCGACCTGTTTCATTCAAAAGGGTACACGCGAATAAATGTCGAGTACCTGTTTAAATTATCGAGTCCATACGCCGTGAGATTGCTTGAACTACTCCTTCAATATCAAAATATCAAGCCGTTTAAGGAACTAATGGAAATCAAACGCAAGATGACGCTTGAAGAAGTTCGTTTTGCCTTGAATGTGCCCGAAGGTGCTTACAATGACCGAATGGATAATTTCAAAAAATGTGTACTTGACGACCCAATAAAGGAAATAAACACTCGGACGCCTTATGTCATTCATTACGAGACGGTGAAGGAAGGTCGCAAAATCGTCGCCTTTGAATTTACTGTGGACACATATAATGTGCCAAAAGACGACAGGAATAACTACAAATTAAGTAGTAGCAATGATGCGATACGGGCACTTTGTTCATTAGGTTTTGCAGATAAGGACGCGCGAGCTATTTTTGCGAAGTGTCAAGACGTAACCGATTGTTTTTCAAGAATTAATCGTGCGCAATCGCTGTTAGCTCGGAATAGAAGACCGATTGCAAATAAGTTAGGATTTTTGCGTGAGGCGATTGAAAAAGATTGGCAAGTCGAACATAAAGCGAATACAGAACCAGTAAGAAAGCGTAGAGTTAAAAGAAAGAAAGAAGTTTTTGGCGACGGTGATTCTTCCGTTGGTTCAATGCTATCAATAGGACAAATTTTAAAATCAACATTTCCCGAATTGATGCCTGAACCAGTAGAAGTTAAGCCGCCGGAGAAACCTAAATCAATTAAAATCGGCAGAAAAGAAATGCCGTACAGGTTAGCAGAAACTTTTATTGGGTACATAAGAAAAGGGGAATTTCTTGACAGCATGGGAGAATACCTTAAGGATTACAAAACGACCATTGAAAAATTTACCGAGATTTGTAAGAAAAATGGACTCTAACAAAGAGCAGAAGCCTTCTTCCTGTAAATTGAAAAACACCTCTCAAGTCTATTTTGCTTGAAAGGTGTTTTTTCTATACAGTTTGATTCCGACCAAATGACCGGATTTGAAGAAACTTTTTACTTCATGTCGTTGCCAGCTTTTACTCGTGCTTGTGAGATTAAGCCACGATTCTTTGTTCGGAGTAGCGGCACGTAAACTTCTTGCGCGTATTTGCTAACTTTATCACGCGGGTCCAGCAGATTTATCATATCACTTCGATTGAAATTCGTAGTTGTGTATGGCTTATCGGTAGACTGTTCGCCGGGACATATGAAAATGTCAAAATCGATATTCCATATTTTCGCATAGCAACGACTAATCGCTTTGTAGACCGTGCCTTCTGCGGCAGTCAACGGTTCTTTGCTGTTTTTCTTTGCTTCGACCGCTATTGAATGTATCTCACTTGCGAAGTCAGAAGTTTCACCCATTGTTCGTGCCAAGCGGAAAAGTGATTTACTGTCGCCCTTCGTCAAATCGTGTTCGTTGACGTATTCGGAAAACAGTGGGCAATTTTTCAGAGCGGCTAATACAGGCTCGTAGGCATTGAAAATATTTTTGACTGACTCAAGGTCAGTATTCTTCGTCTGCAATTCGCCACGAATGCTTTCAAGTTCTTGTTGCTTAGCGTCAAGGGTAGCGGTCTTCGTCTGCAATTCGCCACGAACGCTTTCAAGTTCTTGTTGCTTAGCGTCAAGGGCAGCGGTCTTCGTCTGCAGTTCACCACGAATGCTTTCAAGTTCTTGTTGCTTAGCGTCAAGGGCAGCGGTCTTCGTCTGCAATTCGC
>DJWY01000021.1:0-55918 GCA_002448305.1 Selenomonadales bacterium UBA7018
CGATTTTGCCAACACACCCTAGCAAAATTGCTTCGTTCTACGCCGATAGAGAAGGCGTTATCAATTCAAGTTCGGGCGGCGCGTCGAAATTTAGCATATCGGGTGCGGCTCTCGTCAACGTAATGAATAATAAATCGCTAATCAAAATTGTCGAGGGCAAAACGCTAAACGCCACAAGCGGCAATCTCAAGATAAACACCCAAAGCAACTACACGCCCGCTATAACTGTCAACAATACCGGTAGCGCAATCAGAATTAAAACGGAAGGAAATTCTTCTGCCTACTCTAAAGCTCCCGATATAATCCTGAACAGCGGAAAGAAAATCACCAATTCGGCTGGCTCCGTCACGCTGAAAAATTCTAACGGCTCTGTAGTGCTAAACGGCGAAATTTATTCCTTGACCTCGACAAAAATAAGCACGCCCAAAGGCGGAACTATCATAAACAATACTCGCGGCTTGCAAAACGTCGGCGAAGACCCATTGCTAAAATATACCTTCGGCAATAAAAAATTTTCCGATTGGCTACAGGAAACTATAGTTACTAAAAATACTTCATGGTTCGACGGCTATAAAAAGGAATCGGCGACAGAAACGCTTACTTTCAAAAATTACGAGCACTATTTGAATTTCGTTTACAATATGGCGTTGAAGTACAACAAAACTAATCTTGCCGCGCAGAGACAATATCTTTCCGACGCGGCGGGGAATTCTTCATGGTACAAAGGCAATTTCAATGACGATTGGAATCGGTGGAAAAATTTAATGCTCGCCAAATACGACAACGTCTCGACTGCCCCAACAGGCGCAATAGTATCAGGCGGCGCAGTCTCAGTTATCGCTAAAACACTCAACATTAACGGCTTGATTCAAAGCGGCTTCAATAATTACGTAGGCGAAGTGAACGAACAAACAGTTAATAAACTTAGGAGCAAAGGAAACAGAAATTTAGATAATGATGAGATAATTGGCGATAAGCGATTCAAAGTCAACAACACGGACACCGAAACGGTCTACAATTCGCAAAGCGGCATTTATGATAAAGTCGTCGGGTTGTATTACAATCCCAAAACGAATGACATTTTAACTGACCCGTTACAATTGTCCGGCGGCGCAATTTACCTTAAGGCGCAAGATATTATAAGCACGGGCAAAGGCAAAATTGTCGCGGCGGGCGGCGGAGCCGATATTAACATCGACAACCCGTCATATACGCCGCTTGTTGTCAAGGACATTAACACTACCGGTCGCCCCGAACCGCTTGTAATGATTAACGGAGTCGACTACACGAAAAAAAATCAGTATATTCCCAATACCAAAGCAGTTTATGCTTGGACGGGCGGCATTAATTACAAAAAGATTGAAACGAAGTCTTCGGAATCGAAAGAGCTTTTCTGGGGCTTATTCAAAATCAAATCTACTGAAGACCTTGTGAAAAAACTTAACACCGAAAAAATTTCCATTAATACAATCTCCACGAGCACCCCGCCTAAAGAGGGTAGCAATCTTCAAAACGGCGTCTTCACAGATTACAGCGGCTCCGGCAGTCTTTTCACCATAACTACAGCTAGGGAGAGCGGCAAAAAAGTTTACGGCGAAACTTCGGTAACTAAAAAGGAAAAAAATATCTTGGAAGAGATTGCAAGCTGGCTTTTGCCTATACCTTCAATTATAACGACTTACACCTACACTTGGACGGAGACCACGCCCAATTATGCCGGTTCAACTTATCGCATAAACGCCGCGCAACCAATTAAAATTCAAACCGCTAATAAAACCGATTCGACAATCAATATCACCAGCGGCGGAAATGTCAACGTCAAAAGCGACTTGGAGACGGGAACTAACGGAACTATTAATCTTACTTCAAAAATCGATGACATTATCACTTCCAACGGTAGCAAAATCATCGCCCAGAAAGTCAGTCTGAACGCGGCAGAAAATATCGACGTAACGCTTGGCTTGCCCGAAAATAAAACAACCGAATTTAAAGTAAATGGTCTTCTAGATGATTCGAGAAGAATATTTAACGTTAAAATAAATGCGAACACGCCGCTAAAAAATATCGACATATCCGGCAACAAAAATGTTAATATAATCGCATTAGATGACGTAAGCGGCAAAATTAACGCTAAAAATCTGGAAATCACGAGCAAAGGCAATATCAACCTCACGACGCAAGTAAGCGACACTTTCACCGCTCAAGGCGATAAATCAATCACAGTGACGCAGACTAGCGGCGATATTAAAATTGGCAAAATCGCCAGCGGCGGCAATGTCACTCTCACCGCCCAAAATGGCGCGATTGTCAATTCGGTTGATAGTGCGGTAAATATGACTGGAGCCGCCGATAAAATTTCTGCGTGGCAAGCGGCAGGGCTGATAAGTAATAAGGATTCCGATAACAGCGCGACCAATTCCGCGCAGGCAGAAAAAGCCACTCGCCTTGAAGGGCTGGAAAATCTTTTCAAACGTTGGGCATTAAAAGCCGACGGCACCGTTGACCAAACGCTTTATAACGAATTCATCAACAATACCGCAGACAAAACTAAACTCACTGAAGAGCAAAATAATCAGCTGGAACTTTATCAAGAACTTAAAACTTCGACCGATTACGGATTTAGTAAAAATCAGCTACTTTACGCCGTTCAGGAAAGTTTGCTCAATCCTAGCGCGGGCATAACTGCAAGCATAAGCGACCCGATTATCACGGGCAAAAATATCACTCTCACAGCCAAAAGCTTGGGCAAGGAATTAGCACCCGTGACTTATTCCAACCTCTCGAACATTAAAACGCTAGAGAAATTAGCGGGCGTCAAGGGCGGCGATGTGACGATAAACGAAAACGGCTCTATCACCGTCAAAGCGCAAAGCCCGATAACCGTTGCTCAATCAACTGCGCAAGATAAATTGAACATTACGACGCAGGGCAATACTTTCATTAGCGGCACTACTGATACCAAATTTAACGTGAATACGCCGATAAACGCACGCAATAACAAAGTCGTGCTTATGACTGGCAACGGTATCGACGCCGAAAAAGGCATTGCCGCAAATGAAATTGAACTTTACGCGGGCGCGGGCTCCCTCAACGCCAAACTTGTTTCAGGAAAACTTACCGCCAACGCTTTAAGTAATATCAACATCAGTTCCGAAGCTGATATGCTCATCAATAATGTAACGTCGGGCGCAAACGTCACATTTTTCGCCAAAGGCAATATTTCGCCTAGCAGAAAATTTCTCATCAAATCTCCTAGCGTCAATCTCACTGCGACTAATAATATCGGCACGAAATCAATTCCTATCTTCATATTAGCCAATAATACCGCACTCAAGGCAAAATACGCCTACATTGTTGGCGACTACGGAAATTTGAATGCTACGCAGGACACAAAGGTTATTATTGGCAGTAACGGCGAGGCGGCGGGCAGTCCGGAGAGTGGCGGAAAAAATACCAACAAAAATATCAGTTACTATTCACCCGCTCAGCCCTCAACTACGCCGACAAATTCAACTAATAAATTCGTCCCCACTACAAGCAACAACGAAGTTTTAAACACAACAAACGCAACGAATTCCCCCGTGACGAATAATATTTCAGAAAACAATTTCACCACGCGGACAATCAATCAGCTTGATAAATTCTCCCACAGTCTGAACCATAACGAACTTTTAAACACGGAACGCATTGACGATACTATTTTCACAGACAATTTCGCCGCGAAGATAATAAATCAGCTTGACCTTGATAATATCTTGCCGCCTGTGAATACCGTTTCAGAAGATAACCTCACCGCGCATAAGAGACTAATCACTTTGCCCGATGAAAGCTTATACATTCTGGACGAAGACGGGCTTTTGAAAAAGGAAAACGCCGACGATGAACCCGTTAATCTCGATAACTCGACCTTCAGCACCGCCAAAAATAAAGAGCATTACGTATTAGCTTTAGCTTTGAGTAAAAGCGCAAGCTTGAACAAAAAAGGCGGCTACGTTTACGAAACGCTTGCAAAGGAATGGTTAAACGACATGGGCTACGACGAGGCGGAAAAGCAACAGATAATCAAGCTTTCGTTAAATCTTCGCGATAGACAAGAGCCAACATGGTAATATCGTCGGATTGCTCAACATTGCCGGCATGACGCTTGATTTCTTTATGCAGATTGTTCAGCAAAGTTTCAAGCGGTTCCGATTTATTTTGGCGGTTCCAAAATTCTTGCAAGCGTTTTTCGCCAAATAATTCCCGCTTATCGTTCATGGCTTCGGTCACGCCGTCGGTATAAAGGAAAATCATATCACCCGCATTCAGGGTGATTTTTTTCTGAGTAAATGGAACGTCCTCATCAATTCCGAGCATACAGCTTTTGCCGACGTCCAAAAAGTCGCAGTGATTTTCGTGGCATATAAGCGGCGCATTGTGCCCACCGTTGACATAAATAAATTCGCCGGTCTTCAAGTCAAGCATACCCACAAAAACCGTCACGAAAAGCATTTCGTCGTTGTCGTGGCAAAGTTGCTGATTAGCAAGCGTCATCACGGAGCCTAAGTCGTCGGGCGTCTTCATTGAGAGCGCGAAATTTTTCAAAATGGTTTTGGAAATCGCCATAAAGAGCGCGGCGGGGACACCTTTTCCGGACAGGTCCGCGATTGTAATGACTAAATGATTTTCATCAAGGAAATAAAAATCATAAAAATCGCCGCCGACCTCTTTTGCCGCGTTCATAGTAGCGAACAATTCAAAATCTGCGCGGCTAGGAAAATTATGAGGCAACATGCTTTGCTGAATACTCGCCGCAACGTTCAATTCGGTAGAAATGCGCTCGTGTTCGGCAGTTTCCCTTGCCAAATTCGCCATATAAATTTTAAGCTCGTCAGTCATAGCATTGAAACTGGTTGCAAGATGTTCAATTTCGTCGCCGGTATGTATATCGAGTTTTTTATCAAGATTGCCGCTAGCAATTTCGCGGACGCCGTCCGATAATTCGGAAATGGGTTGCGTGATACGCTTTGTAGCCGCTCGACTTACGCTGAAAAATGCCACGATTAGCAACAGCATAAAAAGTACAGCTTTAATCGCGGCGTCGACAAAATCTTTTCTGATAATCTCTTGAAAGTTTTCCATTTCGTCAGAATTTTCCTTGCTGATTTTCCGCGCTTGAGCCATAACCTCATTTTTTTCAAGCAACACGCCGAAACTCCAGCCAACGTCTTTCATTGGCGCAAAAGCTAAATAATACTCCTTATTGTCCAAAATAATCAAAAGAACGTCCTTTTCGCCCGCTACCATGCGCCGCGCCGCTTGTGCAATGTCTGAATCATAAGATTGCCGCAAATCATTTTTCCCAGCTCCAACGAAATATATTCCATATCCGTCGAGAAAATAATTTTCCCTTCGGAATTCATAACGACATTAAAACCGGTTTCACCAATAACGCCGTCAGCTACTTGGCGGTAAACGTCCGCGATATTGCAACCAATTCCGACCACTCCGGCTAATCCGTCGTTATCGTAATAAGGCATAGTGCAAGTAATACCCACAGCACCTTCCGTCGTCCTATAAGGGTCGGTGTAAACGGGCTGTGTCGCTTTTTCGCCCATTTTATACCAAAGACGCTCGCGGGGGTCATACGATAACAAATTTTCACGCATTTCTTTAGTTGCATAAATGCTACGGGGCGTTGAGCTTGACGGCAATAAGTCTACGCAAATAAAATAATTTTTTTACGAACCCGCATAAAAGGAAGTCTGATAGCCTTGATAAGTTCTGCTCAATGAAACGAGGTCATCTGCAAAGTTGCCGATAATCTCAATTTCGTAAGCAAGCTCCGAGCTAATTCCCTGCTGAAGGAGTGCAGGACTGTAAACTAAATACGGCTCGCCAGAAAAAAATCTTCTTGCTCTCGTATTTCTGCAATCTTGCGGGAATTGTATTGTTCGGGCGATTTCAAGATATTGGAAATGCTATTCGATAAAAATTTGACGTCTTCGCCAATTACGGAAAGTTCTCTGTCAATGTAAAGCGCGCGAAGTTCGGCATTTTGAGCTAAGCGGTCTTTAATGCTTGTTTCGGAAAAATTGCCCAAAGAATCGGAAAGTTTATTATCCAAAATATTGCTTTCTTCTCGAACGGCATTTTGAATATCCAAGAAAGTATAAAACGCAACGGCAATTATCACCAAAAAAGTAAACAAGCAACAGCCGAAAATTAAAAGCAACACATGTTGACGAATATTAAGTTTCAAGGCAAATTGTCCTTTGAATTGTAGATTGTAACCAACATATCCATACCCGACGCCTCGAAAACATCTTTAATCATACCGGTCGCGCCGAATATCACGAAAGTTTTCTTTGCGCGTTTAGCTTTTTTGTTTAGACGCAAC
Source organism: Selenomonadales bacterium UBA7018 (assembly GCA_002448305.1). Lineage (GTDB taxonomy): Bacteria > Bacillota > Negativicutes > Selenomonadales > Selenomonadaceae > Quinella. Next base: position 6,380 of record DJWY01000021.1, read on the forward strand.
AATACTCTCAATCCTGCACTAGAAATGTAATTCGTTGCTGACATATCCAACGCGATTTTTTCAGCGGAGTTTAAAGCTTCAGTTGCGGCCTCTTCAACTGAAGCGGAAGTCGTGACATCAATGCTCCCGATTATAGAAAAAATATGCCAATCATTGCATGTAGAATTTTGAAATTCAATTCCGTTATTCATTGACGCGCAATGGAATTTCATGATTGGGTAAGTTTTATCTGCTCGGTCGGCAGTTTCATTTTCGCCGTCATCGACCACTTCAATGGAAAAAAAATAAGCCGTTCGCACCGGCTCAACAATCGTTTTAAACAGAGTTTCATCTATTAACGAGGAAGGAGCCCAATCAAGCTACCTGCCTTTCATGTTGTCTTACTAACTTTAAAAAAGTTATCATAATCAAGCAAAAATGTCAATGCAAAACTATTTCTAGCGAAGGATATCGGCGCGGCGAAAAAGTTAAAATTATCGGGCGGCACGGCGCGTCTGCTGTTCCGTCGCTTTCAAAGCGACTCACAGAAATATTTCATGCCGGTTTTCTTCCATTCCTTTTTGGTGTAGAGAATTTTATAATTAGTGACGCCCGTCAAGCTAGAAAGTTCGTCGATAAATTTTTCGCATTCGTCGCGGGTTTTGGCGTGAATCATGGTATAAAGATTATAATTCCAATTCGGCGCGGGCGTTCTGTCGTAGCAGTGGGAAACTGCCGCGTGATTGCTCATAATCTGCGCGGTCGCGTCTAGCTTATCGGGTGCGACTTGCCACGCACAAAGGGCATTAGCATTAAAGCCAACTTCGCGATGACGAAGCACCGCCCCCATTTTGCGTATTTTCTTTTCGGCGACCAGCTTCCTTACTCGTTGCAAAAATTCTTCTTCGCTTATGCCGACACGCTGGGCTAAAATTTTATAAGGTTCTTCGCACAGCGGGAAATCTTCCTGCAACGCCTTGATAATTTCCTTGTCATGCTCACTTAAAATTTCCAAGTCCGACCCTCCGAGCTATTGGAGTTTGAACTGCACATTAATTTTGTACTTCTTATTAGCCTTGAGTTTTAGCATATCTTCGACGCCGCGCAACGACCGAATTTCCGTCAAGATTTTAGATTCATATTCGGGGCTAGGCGTCAACAGCGTGAACCATAAGTTATAAATGCATTCGCGCTCGTAATTGTGCGTTGCGCCTGGATAACGATTGACGGCCTCCGCCACCGCGCAGAGTTCCGCCGGCGCAACTTTTAGGGCAACTAACGTTCCGTGATAACCCAGCCGATTTGAATCAAAGAATGTCCCTATTCTGCGCAAAAAGCCCGCCGATTTCAATTCGCGCAGTCGTGCAAGAACTGTGCTTTCGTCCGTGCCTAGTCGCCTTGCCATTTCCGCGAAAGGATGACTGCAAATCGGAATGTCGCCCTGCAAAATATTTAACAAAGCCTTATCGAAAGTTGAAAGCCTTGTCATATTAAACTCTCCTCCTGCGCCCTGCTCACGGCGCATTTTTTCTTGCGGCTATTTTATCAAAGAGTTTATGATAACGTCAAGCAAATCTGAACGCCCTTCATTTTTTATGGAAGAGTAAGGCAGGATTGAATCAGCGTCGACGCCCAGAGAATTTTGAATAGCGTTGATATGTTTTTGGCGTTCGGTCTTGCCGATTTTATCTGACTTCGTAGCGACGATAAGCACGGGCAAATTTTTCTCAACAAGGTTAGCGAAAGAATTCAAGTCAGATTCTTGCGGCGGGTGGCGCATGTCGATTAGCTGACAGACAAATTTAATATCTCGGCGGCTAGAAAGGTATTCGTCGATAAATTTCGCCCAGAGTTTGCGATTAGTCTTGGAAGTTTTCGCGTAGCCGTAGCCGGGCAAATCGACAAGATAAAATTCGTGGCGTGTATCGTCTGGAGTTTTCAGCGTGACGCGGAAAAAATTTATTGTCTGAGTTTTACCGGGCGTCCCCGAAGTCCGCGCTAATGCTTTCCTATTCGTCAGAGAATTTATCAGCGAAGACTTGCCGACATTCGACCGCCCGACGAAGACAATTTCCGGCAAAAGTTCTTCCGGACAAGTTTTGCGACTAACCGCCGACGTTATGTATTCGCTTTTAATGATTTTAATTTCTTCCATTACGTTGCCTCCAAAAAAAATCCCCGTCAATGCGACAGGGAAATTATTCGTTCAAAATTCGAGTACATTGTTGACGAACATATCATCAAGAATTCTTTTGTATTTCCTTTTCTTGAGATAATATTTAACATCTTCGTTAAATTTTTTAATCCATTTGATTACCATTTTATAGCAACCTTTTTCTTTTGAGCGGTAACAGTTTCGTCATCTTCTTCTAACTCATCCTTAAATTCTTCTCTGAGTTTGGCGATTGCCTCTCTGGCATCAATTTCAGGCAATAAGCCTTTGCGTATTAAATTAACTTCCTTGCAAGCCTCAATGATTGATTCTTCGATTGTACAATAGCGTTTTTCTTCTTCCATAAAAATCAATCCTTCTACATGATTAGGGCGGTCTTTAAAACTTCGTCCATATTTTCGACGGTCACGAACTCCAATTTATCGCGGACACTTTCGGGAATGTCTTCAATGTCGGGGGCATTTTCTTTCGGCAAAATGATTGTGTGCATGCCTTCGCGATAAGCCGCCAGAACTTTTTCTTTAAGCCCGCCTATCGGTAAGACGTTGCCGCGCAGAGTAATTTCGCCAGTCATAGCGACATCGCTACGAACTTTTTTCTTAGTGAGCGCGGAAATCATAGCGGTCGCCATAGTTATGCCTGCGCTGGGTCCGTCCTTAGGAACTGCGCCTTCGGGTACGTGAACATGAATATCATTTTTCTCATAAAAATCGTCGTCGAGTTTCATCAAGTCGCTACGACTGCGGATATACGTCAAGCCCGCCTGCGCGGATTCCTGCATAACGTCGCCAAGTTTACCGGTCAATAAAAGTTTGCCGTTGCCCTTCAAAACGATAGCTTCAGTGGGGAGAATATCGCCGCCAACTTCCGTCCACGCCATACCGGTTGAAACGCCAATTTGCGGCTGCTTTTCAGCGCGAGTTTGCAAGAATTTAGGACGCCCGATAAATTCGCGCAGATTTTTTTTCGTAATGTAAACAACGCCCTCGTGCCCTTCAACGATTTTGCGTGCCGCCTTGCGACAAGCCCGACCAATAATCCTTTCTAGTTCACGAACGCCAGATTCCCGCGTATATTCAGCGATAATCTCTTGCAGGACGCCCTTAGCAAAAACAACGTCGCCTTTCTTAAGCCCGTTTTCTTCCTTCTGACGCTTAATCAAGTAGCGGCGGGCAATTTCGTATTTTTCATTCTCGGTATAGCTGGACAGCGTGATAATTTCCATGCGGTCGCGCAACGGCTTAGGAACGGTGTTAAGACTATTCGCCGTGACAATCCAAAGCACTTTCGACAAATCAAACGGCGTGTCTAAATAGTGGTCGTTGAAAGAATTATTCTGCGCGGGGTCAAGCACTTCAAGCAAAGCGGCGGAAGGGTCGCCGGCATAACCGTCTTTTCCGAGCTTGTCGACTTCATCAAGCAGGAAGACGGGATTATTTGTGCCCGCCTTTTTAATGCCCTGAATGATTCTGCCGGGCATTGCGCCAACGTAAGTACGCCTATGTCCGCGAATTTCCGCTTCGTCGCGAATACCGCCTAAACTCGCTCTGATAAATTTTCTGCCCGTCGCCTTAGCTACCGACGACGCCAAAGAAGTTTTCCCGACGCCAGGCGGTCCGACTAAACACAAAATCGGCGCGGGCTTATCCTTTGTCAGAACTTTGACGGCTAAGAAATCTAAAATGCGCTCCTTAACTTTTTCAAGCCCGTAATGTTCAGCATCAAGGATTTTTGCCGCCTCCGCAATGTCCATTGAATCATCTGACGAAATACGCCACGGCATTTCCATTAGCAATTCAATATACGTGCGAATAACATTGCCTTCAGACGCCATTGACGGGATACGCTCCAAGCGTTTCAATTCCTTGTCGAGAATTTCTTTGACTTCGTCGGGATAATCGCCCTCTTCAATTTTCTTGCGATAGCCGGAAGTCTCTTCGGCAACATCTTCATCTTCGCCTAATTCCTTATGAATCGCCTTAAGTTGTTCGCGCAAGTAGTGGTCTTTCTGAATCTTTTCCATTTGGTTGCGAACGCGCTTATTAATCTGAAACTCCATTTGCAGAACTTCAAGCTCACGAGTCAAAATGCCGTACAACTTCTCCAAACGCTTATTGACGTCGAGGCAATCTAAAATTTCTTGCTTAGTATCGAGTTTCAAATTTAAATGGCTGGCAATCAAATCGGCAAGCCGCCCGAAATCCTCAAGAATCGTGATTGATACGAAAGTTTCGGAAGGAATGCGCTTGCTTAGCTTAACCCATTCTTCAAACTGGTGAACGACGCCGCGCACAAGTGCTTCCGTCTCCAAATTGTCTTCCCAAGTGTCCTCGTGAACTTCGACTTCGGCTTCAATATACTTTTTGCCTACAAGCTCACTATAGCTAAGCATAACGCCGCGATTAGTGCCCTCAACCAACACGCGAACATTTCCGTCAGGTAGCTTGATTATCTGACGAATTTCGGAGATTGTCCCAACTTCGTACAGGTCATCTTCGTCGGGGTCGTCGTTATCTATGTCTATTTGCGCCACTAAAAAAACTTTCCGATTGCCAACCATTGCCGCTTCTAGTGCATTAACTGAAGTATCGCGCCCAACATCAAGGTGCATTATCATGTTTGGGAAAACGACAAGCCCTCTGAGCGGCACGAGCGGCAAAGTTATTTTTTCAGCCATGAAAAGTCACTCCTTTGCTAGGTTAAGAGGGAATTAGATTAAGAGATTAAAAGTAAAAACTACTTCACTACTAACCTAATTATCTACTAACCTTATCCATTTGCTGTTCTCTTAACCCTTTTGGTATTCGCTCTGAGCTTTGGTTCTTGATTGTATAAAATATCCTCTTTAGTCACGGTGCAAAGCGTATTGCCGCCGATTGAAGGCACTTCAAACATAACGTTGCGCATAACCCGTTCAAGAATCGACCTTAAGCCACGTGCACCGGTTTTGCGCTGAATCGCCTCCCGTGCAATCAGTTGCAGTGCTTCATCTTCAAAGGTGAGTTTCGCGCCGTCCATTTCCATTAGCTTTTGGTATTGCTTGACGAGCGCATTTTTCGGCTTGGTGAGAATTTGTACTAAGTCGGATTCCTCAAGCGGGTCGAGCGTCACGACTATTGGCAACCGTCCGACGAATTCCGGAATTAAGCCGTCATTTATTAAATCGTCGGGGACAACTTCCTTTAGCGTTTCACCAACATTTTTTTCGCCGGTTGAAAGAACTTTCGCGCCGAAACCTAGTTGACTGCCTTTAGTCCGCGCCTCAATCACCTTGTCTAAATCGTTGAACGCGCCGCCACATATGAACAAAATATTTTTCGTGTCCATCGCGATAAATTCGGGCGGCTGATTTTGTCCTTGTTGGCGTTGCTGATTCGGGAGCGGGACGTTTACGCGAGTTCCCTCCAAAATTTTAAGCAACGCTTGCTGAACGCCTTCGCCCGAAATGTCGCGATACATGCCGGGCTTGCGGGCGATTTTGTCAACTTCGTCGATATAAATTATTCCGTGCTCCGCCTTTCGCGCATCGCCCTTAGCAGATTGGAGCAGGTCGAATAAAATATCTTCGGCGTCATCTCCAACGTAGCCCGCTTCCGTCAAAGAATTCGCGTCGACAATTACAAGCGGCACGTTTAAAATTTTCGCTAGCGTCTGCGCAAGAAGAGTTTTCCCACTACCGGTCGGACCAATCATGAGGATATTGGATTTTTGTAACTCTAATCCTTCCTTGCCAACAGGATGGTGCCCGATTCTTTTATAATGATTGTAGACGGCGACCGAAATAGTTTTCTTAGCCTCCGCCTGTCCGATAACGTATTCGTCGAGCTTGGCGCAAATTTCTTTAGGCTTGGGCAACTTATCGGTGCCAACAATTTCGTCCGTATCCTCTTCTAAATCTTTTTGCAAAATTTCGTTGCAGAGTTCAACGCAACTGTCGCAAATGTAGACGCCTGTACCCGCAATCAATTTTCTTACACTGTGTTCACTCTTCCCGCAAAAAGAACATTTCAATGTGTCGCGCTCCTTACCGAATTTCAACACGCTCTCACCTCCGAAATTCAATTAAGAATTATGAATTATGAATTATGAATTAGGAATGGCTTCTGAATTTTTATCTTTTATGGTTTTGGTTATAGAAGATAAAATTTTTATAAGCTCGCCGCAATCATTGAGGATACTGGTTGCTTCTTTATTCGTCAGATATTGAGTTCTTTCGAGCAATTCAATCCAATACGCCGATTCGCTTGCCTCTTTTAGCGCGATATATAATTTTGCATTGAAATCTGCAGTAGTTTGCGCATAAACAGATTCTCTGACGTTAGCTCCGATACTCGTACCGCTACGCAATAATTGCTTTGAAATAACATACTCTGAATGTCTTTTTGTCAAATATTTATAGAGATTAACAATTCTGACAGCAAAATTCATACTTTTATCAATAACAACATTCTTCTTTTTCATTCCTAATTCCTAATTCCAAATTCCTAATTGCTTTTTATCGGGCGGCTAATAACGTCGTCAATCAAGCCGTAAGCTTTGGCATCTTCCGCCGTCATGAAGTTATCGCGCTCGGTATCTGCCATAACTTTTTCGCGCGGCTGACCGGTATGCCTGCAGAGAATATCGTTGCCGACTTCGCGCAGTCTCAAAATTTCCCGCGCTTGAATCTGAATATCAGTTGATTGACCGCTTGCTCCGCCCAATGGCTGATGAATCATAATTCTAGCGAGCGGCAGGGCGAAACGTTTTCCTTTCGCGCCCGAAGTCAGAAGAAGACTTCCCATACTCGCCGCCTGTCCAATACAAATCGTCGAAACATCAGGTTTAATATACTGCATTGTATCATAAATCGCAAGCCCTGCCGTCACCACGCCGCCGGGACTGTTAATATAAAGGTGAATATCCTTATCGGGGTCTTCGCTTTCGAGGAAAAGGAGTTGCGCGACGACCGAATTGGCAACGTCGTCATTTATTGGACCGCCAAGAAAAACAATTCTATCTTTGAGCAGACGGGAATAAATATCGTAAGCGCGTTCGCCGTAGCTTGTCTTTTCGATAACCATCGGCACATAGTAAGACATATTTTTCACCTCAAAAAATTTTTTAAAAAAGGGCGGTGATTTAATTCGTCACGCCCTTAGGAATTTTCAGTTCTCTTTAGTCTCTGTAGTTTCGGTTGACTCTTTAGTTTCTTCGGGAAGAGCCTCAACTTTTGCCCCCGCCATGTTGTCGAAGATAAATTTCATAGCTTTGTTGCGGAGAATCGAAGTTGCAACGTTGATAAGTTGCCCGCTATCCTTGAGGTATTTTTGAATTTGCTTTGCGGGCGTGTGATACATTTGCGCCATTATCTCGATTTCAAAATTGAGTTCTTCCGGAGTCGCGGTGAGCTTTTCGGCTTTAGCGACGTTCTCAAGCATAATGTCGGATAAAACAGCTTTTCTTGCCGGCTCGCGATAATTTTCGCGCATTGTGTCCATATCCAATCCGGAAAACGCCATGTATTGTTCAAGCTTCATGCCTTGCGTCTGGAGTTTAGCATCAAGTTCGTTAATCAGTTGGGTTATACGATTTTCAACCATGATAGGCGGCAAATCAATCGTCATATTCTCAACAGCTTTATCGATAGCCGCTTGGCGTTGATTTTCAATAGCGCGATTCTCGGCGTTTTTCTCCATGTTCTTGCGAATGTTGGCTTTGTATTCGTCGAGCGTCTGGAAGGTGCTAATTTTCTTTATAAACTCGTCGTTAAGTTCGGGCAGTTCACGATGTTTAATGCTGTTGATTTTGCAAGCGAATTCGGCGTCTTTTCCGGCAACGTCTTTGGAGTGATAATCTTCGGGGAAAGTGACCTTGATTGTGCGTTCTTCGCCGACTTTCGCGCCGATAAGTTGTTCCTCGAAACCTTTAATGAATTTATGCGAGCCAATGTCAAGCGGTTGGTCTTTCGCTTCGCCGCCCGCGAATTTTTCGCCGTCAATGGTGCCGGTATAATCAAGCGTAATGAAGTCGCCGTCAACAACGCTATCGCCTTCCGCCGCGTCGATTAAGTTAGCGTGGTGCATGCGCATTGCTTCAACCTGTTTATCAACGTCCTCATCGGTGACAGGCTCAACAACTTTTTCAACGTCGAGATTTTTGTATTCGCCGAGCGTGACTTCAGGGAAAGGAATAAAAGTCAGCGTGAAGACGAAATCTTTGCCTTCTTCGTTGCTGATAACTTTAGCTTTATTCTCGCTGACGGGCACAAAGTTAAAAATTCTGAGAGCTTCTTTGCTAGACTTTTGGATAAGGCTATCGGTTGCTTCGGTTATGATAGCGTCTTTACCGAGTCTTTTTTCGAGAACAGCTTGAGGAGCTTTGCCCTTGCGGAAACCAGGAATGCTCACACGCCCTGCGAGCGACTTCACGGTATTTTTAATTTCTTTGGCAAAGACTTCCGCATCTTCAGTAACGGTGAGTTCGATATTGTAATCGTCTATCTTCTTTTGGGTAAGTTTCAAAATTTAGACCTCCTAATTTTTTTGTGTGCCGATTATAATAACATAAGATTTAAAAATTTACAAGGCTTGTTCGTATGTAAAAGCCGCTTTGATTATAGTTTCTTCGTCGAGAGCTTTACCGATAAGTTGGAAGGCGAGCGGCAGTTTATTTTTATTGACGCCGCAAGGAACAGAAATTCCAGGCAAGCCCGCCAAATTTACTGGCACTGTGCAAATATCCTGCAGATACATTTTGAGCGGGTCGGAAGTCATTTCGCCGATTTTGAACGCGGCATTAGGCGTTGTCGGAGTAAGAATCAAATCGACATTTTTAAAAGCGTCAGTGAAATCTTTTTGAATCAGCGTCCGAACTTTCAACGCCTTAAGATAATAAGCGTCGTAGTAGCCCGCGCTAAGGGCGTAGTTGCCAATCATAATGCGGCGTTTAACTTCTGCTCCAAATTTTTCCGTGCGGGTATTAGTCATCATTTCGACAACGTCCGCGCCGTCGACGCGAGCACCATAACTTACGCCGTCATAGCGTTCAAGATTAGTGGCGGCTTCAGCGGGCGCAATCAGATAGTAAGTCGAAATGGCGTAATCGGTATGCGGCAAGCTAAGTTCGATAATTTCTGCGCCGAGACTTTCAAATTTCTTGGCGACGTTGCGAATAGCTGTTTCAACTTCGGCGTCAATACCCTTGACGAAATATTCTTTCGGCAAGCCGATTTTCAAACCCTTAACGTCAGCGACTAAACTTTTCGTGAAGTCGGGAACGGGCGCGGCGGTCGAAGTCGAATCCATTTCATCAAGCCCGCAAATCGCATTGAGGACAAGGGCGCAGTCCGTCACGTCGCGAGTTAGTGGACCAATTTGGTCAAGTGACGACGCAAAAGCGACAAGTCCATAACGAGAAACTCTGCCGTAAGTTGGCTTGAATCCAACGACGCCGCAAAAACTTGCCGGTTGACGGATTGAGCCGCCGGTATCGGAGCCGAGAGTAAAAACCGCTTCGCCGCCCGCGACTGCCGCCGCACTTCCACCAGATGAACCGCCAGGCACGCGCTCTAAATCGTGCGGGTTATGGGTCGTGTGGAAGCCGGAATTTTCGGTTGAGCCGCCCATAGCAAATTCATCGAGGTTTAGTTTGCCGACAATGATTGAATTTTGCGCGGCAAGTTTGGCATAAGCGGTCGCGTCATAGGGCGGAATAAAGTTTTCAAGAATTTTCGACGCACAAGTTGTCCGAATACCTTTGGTGCAAATGTTATCCTTAATCGCGCAGGGAATGCCCTCAAGCGGAGCAATTTTTTCGCCGCGAGAAATTTTTTCGTCAACAAGTTTAGCGGTATCCGTTGCCTTGTCGCGAGTCAGCGTCAAATACGCGCCGATTTTATCTTCTACTTCGTCAATGCGCGAAAAAATATCGGCAGTTAATTCTGCCGCAGAAATTTTTTTAGTCTGTAAAAGGTCGTGCAATTCGTGAGCCGTCTTGTTGTATAATGCCAAAATTATTTACCTCCCTGAACGTCCTGCTCAGCCTTGCGAATATCTTCTTTCATATCTTGTTTAAAGTTCAGTGCATGGAAATTCTTTTTCTTCGGCAAGTCAAGTTTGAAACCGTCGGTTTTATCTAATTGAGCCTCGCCGCTCTTCAAGTTCAGTTCGAGAACGTGCCCGCCAATTTTTTTATCAGCGGAAATGAAATGGAAATGCCAGCCCGTCGAGTTGAGCGAACTCATAAAATCGGGGCAATACAAGCCGACAATTGTACCGCTGATATTTTGGGGCGTAATTTCTTTTTGAGTCTTCAACGCCTCGACCAAAGTCGGATAAGGCTCCGTTGTTCCTTTCTCGCTACGAACAAGAATTTCGTTGAAGTCGCCGGAAATTTTCACCATGTAAAAGCTATTGCGCCCTTTTTTATCAAGCGTTTCATTCAAAATTTTTTCGAGCGCGGCTTTGTCTTTAACGTCGGCAAGCTTTACGGAAATTTCTTTGTCAAAAAACGTGACGTTGGAGAAAGGAACAGTTTCCTTGTCGTCCATAATATTTATCTCGCAATCCTGGTTAGCGCGATAGACAACGCCGTCAAGTACAATCATTTCGCCGTTAAGCCCCTCGAAAGTGCCAATGCCGGTGTCGCCGTGCTTTTTCAAATCCTTGACGCTGATTGAGCCGTCGAAATAGCCCATTGCCAAAGATTGAAGCAATGCGATTTGATAAATAGTCTCGCGGTCTTTGGTGTGTGCGGGAGCCGCCGTCGCGGTGTTGAAAAGCATTGTGCCTGTCAAAAGGGTTGCCATTAATAATTTTTTCATTTTTTAAACCTCCAAAACTCGATAAAACTAGCAAAGCGCAGCGGAGCATACGAACGCGGCGAACAAGTTCAAAGCGTCGTAACGTCGCGGAGCGTCAACAGGGTCAAGCATCACGCTTGCTCCAAAACTCTAGGAACTTTGAAATAACCGTCCTCTTTAAGCGGCGCATTCGACAAAGCAAGCTCTCTGTCCAGTGACGGCTTAACTTCATCTGCGCGGAAAACATTTTGCATAGGAAGCGCGTAAGTCGTCGGCTCAATATTCGACGTGTCAAGCGTCTGCAAATTTTCAACATACGTCAAAATTTTGTTCAGCTGAAAAAGTACGTCGTCTTTTTCCTCTTCAGGAATCCGGAGCCGCGACAAACTCGCTACCGTTTTAATGTCCTGCTCGCTTATCTTCATAAAATACTTTTCCTCCTAACTTTAAGTATAGATTTATTTTATACAAACGACAAATATTTTTCAAGCGCAGAAATATTTTAAGACGGGCAAACGCCCAAATTTTTTAGCAATCAGCAACGGAATAATAACGCCTATCATAGTCGCCGCAAAAATTACAACGTAATCAGTATAAATTTTTTCCGCCGGGAAGTTGAATATATCGATAATAACGTTGTAAAAAATATTTAGCAAAATCGTATGCATAACCAAAACCATCATCGTCTGCCGCCCGCAATAACTAATAGCGAAAAAATATTTACATTGGCTATCAGCGCGGAAAGTTTCATAACAAGCAACGTTCCCGCCAAGCCGCCCGCATAAAACAGCAACGGGTTTCCGTAAATTCGTGTGTTTACGTCAATCGTTTCGTTGAAATAAAAAACGCCGAGCAAAATCAAAATCAACGCGCCGCAAAGTTTAAAATCCATTTTATCAAGAACTTTGTGTCTGCGAATCAAAATGCCCGCCAACAAAAAAATTTGCATAGCAAAAGCGATGTCCAAGCCCATTGGCAGTAAGAAAAATTTTTTAATGACGAAGCCGGCGCACGAGACGATTGCGATCGCGAACAAAAAAATTTTCGCGCCGATTTTTATCAGATGATTGTAAAGGAAAATTAAAATTATCTGCGTCAAAAAAAGCGTCGGCAAAAACCACAGCTGACCCAAAACTAAATTCGTGCCGTCGCCGATAAAAATTTCTGTAAAAAAATTGAGCGGCTTATAAGTGCACCATTCCCAAAAATAATTCAGATATCCAAGCTCGTGACAGACGACAAACCAAATCGGAAAAAATAAAATGTTCGCCAGGTAATACGGCACGAGCAGTCGCTTGAAAAGTTTCGCCGCAAACGGTTTGAAATTTTCCGCGCCGCCCCACTTGTCCAAATTTAAAAGATAGCCCGCCATGATAAAAAAGAACGGCATGTGGAAAATATAAATGAGCGTGCTCAGCGAAGAATCGTCGTCGAGCGCGTGCCCCAAAACTACGCTTATCATGGCAATGCCTTTGGCGAAGTCTAGCCAATTCATTCGCGACAATTAAATAACCTTCTCCCCTATCTTCTTTTCTTGGCGTATTCGTTCAGCTCGACAATAATTCTGTGCACGGGGTAGGCAAGCACAACTTGCATAATTGCCGCCGGCCAAAAATCTTCGCGTATAAATCGTGCCAAGTTGATTTGGTGATTTAGCAGAAATAAAAATCCTATCGTTATCGCAAAATGAATTGTCAGCGCGGGTATCGAACTTATCACCGGCAAAAGCGATTGGTCGCGGAAAAGATTGACTGAAAATTTTCCGAAGATAAGCCCTATCGTCATATAGCTGAACGTCGCCAGTCCGAAATAACTTCCTGACGTTGCGTCCTGCAATAGCCCCGCCATAAATCCGAAAAATGCCCCATACTTATTCCCGCGCAGAAATGCTATTGAAACCGTCAGCAGTAGCATTAAATTTGCGCTGAACCCGTCAAAGCTAATGAACGTCAATAACGACGTTTGCAGGGCGTAAAGCAAAATCATCAGCATCGCCCAAAGCCCAATAACAGTCATCGCGACGACGCCTCCTCCGCAACGTAGCCCGCTTGTTGAAGTTGTTGCTGTTGAGCGTCTTGAACTTGTTGTTGCGCGTCTTGAATCTGCTGTTGCGCCGCTTGCAATCTTTCTGCCGTCTCATAAGGGTCAGTTTCGGTGCCGGGCGTTTGCGTTGGCGGCTGAATCGGTTCGGGCGGAGCTTCTCGCGACGCAACGATAACCGCTACATCTTCCAATTTCTGGAAGTCAACCGATGTATCAAGCACGCCGTATTTTAAAAGCCCGCCTTCCTCGTTGTGAATCTCGATAATTTTGCCGACAACAATTCCTTTCGGATAGACGCCGCCAAAACCCGACGTGACAACCATATCATTAACTTGAACGTCAGAATCTTTCGGGATATTAACCATTTTGGGGAAGTTAGGATTTTTAATATCGCCTTCGACAATTCCCGCAACTCGTGACTCCGGACGCTGAATCAAAGTTCCGACAGAAGAGCGAGGGTCAAGCAAAAGTTGAATCTTCGACGAATTAATTCCAGCTTCCATGACGTGCCCGACTAAACCCATTTCCGTCACGACCGCCATATTATTTGCCACGCCGTCAAACGTTCCGCGATTTATTATAATCACGCTCGACCACGATGCCGACTCGCGCCCGATAACACTTGCCGCAACTAAATCGAATTGAACTGCCGCTTGCTTATAGCCCAGCAAATTTCGTAGCCGCTGATTTTCCGAAGCGTATTCGCTTGCTGTCAAGTTTTGCGCCCGCAATAATTCGACTTCTTCACGCAGTTGTTTATTCTGTTCATGCAGATGAGAAATTTCCGCAACGCTATTTCTTACGAACGCTAACTGACTGCCTACCCACGAAAACGCCCGCTGAAATGGAGCAGTAACACTCATTGCGACACCATTTGTTACCGTCGTAGAAAATTTTCCACGCGCTGCGAAGAAGACACAACAAAACACGCTGATAAATACAAAAATCAGCGCGATAATTTTCTTCCCATTCTTTTTTTCTTTGCGAACTTTGTTATTCATTGTTTCAGCTTTTTAGATGTCATAACTACTCGTTTAAGCAAATTCATATTCTCAAGGGATTTGCCCGTGCCCTCGCCGACACAACTCAGCGCATCGTCGGCTACGATTACCGGCATTCCCGTTTCCTTTGCAATCAGTTTGTCCAGATTAGACAGCAATGCGCCGCCGCCCGTCATAACTATTCCGTGATCCATAACGTCGGCTGCTAATTCAGGCGGAGTCCTTTCAAGCGTGCCTTTGACCGCATCGACGATTTTAAAAATCGGGTCGGCTAAGGCTTCGCGAACTTCGCTTGATTTAACTTCGATAGTTTTAGGCAAGCCGCTAAGTAAGTCGCGCCCGCGAATTTGCATTGACTTTTCGGTTTGGGGCGTGATTATTGCGGTGCCGATAGTGATTTTAATTTCTTCGGCGGTGCGCTCGCCAATCATCAAGCTATACATGCGGCGAATATATTGGATAATAGAAGAATCCATTTCATCGCCGCCGACGCGAATTGACTTGCTGACGACGATACCGCCCAAAGAAATAACAGCAATTTCGGTTGTGCCGCCGCCTATGTCGACGACCATATTACCTGTTGCCTCTTCGACTGGCAATCCTGCGCCGATTGCCGCCGCCATTGGCTCTTCAATCAGATAAGCTTCACGCGCTCCGGCTTGCGTTGCCGCGTCAATTACTGCGCGTTTTTCTACTTCCGTGACGCCTGACGGAACGCCAACCACGACACGCGGTCGCATAAAAGATTTTGAGTTCATTGCCTTTCGGATAAAATATCTAAGCATTGCCTGCGTTACGTCGAAATCGGCAATGACGCCGTCTTTTAGCGGGCGAATTGCAATTATATTTCCGGGCGTGCGACCTATCATTTGCTTTGCCTCTTCGCCTACGGCTAAAACGTCGCCAGTATCACTTTTTATCGCTACGACTGAAGGTTCACGCAGGACAATCCCACGACCTTTGACGTGTACAAGCGTATTTGCCGTCCCAAGATCTATTCCCATATCGTGCGACAATCCTCCAAAAAAACTAAACATCTAAAAGATTGCTCCCTTCTTTGGTTAGAAATTTTTGCCTGCGCTAAGCAAAAACATTTTATCATACTTTTTACACTTTGCAACCTACTTTTAAAAAGTAAACGTAAGCTAAACAGCGTGCGCACCTGTATTCAATATACCGCCAGAAAAAATGTTGACAAGTAGCAAAGTTTATGTTAATCTACGCGAAGCTTTGAAACTGAGTCTACTGGAGTGGTACTCAAGTGGTGAAGAGACGCCCCTGCTAAGGGCGCAGGCTGCGAAAGCGGCGCGGAGGTTCAAATCCTCTCCACTCCGCCATAATGAAATCAATTCGCTCTCAATGAGCGGTTTAGAAAATCGTCGTGCGGAGTAAGTCCGAACGGCGATTTTCAGTTCAATTAGGAATTTGGAATGTGGAATTAGGAATTAATTTCGCTCTTCCATTCCTAATTCCTAATTCGTAATTCCTAATTGGTTTTAAGGAGGTTTTTCTTAGTGGCAAGAATCAACGAAAATTATCTGAAATTACCTGGAGCTTATCTTTTCTCCGAAGTCGGTAAACGCGCCGCAAAATTCCAAAAAGAAAATCCCGACGCCAAAATCATTCGGCTCGGTATCGGCGACGTAACGCGTCCGCTTCCTCAAGTTTGTATCGACGCTATGAAACGCGCCGCCGACGAAATGGGCAAGGTCGAAACTTTTCGCGGCTACGGTCCCGAACAAGGCTATTCTTTCCTGCGCGATAAAATAGCCGACTTCAACTACACCAAACGCGGGCTTAACGTCAGCGCGGACGAAATTTTCATCAGCGACGGCTCAAAGTGCGACTGCGGAAATATCCAAGAGATTTTCTCGCTCGATTGCAAAATCGCGCTCGGCGACCCCGTTTACCCCGTCTACAACGATTCAAACGTTATGGCTGGGCGCACCGGAGCTTTGAAAGCCGACGGACATTTTGACGGAATTGTTTATCTGCCCTGCACCGCCGAAAATAATTTCGCGCCCGAACCGCCCGCAGAAAAAGTTGACATGGTTTATCTTTGCTCGCCGAATAACCCGACCGGCACCGTGCTTGATAAGCCTACTCTTGAAAAGTGGGTTGCTTACGCCAAAGAAAATGACGCCGTGATTCTCTACGACGCCGCCTATGCCGCTTACATTACAGAAGAAAATATTCCGCGTTCGATTTACGAAATTGACGGCGCACGCGATGTGGCGATTGAGTTCCGTTCCTTCAGCAAGACAGCGGGCTTTACGGGCACTCGTTGCGGCTATATCGTTATTCCCGAAGGCTTGACCGGCACCACTGCAAACGGCGATCGCGTTCCGCTGAAAAATCTTTGGGCGCGTCGTCACACGACAAAATTTAACGGCACAAGCTATATCACCCAACGCGGCGCAGAGGCGATTTACTCCGACGAAGGTCAAGCGCAAGTCAAAGAGCTTATAACCTACTATCTTGAAAACGCCAGAATTATTCGCGAAAGTTTAAGCGCGGCAGGCTTGAAAACTTATGGCGGAATCAATGCGCCTTATATTTGGCTGAAAACGCCCGATGATATTCCGTCAAGCTGGGATTTCTTCGATAAACTTTTGCGCGAGAAGCACATTATCGGGACGCCCGGCGCGGGCTTTGGTCCTTGCGGCGAAGGTTATTTGCGCCTAACTTCATTCAACAGCAGAGAGAATACGATTGAGGCTTGCGAACGCCTTAAAACTTTCTCGTAATAAATCATAGCGATTACTTAAAATTTTTGTGGCAATCACGTCGCAAAAATTTTTTTATTTAAGGCGGGTTTAATGGAGCCGTGATAAATTTTCAGAAAAAGGAGGAGTGATTGAAATGAAGTTGCCAAAAATTTTAATGACGGTCGCGGCGATTTTGCTAGCAACCTGCGCGGTTGTTGCGGCTAATTCAATGGGCGACGTTGATTGGAAAAATCGCGTTATAACCGTGACGGGTGAATCTTTCGCGCCGCCAAATGCTGTCAGTCGTGCTCAAGCAAGGGCTTTAGCGTCACGCGGTGCGCAAGCCGATGCTTATAGAAGACTTGCCGAGACTATTAACGGCGTCCGCGTCGAGGGCGAAACTACTGTTGAAAATATGATGACGACGCAAGATACGATTAGACTTCAAGTCGCGGCGACGATTAAGGGCGCAAGAGTTATCGACGAAAAATTTCTCAGCGACGGTAGCTATCGCGTCAAAATGCAAGTGTCGCTTTTCGGCGCGAATTCTTTAGCCGGCGCAGTCTTCGATAAAAATTATGAAGTCGAGCCTTTCCCCGACCCCGTCTTTGATGTCGAGCCTTCCGCGCCGAATAGAACTTACCAACCGTCCGGAAATTATTATCCGACACCGACGACGCCTTATAAGCCGCCGCTTTCAAGAATGGCAGTGCTGACGAATTACAATTTACAAAATTTGCAGTCGTATTCATCGACGCCTTATCAACAACCCGTTCAGAATTCCCAAGTAGAATACGATAAACCGCAAGTTCATCAGCCGGTAAGAAAATCTGTTGCGGATTATGCCTCAATGGCTGAAGGCGATTATACTGGCTTAATCGTCGACTGCAGAGGCTTGGAGCTTCAGCCCGTTATGAGTCCCGTCATTATGAATTCAAACGGCACGAAAATTTACGGGCATAAAAATCTTGACATTGAAAAAGTAATTTCAATGGGTATGGCGGATTACATTGACGATACCAATAACGCCACCCGCGCAGGCGATAAGCCGCTTGTCGTCAAAGCCGTTGACCTTAAAAATTTCAACAGCAATCCAGTCGTTGCAATTTCCGATTCAAATCGCATTTTGATTGAAAATTACGCTTCAAAATTCCTTAAGGATTTAAAGGTCGTCTTCCTGTTCGATTATTAAAATATTTTTCAGAGTGCTGTGGTAAATTTTCGGGCAAGAGGTGATTGATATGCGGGTTCCGAAAATTTTATCAGCAGTCGCGGCGACGACAATTTTACTTTCGACAAATGCAAGCTTTGCCGCCGATAATCCGCCAATGGCTAAAAAATCAGTCGAAGAATATGCGACCGCCGCGCAGGGCGATTATACCGGGCTTATCATTGACTGCAGGGGATTAGGGCTTAAAACCGCTATGTCGCCTGTCATCCAGAACGTCAACGGCACGAAAATTTACGGGCATAAAAATCTTGACGTAGACAAAATAATTTCAATCGGCATGGTTGATTATGCAAGCTCGCCCGAAAATGTTTCCCGCGCAGGTTCAAAGCCGCTTATCGTCAAGGCGATTGCTTTGGAAAATTTCAACAGCACGCCGATTGTATCTATCATTGACTCGAATAAAATTCTGATTGAGAATCACGCGACGAATTTTCTTAAAGATTTAAAGGTTGTCTTCCTGTACTAAAGAAAAATCCCCTTCCGCTTTGGAGGGGGATAATTTTTTAAGGGTTGTGGTAAGGTAAGTGCCAAAGGTTAAAGATTATCCTTGACGAGCGCGAACAATTTAGAATCTGGAGCCGCGCCCGTAAAGTGAGTAATTGCAGCGTCAATGCCATTCGCCTTGATGAAGTCCTGAACTTCGACGGCTTCTTTGTCTTCGGCGTAATCAAATTTCAGAGCGGCGGCGATAACTTTAGCCAACGCGTAGGGAATAAGCCCGCGCTCAATAAGTTGCGTCGCGGGAGAAACTAAACGGTCTGCGGCAGAAAGTTTACGTTTAGGACCGCGAGCCACACGGGTAACTTCGTCGCTAAGATTCGGATTTTTAAAACGCGTTTCGGTCGTCGCAACGTATTTCTGATGAACGGCAGGAGCAAATTTATATTTGTCAATCAACAGCGCGGAAGTTTCAGCCCAAACTGCGCGGGCAGCGGCAACAATTTCTTCGTCCTGCATAGCTTTGCTCATATCGCTGTAGCCTTTTTGATAAGCAAGATAAGCAATGGAAGCGTGCCCCGTATTGACGGTGAAAAGTTTTCTTTCAATGTACGCGCCGAGATTGTCAACGAGCGTCATGCCTTTAATTGCGGGCAATTCGCCGACGACGCCGCGTGAATCAACGTCCCATTCGGCATAGGGTTCGACCTTGACCAAAAGTTTTTCGTCATTCTTCTGCAAGGGAACGATTCTATCAACCGCCGCGTCGGGGAAACCGATAAGCTTTTCAACTTCGGGCTTAACGTCGTCGCTAAGATTTTCGTAGACGAAATTTTTCAGCACGGTCGAGCCGCCAACCATGTTTTCGCAAGCGATAATGTTAAGCGGCGTCTTGTTGACGGCAATGCGCTTGGTCAAACCTTTAGCGATATTGGGCGCAATGAATTTTAAAATGTTCGGACCGATAGCGGTCGTTACAATGTCCGCCTCAACAATCGCGTCAAGAAGAGCGTCAAGATTTTCATTGCTGTTAATCGCGCTGACGTTTTCGACAAGAGTTTTCTCCGCTTCGCCGAAAATCTGGACGTTGTATTTGCCGAGCGTATTAATATCGTCGACGAGCGGGGCGGCAACGTCCACAAAGCTAACGTGATAGCCCGCTTGACTTAAAAGCAGTCCGATAAAGCCGCGCCCGATATTGCCCGCGCCGAAGTGTACAGCCTTTTTCATAATTTAACCTCCTACTTTAGGCTTTCAAAAAATTTCGCGTCGACAGGTTCTAACCAATCTGTCGAAACTTCCGAGCTTGATTGCATGATTGATAAATGTTGCATCATTTTGCCGGGTGCCGCGCCGTGCCAATGCTTAACGCCTTCGGGAACGGTGAAGACAACGCCAGGCGTTAATTTAACGGGTTCTTGTCCCCAAATTTGAACGTAACCTGCACCCGATTCCGTCACGAGTATTTGACAGGTGCCGTGATGAATATGCCAGAAAGTATGCGCTCCGTCAATGAACGTGACGTTCGCCACGCCGATTGAATCATTTGCCAGCGGCGCAAGATACGTTCTGCCCGTGAAATATTTTTCGTAGTTGACATTTGGATTGCCAATCGGGAAGACAGCCCCTTCAACCTTCGCTAGTTTTGCTTGAACTTCTTCAGCTGTTGGATAATCAGCCGCTTGCGCTTGTGCGCCAAACGTCAAGCAAGCCGCTACTGCCAATGTTGCTAAAAATTTTTTCATGTACTTAGCCTTTCGTGAACATATCGAAAAGGACTTGCGGGTCTTTGGTCGTGTAGGCTTTCTGCAAATCTTCTTCGGAATATTCCATAGTAATTGTCGCCAAGTTTGCGATAATCGCCAAATGGTCGTCGCCCTTGCCCGCGATACCAACAATCAAATGCGCGGTGTTCTCGTCGGAGAATTTGACACCTTGCGGATATTGCATGACGACAAGACCGGTTTTGATAACGTGTTTTTTAACAGCGTTTTCGCCGTGAGGAATTGCGATACCTTGACCAATATAAGTTGAAATGTCGCGTTCGCGAGCCAACATGCCTTCGATATACGGTTTTTCAACGTAGCCGCTCTTGAACAGAAGTTCGCCCGCCGCCTTGATAGCTTCTTCCTTGCTAACGGATTTTAAACCGACTTTAACATTTTCTTTGAGCAGGACGCCTTCCTTGAGAGTTTGGGCAGGCTCTTCTGCTCCGCCCGCGTCGGGAGCCGGAGCTGATACACCGCCGCCCTTCAAGCGTTCGCTGATGATGTCGTAAACGTTATTGTTAGTGAAGTCTTTAACCCAAATGTGCTCGGCTTGCGGAGAGTCTGCGCTTGCGCGTTCAGCAAGTTTTTCGTGCGAAACGACAATCTGCGCGTCTTTCGGAATATTGCCGATTGCGAAGTTTTTAACCGTGATATTTTTGTAGCCGTCTTTCTGAAGTTTCTTACGGAGAGCCGCCGCGCCAAGTGCACTGGAACCCATGCCAGCATCGCAAGCATAAACGATAAATTTAATGTCTTTGCCTTCGACTTGTTTTTCACCGGCTTGACCTTTCGACGCCGCTTTCATAGCTTTCATGTTAGCTTGCGCCGCTTCGAGTGCGTCTTCTTTTTCAGCATCAGCCGCCGCCGTTGCCTTAACAAATATTGAACTGATTGCAAAACTTACACCAGCCGCCGCCGCAACTGCCGCAATGTTAGCGAAGTACGCGCCAGGAGCCGTCATAGCCATAATCGCGATAAACGAACCGGGAGCCGCAGGAGCTACCAAGCCGCCGTTAAGCAAAGTCAGCGTGAAAACGCCCGTGATACCGCCCGCCATAACTGCAAGAATCAGGGTAGGTTTCATAAGGACGTACGGGAAATAAATTTCGTGAATACCGCCGAAGAAGTGAATAATAACCGCGCCGGGCGCAGAACCTTTAGCATTGCCGACGCCGAACAGCGAATAAGCAAGCAGGACGCCAAGACCGGGACCAGGATTGGATTCAATCATGAAGAATACCGACTTGCCGACTTCTTGAGCCTGTTGCATACCGAGCGGAGTGAAGACGCCGTGATTGATTGCGTTGTTGAGGAACAAAATCTTCGCCGGCTCAACAAGGATTGAAACCAGCGGAAGAAGTCCCGCGCTGACGATTGCACCGACTGCCGAAGCAAGCCCGTCCGTTATGCTCGAAACGATAGGACCTACAAAGCTGTAAGCCGCGCAGGCAAGCACGCCGCCGATTATGCCAGCCGAAAAGTTATTAACCAACATTTCAAAGCCGCCGGGAATATGGTCTTGCGCCGCCTCGTCAAATTTCTTAATCGCAACGCCGCCAATAGGACCCATAATCATTGCGCCCATAAACATTGGAATATCTGTACCGACGATAATACCGGCAGTAGCAATCGCGCCGACAACGCCGCCTCTGTGACCGTTGACAACTTCGCCGCCCGTAAAGCCGATTAACAGCGGCAGGAGCCATTTCGCCATTGGTCCGACTAATTCTGCTAGACCCTCGTTAGGAATCCAGCCCGCAGGAATAAAAAGTGCTGTGATAAATCCCCAAGCAATAAACGCGCCGATATTTGGCATGACCATTGCGCTTAGGAATCGACCGAATTTTTGCATGGCCTCTTGCATGGATAACACCTCCGAAAATCAATTTGGAATTATGAATTATGAATTAGGAATGATTGTGGCTTTTCATTTCACATTCCTCATTCCAAATTCCTAATTGCTTTTATAATTCTATGCTGAATTCTAAAGGCTGATATATCATTTGGCAAGCAAAAAAAATTGCGCGGCGTCCATTATGTCTGCAGACAAAATTTTATAGCGCGCTAACTTCGCGCCCGTAAATGTCCACAGTGAAAAATCTTCTTCGGAAATGTCCAAAAGTACTGCGGACAAAATCGCTTGACAAGGCAACTTTGCAAGTTATAATAAGAACAAAGTATATTAAGAAAGGACGTTGCCCTATGGAAGTCGGCGAGGTTGTTGAAAAAAATTTCCTAAGACCGATTGATAACACGTCGATTGTGCAACAAGTGATTGACCGCTTAACTTATGCGATGATTTATAAAGAATTGCGACCAGGCGACAAATTGCCGACCGAAATGGAATTGGCAGCAAGTTTCGGTGTCGGGCGCAACTCAATTCGCGAGGCGATTAAAATTCTGGTATCGTTTGGCGTTCTGGATATTCGCCGCCCTGAAGGAACTTTTGTAGCAAATGGCTTTTCAGATAAAATGATAAATCCGCTCCTGTACGGAATAATTCTCGACCAATCGGACTCTTTGGACAGTCTTAAGGAATTGCGCGAGTGGATTGACTTTGGAATTTTGAAACTGTCGACGGAGAAAGCCGCGCCCGAAGATTTATTCCAGCTCGAAGAACAGCTTAACAAATTGCTTGAGGAAATTGACGGCGGCGACGCGGAAAAAGTTTTCGTTGCTGATGACGAATTTCACGAAGCAATTTCGACTGCCGCGCATAATTCTTTGCTTGGACAAATTGCTAAGCTCGTCAGAACTTTGACTAGCGAAATGCGCATGAGTACTATCCGCAATATGATTAAGCTCGGCAAGGGCGAAGAACTCAAAAAGGCGCACATTGATTTATTTAAAATCGTCAAGCACAGGAACGACGCCTCTGCGCGTGAATTGCTCGTCGAAGGTTATTTCTATCGCTATAACATTCTACGCAAATAAAAAAAGCCTCCCGTAAATCGCGGGGGGCTTTTTCATTGTCTTAGTAATTTTCGTGACGTTATAAAGAACGAAATCGCAAGCGGTATCAAGCCGCCTATCCAAGCCATTGGCGACGCTAAGCACGCGCCCAAATATCCAAGCCAATCAACTAAGAATATCGCCGCCGCTACCCTCATAACCAATTCAACTATCCCAGCTATCGTCGGCACTAAACTTTGTCCTAATCCTTGCAACGCGAAACGCAAGACGAATAACAATGCCAACGCCCAATACGATAAGCCCGTTATGATTAAAAATAATCGCCCGTACTCAATGACCTGCGTTTCTTCCGCGCCCACGAAAAGTTCAATTATTTCCGCGCCAAGATAAATGTTGAATAGCGCAACTATTATGCTGAACGTGCACGACATGAAAATACATTTCTTTACGCCCTCGACGATTCGCCCGAATTGCTTCGCGCCGAAATTTTGCGCCGTATAAGCCGCCATTGCTACGCCAAAGGACATCATCGGCATAACAGCTATCCCGTCGACCCTGTGCGCCGCCGCAAATGACGCAACCGCTACACTTCCTAAACCATTTAACGCAATTTGCAAAACCACTGCGCCAATCGCTATGATTGACGATTGAAAACCCATTGGCAAGCCTATTTTCATATGCTCCATTAAAAATTCCCTGTTGAATTTAAAATCTTCGCGCCGTACATGCAGATACGAGACGCGCTTTTTTATGTAGATAATGCACAGAATATTTCCAATCGTTAAGGCGACAATCGTCGCACCCGCCGCGCCGGGTATCCCTAAGCCCAAAATAATTATCGCTACCGGTTCAAGCAAAATATTTATGCAAAGCGTCGTTGCTTGAATTACCGTCGGCATTTTGCTATCGCCCAGTGCGCGTATTAAATTTGTCAGCATTTGCAGGAAGATAAACCCCGCGACGCCGCCATAAATTATCGAGATAAACGAATGCGCCCCGTCTAAAATTTCGGGCGGCGTGTCCATTGCAATAAGTAAGTCGCGACAAAACGCCACGCCAAAAATCATTAGTACAATCGACGATATAAAACTCAAAGCGATACAAATTGCCGCGCTTTTCCTTACGCCGTCAAAATCTTTCGCGCCAAAACTTTGCCCCGTACAAATTGAAAAGCCGCTCGTCATTCCCCCGACAAAGCCCAACATTAAAAACATCATCGGACCTGTACAGCCGACTGCCGCTAATGCTTCCACGCCTAAAAACCGTCCAACTATCAGCGTATCGACAAAGCCGAATAATTGTTGAAAGACATTTCCCGCTAATAGCGGCAACGTGAAAAATAATATCAGCCGCGCAGGTTCCCCGACCGTTAAATCTTTGACTGCGCTGTTTTTTTCTCCCATGAAAACTTCTCCTAATTTATCTTCCAGAACATTGACGGGTAATTTCGACAAGTCCAAGCGGAGTCATGTCGATAATTTTAGTTTTATTGCGGTCACGCCGTGCCTGCTCGCGTAGGAAATTCATCAAAGCATTTTTATGCGCGTCGCTGTCCATGTCTATGAAGTCGACAATTATAATCCCGCCAATATTGCGCAGTCGCAGTTGCTTGAGAATAAGCTGAGCCGCCTCCAAATTTGTTTTCAAAACCGTTTCGTCAAAATTCGTGCGTCCGGTAAATTTGCCGGTGTTCACATCAATAGCCGTCAAAGCTTCGGTCTTATCAATGACAATTTGTCCGCCGCTCGGCAAAGTCAGTTCGCGCTTATCAAGATTATCAATTTCCTGCGCAATGCCGAACGCCTCAAAAATCTGCGCGGAGCCGTCATAGAAAGTAACTGGAAATTCGCTAAGCCGCCGATAAATTTTCAAGTTGTCGACGATAAATTCTGAATCCGGCGTGAACTCATCGCGAAGAATTCTTTCCAGCAAATCGTTGTCGCTGTAGAGTAGCGAAAGCGGCTTGCGCTTTTTATATCGCTCCAAAATTTTCTCCCAAAGTTTTTGTAGCTCGGCAAGGTCAGCAAGCAAAATATTTTCGTCGCAACTTTGAGCCGCCGTCCGGACGATTAGCCCTGTATTTTTAGGGCGAATCTTTTTAGCTAGTGCGTGAAGTCGTTGCCGTTCTTCGCCGCAAATTTTATTCGATACGCCAATATAATTCAGCGTTGGCAAGAAAATTAGAACGCGCCCCGCTAAACTCACATTGAGAGTTGCACGCGCTCCCTTTGTCCCGACTTCGTCCTTTTCAATCTGAATCAAGACGCTTTGCCCGACGGAAAATTTTTCTTTCGTCTGGACGAAAACATTTCTATCGCGCCCAATGTCGATAAATGCCGCACGCATTCCGGGCAAAAAGTTTTGCACACGCCCTTTGTAAATGTTCCCGACAAGTTGCGGGCTATCATCTTGCGTAGAATAAAAAGTTTCCAGTTCGTCGCCTGCCAAAATCGCCGCGCAGGTCGCTCCGCCTTTGTGACTTATAATTATTTTCTTCATACAGTTTAAAGCGTTTCAAATCCTCCTTTGAATTTCGGAAATTATATCACTTGGCATTTTAACCTCAATGAAAGTTTACTGAAATATTTTTTAGAAAGCTTAAAGGATTTTTTCAACGTAGGGCGAAGTAAAGCGAAAATGATTTAAAGGAGCGTGGGACGTTGGAATTTAATCACAAAAGCATCATGGTAGAAGAAATTTTGTCCGCGCTCGACATTAAGCCAAACGGAATTTATCTTGATTGCACATTGGGCGGCGGAGGACACGCGCTAGCCATTGGCAAGAAACTTTCTGCGCAAGGTAAAATTATCGGACTTGACCAGGACGACGACGCTATCAAAGCCGCGACCGAAAATTTATCGAGCTTGCCTTGCGACGTGAAAATTATCCGCGCCAATTTTAGCGAACTCGATAGAATCCTTGACAACTTGAACATTGAAAAAATTGACGGCGTGCTTTTCGACTTGGGGATTTCGTCTTATCAAATCGACACGCCCGAACGCGGCTTTTCCTATATGAAAAATGCGCCGCTTGATATGCGCATGGATAGACGACGAACTTTGACAGCTCGCGACGTGATTAATACTTACGACGAAGCCCGCTTGATTAAAATTTTCCGCGAATACGGCGAAGAAAAATTTTCTAAGCGAATCGCGGTAGCAATCTGTCGCGAGCGAAAAATTTCTCCAATCACTTCGACCGGTGAACTCGTCAAGATTATCGAAAGTGCCGCCTTCCGGACTAAAAACGGCGGGCACCCCGCTAAAAGAATTTTCCAGGCAGTCAGAATCGAAGTCAATGGCGAACTCGAAATTTTATCCGACGCCGTTAAAAGTGCCGTTAATCGTCTCAAAATCGGCGGGCGAATCGCTATCATAACTTTTCACTCGCTTGAAGATAGAATCATTAAGGAAACGTTCAAAACTTTGGCGCAAGGTTGCATTTGCCCGAAAAATTTTCCCGTCTGCACTTGCAATCACAAGGCGCAAATAAAAATTCTCGGCAAGGCTAAAACTCCTACTCCCGACGAAATCGAAATCAATAGCCGCGCCAAATCTGCTAAACTGCGCGTCGCTCAGAAAATTTCCGACGCTGATTCAAAGGAGGAATACAATGAACAGGAAACGTAAAAGCCAAGCTCTCAATAAACCCGAACAAAAAGAAAACGAAGCAACACTAACGCTAATCACGACACGCCCGCGCTTAAATCACCTTCTCCGGTCGCGTTGCAGATTGTTTCTAATCATCTTTTCGATTTTCGCTATGGCGGTCGTCATCCGCAGTGGAATTAGCGCAAGTCGCGGTTATGCCCTTGTCGCCACGCAGGAAAATGCTCAACAACTCGAATTGGAAAATGAACGTCTGCGCGTCGAAATCGCTCAGCTTAAATCGCCAGGACGTATTAAGCAAATTGCTGAAGATGAACTCGGAATGATTGTTCCGCGCAAAACTTATTTCTCCCATGACCGATAAACAAAAAACTCCTTCAAGTCGAAAGGCTCGGAGGAGTTTTTTTATACAAAAATTTTTAGCGACGCCGCGTCTTATACGGTACCAATTCTTCAAGTTTCATAACTTTTGTATTGCCTGCCATATCAGCCAAAATTATTTCCTGTACGTTGAATTCCAATAAATATTTGTGGCAAAGCTCGTCGGGAATGTAAGTCCCGTCAATGTCTGCGACAACGCAAATTGCATCGAATTCGCGCTTGCCTTCGGAAATTGCCTTCGACATAACGACGACTTCCGCCGGCAATTTAAATTCGGGAATAACGCTATCAATCGCGCAGCCGTTATAAAGCGTCCCGTCGCTCGCCAAAAGACATGCGCCCGTTGCTATCGAGCCGTGCTCAATGTAGGCATTTCTCATTGAATCAATCGCCGTTCGGACAATCGTGTCCACAATGTCATAATTCATTAAAAATCCTCCAATCAACTTACGTCAACGCTGATTACGCCGTCAATGCGCTTGACTGCGTCCAGCACGATTACATTTTTCAACGCTCGATGGTTATAAACTTCCATTTCGATTATCAGCGTGTCCGTCGAGTCGTCCAAAGTTTTGACCTTCACATCTCGAACTTTCAACTGCAAGTCGTCAATACAGGAGCTTATATTCATTAATTGTCCGGGCTTGTCCTTCGTGTGAATCGTTATGAGCAAATTTTTTTCATGCATAACCCATTCATCAATCCGCGATAAGGTGCCAAGCGTCGCGAAGATTAAAGCCGTCGTGAACAATGCGCCTGAATAATAGCCCGCGCCGACTGCTAAACCCACACCAGAGACGACCCAAAGGCAAGCCGCCGTTGTTAGTCCTGTGACTGTTAAGCCTTCCTTCATTATCGCGCCTGCGCCCAAAAAACCTATACCGCTGACAACTTGCGCCGCCAAACGTGCCGGGTCTGCATTGGTGCGCCCTTCGACGTGAAAATATAAAGCTTCACTCAAAACCATTATCAAGCACGAGCCTAAGCAGACTAAAACATTTGTTCGCAGTCCTGCTGATTTTCGCCGACTCTGTCGTTCGTAGCCGATTATCCCGCCCAATACACACGCCAATGTTAATCGCAAAAATAATTCCCACTCTGATACCAATATATCATCTCCTGCTTATGCGACGCGGCAATTTTTTATTTCTATCTCGCCGCAAGCCCTTCTTAACCAAATTGGAATTGAAATAGCGCGGATTGCTAGAAACTTCCCTTGTAACCCAGTTGGGCAGGTAAACTGATTCATTCGGCGAACTCAATTCGACTTCCGCCAGTATCAAGCCCTTAAGCCGTCCCTCGAAAAAGTCTACTTCCCAGACGTGTCCGCCATAAGAAATTTTGCGCCGAATTTTTTTCAAGACGCGCACTCCGCACAACTTCAAAAGTTCTTCGGCGTCGGCGGCGGGTATCTCGTATTCAAATTCACCGCGCGTTATGCCAATCGTCGAAGTTTTTATCGTCAGGAACCCGCGATTATTTTTCAAGCGTACTCGAACTGTCGGATTGCTAGACAGGTAGCCTTGAGAAATTTTTTCTTCGCTCGTGAAATGCACCGCTGATATTTTTTTCGCGTCGACTAAAAATTTCCGCTCAATTTCAATGCCCAATGTCTCAACACCTCCCAAAATCTTTTCGATAAGTCCGTCTTTTTCCCTGCCCTTGAATAAAAAATAGAGCCCGTCTGAGACAAGCCCTTTAGAAATTTTTAAGCCGTAACTGCGTTGACTTTCAGCGCGAGTTTCGATTTTTTGCGGGCGGCTGCGTTCTTATGAATCGTGTTATTAGCCGCCGCTTGGTCAATCGCCTTGTGAGCCGCCGGTAAAAGTCTTTGAGCCTCTGCCGCGTCGCCTGCCGCTATCGCCGCTAAGACTTGTTTTTGAGCTTTCTTCATGCGCGTTTTCTCGAATACGTTACGCTCGCGGCGTTTCGCGTCGACTTTCATGCTCTTTATTGATGATTTAATGTTGGGCATGTGCTAATCCTCCTAATGTTTAATAACTGCATGATATTAGCACACGGCGATTAAAATTGTCAAGAAATATTCGCCCTTGCCGAAATGACATTGTTAAATTTTTCTTAACCTGTGATTGACGAGTTTTAGCCGCTGTTGTAAAATCCTTTCCATAAAAATTAAACAGGACGGTCGATTTAATGCCGATATATACATGGGCGTTTGTGGTCGCGCTGATAGTCTCCTTTGTGGTTATGCCGTTCGTAATCATGCTGGCGGAAAAGACCGGAGCAATGGACGCGCCTAACGCCCGAAAAGTTCATAAAAAACCGGTGCCGCGAATTGGCGGACTTGGAATATATGCGGGCTTCATGGCGGCGATAATTTTCGTCGCGATAAAGTTCGGGCTTAACGACGAAATGATAAAAGAAACTGTTGGGCTTGTCGTTTCGGGAAGTTTAATTGTCGCGCTCGGACTTGCTGACGATTATAAAAATCTTCCCGCGAAACTCAAACTGTTAGGGCAAATCTGCGCGGCGGTCGTGTTAGTAATGCTTTTCGACGTGCGAATAGATTTCGTGACGGATCCTTTTGGCGATTACATTTACCTTGATAATTTTCCGATACCTCATCTGGCAATACCGGTTACAATTTTTTGGCTAGTCGGATTAACGAACACGGTAAATTTAATCGACGGGCTAGACGGCTTAGCGGCGGGCGTTGCGGCGATTGCGTCGTTTACAATTTTATTAGTCGCGCTCCAACAGAATTTTATATTAGTCGCGGTGTTGACGGCGGCATTAGCGGGAGCGGCGGTCGGCTTTTTGAGATATAACTTCCACCCCGCGAAAATTTTCATGGGCGATACCGGCTCAATGTTTTTAGGCTTTATGCTGGCGGGAATTTCGGTGACGGGCGCAGTTAAATCGGTCGCGACTATCGCGCTTATCGTGCCGATATTCGCGCTGGGCTTACCGATTTTGGATACAACTTTTGCAATAGTTAGACGATTGCGCGGCGGCGTCCCGATTTTCAAGCCCGATAAAGGGCATTTGCACCACAGATTATTAAGCGTCGGATTCACGCAACGCCAAGCAGTTTTGTTAATGTACGTGATAAGCGCGTTATTTGGATTGAGCGCGATAGCTTTAACGGAAGTCAGCAGTCAAATCGCGGTGATAATTTTAGTAGTTGTTGTCGCGGCGATAATTTACGGCGTAAAAAAATTGGGAATCGCTCGCCCGGCAAATTAGGTGACAATCATGGAAAAATTAAAAGTTATGTCGATATTCGGCACGCGCCCAGAGGCAATCAAAATGGCTCCTGTGGTGTTGGAACTCAACAAATATCCTGAAGTAAAATCGACAGTAGCAGTGACGGCACAACATAGGGAAATGCTCGACCAAGTGTTGAAACTCTTCAACATTAATCCCGACTTCGACTTAAATATTATGTCGGAAGGACAAACACTTTTCGACATAACGAGCCGCGCACTTTTAGGGCTGGATAAAATTTTACGCGAAGTTAAACCAAACGTAATTTTAGTTCACGGCGACACGACAACAACTTTTGCGGGCGCATTGGCGGCTTTCTATCATCAAATTGAAGTCGGGCATGTCGAAGCGGGCTTGCGTACGCAAAATAAATTCTCTCCCTATCCGGAGGAAATGAATCGCCGCCTGACTGGCTCGCTTGCCGATTTGAATTTTGCGCCGACTGCTACCGCCAAAAAAAATCTCCTGCGCGAAAACATTGCCGCCGATAAAATTTTCGTCACGGGCAATACTGTTATTGACGCGCTTTATAAAACTGTCCGCGCAGATTTTAAATTCTCCGGCGAACTCGCGCAAATTGACTTCGATAAAAAAATTATTCTCGTGACGACGCATCGCCGCGAAAATTTAGGTGAACCGCTCCGACAAGTTTACAAAGCCTTAAAAGCTTTGGTCGAAGAATTCCCCGACGTCGAAATAATTTTCCCCGTGCATAAAAATCCTAAAGTCCGCGAAGTCGTCAACGCTGAACTCGGCGGGCTTGAAAGAGTTTTCCTAACAGACCCGATTGACTACGAACCTTTTGCAAATTTAATGAATCGCGCGACGCTTATAATGACGGATTCGGGCGGCTTGCAGGAAGAAGCTCCCGCGCTCGGTAAACCGGTCTTAGTTTTGCGCGACACGACCGAACGACCAGAGGCATTGGACGCGGGCACGGTTAAATTAGTCGGCACTAATCAAGATAAAGTCTACGGCGCGGCGAAAATTTTGCTAACTGATACGGCGGCTTATAAAAAAATGGCGGAGGCGCAAAGCCCTTACGGCGACGGACACGCCGCAGAAAGAATCGTTAAAACTTTATTGTGGCGGCATAAATTTTTGCGCGAACGTCCCGCAGAATTCATCGGATAAAGGAGAAAATCAAATGGCGATAATGGGCGCAGTAATGAAAACCAAATCTGCGCGGCGCGAAGAGATTAAACGCGAACTCAAAAACTTTTCTGGCGTGAGTTTGGAAAGCGAAAGTCCAACAGGCGAACTAATTTTGCTGATTGAATCGGAAAATCTCGGCGCGTTGCATAAGACAAGCCAGAAACTAGAAAAAATCAACGGCGTATTGGGAATTTATCCCGCTTACGTCACGACAGAGGACGAAAAATAAAAAGGACTGCAGGTCAACCCGACTTGCAGTCCTAAATTTTTATGCCTTAGCGATTTTAACCGCACAAACTTGCTGATTGAATCGGAAAATCTCGGCGCGTTGCATAAGACAAGCCAGAAACTAGAAAAAATCAACGGCGTATTAGGAATTTATCCGCTTACGTCACGACAGAGGACGAAAAATAAAAAGAACTGCAGGTCAACGCGACTTGCAGTCCTAAATTTTTTATGCCTTAGCAATTTTAACCGCACAAACTTTATATTCAGGCTGTTTTGAGCCTGGATCAAAGGCGTCAAGCAAAACGAAATTTATCATGCGCTCTAAATTTTGGTCGTGGAAGGGAACGTACAACAAACCTTGTCGAGGTTGCCCGCGCCCATTGATTTTAGCCTTAAGCTTGCAAGTTGCGCGGCGCGAAGTCACGTCAACTAAATCACCGTCAGCAATTCCAAATTTCGCGGCGTCGTCGGGGTGAATCTCAACGTACATTTCGGGAACGGCGGCTTTCAACTCCTTAACATTGAAAGTCATCGTGCCCGTGTGCCAATGCTCCAAAATTCTGCCGGTCGTCAGGAAGAAAGGATATTCAGCGTCAGGCATTTCTTGCGCATCTTGCTGCGGACGGGCAAAGATAATCGCACGCCCAGAAGGTTTGCCGTAAAATTTAATGCCTTCGCCCGCCTTGACGTAAGGATCATAGCCTTCAGCGTAACGGATATAAGTTTCGGGCGAATTGTCGTCGGGAACCGGCCATGTAAAGCCGTGCCCTTCGCGCAGTCGCTTATATGACGCCAACATCATCGCTGTACCCTTCTGGCACTCTTGATACTCCGCCCAAACCTCTTCCGGCGTATTGAACGGCACTAATTTTTCATAGCCCATGCGCTTTGCAAACTCGATAATCGCCCATAAATCCGGCTTAGCTTCTCCAGGCGGCTTAATCGCCTGCGCAATGTGCTGAGTGCGTCTTTCGCCGTTGCCGTAAACGCCTTCTTTTTCCATCCATAACGCCGCCGGTAAAACTACGTCGGCAAGTTCTGAAGTTCGCGTCGGGTGATAAGCTTCCGACACTACCAAGAAAGTTTTCTCCATGCCAGGTCGATAATAATTCAAATTCGGGAGCGATTGACCAGGATTGGTCGTCATTACCCATAAACATTTTAAATCGCCCGTAACTGCCGCCTTAAACATTTCCAGCGTATGATAACCAGGCTTCGCGGGTAAACTTTCAACGCCCCAAAGTTTTGCAAGTTCTTGACGGTGTTTTTCATTGGCAACCATGCGGTGCGCGGGCAATAAATGCGATAATCCGCCCGTTTCGCGAACAGAACCGCAAGCACTCGGCTGACCAGTCAAAGAAAATGGCGTATTTCCAGGTCGACAAATTTTCCCCGTCAATAAATGCAAATTGTGAACCAAATTATTCACCCAAACGCCGCGCGTCCTCTGATTTAAACCCATGCACCACATTGACATTGTATTTCTATCGGGCGCGGAAAATAATCTTGCGACTTCGCGAATTGTTTCGGCGGGAATTCCGCAAGAATCAGCAACTTTTTCCGGCGCATAGTCCTGCAAAAACGTTTTGAACTGCTCATAAGTCAATTTTTCGTCCGCGCCTTTGACAAATTCTGTATGCTCGGCGATAAATTTTTCGTCAGTGCGTTTTTCCTCAATAATCGTGTACGCCATTGCGTTCATCAACGCTAAATCGCGACTGGGCACAAATGGCAAATGATAATCAGCAATATCGCAAGTTCTAGTCTTGCGCGGGTCGGCAACTATGATTTTAACGTTCGGATTCGCATTTTTTCTATCAATCAACCGCGAAAATAAAACCGGATGCGCTTCCGCCATGTTCGAGCCAATTAAAAAGAATGTATCGGCGGCTTCAATGTCCGCATAAGTGCCCATAGGCTCATCTTCGCCGAAAGTCGTAATGTATCCCGCTACCGCACTTGCCATACACGTGCGCGGATTGCCGTCAATGTTGTTCGTTCCTATTCCAGCACGCATAATTTTCTGCATAACGTAAGTTTCTTCCGCTAAAGTTTGTCCAGAACCATAAAATCCTACAGAATCGGGACCATATTGCTCAATCGCCTCTTTATATTTGCTGACGATTAAATTTAAAGCCTCGTCCCACGTCGCTTCGACAAATTTCCCGTCTTTTTTTATGAGCGGATGTAAAACTCGGTCGGGCGTGTCGATAATTTTGGCAAGAAGAATTCCTTTGACGCATAAACGCCCGCGATTAACCGGACAATCCGGATCGCCCTTAACCGCGACGATTTTATTGCCATTGACGCCCGCTAAAACGCCGCAACCCGTGCCGCAATACCTGCAGACGCCTTTAACCCATTTTTCCGCCTCTACTTGGTCAACCGGTCCTTGTTGAGTGTCGCGCTTCGGCGAACAGCCCGCAGTTAGCATCGCCGCCGCCACCGCGATTGATTTTAAAAAGTCGCGCCTTGAAAATTTCATCTTAATCCCTCCTGACAAGCGAGCTCATCGCGTCTAAGTGGCAAGTATAGCAACGGTCGCGGCTCGGCAAAACTTTATTCTTCATTTCATCATGCACAATCCCGCTATGACAGCTAACACAGTTCATTCCCTCTTGAAAATGTCGTTCGGTATGCGGGTCTTTACGCGAAAGCGCAAGTTCGCGCTCCTTAATCTTGTCTTGGTGACAAACGTAGCAATTTACCTCGTTCGTATTCTGTAATTTAATCGGATCGGGAACGTTGCCGCTGACATGAATAATAAGTTCCTTAGTTCCCTTCCATTTGCTTTCGATTGTGCCTTGCAAGCCGGGCTTTTCGTGACAATCAGCGCATTCAACAACTTTATGATTGGAAGTCATCCACGTCTGATACATAGGATCCATTTCGTGGCAAGTCGTGCCGCAAAACGATGTTTGATTAGTCGCCTCAATGACGCCGTATGAAATCGCGAATAGTCCAATGCAGGCGAAGCCCGCCGCCGCAATTTGTTTCAGCGTAAATTTTCTATCGAATAATCCCATTTCAATTCACCTCTTTAAACTATAACTTAAAGCTTTTTTCGGGCAAACGTCGACGCAATCGCCGCAATTCGTGCAGGTAAAAGCGTCCGCAAAAGAATTTTTAAGCGGCGACGTTCCCATACTGCAAACTTTTTCGCAACGTCCGCATTTTATGCATTTTTTTTCGTCAACCTTGATAGCAAGACGCCTTTTAGCCCCTAATAAACCATAAATCGCGCCCAGCGGACATAAAGTCCTGCACCAAATCTTTTGCCCCCAGATAAATGCCGCGCAGATTACCATTGCAAACAAAATTATTTCAATTCCGACGCCGAAAATTAAAACTCGCATGAGTGCGAAGACCGGCGACGCGATATTGAACACCGGAACCGCTAAAATTGCCGATAAAACTAATACGATTGCCAATGCGACCGCCGGAAGTAATTTTGTCTGCAATTTTTTCTTTTTCTTAATCGGAATGAGCTCCAAAAGGAAATTTAGCGGGCAAATGTAACTGCAGAAAATTCTTCCTAGCAAAATTGCGGCGATTGTCAGCGGTAGCGCGGAAATTATTAGCGGCGTCCAAACTGCGCGGCTCGCTAATGTTATTTCAAGCGTAGTTAGCGGGTCTGTTAAGTCAATTCCGGCAAATTCCGCCGAAATGTACGTTCCATACCAGATTAAACCCGTGAACCAAATCGGCAGGAGCAAAATTATCAGCGCGATTATCTGAATCAGTTTTCTCAACCACTTTACTTTAAAGTTCATAGCATTCCTCCCGAAAAATTTAAACGAAACTAGCGAAACGCAGTGAAGCGTATGAACGCGGCGACAATATTAGAACGGCGAAACGTTAAATCGCGTCCGCTGAATGCAACGTCACGTTGCCGGCTTAACGTGAATTGCTTTTTTCGGGCTGGCTATGCAAACATATTCGCACATGCCGCAACCCGTGCAAAAATCTTTGTTGACGGTCGGATATTTGTTTTTTTCCAGCCAAATCGCCTTGTTATATTGCGGACAGCTCGTGTGACAAACTCTGCAGTCGTGATCTTGACGCGCTAAGCATAAACTAGTATCAATTTCCGCTAAACCCATGCGCACTTCAGTTTTTTTGACGGGCTTAAGGGCTCCTGTCGCGCAAACGTGAGCGCATTTCATGCATAAATTGCAAGCTTGCTCGACTGGGACGATATAAGGCGTGCCGATTGCTAGTCCTTTTTCTCCGTGAGCAATTTTTATGCAACCTAAAGGACAAATCTCGGCGCATTTGCCGCAACGCGCACATGTCGCTAAAAATTCTTCTTCCGGAACCGCTCCGGGCGGTCGAATTAGCTTTTCAGCCTCGCTTTTGCCCGCTCCGAATAATATTCCCAATATCCCGCCGCCAAACATCGTTTTTACAAATGTCCTCCTCTCCATTTCATTACCTCCCGTGATTTTAAGCACTTCTTCTTCGTATAATCCCGTAAATTTTTCTTTTGTCAAGTGCCTGTGCAACATATGCCAAAATTTTTTGGAACGTTGACAACAAATCGCGCCTGTAATAGCCCCCGCGCAGACTGATAAACTGTACGGAGGTTTCTTTTTTCCTTAATCATAAGTTTATACGTTTATTTTTTCTTTCTTAGAAGATTTCGTTACAAAAAATTTCCGCGTTGTGCTAAAATATTTCCGATTAATTGAACGGAGGGAGAAATTTTGTTTGTAAGAGGAGAACTTGAGAAGATTGAATCAAAAATTTTGAACGGCAAGCGGCTAAATCGCGACGACGGCGAAAAATTATTCGCTTGCAACGAATTAAGTTGGCTCGGAGCACTTGCCGACCACGTCAGAAAGAAAATTTGCGGCGACCGCGTCTATTACAACGTCAACTGCCACGTGAATTTAACTAATATTTGCGTTTCGTGCTGTAAATTTTGTGCTTTCGGGCGAAATGTCGACGACAAAGGCTCCTACGCTATGAAAATCGACGACGCGATTAAACTTGTCGCCGAAGCGAGTCGCGACCCGCATTTATCCGGCTTGCATATCGTCAGCGGACTGCACCCCACTTGGACTTTTGATAATTATTTGGCTTTCGTCGAAGTTTTGCACGAAAAATTTTCAAAACTCCATATCAAAGGCTTTACGGGCGTAGAAATTCAGCATTTCGCGAATATTTCGGGCTTGAGCGTCGAAGAAATCTTAATTCGGCTGAAAAATGCCGGCCTTGAGGCGATTGCGGGCGGCGGCGCAGAAATTTTATCCGACCGCGTGCGAAATTTGCTTTGTCCGAAGAAAGCGACCGCTAATCAGTGGCTTAACGTCGCTAAAACCGCACACAAACTCGGAATTAAAACAAATGCGTCCATGCTTTACGGACATATCGAAACTTTTTCGGAGCGCGTCGAACATTTAATCAGATTGCGCGAACTTCAGGACGAAACCGGCGGTTTTCAAACATTTATTTGCTTTCCATTCCTGCCGAAAAATACCGCGCTCGAAAAAGAGATAAAACAAACGTCAATGTGGGACGACCTGCGCACAATGGCAATTTCGCGGCTCATGCTTGACAATTTCCGCAATATTAAAGCGTATTGGGTGATGTTGACGGTGCCGGTTGCGCAAGTTGCGCTGAGTTTCGGAGCAAATGACATTGACGGCACGATTCATCGCGAAAATATTCTTCACGACGCCGGCGCAACTTCGCCGCGAGCACTTGCCGAAGACGAAATTATAAAAATTATCCGCGAGGCGGGCAGAATTCCTTTTGCGACGGGGGGCAACTCATGAACGCTTTAATTAGTGCTAAGGAAAAAATTTCTGCGGGCGGGCGATTGAATTTCGACGAAACTCTTGCACTTTACGAAGATAACGACCTTTTATACCTTGCTGAATCTGCGCGGCGCGTCAAAAAACGCAAAACCGGCAAGAAAATTTTCTACACAGTCAATCGCCACATAAATTTAACTAATATTTGCAGCGCAAATTGCCCGCTGTGCGCTTTTCAGTGTCGGAGCGGCGATAATCGCGCCTTTACTCTCGAACTCGACGACATAAAAAAAATCCTGCACGACGCCGCGCAGGTTAAAAGCCTTTCCGAAATTCATATTGTCAGCTCGCTCCACCCAGATAAAAATTTTTCTTATTACGTCGACGCCGTCAAGCTCGTGAAGAAAATTCTGCCGCATGTCGGGATAAATGCATTTACTCCCGTCGAAATCGTGAATTTTGCTAAGATTAGCGGCAAAAGTTTCGCGGAAGTCTTAAAAGAACTCATTAGCGCGGGCGTAACTTCGCTAGCCGGCGGCGGAGCCGAAATTTTATCCGACCGCGTGCGCGAAATCATTTGCCCCAAAAAATGTAGCGCGTCTGAGTGGCTCGAAGTCATGAAAATCGCTCATAAACTCGGCTTGAAAACAAATGCTTCGATAATGTACGGGCATATTGAGACGATTCAAGAGCGCATCGAACATTTAATCAAACTGCGCGACCTGCAAGACGAAACCGGCGGCTTTATGGCAATGATTTTATTCCCATTCCACCCAGAAAATACCGAACTAGGAAAAAAATTCAACTTGCGGCGCGTCGGTTCGTGGGAAAATTTAAAAATGCTCGCGTTATCGCGGCTAGTGCTCGATAATTTCGCGCATTTCAAAGCGTTTTGGGTAATGTTGACGTTGCCAATAGCGCAGTTGGCATTAAATTTCGGCGCAGACGATTTAGACGGGACAATCGGCGAAGAAAAAATAATTCATGCGGCGGGCGCGAAATCTTCTGCGGGCATAACGCGCCAAAAATTAGAAAAAATAATTTCGGAGTGCGGTTATCGGCCCGTCAAGCGCGATAGTTTTTATAACGCGCTATGATTAATCAAAAAATAAATAGCAGTCAACGTAAAATAAGGACCGTAGGCAAAATAACTGCCGCGCTCCTTTTTTTTTGCCAAAATCATGAGCAAAGCCGCAATTCCGCCTAAAATCGTCCCGTAAAGTACAACATTTAGCAATTTTTCCGCGCCTAACCACATTCCAAGCCCGAAAATCAATTTAACATCGCCGCCGCCGAGCGCACCTTTGGAAATTATCGCGAGCACTAGGAAAATTCCGCCGCCGAGCACACCCGCCATTAAATTATCCTGCAAAATTGAATTCTGATAAGCGTAAATCGCTCCAATCAGCGCAAATGGGAAAGTCATTGCGTCGAATAGCATATATTGTTCAAAATCCGTTATCGTCATCAAAATTAATAAAAAAATCGCCGACATTATCCATAAATCGTCGACTAAGATAAAAATTAGCAACGAAATAAATAAAATCGGCTTACGAAATCGGCTTCTGCTAGAAATTTCGTCCTGAAATGTAAGCTCAGCGCAATTTAAATATAATTTTTCAATCCAAAATGAGCCGGCGAACGTTAAAATTGCCGCGAGTAAAATTTTTGTCAAAATCATAGTGCCGCGCCAATTTTAAACGCCGTGTCGCCAAATTCCGAACTTTCAACCATTGAGCGCGTCCCGCAACCCGTCGCCCAAATTTGCCCGACATCTTGCCAACTCATGTAGCGTACAAGCGTTTCGTAGTGATTTTGCAACGCTTCCATTGTCCAATCCGCACTATTCCACGCCGTCGCGATTATCATCGACTTTTTCCCGCTAATTTTCGTCGTCCGCGCATAAAATCTGTCCACAACCGTTTTAAGTTGCGCACTCATGCCGAAATAATAAAGCGGCGTCACCAAAACTAATAAATCTGCCTTCAACATCTCCGGCATAAGCTTATTTTCTATCGCGTCATCGAAAATACATGCGCCGTCCATGCCGCATTGGTCGCAACCTCTGCAAGGATTAGTTTTTTCGTTCGCCGCGTCGAAAATAAATACTTCATGCCCAGCACTTTTCGCCCCGTCAACAAATTTTTGCGCCAAATAGCGCGACGTTGATTGACTTTCCGAATGCGGACTGCTATTTATCACTACAATTTTCATAGATTTGCCCCCAGATACATTGCCATGCGCGGAAACTCCGCTTTCTTTTTTATTTTTATCGTTTTCAATCGCCGTCAAGCCGCAACCGCTCAAATAAATTGCCATTGCCCCGAACGTCACGACCTTTATAAATTTTCTCCTGTTCATTGTTCGTAAACTTCCTTAGCCATCGGGAAAACTGCCCACGCTTTTGGCCAACCCGCATAAAATCCCAGCTGCGTTATCATTTCTACCATTTCCGCTTTCGTTACGCCGTTTTCTTTCGCGGCGGCAAGGTGATGTTTAAGCGCGTCAGTGAAAATTCCCGCTCCAACTAGCGTCGACACCGTTACAAGGCTCCTATCATGCACCGACAAAATATTATTCCGGCTCCAAACCTCTCCGAACAAAATATCATCGTTATAACGCGCAAATTCCGGCGCAAAATCGCCCAAAACTTTTCTGCCCGCCGTTTGTGTAATCTTTTCTCCGACTTTATCGAAAGTTTTAGCCTCGTCGCCGCCGTAAACCTCTTTTGCCATTGGAAAAACCGCCCAAGCCTTTGGCCAGCCAGCATAAAAGCCAAGTTGCGTCACAATCTCAACCATTTCATCGCGCGTGACGCCGTTTTTCTTCGCCGTGTTAATGTGATATTTCAATGCGTCCGTTATAACGCCCGAACCGACCAAAGCGCAAATAGTTACAATGCTCCTGTCGTGCAAAGATAAAATGTCGTTGCGGCTCCAGACCTCGCCGAACAAAATATCATCGTTATAACGCGCGAATTCCGGCGCAAAATCGCCGAGTGCGTCTCTTCCCGCCGTCTGTACTACTTTCACTGCCTTAGAATTTTCCATTGCTATTGCCTCCGTCGATAAATTCATTATAAACAACGCCGCGACGCCCGCCGCTAAAAATTTTTTCATCAACGCCACCTCCGCGCATATTATAACACAAAAAATCCCGACCGAAGCCGGGATTTAAAATTTTTCCGCGCAGATTTTATTTATTGACGAGTTTTGAGCCGCTTATTTTGTAATTCGTGCCGTTTACGTTGAAAGTTGAAATTGAGCCGAAATCTTTAAGCGTAATTGCGTTTGCAGTCGAGCCAACCTTGAAATAAACTTCTTTTTTGGATTTGTTGTAAGTTCCGGCGAAAGTTCCGGTGATTTTTAACATGTCGGTATTATCGAAGCCGTAAATAACGTCTTTTCCGTCGCCTTTCGCGTAAATGAACGTATCTTTGCCCGCGTCGCCCCAAAGACTGTCATTTCCCTTTCCGCCGGTCAAAGTGTCGTTACCGTTGCCGCCATAAATTTTATCATTTCCGTTTCCACCAGATAAAATGTCCTTGCCGTCGCCGCCGACTAGCGAATCATTGCCTGCGTTGCCGTAAAGTTTATCATTTCCTGCGCCGCCGGATAGTGTATCTTTTTTCTCACTTCCGAGAAGTATGTTATTTTTGCTGTCGCCTTTGAGATTTAATCCTTTTTGATTCAACGAATCTGTTATTTTTGTCCACCAGTTGCCGATTGCGTTTCCAATGCTTTTTGCAAGCTTTACACTTTTATCTCCAATGTAATTGAAAAGAATTTTGTAACCTTCTGCGGCTTTTTCTATGTATGTCATATCGCTGTAAGAACTTCCGCCAAGTTTCTTGTCTAACCAGTTGAAAAATACATCAGATGCGCCCAAAGTCATTTTTCTAGCAAATTCATCAAGGCTGACCATAACGGAATCAATTTTTGTGTCTCTAAAATCCGTCAAAGTAAATGAACCGTCCGCAGAATATTTTTCAATACTCTTTTGCGTTTGAACGCTACCCATATATAGAGCCGAAGCAGTAGCCACAACTAAATTTATCTCCATTGACGGGACTTTAGCGTTTGGGATTACCAATTTTGCAAATTCGCCGCTGGCGGTAAATAAATCTTTTACAATATTGTCGCGTTCCTTATCGTTTATGCCGTCAGTCGTAGCGATTATTGAGCCGGCAAGCCCAAACAGAGAACCGCCCAATCCTAAGCCGAGAGATTTTGCCAATTCTTTATCGGACAGCTTCAAAACGGCATTTCCAAACTTCATAAAATTTTTAACGCAATCTGAAACTTGTTTTCCCCAATTTGCGTCTCTTTTTTTGCTTTTAACGAGTCCGAGAAAAGTTTCTGCCGACGAGCAAAGATTTCCGATAACATCAAAGCTGTCATTTGCTTTTCCAGCCAATTTAAATATCGAAGACAGTGACGATAATTTTTTTGCGTCGGAGCGTCTAAAGTTTTGAGTCCGTCCACATTTTTTAATATTACGTCGCTCATATCTGTTTTCAAAAGTGTTTCAAAGCCAGTTAAAGCTTTATTGCGGACGCTTTGCTTAGACTTGCCGCCGAAATCAGTTACATTTACTTTCGAGAAGATATTATTTGAGCTATTTGAGCTACTGCTTGTTTTTGTGCCTTTAATGTTGACTTTATCCAAGCCAGCCGCGCCGATTAGCGAAATTTTTCCAGTTCCGACAGTAACAATAATATCATCGCCGCTTTTTTTCGTAGAATAGGAGCCGCCGCTGATTGATAGTGTAGAATCTGCCTTGAAGCCGTAAATAATATCGTTTCCGTCGCCTGAATTGTATTTGAAAAAGACATTTGAGCCGTCGTTATCGTCATATGGAACATTTTTATAGAAGTTCCAGTTGTTATAAATGTCATCGTTGCCCTTTCCGCCTGTTATTGTCACTGACGAGCCCCAATTATTAACAGAATCATTGCCTG
Source organism: Selenomonadales bacterium UBA7018 (assembly GCA_002448305.1). Classification (GTDB taxonomy): domain Bacteria; phylum Bacillota; class Negativicutes; order Selenomonadales; family Selenomonadaceae; genus Quinella. Next base: position 48,736 of record DJWY01000021.1, read on the forward strand.
CGCCTGTGTTTATTGAAGTTAATGAAGCTTCTAAAGCATTCCAAACAGAATCATTGCCTGCGCCTGTGTTTATTGTCACTGACGAGCCATAAAGATTATCAACAGAATCATTGCCTTCGCCGGTGTTGATTGTCACTGAGTCACTATAATTAAAAACAGAATCATTGCCTTCGCCGGTGTTGATTGTAACTGACGAGCCAGAATTATAAACAGAATCATTGCCTGCGCCGGTATTGATTGTCACTGATGAACCAGAACTACTATTCCTAACATAATCATTGCCATTTGTGCCAGAAAGTTTTTTGTTAGGCGTATAATTTTCAATTACAGCCATAGAAACCGCTCCCTTCAACTAAAAAACCGTTGAAAACTGCTCTGACTGCGTAAAAACTTCATTTGAACGGATTTTAGCAGAAAATTTTCGCTTTGTAAATGAAAAATTGCATTTGAAGGTCGTTTGGAAGAAAATTTTTGGTTTGAAAGTAAATTTTTGGTCTCGAAAGAGAATTTGTCGGCTCGAAAGTGATTTTGGACGCTTGAAACGAAATTTTGCGGCTCAAAACGAATTTTGGCGTCTCGAAAAGAATTTTGAACGTTTGAAAGTGATTTTGGCGGCTCGAAATGAAATTTTGCGGCTTGAAATGAAATTTTGCGGCTTGAAACGAATTTTAGCGGCTCGAAACGAATTTTTTCGGCTCGAAATGAATTTTGGCGGCTCGAAAATGATTTTGGACGTTTGAAACGAAATTTGAGCGTTGAAAATGGTTTTGAGCGGCATTTTTCGGCGTGATTTACGTTTTCCCATATATGGGATTTTGTATCGTGTCGTGACGCGACTTTTTCAATACCTGCAAAAATCGGGGGTGTTTTGGAGTTGCATTTTACGTTTTCCCAAATATGGGAATTTGTAAAGTGGGCAAAAAAAATGACTGCGCGGGAAAATTTGACAGTGAAAAATATTTATGCTATCTTAACTGCGCCGCACGATACCGGCTCCTAAAACGGCGAGTCCGTGCCGCAATCGGCGAGTTCATCCAGTGGAGGTGTTCAGGTTGTACGCAATTATCAAAACAGGCGGCAAGCAATACAAGGTCGCCGAAGGTAGCGAGATTATCATTGAGAAGCTTGACGTAGAGGAAGGCACTTCGGTCACGTTCGAGGAAGTTTTAGCGATTGGCGAGGGCGAAGAGATTAAATTTGGTCGTCCGCTCGTTGAAGGCGCGAAAGTTACAGGCTCGGTCGTCAAAAACGGCAAAGGTCCCAAAATTCGCATTTTCAAATACAAGCACAAGACCAATTACCGCCGCCGTCAAGGTCATCGCCAACCCTTTACGAAAGTTAAGATTGAAAAAATCGAGGGCTGAGCAATGATTGTCGCGGAGATTTACAAGCAAGCAGACGGAAAAATTATCGGCTTTTCGGTCGACGGGCACGCTAACACCGCTAAGCACGGCTTCGATATTTACTGCGCGGCGGCGTCAATGATGTCTAGTTCAACATTTCTTTGCTTGAGAGACCATTTAAAGCGCGATTTCACGTGGGACGCGGCGCACGGGCGGTTAATGGTTCGCCTAAAGGACGCGCCCGACGATTTAACCGAAGTCGCCTTTCAAACAATGCTAATCGGCATGCGGGAAGTCGAAAAGCTTGCTCCGCAAATCGTCAAAGTCAAAGAAAAATTATTTCTCGGAGGTGAAAAGAAATGACTTTCACATTTGATTTACAGAGATTCGCACATAAAAAGGGCGTCAGCTCCACGCGCAACGGTCGCGACAGTGAATCGAAGCGTTTAGGCGTCAAAGAGCAGGCTGGCACGGTCGTTACTGCGGGTTCAATCCTCGTTCGTCAGCGCGGAACGCATTTTCATCCCGGTTTGAACGTCGGAATCGGAAAAGATGATACTTTGTTTGCAAAAATCGCTGGTCGCGTCGCTTTCGAGCGCAAAGGACGTTATAACAGAAAAATTAGCGTCTACGCAGTCGAACAAGCTTAAAAATTTTGATTGACAATTAGTTAAAGGCGTGTTAATATGCGTCTTGCGCCGAAGTGGCGGAATTGGCAGACGCAGCAGACTCAAAATCTGCCGTAGGCAACTACGTGCCGGTTCGAGTCCGGCCTTCGGCACCAAATCGAAATAAATAACTGAAATAAAAAAATCCCTGACACGAAGTCGGGGATTTTTCGTTATATCCGCTGAAATTTCTGTCCGACGGCTAATTTTAGTCGGTCAGCTTCGCCGCTCGCCATCTCTAACGCCGCCCACGCCCCAAAACAAAAACTCATTCCAATCCAAGTTGGCACGTTCCGCGCTATTTTTTTTATGCAATATTCCTTGTCCAAATAAATTACGTCGATTGCAAAGCGCATAAATAACATATGAATGCTATTGCACGGCGCAAGTAGCAATCCGCGCCCCTTTTCTAGCTTTTTTCGCCCCATTAAACCGCAAAAACGACTTAAAAAGCTTTCCGCAAGCTCAATTTCAACCGTCGACCCGTTGATTAAAAATTTTTCCATAAAATCACCTTAAAAATCTCGACAAAACAATTAAAGCAAGCCCTATCGCTAACATTACAAATAAAATCGGCAACGCAACGAAAAACATTAGCCCCGCAAGCGCAATTCCTATTAAAATCGCCGCGATTTGCGCCAATCGATTGCCATTCATCAGAGCGCGAATAAATGAACCGATTATCCGCCCTAAAAAACTCGTGTTGCCAAAATTTATGTATGTCCTGCGCGTCGTGTACTCGTAATTTCTCCCTTGCTCGCAAAAATTTTCATTGTTAGCGCGTTCGCTCGCAGAATCAGCGTCAATCGTCACGCCGTTAAATAAATTTTTCTCCGTGCGCGTCATTTCGCGAACATTTCCTTCCGTGTTCACGTAACCGCAAAATGTACAGCGCATTGAACTGCCCAATTCCTTGCCGCACCTCCGACATTGCATTTTTATCACTCCCAAAAAAATATCTCCGCCGATTTTAGCAAGCGGAGACTTTTTTTGCAACTTTTTACGTTCAGAACTGGTTCAACTTCATTAAATTGCCGCGAACAATCGTCGCAACGGCTCGCCCTTTCAATTCGCGCCCGATAAACGGCGAATGACTGCCCTTAGTATAAAAATTTTTCGCGTCAACCGTCCAAATGAAGTCCGGATCGATAATCGTAATGTCTGCGGGCGCGTCAATCGATAAAGTTCCCGCATTTAGCCCGAAAATCTGCGCGGGTTCAGCCGTCATCTTGGAAATTAGCGTTTTTAAATCGATTTTGCCCTTGTGATAAAGTTCCGTGAATAAAATTCCAACGCTCGTCTCCAAACCTGGAAAACCGCTCGGCGCATAAATATATTCGCGGTCTTTTTCCTCCGGCGCGTGCGGCGAATGGTCTGTGACGATAAAATCAATCGTTCCGTCGATTAAACCGGCTAAACAGGCGTCGCAATCCTTTTTCGTGCGCAACGGCGGGTTTATTTTCGTCGAAGCGTCCGCAGGATTAACTAAATCGTCCGTCATCGTCAAATGCTGGGGCGTAACTTCCGCCGTGACCTTTACGCCGCGTTTTTTCGCGTCTCGAACGATTTCAACCGCCCGCGCCGAACTTATATGCGCAATGTGGACGCGACCGCCGGTGTATTCCGCTAAAAGCACGTCGCGAGCAACCGCAATGTCTTCCGCGACCGTCGGACGCCCCTTCAAACCTAAAATCGCGCTGCGTTTGCCCTCATTCATCACGCCGCCGCTAACCAAAGTCGTTTCTTCCTCGTGGCAGATGATAATTTTGCCGGTTTCATGCAAATAATCCAGCGCGTTTAAAAAAATCTTCGCGTTGTCGTCAAAATGTCCGTCGTCGCTGAACGCAACCGCGCCCGCCGCTATCATATCGCGCATTTCGGCTAATTCCTGCCCTTTTTGCTCTTTCGTGACCGCGCCAATGATTTTTATGTTGATAAGCCCGACATCTTCGGCGCGTTTGACCATTGAACGAACCAAAGCGGCGTTATCAACGACCGGCGAAGTGTTTGGCATTGTCGCAACCGTCGTAAAGCCGCCAGCAACCGCCGCTTTCGAGCCGCTAAGAAAATCTTCCTTAGATTCTTGTCCCGGCTCGCGAAAATGGACGTGCATATCAATTAAACCGGGCGTAACGATTTTTCCCGCCGCGTTGTACTCATAATCCGCTGAAAATTTAATTTCGGGCTTCACCGCCGCAATTTTCCCGTCAATAACCAAAATATCTGCCACGCCGTCGAAATTATTTGCAGGATCAACGACATTTCCGCCGCGAATTAACAGCGTAGACGAAATTTTTGACTCTGGACGCTTAATTTGCCACGTTTGATTCATTTTTCGCCGCCTCCGTTCAATGTTAAATCCAATAATGCCATGCGAACCGCCACGCCGTTTTGAACTTGCTCCTGAATCGCCGATTGTGCGCAATAAGTGACTTCCGACGATATTTCTAAGCCTTTATTTTGCGGTCCTGGATGCAAAATCAGCACATTTTCTTTCGCGAGGCGCAAACGCTCTTCATTTATCCCGAAAACCCGCGCATATTCCCGCGTTGAAGGGAAAAGTCCTGCTTGTTGCCGCTCAAGCTGTATTCGCAGGACATTTATAACGTCTGCATTAGCGATTGCGCCTTCAATTTGCTCATGAATTGTCACTCCGTCGAACGAAAAGAAGCGCGGAAGCAAAGTTTTCGGTCCGGCGAGGTGAATTTCCATTCCCATTTTCGTCATTGCGTAAATATCCGACCTTGCAACGCGGCTGTGCAAAATATCGCCGATAATCGCGACTTTTAGACCTGCGAGGCGACCTTTTCGCTGTTCAATGGTGAATAAATCCAAAAGTGCTTGAGATGGGTGCGCGTGTGCGCCGTCGCCAGCGTTAATTATGATTGGTTTAACGATTTTCGTAGCAAAATCCGCCGCGCCCTCAGCTTTATGGCGCATAACAATCGCGTCGACGCCCATTGCCTCAATAGTTTTCAACGTATCGCGCAAACTTTCGCCCTTGACGATAGAACTTGTGCCGCTGTTAATGCTAACAACGTCCGCGCCGAGATATTTGCCTGCCAATTCAAAAGAAGTGCGCGTCCGCGTTGACGGCTCATAAAAAAGATTGACGATAGCCTTTCCACGCAGGTTTGGCAATTTTTTTTCGCCGCCACGACGAATAATTTGCTTCATTTTGCGTGTGGTGTTCAAAACTAAGCGAATTTCTTCCGCAGAAAAATTTTCTAGCGCAACGACGCTCCTGCCTAATAAATTTACTGATTCCAAAAAGCTCACCCCTTCGATTTTATCTATTCCTGCCTGAATTATACGACAAAAAAAGAGTTCCGCAAGCTCCTGCGAAACTCCGATTAAAAATTTCATGATTTTATTTCTTGACGAGCTTTGAACCACTGATTTTGTAGTTAATGCTGTTGACATTGAAACTTGTCGCCGAAAAATCTTTCAGCGTGACTGCATTTGCCGTCGAGCCGACCTTGAAATAAACTTCGTCTTTCGACCTGATATAAGAAGCGGAAAATTTGCCAGTAATCTTTAGCATGTCGGTATTGTTGAAACCATAGATAAAATCTTTTTCGTCGCCGCTCGCATAAATGAACGTATCTTTGCCCGCGTCGTCCCAGAGCGAATCGTTGCCCTTGCCGCCGTCTATTGAGAAGTTATCGGTATTATATGTTGTGATATAATTATTGCCCGCATTGCCGACTAGCGTTGAATTTGAGCCAAGATTAGTATTGGTAATGGTATCAGCCCCTGCGCCGACCGTGGTTTAACTTATGTCTTGTCAAGAATTTAGTAACAAAAAAATCCCAACCGAAGTCGGGACTAAAGCAAAGGAACCTCCGATTTCTCGGAGGCTCCCGCTATTTACGTTATAAAATTGTTCTGTTTGAAAGTGTCGGCTTAGAAGAAGAATTCGACACGACCGAAGAGGCGTTCTGCATCGCCAGGGCCGGTGATGTATTTGCCCTTGAAGTACTTCGCGATAAGGATGATTCTATCCATCGGAGCCCAAGACGCGCCTGCGACAAAGCCTTTGGTGCCTGCGAAAGCATCATCCCAGTTGATACCGATTAAGGAAGTGTTGGAGCCGAGTTCTTTATAACCAGCCCAGACAGCCCATTGACCCTTGTGGGTGTTTTGGTTGCCGCCGCCATAGAGATCGCCGTAGCGGAGAAGTGCTTGCCAAGATCTCTTTTCGTAGTCAGCTTTGGCATTGCGTGCATATGCGCCCCAGAGTTGCGCTTTGCCGAGTCTGTAACCAGCGTTCACAGACCAGATATTTGCGGTATCCTCTTTGCCCTTCTTGCTGTAAGCGTAGTTAGGATAACGTTTGGTTTCATTGCCGTTTTCATCGATAAAGACCATGTTTTTGAAGTCATCATCTTTGATGTGGTAGTAGCCTAAGCCACCGAAGAGACCTTTTTCACCGGGAGCATACTGAACGTTGATACCCCAGAAGCTGGAGGGATCATCGCCAGGACCACCGAATTTGCCGTTATTGTCGTTCCAACGATCCGCATTGACGCCGTCTTGACGACCATTCCACGCACCAGAATTTCTGACTGCACCTATAACTTTGTCATCTCTGATACGACCGCCGTAAACGGTAGCTTTCAAGCCCTGTACGAGGTTGCCGAAAGTAATTTCGCCGCCGGTGTATTCAGTATCCCAGATGATACCGTCTTCATTGGTGTAGAGGGGTTGACGACCGACTTTGACTTGGAAGTTTTTGTAATCGCCCTGTGCCCAACCACGAACCAACTCGAAGTCGCTGGATTTGTCGCGGCTAAGGTCGACGTGCGCATCAATACGAGCGCGGAGTGTCCAGTGGTCATTGACGTGTGCAACAGGCTCAAAACGGAAAATCCAGTCGTCTTGTTTAACTCTGGTGTGTTCGTTGGTGCTGTGATGATGGCGACGGCGGTCAGCCCAAACGTTGTCGGTCTTGTGGTTCTTGTAGGTGTACTCGATTTTGCCTTGCCAAACAACTTTGTCAGCATATTTTTCGAGTTCCGCAACGCGAACGCCGAGAGCATCGAGTTCATCACGGAATTCAGCCGCGAGGCGGTCGAGTTCAGCTTTGGTTGCGCCTTCAGGATTCTTCGCCATAGCTTTAGCAACCATCTGCGCCATTTCGTAACGGGTGATGTTGCGGTCGCCGCGATA
>DJWY01000021.1:56034-90234 GCA_002448305.1 Selenomonadales bacterium UBA7018
CGCCAATTTCGCTACGGACTGATATGCCCAGTGACCTGCCGGGACATCGCTGAACGGATTCGCTGCTGCGAATGTGGTTGAGCTAACTCCGACAACAAATGCTGCCGTTAAAGCTGCTGCTACTGATCTCTTCATTTTGAACATCCTCCTTAAGATGCCAATCAAGAAAGTTACTTCGGTAGACTTTCTGAACTTGGTTTGGAAGTCGTTCAAAATTGAGTGGCCGTGTTTCCTCAAACTGACTTTGACTTCGTTTACCGTCGTCCTTCAAGTCGCCGCAATCATAATCCAAAAGTTTTCTTCTGTCAATACTTCCTAAAAAAATTTTCTGCTTTCTTTCAGATTACTTTCATGTTATAATTTAATTTTTTGCTTCCGCGCATAACCAAAAGTGCGCAGATACACATTAAACATAGCACAGACGCCAACTTTTTGCTTGATAGGAAGCTGAAAGCGTAATATAATTTGCTCATAAATTTTGGGAGGTGATGATATGGCGAATAATCCAAGCGTATCCGTAATTGTGCCCGTATATAACGTCGAGCAGTACATAAAAATTTGCGTCGATAGCATTTTAAATCAAACCTTCCAAGACTTTGAAATCATTTTAGTTGACGACGCCACGCCGGATAATTCCTTTAAGATTTGCCAGAAACTTTACGGTCAAAATAAAAAAGTCCGTATGATTCGTCACAAAAAAAATTTTGGAATAGGTCCGGCGCGTAATATCGGTTTGAAAAATGCTCGCGGCAAGTACATTTACTTTGTCGATAGCGACGATTTTATTTTGTCCGAAGCTTTGGAGAAATTTTACAACGCCGCCGAAAAAAATAACGCGCAAGTCGTCCACGCAGCAGGGCGTTATGAACTTCTTCAAGATGAGCCTGAACCAATTCGTCAAGAAAACTTGAAGTTGGAGTGGGACAAATATAATCAGGAAGGCTTTTTGCCTGCAAATGTACCGTATAGGCTGGAAAGGTTTTGGAAAAATTATGAACTTTGGTCGATGGCGTGGCTTTGCTTTTGTCGGCGCGACTTTCTGCAGAAAAATCATATTGAGTTCTTGCCGATAATTTCTGAAGACGAGCCTTTTAGTTTCGCGCTTTATTATCTGGCGGAGCGTTATTACGTAATCCACGAAGGTCTTTACGTTTACCGCAAGCGCACCGGCTCGATTATGAGAACTTTTGATAACGATAAATTATCTACGGCAATTAATTCTTCTATAGTCAGTTCGGTCTATATTAAAAAATTTCTCGACAAGATTAATAGAATTGAAAATCAAGAGGCGTGGTGTGAAAACTTCATGAACGAATTTTTCACTAGACTTTATAATCATACGCACCCTTGCTACGAAAATTTAGATATGACTTTGGAAAAAAAATCCGTCGTCAAAAAAATGTTAACTTCCTTCTTTGGTGAGCGCGAAGCCTTTGTGCGATTTTTATTTAACAATTTTCATTGGTATCACCGTCGCGTAGAAATTTTGGAGCAACAAAGCAAATTTATTTTCTATCAAAATCAACAGTTGCAAAACGCTATGGCAATATTTCTTTGCGAGCAACCTGCGCTATTGGAGATTATGAAGGCAATAAGAGACCGATAGCATAGAAAGATTTATTCGCGTCATGAATCAAATTACCGGTACGGACAGAACTTATAATATTTATTCTACGCCCCCCCCAGCTTATATGTTGCAGTTAATAATAGCTTAAGAAAGTGTTTACGCTGGGCGTTCCGCTTTCGATTTGCAATTTCCGTTGCTATTATTGCTACTTGGCTCAACGCGCCGAACATTATCAAGGGATTCAGCCGGAAATGAAATATTCGCCGGAGCAAGTAGCGCGTGCCCTTTCGCCAAAAAGATTGGGCGGGCTTGCCTACTTCAATATCTGCGCGGACGGCGAAACACTTTTGCTTAATGACTTGGATATTTACGTTAAAAGGCTTGTGGAGCAAGGGCATTTCTCCGAAATCGTGACTAACTGCACGATAACTCCTATGCTCGAAAAAATTTTGTCGTGGGATAAAGAACTTGTCGGGCAAGTTGAATTTAAATGTTCATTCCATTATCTTGAGTTGAAGAAAAGAAATTTGCTCAAACGCTTTACCGAAAACGTAAATAAAATTTGGGACGCGGGCGCGTCGGCTTGCGTCGAAATTACGCCGAGCGATGAACTCATTCCATACATTGACGAAGTAAAAGATTTTTCGCTGAAAAATTTCGGTGCCTTTCCGCATATAACGGTAGCTCGCGACGACAGGACGCAGGGCATTGAAATTTTGAGCCGCCTTTCAAAGGAAGAATATTACAAAACGTTGAGGCAAGCGCAAGCGTGTTATTGCGGAAGGCAGCTAGGCGATGTCTTTGCAAATCCCGATTCAGAATTTCCAACTTGGCCTGTCAGTAAATGTTCAATCGCGCACTGTTATAACGCACATGCTTGGTTGACGTGGGGACTAATCCCACAATCGACAAATTTAAGTTATGCTGACGTAAGAAATCGTATTCGTTCTGACTGGCGCGAGTGGCTTCAACCTAAATTGAAAGAATTTTTTAGCACTAACCTTTGCGACAAGAACTGCGAACTTTCCGACGCCGAGAAGTTGAAATTTCTGATTATGAATCGTTTGGGGTTGAGCTAACAATGACTAATGATAAAAAGCCGTTGGTCTTTATCCGCCCGAAAGCGATATATTTGCCGCGTATACTTTTCGTGCTCTTTATGAATGGTCGCAGTATTTGAAATGGTCTTCAGATATGAATTTCGTTTATTGGAATAACGGTCTTTGGGAGGTGGTTCGCATTTTCGGCGACGAGCCGCAAACTTATCGGGATGCAACGCATTTCACTTTGGAAGCGCGAAAATTTATGGCAGAAAATATTTGCAACTTGCTTAGACATTTGCTGACAAAGGTTTAAGATTAAATCGGCAATAAAAAATCCCTCGCGATAGTTGCGGGGGAAATTTTGTTATTACGAATAGAATTTATTGGGCGTTGCGTTTAGCAGTTAAATATTCGTCCATAGCTTTTGCGACAATCTTTGAGTATTTCACGGCGAGCACGACATTTTTCGCGCCAATGACAACATCGCCGCTGGAAAAGACGCCTTCGCGAGTGGTGCGCCCGTTTTCGTCGACGACAATTAAGCCGTTCTTGTCAACCGTCAAATCGTGCGTCGTGTTGACAATTTTATCTTTCGGTCCCTGACTTATTGCAATAATCGTGCTGTCGGCGGGCATAAGTACAGGTTCTTCTTCGCGAATCAGATTGCCCTGTTCGTCGTAAATTCTCGGCGTAAGGAGCGGTCCTTTCTCCGTGAATTCGGTAATTGCCATGCCCTGTTGAATTTCTATTCCGTCAACCGCCGCATAATCAAGTTCGCGCTGACTAGCGGCAATTCTCTGCCTGCGGGCGTAAAGCGTGACATGCCGACTGCCTTGACGAACGACAGTTCGCGCCACATCGATTGCACTGTTGCCCGCGCCGATTATCGCGACGGTGTCGCCCAAGTTGTAAGCGTCGGGGTTTTGCAGATAGTCAATCGCGTAGTGAACATTTCCTAACGATTCGCCTTTGACGTGCGGTCTGCGCGGACGCCAAACGCCCGTCCCAATGAAAATCGCGTCGTAGCCGTCGTTGAAAAGGTCATCAAGATGAAGTGCTCCGCCAATGGCGGTATTCGGACGGAAATGAATTCCCATTTCGCGGAGCTTGACTTGATAGCCGTCTAGAATATTTCTCGGCAAGCGGAAGGCGGGAATTCCATAGCGCATCATGCCGCCAACTTTGTCCTTGCGTTCAAAAATCGTAATGCGATAACCAAGCGCGGCAAGCTTAATCGCAATCGTAATTCCCGCAGGTCCGGAGCCGATTATCGCGACGCTCTGCCCATTATCGGGCAAACGGTCAATTTTTATCTTGTCGAAGTAGAAATCGGAAATGTAATTCTCAATGCTTGGAATTTGAACTGCGGCGGCGTCCTTGCGCTTGCCTTGAATGCAGTTACCTTCGCATTGGTTTTCGTGGTCGCAGACAAGCGAGCAAACGATGCTTAGCGGATTATTTTCAAAGAGCATGCGCCCCGCCTCGACGGTTTGCCCGTCAAGGAATAGGCGAATCATTTCGGGAATATTGGTTTGAATCGGGCAACCTTTGATTCGGCAAAGCGGCTTCTTGCATTGCAAGCACCGACGCGCCTCGTTGATTACGTGAGCAGCCATAGAATTTTCCCTCCTAAAATAAATTACGCTTATAAAGTTTAAATCAAATCCGCTCAAATGTCCATAAAAAATAACCGCCTCAACTCAGAGACGGTTTTAATTTTGAACGTTCTATTAAAAGTCGAGCATAGTTTTATCCTTGCCCGCGAATGATTCAAAGTCGCTGATAAAATCTTCAACAGCGGAATTGATAGCTGAATTTTTTACAAGTGCAGTGAAAATTTCCGGCGAAAGAGTAGCCGCACTTACTCCGCACATGCACAGCTCCAAAACTTGTTGAGAATTTTTAAAGCTCGCCGCGATAACTTCTGTTTCCATGAAATTTCTTTCAAAGACTTGCTGAATTTCCTTCGCGACCGTCAGCCCGTTAAAGCCCATGTTGTCAATCCGGTTGACGTAGGGAGCCGCATAATTTGCGCCGCATTGCCCCGCGATAAAAGCTTGCATGGGCGTATAAATCGCCGTCGCCGTGAAAGGTATCTCGCTTGTCTCCGTCAAAATTTTCATAGCCTTGAAACCTTCAGGCACGGCGGGAATTTTAACAAAAGTATTCGCGCCTAAAGTCTCGACGATATGCCACGCTTCCTCAACGATTTCATCTGCGCGGCGGCTGACTGCTTGCACGTGCAGTTGAGCATCTTCGCCAATAAACTCGCGAATTTCTTTGAGCGTGTCGAAGGGATTGCCGCCGATTTTGGAAAGGATAGTTGGATTAGTCGTGACGCCGACAACGGGATAAAATTCGTAAATATTTTTAATCTTGTCAATGTGGGCGTCGTCAATCAAAAGTTTCATTTGAATCACCCCGAATCATTTCATTGGGTCAAGGCTAATGTTCGTAATGATTCTTCCGAGACGCGCACTAGTCAAGAAATTCAACGCCCATTTAAACGCAACCGTCATATTTGTATAGAAACCCGCAAGCCTTATCAAGTGGACGACCATCCACGCGCACCACGCCATAAAGCCCGTCATTTTCTTCGGCGAGCCGACGACCGCTTCACCTTTTCCGATTGTCGCCATTGCGCCCAAATCTTTGTAAACGAACTTATCGAGCTTATCAAGATTAGTTTCGCCCTTGATTAGCTTCATGATATTTTTATGGGCAACTTTAGCTTGTTGAGTGGCGACCGGCGCGACCGTCGGGAGCGGGCGTTTCATATCACCATGCATGAACGCTGCGCAGTCACCGATTGCGAAAACATTCTTATGCACTGCGCCGCGCACCATTAAATTTTCCTCAATCCAAACGCGACCGTCGCGAGCACATTCCGCGCCGCAATTTTTCATCATATCGACTGCGCGGACGCCTGCCGCCCAAATAACTGTCGTCGTCGGGATTTTCACGCCGTTTTTCAAAGTCAGAACGTCGCCGTCATAGTCGACAACTTGCGTATTGAGCATAACTTCAATGCCTTTTTTCTCCAGAACTTTTACAGTATGTTTTTGCAATTCTTCTGGGAGCATGGGCAAAAGACGCGGCGTCGCTTCAATCAACTTTATGCTAACGTCGTTGAAGTCAAGCTTATGGAATTCCTTTTTCTGAATCGCAATAAGCTCTGCAAGCGCGCCGGCTTCCTCGACGCCAGTAGGACCGCCGCCGACTACTACGAAAGTCATACGCTTTTTCCTGTCTTCGGGGGTGCGGTAGGGTTTTTCGGCGCGTTCAAATTCGTGGATAACGTGGTTGCGGATATGAACCGCCTCTTGCAAGGTTTTCATTCCGAAAGCGTGTTCCTCAACGCTTTTCATCCCGAAAAAGTTAGTGGTCGCGCCCGCCGCTAGAATCAAGTAATCGTAGTGAATTTCGCCGTGATTGGTGATGACAACGTCGCGTTCTTGGTCGATACCCTGCGCCTTTGCCATGTATAAAGTAACGTTGTTGTTGTCGCGGAAGAATGAGCGAATCGGATAGGCAATTTCGCCCGTCTCCAAAACTGATGTCGATACTTGATACAAAAGCGGTTGGAACAGGTGAAAATTATGGCGGTCAATTAAAGTTATTTCGACATTTTCCTTTGCGAAGAGCTGAGCAATTTTAATTCCTCCAAAGCCGCCTCCTACGATTACAATATGGGGCTTGCCGTTGACCATTTTAAAAAACCTCCTGAAACTTGTAGTGAAATTTTTAACTTAACGGGCTAAAAATTATTCGGGATGATTTCCCGTTTCTATCGTTCTTTTTTATAATTGCGCCTTACCACAAAACCCCCTAACCCGTTATCTTTGCGTATAATAGCACAAAATTTTTTCATTGCAATAGTCCGCGCAAATTTCTTTGTCATTTTATGCAGACGAAACCGGCAAAAGATTCGACGTGCGAAATTTCGACGCTGGAATATTTCTGGAATAATTTTTCTTTTAAGCTCGAAAGCGTTTCATGCGGCGGACAGAAAAAGCCTTGTCGGTCGCAAAATTCTTCTACAAAAATATCCGTACGCGAATTTTCGCACTTAACGTACATGCAACCGGAAAAAATCCCGCCGTCTTTTAAAACTCGATAAGTCTCCGCCCACGCAGAATTTTTATCGGGGAAGACGTGAAAGCCATTAACCGATAAAACTAAATCGAAAAAATTATCCTCGAATGGTAAATCGCCCACGTCGCCTTGAATAAAATTTATCCCGCGCAGATTCATTTGCTCAGCCCGCGCCCGCGCCGCGTCAAGCATTTTGTCCGAATAGTCAAGGCAAAAAATTTCTGCGCCATAAAGATTTTCGTAAACCGGCAACGATAAAACGCCCGTGCCAACCGGAACTTCTAAAAGCCGTCCGCTAAAATTTTCCGGCACGCCTGCGAACGCTTGCACTAAAAATTTTTGATAAGCCGCTTCATCAAGCCCCCAAAAGAAGTTCAACGCTAGCCGCGAAGGCAAATCCGCATTCGTCAGCATTGCGTCATAAAATTTCGATAAGTAGCCGACAATTTTATATGCGTCAAAAACTTTCTCCATGATTCGGCACCGTCGTCAAGAGCACATCGCAACGCCCGCTAATTTCCCAATCGCCAGAAGACGCCGTCAGAAAAAATGAATCGCCCTTGCGATAAAGATATTCCGCACCGCTACAAGAAATTTTCCCTGTGCCGCCTGAAATCAAGACGTTCAGAAAAGTTTTCTCGTCAACCGCGCCGCGAGCCGCCGATAAAATTTTTCCGTCGAGATTGAGCTTGTCGACGACAAAATAATCACAGGCGGCAAGATGCGGATAATTTTCGCCGCGCTCAATCATTGGGTTTAAATTCGTCACGTCAAGAGCATTTTCGATATGGAGCGGGCGATTTCTGCCGTAGTCATAGACGCGATAACTTACGTTTGAATTCTGCTGAATTTCGGCGAGCAAAACGCCTTTGCCAACCGCGTGAATAGTTCCCGCCGGAATAAAAATCGCGCTACCTTTTTTGGCGGGAACAGCGTTAAGAACTTCCATTAGCGAATTATTTTTTATGCGCTCAATGAATTCCGCCTTAGAAATTTTCTGCTTAAAGCCGCAATAGAGCACGGAATTTTCGTCGGCGTCGAGGACGTACCACATTTCGCTTTTACCAAGCTGATTTTCATGAATCAAAGCGTAATCGTCGGTCGGGTGAACTTGCACCGATAAATTTTCCCTAGCGTCAATGAATTTTATAAGAATAGGAAAATCATTAAAGCGGCGACAATTCGTGCCCAAAACTTTTGCGCCGTTAGCTTTAATATAATCAGCAAGGGTTGAGCCGTCGTCAAGAATCGACGCGCCGTCGGGGTGAGCCGATAACGTCCACGCCTCCGCGCAGATTTTATCGCCGCTATCAAAGCCGAAATCTTCAATTAGACGTCGACCGCCCCATATGTAATTTTTACAAGCAGGTTTCAATTTCAGAATTGCCATAAAATTTTCCTCCTAAAAATTTAAGGAGCGGAAAAATTTCTGCTCCTTGAAATCACCAATGATAAGGTTCGTTCCGATTTATTTTGAAGGCTCGATAAATTTGCTCAACCAAGATAAGTCGCGCCATTTGGTGCGTTAAAGTCATTTTCGACAAGCTCAATCTGAATGCCGCCGCCCGCCGAAGTTCTTCGCTAAGTCCGAACGCTCCGCCGATTGCAAATGTTAAATTGCTTATGCCGTTCAAATTAAGTTCAGAAATTTTCTTTGCAAACTCTTCCGAAGTCAAAGTCGCGCCCGATACGTCAAGCACGCAAAGCCACGAATTTTGCCCCGCGAGCGATAAAATTTTCTGTCCTTCCTCTTCGACCGTACGACATTCGGGGATTTCGCGTACTTCGACTGTTGCGAATTTTTTTAGACGTTTAAGATATTCCGCGACGCCGTCAACCAGAAATTTTTCCTTGAGCTTGCCGACGACAATTAAATTTATCTTCATTGATTAGACGGTTGCGGCATTTCTTCCAAAGTGACTTCAACGGTTTCTTGCCTGCCGTCGCGGTCGTATAAAATTTTAACTTTGTCGCCAACTTTATGCGCTGCGACTGCGTTGCGAATATCTGATACCGAATTAACTTCCTTGCCGTCAATCGCTAAGATGATATCACCGCGTTGGAAACCTGCTCGACCGGCGGGCGAATCAAGCCCGACTTGGAAGACGTAAACGCCCTTTTCAATCGACAGCTGATAACCATAGCGAGCGGCAGTCGGCTTGTCGAAAATCGTTACGCCCAGATAAGGACGCGCAACATAGCCTTTTTCCATAAGCTCATTGACAATCGCCTTGACAGTGTTAATCGGAATCGCGAAGCCCATACCCTCAACGCCCATAGTGGCAAGTTTCGCGCTGTTTATTCCGATAACTTCACCGTCAGCATTGACTAAAGCTCCGCCCGAATTGCCCGGACTTATCGCCGCGTCAGTCTGCAAAAGTTTAACGCGTCTATCGTTTAAATCTAACGTTCTATTCAACGCGCTGATAACGCCGACCGTCACGGAGCCTTGAAACTCCAAGCCCATAGGATTGCCGATTGCAATAGCGGGTTCACCGACGACGACTTCATCAGAATCGCCAAGTTCAGCCGTCGGTAAATCTTTCGCGTCGACTTTAACAACGGCAATATCCGTCATCTCGTCCGTACCAATCAAAGTGCCATTGACGCTATTGCCGTCCGAGAGCGAAACGATAATTTCCTTTGCGCCCGCGATAACGTGATTGTTAGTTATAATATATCCGTCATTGCGGAAAATCACGCCGGAACCTACGCCTTCAGTCTCGAATGCCCGATTGAAAATATCATGAGCGACCGCCTTATTTGTTATGCCGACGACCGCAGGACCGACCGTCTTTGCCACGCGCACGGCGGGAGTATTTCGGGCGTCTGAAAGTTTCGTATTAATTTCGGGCTTATTTGGAGCAGCTTCTGTAACATTCGCCGTTTGAGTAACTGCAGTCTTTTCGCCCGCCGATTTATTTTCGTCACTTGAATCATTACTGCCCGTCAAGCCTCCGCAACCGCTTAGCGTCAACGCCGCCGCTACTGCCGCCGCGCAGATTATCTTTGTAATTTTCTTCGCCTTCATGCTCTAAGCACCTCCGTTGCCATTGTAATTTTTGCAAAGCAGATTGTCAAATCAAGTTTCGATTAGAATATTGAGTGGCTGAAAAATTCTGGTATAATTTCGCCAATGCCGAACCTCTAAAGGCGGTAACTTGACGCTTTGAGGAGGGAGGTGAGAAATATGGTCGAAGTATTCATTACTTTGGGCGTGAATGTGGTTGGAAACGTCATCGGAACTGTTATCGGCGGCGTCATTTCCTACTACATCATTAAACGGTTTTTTTAGTCGGCAGAACGTCCACTCAATCGCCCTCTAACTGATTAGCACTCGGTTATGGCAAAACGAAACCCCCTTGCAGTTTAGCACCCTGCTTTGGGGGTTTTCGTTTTCGGTGATACATATGGTCGATAATGCAGTATTCATTACATTGTTTGCTTTTCAAACATTGAAAATTTATCACAAGCGCGTTCTTTTGTCAAACACAATCTGATTAATTAATAATTTTTGATGAACGAAGTTCGCCGCGCTCGATTTTGCCGACGCCCAAAAATTTACCACCCGCGAAGATTCGCAAAAAATTTTGGTCTGGAGCGTGAATTGTGGTTGGCAAACCGTTCAGAAAGGCGCGGATTCTATTTTCGTTGAGTTCAAAGGCGGGCAAGTGATTCAAACAAGTTTCAACGGGCAAAATATTTTCGGTAGTAAGTTGGTCAAGAGTGACGGAATTTTTTAAATCGAAGTCGCCGACGCGCAAGCGCAGAAGATTTTTAAGCGTCGCAGGGATTTTTAGTTGTTCGCCAATATCAATCGCCAAACTTCTGATATAAGTACCTTTTCCGCAAGAAATTTCGATAATCGCGGAAGATTTTTCAAGCGCGACAAGTTTTATATAGGAAATTTTAACTAATCTGCGCGGCATATCGAATTCAATATTTTTTCTGGCTAAATCGTAAGCTTTTCTGCCATGAATTTTAATAGCGGAAAATTTCGGCGGCGTCTGCTCGATTTCGCCGATAAAATTTTTTAAAACGGCTTTGAAGTCGTCGACAGTCGGCATTTTGAAATTATTATCTGCGAGGGAAATGATATTGCCTTCAAGGTCGCCGCTATCAGTTGCAATTCCGAATAAAATTTCAGCGCGATAAATTTTCTGGCAATCGGCGAGGTATTCGATAAATTTGGTAGCTTTTCCGACTGCGACAGGCAAAACACCGGTAGCTTGCGGGTCTAAAGTGCCAGTGTGCCCAACTTTGCGCGTAGAAAAGATTTTCCGCACGCGATTAACGGCGTCGTGGCTCGTCATGCCCGAATTTTTGTTGAGATTTATGAAACCGTCGTTCATAATGTCTTGCCGATAGCTTCAACTAAAATTTTCTCCGCGTCATCAAGGTTTTTATAGAGAGTGCAACCCGCCGCCCGAATATGCCCGCCGCCGCCGAGATTATTAGCGATTTTGGAAACATCGACACCTTTTGAGCGCATACTGACGCGGCAAACATTTTTTGAACGTTCAGAAATTAAAAAAGCCACGTCAACGCCGTCAATCACGCGAATTAAATCGATAAAACCTTCGGTCGATTCGCAATTTTGCATAGTTTGCAAGTCAAGGAGCATACCGGCGACTTTTCCGCCATAAAAAATTTTTAGCGAATTCAAAGCGGTTCTCATGTTTAAAACTTCATTTAGCGAGCGAGTTTCCATATTTTCGGAAATAAAATTGGGTTTAACGCCGCAATTTACGAGTTCAGAAGCAGTTTTTAGAGTTTTAGCGCGAGTATTCGAGAATTGGAAAAAGCCGGTATCGGTCGCAAGCCCAGTATAAAGGCAAGTCGCGATTTCGGGCGTGATTTTCGCGTTAAGTTCGTTAGCGAGGGCAAAAATAATTTCGCAAGTGGCGGCGGCGTCGCTATCAAGGTATAAATCGCCCGCGTCATTTTTATTCGTAACGTGGTGGTCGATATTTAGTATAGGAGCGTTGATAAAATCGCGAATTTTTCCGATTCTATCAGGCGAAGTGTCGAGAACGAGTAATAAATCGGCGTCGAAGTTAATATTTTCGGTTGGACGCTGAATTTCGTTAAAAAATGGGAGGAAATGAAGATTTTTTCTGATGTCGTCGTCAATGAAAATCTGCGCGGGCTTGCCGAGAGCGCAAATAATTTGCAAAGTGGCGAGAGAAGAGCCAATAGCATCGCCATCGGGCTGAATATGCGAAGTGATTAAGATTTTATTCGCGGATTTAAGTTTTTGAGCCGCTTGATTAAGAGTTATCAGCATTTTTGTTATCTCCTTCCACTTTGAGTAAAAGTTTTTGAATATGGTCGCCGTAATCAAGTGAAGTATCGAGCGCGAAAGAAATTTCCGGCGTGAATCTAATTTTAATGCGCTGTCCAATTTCGCGGCGAATGAATCCGAGCGCGCTTTGCAAGCCTTCAAGCGAACTTTTAACTTGTTCTTCGCCGCCCATTACGCTAATAAATATCTTTGCAGAGCGTAAATCGCCAGTCATTTCGACATCTGTAACCGTCACGAAGCCAATTCGCGGGTCTTTTAAATCTGTCAGCAACATTTTTCCCATTTCCTGTTTGATAAGTTCCTGCAATTTTTCTATACGCAACTGTTTAGCCATTATAATTCCCCTTTTAGAAATTTACCCAGATAATTTCTGCTTTATCGACAAGAATAGGCGTTAATTCGTCGATATTTTCTATTTTATCGAGTAGCCAATGTTCATTTTCCTTACGAAAAGCTAATTTGAAAGTCATTTGCCCGATAAATTTCCCGCGCGTGCTTGAATCTCCTGCTATTTCTAAAAATATAGTCGCGGAATTTTCATTTACAACGATTTCTTTGACTGTAGCATTAGTTGCTTGACGAATTTTTTCAAATTCATTAGCGACATAAGCTGTAGAATTCTCTTTGGGCATCGACGGCTCCGGAATTTTGGCGAAATATGATTCCGCTACCCCGCGCAGAAATTCTAAATGCAAGTCCTTATGTTCGGCGTTGTAATTGGTGATAAATTCCGCATTGTGTTGGAAATAGGGGTCGTCGGGATATTTTTCTTTGTACACGTCGTAATTTTTAGCAAGTTCGACGGTTGCCGCGTCGTAAGTTTTGGAAAAAAATTCGTTTAAGTCGATGCGGGCGGCTAATTTATCCGAATTTCTTTCAGCGAGCGCGATTTTTAAATCGTTTAGTGCAATTTCGGGCGAATCCTCCTTTCCACAGCCCGCAAAAAGAATCGCAGTCAAAATTATTATCGTGAAAACCGTTTTAAACATAAAATCACCTCGATTTTTAATGCGAAAAAGCCGCACATCAGGCGGCTTTTATTAAATTTCTAAGTTATGGCGGAGGGGGTGGGATTCGAACCCACGGTGGCTTGTGACCACACTTGATTTCGAGTCAAGCACCTTCAACCGCTCGGACACTCCTCCGCGACGCGTGCAATACTATCACGCAAAATTTTTTCTGTCAAGACTAAATCATTGCGGTTTAATGCGTTTAACGGCTTCGGAAAGCGGCGGCACAATTTGTTTTTTCCTACTCATTACGCCGGGCAGATAAACATGATTGCCGCTCGTATCTTTATGGAATGCTTCGCCAATAAGCGTACGCGGGGAACCGACATAGAGCAAATAAGTTGCCTCTTCAAGAATATCTGTCGCCATAAGCAAATGCATATCGAATCCTTCGCGCTCGCAATTTTCTTTCATGAATGCGATAATATCATTTTCTATATCGAGAATTTCTTTCGGGTCCATGACGGAAATTTGGCTAACAATAATGCGATAATCGCCGATTTTGAATTCTTTAAGGTCATTTTTCGCGATTTCAGCGGGAGTTTTATCGCCAATGCCCGCGCCCGCTCTCAACATTGCTAAGCCGTATTCTTTAAGGTTTACGCCAGCAATTTCCGCGAGTTTTTCAGCAGTTTTCCTATCCTTAGGCGTGCAAGTCGGCGATTTAAAAAGCACGGTATCAGAAATAATCGCGCTCATTAAAAGTCCAGCGATTGACGGCGGAATATCAACATCTTGGTCCCAATACATGTTCGCGACGATTGTACATGTGCACCCGACCGGTTCTTGATGAATATAAATTGGTTCGGACGTTTGAACGCCGCCTAAGCGGTGGTGGTCGATGATTTCTACAATTTTTCCGTCTTCAATGCCTTCGATAGCTTGCCCGCGCTCGTTGTGGTCGACAAGGATAACTTTTTCCCGTTCAGGGAGCATAATTTCATCTGCGCTGACTAAACCGACTAATTTTCCATTTTCGACGACCGGATAACTTCTGTAGCGGTTTTCGTCCATAATTCCTTTAATATCGCTGAGCAAATCCATTGGGCGGAAACAAACGGGGTTTTCTTTCATGATTCTGCGAATGGGCACGCACTGATTGATTAAACGACCGACAGTGTAGGTGTCATAGGGCGTCAAGAGAATAAAAACGCCTTTTTTCTGCGCGTCTTCTAAAACTTCGGGCGCGATGCGGCTATTTTGCGTCACGACAAGGCAGGAAATGCCGCATTCAAGGAATTTCAAGAGTGTTTCCGCGCTTCTATCGCCGACTAGGACAATATCTTTTTTATTTAGGATACTGACGGTGGAAAACGCGCTACCCGACGCAATAACGATATTTCCTTGAATAAGTTCGTTTTCATCGCCGGCAACTAAAACTTTGGCTTCAGTCGCTTGAATAATATCGCGATAACGCACGCGCATTTCAACTAAGCTTTGAAGACCGAGTTCAAGGAAATAACGCTTCGCCAAATCGCTGACAGTGACAATTCCGACGAGGTCGCCGCCCGAATCGGTGACAGGCACGGATTGCAACTCACTTTTGCGCATAACTTCGCCCAAATGGCGCAAAGTATCATGCTGACGGACGACAGTTTTGCATTCAAGCGCGACATCTTTAACGCGGGGATATAAATCGGTAAGCAAAAGCGGTTGGTCGACTTTAAAATATTCGAGAGCGTATTTAGTTTCGTTATTAATCTTGCCGCAACGAGCCGCGACAGCGTTTACGCCGTGAGCGCGTTTAAGGTTAGAATAACCAATCGCCGAGCAAATCGAATCGGTATCGGGATTCCTGTGCCCGATGACATAAATTGGTTTATTGCCGCCTTTCATTAAAAAGCCTCCTTTAATTATCAGAAAATTAATTCCTACGCCCGAATTATAAACAAAAAACTTTGCACTGTCTACATTGCCAAAAGAAAAACCTAGCTTGTAGAGTTATCATAACTCAAGCTTGCCGTTTATTGCAAAAGCCGCTGATTATGTTATAATAAATATCGTCTAAATTATATGAATAACTTTAGAAGTATCAAGCAGTAAGGAGTTTTTTGAATGATTAAGGAAGCTATTGTTAAAATCGTGAACAAGGAGGATTTGAGTTACGACGAAGCTTTTGCTGTGATGAATGAAATTATGAGCGGCGAGACTTCTCCGACACAGAACGCGGCGTTTTTATCTGCGCTGTCGACTAAAAGTGCAGGGGCTGAAACGACTGACGAAATTGCAGGTTGCGCGGCGGCAATGCGTGCACATGCTACGGCGGTCAATACTGGCTTTGACGTTTTCGAGATTGTCGGCACGGGCGGCGATAATTCGCACAGCTTTAATATCTCGACGACTTCGGCAATAATCGCGGCGGCGGGCGGAATGAAGGTCGCTAAGCATGGTAACCGCGCCGCTTCGTCAAAATGCGGTGCCGCTGATTGTCTTGAGGCTTTAGGCGTCAACATTAATCAAAGTCCGGAAAAATGCGCTGAACTCCTCCGCGAGGTCGGCATATGCTTTTTCTTCGCGCAGAAATATCATAGCTCTATGAAATACGTTGGGGCAATTCGTCGGGAATTGGGATTTAGGACGGTTTTTAATATTCTCGGTCCGCTGACTAATCCCGGCAAGCCGTCAATGCAAATTTTGGGCGTCTACGCTGAATATTTGGTTGCGCCGCTCGCGCAGGTTCTGATTAGTTTGGGCGTCAAGCGCGGCATGGTCGTTTACGGGCGCGATAAGCTCGACGAAATTTCCTTGAGTGCGCCAACTTCCATTTGCGAAATTAACAATGGCTGGATTAAAAATTTTGTCATTGCGCCGGAAGATTTTGGCTTTGCGCGTTGCAGTCGTGAAGATTTGCGCGGTGGCAATCCCGAAGAGAACGCCGAAATAACTCGTGCAATTCTGCACGGCGAACGTGGGCATAAACGTAACGCCGTCCTGCTCAATGCGGGCGCGGCTCTGTACGTCGGCGGCAAAGCTGAAAGTTTTAAATCGGGCGTGACGTTGGCGGCGGAACTTATCGACAGCGGCAAGGCTCTTGATACGCTGGAAAGATTCATTAGGTGTAGCAATGACGATACTAAATAAAATCGCCGAGCGGACGAAAATCCGCGTCGCGCAGTATAAAAATAAAATACCTTTCGACCAAACGAAGTCGCAAGCTTTATCTTCGCCGAAAAGAAATTTTCTATTTGAAAGTTCTCTTAAACGGGCAGGACTTTCTTTTATTTGCGAGTGTAAGAAAGCGTCGCCGTCAAAAGGATTAATCGCGCCGGATTTCCCCTACTTGCAAATTGCTAAGGATTATGACGCGGCGGGAGCCGATGCCATTTCGATTTTAACTGAACCGGAATTCTTTTTGGGCGACGATAAATTTTTAGCGGAAATTGCCGCGCAGGTTTCTATCCCGTGCCTAAGGAAAGATTTCGTCGTTGATGAGTACATGATTTATCAGGCGAAAATTTTGGGCGCAAGTGCTGTTCTTTTAATCTGCGCGATTCTCGATGACGTTCAACTTAGAAAATTTATCGCGACTTGTAACGAATTGGGCTTGAGCGCATTAGTTGAGGCGCACGACGCTGACGAAATTAAACGGGCGATTGCTTGCGGCGCAAGGATTATCGGCGTGAACAATCGCAACCTTAAAGACTTTTCCGTTGATATGGATAACGCTAAAAGACTTCGCGAGCTTGTGCCGCCAGAAATAATTTTCGTGTCTGAAAGCGGTATTAAAACTCCAGACGACATTAAAAAAGTTCGCGAACTTAGAGCCGACGCCGTTTTAATCGGAGAAGTTTTAATGCGAGCCGCCGATAAGAAATCTAAACTCGAAGAACTGAAAGGCAACTTATGACTAAGATTAAATTTTGCGGGCTGAAAACCCTTGACGATATTTCTTTTGCTAACGAAATTTGCCCCGAATATGTCGGATTTGTCTTCGCGCCCAAAAGTAAACGCTACGTCGCACCCGCGCAGGCTCAAAAACTTCGCGCCGCTCTGAATAAAAATATTTTGGCGGTCGGCGTCTTCGTCAACGAAAATATTTCTAACGTCGCTGAACTCCTTAACGCCGACATTATCGACGCGGCGCAACTTCACGGCTCAGAGGACGAAAATTATATTCAAGCCCTGCGCGAACTCACAAGCAAGCCGCTGATTAAAGCATTTCGCATTAACAATTTCATTCCAAATTACAAATTACAAATTCCTAATTGCTTTCTACTGATTGACGCGGGCGCGGGTGACGGCAAAACTTTCGATTGGAACCTTATAAAAAATTTTCAACGGGAATATTTTTTAGCGGGCGGACTTACTCCCGAAAATGTCAGCGACGCTATCAGAACTTTGAACCCGTTCGCCGTCGATGTTAGCTCCGGCATTGAGACTGACGGCAAAAAAGATTTTAATAAAATGGCGGCTTTCGCCAAAGCTGTAAGGAAGGAAAATTTATGACGAATCAAAAAGGACGCTTCGGCATTTACGGCGGGCAATATATCCCCGAAACGCTAATGAATGCGATAATCGAATTGGACGAGGCTTATAACCACTTCAAGGACGATGAAACTTTTCAGCGCGAACTCGACGAGCTGTTCAGAAATTACGCGGGGCGACCGTCGCTCTTATACTTCGCAAAAAAAATGACTGCCGATTTGGGCGGTGCGAAAATTTACCTCAAACGCGAAGATTTAAACCATACCGGCTCGCACAAAATTAATAACGTGCTCGGTCAAGCGTTGCTTGCTAAGAAAATGGGCAAGACGCGCCTTATCGCCGAAACCGGAGCCGGTCAACATGGCGTCGCTACTGCTACTGCCGCCGCGCTTTTGGGTATGGAATGCGTCATTTTCATGGGCGAAGAAGATACAATCCGGCAAGCCCTCAACGTCTACCGCATGAAACTTTTGGGCGCACAAGTTATCGCCGTCAAAAGCGGAACTGGTACGCTCAAAGACGCCGTGTCAGAAACTTTCCGCGAGTGGACTAATCGCATTGCCGATACGCATTACTGCTTAGGCTCGGTTATGGGGCCGCACCCTTTCCCGACGATTGTCCGCGACTTTCAAGCCGTAATATCAAAGGAAATTAAATCGCAACTTCTTGCATTGGAAGGAAGACTTCCCGACGTTGTAGTTGCTTGTTGCGGCGGCGGTTC
This sequence comes from Selenomonadales bacterium UBA7018, assembly GCA_002448305.1. Classification (GTDB taxonomy): domain Bacteria; phylum Bacillota; class Negativicutes; order Selenomonadales; family Selenomonadaceae; genus Quinella. The sequence goes on from DJWY01000021.1 coordinate 74,201, forward strand.
CAATTCAATCGGCACGTTTTACAATTTCATTGACGATAAAAGCGTCCGGCTAATCGGTTGCGAGGCGGCGGGACGTGGCGTCGATACTTTCGAGACTGCCGCCACGATTGCTACCGGCAGAATCGGAATTTTTCACGGCATGAAGTCTTATTTTTGCCAAGATAAATATGGGCAAATTGCGCCGGTCTATTCCATTTCGGCGGGGCTTGATTATCCCGGCATAGGTCCCGAACATGCGCACCTGCACGACATCGGACGCGCCGAATACGTTCCGATTACTGACGCCCAAGCCGTCGACGCCTTTGAATATCTTTCGCGCACAGAAGGAATTATTCCCGCGATTGAATCGGCGCACGCGGTCGCGCACGTCATGAAGATTGCGCCCGATATGCCTAAGGATAAAATTATCGTCATAACGCTTTCCGGTCGCGGCGATAAGGATTGCGCTTCTGTCGCACGCTATCGCGGCGAAATTATCAACTCTTAACGACGGTTTTAACCGTGCCGAGCTTTTGAATATCGCTATCTTTCCTGTCGCCGTGAATTGTAACTTTCGACAAAGCGATTTCGAGTTCGGCAAGTTCTTCGCTACTAAGTTCAACGTCCGCCGCGCCGAAATTTTCTTTCAAGCGTTCGTCGCGACGCATTCCAGGTATCGGCACGACAAAATCATTTTTGCACATCATCCACGCTAAGGAAATCTGCGCGGGCGTGGCATTTTTATTGGCGGCGAATTTTTTCAGCAGGTCGAGCAGGGCTTGATTAGCGTCCATGTTTTCCTTAGAAAAGCGCGTGATAACTCTGCGCACGTCGTCGCCTTCAAATTTCGTTTGACTGGAATATTTTCCGCTCAAAAAGCCGCCCGCCATTGGCGAATACGCAACAAAACCAATATTTAATTCCTTGCACAGCGGAATAACTTCGGCTTCGTATTTGCGCTCCATGATTGAATATTCGCTTTGGACGGCAGTTAGCGGCGTGACGGCGTGAGCGCGTTTAATCTGTTCGGGCGTCGCCTCCGAAACGCCCCATGCGCGAATTTTCCCTTCCTTGATAAGTTCGCCCATCCACTCGGCAACCTCTGCAACGTCACGGTGAGCCGGCACGCGATGTTCATAATACAAATCAATATAATCTGTCTGCAGTCGCTTCAAAGAATTTTCTACGGCATTTCTAAGCCCGCGACGCGAAGTTTTTCCTTCCGGAATTTCTTGACCAGGAAGAAAAATTTCCGGCATAAACTTTGTGCAAAGAATAATTTTGTCGCGAATAGGCTTGAGTGCTTTGCCGACCAGAATTTCATTTTCATACGCCGCATAAACTTCCGCAGTGTCGAAAAATGTACAGCCGTAATCCTCATAAGCCGAGCGCATAAGCCGAATTGATTCACTTTCGGGCGGGCACGCTCCATAGCCGTGACTGAATCCCATGCAACCCATACCAATAGCCGAGACCGTCAAATCACGCAATTTTCTTTTCTTCATTTAAAACACCTCCGCGCAGATTTTATCACATTGTAGCTACTCAAAGTCAATAATTTCTAAGTTGACTTAGCTAATTTTATTAACTAAAATCCTTTCAAAGCAAATGAAGGGATTGATTTATATATGACAGAGGCAGAATATCTTGATTCCGTTTTTCGCGGCGTGTCAGTCGATTCTGCGCCGATTAAAGATGCGTTCGGAAAAAGTTTTGTCGCTAAGAAATTTATGACGCCATTTGAATTTTCCAATGGGCAATTCGATTGTTCAGAGGAAAATTTTTTTATGGGCGCATACGCTTTACTTTTGGCGCGGTTCGCCGGCGCGGACGAAGTATTTTTCACGGCGACAAGCGATAAAAAAATCCCCGTGTATTTAAACTTTTCGCCCGAACAAAACCTTGCCGACTATCTGAAAAATTTACGCGAGCAAATTGAACGTTCACGCGAAATAATTTGCACGCCTTACGAAGAAATTGCTAAAGTTTACGACTTCCCGACCGCACCCGAATTTATTTCTGCGCCGCAGGAAATTAGCGGCAAAAGTTTTGCGTTGGCAGTCGCGGAAAATATTTTATCGATTTACTATGACGGCGGAAAATATTCCGACGCGCTGATTGAGAGTTTCGCCGCCGCTTATAAACACGTCGTCGCGCAATTTCCACACGCGGAAAAAATCGGCGATATTGATTGGCTTTCGGCTGACGAATTGGCGAAAGTGCAAGCAATTCACGATACCGCTTGGGAAGTTGCCGAGCGTCCAGCGTATAGACTTTTGCAGGACAGCGCGGAAGAATATCCGGAGCGCGTCGCGGCTATCGCTAACGGAAAATCCTTGACATATGCTGAATTGAACGCGGCGGCTAATCGGCTTGGACGTGTCTTGCAAAGTCACGGCGTAGGCGTTGAAAAAATCGTTGGCGTAATGTTAAATCGCGGGCTTGAAGTTTATATCGCGCGTCAAGGCATTTTGAAGGCGGGCGGCGCATTTCTGCCCATGACGCCCGATTATCCCGATGACCGAGTTTCTTATATCGTCAAGGACGCCGGAGTTAAACATATCGTCACCACCCGCGACATTTACGAGCAACGCAAAAATTTTTTCGACGGGCTGGGAATTTTTATCTGCTTAGTGGAAGACACGCAATCGGAAGAAATTTCCGGCGAAAATCTAAACGTCGCAGTGCCCGATGACGCGCTTGCTTATTGCATTTATACTTCCGGTTCGACGGGCAAGCCTAAAGGCGTTATGCTGACTAATCACAATTTGGTTAATTTCGTAGACGCGAACCCGAAGAACCACGAAATCTTAGGCTACACTCAGCGCGGAAAAGTTTCGCTGGCACTCGCGGCGATTACTTTCGACGTGTCGATAATGGAAGAATTTATCCCGCTGGCGCACGGGCTTACAATCTGCATGGCGAACGAAGACGAAATTTACAATCCGCTCCTGCTGAAGGATTTATGCGACAAAAATGCCGTCGACGTGATGAGCTGTACGCCAACTTACTTATCCAACCTGATTGATTTGCCGGAATTTACTTCGGTCGTTAAGCGCATAAAATCTGTTGACTTTGGGGCGGAAGCTTTTCCAAGTGCACTATTCGCCAAACTCCGCGCAGTCAATCCCGATATTTATATTATGAACGGCTACGGACCGACCGAAGCGACGATTAGCTGTACAATGAAGGCTATAGAGTCGCCTGAAAATATTACTATCGGCGTTCCGAATTCAAATGTTCAAGTTGTAATGACTGATGATAAAAACCGCCCGTTGCCAATTGGCGCACTCGGCGAAATGACGATTTTGGGCGACGGCATTGGGCGCGGCTATATCAATCGCGACGATTTGACCCAGAAAGTTTTTATCAAGCTCTGGAATAAGCCTGCATATAAAAGCGGCGACTTGGCAAGGCTTTTACCTAATGGCGAAATTGCTTTTCACGGGCGCACAGATAATCAAGTAAAACTGCGCGGACTTCGCGTTGAACTCGGCGAAATCGAAACGGTCATGAATAATTTCGACGGCGTCAAGTCAAGTATCGTGGTTGTCAAGAAAAATGCGGCGGGCGATTATCTTGCCGGTTATTTCACCGCCGAAAATAAAATTGACCTTGCCGCACTGCGCAAACATTTAGCCGCGTCGCTGACTTCTTACATGGTGCCCGGCGTCCTCATGCAACTTGACGCCTTTCCGCTCACCGCCAACAGGAAAATTGATAAGAAAGCTTTGCCCGAACCCGAAGAAATTATCCCGACAGTTGAAATTGTCCCGCCGCAAAACGACGTTCAGCAGAAAATTTTTGACTGCGTCGCTGAAGTTTTAGGCAACCGCGAATTTGGAATAACGACAGAGCTGACAAGCGCGGGGCTAACTTCAATCGGCGCAATTCGCCTAAACGTAGTTTTGTCAACGGCGTTTAACAAAGTTATTCAAACTCGCGATATAATGGAATTCGATACGGTCGAGAAGCTGGAGAAATTTTTATCGGACGCGGAAGAAATTCAAAACTACGAACTGCAAGCCGATTATCCGCTTTCGCGCACGCAACAAGATATTTTTGTTGAATACGACGCCGCGCCAGATGATACGACTTACAATTTGCCAATACTTTTGCCGCTTGATTCCTCAATCGACGTAACACGCTTGCAACGGGCGATTAAAGCCGCAATCAATGCGCACCCATACTTAAAAACGAAATTATTTTTCAACGACGCTGGAGAAGTTCGCTCACGCCGCCTTGACGATTTACCCGCTGAAGTCCCGATTAAAAACGTGGAAAATTTGCCCGCTGAACTCGTTCGCCCGTTCAAGCTGACGGAAGAACCACTTTATCGCGCCGTGATTTTCGTTACGCCCGATAAAAATTATTTGTTCCTAGACTTTCATCACATAATTTACGACGGTTCTTCCGAAGATATTTTCTTCGACGATATGAATGCCGCTTACGACGGGCAAATTTTAAGCAAGGAAAATTACACCGGCTTTGAAGTCGCGCTAGATGAGCAAAAGGCGCGTGCCTCTAGCAAATTAACCGCCGCTAAAAATTATTTCGACGCGATTTTTGCAGACAGCGACGTTGAGATTTTGCCGCAAGTCGACTTCGCGGAAAATGTTGGCAAAAAAGATTCGGTCGTTGCCTTTGAAAGTTATCAAACCGCGCTCAACGTTGCCGCCGTGAAAAATTTCTGCGCGGAAAATGCCTGCACGCTAAATACATTTTTCTTGGCTATGTTCGGATATTTTCTTGCCAAAAATACTCGGCGGGCAAATGCGGCGTTCACGACGATTTATCACGGGCGCAACGATTCGCGACTTTCTAAAAGCGTTGGCATGTTCGTTAAGTCCTTGCCGGTGCTCGCCGACGTCGCTGGAAATTCTTCCGTGAAAAATTACATTGAGGCAATCGGTCGCCAACTCGTAAACAGCATGGCGCACGATATTTATTCCTTTGCGGAAATTTCTACCGCTTACAACTTCAAGGGCGAATTGATGTGCGTTTATCAGGGCGAAGATTTTAACGACTACCACATTGCCGGAACGACTTCGCGAACTTTGCCGGTAATACCTTCGGCGGCTATGTCCGACCTTTGCCTTGAGATTTTCTTGGAGAATGGCGCATTTATTTTCAGCTTTGAATATCGCCCAACCGTTTATAAAGCCGAGACCGTCAAGAATTTTGCCCTTGCTTGCGAAGAAGTTGCCCAAAAGTTTTTGACTTCGGACGCGCTCGAAACTTTTGATATTGACGTTCACAGCCACGCTAAAAAGAAAGTTGCCGCCGCTATCGACGCGACCGCCCCGCAAAATGACGTTCAGCAAAAAATTTTCGATTGCGTTGCGGAAATTATCGGCACGAAAAATTTCGGCATAAAGACGGATTTTTATAGCGTCGGGCTGACTTCCATTGGCGCAATCCGGCTGAATGTTTTGTTGTCGCGCACTTTCGGCAAAACTATTCGCACCCGCGACATTAAAGAGCATAACACCATTGCGACGCTTGAAAAATTTTTATCCGGCGCAGAAGAAATGCAAACTTACAACGCGCAAGCCGATTATCCCTTGACGCAGACCCAAAACGGAATTTTCGTCGAGAGCGTCGCCAATCCCAACAGCACAATTTATAATCTCCCGAATTTATATCGGCTCGGAAAAAATGTTGACGTTGAGAAATTGCAGGCGGCTATCAAGTCGGCTATCGACGCGCACTCCTATTTAAAGACCACTCTTTTTATGAACGATGACGGCGATATTCGCGCCCGCCGCAATGATTCCGGAGCAATTGTTCAAATTTTGCGCGTTAGCGAATTGCCGCCGGTCGAAGAGCTTGTTAGACCCTTTGAACTTTTGGACAAGCCGCTTTACCGCGCGGAGATTTACGTTGCCGACGAAAAATATTTCTTCCTTGACTGCCACCACATTATCAGCGACGGCGAATCTTTCGACATTTTGCTTGACGACATTAACGCCGCTTACGACGGAAAAGTTTTGTCTAAGGAAAATTACACGGGCTTTGAAACTGCCCTCGACGAAGAAAAAGCCCGCGCAGGTGACGCGCTCACGAAGGCGAAAGCTTATTACGATTCAATCTTTCGCGGTTGCGATGCCGATTGCAAACTTGCTAAAGACTTTGACGCTAAGTCTGCACCTTTCCAGACCGGCAAATTGGGAGTAGACGTTGACGCCGTCAAGAAGTTCTGCGCGGAAAATAAAGTTACGCTGAATGCATTTTTCAACGCGGCTTTCGGCTTTACGCTGGCGAAATTTTTATATCGCGACGACGCCATTTTTACGACGATTTATAACGGGCGCAATGATTCGCGGCTTGCGCAAAGTGTTGGCATGTTCGTTAAGACTTTGCCCGTTAGCTGTTCGATTGTCGGTGAAAAAACCGTTGCGCAATATGTCGCCGAAGTCGGCAAGCAACTTTTAGCGAGCATGACTAACGACATTTATTCTTTTGCCGAAATCAACCGCGATTATGGGATTAGTGCCGACGTAATGTTTGCTTATCAGGGCGAAGATGACGCGGTTAAAATTGCGGGCGAAACTGCCGTTGAAATGCCGCTTGAACTCGACAAGGCTAAATCGCTTTTCGGCGTGGATATTTTTGTTGAGGGTGGCGAACTTTGCTTTGATACGGAATACCAGACGGATTATTATTCGGCGGCGACGGTTAAAAATTTCGTTGATTGTCTGGCGCAAGTAGCGCGAGAATTTTTGACGCGGGAAAATTTATCGGACGTTGATATAGTTTCGGCGGCGGAGCTTAAAAAGTTGCAAGTGATTCACGACACAGCTTGGAAAGTTGCCGAGCGTCCCGCGTATAGACTTTTGCAGGACAGCGCGGAAAAATATCCGGAGCGTGTCGCGGCGATTGCTAACGAAAAATATTTGACGTATGCTGAACTGAACGCGGCGGCTAATCGGCTTGGACGTGTCTTGCAAAGTCACGGCGTAGGCGTTGAAAAAATCGTTGGCGTAATGTTAAATCGCGGGCTTGAAGTTTATATCGCGCGTCAAGGCATTTTGAAGGCGGGCGGCGCATTTCTGCCCATGACGCCCGATTACCCCGACGACCGAGTTTCTTTTATCGTCAATGATTCAAACGTCCGCCATATCGTCACGACCCGCGATATTTACCAACAGCGGAAAAATTTCTTTGACGGGCTGAATGTTTTTGTTTGCTTAGTGGAAGACACGCAATCGGAAGAAATTTTCGGTGAAAATTTAAACGTCGCAGTTCCTTATGACGCGCTGGCTTATTGCATTTATACAAGCGGTTCGACGGGCAAGCCTAAAGGCGTTATGCTGACTAATCACAACCTAGTTAATTTCGTCGACGACAACCCGAAGAACCACGAAATTTTAGGCTACACTCAGCGCGGAAAAGTTTCGCTTGCATTGGCGGCGATTACTTTCGACGTGTCGATTATGGAAGAATTTATCCCGCTTGCGCACGGGCTAACAATTTGCATGGCGAACGAAGACGAAATTCATAATCCACTTATGCTCAAGGAATTGTGCGATAAAAATTCTGTGGACATAATGACTTGCACGCCGTCATATTTAGCCAACTTAATCGACTTGCCGGAATTTGAATCGGTCGTCAAGCGCATAAAATCTGTTGACTTTGGGGCGGAGGCATTCCCTGCCGCGCTTTTTACTAAACTTCGCGCAGTCAATCCCGATATTTATATCATGAACGGCTACGGACCGACCGAAGCGACGATTAGCTGTACAATGAAGGCTATAGAGTCGCCTGAAAATATTACTATCGGCGTTCCGAATTCAAATGTTCAAGTCGTGATAACCGATGATAAAAACCGCCCGTTGCCGATTGGCGCGCTCGGCGAAATGACAATCATTGGCGACGGAATCGGGCGCGGCTATATCAATCGCGACGACTTAACCCAGAAAGTTTTTATCAAGCTGTGGAATAAACCGGCGTACAAGAGCGGCGACCTTGCACGGCTGTTGCCCAACGGCGAAATCGTTTTTCATGGGCGGACGGACAATCAAGTTAAGTTGCGCGGCTTGCGCGTCGAACTCGGCGAAATTGAATCCGTGCTGAATAATTTCGACGGCGTTAAATCAAGTATTGTCGTTATGAAGAAAAACGAGGCGGGCGATTATCTTGCGGGCTATTTCACCGCCGAAAATAAAATCGACCTTGACGAACTGAAAAAACATCTTGCCGCGTCGCTGACTTCTTACATGGTGCCCGGCGTCCTCATGCAACTTGACGCTTTCCCGCTCACCGCCAACAAGAAAATTGATAAGAAGGCTTTGCCCGAAATCGCCTTGCAAGTCGAAACGGACGATAAAAAAGTTGCCGCGACCGATTTACAACAGACGCTTTGCGAAATGTTTGCAAAGGCTCTCGGCAGAAAAAATGTCGGCGCAGATGAAAACTTCTTTGAAATCGGCGGGACGTCGCTTGCCGCGTCGAAAGTCGCAATGGCAGCATTCCTTAAAAAGTTGCCGATAGTTTACGCCGATATTTTCAAATATCCGACGGCGGAAAAGTTAGAAGTTTACATTTTAAAGCAACAAGCCCCCATGCCCGCGCAGGTTGAGAAAAAAATTCCTACGCCCCAAATCGTGGAGCCAATCGAGGGAAGTTCCTTCCTTGATGAATTTTTCCGAATCAATAGCGCACTTGCTAAAAATCGCGTGGAATACGTCAACGAAATTCACCACGAGGGCTTAGGCAACGTATTGCTCACGGGCGCGACGGGCTTTTTGGGAATTCACGTCCTTTACGAATTGCTTAAAAATACTTCGGCGAAAATCTTCTGCTTTATCCGCAGTAATAAACAAGCAACGGCTAAAGAACGTCTGCGCACAATGTTTATCTACTATTTTAGCTCGTCAATGGAAAAAGCTTTCAACGAAAGAGTAACCGTCATTGACGGCGACATTACTAACCCTGACGCAGTCAACGCGCTGATTGATTATCCGTTTAAGACGCTGATAAACTGCGCGGCTTGCGTTAAACATTTCGCGGCGTCCGATATTTTGACGCGCATAAACGTAGAAGGCGTGCGCAATTTGATAAACCTTTGCATTGCAAAACATACGCGCTTGATTCAAATATCAACAGTGAGCGTCGCCGGCGATAATATCGGGAAAAATATTTCAGCCAGTAGGAGACTTTCTGAAAGCGATTTTTACATTGGGCAAGAAGTCACGTCGAATAAATACGTCTACTCGAAATTTCAAGCTGAAGAATTAGTTTTAACTGCAATCGGGCAAGGGAAACTTGACGGGAAAATAATTCGGGTGGGCAACCTTATGAGCCGCATTTCCGACGGCGAATTTCAAATCAACTTCTCGAACAATGCTTTTATGCGCGACATTAGAAGTTATTCCGCCATTGGAAAAATCCCCGTGTCGCTTTTGGACGAGCCAACCGAATTTTCGCCGATTGACGAGACTGCGCACATGATTGTTACTCTCGCCGACACCAACGCATATTTTACCGTTTTCCACGCCGTCAATAGCCACCGCGTGCAAATGGGCGATATTATTCACGTGGCGAACGAATACGGCATTAAAATTGACATTGTTTCTGATGAAGAATTCGACGTTGCTTTAAAAACCGCCATGCAGGACGAAAAAATAAATCTGCTCGTCTCAAGCCTTATCGCCTATAATGAAATAGATGAGAAATTGCGCGAAGAAATTGACCACGACGACGCCTTCACCGTCAAAGCCCTTTACCGCTTGAATTGCCGCTGGTCGATAACCGACGAAAATTATATTCGCAACGCGATAGAAGCTTTAGACACTTTAGGATTTTTCGAGGAGAATGCGAGATTTTAAGCTATGGAATATAAACGCAACGATTATCTTGTAAGCAAAAAATTTTATCGCTATCTGATACCGAGTTTCTTATCGGAAATGGCAATGCATATGGGTAGCGTTGTCGACGCGGTTATTGTCGGGAATTTAATTGGCGTTGAAGCATTATCAGCCGTTACGCTTGCCAGTCCTATTATACAAATTTTGCATTTGCCGGGATTGATTTTGGGTCTAGGCGGTGCGACGCTTGCGGCAATATGGTTAGGCGAAAGGAAACTTAAAGAAGCGTCCGACATGTTTTCTGCTTGCGTGATTGCGGGGATAATTTTTTCCTGCGCGGGCGTGCTAACTGCCTTTTGGGTAAACGCGCCGCTAGCGCATTTAGTAGCCGACGACCCACAACTTACAACTTTTGTTGAAGAATATTTGCTGATAAACCTTTTGGGCTTGCCGATAATGACGCTGACTTTTCTGACGTGCGAGTTTTTAAGCGTGGACAATCACCCCGATTTAGGCGCGTGGATGTTCTCCATTGCCGAAGCCGTCAACGTTGTTATGGATATTGTCCTAGTGAAATTTGCGGGCTTAGGCATGGAAGGAGCCGCCGCCGCGACAATTATTGGCTACGCTTGCGGCTTGCTAACGCTAATTCCCTACGCAAGGTCGCAAGAAAGAATGCTGAAGTTCTATTTAAGCGGCGTGGCGTGGTTCAAAGATATTTTCGTCGCGCTAAAGACAGGTTTGCCGCGTGTTTCGCTGGAGTTCATGCAGGCGTTACAAATTTTCGTACTCAATACGGCAGTCTTACAAATTTTGGGCGTCGAAGCAATGGAAATTTACGCGGTCTGCTCCAATACGCTGATAATGGCGGAACTTTTAGCGGGCGGAATAATTAGCGTTATCCCGAATATTTGCGGCGTACTTTACGGCGAAAGGGATTACTTCGGAATTCGGCGGCTTATGAAAAAAGTTTTGGAATTAAGCGGCGTATTAATTTCGGTTTTAACTGCGGTGTTCCTAATCGTGCCGGAAGAAATTGCAATACTTTTCGGCATGGAAAATGAAAACTTGCTCCCGACGGCGGCGACGTGCCTACAGATTTACAGTTTAAGTTTCGTGCTTTACGTGTTTAATGAATTCCTGCAGACTTACTATCAAACGATTTTGGAAACATTTTTGGCGACGCTCGACACGATTTTAGAATTCTTTGTGCTGTTAATTCCGATAACGTTCTTGCTTATGCACTACTACGGAATTTACGGAGTATGCGCGGCGGTGCCGATAAGCGAATTTTTGACGATAATAATAGTTGAAGGGACGCGCAAATTTTTACAGGAACGCGGCAAGCTCCCGCAAGAAGGATTGCTAATGATTCCGAAAACTGAACACGATGATTCTTTTGACGTGACGATTGAGGCGGGCGAAGCAAATGCAGTTAATATTTCCAAAAAAATAATTGACTACTGCCGCGCCCAAAACGTCGACGAGCGCACCGCATATATTTTGGGGCTTGCGGCTGAAGAAATTGCGATAAATATTTCGCGCTACGGCTACGACAAAGCCAAGAAAAAATTCATTGATATAAATCTTTCGCACGACGGCGAGCAATGGATTTTGCGAATTCGCGATGACGGCATCCCCTTCGACCCGACGCAATACCAGCCCGAAGAGAAAGGACAATTTTTGCTCGGCGGAATTAATCTGATTAAGGGTCTGGCGAAAAATTTCAGTTATACGAGAGTACTCAACATGAACAATACGATTATAGAAATTTGATATGGTTGAAGTTTATTTACTAAATCTAGCTGACCGATTAGAATTGCCCGTTGAAAAATATTTGCGCTACTTTACGGCGAAGCGGCAAGAAAAAATTCTGCGCTACAAATTCGCGGCGGATAGGAATCGTACACTTTGGGCGGAATTGTTAGCGCGTTCAATCATTGCGAAAAAATTATCCTTCACGGTTGAAGAAGTTTTAATCGAACGGGATGCGCTCGGCAAGCCTTATGTTGTCGACAGTGAAATAAAAATAAGTTTGTCGCACAGTAAGAATTGGGCGGCGTGCAGTATTGGCGAAGTTGCAAGCGGCGTTGACGTTGAGGAGGATTTTGCCGACGCGCTTACTCTTGCCGAAAATTATTTCACGGCGCGGGAATATCGAGAACTTTGCGAGCTTGACGGTTTGGCGCGTGGCGAAAAGTTTTTAAGTCTCTGGACGATTAAAGAGAGCTTTGCGAAAATGACAGGGCGCAACCTTGACGCCGCCTTAAAAGTTGACTGCGCAAATATTTTGGGCAAAAATTTTTTCGTAGGAAATGCGGTCGTAGGAGTTTGCGCTGAGCGCGGCAATTTGCCGGAAAATTTTAAGGTCGTATCGTTGCCCGCGCAATTCGCAACTGTCCGCAAGCGGCGTTGACATCTGCGCCCATTTCCTTGCGAATAGTCGCGCCAATGCCGTGCGAGTTCAGGAAGTGGAAAAATTTCTTAACGGCGGAATTAGTTGGCGGGTCAAAAGTTCTTTCGACGACGGGATTAAATGGAATCAAATTGACGTTAGCGAGTTGCCCGCTTAAGATTTTGGCTAGTTGTCGGGCGTGTTCTTCGGTATCATTGACGCCGCCTAGCAAAATATATTCGTAGGTGACGCGCCGCCCTGTAATTTGTGCGTAATCGTCGCCGGCGGCAAGCAAACTCTTAAGACCAAAGGCAGAATTAATCGGCATAAGCGCGGAGCGGAGTTTATCGGTTGGCGCGTGCAGTGAAATTGATAGCGTGACTGGGATTTTCTCGTCGCGCAATTTTTTTATTGCTGGGACGACGCCGCAAGTAGAAATTGTGATTTTGCGATAGCTCATGCCCAAGCAATAATCTTCGTGCAAGAGCCGGAGCATTTTGATTAGCGCGTCATAATTCATAAGCGGTTCGCCGGTGCCCATAATAACGACGCTATCGAGTTTTTCGCCCGCAGTGCGCAGGAATTCTTCCGCAAAGAAAATTTCGCCGAGCATTTCCGCCGCCGTCAAATTTCTATCCAGCCCTTTAAGCGTTGACGCGCAGAACTTGCAACCCATTTGGCAACCAACTTGACTTGAAATGCAAATGCTATTGCCGTAATCGTGCTTCATAAGAACAATTTCGACAGCCGCGCCGTCACTTAATCCCAATAGAAATTTTTTAGTCAAGCCGTCCTTTGAATCGAGCCGCTTTAAAACTTCCGGCAGTTTAATTTCGTATCGCGAAGAAAAATCCGCCCGCAAAGTTTTGGGCAAGTCATTCATATCGCTGAAATTTTTGACGCCGTGTTTATAAATCTGCGCGGCGATTTGTTTTGCTCTGAATTTCGGTAGCGGCTCAAGTTCCGTTTCCAATTCCGCCAACGTTAGCCCGAATAAATTTTTCCTAGACATTTAATCACCCCAAACGAATTTTGCAATTAAATCTTGTACGTGATACAATATTATAAAATTTTTATGGAGGGTGCTCAATGATAAAAATAATTTTCTCGGACATGGACGGGACGCTCCTGACGAGTGAAAATAAATTGCCTGAAGGCTTTGACGAAATGATAGCCGAACTTAAAAGGCGCAACGTCATCTTTGCACCGGCGAGCGGTCGCCAATATGCGTCATTAACTCATACATTTGATAAGTACCGCGACGAATTTTTATTTGTGGCGGAAGGCGGCACGCTCGTTATGCAACACGGCGAAGAAATTTTTAGCCACGCAATGGACGTTTCGACTGTTAGAAAAGTTTTGGCGACGGCGGCGGCTTTTAATGAAATTATGTGCGTATGGTGCGGCAAAAATGACTCCTATATCCTGCGCGACTTCGACAAGCCCGAATACACTGCTGACATGGAGAAATATTACACGCACAGAAGTGTTGTCGACAGTTGGGACGAAGTTGACGACACGCCGATAAAAGTTGCGCTCTATGATTGGACGGGCAATGCCGGCAAAAATATTTACGACAAACTTGGGGCGTTCTATGATTCATTGCAGGTCGTGCAAACTATCGATTGGTGGGTTGACGTATCGTCAATGGGCGCGAACAAGGGCGAGGCGGTTGAACACGTTCAGCAAGCTTTGAATATTAAGCCCGAAGAGTGCGCGGCGTTCGGCGATTACATGAATGATTGCGAAATGTTGCAGGCGGTCGGCTACAGTTTTGCTACGGCAAATGCTCACCCCGATTTGAAAAAGTTCGCGAAGTTTGAAACGTTGAGTTGTGATGAAGGCGGCGTGCTTGTTGGTATTCGCAAGCTTATGGCAGATGGACTTATCTAAAAACTTTTCGGAGGTTATGTAATGGTAACAGCAGTATTCCCAGCCGCTGGCGCAAGCAAACGCATGGGCGATTTCTGCGGCATAAATAAAAATTTGTTAGAACTTCATGGCGTGCCGATTTTAATTCGGAGCTTGAAAACTTTTTCCAAAGTCGAGCGCGTAAATTTTTTAATCGTAGTAGTTGGTGCGCATGAAGTCGATACGGTAAAAAAACTTCTGAACGAAACAGAAAATCTCAAGCCGTATGCCGTGACGGTCGGGGGCAGTGAACGCCAATATTCAATCGCGAACGGTTTAAAACTTTTGCCCGATGAAACGGAAATAGTTTTAGTGCACGACGCGGCAAGACCATTAGTCAGCGTGCGGACGATTAACGACGTAATCGACGCGGCAGAAAAATTCGGCGGGGCGATAGCGGCTGTTCCCGAAAAAAATACAATCAAAGTCATTGACGAAGAAGGCTTTGTGCGATATACGCCGCCGCGAGCGCAACTAGTCAACGTGCAGACGCCGCAAGGTTTTAGGCGCGAAATTTTATTGAAGGCATACGAACGCGCCGCCGATGAAGAATTTTTAGGCACGGACGATTCAAGCCTAGTTGAGCAACTGGCGCAGAAAATAAAAGTTGTGGCGGGCGGCTACGAGAACATAAAAATCACGACGCCGGAAGATATACACGTTGCGGAAACTTTTTTGCAAAGGAATGGGGAAAGATGATTCGTTTTGGTATCGGCTACGACGTGCACAAATTGGCGGCGGGCAGGAAATTAATTTTGGGCGGCGTAGAAATTCCGCACAAGTTAGGGCTTGAGGCGCACTCTGACGGCGATGTTTTGATTCACGCGATAATTGATGCCTTATTAGGCGCGGCGACTCTCGGCGACATTGGGCATTATTTCCCTAGCACGCCCGAATTCAAAGACATTTCCAGCGTCGAGCTTTTGAAAAGAATTCTGCCACTTGTCGCGGCGAAGGGCTATTCAATCGGTAATGTTGATTCAATCGTCGTTGCGCAGAAGCCGAAACTTGCGCCGTATATTTTGCCAATGCGCGAACGTTTAGCAGAAGTTATGCAAGTCGACGTTGACGCGGTTAGCGTTAAGGCTAAGACAGAAGAGGGGCTAGGCTTTACGGGCACGGAACAAGGGATTGCGGCGTATGCCGTTGCGAGTTTGGAAAAATAAATCGCGGTCGAGGTGTCGACAATGAAATTTTTTTCGCGCATACAAAAAGATATTCGAGTTATCTTTGAGCGCGACCCTGCGGCAAAAAGTGTATTGGAAGTCGTCCTTTGCTATTCGGGGCTACACGCGATTTGGTTGCATAGAATTTCGCATTTTCTCTTCAAACGTGGCTGGATAGTATCTGCGCGGCTAGTCTCGAATTTTTGCCGATTCTTGACAGGGATTGAGATTCATCCAGGCGCGACGATTGGTGACGGGCTTTTTATAGATCACGGAACCGGAATTGTAATCGGCGAGACGGCGGAGCTTGGCAAGAATGTCACGCTTTATCAGGGCGTAACTTTGGGCGGCACGGGCAAGGAAAAGGGCAAACGTCACCCGACGATAGGAAATAATGTCGTCGTGGCGACGGGCGCGAAAGTTTTAGGTTCGTTCAAAGTCGGCGACCATGCTAAAATTGGCGCGGGTTCAGTCGTCCTAAAGGAAGTTCCGCCGCATGCTACGGTTGTCGGCATACCTGGTCGCGTCGTCGTCCTGCACGGTATGCGCGTCCACAATGAGGAAGAATACCGCGAAGCCATTTCGGAACTATGCAAGGCGCGTGGCTACGATATAAATAATCCCAAAGTTCGCGCAGAACTTTTAGAAGAGATTGACGTTGATTTAAATCACGATATTTTGCCCGACCCTGAACGCGAAATGATTGAGGTTGCGCTCCGGCAGATTCAGCGACTTGAAAGGCGTGTCAATGAATTGGAAAATGAACTTACCGCC
>DJWY01000021.1:90348-90510 GCA_002448305.1 Selenomonadales bacterium UBA7018
TTGACTGAAAAAAAGAAAGTCAATCTGAAGAAGTCATAACAAAAAGCCCCCTTGTTATCGGAGGCTTTTTTCGTTTCGATATTTATTAGCTTAGAAGATTGAACGGTAAATTTCTGCGATTTTGAAAAGCGCGTAAACGAATTGGAAAATGAACTTACCGCC
>DJWY01000021.1:90643-133864 GCA_002448305.1 Selenomonadales bacterium UBA7018
TTGACTGAAAAAAAGAAAGTCAATTTGAAGAAGTCATAACAAAAAGCCCCCTTGTTATCGGAGGCTTTTTTCGTTTCGATATTTATTAGCTTAGAAGATTGAGCGGTAAATTTCAGCGATTTGTTCTTTGGTAACGTCGCGGGGGTTGCCGGGCGTGCAAGCGTCCACAAGGGCTGATTGCGCTAAGAAATCAATATCCTCTGCTTTGACGCCGAGTTCAGATAATTTGGTTGGAATACCAACGTCCGCGCTAAGTTTTGCAACGGCGTCAATAGCGGCGGCGCGATATTCTTCCTGCGTCATTTTATCAACGTCAGCGACGCCCATAGCACGCGCAATTTCGCGATAACGTTCGCCAGTCGCGGGCGCATTGAATTTCAAAACCGGAGCAAGCAAAATCGCGCAGGCGGTTCCGTGCGGAATGTCGTAAACTGCGCTGAGCGGGTGCGCCATAGAATGGTCAATGCCCAAGCCGACATTTGAAAAGCCCATGCCCGCGATATATTGTCCGAGTGCCATTTTCTCACGTCCGACGGGGTCGCCCTTAACGGAGCGGCGAAGATTTTTCGAGATAATCTCAATCGCTTTAAGGTGCACCATGTCAGTAAGTTCCCAAGCGGCTTTGGTGATATAACCTTCAATCGCGTGAACGAGTGCATCCATACCGGTTGCCGCGCAGAGTTTCGCCGGCATTGAAGCGCACATTTCGGAATCAACGACTGCGACAACAGGAATATCTTTCGGGTCGACGCAGACAAATTTGCGATTCTTTTCAACGTCGGTTATAACGTAATTGATAGTAACTTCGGCGGCAGTGCCGGAAGTCGTCGAGACGGCGATAATCGGCAAGCACTTATTCTTAGTCGGAGCGACGCCCTCAAGACTGCGCACATCGGCAAATTCGGGATTAGTCATAATGATAGCGATAGCCTTGCTGGTGTCGATAGCCGAGCCGCCGCCGACCGCAACGATTATATCCGCGCCGCATTTTTTGCAGAACGCTACGCCCGTTTGAACGTTCTCGATTGTCGGATTGGCTTTAATGTTGTCGTAAATCTCGAAATCGACGCCCGACGCCGCTAAAAGTTCGGTAACCTTAGTAGCGACTTTGAACTTGAGCAGGTCTTTATCGGTGACGAGCATAACTTTTTTGCAACCGCGATTTTTAATTTCGTTAGGAATTTCCTTAATCGCGCCTGGTCCGAAATAAGACGTTTCGTTCAAAATGATTCTGTTGACCATAACAATACCTCCCAAAAATTTACACATAAACTGCAGTTATAATATCACAAGGTATTGATTATTTTCAAGAATTCTTTCTAGCGAGTTCAGCCAAATAGCGTTTAAGGGCGTCTTGCCACGTCGGAAGGCGATTAAAGCCCGCTTCGTCAAGTGATTTTTTACTGAGCCGCGAATTAAATGGACGCCGCGCAGGTGTCGGATATTCAATCGTTGGAATTCCTTCTACTTCGACATCAAGTCCGGCTTTCTCGAAAATTTCCTTAGCGAATTCAGCCCACGAGCAAAAGCCTTCGTTCGTCGCGTGATAAATGCCGTATTTATCCGAAGCCACCATATCAGCCAACAATTTTGATAAGTCAACCGTATAAGTTGGCGAGCCGATTTGGTCATTGACGACGCGCAAAGATTTTTTCGTTTCGGCAAGGCGCAACATTGTCTTGATAAAATTGTTCCCGTTGATACCGAAAACCCAGCTCGTGCGCACGATAAAATATTTGTCAAGAATTGTAGTAACGGCGTCTTCGCCCAAAAGTTTGCTGCGCCCGTACATGTTGACGGGCTTTTTCTCGTCGTGAACTTCGTAGGGAATTTTGCCGTCGCCGCCGAAGACGTAATCAGTGCTAATGTAAATCATTTTCGCGCCGACTTCGCGACAAGCTTCCGCTACCCAGCGCGTTCCAAAGCCATTGACTTTGATAGCGAGTTCCGCTTCCGATTCTGCCTTATCGACCGCCGTATAAGCCGCGCAATGTGCTACAACGTCGGGCTTTTTCTCCAGTATGAAATTTTTCGCGCCCGCCTCTGTCGTCAATTCCAATTCCTCAAGCGACGGCGCAATAAATTCTACGCCGCGATTTTTAAGTTCCTTTGAAAGGTCGTAACCCAGCTGTCCTAAAATTCCTGTGATTAAAACCATTTTTAAGCCTCCTTTAATTGAAAACCTATTCGACGCGCCAAAAATTATCCCTGCAGTTGACGGCGGCGGGCGTTGCCTTTATATTTTAGCTAACAACTCGAAGGGAGCGATTTTTATGTTTATGACAAAGCCAATGGAAATCGAAGAACGCAGTATGGAAATAATCGCGCCGCATTTGGAAGGGCTTTCGCTGACTGACGACGAGAAGAAAATTTGCTCGCGGATAATTCATGCGTCGGGCGACGTTAGCTACGCGCCGATAGTCAAAATTCACCCCGAAGCGATAGCGGCGATTAAAGCGACACTCAATCGCGGCGCAAATATTTTTACTGATGTCGAAATGGTTCGGCGCGGGATAAGTATTCGGACGTTTACGAAATTTGGCGGCGAAATTTTCTGCAAGGTCTCTGATGTTGACGTTCGGGAGTTTGCGAAGCGCGAAGGGATAACCCGTTCAATGGCGGCAATGCGGATTTTCGGCAAGCGGCTTAACGGCGAAATTGTAGCGATTGGCAACGCGCCGACTGCACTTTTTGAAGTGCTTAGGCTTGCTCGCGAAGAAAATATAAAACCGGCGGCGATAATTGGTGTGCCGGTTGGATTTGTTGGCGCGGCGCAGTCGAAAGCTGAACTTATCGCGCAGAAGGAAATTCCCTACATAACGGTTGAGGGGACAAAGGGCGGCTCGTCGATTGCGGTCGCGGCGGTCAATGCAATTTTGTACATGATGGACAATTCGAGGGGCTTAAATGAAAAATGATTTTCCACGTTTGATAATCGCGGCGACGCAAAGCGGTTCCGGCAAGACGACGATAACGGCGGGATTGCTTGCGGCGTTGAAAAGGCGCGGGCAGAACGTTCAATCCTACAAGATTGGTCCCGATTATATCGACACGGGCTGGCACAGTTTAGCGAGCGGCAAAATTTCGCACAACTTGGACAGCTGGCTTGTCGGCGAAGATAAGCTTAAGGAAATTTTCACGGCGACTTCGGAAGGCGCGGACATTTCGATTATTGAAGGCGTCATGGGGCTTTACGACGGCGGGCGCGGCGGAATTTCTTCGACGGCGGAAATTTCAAAGCTACTCAATGCGCCGGTCGTTTTAGTTATCGACGCAAAAAGCATGGGGACTTCGGCGGCGGCGATTGCGCTAGGTTTTCGCGAATTTGACAGGACGATAAATCTTGCGGGCGTGATATTGAATCGTATCGGCTCGGATTCGCATAGGAAAATGATTGTCGACGCGCTGGACAAAATCGGGATAAAATGTTTTGGCGCGATTAGGCGCAATGACGAATTTATTTTGCCCGAACGTCATTTAGGACTTGTCCCCACAACCGAAAATAATTCTGCTGACGTGATAGAAAAAATTTGCGCGGCGGTTGAAAGTCAAGTTGACGTTGACGCGCTGATAAGTCTGGCTAAAAATTCTTCGCCGCTAAAAAATCTCCCTTATACCTTAAACCTTACACCTTACACCTTAAAAATCGGCGTCGCTAAAGATGAAGCGTTCAGCTTTTATTATGGCGAAAGCTTGCGCGAACTTGAAAGGCTCGGCGCGGAAATAGTTTTCTTTAGTCCGCTAAGAGATGAACATTTGCCCGAAAATATTTCTGGCTTGATAATCGGCGGCGGTTTCCCTGAAATGTTCGCGGCGCGTCTTGAGCAGAATAAAAAAATCCGCGCAGATATTTTCCACGCGGCTGAAATTGGCTTGCCGATTTTCGCTGAATGCGGCGGCTTTATGTATTTAATGCGTGAGTTGATTGACTTCAGCGGGAAAAGTTTCGATATGTGCGGCGTGCTTGACGGCGCGGCGGTTATGACGGATAAACTTCAAATGGTCGGCTATGTCGCGGCGGAAATTTTAAGCGATTGCGTTATCGGCAAGGCGGGCGATAAAATTCGTGCGCATGAATTCCACTTTTCCAAAGAACTTGACGTTGCAGGCGATAGAATTTTCAAATGCGAACGCATGCGGACGGGCAAAGAATATTTCGCGGGCGCAGTCAAAAAAAATATCGTCGCGTCGTACTTGCATATACACTTTGCAGGTTGCCCGAACGCGGCGAAAACTTTTATAGACGCTTGCAAAAAATTTCGCGGTTTAAGTTCTTAAAATCTGTGCGCCGTGTCTGTCCACGTCCAAAATCAGTGCGCTTGATTTAACGTCGTGTGCTTTGAAGGTTTCGACCATTGCCGACGCGATTTTATTTTCAAGTCCGCTTGCCGCCGTCGTGAACGCTATCAAGCACGAACCCGCGCCCGATATTGCCGCCCCCAATGCTCCGGCATTTCGTGCCGCCGTGAAAACTTCGCTCATGCCCGGCACCAATTTTTTTCTATACGGCTGGTGTAATGCGTCATCGAACGCGAGCGGCAAAAGTTCTTCGTGCCCTTCCACCAACGCCGCAATTAACATTGATGCCCGACTGACATTGAAAATTGCGTCTTTCAGTGAAACATTTTTGGGCAAAACTTTTCGTGCCAATCGCGTCGACAATTCAAAATCCGGCACCGCCACGACCAATTTTAATTTTATGCGCGGCAAAAAGCTAAATGTTTGAACTTCGCCCTTGTCCATGACGCTGACTGTAAAGCCGCCGAAAATTGCTGGCGCGACGTTATCGGGGTGCCCTTCAAGTTCGGTCGCCAATTTCAAAAGCCTATCTTTATCAAAAGGCGCACCTAAAATTTCATTAGCCGCCGTCAAGCCCGCAACTATCGCCGTTGAACTCGAACCTAAGCCACGCGAAATTGGCACATTATTTTTCATGCGGATAATCGCGCCTTTGAATTCATCTTCGCGCCCGACTTCCTGCAACAATCTGCGCACCGCCTGCCATGCAAGATTTCTCCTGCCGCGCGGAATATTTTCAGAGCCAAGCCCTTTCGACTCGACGATAATTTTGTTGGCGCGGAGCAAAGTTAAATCCATATAATTATAAATTGTCGTCGCCAAGCCTAAACAGTCAAAGCCTGGTCCGCAATTCGCCGAAGTGCCAGGAACTTTCACGACTGCGCGGAAGGCTGAAGAAGTCAAAGGTGCATTATCTTGACGCATTTTCAACGTCAAATTTTTAAGGGATTTTCTATTGACTGGAATATTTTTCTTCATGGCAATCACTCGACGCGAATAACATTGAAAATTTCATCTACGACCGAAAGAACTTTCAGGGCAGTTTGCGCCGCCAAAATGTTTTTGTGCTTGACCTTGTGAGTTATAACGACAATTTCTACGTGGTCTTCAAGTTCAGTGCGCGTCTGCACGACAGATTTTAAGCTGACATCAACATTGCCAAAAGTCGTCGCGATTTTGCCGAGCACGCCTGGTTTATCGTCGACGAGCAAGCGGATATAGTAACTGGAAACGGTTTCTTCGACGGGGCAAATTGGAAATTGGTGATAGCAAGTGCAACCGAAACGACCAGTCGAGCCGCGATTAAGCCCGCGAACAATTTCGATAATGTCGCTGACAACGGCGGAGGCAGTTGGCTTACCTGCGCCGGGACCGAAGAACATAGCCTCTTCAATCGGATAGCCGCGAACGAAAATAGCATTGAAAACGCCGCTAACCGCCGCGAGTGGGTGTTCCTTCGCCAAAAAGACGGGATTAACTCTGACATCAATTCCAAGTTCGCTATGACGAGCGACCGCCAAAAGTTTCACGACGTAGCCGAGTTCTTTAGCATAAGAAATATCTTCGGGCGTGATATGGGTAATGCCTTCCATTGAAACATCTTCAAACTTAACGCGGGAATTGAATGCAATCGACGCAAGAATAGCGATTTTGCGGGCGGCGTCTTTGCCTTCAACGTCGGCGGCGGGATTAGCTTCGGCGTAGCCGCATGCTTGCGCTTCCTTCAAAACGGTTTCGTAATCGGTGCCGTCTTCGCCCATTTTAGTTAGCATATAATTTGTCGTGCCGTTGACAATGCCTAAAACTTCAGTGATTTTATTTGCCGTCAAGGAACGTTTCAGCGGCATAATAATTGGAATAGCTCCGCCGACTGCCGCTTCAAACAGGAAATCAATTTTGTTAGCGTCCGCCGCGTCAAAGAGTTCATGCCCGAATTGCGCGACGACATCTTTATTAGCCGTGACGACGTTTTTGCCATGCGCCATAGCTTGCAGGATAAAATCTTTTGCAGGCTTAATGCCGCCGATAAGTTCGACGACGATTTTAATTTCGGGGTCGTTAAGAATTTCATCGTAGCTACTAGTTGCGGGCAAGCCGGCTTCGTGGAGTTTGGGAATTTCATGCGGCAGGACGAGAATATTTTTAATTTGAATCTCGGTATTAGCGCGTTGAGTTATCGTGTCGCGATTATTCTTCAGAACTTCAATGACGCTACCGCCGATTGTGCCCGCGCCAAGCAACCCGATTTTTACTACATTTTCCATAAATTTTTCTCCTTCCGTGTATACATTATCATTTGTTGATTCTGCCGCATTGAAAATTTTCCTGCAAAAAAAATGCCCACCTTTCGGCGGACGTACAAAATATACCTTATTGTTCAAGAGAACGCACCGTTCGTTTAAAACCTTCTCGAATCGAATATCTTTGCTGCCAACCTAAATTTTTCAATTTGCTAATGCTAATTCGGTTGCCAGCATTATTTTTTTCCGCAGGAATATATCCTTCAGCAATTTTCTTGTTAAAAATCACTTTCAAAGCTTTTTCGGGATATAAATCAATTAAAGTGCGCGCTAAGTTCAGAACCGTAATATATTCTTCTGAGGCGACATTATAAGCTTCGGCGTTTTCACCTTCAAGCAAAATTCTAAAGTAAGCTCTTACAGCGTCGCTGATATAAAGCATAGGGCGTTCAGCAGTGCCGTCACTGTTCAAGGAAATATTTTCGTTGTTTAAAATGTTTGCAACGAAATCGCTAAAAACTCTGCCGTCGTCCAAAGGCATCATTGGTCCGTAAGTGTGAGCTATTCGCAGAATTTTAAACGGCACTCCATACTGATGATTATACGCGACACAAAGATTTTCCCCAGCTAGTTTGCCTAAAGGATAACATGAGCGCAAATTCATCGGCGCGACATTTCCTATAAATTTTTCGTCAACGATTTTCTCAGAAGGATTTCCGTAAACGGCGCACGAGCTGAAATACAGAAAACATTTTACATTCTTTTTCGCCGCAAAGTTTAGGAAATTTGCTGTGCCAATCGCGTGCCCTTCCAAAGTTCCGACGGGGTCTTTTCCATAAAATTTAGGGCTTGCTTGTCCCGCCGCGTGAATCACATAATCAATATTGCCTTCGTAAATAAATGGCAAGCGTATATCGTGCTTAATCAAAATTAAATCGCGTCGTCCTCCGTAGTGAGCAAAACGCTTGTGAGCCTTGTCAACGTTCCTGATAACTCCAACCACAGTAATATTTGCCCTTCTGGTTTCGTTCAGATAAAGGAGGGTTTCAACCATATACGAAGGCAGAATACCCGACGCGCCAGTTACAAGAATCGTTGAATTAAATAGCTTTTCCCACGATAAATTTTCTTCAGTAATCTCCTTTAAGTCTTGGCTAACTATAAAATTTCTCATAAAAAAACTCCTCGTAAGATGACGTTCTAAAAGTGAACTTTATCATTACGAAGAGTTTTTATTAGCTATCTGCAAGAATTGATTATTCGAGAAATGCCTTCTTCAAATGAAATTTGCGGCTCAAAACCTGTGTCCCGTGTTAAGTCAGAAATGTCCGCTTTCAGATACATCACTTGATTTTTTGAATATGGTTTGCCGCCGAAAACTAGCGGCACATTCGGCTTCATCAGCCTATGAATTGTTTTGATGTAAGATTTAAGAGGTAGACTCTGCCCCCCCCCCAATGTATATGCGCCATTGGTCGGGCATTGACCTAACAATCTGAAAGCGCGTCCGGCGTCGTCAGCGTGAAGATAATCCCAAATTTGCTCGCAAGGCGTCAAAACCGGCTGAACATTTTTTCGATAGCAATCAATGACATAACTAATTAAGGTATTGGCACCGTCATTTTTTCCGTAAATGCTAAGAATCCGCGTCCAGACAAAATTTAAGCCAAGAGACGCGCAAAGCATTTCAGCCAATTTACCGGCGGCAAATTTCGATACACCATAAGCGGTAAAAGGTTTAATCGGCGTTTCGCGGTTCAGCGGCTTATCGCTCAAGCCATATTCAGCTTGCGAGCCCGCAAAGATAAATTTTTTACAGCCGCACTTTTTAGCAAGCCTAACGGCGTCGAGTGTGTAGCGAATATTTTCTTCATGAGCGTCAACATTTGTTCGCCCTTCATGCGTCGTCGCCGCCCAAGCGAAATGATAGAAAATATCAGCGTCATTAAAATCCGGCTCACAATTTGCCAGCTCGTCTAAATTCGCCTCAATGATTTTTAGATTAGGCGATTGCGGCAGGCGATAAAAATTTTTCGAGTTGCGATGGATTATGGCAACAACTTCAACGCCACTTCTTAAACATTCTTCAATCGTCGCAACGCCGAGCATACTTGTTGCGCCAGTCACTACAATTTTTCTCAAAGCATTTTCTCCCTATCTGCTACCATATTTCTTTCCATTTCCTCCCTACTTAAGAAGGGGAACATATCTTCATATTCATGCGCAATCAACGTACCGTCCTGCATTTTTTCGGAAGAGATACGCGGTTGCAAAACTTGCCATTCTTGAGTAACGACTTTGCAAATAACCGGCTCATTACATTCGAGCACTTCAGCAATTTTTTCGTTCATTTCTTCTGGCGTCCTAATTTCTACGCCTTTAATGTCGTAAGCCTGCGAAATTTTTATAGAATCGGGGCACCAAACGCCGGTAGCGGGGCTTTCGCCAATAAAACGGTCTTCCATGAAATTATGTTGCGTATTGCGAATCAGGAGATAACCGTTATTGTCCAATATGAATACTTTAATAGGAAGATTATTCGCGCGAATGGTGGCGAATTCCTGTATATTCATTTGTAAGCTACCGTCGCCGGTAATGACAATGGTATTTTTACGGTCATTCGCCATACACGCCCCGATTGCCGCGCACCAATAGCCCATGGAAGAAAGCCCGCCTGTTGTCAAAAATTTTTGCCCTTGCTTTATCTTCCATGTTTGACAAGCGATATGGAAGCAAGAGCCGGTATCAACTACAATCATCGAATTAGAATTCGCCATTTCGGAAAGTTTGTGCACGAAATAATATGAGTTAATAGGGAATTCCTTTTCATATTTTGCTTGCATGACGGGATAATTATTTTTCCACTGGTTACAAAGAAAAATCCATTCATCATATTTTGGCAAAGAAATTCCTTTGACTTTTTTCGACAGATCTTGGAGAAAAATTTTACAATCGCATTCGACTTTATAATCAATTTTAACTCCAGTTTTATCAAGCTCTTTTCTATCTATGTCGACTACAAATTTATAAGCATTGCGCCCAAATTTTTCCGGCGTATATCCTACGGTCGCTGACGATAAACGACAACCTACGCTGATTATCAAATCTGCATTTTGCAACGCAATATTGGCAGAACGTTCTCCATAGTTGCCGGGACGCCCAACATAAAGGTCGTTGTCGGATTCCAAAAGGTCAATGCCTAAACGCGAAGTAATGACCGGAATACGCAACGCCATAACTAATTGACGGAATTCTTTACGCGCATTTGCCAGACTGATTCCTTGACCGACCAAAAATACAGGGCGTTTAGATTGTTGCAACCTTTCTAAAAGATTATCTACGGCATTACTTAAGGACACGTGCGAGATAACATTTGTTTCATCTGGAAAATAATCTTCTTGCGGAATATTGTCTATGCTCATGCGCTGAATATCGAGAGGAACGTCAATCCAGACCGGTCCAGGACGTCCGCCTGTGCAAATATGATAGGCTTTTTCTAAGTAGTATTTTAACTTGCGAACATTATCGATTGTAATGAAATATTTTGTTATGCTTTGCACCAAAGGCTTTATGTTAATGCCTTGAATGCCATGCTGACGAATTCCGGTTTTCTCTTGATATTGCACAAAGCTAAGCGCAGATTGACCAGAAATAATAATCATAGGCGACGAGTCAGTCCAACCACCAACGACGCCATTCAACGCATTAATGCTACCAGGACCAGCAGTCACCATGACGATAGCCGGTTTATTTGTTATTCTTCCGTAAGCGTCGGCGGACATTGACGCGGCCTGTTCATGATGATGACAGATTATTTTATAGTTTTTATTTTTTCCAACCGCGTCATTAAGCCACATAGCTTGCCCGCCGGTAATCATAAAGGTCGTATCTACTCCCTTATCAGAAAAAAATTTGATGATGTACTCGGAAACATTCATTGGAAAACCTCCTTTGTTTATAAAAGAGCTTCTATCTGGTAGTCTTCTTTTTGTTTGGACTTTTTATATTTCAACTCTTGCGCTACTTCAACGATTATATCTTCTTGTCCGCCGACCGCCTTTCTTTTGCCCACTTCCATAAAAATATCTCTAGCATCTACCCCAAAAAATTTCGCGGCGTGTATAACATGAGTTTTGAAAGCGGAAAAGACGCCCGCTTGACCGCTAACTATAGAAATAGGATCCGGCGAGGCAGTTTTTTTCATGATAGCAGGCATTACATTATCTACGCAATCTAGCATTTTATAAAGGTTAGCGTTTATCCTTATATCGCATTTCTGCAACAACGCTATCAGAGCCTCAAGTTGACAATTTCCGGCACCCGCTCCGAAACCCGCAAGTGTCCCGTCCGCAATGCTGGCACCTTCCTTAATCGCGACATACATATTTGCTACCGCAATGCCTAAATTGTTATGCGCATGAAAACCAACTCGGATATCCAAATTTTCGCAAAGCAACGCAACCGTCCTTTTAACCATTTCCATAGTAGACGCCCCTGCAGAGTCCATTAGAATTACGCCCTTTGCCCCGTAGGATTCTATTTTCCTTGATTCCTCTAAAATCTTTTCAGCTGACGCCATGTGATACATCATTAAAATTCCGTAGACTTCTTTTTTATTTTTGGCAAGGTATTCGATATGCGCCTTTGTCGTGTCCGCTTCCGTGCAATGACAACCGATTTTAAATATTTCTACGCCGTCTTCTATCGCCGGAATAAGCTGGTCTTTTATCGTGCCAAAGCCAGGAATCATATATGCTCCAAGCTTAGTTCGTTTAAGATATTTTCTGGCCGTCGAAAGCATTTCATGATCTGTCAAAAGCGAAAGCCCCACTTGCAACGAAGAGGCTCCCAAGCCATTTCCATGCCCTACAATTACAGCATCCATGCCAGCTTCGTCCATCGCCAAGCAGTAATCGCGAATTTGTTCCTTAGTTAGTTGATGATTTATAGCATGCGAGCCGTCACGTAACGTCGCGTCGAAAATTTTTAGTCTGCGCATATGGATTTACACCTTTTTTCTTTAAGAAATGTTTTAGCGTAATGTTCAGCAACTTCTATGGAAGCAGAGGTTATTATATCAAGATTACCGGCATATTTCGGAAGATAATCGCCTTGACCCACGACCTCAACCGCCGTCGTCACCCGCTTGTTATCAAAGACAGGCTCGTACAACAAATGATAACCAGGTACATATTTTTGAATTTTCTTTTCCATATCCTTGACTGCTTTTATTATGGACGGCATATCCGGATTATCGATAATCGCGTAAACGGTATTGCGCATATGCACGGGCGGTTCTGCAGAATTCAAAATGATAATCGCCTTAGCGTCGGGCGTTTTAGTGAAATATTTCAATGCGTCGCTAGTCGTTTGCGTAAATTCGTCAATGTTCGCCCTTGTGCCGGCACCCGCAGATTTAGAAGAAATGCTAGCGACAATTTCAATATATCGTACGGAATTTGGATTGACATTTTTAATAGCAACTGCTAACGGCACGGTCGCTTGTCCACCGCACGTGACCATATTGACATTATTAACTTTCATGCATTTCTGCAAGTTCAAAACAGGGACACACATTTTCCCCACTCGCGCTGGCGTTAAATCAATTGCAAATTTATTCAGCCTGCTAAAAATTGGTGCGTGTTCTTTATGGGCTTCCGCGTTCGTCGCGTCGAAAATAATTTCGTAATTATCGGCGTCCTCAACGATAGCGTCAATTGATTTAGTTGAAACTTTAATACCCATTTCAGCGGCCATTTTTATACCTTTAGAAGTGGTAGACCTGCCAGAAAAAAGACTGCATTCTAGCCACGGAGAACGCTTAATTTTTATGAGAAGGTCAGAACCTATATTGCCCGTTCCGAGTATGGCCACTTTAAGTTTAGATAAGCTATTGCCCAAATTAAACATCTCCCGCCTTGTAATTGTAGACAACGGGAGATTTTTTAATCGACAAGCTACGCCATATGATTATAAGACTAATGATTAAGGCAATTAGTTGCCCCCCCCCCCACTGCGTCGAAGTCAGCGGAGATAGACATTTCTTTAGCGACCATATCGAAAATATTTTCCCCCTTTAGCTTGTAATAACTTTTTAAATAATCATGACTGCCGACGACACTAGTAAATTCGTCGTTTATGGCAACTCGTTTCAAGAAAGCTTTTTCGCCTTTTAATTCGGCGATAATTTCCGCGATCGCCGAGCCAAAGCCACCGATTGTATTATTTTCCTCAACAGTGACAATCATCTTGCATTTGCGAGCGTACTCTTCGATAAGTTCAACGTCCATAGGTTTTACCGTCGGGAAAGTGAAAAACGCCGCGCTTATTCCCGCCGCATTTAAAGCTTTTGCCGCTCTGGAAGCCTCGTAGGAAATTGCGCCGGTCGAAAAAATCGCGCAGTCATTGCCGTCGAAAATTTTAATCGCTTTGCCGATTGTGTAGTTATCAATTTCGTGCTGATGAATAAGCGATTCCCTTCCTCTGCCCAGACGAAGATAACACGGTTTGTCTACTTTGTAAGCCGCTAAAGTTACGGCGGCGGACTCGTAAGCATCAGCTGGAGAAAAAATTATCATGTTCGGCACTGCACGCATTATGGATAAATCTTCGGTGGAATGGTGAGTTATTCCGAGCGTACCGTAAGATATGCCCGCACCCGCAGAAATAATTTTCACGTTGGCTTGATGATAAGCTACGCAATTCCGCACTTGCTCTAGACAGCGCAACGCAGAAAAATTTGCAAGCGAATAAACAAAAACTGTATTTCCTTCCAATGCTAACCCAGCGGCGACGGCTGCCATATTCTGTTCAGCTATTCCGACGTTTATAAATCGTTCGGGATTATTTTCTTGGAAGCTGTTGAAGAGACCAAATCCCATGTCGCCGACCAAAAGATAAAGATTTTTATCTTCAGCAACCAACGTAGAAAGTGTATTAACAAAAGCGTTTCTCATGGGCGTTGTCTCTCCAATTCCATAACGGCATTATCATAAGCTTCGCCTTGTGGGTCGCGATAATGCCACAAGTTATTATTTTCCATGAATGAGACGCCCTTGCCCTTGACGGTGTTAGCGATTATGCATGTCGGCTTAGTCTCATCCACGTAAAGCAATGCCGCCTTCAAAACGGCGTGGTCGTGCCCGTTTACGCTTTGAACGTGCCAGCCAAAAGAGTCGAACTTACTTTCAAAGTCGCGCATGTCCAAAATATCAGCGGTCTTGCCCATAGCTTGCAAGCCGTTGCAGTCAACTATCATCGTCAGATTATTCAATTTCTGCTGACGAGCGAACAACGCCATTTCCCAAACCGAGCCTTCGTTACATTCTCCGTCGCCGGCAATAACAAAAGTTCTATAATGACGACCGGCTTTTTTCCCGGCAAGAGCAATGCCCGCCGCCATTCCGACGCCTTGACCGAGCGAGCCGGTAGAAATTTCAATGCCCGCAACGTGATTGTGCGAGACGTGGCAGGATAATTTGCTACCGTTCATGCCGTAAGTTTGAAGCTCCTTTTTATCCATAAGCCCAATTTCAGCCAATGCCGCATATATCGCGGCTCCGGCGTGACCTTTGCTCAAAATAATCCGAGTGCGCTCTTTGTCCCTGCGCAAAAGCTGCTCCTTGTCAACAAAGTCCGTGTACAGGACAGCGACAATATCCGCTACAGAAAACACCGAGCCGATATGCGAAGCGTGAGCCGAATGCACCATATCCAAAACATCGCGACGGATTTGCCACGCCAAAATTTTACTTTCCATTTATTCACCACCAAAATTAATCAATGACACCATTTTTAATGAAGAAAACATCTCCTCTTGTCCATGAGCCAGGCCAAGGTTCAATATTTGGTAAAGCTTCAATCGGATACAAAGTTTCTTTGCCTCCATCGAAATTAATAAAGTGCGAATAATGTTCCGTAAGTAATTTCATCAACTCTTCCATGCGTCCCGATTTATGCCATGTTGTAATATTATATTCTACAAAAAGTGGTACGGGATTTTCTCTGATAAGATTTTTAGCACCAAGTAAAACTTGCGGTTCAAAGCCCTCTGTATCAATCCACACATATTTAACATCTGCTGCCGAGATTTTGTTTTCGCTAAGATAACCGTCAACGGGAATGATTTTGATAATTTCAGGCGAAGTATACGAAAAAAAATCATGATGTTGAACAACGCTATTTGCGCCTGGCTCTTGCAAAGTTCTATACATAGTCATTTCATCAAACTTATCTCCGACCCCACAGTTGACGGCGGTTGTTTTATCTTCCATGTCATTAAGGATTAAATTCATGCGTAGACACTTGAAATTTTCGACGTCTGGTTCAAAGGCAAGAAGTTTCAGATTCGGTGCGAATTTCTTTAAGAAGTAAATGCCGGTTGTGCCGATATTTGCGCCTAAATCCAGAAAATATCCTGCGCTGTCATCGACGTTGTAATATTTCTTAGACAATTCGTAAAAACGTTTCATGTCACTGCCTGCAAAATTAACGCGTTCTGTATACATGCTACGCATAACTCCATCATTCTCTGCAGTGGCGATGTATGAAAGGTCTTCAACTGTGCACGTAATGTATTTACCTAATTTCCGACTAACGGCAAGGTTCAGCCAGATACGAACATGCCCCCCCCACATCATTTAACAGCGTGTATACTGCCTTGGGGTGTTGCGTCCAACTGTTCATGTCCAGCGCGTAAATTATTTTTTCGAATGGCAACTTCAAAACTTGAGCGGTCGCATTGAAGAAATTTCTTGCGCCCTGTTCAAAAATCAAGAGCCAGTCCCAAGCATCATGCTTAAGTAAAATTTCCGACACAGGAGTTTCAGGCGTCATTGTGCCGACGATTTCGATTTCTTTTTTGTCGGCGGCTTGTTCCAACCATTGCGTACTTACACCTACATAATCCCAAATCAAAACCTTAAACATTTAAATCCTCCTTTAGGGTTTACATTGAGCAACGATTTATTTTACTGCCTCACGAATAACTTTTATCATATAATCAATTTTTTCGTCAGTCATACCGGGATAAACGCCAATCCAGAAAGTGTCGCGCATTATTCTATCAGTATTTTCTAAGCTTCCGACGACGCGATAACCTTCGCCCGCTTTGCGCATTTCGTCAAAGCAAGGGTGCTTTATGATATTTCCGGAAAAAAGCATGCGCGTTTGAATATTATGCCCCTCAATGTACTTGACGACTTTTGAACGATCTACGCCTTCCCGACAAGTCAGAAGGAATCCAAACCAACTAGGATTAGAATTTTCGCAAGGCGTCGGCAAAATAAGTTTGTCTTGCAAGTCGCGCAAGCCCTCAAAGAGCCGATTAAAATTATAGCGGCGACGCTCTACGAACGAAGGCAATTTTTTCAGCTGAGCGCAACCGATTGCCGCTTGCATATCCGTCGCTTTTAAGTTGTAGCCGAAATGCGAATAAACATATTTATGGTCGTAGCCTTTGGGAAGTTCGCCGTATTGCCCGTCGTAACGATGCCCGCAAAAGTTATCGTGCCCTGCCGGACACATGCAATCGCGCCCCCAATCACGGAACGACCGAATTATTTTATTGAGTAACGGATTGTTCGTGTAAACCGCGCCGCCTTCGCCCATAGTCATATGATGCGCGGGATAAAAACTCGAAGTTCCAATGTCGCCGATTGTGCCAGTGAGTTTTTCCTTGCCGTCTATGGTGTAAGTTGCTCCTAACGCGTCGCAATTATCTTCAACTAGCCAAAGTTTATGACGGTCGCAAAAATCTTTCACTGCCTTTAAGTCGAAAGGATTGCCGAGCGTGTGCGCAATCATAACCGCCTTAGTTTTCGCCGAATATGCCGCCTCCAATTTCGTCACATCGATATTGTATTGCGGAATTGTCACGTCGACGAAAACGGGAACCGCGCCATATTGCACGACCGGAGAAACAGTCGTAGGGAATCCTGCGGCAACTGTGATAACTTCGTCGCCACGATTAATTTTTCTGTCGCCCAAAAGCGGAGATGTCAACGCCATAAACGCAATTAAATTCGCCGACGAGCCGGAATTGACTAATGAACAATATTTAATGCCGAGATATTCAGCAAAACTTTTTTCAAACTCGGTGGCATAACGACCGGCAGTCAGCCAAAACTCAAGCGCACTGTCTACAAGATTTGTCAATTCTTCGCTGTCGAAAACCCGCGACGCATAAGAAATTCTATCGCCTTCGTGAAACTCTTTTTTCTGATTATGAAATTCGCCGCAATAATCTTTGACTAGCTCCAAAATTTTACTGCGCATTTCTTCTTGAGTCATTCTAATCCTCCATAAACTTTTTTATCTGGTTGTCCATGCATTGCACGATATTTCCCTTATCACGAAAGACTTTGTACCAATCAACAGTCTTTTCGATAGCAGTTTTAACATTCCACGTCGGAGCCCAGCTAAAAACGGATTTTATTTTGGAGCAGTCAAGCTTTAAGAAATTCGCTTCTTTATGCTGATTAAGCGATTTGCTCTGCCAACTAAGATTATCGCCCCAACTTTTGCAGAAAAGCTCGACCAATTCGCCGGTCGTCAAATTATCAGCCTCTGAAGGACCAACATTATAACTGCCGGAAAACTTTTTGCCGCCGAATTGTTTTTTAGCTATCATCATGTAAGCGAAAAGCGGCTCCAAAACGTGTTGATATGGTCGAATGGAATTGGGATTGCGCACGTCAATTATCTTGCCCGCAAGCGCAGCACGAACACAATCCGGAATAATCCGAAAGTCAGCGAAGTCGCCGCCGCCTATCACATTGCCCGCCCGAACCGTCGAAACGGCAATTTCTCGGTCAACAAAAAAAGACCTATTATAACATTGCGTCACGAGTTCCGAACAACTTTTGCTATTCGAGTAAGGGTCAATGCCATTAAGCTCGTCCGTCTCACGATAGCCATAGCACCATTCGTTGTTGTGATAAACTTTATCTGTCGTGACGTTGATAAAAGATTTCACGCTGTCACTTTGGCGCAGGCATTCCAGAATATTTACCGTGCCCATTACGTTTGTCGAGTAAGTCGCAACGGGATTTTTGTAGCCTTCCAAAACGATTGGTTGCGCCGCCAAGTGAAAGACAATTTCCGGCTTAAACTCTATAAATGCTCGGCGAAGTTTTTCAAAGTCGCGCACGTCGCCCATAATCGAAGTAATTTTCTTGTCTAGCTCAATCAGCGCGAACAAGCTCGGAGAAGTCGGCGGCTCAAGCGCGTAGCCCATAACCTCCGCGCCGAACGAATTCAAAATGAATGCAAGCCACGAACCTTTAAAGCCGCTATGCCCCGTTATAAAAACTTTTTTGCCCTTCCAAAAATTATTCATATTTTTTACTCACATTTCCTGAACTATTGGTTTGGAGTCAAAATTAAAAGTCAATCCGTGACGTTCTGACAAAAACATAAAACCATTTATAAAGTCTGTACCTTCAATAAAACCTTGACTGAGCAAAAACGCTCGTGCTTGCCAATAATTATTAATTAAAAGGAAAAAGATTACTTTGCCCTTTGAGTTTTCTAATTCACTGAGAAATTTATCGCCGCCGGAAGAGGAAGCCATTATCAATTCATCATCTTTTATTGCAAATATTTGTTTTGCAGATTCGAGAAAATTGTTGTCCACAAAGAAGGCGCGCTTACGTTCGGTAAGCAAATTAGTAAAGTGCAACAGATTATCGCGAGACTCGTTTTGCGACTGCCTAAACATTTTATTTAAAGCTTTGTCGAGATTGCCGAACATATCAGCATTTGCCCACGGAGTTTTTAGGAAATATTCAAAGTAAAGCCGGTTAAAAACATCGTCCGTATTTAAATCCGGCTTAGCACCGGCATAGTGATAAATTGCTTTTTCGATACGATACGGGGAAGAATTTATTCTGCGTATATCAAGCCTTATATCAAGCAAAATTATATTAAAATGATATGGCAACTTTAGATAACTTTCAGAGAAAAGATAATTTAACGCGTCTTGTTCAATATAAAAATAACCGTTATCAAAAATAAATTTACAACTTTCCAATATACGCTCAAAATTTTCCTTAAAGAAATCAGGTCTCACAAGTAATACATCAGCGTTAAAATAATTTTTATGTTTAACGAGATTATCCGTACACAAACGAAATCTATCTGGAGGCGACTTTAGTTCTGGAACTGCTCCGAAACCATATGCCCCCCCCCCCACGCTATTTAAATCGTAAGCCCACAACTCGCCAACGTCCAAATTAAAAACCGTATCAGCACCAAGAAAGATAAGCTTGTCCAAGTCGGGGAAAACTTCATGAATAATCAAAGGGTACCACGAAGCATTTATTCCCGATCTAATAGGATGAGCCGCCTCAAATTTTCTGAGAGTTGGACCGGCAATTTCTTCGACATTGTGGAATTCTACCTGCTGATTGAATTGACCGGCAATGTAACAGAATTTGCCGCGATTGTCGGGCGTGAGCCGGTCGTTATGCATTATGTGAACCGTAACTTTTTCTTTTGTGTTCTCGAACATTGAAAGCATAGACGTGCCGAGCATTTTAGCATAAAAACCGTCGCCGCCCCAAAGTCTGTACGCTA
Source organism: Selenomonadales bacterium UBA7018 (assembly GCA_002448305.1). Taxonomy (GTDB): domain Bacteria; phylum Bacillota; class Negativicutes; order Selenomonadales; family Selenomonadaceae; genus Quinella. The sequence goes on from DJWY01000021.1 coordinate 109,759, forward strand.
CATGAATCATTTAAGCTATCACTCTTTCCATAATTTCCAAGGTGCTGATTTTGTTTGCCAGAGAGATTCCAAGCGGCGTTTATCTCTGACTGTGTCCATGCATTGCCAAAAGCCGCTATATTTATAGGCGCACATTTGACCGGCTTGAATGATTTTATCGAACGGTTCTTGCTCTAACATGTAATCGCCTTCGATATAGTCGAAAATTTCCGGTCGCATAACCATATAGCCGCCATTTATATACGGAACATCTTTTTTAGATTTTTCACGGAAAGATAAAACGTCGTCGCCGTCAAGAGTTATCGCGCCAAAACGCCCCTCAGGTTGAACAGCCGTTATCGTGCAAATTTTTCCGTGCGCTTCGTGAAATTTTATAACATCATTAACATTTATATCAGAAACGCCGTCGCCATAAGTCAGTAAAAAATTTTCGCCGTCCACATACGGCTGAATTTTTTTTATGCGTCCGCCCGTAAATGTCTCGTAGCCCGTATTTATAACCGTCACTTTCCAAGGATCAGCGTAGTTTTTATGAATTTTAATGCTTCCTTCGTCACGAAAATCAAAAGTCACGTCGCTATTGTACAAAACATAGTTTGAAAAGAAATCTTTTATCACGTGCTGTTTATAGCCCGCGCAAATTATAAATTCATTGTGCCCCCAATGCGAATAGCATTTCATGATATGCCATAATATCGGCATTCCGCCAATTTCTATCATCGGCTTAGGAACAAATTGCGTCTCTTCGCCTATTCTAGTCCCAAATCCGCCCGCTAAAACTACGACTTTCACTTTTTCCCCTCACTTTTTTATAAATTCCTGCCATAGAATATCTTTTAGCGTTAAAAAAGTCAACTTAAATTTATCTCGCTCCATTGTTTAACGAAATTCGCAAGATATGATATAATCGCGCCGAAAAATCATTTCAGGAGGCAAAATTTATGTCAGCAAGGATTTTATACGGAAAAGAATTCGCCGCAAAGATAAAAAACGCTGCGCGAATGGAAATCGAAGAGCTAAAACAAAATTTCGGCGTGACACCCGGTCTCGCAGTCATAATCGTCGGCGAAAACCCCGCGTCGCAAGTCTACGTTCGCAATAAACATAAAACTTGCGAGGAACTCGGCATTATTTCCGAAATTATCGCTATGCCCGAAGATACAACCAAAGATTCACTCCTTTCCAAAATCGATGAACTCAATTCCGATAAAAATATTCACGGAATTTTAGTTCAACTGCCCTTGCCCGCCGCCATTAAGGCTCATTCAGACGAAATTTTAAATCGTATCGACCCAAAAAAAGATGTCGACGGCTTCCACCCCGTAAATGTCGGAAAATTAGTCATCGGAACGCCAGATTTAGTTCCGTGCACGCCCGCAGGCTGTATCGAAATGCTTGACCTCGCCAAAATCGAAATTGACGGCAAAAATGCCGTGATTATCGGCAGAAGTAACATTGTCGGCAAGCCTTTATTCCATTTATTGCTCGCAAGACACGCTACAGTTACCGTTTGCCACACGCATACCAAAAATTTGCCCGAAATCGCTCGCCAAGCTGATATTTTGGTCGCCGCAAGCGGAAAACCGAATTTAATCACCGCAGATATGATTAAATCCGGCGCAACCGTTATCGATGTCGGAATTAATCGCATTGCACCGAAAAAATTAGTCGGCGACGTTGATTTTGACGCGGCAAAAGATATTGCCGGCGCAATTACTCCCGTTCCTGGCGGCGTCGGGCTTCTAACCGTCGCTATGCTCATGAAAAACGTTGTTAAAGCCGCTAAACTCCAACTTGAGGCTAAATAAATGTTTATTTTCATCACAGCAGCTCTTCTCGGCGCAATTTTAGCCCTTGCGCTCATCTCCATAAGGTTTTTAGTCAGCGATAATTTAGCAAAAAAGTTTTATAAGCTCTTCGCAGTCGCCGATTTAGCTATGATTGCCGTAATTATCGGCGGTTGGGCTGTTCGCTCGCTCGTTCCCGGTTGGTTTGTAGCTTTTTTCGGCAATATCGCAACGGTTTTATTAATGTCGCAATTAATCTGCGGCATTTTAGTTGTCTGCGCGGTCGTCGCCAGATTTTTTTATCGGAAATTTCATAAACCCACTAGATTTAATCCCGCGCGGCGTCGAATGCTAGCTTATTCCCTACTTTACCCGATTTTTTCTCTGTCAACCGCCCTTTACGGCAACCGAATTGAAAAAAATTCCGACGTTGATAACTTTTACGACGTTCCGATTAAAAATCTTCCGCCAGAATTGGAAAATTTCCGCCTCGCGCAGATTTCCGACTTGCATTTAGGCGCGTATTTTTCCTTAGAACGCCTCGAAAGTCTTTTGAAACGAATTTCCGACGCTAAACCCGACCTTTTAGCGATTACCGGCGATATTTTCGATGATAATTCTATGAATCCCGCCGCAATTAAGCTCGTCGACAGCTTTAGCGATAAATTTAAGTTCGGAATTTACTACATTCACGGCAACCACGAACATTTCAGAAGAATTGACGCCATTGAACAAATGCTCAAGCAGACGAAAATTCATTTCCTGCTGAATAGCGCGGAAAATGTCACCTCGAAGCTTTATATTCTCGGCGTAGATTATCCGCGCGGCTTGCCGGTCATGAATTTGGGCGACGATAGCGAACGCGAGAAACTTTTTGCCGAGAAACGGAAAAATTTCGTTGATAAAGCTATGGAAAATGTCCCCGATGACGCGATTAAAATTCTTTTGGCGCATCACCCCGAATTTATCGACGACGGCGCACAAAGAAATTTCGCTCTGACTCTAACCGGACATACTCACGGCTCGCAATTCGGGATTTTCGGCGTGCCGCTCTTCCCAGTCTTCAAATATACTCGCGGAATCGTCAAAATTGGCGACTCAATCGGCTATGTTCACGTCGGAAACGGCTCTTGGTTCCCATTCAGATTTGGTTGCCCGCCAGAAATCGCTTATTTCACTCTTAAAACCATTTAGTCAATCAATCGCCCCGTTTGGGGCTTTTTTTTTCGCAATTTACAAATTCCGCTATTCCGGAAAATGTTATTTGCTCCCTAAAATCGCCTTTCACGGGCGTTTTTTTGTGTTATAATCGCTCAAAACCATTTTGGAGGCGAAAACTTGGAAAGATTACAGAAAATCATCGCTCAAGCAGGATTTTGCTCGCGTCGAGCCGCTGAAATGCTCATTCGCAGCGGTAAAGTCTCTGTCGACGGCAAAATTATCACTCAACTCGGCGCGAAAGCCGATTCTAATCAAAAAATCGTCGTCGACGGCAAAATTTTGACTTCAAACGCCGAAAAAATTTATATTCTGCTCAATAAGCCGCGCGGCTACGTCTCAACCGTCAAAGATGAGCGCGGACGGCGCAAAATTATCGATTTGCTCGGAGAAAATTTCAAAAATCGCGTTTATCCCGTCGGAAGGCTCGATTTAAATTCAGAAGGACTAATTTTGCTCACAAATGACGGCGATTTGACCAACGCGCTAATTCATCCGCGCTTTGAAGTCAAAAAAACTTATCGTGCTAAAATTTCCGGCACAATTACCGAAGAAAAATTAGATTTGCTCCGCGCAGGCATCGAATTAGACGACGGATTGACCGCGCCCGCCGAAATTTATCGCCTTGACAAAGATTTAATCGAAATAACGATTCACGAGGGGCGAAATCGTCAAGTTAGGCGCATGTTCGCGGCAATCGGTTGCGATGTTAAACGCCTGCGCCGGATAAAATTCGCAAATTTAACGCTAGACGGCTTGAAAGTCGGCAAATTCAGAGAATTAACAGCCGAAGAGGTCGAAAAATTAAAAGGAGAATTGCTTTGAAGAAAATAATTGTAGTTGGAGGCGGCGCGGCGGGGATTATGGCGGCGATTCGTGCGGCTGAGGGCGGCGCAAGCGTTATTTTGTTTGAAAAAATGCCGCAAGTCGGTCGCAAGCTCGGAATAACCGGAAAAGGGCGTTGCAATTTGACAAATACCGCCGACAACGCGGAAATTATTAAAAATATTCCTGGCAACGGGAAATTTTTATTTAGTGCGCTGAATAATTTTTCATCGGCAGATACCGTGAATTTTTTTGAAAATCTCGGCGTTGCGACGAAAATTGAGCGCGGCGGCAGAATTTTCCCCGTTAGCGACGACGCAAGCGAAGTTATCGACGCGCTGATTAGAAAAATGGCTTTGCTCGGCGTCGAAATCAGAAATAATTCGCCCGTCACGGAAATTATCGCTAGAAATAAAAAAATCGTCGGCGTTTTAGTCGGCGGGAAAATTTTTGAGTGCGACGCGGCGATTTTAGCGACTGGCGGCGCAAGTTATCCAAAAACTGGCTCGACGGGCGACGGATTTAGGCTCGCGAAACGAATTGGGCACACGATAACGGAAATTTTGCCCGCTTTGGTGCCTTTGGAGGTCGAAGAGGATATAAAATCGCTTCAAGGGCTATCTTTAAGAAATATTCGCGTAAAACTTTTGGCTGACGGGAAAAAAATCGCTGAACAATTCGGCGAAATGCTATTTACGCACTTCGGATTGAGCGGACCGATAATTTTAACGCTAAGTCGGCAAGCGGCGCGGCTTTTAGCGGAAAAAAAGTTCGTTGAAGTGGAAATAAATTTAAAACCTGCGCTTACTCCGGAACAATTAGACGCCAGAATCCTGCGCGACTTTGAAAAATTCAAGCACAAGGCGATAAAAAACGCTTTAGTTGAACTTTTGCCCGGAAAATTAATCCAAATAGTTTTAGACCGCGCATTTATCGACGAAAATAAGAAAGTTGACGAGATAAAGCAAGCCGAAAGGCGGCGATTGGTCGAAATTCTGCGCGGATTGCCCTTAACAGTGACGAAAACGCGCCCGATAGCGGAAGCAATCGTTACATCGGGCGGAATTTCGGTCAAAGAGATAAATCCGCGAACAATGGAATCAAAAATCGTTAAAAATTTGTATATCGTGGGCGAAGTAGCGGACGTAGACGGGTTCACGGGCGGATTTAACCTGCAAGCGGCGTGGGCAATGGGAAATTTAGCAGGAAAATTCGCCGCGATTGATTGACTTGCCGCCAACGTTGCTGTAAAATGAAAAAAAACTAAATGGAGTGAATCGCCTATGCGAAAAATTTTTCTCTTGACGACATTATTGCTGATGATTTTGACTTCGACGGCATTTGCAGAAGAAGTTGAGCCGGCAACCGAATCAAAAGACGAGCCGTACGTTTACACGAGCGAAGATTTTCAATTCACAATAACTTGCCCGATAAAACCGGTAGCAATCGTGCAAAATCCGTGGCAAGAGCCGGAACGTCGCGGCGAAATGTTAGTTTTTTCCAATGAAGGCTTCGATATTCAATATGCCTACCTAATTCAGGTCAATGCCTTCGATGAAACCGTTCCAGACTTCAACAAAGCTGATAAAAAGGCTATCGAAGAGTATTTGAAGACTCTGACCGAGAATAATGGCTTTTCGAGCGCGGATTTGGTAGAAATTTCGCCGAAAAACAAGGGCGTCTACGCAATTACGGCTGAAACGATTGAAGTTAGGAATCAGGAGACCGGAGAGCTTGAAGGAGAGTTCGTAGCCGACCGCCGCGACATTTATACCTTTTTCCGTTCAGAATCTGGTCGTCCGATAAGTATTCAGCTGATTAGCGCGAGTTTAGACAAAGAATTTGTCGGAACATACAATCACGCAGTGAGATCCTTCAAAGATAACACTGACGTTAAGGCAAATAAGAAGGCAAAGAAGGATAAAAAGGACAAGAAGGACAAAAAAGACAAGAAAGACAAGAAAAATAAGGATAAGCAGGACAAAAAATAATTCTGTTGACAAAAATTTAGTCGTATGGTATAAAATAAAGCGTTTTACCGAAGGGGTATCGCCAAGTTGGTAAGGCACCAGACTCTGAATCTGGCATTCGTTGGTTCGAGTCCAGCTACCCCTGCCAAAATCGAAAATTTTCAAGCTCGCGACGAAAAATCGCGGGCTTTTGCGTTGCAAAGGAAAATTTTTTGTGCTATAATCCGTTCTGCGTATGTTTTAAAGATATTTTACGGGAGGTTTAAAGAATTATGGCTAAATATGTGTGCAATGTGTGCGGATATGTCTACGAAGGCGACGAACCGCCGATTGAATGCCCAGTTTGCAAAGCACCGGCGGAAAAATTCACAAAACAGGACGGCGAATTGACTTGGGCGGCTGAACACGTCGTCGGAGTGGCTCAAGGTGCCCCCGAAGACATTTTGAAGGACCTTCGCGCCAATTTTACCGGCGAATGCACGGAAGTCGGAATGTATTTGGCGATGGCTCGCGTCGCTTATCGTGAAGGCTATCCGGAAATCGGAGAATACTGGCGTCGCGCCGCTTTGGAGGAAGCAGAGCACGCTGCGAAGTTCGCTGAGCTTTTGGGCGAAGTTTTAACCGACAGCACGAAGAAAAATCTGCAAATGCGCGTAGAAGCCGAGAACGGAGCCACCGCCGGCAAAACTGACCTTGCTAAACGCGCAAAAGCTCTCAATCTCGACGCAATTCACGATACCGTACACGAAATGGCGCGTGATGAAGCGCGTCACGGCAAAGCGTTCAAAGGTCTCCTCGACCGCTACTTCGGAAAATAATCGCTGACTAAAGATTTTCGCGTAAATATTTAATAAAATCCGCATTACTAATCGAGTGCGGATTTTTTTTTAGACCATTTTACAAATTCCGCTATTCTGGAAAAATGTTATTTGCTCCCGAAAATCGTACTCAAAACAACTTTTTCGGCTCAAAACCACTTTTTATCCTTGCGACTTCAATTTTTTTCGTTTAAACTGTTCAAAACTACTTGAAAGGGTGATTTCTCTTGCTTAATCTAATTTCTCGCAGAAATTTTATTAAAGGAGCCTTGATTATGTCCACTTCTCTCTTTCTTCCTAACTTTTCGGCCGCTTTCGCCGCCGATAACTGCTCCGTTAAGACAAATTACGGAATTTTCGACGGTTTCATCGATAATCGCGGCGTCAAAACCTTTTTGGGCATTCCTTACGCCCTTCCGCCCGTTAAAAATCGCCGCTGGCGCGCTCCAGAACCCCTTAAGCCTTCCAATAGGCATTTCAACGCAAAAAATTTCGGTTTTTCCGCTATGCAAGACGAAGATGCGACTGAAGACGCCTCTTTAAACAAAAAAAGCGAAGATTGCTTGACGCTCAACGTCTGGACGCGCTCTTCCGCTAAAAATTTGCCCGTTATTGTCTTCATTCACGGCGGCGGCTTCTGTAATGGCGGCTCTTTCGACCCTCTTTACAATTTATCCGCCTTCGCCGCCAATTTCGACGCAATTTTTGTCTCAATCAACTATCGGCTGAACGTTTTCGGCTTTATGAACTTCGCAAACGTCGATTCTGACTACTTCGACACCGGTTATCTCGGAATTAAAGACCAAATCGCCGCTCTGACTTGGATTAAGGAAAATATTTCGGCTTTCGGCGGCAATCCCGATAATATTACGGTTTTCGGCGAAAGTGCCGGCGCAATTTCCTGTATGTTGCTTTCAGTCGCGCCCGCCGCTAAAAATCTTTTCCAAAAAGTCATCGCGCATTCCGGAAATTTATGTATGTACAATATTCCGGAAAAATCTGCTAAACTCGCCGAAATATTCATGAATTTTGGCGGATATAAAAATATGCGCGAACTTTTGACGACATCGGCTGAAAAACTTACGAATACTTACGAAAAACTAATTAAAGAACGCCTATTTAGCACTGAAGTTGATTATTTACCTACTTGCGACGGAAAATTTCTGCCTTTGCACCCTTTAGCAGCCCTTAAAAGCGGCGTAGCTCGCGGAATTAAGCTTTTGACTGGCACGACGGCAGAAGAATACCGTTATTGGCGTCTTTATTCGGAAGAATTCATGGATAGCTTTAAAATTTTCCACAAAGAAATTACTTCAACCGTTTACGACGGCGAAATTGATAAAATTAATGAAATTTACGAAGCGTGGAGCAAAAATCACGCCGCCGACGATTATTTAGAGTTTGCAAATCAATTAGATTGGCGCGTTGGTCAAGAACTTATTTCGGAGTATCAATCGGCGTTCGACGACGTTTATTTTTATCTTTTCAGCCAGAAATCGCCCAATGAATTGCTTGGTTCGTGTCATGCGATTGATTTACCGTTCGTTTTCGGCAATCCGAGCGAAGATATTGAGCCAAATCCCGACCCGAAGTTAATAAAAGAGGTTCAAACGGCGTGGTTTAACTTTGCGGCTACTGGAAATCCGAATAATGATTTAATTCCTACGTGGGAAAAATATTCGGCAAAAAATCGCCAGACTATGGAAATAAATTCGTCGTTTTGGACGTGTCATAAGGATTTAAACACGAAAAATTTAGCTGAACTGCGCAATTTGTACGAAGAAAATTTGCTAGATTGATATTGTATACTTTTTTGCTAGATATCGACGCGGAAAAGATTTTATGATAAATTTAGCGTCGAGGAGTTGATTTTATGGCAGAATTACTGTACACAATCAAGGCGAACACGCCGAAAGAAGAAATAATCCGGCAACTTCGCGAGCATCCGGAGATAAAATTCGTTTCGTTGGTAGGAATTGACCTAGCGGGCAACGATACGGACGAAAAAATACCGGTTCGGCTGTTTATCAAGGACATAGACGAATTTTATGCGGGACGAGCGGTGCAAACGGACGGTTCGAGCGTCGTTTTGCCGGGAATAGCGACTTTGAACAATGCAAAAGTTGATATGCCGGTTGATTCGTCGGTAAATTGGTTTGTCGATTACAATTACGAGAATTATGACAATGACGGGACGAATTTACCGGTTGGAACGCTTAGAATTCCTGGATTTTTGATTCACGAGGGCAAAAGAGTCGACAGCCGCGCAGTTTTGACGGATACTTTAGTAAATGTGAAGCGCGAATTAGTAAATTTATTCCATGCGCACCCCGAAATAGACGGATTAGCGGTTAGCGGGAAAGAAATAATTGATTTAGTGTTCACATCGGCGACGGAATTAGAATTTTGGGTAAAAACACCGTTGGAAGAGGCGTCAGTTGAGGAAATGACCGCGTCGCAAGTGATGCAGGAGCAATATTGGGAGCGGACGCATGGCGCGGTACGTTGCGCGCTTGAACAATCGATAATTGAGCTGGACAAATACGGCTTTCAAGTGGAAATGGGGCACAAAGAAGTAGGCGGCTTGAAGGCGCAGATAAATGAATCTGGGCATTTAACGCACGTTTGCGAGCAATTAGAAATAGATTGGCGATTTTCGGACGCGGTGCAGGCTGCGGATAATGAAATAGTGGTTCGGACGGTCGTAAAAGAAATTTTTCGAGCAAATGGGCTAGAAGTAACGTTCAAAGCGAAGCCGATGATAGGATTAGCGGGAAATGGGGAGCATACGCACATAGGATTAGCGGCGGTGACGGCTGACGGGAGCATACATAACCTATTTGCGGCGAAAAATCCGGAAAAAGACTACATGAGCGCGGTCGGATACGGTGCGTTAATGGGATTATTGAAAAATTACGAGGTAATCAACCCATTTGTGAGCGCGACGAACGATTCATTAAACAGATTGAAGCCAGGCTTTGAAGCACCGGTTTGTATCGTGACATCTTTAGGACATACGCCGAAAATACCGAGCCGAAACCGCACAATTTTAGTAAGTTTGATACGCGACTTAGAAAACCCGATGGCGACGCGATTTGAGCTAAGAAGTTGCAATCCGTACACGAATATTTATTTAGTTTTGGCGGCATCGTACTCAGCGATACTTGACGGCGTGAAAATTGCTGTAAAACACAAAACGTCGGAGCTTTTAGCGGAATTATCGAAGGAAGCGGGGCAGGAAGGCTTTTATTTGGAAAAAAATCGTGCGTATCGCAGTGAAAAGGACGTTTTCGAGGATTACACGTCGGAAGAGCGCGATAAATTGTTTGGAAAGCCGCCTGCGACGGTCTGGGAGAACATGGAAGCGTTAAAAAACTATCCAGACAAGGTAAAAATCATATCGAGCGGCGGCGCATTGACGGAAAAAATAATAAATGGCTTTAGGGAAGGAGCACTTTTGCGTTGGAAGACGGAATTAATATCGAGAATTCTGCCGGAACTGCGCGAAATCGTTCGGAAGGCGAAAAAAATAGACGCGGAGTTTGTAACTGACCTTGACGCCTATAATTGGAACAAAATTTTCCTTTTGAGAGCCGCGCTGGCGAAAGATTCGATAGATGAGAAGTCATTATTCACGCAACTGATAAATGCGTTGAATTCTGGCGAATATTCGACGGCATCGGGCTTGCAAGTGGAGATTTACGCGAAAATTGAGGAATTGAAAGCCCTTTACGACGCCTACGAAAAAAATATGATATAACGGCACGAAAAAAGACCGGTGAAAGTCTCATCGGTCTTTTTGATTTAATATTTTCTGTTAAAAATTGTGCCGCGCAATTCCTGCGAGCCAACTAAGTCGTAAGAACGCACCGTATTATTATTTCGCCGCGATTTATTGAGCCATGTCCGCGCCCGATACATTATCTGATTGTCCATAGGGATAATTTTCTTAATTAAGGCTTGGCATTCATCGGATTGGCGATAATTATTTTCCGGTAGCGATTTAATCTTATCGACGAGCTGTCCGCGCTGGTCGACGAGTTCGATAAATAAATCGCTATCCTTTTGGTCGCTATACTTTAAAAGTTCTTCAGTCAGCGCGAAATATTTCTGCCAAAGTAATCGCGCTTGTTTTAAAGTTTCCTTTGTATTAGCCGTATCGTCAGGCATAACCGTTTCCGCCCTTACCGTCGCCTTTTTCAAAGCGAGCGCGCTTCATAGCCTCAACCCATGCGTCGCGCAATTCGCTGATAAGCCCTCTTGCCTCGTCAATTTGCGCCAAATCGCTTTTGAGATTGCCCTCAACCAATCTGTCATAAATATAATTGTACAACATGAATAGTTGGTGGGAAATATCGTAATCCATGTTCAAGGTCAAGCGGAATTCAGAAATGATTCGTTGTGCTTTCTGCAAATTTATGTTCGCATCTTCGTAATTTTTCTCTGCGAGAAAGGCTCTGCCGTCGTCGATAAACTTTAGGCAGCCGTTATACAGCATAAGCGTTAATTGTTCTGCCGGTGCGTTTAATATTTGCTGGCGTCTATATTGTTCTGCCGCATTCATCACCATATTTTAAACCAACCTCCAAAATTCAATTAGGAATTAGTAGGTAGGAGTTAGGAGTTAATATTTTTAAACTCCTACTTCCTAACTCCCAACTCCTAACTGCTTTTATTGTCCGCCCGTTATGAAGTTCAGCTGAGAACCGAGTTTGGAAAGTGTGACTTCCATTGCGTCATATTTTTTGTAAAGTCTGTCCTCAAAAGCGGTCATTAACTTCTTAAAGTTACTCATCTTAGTTTGAAGTTCGCGCAAAAGGTTATTTAAGTCGCTATCTTCGGTAATATCCGTTGAAGAACCCGCACGATCTCTTATAAGCTTAGTAGCGTTCGTGAAAATGTCGCCGAGACGTTGAGCAATACCGCTTTTGCTGTAACTTTCGCTGTCTGAAAGCTTAACGCCGTTTGCGTCTTCGGTCGTGAGTTTAGCGAAGACATTGTAGACAGATTCGCTATCTTCGGCAAGCGCGTTTCTAAGTTTTGTCTCATCGAGTGTGAGTTGTCCCTTAATTCCTACCGTCGAAATGCCGAGACTGTAAATCGAATTGTACTTGCTGTCAACGCCTTCAATCGTGCCAGAAACTGCCTCGCGCATTTGACCGATAATCTTGCTAAGCGTTTGGTCGTGATAGAGCAAACCTTTTTTGGCTTTTTCTTCCCACTTCTCAATTTGCTCGTCTTTCATCTGGTCTTTCTGCGTCTGCGTGAGCGGATTATAACCGGACTCTTTCTTTTCGTCATATTTTTCATAGAGACCGCTAAGAATTTTGTTATAACTCTCAACGAAAGATTTAACCTTGTCAACAATCGCGTCAGTGTCCTGCCCAACAGTAACAGTTACGGCTTCATTAGCGGCGGTCGTATTAAGGAAATTGTAGGTGACGCCGCCGACCGTGATTTTATTGTCTTCCGTTTTATATTCCGCACCGTCGATTGAGATTTTGCCGTATTCGCCAGCGAATTTATTTTCGCCGGTAGAGGGATTGTCAACATTACTGGAAGCATGATTAAATAAAATATAATTCTCGTAATTACCATTTGAATTTTTTTCTGCTCGCTTATCGCCGTTGTAAAGCACGCCGTCTTTCGACTGATAAAGCCCCATGTTGTTGAGGAAGTTTTCAGCCGCCAACGAAGCTCTTGAGCCAGTCCAACCTGTTGTGCCGCCAATGCTGATATTTATACCGTTTTTCTCGCCGCCCTTGCTGTTGTAGAAGGAAAATTTGTCGTTGATCGAGTCGTAAGACGCTTTGACATTCAAGCCGCCGTTGTTAATCTTAGAAACCAAATCATTGAAAGTAACGGGGCTTGTGCCTTCTTCAGTGCCGAGTAATTGCGCATAAGTATAGCTAACTTCAATTTCTTTTAAAGCGGTGCCAGCATCATTCTTTGTCACGCCGTCATTAATCGTGAAACTGATTGCGACATCTGAAAGCTTAAGTTGGTTATTAGGTGATGAACCATTGGAGTCGTAACCAAATTTAAGATTTTTATCAGCCAGCCAACTCGCTGATTTTTCAGCCTTCGCTATATAGCCGCTTACAGTGCCGTTGTTGACTTTCAAACTGGAGAAAAGCACGTCTTTAATCTGAATACTCGTGCTATCGCTGTTGACAGTGCCTGTGCCGTTCGTTGTATTCAAATCGTAGCGTGTAAAAGATTTAGTGCCGAGCAAATAAGCATTTGTGCTTAGATTCGTAACGCTGACTTTGTGCGCCATATTGCCCGCTGTGGCATTCGCCGTTGCCTTGACCGTCGCCTCGTTTGAACTTGTAGCCGTTTTGGCGTTCATTTTCGACGACAGCTTATAATCCGTAAGCGAAGACATATTGAACGTAGTTATCTGATTGTTAATCTCGATAAGCGCGTTTTTCGTCCACTCGTTTTTTGTGTACTTCTGCGCCATCTTGTCGTATTCGTTCTGCTTGCTCATCATGCCGACTTTAACCATCGACTCAATATCAAGCCCCGAACCCGACAAGCCGTAAATTCCATTGACGCCCATTGTAATCCCTCCTTAGGAGGCGTAATTCATCAAATCGCTTTGTCGATGAACGCGCCCAGCCAATCCTTAGCCTTAATCATGTTCTCAATCATTTCTTCGGGCGGAAATTCCTTAATAACTTCCTTAGTTTCCTTGTCGATCATCTTGACGTTGAGCATGTCGACTTCCTTGTTGTAACTGAATTCAATGTTGCAGTTGATTTTGTCCATGAGCTCGTTAAAGGTCTCGGTCATTTCGCTGACGGACGATTCCGACATTGAGCCAGGCTCCAAACGCCCTTCTTGCTCTTGTTTCTTCTGCTCTTCTTCCTTAGCCGCCTGACGGTCTTGGATAGTGGGAACTTTCACTGCCGAAGGTCTCAAATCGACAGTAGCGGGCTGTTGCGCCACCGCTGCGCCAGTTTTAGTTGCCGAATCCGCCACGACTGCTGCTGCAACCATGTCATTCAATTTGCCTACCATTATTAAACACTCCTTTGTGTAAGTGCGCCGGGTTATTCCTTAGTTTCCGACGCCGAAATTCCTTTGCTTGGCAACGCTTCATGTAAATCAACGTCGGCTTTCTGCGCCGCCTTCTGGTTTTCTTCTTGGATTGAGCGATAAATTTCGCCGCGATAAATTTTAATGTCTCGCGGAGCGTCAATCGCTATGCGGACGTTTTCGCCTTGAACTTCCACGACGTTGATAACGATATTGTCGCCAATCATTATTTGTTGACGAGGTTTTCTCGTCAAGACAAGCATTTAATCATTCCCCCTTTTTAGCAGGTTCGGGGAAGAGGCGATGCTTGGTTGTGTAATTACTCTTTTCCAAAATGACTTGCTTAGCTTGCATGTTCTCAATATTAACGACGACCGGAGCCAAAAGATTAGCAGTCATGTAGCGAATAGAGCCGTTCGGAATAGTAATCATGGAGTAGTAAAGCAATTTGTCATAATTTTTAACGTCGAGCTCATGAATCGTTGCGTCGTCAATCTCAAACGTATAGTCGGGGAAGAACAGGAACGGAATCGTAAGCAAGAACGCCAAATCCGGCGAATTAAGCGACTGCATGAAATAATACGGGCTTTCCTCGTCATAGGGCAGAATAATAAATTCGTGCTCGTTCTCAAATGCCGGAATTCCGTTTTGGAAATGGATAACCTTTTCTTCGTCAACCTCAAGCTCACCAAATCTGCTGGTATAGATTTTACGCATATAACTTTCCTCCTTTAAACTTTTCCCGACAGAATAAAAATTTTCTTCGCAAGCAGGCTAGGCATAGATGTCGTAGCTGTCATACGATACCCAATGGCGGATAAAACCTTCGTTTTGCAGATAAGTTTCCACACTGCCCGGCGTATACTGAAGCCTTGCACTTGGCGCGGTTTCAATATCGACCGAAATATCACCGAGATCGGGTTCGCCGACAACTTGATTGGGTTGTCCTTGAATTTGCGGATCTTGAATGAAATTCAGTTCAAAAACCGCCCGCGCCTGATACTTAGAAAATATTTCGGCTCTAACATTTTGAGAAATGTCGTCGCCGCGTTTTGCCGCATTAGTTGCCGCCGCCCAGCCTTGCCGCGCATGGCTCGAAGTCGCCGATTTAGCGTTCGAGATACCGCGTTGCCCTTGCTCGGCAGTTAAATCGTTCATAGTTCTATGACCATAAGCTCTGCGACTAGGGTAGTTGTTAATATCGAGACTAGGCTGACTTACGGTTTTATTCGAGCGCGCTTGTCGATTAGTGCCTTGCACTTGCGGCTGAATTATTCCCGATTGGTCAAGCCGTCCTTGCGTCTGCCTCATTGCGATTTGCGGCAATTCATGTCGAGTATTTAACCTTGCCAACATCATGATTAATTCCCTCCTTCCGATAAATTTTCCTGCTTTGACGCCAAAATTTTCGAGTGGGAATAGATTTCGCCCCGCTCCTTGCGC
The DNA here is from genome assembly GCA_002448305.1 of Selenomonadales bacterium UBA7018. Lineage (GTDB taxonomy): Bacteria > Bacillota > Negativicutes > Selenomonadales > Selenomonadaceae > Quinella. Next base: position 124,864 of record DJWY01000021.1, read on the forward strand.
AAATTTTATCAATTTAATTGGCGATTGTAAAGATAAAAAAAGTGCGCGGCATTCACCCTAAACACCCTGCGCACCAATCACGAATTAAAGATAATCTGCAAGCGATTGCGGCAGAATTCTTCCACCCATTGACAGCGATAAATTGTAAAGCGTCGTCATCTGCATTAGTTGCGTTGCAAGTTGCGCAATATCCGCGCCGCTGACGTTGGTAATTTCTTCGGTGATATTGTCGCCTTGAGTTTCCAACATTGTCTCCACGCTTTGATAAAGTTGCTGTCGAGCCCCAACCCGCGTTTCTTCAACAACTAAAGTAGCGTGCGCAACGTCGGCAACCGTCACGCCGTCGGACGACATCCAATGAATATCGCAACCTTCAACCTTTGAACAGACAGTGAAAAGATTATTTAACATAGCCGTGCCCGAAGCGGTATTGCCCGAAGCGTCGTTGTCAAAAATATCTCTACCGAACATTCTGCCGCCCGTCGAATTGACAGTATCGGAAGTTGGGTCGGTCGCACCATTGAGTTTAACCATTGAAATTAAATTTTCGTCGCCGCTATAAGTAACGATATGCTGTTTAATCGTCTTGAAAGTATAACTGTCGCCGTCGCTATCGGCTATCGTATTGCCGCCGCGCAGAAGTCCTTGATTAGTGAAATAATTGGCGACACTAAAACCACTCGTCGTGCCCACAATGCCGCTATTAGCATTAGTGCCGGCGTCGTCTAAACTTTCGTAACCTTGCGCGATAAGTTCTTTATAGCCTTTGTCGATAAAATCTTTTGTAAAGATATTGCCGCTCTCGGTGTCGAGATAATAAGTTTCGCCGTCCTTTTCAAGCTCCAACATCTGGAAAAGTTCAGTGTTATAATCGGCGTCGGATCCTTTAAAGAAAGAGGCTTGCGAGGTATCAAGATTTTTAGCTAAGCCGCGATCGTAAGTTTTCTGCGACATTTCAAAGGGCTTAGTTAAATCTTTTTGTCCGGAGAATAAATATCTGTCTGCCATTTGCGTATTAGCGACGCTAACCATTTCCTGCATACAAGCCATCATCTCTTTATGGATTGCGTCGAAATCGTCTTCGGCTTTATCGGAGTTAGCGGCCGAAACAGATTTTTCCTTCATGGTCTGCATAATGTCCGTCATGTGAATCATAACGCTATCAGAATTTTTCATCCATGAAGACGCCGTCTTAATGTTTTCGCGATATTGTTCGTTTTCGGTATCGTTAATGTTGTAGCGCAGGAGCTTATAATAATTCATTGGATTATCGCTGGCGCGGTGGAGCGACGAGCCGTCAGCTTGCTCAAAAAGTTTCGCTTGCTTTTGATATGCATTGTTCAGGGCGTATTGGTAGTTAAACATAAAATGCGTACTGCCCATTCTCATTCCCATATTAATTACCTCCCAACAACGCCAGTAGAATTAACAAGGCGGTCAAGCATTTCATCCATAGCGTTAAGACAACGCGAACACGAGCCAAAACCTTTTTGGAACTGAATCATTTTGGTTAACTCTTCATTCCAATCGACACCCGCCATTGAGTCGCGCCAATTTTGTATCTGCGTAATGACATTTTGCATAGCCTCATAATTCACGTCGACCGAATAAGCGTTGATTCCTAAATAAGACATTGATTGCTCGTAGTAAGCGTTAATGCTAAGTTTCGTCATGGGCGTTGCGTAAACATATTTATTCGGGTCGGTAGTAACGTTGCCGTCTTCATCAAGGTAATCACCGTCCTTGTTGCGAAGGAGCGCATTTTTATAAACTTCAGCATTAGCTTTATCGTCGCTGATAATCGTTTCCATAGGAATATTGAAAAGCTCGCTCATGTAAACGGCGTTTGTGCCGTCGCCCGTGCGATTGTTCCAATTCATAGTTTTCCATGTTCCTGAACCGGCATAATTTTCGACAAATTCTTTAGAAGTCGCCGCCGCAATATAACGGTCGCCGCGATTTTCACTGAACTTAACGTTGACTTCCAAAGCGTCAATGATTCGCACGCCGCTTAAAAGTTCGCCGCTAGTGGTGCTAGTGGGATTGCCCGAATCGTATCTGTAAAGATAATTAGCTTTGGTGTCGGGATCGTAGCGATATTCATATTTTAAATCAGTTTGCCCAAAAAAATTAATCGTGTCGGGAACGCGGAATAAACTGGTTCCGTTGCCGTCGCTATATTCGTTTGTATCGTCTACTCTTGTATAGGTTGTGCCGTTTACAGTTATCGTGTCCGTTCCGTCCGTGACGTTGCTAACATCGTCTCCATTTGAGTCGACAAATTTATTATGTCCGTCTAAATCCCAGCCTTGTTTATGTTGGTCGTTGAAAGTCGACAGCATAAAACTTGCCATATTCGCCAACTTGTCAATATAATCTTTATTTTCGGCAATAGCCTCAAGTCGCGCCTTAATTATGCCGTTTTGCGGAATGAAGACTACGTCGCTTTCCTTAACTTTGATATTGTAATCTGTGACTCCGTAATCAACACCATAAACGCTAGAGGAAACGCCGTCACTCATAACAAGATGCGCACGCGCCTGAGCGTTTACTAAGGTGACACCGCCCGAATTTATCTGGTAGGCTCCAAACTCGTTTTCGTGAACGTCAATATTAAGATAATCGGAAAGTTGGTCGACTAAAACGTCGCGTCTGTCGCGAACGTCGTTAGCCTGTGCGCCGGTAACTTCCTGCGAAAGAATCTGATTGTTAAAAGCGCGAATACCTTCGAGAATGTCATCAATCTGCTTTAGTTCGGAATCAAGGTCTCTGTACTCCGAGCGAATTTGTTCCTGAAGTTCAGCAGTTGCGCTTTGAATGCGGTCGCTTAATTCCCTGCCCTGTTCGATAACTTGAGTGCGCGACGCCGAATTAGAAGCCATAGTCGAGACATCAACCCATGTTTGATAGAATTTGTTGATTGCCTCTTCAATGCCCAAATTTTGACTGTCATTGAAAATCGTTTCAAGTTTATCGTAGTTTAGTGCCAGCGTTTTATAATATTGTTGAGTAGGATTTTCGTTGCGGTATTGAATGTCGGCGTAAACGTTGCGCGCCCTGTTTACCGCTAAGGCGTCGACGCCCGTACCAACAATAACAGTGCCGTGCAAAGAAGGACGTTCTTCAGCGTAAGTCGTCGCCAGAGTTACGACTTGACGAGAATAACCTTCCGTGCCGGCGTTTGTTATATTATGTCCGGTGGTGTCTAGCGACAGTTGATTAGCCATAATGCCGCGCACCATCGTATTTAGTCCTGCAAATGTTGCCCTCATATCTCTTTTCCCTTCTCCCTTAAACGTTAGCGTCGAACATGCGCCGCGTCCGCTGTGATTCTCGTTGCGCCTTGTTGCCGTAAGTTTCGCTCGCCGAAGTTCGCGCCAATATGTTCAAATTAAACTCGACGAAATCTCTGCCGTTTTTCAGAAGGATTTTAAGTTCTTCGACTTGAGTTTTGATTTGCAGTTGCGCTTCGGACGCCTTCTTCAAAAGTTTTTCTGCCATATCGCGTTGAATAGTTCGTTTCTGCGTGGCTAGGTATTCGGAAAAATTTGGAGCATTGACGCGCTTTAGGAACGCTTGCGCTTTCTTTTCGTTGGCGTCAAGGTCGCGCCTTAACTTTTCAATTTTGCTAACGGTTTCTTGCATATCGGGCGAATTATCGCGCATAATTTTTATCAGTTCGTCGAAAAGCGCGGGCAGTTGCGAGCAAAGTAATACTTGTTCGCGCAAAATTTTAATCGTCTCGTCCATGTTCAATCCTCAAGCCATAAAGTCAAAATTTTTCTGATGAGTAACGACGCCCGTACCCTTGCCCGAATAAGTCGGCTCAACGGTCGCGCCGCCTAGTTTATTTAACTTAATCTGCGCGGAATCCAAAGCGCATTGAGCTAAAACTTGGTTATCGTCGCGAAGTTTCAAAGCGCGTTGAACATTTTCGACAAGCCGCTTATGCAACTTAAATAATTCTTCGGCGATTGGCGCGGGAGCTGATTTATAAAAATCTTCCGCTGACGTCGCCTCTGTTGATTTAGATAAGTCCTTAAAAAGTTCAAGGCGATTTTGTTCGAGCTTATTAATTTTGGCTATGATAGCTTTTTCTTCTTCCAAAAGAGCGGAAAAACTTTTCATGTCGACGTTTACTAAAGCCGAATATTTTTTTTCGCCGAGCGTCGCCAAATCGTCATAAGTTGCGCCGAATTTGTCTAGCGTATCAATCAAAGCTTGCCACATGACGCCGCCTCAATAGCGATTGGTTAAAAGACTGAGCGCGATATTTTCTGCCGGAACGGAATATTGACCGGAAGAAATTTTTTCTTGGAACTCGCTGACTTTATCCTGGCGAACTTCCGAAGTTGCTTTAAGCTTTTTAAGCATCGCGCTAAAACTCTGCGCTTCCTTTGACGGAGTAAACGCTTCATATTGGGACACGCCACGAGTAGCCGTCGCCGCATTTGCATACCTTGTTGCCGCCACATTGGAATAATAATTCGCGGTCGAGCCTACTTTGTTTACAAACATCATTTCCACCACCTAAGTTGGTTGCGTCCTTGCTAAAATTTTTCAGTTTATCTTCCCTGTTTGCCTTATATATCGATAAAAAAACTTCGCGACTTAATCTAAAGTTCTTTTTTCCTTTGAAATTACAGCGTTCATAGCATAGATAAAAATTAACGCGAACAGCGACACGACCAACGCCCATTTGAATGCTAAATCGTAATCGTTGGCTTGAACTGCCGCGTAAATCGCCGTCGACATTGTCTGCGTCACGCCTGGCACATTCCCTGCGAACATTATCGTTGCTCCGAATTCCCCCATTGCCCGCGTAAAACTCAAAACTAATCCCGCTAAAATTCCGCTTCGCGCATTGGGTAAAAGTATTCGCCAAAAAATTTTCCACTCGCTAACGCCTAACGTCCGCGCTGCGTAAATTATATTTCGGTCAAGTTGTTCAAAAGCTCCGCGTGTTGTCCTGTACATTAGCGGCAAGCTCACAACAACCGCCGCGATTACTGCCGCCTTCCACGTGAACACAAAATTTATATCGAACTGCAAGAAAAATTTTCCTATCGCGCTACGCTTGCCCAGTAACAATAACAAAAAAAATCCTACCACCGTCGGCGGCAAGACCATTGGCAACATTATCACGGCATCGACGAACGCTTTGCCGCGCTTTAAATTGCACACGACGTACGCTAAGAAAATCCCTGCAAAAAATGTTATCGCCGTCGCGACCGCCGAAGTTTTCAGCGTTATTATCAACGGACTTATTTCCATTTCAATCACTCGCCAAAATAATTTTCTCAATCGGGAAGCGCAGATAAATTTTGCTGGTTTGAAAAAAGTTTTTGTCGACTTCAAAGCGAATCGGCTTGCCGCCATTAGCCCGAACCATTACGATATAAGAAAAAGTGTCCTCAATAATCTGCACGACTTCCATAGCAAAAGTATTTTCGTCCGGCTCTGCGCGGAGTTCTAAATCATGGGCGCGTATCCCAACAAATTTTAAATCGTCGGGAATATTTTCGGCAGTCAATGTTAGTTGCCAATCTTCGGCGAAAAGTTTATTAGCGGAAATCTTTTTAGCGGACGAAATGTTTTTGCAACCGGTGAGAATCATCGCGGCTAATGTTTTAGGATTTTTAAAAATTTCGCGCTTGCCGTCGACCGTATCAATTTTCCCCGCGTTCATGACTGCAATCCTATCTGCCAGCCGATAAACTTCGCCGCGCTCATGACTAACCAAAATTGCCGCGCCGTAAATCTTGAAAATCTCGGCAAGCTCAAGTTCCAACTGCCAACGCAAATAACTATCCAACGCTGAAAACGGCTCGTCCAATAGCAAAATTTTTGCGTGCGAAGTCAAAACCCTAGCAAATGCAACGCGCTGTTGTTGTCCGCCGCTAAGTTCATTGGGATAAACATTTTCTAAGCCGTCGAGTTGAAAGCGCGAAAGATTTTCTTTAAGCTTATGCCGCTTTTCTTCCGCAGAGCCGACCGCCGCCAATAAAATATTTTCTGCAACCGTCATGTTAGGGAAAAGCGCGTAGTTTTGAAAAAGATAACCTGCGCGTCTAAGTTGCGGCGGCAGGTTAATTTTTTTCGCGCTATCGAAGAGCGTTCGCCCGTTCAAAATAATTTCGCCTTCGTCTGGCGTCTCAATCCCCGCAATGCATTTCAGCGTTATTGACTTGCCGGAACCACTCGCGCCCAGTAAAGCAAAAATTTCGTCGCGAACAGAAAAATCAACGTCAAGCACGAAGTCTCGCAATTTTTTTCTAATCGATACTCTTAAATCCATATTTCTCAAAAACTTTCTTGGCGACGTTGGAGTTTGTGAAGTCTAGGAATTTTTTAGCGACGTCAAGATTTTTGGAAGACTTAATCACGGCGGCAGGATAGATAACCGGCTTGTGCGTTCCTTCAGGAGCCGCGCAGATAACTTTGACTTTATCGGAAATAGCCGCGTCAGTCGCGTAGACAACGCCGCAATCAACTTCGCCGCTTTCAGTCCACGCCAAAACTTGTCGCACGTCCGAACCGTAAACCGCCTTTGCCTTGACTGCGTCGAGAATATTTAACGCCGTGAAAATTTCTTCGCTGTACTGTCCGACCGGAACGCCTTTAGGCTCGCCCAACGCAATTTTCTCAACCTTATCGCTCGCCACGTCGTCATAACTCATAATGCCTTTTTCGCTATCTGCGGGAACAATAAGCACGACTTCATTGCGGAGCAAATCTTTGCGCGTACCTTCGGCAAGTTCGCCCTTTTCGTCAAGCGCATTCATTTGCTTTTGCGCGGCGGAGTAAAATAAATCAGTGTCGCCGCCGTTCTCAATCGCCTGCTGAAGTGCGCCGCTCGACCCGAAGTTGAAAATAATTTTGACATTCGGATTGTCTTTGCCGTAAAGCTCAGCAAGTTCATTCATGACATTAGTTAAGCTCGCCGCCGCTGATACGTGCAACTCAACGGGCTTGTGCTCACTTCCGCCGCAACCTGTCATTAACAACGCCGCGCAGATTATAGCAAAAAATTTTTTCATGCTATCAACCCCAGAAAAAGTTTAAGGACTATCCCGCAAAAAGGATAGCCCAAAAAATAGCTTGCGCAGTATGGGTGTCTCCTTTTCAAACAGGGAAGGCGACGAAGTTTCCCTCGTCACCCCGACTAAGCGTCATGGCTATGCTTTAGACGCTTTCGCTCGGAGAACTTTTGATAGTTTAGCACACAGAAAAATTTTATACGTGATAACAATCACCGATGCGAAAATTTTAAGACTGAATCAGCGTCAAAAGATTTTTATAATTGTTCGCGACCTTTATGACGTAATGGACAGTTTCTGAATAATTCGGAACACCGCCATGCTTTTCGACCGCGCCAGGTCCGGCATTGTACGCCGCAACCGCGTCCGTCACGGAATACGCTCCCCAGTTCTGAAAACGCCCAAGCTGATTCTTAATGTAAATCGTGCCGCCGATAATATTTTCAAGCGGATTATGCGGATTAACGCCTAAACTCGCCGCCGTCGACGGCATAAGTTGCATAAGCCCAACTGCACCAACCGGACTTACTGCACGGAAATTGAAATTGCTTTCCGCCTCCATTATCGACGTTATCAAAATCGGGTCAACTTGATACTCGCTCGACGCATAAAGAATCGCGCGCGTTATCCAATCGCATTCAACTTCGTTGCCGTTATAGCGATTAACCGTCTGATAAATCGCGCTGTAATAATCAACCGCTTCAGCCTCGCCGCCCGTCATCAACATAAAACACAGGCTCACACCTATCAAAACCCTTTTCAAAAATTTTATCATATTGTTCGCTCCTCTAAGTCAAAATTTTTGCTGATTATAACACAGATTTTCAGAAGTCCAAAAAAATTTACCACGAAACTTTTAAGGAGCGATTAGAATCAAAGAAAAAAGCCCGCTTCAATTTTCCTGAAGAGGACTTTGAAATTTATTTTGCAGTCAATTAATTACTTAAAAATTAAAGATGAGGACCAGCCGCAACGAGAGCTTTGCCCGCCGCGTTGTATTCGTATTTCTTAAAGTTCTTGATAAAGCGGCTCGCTAAATCTTCTGCTCTTCTATCCCATTCAGTCGGGTCAGCGTAAGTGTTGCGCGGGTCGAGAATATTTGTCGCGACGCCTTCAAGGACGGTCGGAACTTCAAGGTCGAAAATAGCAATTTTCTTAGTCGGAGCATTTTTAATCGCGCCGCCTAAAATCGCGTCGATAATGCCGCGAGTATCTTTAATGGAAATGCGCTTGCCGGTGCCGTTCCAGCCGGTGTTGACGAGATAAGCTTTCGCGCCGCTCTTTTCCATGCGCTTAACGAGTTCTTCAGCGTATTTAGTCGGGTGCAGTTCAAGGAACGCTTGACCAAAGCACGCGCTAAAAGTCGGAGTGGGTTCAGTAATTCCACGCTCAGTGCCCGCAAGTTTAGCAGTAAAACCGCTCAAGAAATAATATTTGCACTGTTCGGAAGTCAGAATCGAGACGGGCGGCAATACGCCAAATGCGTCCGCGCTAAGGAAGATAACCGACTGCGCGGCGGGTCCGTGACTGTCGGGGCGCACGATATTTTTAATGTGATAAATCGGATAGCTGACGCGGGTATTTTCCGTGACGGATTTATCAGCAAAATCAATCTTGCCGTTCTTATCAACGGTGACGTTCTCAAGGAGTGCATCGCGGTGAATCGCGTTATAAATGTCAGGCTCGGCAACGGGGTCAAGGTTGATAACTTTCGCGTAGCAGCCACCCTCGAAATTGAAAACGCCGGTATCGTCCCAGCCGTGTTCGTCGTCGCCGATAAGCAATCTCTTCGGGTCGGTAGAAAGGGTCGTTTTGCCCGTGCCGGAAAGTCCAAAGAAAATCGCAGTGTTCTCGCCGTTCATATCGGTATTGGCGGAGCAGTGCATAGCGGCAATTCCTTTGAGCGGCAGGAAATAATTCATCATGGAGAAAAGACCTTTTTTCATTTCGCCGCCGTACCA
>DJWY01000021.1:133912-154780 GCA_002448305.1 Selenomonadales bacterium UBA7018
TCGCCGCCGTACCAGGTGTTCAGAATAACCTGTTCTTTATCGGTGATATTGAAAACGGTAGCCGTTTCGGAATTAAGTCCGAGTTCTTTCCAGTTGGTGACTTTTGCTTTGGAGGCGTTGAAAACGACAAAGTCCGGCTCTTGGTCGAATTCTTCTTGAGTTTTCGGGCGAATGAACATGTTGGTAACGAAATGGGCTTGCCAAGCAACTTCCATTATGAAACGAATTTTCATGCGGGTATCTTTATGAGTGCCGCAGAAGCCGTCGACAACGAAAAGGCGTTTGTTAGAAAGTTCTTCAATCGCGAGTTTCTTAAGAGCTTTCCAACTCTCGACGGAGCATTTTTTATTATCGTTGGGATATTCGGGAGTCGTCCACCAAATTTCGCCGGGTGCGCCTTCTTTGGTCGTGTCATCGTAGACGATAAATTTGTCCTTAGGCGAACGTCCGGTGTAAATGCCGGTCATAACATTGATTGCGCCGAGTTCCGTTTCCTGTCCAACGTCAAAGCCTTCAAGACCCGGTTTAGTCTCTTCGTTGAAAAGTACTTCGTAGGTCGGGTTGTAAAGAACTTCGGTCGTGCCCGTGATACCATATTTGCTTAAATCCATCATTGGCATAAAATATACCTCCTAAAATTTGCTTTGTTGATAATAAACGTTTGCGTCGTAATTGTCAAACGAATTGACATTGCAACTTTCATTTGCTATAACGGGTTTGAAATTTACTAAGGAGGTAACAAGCTTGAAGTATCAAGAAATGGTCTTTGCCCTGCAAAAGTTTTGGGCGGATAAGGGTTGCATAATGGCAGAACCCTACGACGTGGAAAAAGGCGCGGGCACAATGAACCCGTTTACATTTTTAAGAGTATTGGGACCGGAGCCTTGGAACGTGGTATACACGGAACCTTCGCGCAGACCGGCTGATGGGCGTTACGGCGACAATCCCAATCGCCTTTATCAACATCATCAACTGCAACTGATTATGAAACCGTCGCCCGATAACATTCAGGAACTTTATCTGGAAAGTTTAGCGGCAATCGGCATTGAGGCGCAAAAGCACGACATACGCTTTGTTGAGGACAACTGGGAATCGCCAACTTTAGGCGCGTGGGGTCTCGGCTGGGAAGTTTGGCTCGACGGCATGGAGATAACGCAGTTCACGTATTTTCAGCAAGTCGGCAGTCAAGACGTTAAGCCGGTCGCCGTTGAGATAACGTACGGGCTAGAGCGGCTCGCAATGTATATTCAGGGCGTCGAAAATGTTTATGACGTCGAATGGGCAGAGGGCGTGACTTATGGCGATATTTTTCACCAGAACGAATACGAGCAGACCAGTTACGCTTTCGACTTGAGCGACGAGAATTTATTATTTGAACTGTTCGATAAGTACGAGGCGGAAGCCGTCCGGATTATCAAGCTGGGCTACGTGCACCCCGCCTACGACTATGTTTTAAAATGTTCGCACACATTCAATTTGCTTGATGCACGCGGCGCAATCAGCGTAAGTGAGCGCACAGCGTTTATCGGGCGCGTAAGAAAATTGGCTCGCATGTGCGCCGAAGTTTATCTTAAACAGCGCGAAGAACTCGGCTATCCCTTGCTGAAAAAATCGGAGGTGAGCGCGTAATGGATAAGAAAATTTTGCTTTTAGAAATTGGCACAGAAGAAATCCCCGCGCACGCTATGCCCGCCATTTTGAATCAGCTTAAGGAACTTGTGCAGAAAAATTTGACAGAGGCGCGGATTGATTTTGGCGAAGTTCAGACACTCGGCACGCCGCGCAGATTGGCTCTGCTTGTCAGCGACGTTGCCCCGAATCAAGCCGACGTTGAGGAAGAAAAGCGCGGAGCCTCTGCTAAGATTGCTTTCGACGCGGACGGCAAGCCCACTAAAGCGGCGATTGGCTTTGCTAAGAAAAATAAAATTCGCCCCGAAGATTTAATCGTTCGCGACGGATATATTTACGCGGTGATTCGTGAGCAGGGCAAAAGTTCCGCCGAAATTTTCAAGACGCTCCTTCCGAAAATCATTTGCGATTTGAACTTCCCCAATAATATGCGCTGGGGCAATCTGGACTTTAAATTTATTCGCCCGTTGCGTTGGATTGTCGCGCTTTTCGGCGAAGAAATTATTCCGTTTGAAGTCGCTAACGTCCAAAGCGGCAGAACTTCTCGCGGACATAGATTTTTAAGCATGGGCAATTTCGACATTAAATCTGCCGGCGATTACGTTAAAGCCTGCGCGGAAAATTTCGTTATCGTCGACCAAATGCAACGGCGCGAAATGATTGCCGCGCAGATTAATGAAGTCGCAAAGTCAAAAGGCGGCGTCGCCGAAATTACCGACGACCTTTTAGAAGAAGTTCTTTATCTCGTCGAATATCCTACGGCACTTGCTGGAGAGTTTGAAACGAAATATTTGCAACTGCCCGCCGAAGCTGTGATAACTCCAATGCGCGACCACCAACGCTATTTCCCCGTAAAAAATTCCGACGGTGAATTGATGCCGCTGTTTATTACAATTCGCAATGGCGGCAAGGATTATCTTGACATTGTACAGCACGGCAACGAACGAGTTTTGAAAGCTCGCCTTGAGGACGCGCAATTTTTCTTCAACGAGGACAGGAAAAAATCTTTGGCGGCTCATCGCGATAAATTAAAAACTGTCGTCTTTCAAGAGGGGCTAGGCTCTGTTTACGAAAAGACCGAACGCCTTGTTAAGCTCGTCGAAAAAATTGCTGAAGTGCTCGGCGTCGACGCAACCAACGCAATTCGGGCGGCGCAACTCTCCAAAGCCGATTTAGTTACGGGCATGGTCACGGAATTTACCGAACTTCAAGGCGTTATGGGACGCGAATACGCTAAACTTGACGGCGAAGTTGACGAAGTCTGCGCGGCGATTGATGAACATTACATGCCGCGATTCGCTGGAGACGCTCAGCCCAAAACGACTGCCGGAAAAATTTTAAGCCTTGCTGATAAAATTGATAACATTGTCGCGACGTTCAGCCGCAATCTAATTCCGACTGGTTCGCAAGACCCCTTCGCCCTGCGCCGTCAAGCTTTGGGCATTGTCAATCTTTTAACGGGTGCGCGTTGGTCGCTTTCAATCAGCGAGATTGTTGAATTGGCTATGGACTTGCTGAAAATTACGGACGAAGTTGGACGCGAAAAAATTCAGCAGGAAGTCGCCGACTTTATGCGTCTGCGCGTCAAAAATGTTTTGAGCAACTCGACGCGCTACGACATTATTGACGCCGTGATTGATAATGTTGATGACGTGTTTGAAGTCACGCTTAAAGCGGCGGCTGTCGAACAATTCATTGCAATGCCCGATTCAACGAAAAATATTCAATCGTTCGTGCGCGTCAGCAATCTTGCTAAAAAAGCTGAATCAAACGAAATGGACGCCGAACTTTACACGCTCGACGCCGAAAAAGTTTTGTACAAAGCATTTGAAGCAATAAAGGTTGTAGCGGGCGAACTTATCGATAAAAAAGATTATCTCGGCGCACTTGACGCACTGAAGAAAATTTCCACGCCGATTGATTCTTTCTTCGATTCGGTAATGGTTATGGACGAAGACTTGACGCTTAGAAAAAATAGACTCGCGCTGTTGAAGTCGATAGACGAACTGATTGCCAAAATCGCTGACTTCGGCAAAATCGTAATGTAAATGCCTATGGGAGATGATAAATTGAAATTCGCAAGGCGCATGAATAATTTCGGCGAAGGAGTATTCGCACGGCTAGCCGCAATGAAGCAAGAAAAAATTTCGTCCGGCGCAAAAGTCATAGATTTATCAATCGGCGCACCAAATATCCCACCGCCCGCGCACGTCATGAAAGTTCTATCAGAAGAAGCTCTCAAGCCCGAAAATTACGTTTACGCCATAACCGATAAGCGCGAACTTTTAAACGAAGTCGCCGAATGGTATCGCCGCCGCTACGGAGTTGAAATAGACCCTGCGTCGGAAGTTTGTTCGCTGTGGGGTTCGCAGGAAGGACTTTCGCACATTGCGTTGACGCTGATTGATGACGGCGATTTAACATTAGTGCCCGACCCGTGCTACCCAATTTTTGCGGACGGTGCAAAACTCGCCGGCTCAGAAATTTTCTACATGCCGCAACTTAAAGAGCACGATTACATTATCCAGCTTGAAAAAATTCCTAGAGACATCGCCGAACGCGCAAAATTTATGGTTGTGTCGTATCCGAATAACCCGACGACAGCTATTGCACCCGCCGATTTTTACGAACGGCTAATTCACTTCGCCAAAAAGTATAATATCATCGTACTGCACGACAACGCCTATAGCGAGCTGATTTTTGACGGCTCGAAAGGTTTTAGCTTCTTGAGTTTCAAGGGCGCGAAAGATATTGGCGTAGAATTTAACTCGCTGTCGAAAACATACGGTATTGCCGGAGCGCGAGTCGGTTTTTGCTTAGGCAATCGGGAAATTGTCCGCCACGTCAAGCTTTTAAAAAGCAATATCGATTACGGATTATTTCTTCCGATACAAAAGGCGGCAATCGCGGCGTTGCGCAGTCAGCAAGAAGTTATCGACCAGACACGGGCGGCTTATATCGAACGAATTGACGCGCTGATTGACGGACTAAACGCAGTTGGCTGGAAAATCGACAAGCCAAAAGCTACCATGTTCGTATGGGCAACAGTCCCAGAAAAATTCGGCACGTCAGAAGAATTCGTTAAAATCTTGCTTGAAAAAGCTAATGTCATGGTTACGCCTGGTTCAGCATTTGGACCAAGCGGCGAAGGCTTCGTAAGAATGGCTCTGGTGCAAACCGCCTACACCATGAAACAAGTTGCCGCGCAGATAAAATCTTCCATTGAATTATAAAAAAATTAGCGACCCGCTCGCCTTGAGTGAGTCGCTTTTTTCGTGCGCAAAATTTTATTTAAATTCGTCTGCAATGCTCTTGTAAATAAAATTGCTCGCCAACATGCCGTTCGCCTTCGGGTAGTTCAAATACTTATCGAAAACTTTCTTGCGCTCGGCGGCTTTATCGTCCTTGCCTTCAATAAAAATTCTTTGCACAAGTGCGGCAATCCCATTGAAATCTTTTCCGTCAACAAGATAAGACGCACTCAAAATTTCATCGCCAAGCTTATTGTGATTTTGCTCCGGACGTGTCAAATAAATCATCGGTTTATCCATATATTGATATTCAGCAGAAAAAGAGCCGCAATCATGAATCAGCCCGTCGGACGTCGCAAAAATATCTTGATAATAACCGCCGGTGTAAACCATAGCATTAGGCAATTCGTCCCACATCTGAAGATATTTCTGGAAAACCGCCGCCGAAGGAAAAACTTTTTCGCGAACAGCCGTATAGAGTAGCCAAGGATGAGGCTTGAAAATCCACGAGATAGACGGATTAGCTTTGGCGATTTCGTACATAACTTTCCAATTCCATTGGAAAGTTGCATACCTGATAGAAGTATCGCCCTTTATGGAATGGTGCGGAGCCCAAATAATTTTCTTCGCGTCGGGACGAGTCATCTTCCAATCAAAATGAAATTTCGTATCGGGCTTGAAGAAAATATCCATGCGCGGATACCCGCTATACAGTCCACGCGGCATGCCGATAATGCATTTCTCCTTGTAAATGTCGAAAGTCACAGCCGAAGAAAAGAAAACTTTCCAGAGAATAAGAAAAAGTTCACCGCTGTAAAATCTCTTGATATGGTAAGAAGTGTCGAAGGCGTAAGGAATATGAGTTGCGAGAGTTTTAGCCGTTACGTTATTCAGATTAAAACAAACAGGGAATCGCCCAAGATAAGGCGAAAGATATATAAGAACGTCTTGAACGGGAACTTCAGCCTTTTTATTTGTTATAGGAACAACGTTTATCCCGTGCGATTTTAATTGCTCAACGCCGCGCTTAAAATCTGCCTTGATAACGTCGTTAGCCGGCTTGTTGAAGTCCAAACAAAGAAAAACCGTCGTCTCGAAACGGTCATCATTAGCGAAAAGGTCGTATAAATCTTTCCCGCACCAATGAGCCGCCTCAACCATAGCAAACCCAATCTTAATTTTCTTTTTAGCGCGGATTCTCTGCGCGGAAGCTTTAAAAATTCGCTCCATTAGCGCGTTGTAATCATCTTTATTGGCAGTCCACGCCAAAGTTTTAAAGTAATAGTAACTCATATTACAGAAATTTTCAGCGGGAATAATATCGCTCAAATTGAGTTTCATAGAAATAACGGAATTGATAAACAAAGTCCCCCGCAAATTTAAATGTAGCATATCATAAAAACAGTTGTAATCGAGATGGTCAAACCAATCAATGCAAAGGAAATTATGACTCTCTCCAAGTTGCTGAATTATCTTGCGGAAGTTCTTTAGAGTTTCGCTAGGATAATGTTTCCTGACGGCGGGAGATAAAGGAATAACTACGCCGATAGGCTTCGCGCCGTTATCGCGACAAAGTTCAATGTAATCCTTAAGAATTTGGATATTCTTCTGCACAAAATTTTCGTCGTCATTCCAATTAATATTTGCCTTAATGGAAAAATCACGGTCGAGCCCTTCAAGACAACGCTCAATATAGTCCTTTAGAATTTTAGTGTCATTTTGTCCAGAATCAGACGGAATATAATCCTTCCAATCAACAACAGCCTTGACAGAAAACTCGCGACCAATAGAAGATTTTATCGCGTCGAAATTTAAATCCGCCTGTTCAGGAGTTGTAGCAAAAACATTTTTGAATTCGTCACTGGTTAAATCTTTCAAAAGCTTATCGTGCCTGTTTTCCGATTCAAAGTTCAAGGCCGTTGCGTATTGGAAATTTTTAGCGCAGTGCTGAAAATCTTTCGCGTTATCGTAGCGAAAAGAATCCGGCTCAAGCCCAATTAATACAAATTTAATCGAACCCGGCGCGACGTGCTCGAAAACATGCTTGGCAGTCAGATAACTTTGCTGCAAGTCTTGATAAGAATCGGCAAGATTGACGCCGCCTTTAGCATTTTCTGCAAATACAGGCGGAATAAATTTAAAATTCACGCCGTCGCGAGTAAATTCATTTCCAGTCACGAAAAAATCTGCGCCGTTCTCTTCAACATGACGTAAATTCGCAAGCCACGTCGGATTAATTTGCTCGGTCATTTCAAAGTTGACAATATTGCTTTCCGATACACCATGCGTCCGCAGAAATTTTTTCATCTTGAGAATATCGCCAATGCCATTTTCGTAGCCGATAATCAGCCAAACAAAATTTTTGTACTCTCTCACAGTCTTAATCGCATCAGAAAAGGAACTAATCGGGAATTTTCTTTCGTCGACTTGAAAAGTTTTCTCGCCGCTGTCCATGATTATGGCCGCTAAATTCGCTCTGTCGAAATTTAAATTCCGTATCGCTTGCTCCAAAAAATTCTTGTTCAAAACAACAAGCACAACATTGATTTTTTCCAACTTACAACCTCCTAAACTATAACAGCCTTAATTCGCGCAACGACAGCTTCTGAAGCGTGCCCATCGTCGAAAGGCTTTACTGCCTCCATAAATCTTTTAATCTTCGACTTCAAACTCTTTGCATTGAAAGTTCTTATGCAGTTGAGAAGCTCGTTTTCTGTGCGGTTCACCTTGTACGGCAAATCAAAATACAACTGCTTAAAGCCTCGTTCTTTCGGATAGCCGTCGTAATCTTTGGCGAAAATGAAAACGGGCTTGCCGCAAAGCATAAAGTCATAAATCGCGCCCGAATAATCGGAAATCAAAACGTCCGAAGCAATGATAAGCTCCTGCATGTCGGGATAATTCGTCACGTTGATTATATTTTCGGAACCGGCAAGAAATTTTTGAGCAAAATCCGTTCCGGCAATGTTCGGGTGAAAACGTATTAGCAATGTCCACTTGCCGCCAAATTTTTTCTCGACAGTCTTTAAAAGTCTTTTTGCGTCGAAGTCGTAAACATCAGCAAAAGCGGCGGGATTGTCTCTGAAAGTCGGCGCGTACATAATAATTTTGTTCTTGGCGGGCACATTCAAATTTTCCCTTACGCGCTGAATAAGTTTATCGTCACGATTAAAGAAAATGTCATTGCGCGGCAACCCGCATTTCATAATCTCGCCAGCGTACCAAAATGACTGCATCATTACTTCAAAACCAAATTCACTATCCGCCAACATAAGGTCGGTTATTTTAGAATTTATCTTCGACTGCTTGACATAATCGGGCGGCAATTTCTCTTCGGCTTCTTGCTCGACCTTTTTAAATTCTAATCCGTGCCACGTCGTAATAAAATATTGTCCCTGCTTTTTGCTAGGAAAGGGCAATAAAGTTTTGTAGTTAGTCACGATAACTTTTGCCGTCGCTACTTCATAAGCAGAATCAATACTATTATATAAAACCTTGCGAATTTTAGCGGGCATAGGCTCATTTAAATCATTCACGAGCCAAACTAAATCGTATGGCAAATTCTGCCTCAAAATTTCTTCCGCAATGTATTTCGGGTTGCAACCATAGCCCCTGCCGTTGAAATTGTTAAAAACAATCTTGTTGCCAGAAATATCAATGCGGCTAAACAAATTCATGGCTTGCGAATTAAATGCATTTAACTTTTGGGCAAGAATATTGCTTTGACGAAAATAGATTTGAAAATTGTTAAATAAAAGTCGAACAAAAGTTTCATTAGCCCCAAAGTACGGAGTCAAAGCCTCCTTGACAAGAGCATTTTTCTCCGCAGTTATGTTTAAGTCCGCGTAATATGGAAATGAATGTCCAACAAGACCATAAAAGGTTTTATAATTCATGAGGTTTTCGCGCCACTGTTCGTAACCGTCAAAGCGCGGTATTTTGTCAAGAACATTTCCAACATAATTTAAGGCAAGAATACCCGCTTTAATCGCACTTGAAATCTTATCAAAATTTTTTGAACCCATAACCGAATTCTTGCGCATATTGCGGTAAATATAAAGAGCGTCGTGAAGAATATAATAACGTTCAGCCGCAGCCAAAAGCGAAAAGCAAAAAATTTCATCTTCAGAAATTACTGGCAAAAAATCAATGTGCTTTTCTTCCAAAAAATCGCGCCTGCAAAAACAAAGCCACACCAAAGAGCGCGTCTCACCATTTTTCCAATTCCTGTCAAGTCGCTCAACAATATTATTATGCAGAAAACCTTCTTTGTCGTATGCGTCCCACATCAGCTTTAAATTTTCCTGGCGAATGGGTTCAATCTCGTCCTGAAAAAGTTCATAACGCCCCGCCACGTGAACAACTTGCGCGTTATATCTTTCGGCGGTATTGTAAAGCCTTTCTAAAGCATAAGGCAAAATAAAATCGTCGCTGTCGGCAAAGTAAACGTACTTGCCGCGAGCATTTTTCAAACCGGTATTGCGAGCATAAGCGGCGGAATACTTCACCATATTTTTTTCGTGGCGGAATAATTTAACTTTATCATTGTCGCCGTAAAGTTTCTGGCAAAGCTCAAAAGTTTTATCCGGTGAAGCGTCGTCTACCAAAATAATTTCAAAGTCTTGGAATGTCTGATTCAAAATGCTGTCGACGCAAATTTTTATATACGGCTCAACTTTATACATAGGCACAATCACGGATACGCTTGGATTATTCGTCATATCATCACCTCTAAAAAAATTCGCCTCTATCGGGCGAAATTATATTATGCATAAACAAATTTTTCAAGAATTATTCGGGCAAATGGTCAAGCAGTTTTAAATTTGTGCCGTCCGCGAAAATTATTTCCGTAATTTCAATGTGAATATCTTTTTTGCGAAGTCCGTGCTTCATTGCGTCAGAATCTGCGCGGATAAAAGGATTAAGAGTTTTAGTCACGTCGAAAGACTGAACGCCCTGCGCCGCGCCGAACATATCGATAGAAAACGGCGTGAAATTTTCCTTGCCGTCCTTGTCGAGAATAATAACGTTGCCGAAAACTTTCGCAAGCGGCTTTTTGGAATAAACGTCGGCTTTCAGCGTGATAATAAGATTTTTGGAAAAGCCGTATTCGTCACCGTCCCCGCTCTTAACCTTGAAGCTTTTAACTTTAAAAATTTCGTCCATCTGCCGACCAATGGGGGCGTTGAGTGAATCAAGCTTGCGGCGCAACGCGCTACGATAAGCGTTGTAGTAATCGTCAAAGCCTTTCGCGCTCGTTACGCGCCAATTAATTTCTGCGGACGGCTCCAATTCCAATTCCAACTCGAAACTAAATTTCAACTGCGTATTGTAGAAAATCACGGACGAAGTCATAACATTGCCGACAAGGTGCGGCGTCCCAAAATCTTTTATCTCGCAGGAAGTCACGCCCGATTTAATAAAAAATTTCTGCGCCTCGCTGGGATTATTCGGAAAAGTAACTTTACCTGTCAAAATGTATTCATCAAGAGCCGCCCGCGCAGATTTCATAAAATCGGGCTTCAGCTGATTTTCGTAGCGCGTTTTAAGTTCGTCCAGAGAATAAACGCTCGGCATAATCTCGGAATTAATCTGCACAGTTAAAATTTCCCGCGCGGCAGTCTCAAGAATAGCGTCGGTGTCAACGTACTTTTTAAAAGTCGCAAGGTCGCGGCTTTCGATAGCGTCACGAGCCGCCCTAAGCGAATGAATTGGCTTATCGCCGAATTTCTGCAGGTTGTAATAAATTCCAATACCCATAACGCCAATCAGAATCAAGAAAATGCCAATCGCCGTCAAAATATATTTCGTCTTCATTTGATTAAATCAGGTCTTCTGGTGCGTGTTAAGTTCAATGCTTGCTCCTGCCGCCATTTTTTTATGTTCGCGTGGTGCCCCGATAACAAAACATCGGGGACGATTTTTCCTTCAAAATCTCGCGGGCGCGTGTATTGCGGATAGCCTAACAGCCCGTCGAAAAATGAATCCGTCGTAGCTGATTCTGCTGAGCCTAAAACATTTGGCAACATTCGCGCCACCGCGTCAACGATAACCATTGCGGGAAGTTCGCCGCCCGTCAAAACGTAATCGCCAATCGAAATTAATTCGTCGGCAAGGTCGTAAATTCTGGCGTCAAAGCCCTCATAATGTCCGCAGATAAAAATAATCTGGTCAAGCGCGGCAAGTTCTTTAGCTTTACTTTGCGTGAAAACTTCGCCGCTAGGGTCGGTGATAATCACCCTGCGCGAAATTTTATCGTCCGATTTGTTAAGCACGTCGCGAACGGCGCGATAAACCGGCTCCGGCTTTAAAACCATGCCCGCGCCGCCGCCAAATGGCGAATCGTCAACTTGCTTGTGTTTATCAAAGGCGAAGTCGCGCAGTTGAGTAAATCGTATCTCCAAAATATTTTTTTCGACAGCGCGTTTGATTATGCTTTCGCCAAAAACGCCGCCGAACATTTCAGGGAACAAAGTTATAATGTCAATAAGCATTTGAATCAACCAGAATTTTTTTTGCGGCAATGTCAATCGACTGGACGACCGACTTTAGCGCAGGTATCAAAATATTCCCGTCGACCTCGAAAACGTCATTGCTGCCGGTCTTCAAAATGTTGGTGACGGTGCCAATTTTTTTATCGTCGTCGAAAACTTCACAGCCGATAATGTCGAACGTGTAAAACTCCCCGTCGTCAAGCGGCGCGGCGTTTTCTCTGTCGACCGTCAGAAATTTATTCGTCAAAGCCCGCGCAGATTCCCGACTGTCCACGCCCGCAAATTTCATGAAAAGTTGCCCGCCGATATGCTTAACGCCTTCCACGCGAAAAATTTTCCCGCCAATAGAAATTTCCTTCAAGTCGTCGAAACGCCCGTCAAAATCAGTCAGCGGAATTATTTTTAACGTGCCGTCAAGCCCCCGCGCCGCGCCAACTTTCCCAATGATTATTTCTTTAACTTCTGATTGCAATGATTTTGTCATCTTCTACCAAAATTTCTACGTTCATAGCGTCGCGAATATTATCGCCAACTTTCAATTCAACTTGACGCTCCGTCGAACCTTGAACAATTTCCGCGCCCAATGCCAATTTCTCAAAAGTTTCCTTGCGATGATGCGCTTCGTCCAAACGCCCTTGACGCGGTGCCATTTCGCCGCTGAAATAACTTCTAATCTGCCGTTCGTGCTCCGGACTTCTCTCAATTTCGCGTTGCATGTCAATGTTAATCTGCTTGAGTTCAAGCTCCATTTGCTCGGCGACTTTGACCGCCTCATCAATGAGACGCGCCCGCAATTTTTCCGTAAGACGAGCCTTGACCGTAACCGGCACGATAATTTTTATGCTGTTCATTTGAAAACCTCCTAATTCCTAAACAAAAAAGCGGCAAGCCTTAATCGCTCACCGCCCCGACTTTGTCATTCGATGTCAACTGAAACTTTTTTCTTTTCGCGTGTTGCGGCGGATTTGACTATGGTGCGAATTGCCTTAGCAATGCGCCCCTGTTTGCCAATGACCCTGCCCATATCATCTTTTGCAACGTGCAGTTTTAAAATTGTGCGGTCTTCTTCTTCAACCGCCTCAACTTGCACGTCTTCGGGTTTTTCGACAAGTGCTTTTGCCAGCACAGTTACAAGTTCTTGCATGATCCTCTACCTCAACTAATTTGTACAATGATTACTTTGCAGCTTTGACCGCTTTGCGCTCTTCGTGGATTTTCTTCATGATGCCCTTTTTGCTAAGGAGCGAGCGAACAGTATCGGTAGGCTGCGCGCCGTTTTTAATCCAGCCGATAACTTTTTCCTCGTCGACATTGACAATGGCGGGGTTTTTAGTCGGGTCGTAGTTGCCGACGATTTCAATAAAACGACCGTCGCGCGGAGAACGACTGTCCGTAACGACGATGCGATAAAAAGGTTGCTTCTTCGCGCCCATTCTATTGAGCCTGATTTTTACCACAATCTCACCACCTTTCCATTGTTCGATTATTTTTTGAAGGGAAATTTACTTCCCAGTTGCCCCAACAAGCCACCAAGATTTGGTAGCGCGGGTATCTTTGGCTTATTATTCTTCCCCTTTTTAATTTTTCCTTTTTTACCTTTGATTTTTTTTGACGCCTGCTGTTGTTGAGCTTGAGTCGTCTTGAACTTGCGCATCATCTTGCGCATTTCTTCAAATTGCTTAAGGAGTTTATTAACGTCAGCAACCTTAGTGCCGGAACCCATAGCAATACGCTTGCGGCGTTTGGCGTCGATAATGCTAATGTCAGCGCGTTCTTTGGGTGTCATGGAAAGGATAATTGCTTCCATGTGCTTAACTTCTTTGCCGTCAAGGTCGAAGTCGATACCCATTAATTTTTTCTTAAGTCCGCCAAGACCCGGTACCATAGCAATTAAATCGTTGAGCGAACCGAGCTTTTTAACCTGCTGAAGTTGTTCGAGAAAATCTTGCAACGTAAATTCATCAGCCTTGATTTTCTTAACCATTTTTTCAGCGGTCTTAGCGTCAATCGTCGACTGCGCCTTTTCAATCAAGCTAAGCACGTCGCCCATACCGAGAATTCTCGACGCCATGCGGTCAGGGTGGAAAATTTCCAGAGCTTCCAACTTTTCGCCCATACCGACAAATTTTATCGGGCAACCTGTCGCCGCCTTTATAGAAAGTGCCGCACCGCCTCTAGCATCGCCGTCAAGCTTCGTCAAAACAATTCCGTCGACGCCTAGCGCATTGTGGAAAGTTTCAGCAACGTTGACAGCTTCTTGACCAATCATTGAGTCGACGACCAAAAGTATTTCATGCGGCTTAACCGTCGATTTAATGTCCTTAAGCTCCTGCATTAAGCGTTCGTCAATTTGAAGTCGCCCAGCAGTATCGATTATCAGAACGTCGCGAGCGTGCTTGTTCGCAAAATTTATAGAGTCCTTAGCAATTTGGACGGCGTCTTTTATGTCTTCGGTGAAAACTGGAACTTCCGCTTGCGCTCCGACAACTTGCAACTGCTTAATTGCGGCAGGACGATAAATATCTGCGGCAACGAGCGCGGGACGTTTGCCCTGCTTTTTCATCTGCAATGCAAGTTTAGCCGCCGAAGTCGTTTTGCCCGAACCTTGCAAGCCAACCATTAAAATAATCGTCGGCGGATGCGAAGAAATATTCAACTTCGCCGCCTTGCCGCCCATTAAATTTGCAAGCTCTTCGTTGACGATTTTGATAACGGACTGCGCGGGCGTCAAATTGCTTAAAATCTCCGTGCCGAGTGCGCGAGCCTTAACAGCTTTCTCGAAGTCGCGAACAATTTTATAATTCACGTCCGCTGACAAAAGAGCCATGCGAACATCTTTTAACGCCTTGTTAATGTCGTCTTCAGTCAGCTTGCCATGCCCGCGTAGCTTGCGAAAAGCCTCTTGAATGTTTTGGGATAAATCTTCAAACATGATTTTGCCCCTGTCATAATAATAGGCACTCCCCAAAACGGCAGTGCCGGAATTTACAAACTTGGAGGCGACACCCGGAATCGGACCGGGGATAGAGGTTTTGCAGACCTCGGCCTTACCACTTGGCTATGTCGCCATTTTAATTCATCGACGCTTTCAAGCCGTCAACGCATTGCATTATAAACGCTATGCTTTTACAAGTCAAGCTATTTCTTCTTCAAAACTTTTTCCGTAACGTCTTTGACTGCAAACTTTATACTTTTAACTATCCGTTTGCCATTAGTTTTAGCTAAATCAGTTGTCGTTTCCTTCAAACCAACTCGCGCCTGCTTCGACCGGTTGCAATGCTTGCACAAACACTGTAAATTTCCAACGTGGTCAATCTTCGTGTACTTCTGCGGTATGATGTGGTCAATGTCAACCTCAGACTTTCGAATTTTCTTCCCGCACTTCGCGCACGTGTACCACCCATGATCCGATTTATTTTCCGCAAACCAATCTTCCCGATACCCCATTTTTCCTTCCCTGACCTTTCATTGACTTTTTCATAAAAATTTCATTGAGGGCTGGCGGCTCCCCCCCTCTCCCTGCCTCTCTTCTCGCGTCAAACTTTCTTTCGGAACGGCGGGGGCTTCTGGCGGGTCTCCCAACCAACCACCCACACACCCCAAAGGGTGGTTCGCCAACTCTTTCCAAAATTCCTGCTAGCCGACAAAAAATTTTTGAAAAAATTTTTCCAGCCCTAAAAAGTTTGCCGCAAACAACTTTTTTTGTTATCATGGAAAAAATTTTGCAAGGAGTGATAACTTTGTTCGGATTCCTAAAAAGATTCTTAGGCGATAATAACGATAAGGAAATTAAACGTCTGCAAAAAACAGTTGATAAAATCAATGCTCTCGAACCCCAATTCCAAAACTACACCGACGATAAACTTACAGCCTCAACCGATAATTTCCGCGAACGCCTTCAAGCCGGTGAAACTATGGAAAATATTCTTCCCGAAGCTTTCGCCGTCTGCAGAGAGGCTTCGCGCAGAGTTTTGGGTATGCGCCATTTCGACGTTCAACTTATGGGTGGTATGTGTCTCCATGAAGGCAAAATCGCTGAAATGAAAACCGGCGAAGGTAAAACTTTAGTAGCAACTCTGCCCGTCTACTTAAACGCGCTAGGCGGAAAAGGCGTCCATATGGTTACTGTCAATGATTACTTAGCCCGCCGCGATAGCGAGTGGATGGGGCAACTTTATCGCTTTCTCGGATTGACTGTCGGTCTTATCCTCCACGATATGGACTTTCCAGAAAGAAAATTTGCTTACAGCTGTGACGTAACCTTCGGCACAAATAATGAATTCGGCTTTGATTATCTGCGCGATAATATGGTCGTTCAGGTCGAACAAATGGTTCAGCGTCCGTTGAATTTTGCTATAGTCGACGAAGTTGACTCAATCCTTATCGATGAAGCCCGTACTCCGCTGATTATTTCCGGACCCGGCGCAAAGTCTACCGATATGTATGCCGTTATGGCTCGCGCCGTCGCTAACCTAAAAGAAGACGTTGATTATAAAGTCGACGAAAAACAAAAAACCGTCGCCCCAAATGACGACGTCGTTCCCAAGATTGAAAAATTTTTGGGCATTCAAAATCTCTACGCGCCCGAAAATATCGAATACTCCCATTGCTTTACGGCGGCTCTTCGCGCTAAGGCTCTCATGAAACGCGACCGCGATTACGTCGTGCGTGACGGAGAAATTGTTATCGTCGACGAATTCACCGGACGCCTTATGACTGGGCGCAGATATTCTGACGGACTTCATCAAGCCATTGAAGCTAAAGAAGGCGTCAAAATTCAGCGCGAATCCCAAACGCTCGCGACAATCACTTTCCAAAACTATTTCCGCATGTATGATAAACTCGCCGGCATGACTGGTACCGCTAAAACCGAAGAAGACGAATTCCTTAAAATTTACAAGCTACCCGTCGTCGTTATCCCGACTAATAAACCCGTCCGCCGCGTCGACCACCCCGACGTTGTTTATAAAAATAAACGCGCTAAATATCGCGCCGTCACCGCAACCGTTGAGCAAGTCCACGCCAAAGGGCAACCCGTTCTTATCGGCACAACGTCCATTGAACAATCCGAAGAGCTTAGTAGCTACCTTAAAAAGCGCGGAATTCCGCACAGCGTTTTAAATGCAAAGTTCCACGAAAAGGAAGCTCAAATCGTCGCTGACGCCGGTCAGAAAAATGCCGTCACTATCGCAACAAATATGGCAGGGCGCGGCACCGATATTAAACTCGGCGAAGGCGTCCCCGAACTCGGCGGGCTGTTCATTATCGGCACCGAACGCCACGAATCACGCCGCATTGATAATCAGTTGCGCGGGCGTTCCGGTCGTCAGGGCGACCCCGGCGAATCAAGATTTTATATCTCGCTCGAAGATGATTTAATGCGCCTGTTTGCCTCCGAAGCAATCGCGAAAGTTATGGATAAACTCGGCATGGAAGAGGACGAGCCAATCGAACATACGCTGATAACTAAATCAATCGAACATGCGCAGAAAAAAGTTGAGGCTCGCAACTTCGATATTCGTAAACACGTCCTTGAATATGATGACGTCATGAACCAACAGCGCGAAATCATGTACGGTGAACGCAAAAAAATTCTGCGCGGCGAAAATCTGCGCGAAAATATTCGCGGCATGGTAAATCATATTATCAAGCAGGAAATGAATCAGTACGCTAACGAAAAACTTTATCCCGAAGAATGGCAACTCGATGAGCTAATCAAAGACGCTGAAAAAATTTACGCGCCGCCAGGAGCTTTGAAAGTCTCCGAACTGGAAAACATGAGCCGCGACGAACTCAAGGAACATTTAGAAAAATTAGCCGAAGATATTTATAAACAGCGCGAAAAAATGTTCACGTCGGAAATTATGCGCGAATTGGAAAAGGTCGTTATGCTCCGAATAGTCGACAATAAATGGATGCAACACCTTGACCATATGGATATGCTCCGCGAGGGAATCAATCTGCGTGCCTATGGACAACGCGCCCCGCTCGTCGAATACAAAATCGAAGCCCTTGCAATGTTCGAGGAAATGGAAGGCGCAATCCAAGACCAAATCGCAACGACAATGTATCACGTCGCAGTTGTTCAGCAACAGGAAGACGAATCTTCCGAACCGCCGCAAATCGAATCCAAAGAGGCAGAAGCCGCAATCCGTCGCGAACAAGCTAAGGTTGAAGATAGATTGCAAACGGCGCGAGCCTCTCACGGCGAAGACTCCAGCCCCGCCGAAGTCCAGAAACGTGCTAAAACCGCTGACGGTAAAAAAATCGGTCGCAATGACCCTTGCCCTTGCGGTTCCGGCAAAAAATATAAAAACTGTTGCGGACGCAATAAATAATCAGGAGGTTTTAAACATGTCAGAAAATCAAACTACGCCCCCCCACTGAATCAACACAATTCAACGCGTCTTTCGGCTTTAATATAGCTAATATTCCGGGACTTTCTACGCCTTTCGCTTGCCGCCCGATAGTTGAAGATATGGGCATTATCAATTCAATTTTCGGCTTCCAAGAATATCAACTGCCAATTAACGATTTTCAGCCAAAATTGATTCTGGATTGCGGCGGCAATATCGGTTGCGCGGCGGTCTACTTTGCTAATAAATATCCGACTGCGCAGATTTATTCCGTCGAACCCGAAAGGGATAATTTCAAGCTCCTCAAGTTCAATACAACTTTTTATGATAACATTCACCCTATAAAGTCTGCGCTGTGGGATAAAGAAACTTTTATTCGCGTAGAAGATAGAGGATTTGGAACTTGGGGCTTTATGACGTTCGAGACAACAGCAGAAGACGAAGACTCTTTCAGAACAATAACCGTCTCTAAACTCCTCCGCGCTTCCGGCTTCGACGAAATCGACTTGCTTAAAATCGATATAGAAGGCGCAGAAAAAGAAGTTTTCAGCGCACCCAATGTCGATGAATGGCTCTCAAAAGTCAAAGTGCTCGTAATCGAACTCCATGACCGCATGAAACGCGGTTGCTCTTACGAATTTTTTAAAGCCGTCTCAAAATATAAATGGTTCTTCGCATTTCGCGGCGAAAACCTGATTTTTATCCGAGAAGACTTAATTTAAAGCTTAATGCCCAAATCCCAAGAGGCAGGCCAATACCTTTCTGCAATGTCGAGAATAGGCGGAACTAATTCCTCGACATTTTTTATTTTGCAAAGCCGCCAACCTTCGCCGCGCCTGTCAAACTCCAAAACAAAATCCAATGCGCCTATCATCTTTCCATAACTAGAATCGTCGCCAACCATTTTAACTGCCAACGTCGCCTTATCGCCCAAAATATTTTCTTCGCCAAAATCTGCGCGGATAGCTTGCAGAAGATTATTCAGCTCGGCGGCAAGAAATTTAATCGGCGTCGCAGAAAAAGTTTTCGCGTCCTTGAAACTCCCGTCAAAATAAGCGGCGATAACTTTGCTAATCAAACCCAAATGAACGCTCCGAAATTTATCGTTGTAAAGTCGCAAAATCGTCGAACCAAATTTGAAAAATAAATCCTTCGGATAAAGCTCGTGGAACTTCGCGCAGTTCTTAGCTAAAACGTCAGTAGCTTCATCATAGCCAATGTCCATTAAAGCTTTTAAGTCGACGTGGGCAGAAAATTTCTCAGCGTCGCGAGCATTTATAGCTGATAAAATCTCTCTCAATTCATCTTGCGCAGTCTCCAAAATAATCATCTCCTTTGAAAGTAGGTTGACTAAGAGCGAACAGAATTTTAAAATTGTTTCCAAGTAGGGAGGCGATTTTGTGAACGAAGACGATTTTAAAAAAAATTCTGAGCTGAAAAAGCCCAACGAAGGCGACGCCCGCTTTGATGTCACGTCGCTAGACGAAGTCAAAGACGAAAACGGCAACGGAATTTTTCACATGACAACCCGCTTTAAATGGATTCTCGCACTGTCAATCCTAATTCTGCTCGTAACCGGCGTGTTAATTTATTCAGTCTACCATGACGCGCTCGAAGTCGAAATTTGGCAACTGTCAATCTGGTGCCTGTGCGTAATCTTAGCATTTTATTCTATTGCAAAAAAATCGTTGGCAACAATGGTTCTAAACCTAATTTTATTCTTCGGCGTGTCGCTAATACCCGTTTGGCAATCGGCGCACGAAAACTTTCAATCGGTCTTTAAACTGTTTTTCGGCTAAAAAAATTTCCCCGTCCAATCGGAAGGGGATTTTTTTATGGCTGATAAAATTCCTCCGCCTCCGTAACTAGGCGGCGAACTATTTCCTTGACGGGTAAAATTTCTTTAATGCGCGGCATGTATTCACCTGTAAAAACAAGCCCCGTATCTAAATCGCCCTGCTGCGCCCGTGTTAGTGCTCGAACTATACAAAAATTATGTTTGCACGCTTTAAGACACGAATCGCAAACTTTCGGCGGAACGTTGCCTTCCATGACACGCTTTGAAAACGGCGTCCGAACCGCTCTGCCCGGTAAGCCAACCGGACTATTTATAACAACGACATCTTCCGGTTGCGACTTCAAATAATATTCCTTCAAACTCGGTGCGCCATTCGATTCCAAGCTCGCCGCAAAGCGCGACCCCATTTGTACGCCGTCCGCGCCCATCTTTAAAACTTTAGCTATATCCTTGCCAGTCAAAATGCCGCCCGCCGCTATCACGGGAATTTGAACGGCAGATTTTATCGGCTCAATCAATTCGCGAACTGATATATCTGTTCCTAAATGTCCGCCCGCCTCTTTGCCTTCAACGACGATTGCCGTAGCTCCCAACTTCTGCGAAATCTTAGCCAGCTTGACAGAGGATACTATCGGGACTATCGGCGTGCCGGATTCCCTTCCTAAACCAAAAATATCACGCGAAAACCCCGCGCCCGCGACGATTAAATCAATGCCTGCGTCAATCGCTGTGTGCACTATGCCAAAAAAATCACTCGCCGCAACCATTATGTTTATCCCGATTATTCCGTCAGTCAGCGAGCGCGCTAATTTAATTTCGTAGCGCAATTCTTCATGAGCCATGCCCGACGCCGCAATCAAACCTATGCCGCCTTCAGAAGCCATAGCCGCCGCAAGCCGCGCCGTTGATAAACGTATCGCCATGCCGCCCTGCACGATTGGGATTCTTGCTATCTTATTTCCTATCTTAAGTTCCGGTAGTCTCACGAATAATCCTCTCCAAAAATCAATTAGGAATGTGGAATTAGGAATGTGGAATGAAGAAATTCCTAATTCCTAACTCCTAATTGCTTGTCAAGCGTTGTTCTGCTCGTCTATGTACTTAACTACATCTTCCACAGTCTTGATTTTCTCAGCCTTCTCATCGGGGATTTCGATATTGAATTCCTCTTCAAAAGCCATAATCAATTCGACTATGTCCAGCGAATCAGCACCCAAGTCATCTACGAAAGTCGAGCTCATCTGAATCTCGTCCTCTTCGACTCCAAGTTGCTCTTTGACGATTTTCTTAACCTGTTCAAACGTTGACACTTACAGTCACCTCCTTTCAAAGTAGCGAAT
>DJWY01000038.1 GCA_002448305.1 Selenomonadales bacterium UBA7018
TCGACTTTACCAACACGTCCTAATTCCACATTCCTCATTGAAATAAAGGGGTTTTTAGTCTGTAAAGATAGCTTTAACGGCAGTTTGTGTATCAGTCAGCGGGAAAAGTTCATAGCCGACGCGATACTTATAGCCAAGACGCTTCAAAGTTTCGTAAACTGCATGATAATTAATT
The DNA here is from genome assembly GCA_002448305.1 of Selenomonadales bacterium UBA7018. Taxonomy (GTDB): domain Bacteria; phylum Bacillota; class Negativicutes; order Selenomonadales; family Selenomonadaceae; genus Quinella. The sequence goes on from DJWY01000038.1 coordinate 176, forward strand.
TCGCCGGTGCCTGGTTCGTGACGTCCGGGACAATCGGCAATGTGAATATGCCCAATTTGGTCGAAATATTTTTCAATGTTATAGCAGAGCGCGCCCTCGTTATACTGCATGTGATAAGCGTCGAACAAAATCATCAGATAAGGCGAATTGATAAGGCGCGTAACCTCTGCTGCCATTTGCGTTGTCTGCAAGAAATTGCCGACGTGGTCAACTTTGATATTCAAGCCCTCAAGGTTCATGCGAATTTTATATTCTTCCGCGAGCTTGACGGACGCAAGCAAAGCATTATACATGGAGCAAAGCTTGACGGTGTCAGAAAGTTCGTCGTAGTGATTAACGACAATGCCGCCGTCGCCGAGCGCGTTTGAATGAATCGTAACGGTTTGTGCGCCAACTTTTTTAGCTGCGTCGAGAGAAGCCTTGAGATTTTCGAGATATTTTTCTTTGTGCGTGGGGTCGACGAGCGAAAAATCATTGTCGCCATTGAAACCGCTGATATTAATTCCGGCTTCCTGCGCGGCATCGCGAACTTTATCTAAATCGCGGATTCTCCAATCCCAAAATTCAACTGCCTCGAAGCCGTCAGCCTTAGCCGCCGCAAATCTCTCGTAGAAATCTTTTTCAGTGTAAAGCGTGTCGATACAAGCGCAACGTTTCAACATGCTCAACGCCTCCTTACACGTCAACTTCCGAAATTTTAACGGGGCGACCTTCCTTGCAGGATTTAGTTGCCGCCGCCGCCATAAGCACCGGATAAAGTCCGTCCTCAACGGTTACAGGTGTTTCTTCGTTGTTGATAACTGCTTTTGCAAACGCTTTCATCTCGGAAACAAAAGCTTGCTCATATCTGTCCCACATTATTTGATAAGCCGTGCCGCCGACTGTGCCGTTAGCGTCTGCGAAAGTCGCAGTGTTGGGAATGTCATTGCCGTTCATTGCAACGCCTTTTTCGCCGAAAACTTCGACGCGCTGGTCGTAGCCGTAAACTGCTTTGCGCGAATTGTCGATAACGGCGATTGTGCCGCCCTTGAATTTCAACGTAACGACTGCAGTATCAACGTCGCCAGCTTCGCCGATTGCCGGGTCAACCAAAACTGCACTTTGAGTGTAGACTTCCTCAACTTCGTCGCCCGAAAGAAATCTCACCATGTCGAAATCATGAATCATCATGTCGTAGAAAATACCGCCCGAAACTTTAACATAAGCAATCGGGGGCGGTTCAGGGTCGCGAGAGCTGACCTTAATGATATGCGGCTTGCCAACCTTGCCAGCGCGAACCATATCGTAAACTGCGCGGTGGTTGTGGTCGAATCTTCTACAAAAACCTATTTGGCACTTGACTCCGGCTTTTTTCACTGCGTCAATAGCTTCATGAACTCTCTTGATGTCGTAATCAATGGGCTTTTCGCAGAAAATGTGTTTGCCTGCCTTCGCCGTCTCGATAATATATTTGGAGTGCATGTCGGTTGAAGAACAAATCGCGACCGCTTCGATTTCGGGGTCGTTCAAAATGTCGTTAGCGTCTTTGGTGACGTTCTTGATACCGAACTGAGCGGCATAAGCTACGGTTTGCTCGTTAGCGAACGGGTCAGCAACCGTTTTAATTTCGAGTTCAGGCACGAACAGCGAAATATTTCTGATATGCACTTTTCCAATACGTCCTGCTCCGATTACACCAATTTTCATATAAAACCCTCCCTAAGTTTGACTAAGAAAAATTTTTACGTTATGCGTATGATAAACTTTTGGGCAGATTTTCCCAGTCAGAAACTTTTTTTTAAAGCTTTGATTTTGTTTAGGTATTGGAAGGCATAAGAAAACACCCCAACCAAAATTTTTTGGCGGAGTGTAATTTTTTTGATTAGGATAAAAATTTTTCGCGATATTGACCAGGCGTTAAGCCCGTATTTTTTTTGAAGACCTTGACGAAATATTGATAATCGCTGAACCCTCCGGCGGCGGCAATATTTTTTATCTTCTCGGAAGTCGTCACGAGCCGCTTTTTTATATGCTCAATTCTTAGTTCCGTAAGATAATCGCTAAATCCTTTGTCCAGTGATTTTTTAAACAGCGTCGAAAAATATGACGGATTCAGGTGAACCGCCTTCGCAACATCGGATTGCGAAATGTCTTCGTGATAATGCGCTTCGATATATTTCAACGCTAAGCGAATCGCCGGATGCAGATAATCTTTTCCTTGCCGCCCGCGCAGGTCTTGTAAAAATTTTTCCAGTCGCGAAAACCATTCCGAAAAATTTTCCGCTTGCAACGGATTGGGCAATAAATTCCGCTCAGCTTTAAAAAGTTCCCCTATAAATGTTGACAAAATTTCGGGGTGAAGTCTCGCGCCCAAAAGTTTTTCCCTAAAAATTTTCTGCGCGGCGGAAAAATCTTCGTCGGTGAAGCTCAACGCTTCAATCAGCTCGCGTCCAGAACTTTTCAGCTCGTCGACGATTTTTATTTCCAGCGGTGATATTTCTTCCAACAAAATAATTTTCTCGTCCAAATAATATGAATATGCGCGGGCGTCGTAAATTTTCTGCCACGCGCTAGATAATTCCGCTAAAGATTTTTTTTGCGGCGATATAAATATTTTGAGTTCCAAATTGAAATAAAGTTTCGCGAAATTGCTAAGCCGCTCGGCAATTTCTTTCCTAAATCCTTCGACTATCAAGCCCCAATGAAAAAATCCGCCGCGTTCCGAATCAAAAATCAGCGGCTGAACTCTATCGCCCAATAAATTTCGGCAAGTATTCAACGCCATTTCCGAAAACGCCGATAAAAAGTTTTCGCGCTCGCCTTCCGTTAAAAGTTGCTCGCGTTCGTGCCATTTCTTTGGGATTATCATTAAAGCTACCGCCGATTTAAAATTTATATCAAAATTCGCGTCGCGTGCAAGCTCGTTAAGTTTATCATTGCCCGCGTCAAACGCCCTGAAAAAATCTTCCCGCAACTTTTTGCTACCAATTAACGCTAGTCGCTCTATGTCGAAATTTTCTTCCGCTTCAAACGAAATTTTATTCAGCGCGTCAAGCAATGTCTCTTCCGTCAAATTATTTTTCAAAAGGTAATCATCAATGCCCAGTTTCATCGCTTCTTTGACGTAAATAAAATCGTCGTGGCAACTCAAAATCAAAATGTGCGTGCGCGGTGATATTTTTTTTACTTGCCGCGTCAATTCTATCCCGTCCATTATCGGCATTGATACATCAGCAATCAAAATGTCCGCGCCACTGCTTTGCAAAATTTCTAATGCCTCTCGACCATTTTTCGCATCGCCAACAATATAAAATCCTTGAGCCTCCCAATTTATCATCTGCTTTAAATACGTTCGTACCAAAAAATCATCGTCGACGATTAAAACTTTTTTCATTCCTAATTCCTCATTCCTAATTCCTAATTGCCTTTAAAAGTCCTCCTGTAATAAAAATTCTTCCGCATTTTCGGCAGTGATAAGTTCATTGCTTATAAAATTATATTTTTCCACCGGCTGTTTATTTAAATGCGCCGCGACAACTTCTATTGCTAATTTCCCGGATTCGTGCCCGTCTTGCGAAATTAATGTGTTAATTTTCCCGTTCTTAATCGCCATTATCGCATCATTTTGCGTATCAACTCCTACAATCATTAAATTATCCGCCACTTCAATAACTCCTAGCGTCATAATCGCGCTAGTCACGAAAATTCCTTGCGTGTTCGGGCGTTCGCGCAAAAGTTTTTCCGCTTGCGTCATCGCTTGCCGATATTGAGTTTCCGCCGCCATTGTTTTGCCGATTCTTAGCGAAGAATTTTTTTCTATGTAATTTACAAAGCCCAAAGTCCGATGAATATGCGCATTTTGATTCGCACTGCCAGAAATTACGCTGACTTCCGCGCCTTCAGGCAGATTTTTTATCATAAATTCCGCCGCTTTCTCCCCAATCGCGTAATTATTCGAACCAACATAAGCAATTCCAGCAATTTCTTCGTCAATCGAAAACACAGGAATATTTTTTTCCCGTGCGGCGTCAACAAATTCTTGCGTGTGATTAATATTCGTCGGCGAAACAATCAGCGCGTCAATTCCATTGTCCAAAAGGTCGCTTATAATTTTATTCTGTTCAGCAAAGACGGTTTCATTTTCGGCGGTTATGACAATTAATCGCATATTATTTTGTTGAGCCGCTTGAATCATTCCAGAGCGCACCGATAGCCAATGCTCGCTGTCCATTGCCTTCAATACAACGCCGATTGTGCGACTTGGAATAAATTTTTCTTCCGATTTTTGCATGGAATAGGAAATTACCGCGATTAAAAGCATTGCTAGTATCCCATAAAATAATGCAATAAATTTTGTCATTTAATCACCTCTGCCGGAAGGTAAATTGATATTTTAGTATAAGTTTTACCGTCACTTTCGCATAAAACTTCTCCGGAATCGCCGTAATAAAGTTTTAATCGTTCTTTTATGTTTGAAACGCCTATTCCAGAAAAGCCCCCGTGCGCTTTTTTATCTGACGGTTTCGCTGATAAATTCTCCAAAATTTCGGGCGAAATTCCCTTTCCGTCATCTAAAATTGAAATTATTAACTTACCGTTGCTTATTTCTGAACTAATTATTATTCGGCAAAATGTTTTTTCGGGGCTTGGCGCGTGCAAAATGCTATTTTCTACGAACGGTTGAAGAATTAATCGCGGCACTCGGCAAGATAATGTTTCTTCCGCTAAGTTAAAATCGACCGCGAATGAATTCATTAATCTAAATTCCTGCAACGCAACATATTTTTTCAACGTCGAAATTTCTTCCGCTAACGTTCCAAATTCTCCTTCGCGATTCGTGCTTACCTGCAATAGCTCGATAAAATTTGCTAAAAGTTCGCCGATATTCTTCGCGCCTTGAATCATAGCCGCAAACCGGATTGAATTCAACGTATTATAAATAAAATGCGGGCGAATTTGATACTGCAAAGCGTTTAATTCGGCTTGACGCTTTAAAATTTTTTCGTTCTCCAGATTATCAAGCATGTGATTAAAACGCTCGGCAAGATAGCCAATTTCGTCATTGCCTTCAACTTTTGCTCGCAATGAAAAGTTCCCGTGCCCCACGTCTTGCATAATTTGCGCTAAATTTTCAACTGGCTCATTGAGTTTTGCAGACAAAACATAAATAAGAAATGTCGACAAAATTAATATAAAAATTACACCCAATACACTAAGAATTTGCATAAAAATTATTTTGCTCTCAATTTTTTTCCTATTTACAAGCAAAGTTATTTTAAAATGCGAAAAAGGCATTTCAACTTCGGCACTTATGAAATCTTTTTTATTCAGAGTGGAATAAGCGCGACTTTGTGAAATAATATTGCCCGCCGCGTCGAACATTAGCGCAATATTTGAATTATCAGAGCCTAAATCGTCAATAAAATTGTAATAAAGCCCACGTTCGCTAATTTGCGTCGTTACAAATGCATTTTCGCCGGAAATTTCAGCCTTATAAAGGAAAATTTTTTTCTCGGCAGGATTAAGGATATTTTCTGCAAAAATTGGACGCATACCGCTTTGATTATCGATAATATTTTGCCATGCTACGGAATCTTTATCGTCGAGTTTCTGAACGGAATTATATTCTTCGGAGCGAATTAAAATTTTCTTATCGGGCATAAATATATAAATGTCGTCTGCCAAAGGATTTTTTTCGCGATAAGTTTTGAGTTTGCTAGCAATTTTTGGATAATTTTGGCTCGCAAGAGAAGTTTTAATGTCATCATCAAATGAAATATCTAAATTCGCCCGATAAATTTTTTGAAAGCCTGCATCGGCATTTTTCGCGCCTATATAAACTCGTTCATAAAGCGAATTAGCATATTCTGAATAAAAATATTCTGCGGAGTAATGATAAAACAAAAGCATTGCGAAGATTATAGCCAAAACATTTATGACAAGCGCGGCGAGAAACATTTTTAAACGCATATTCCAAACGATTTTCATTGCTCGACTTCCCAACGCCGATTTTATCTGAAAGTAAAAGTTGCGGCAAGCGTCTTGTTAAAATGAAAAGACTATGATAATATTTCCGACAGCATAAAAATTTTAAGGAGGGTTGAGTTTGGCTAAACGAAATATTTTTGAAATGCTCGGCTTGGAGTTTGACCCTCCCGACAACATAAAAAAAATTCGCGCCGCCTACGAAAATTGGAAGAAGAGATTAACTTCCGAACAAAATACGACCGTCGACCCGACGCGCCTTGCTGAAATTCGCGAAGAACTTCAAATGGACGAATATATTTCGCTTACGTTGGATAATCCGCGCTTTCGTCAGCGCGAAGCGGAATCACTCAAACAACAGCGCGTTGAGGAGCTACGGCTTTATATTGATATTCAGCGCGGCGACACGTCCGGCACGTTGCAAGTTAATCAGGCGCAAATTCGGCAGATAAAAGACAAGTTACGTCTAAGTTTGGCAACGATTGAGGCGACTTATCGCGAACAAGGCTTTGAGGTTAAGCCAATCAAGACGACGCAGAAAATTTTGATGACGCTAAATAATTTCTTCCTGTCTGATTCGGTTATGGAGGAGCTAAAGAAAAATTTCGCGATATTCCAAACCGTGCCGGACGAAAAAAATTTTTCGTGGTCGGCAAATGTTCACGACCTTTACGAGCTGGCTTATTATTTAGAAAATCAGATTGAGCCTTCGCCCGATTTTTATAAGAGGCGCGACACTGACGAATTGCGCGAAATTTTCCGTCAAGAGGCTAAGAAAGTTTCTTCACCAATCCCGCAATGGCAATCGATTAAAGCTTTGCTAAATCTCGCGCAAACGCAAGTTTTTAACACCGACGATAGCCGCTTTAAATACGACCACTCGTTGAAGATTGAGGCGCTGGAGAAATTTTTCGCTCAGATAAAATCTGCGCCCGAACTTTTCAAGCGCGATAACTACTTTGCTGACAACTGCATAAATCGCATTCGGCGCACTTTTCCCAATCTGCTGAACTATGAACTAAGTGCCGCGCTTTACAACAAGGCGGCGGGACTTCTCAAAAATCCTTACGAGGCGATTGATGACGCCGGCGAAAATTCTTTTTGCATGACCTGCGCCAACTGCGGAGCCTTTGAAAATTTCCGGACTCGCGAAGAGGCACAACGCGCCCATTGCAAAATTTGCGGCGAAAGTTTTTATATCGATTGTCCGAAATGCGGCAAGAAAATTCCCGCGACTGCTGAACATTGCACGGCTTGTGACTTCTCCTTTACGGAGCTTAGAAATTTTTCAAAGTATATCGGCGACGCAAATTCAATGCTTGACCTTGTCGAACAGGCGCGCAACGCCGATGAGTCAGTTAATATCGTCACGGCGGAAATTGTTAAACTACTTGCCAAAGCCCGTCAACTTAAGCCTGAATCCCACGAGCTGAAAAAAATCGAATGGCGTATCAACAAGACTGCCGCCGAAATTAAAAGACGAGAACTTTATTCTTGGGCGGAAAAGAAATTGCCGAGCTTGTCGATTGCGCCTGATAGAGCCGTCAGCGATTGCGTCGAAATTTTGCGCAAGATTAAGGACTACAAGCCCGCGCAGGACAGATTGAAACTTATTACGCCGCGCACGCCGCCCGCTATTATCGCGACCCTTAAAGAAAATTATTCGCCGCCGAATAACTCTGCTATCGGGAAAATTTCAGTTAGTGCAAAATCTACTAATACTGCCGCCGGTCTGGTTTGTAATGTTTCGTGGCAAGCCGCTAACGATTTGGGCGTTGCCTATACGCTGATTAGAAAAATTGACGGTGAGCCGAAAACTTATCGCGACGGAGAAATTTTGATTGAGAATACGGATAAACTAGAATTCAACGACACCGACGTTAAACCCGGAATTTTATACGGCTACGCGATTTTTTCGACGCGATTTGGAACTATTTCCCCGCCTAAAACTACGACTGCCCTTCACTATAGCGACCTTGACGCGAAAAAGTTAATCGCTAAGACTGAAGACGGCTTTTGTAAATTTATTTGGCGATTGCCTTCGGAAACTTGTTTAGGCGTGCGGATTTTGCGCAGTGACAGTGCGGGAAAAAGCGTCGTCGTTGCCGAATGCGAGCAAAATTCTTTCGTCGATAGGAACGTTAAAAACCGCAAGCAGTATCAATATCGGTTGCAATGCGTCTACTACGCCGCAGAAGATAACGCCGCCAATAATGAAAAATATTTCGCCCGACAGAGCGAGGAAATTTACAACAAGGTTTGGAAGATTGAGCGTAATTATAAATACAGTCACGGCTTGACGGTCACATTGACGCCCGAACAGCCGCCTAAGTGCGTGGAGAATTTAACTTGTAGCGTAAAGGGCGGGCGCGTTCATTTTACTTGGAAATCGACGGGCGATTTTTCGCTTTGGTTTAAGGAAGTCGACAAGGAAGCCGCGCAAACTTCAATTAGGAATTCGGAATTAGGAATTAGGAATGATAATTTTGAGTTGAATAAGGTTGACGAGATTTTAGGCAGTGGCGTCGTCTGCAAGAGGGCGGAAAGTTCCGACGAAGCTTGCGACTTTCCGTTGAGTAGCGACACCGTTAAAATTGCCGTAATTAGCGCGACTAAGGAATTGGGATTGCTTAACGACATTGTAACTTGCGCGAATATTGAGCCTTGCGAGATTGACGCCGCTAAAACGCAAATCGACGCGGGCGGCTTGAAACTCGTTTTAAAATCCGTGCCCGAAAATCTCTACATGATTCACTACAAAATTAATACTAAGGACGCCGACGAACTTTACGCGACGATTGAGACTGCCAAAGCTAGGCAGATGAATCGCATTTACGCCAACAAATACGCGCAAGATACTTTCATTTCGCAAAGCCATCTGCCACCTAAAGAAATTTATATTACGGTTATAGGCGAATACAAATTCAGCGACGGGACAGCAGCTTATTCTGCGCCAAGCACTTTAATTTTAAACAATCGCCCGAAAGAAATTATTTCGTATCATTTGGAGTGGGGCACGAGTGGACTTTTCAAGAAGGAAATTCACGCTAAGGATTGCAAGCTGATTGTCGAGAGCGCAGCGCATTTGACGCCGAAAATGTTTCTAGTCTGCCGCCGTGATGGGCGCATGAATATCGAACTTGGCGATTCTTCCACGAAACTTTTAGGCACCGTTCGCGAATATCCTGCAGGTTATAGCGGCGGTCGTCTCGAAATTGATTTACCTAACGATACATGGAAAGACATTTCGTCGGGCACGGTCGTTAAGCTCTTGATTTCTAAGGAAGATGAGCGGCGTTTTGAAGTAAAAGCTTCGCGCCCCGACAGTTTGACCGTTCCGAAAAAGTAGTTAGGTTATTAGGGAATTAGAACTATTTCCCTAATTCCTTATTACTCTATTTCCCTTAAAGAGGTTTATATATGTTCAATTTCCGAAACACAACCGCCATTTGCCCGCATTGCTTGAGGAAAATTAAGCTCAGCGACTTGAAATTTTATTGCGTGCCCGACGAAGATAACCGCCACGAAGTCCGCCTGTCCTTTGTCGATAAATTTAAAAACCGCTTGCCCGTCTGCAAAAGGAGATACTGCCGGAATCACGGCTTAACGATTCGCGAGGCGAGCTGCCGTTTCTGCGGAGAAAGTTTGCCTCCGCAAATTTTATTTCACGATAAGTTTTTGAGTTTCTGCGCGGTAGGCGTCGCGGGCGCGGGCAAATCTAGCTACTTGACAACTCTTATACACGAATTAAAATATTCAGGCTTGCCGTATATTTTGCAAGCTATGGACGTTGAGACGACAAAGCATGCGCAACTTAACGAGCAAAACGTTTACGAGGCGCGGCATTGTCTGAAGGGAACGGAAGCGGGAATTTCTCCTAAGCCGCAACTTTGGACGATTCTTGACAATTCCGAGAAGGGCGATAAAATTCCGACTTATGCGCTGACGATTTACGACGGAGCCGGCGAAGATTGCGAGCACATCGATTACACGCCGCTTGATTCTAAAATCAGCCGTTATCTTTCGGGCGCGAGAATGCTTTTGATAATGTTCGACCCGCTGTTATTGCCGAGCGTGCGTAGTGAAATTCGCTTTGAAACGCTTAATGCGTCAATGGCGACTGAACGTCAAACGAGTGCGCCCGCAAATATGGTTAGCATGGTGAATTCTTTAGCAAATTACATTCGCCGAAATTGCAACATTTCGCCCGGCAAAAGGATTGACCGCCGCGCCGCCGTCGTTATAACAAAGCTTGACGCACTGACCGAAATGCTTAATGGTTTTAGTTCCGACGCCGTGATTTTAAAGGAAAGCCCACACGTTAAAAGTCGCGGCTTTGTCGATTCTGATAGCCAAATGGTTGACCTTGAAATTCGCGACTGGCTCACGCGACAGGGCGAAACGGCTTTTCTTGGAGCTATCGACGCCAACTTTAAAGATGTGCGCGTTTTCGGCGTGTCGAGTTTCGGCAGACCGCCCGATATGCAAAAACGCCTTGCCAGAGTTCGTCCGCATAGAGTTTTAGACCCTCTAATATGGATGCTTGCTGGCGAAGGCATTATTCCAACTCTTTAGGGAGATGATTTTGTGGTTGAAAAGGAAATTAAAAAGGTGCTCAAGCCGATTTATATTGTCACTGAAAAGCTTGTTCCGACTAATCGCTCATTGTTAGATTTCGTCAATGAAAAGGCGGTCGGCAGAGGTACTAAGCGTTCGATTTATAAAATAAAATTTCTGGAAAAGGCGGAGAAAAGCAGTTATCAAGTCGCGAGCGTAACGCTAATTGAGTTCGAGAAGCATTTAAAAAGTTTGCAGGTTAGCAAGGAATACGAAGAAAGAATTCTCAAGGAAGCCAATAAAATTCTCGACGACGCTAAACAGCAAATAGAAAAAACTTACGGCGAAGTTCGTCGCTATATCGTGACTAAGGAATTGCGTAATGATTGCCTGAAGGAACATTTCCGCAAAATCCCTTCCATGAATGACGCACAGAATGACGCCATTTCCAAAGAAATTTTCTCTATGGCGATTGAGGAAGTCAACAAAAGCGAAAATCATAACATTGAAGACGTTGAGACGCAGTTCGATAAGATAAATTATATCGCAACCGCGCTTTTCAATATCGCCGCTGCAAATTCTTCGCCCGCCATCACCGAAAAAACGCCTGCTCCTAAACCTGCGCCCGAACCTAAAAAGCCGCAAAAAAAATCTTTCCTAGACCGTTTCTTTTAAGGGGTGAAACGCTTTGAAGAAATTTCTATTCGCACTATTAATTGCCTTTTCATTCCTAATTCCTAATTCCTCATTCCTAATTGAAGTTTCAGCGGCGGCAGAAAAAGTTCCGGTCAAAATCGCCCGCTTGCCCATAATTTTTCAAAGCACAATCCCCGACATTGACACTCGCGCCGCTCTCGAAACTAAAATTGAACGCGCTACCCATATTCCGCTAAATCAAACTTTGCAAGTCGCTGAATATCTCCCAATGGAAGATTCTGCCCAAGCCCTCAACGAAATTTGGCAGGAAATGCGACGCGAAAATAAAAAAACGCGCCTCAAGGACGCTATTAAACCTTTAGCAGAAAAAATCGACGCTGATATTGTCGTCTGTCCGGTTTTGCAAAGTTATAGTCAATGGGTCGACGGTTTTTCTAGTTTCGGCGAAACTTATATGCATAGTTATGTTCAAGTCGAGCTAATCGTTTACGACCGGCGCACCGACGATTTAGTTGATAAGAAGGCGTCGCAATTCTATAACGACACGTTCCACATTGCTGGTACTGCTTCTTATCTCGCCAAAAGCTGTTTCGATAATGTCATTGCTAAAACTAAGTTGCACGAACTCATTATGAACGTCGGCAAATAGATTATTTAGATTATTTCTTTGGAGACTTCTTGCAAGGGAACTTTAACCTGCGCGGAGGTCTCCAAATTTTTTACGGTGACGGTTGAACTGGCGATTTCGTCTTCGCCGATAATCAGCGCGAATTTTGCGCCGGATTTCGCCGCCGCTTTCATTTGAGCTTTCATGCTCTTTTTCGCAAAGTCCATAGCCGCCGAAATATTTTCCCGTCGCAAATCGGTTAGAAGTTTAAAGGCATAAGTTTCAGCCTCCGCACCGCTCGCAACTATGAACGCGGCGATTTTTTTATTTTGTTCGGGCAAAAGTCTTTGAAGTTCGAGCGCAAGCAAAATTCTTTCAAGCCCCGCCGCAAAGCCAACTGCCGGAGTATCATCGCCGCCGATTTCTTTTATCAAGCCGTCGTAGCGACCGCCGCCCGCCACCGCCGATTGAGCACCCAGTAGCGGATATTGAATTTCAAAGGCAGTTTTCGTGTAGTAGTCAAGCCCGCGCACAAGTCGGCTATCAACTTCAAAGTCGACGCCCGCCGCCGTCAAGAATTTTTTAACGGCGTTGAAATGCTCGCGGCAATCGTCGCAAAGACAAGTTTCAATCTTTGGCGCGTCCTCCATGAATTCCTTTAAGCCGTCAACTTTGCAATCGAGAATCCGTAGCGGATTTTTTTCCAACCGCCGCCGACAATCGCCGCAAAGTTCGTCGACATTTTCGCTGAAATATTCTGTGAGCTTCTTTTTATAAATCGGGCGACACGCCGGACAGCCGACAGTATTAATTTTCAATTTCAAGTCGCTAAGCCCTAAGCTTTTCAGAAATTCCCACGCCAATAAAATTATCTCGGCGTCAACGGCAGGATTTTTTTCGCCCAGAGCCTCAACGCCAAATTGATGAAACTCGCGAAGTCGTCCCGCCTGCGGTCTATCGTAGCGGAACATTGAGCCGATATAGAAAAGCTTCACAAGCCCCGCGTTGGCGTAAAGTTTATTCTGCAGATAGGCGCGAACAACCGACGCGGTATTTTCGGGGCGCAAAGTTATTGAGCGGTCGCCTCTGTCCGTGAAGGTGTACATTTCCTTATCGACTACGTCAGTGCCCTCGCCTATGCCGCGCTGAAATAATTCCGTGTGCTCAAAAGTCGGCGTCCTTATCTCCTCGTAGCCGTAAACCTTGCACAGCGTCCTAATTTTATTTTCAAGCCAAAGCCAAGCTTCCACTTGTCCCGGCAAAATGTCTTTAGTGCCTCTCGGCGCATTCGTCAGCAAAATTTCAACCCCCTTAAATTTTCAAATCGGAGACGGCGAATAAAACCGCGCTCCCAGAAATTTTAACGCGCTCGCCTAAAACTTCACATTGCAAAATTCCGCCACGTGCCGACGCTTGACGCGCAACAAGTTTTTTCTTGCCGAGCCGCTCCGACCAATACGGCGCAATCAGACAATGCGTCGAACCCGTCACTGGGTCTTCAGCAATTTTCAATTTCGGCGCGAACACTCGCGACACGCAATCAAAATTTTCACTGGCGGCAGTTACTGCTTGCGTAAGTCCTTCAAGATTTTTCAGCTTGTCGAAGTCTGGCGAAAGATTTTCAACCGCCTCTGCCGTCTCCAAAATCATTAGCAAATCGCGAGCAATATAAGCCTCAAGAATTTTCGCGTTAATAGCGTCTTGCATTTGCGCAGTCACAGGAATTTTCTTCGGGACGTACGCAGGGAAATTCATCTCGAAAAGATTTCCTTTGCGCTCGACTATGAACTTGCCGCTTAAAGTCTCGAACTCCACCACTGATAAATTTTTCTCAACCTGCGTCAAAATTACAAAGGCAGTTCCTAAAGTCGCGTGCCCGCAAAAATCAACTTCAGCGGCGGGCGTAAACCACCTTAGCCGATAAAAATTTCCTTCTTTAACCGCAAACGCCGTCTCTGATAAATTATTTTCACGGGCAATGTTAAGCATTAATTCTTCTGACGGAAATTCTTCGACGACGCAGACCGCTGCCGGATTCCCGCTGAAAATTTTCTCCGTGAAGGCGTCAACTATAAATTGTTTCATTTTTTCTCCTCGAAAAATACTCGATTAAATGCCTCAAAATTACGCAATTCATTTTGGCGGCAGTAAATCGCGAAAACTATCTCCTTGAAGTAGCCCACGAACTCCGGCACAACTTTTTTATAAGCCGCCGCGATAACGTCCGGATTATTTTTGAACGCACCGCAACCAAATGCGCCTGTTACGAAAATATCTGCGCCGTGATGAGCTACGACCGTGAACATGTGACGAATTCTTTTTTCCTGAATTGCGAAAAGTTCTTCGTCAGTAACTTTAACGGGCTTGCTATTGTCGGGATTGTAAGCGGTATTCGGACGCTCACGCAGATTCGGTGCCGCTACCGTTATCACGTCAACTGTATCCCAACCGTCACGCGGCAACCTTGCAGGTCTATCCACGTCAGTTTTGCAAACGATAATTTCCGGCGTGTAAATGCAAGCGTCGTCATAAAGAGCGTTCTGACGTTCGCGATTGACGCTGTAATAATTATTCCAATTTTCCTGCGTGTTGAGAACCGGATAAAGCGTCGAGCAACGACAAAGAGCTTCTTCTTGCGCCCGCGAACCATGCTTGACGCCGCCGCCGGGATTAGTCGCCGAAGCAAAATTATGCACCGCAATTCTAAGCTCCAAATGTTTATGTTGCATAGAAATCGCCGCGTCCAATGTTCTGCGCTTAGCAACTGTCACCGCAGTTTTTTTGAATCTTTTTGCGGGCAAAGGCGGATAATTTTCCGCACCGTAAAATTTCGTGAACTTTATCGAATCCTGAATCGCACGTTTCAAATTTTCGTCGCTCTGATAAAAATTTTGGGTGTCGCGAAAAATTTCAACTAACTCTTCATTCGTCACATTCGCCATTTTCTAATCTCCTCCCTTGTAAATTTCTGACAAAATATTTTCGCGCCGCGCAATGTATTTCTCAATGTCGCGCAGATAAGTCGTTAAATCCTTTGCATTGAATGCCGTCTGAATTTTTTTATTAGCAAAGTCCGGAATTTTAGTCGACGCCGCGCCGCCTATGCCCAAAATAGTTTGACGTTCGCCCATCATCTGAACGTTATAAATTCCTTCCGCGCCACGCTTGCACCAGCCGACATTTTCAATTTGTCCGGTCGAATAGCCTTGCCGATAAAGATAATACGGCAGATAATTTTTCCCGCGCAGAACTTTTTCGGCGAAAGTCTCCATGTCGCGTACTTCGGAATTACTCGGCAGGTCGAAATCTTCAATGCGGTTAAGCTCGTCAGCAAGACGCACCTGAAGTTTCGAGCCGCGCTTAATCGCTAAGGCGTGCAAAGTTATATCATCGGGCGCAAGCGCAAGAACTTTTTCCAAACTGTCCTTAAAGTCGCTAAGGCGTTCGCCGGGCAAGCCCAAAATTAAATCGGTATTAATTTTCCAATCGCTCGCCGTTCTAAGTTCGTTGAAAGCGCGAATAAAATCTTCGACGGAATGTTTTCGCCCGATAAAGTCAAGCGTCCTTTGTTGCATAGTCTGCGGATTGACGCTAACTCGCGTGACGCCGAAATTTTTCATAACGGAAATTTTCTGCGCGGTTATGGTATCGGGACGCCCCGCCTCAACCGTGAATTCTTCAACGCCCGCGCCGCAGAAATTTTTATGGACAGTTTCAATCATCTCGGCGAAAAAATTTTCGGGCAAAGCAGTCGGAGTGCCACCGCCTATGTAAATCGTCTGAACTTTAAAGCCATAACGTTCAATCGAATTTTTCGCGGATTCAATGTCGCGAGTCAAAACGCTCATGAAGTCAGCGATTTTCTTTTCGGCGGGCAGGACGTGCGCAGGGAACGAACAATATAAACAGCGCGTCTTGCAAAACGGAATGCCAACGTAAATTCCAATGGTTTTATCGTCGCTTGAATTCAAAATCGATAGCTGGCGGATTGAAACTTCGGTTAAAAGTTCCGCCTTGTCGCGTTCGGTCAGATAATCAGAGCAAATGCGGCGGGAAATTTTATCGCGGTCAATGACGCCCTGACTTGTGACGCCGAATTTTTCCCTTAGCCAACGCTGAATAATTTTCGTCGGGCGCACTCCATGCAAAATTCCATAGGGCACATAGTCAAGCCCGAAATCTTCAGTAAACAACAGGTACAAATTTTTCTTAACAAGGCGATTAACTTCCGCGCCAAATCTTTCGTCGGAGCGGACGAGCGAACTTTTTCTCAAGACCGCTTCGCCGCCATAAACGGAAACTTTTATTCGCGTGATAACCCGCTTTCCGATAATCTCATTGAAAATTTCCACGCTGTCGAATTCTGCTGAGTCGTCGTTGATAATTTTAATGTCAAGGGAGCGCAACACTTCGCCGATAATTTTTGAGAAATCGCCGCCAACGAGCCGAAGTGTTTTTATCTTAAGGCTCAACAACTTCACCTCTCTTGGCTAGACACTCACTACAATAGCCGAAAAATTTTACTTCGTGATTGACAATCTGAAAGCCCGATTTTTTCTCTATATAAGCCTCTAACTGGTCAAGTAAATCTTCGTCAAATTCGATAACGTTCTTGCAGTTAAGGCAAATCAGATGGTGATGATGATGAGCTTTTGGGTCGGCAGTATTGAGTTCGTAGCGGGCGCAACCGTCGCCGAAATCCACTTGAACGAGAATCCCAAGCTCGCTCAATAAATCAAGGGCGCGATAAACCGTTGCCAAGCCAATATCCGATTCATTTTCGCGCAGAATGTTATAAACGTCTTCCGCGCTCATGTGGTGATAGTCCGAGTGGTCAACGAAAACTTGAAGAATTTCCTTGCGTTGCGGCGTCGTTTTATAACCGCGCTCCGATAATTTCTCGCGCAAGTCCTTCGTGCCGAACATTTGATGATTTTCGCTCATGTTAAATCCTCCTTCATCGTTTGGAAAGATTATAGCATTTATCGGCGAAATATTCAAAAAAACTATTTGACTTAAAGCGCAGTTTATGATTTATCTTATTAGCTGAGGTGAACTTTATGACAGATAAAATTTTCCTAGAACTTCTGCGCAGGTACAAGGCGGGCGAAGTTGCGGAAGAAAAAATACTGGACGCGCTGAAAAAGTTTTCGTTAGCGACGGAAAGTTTTGGCTTTGCGAATATTGATTACGGGCGCGAACTTCGGCAAGGTTTCCCTGAAGTCGTCTATTCGCCGGGCAAGACAAAGGAGCAACTCAAAATCATTTTTAAAAAACTCTACGAAAGGAGCGCGGGCAATTTGATAGCGAGTCGGGCAAGTCGCGAGCAATTTGAATTTTTGCGCGATGAAATTCCGGAAGCAATTTTTGACGAAGCGGCGCGAATGATTTACGTTGACCGAGATAAAACTTTAAAGCGCGATGAGCAGAAGAAAATTTTAATCGTGACGGCGGGAACAAGTGATGTCCCTGTCGCTGAAGAGGCGCGGCTGACGGCGTATCTTTGGGGCAATGCGGTCGACACTTGCTATGATTGCGGCGTTGCGGGGATTCATAGACTTTTCGCGCATATAGATAAAATTACTTCGGCAAATGTTATAATCGTCGTGGCGGGCATGGAAGGAGCTTTAGCTAGCGTCGTTGGCGGGCTGACTTCGCGTCCGGTTATTGCAGTGCCGACAAGTATTGGTTATGGCGCGTCGTTTAAGGGCTTAGCGGCTCTTTTGGCAATGCTGAACAGTTGCGCGACGGGCGTTGGCGTCGTCAACATTGATAACGGATTTGGAGCGGGCGTTCTCGCCTCGAAAATTAATCATGGTTAAGAAAATTTTAACGCTGATAATCTGCGCGGTGTTCGTGAATATTTTCAGTGCCTGTGCCGCGCAAAAGGAGATTCAATCAGAAATGGAAAATGACTTTGTGACTTTAAACAGCGGATACAAAATGCCGCGACTAGGATTGGGCACGTGGACGCTTAATGACGACACAGCAGAAGATTGCGTTTATTACGCGCTAAAAATTGGATATCGGCTGATTGATACGGCGCGTTACTACGGAAATGAAGTCGGCGTTGGTCGCGGCGTTCGTCGAGCGATTCAAGACGGCATTGCCACTCGTGAAGAAATTTTCATCACGTCGAAGATTATGCCCAGCACTTACAATTCCCCTGACAAGGCGATTGATGATTCACTAAGAAATTTAAATCTTGATTACATCGATTTAATGTTGATTCATCAGCCTGGCTACAATGATGAGGAAGTTTACAAAGCATTGGAACGCGGCGTCAAGGCTGGCAAAATTCGTTCAATCGGCATTTCAAATTACTACACGCCTAGCGATTTCGACCGGATTAAAAATATCGCCGAGATTATCCCCGTCGTTGTCCAGAATGAAAATCATATTTATTATCAGAATGAAAAGCTTCAAAACTACGTCGCCAAATATGGTACGGTCGTTGAAAGTTGGTATCCTTTTGGCGGGCGCGGCAATACTCAGAAAATTTTCTCCGATTCAACTATCCAACAGCTTGCTAAAAAATATTCTAAATCGCCCGCGCAGATTATTTTGCGTTGGCACTTGCAAGCGGGCTACGTCGTAATTCCAGGCTCTAAGAATATGAATCACATTGCGGAGAATTTTGAAGTATTCGATTTTGCGCTGACTGCTGACGATATGGCTTTAATGCGCGGCTTAAATAAAAATCGTCGCTTTGAAAACTGGTAATTAAAAATTTCTCCTAGCGTGTAACAACTCGTTCTAATCAGCGTATAAGGTGCAGAAAGAAAAATTTAACTAAACACAAAGGAGAAATGCAAAATGACAAATGTAATGACAAAAGAAATCCTCAAATATGAGCAACTCGAACAGGTCGCGGGCGGTACTTTCCAAGAAACTGACGAACTTATACGAGCAATCGGTATGGTTGACGTACGAGTAAAGACAAGTCATACACACTACCAAACAAGTTATAGCACGGAGCATAGGCAACTTAAACGAGATGAAGTCGAAAATTATCATCCGCGCCGTAAGATATATAAGGCGCATTGACTTCTAAAACTAATTAATGTAAAATGAAAATCCTAAAGAATATTGAGGAAAGGAGAAGTCTTGCGTTTGAAAACGGCTGAAATCGAAAAAGCAGTGCTAGCGGTAGGCTGTTTAGCAAGAGATAGGGCGCGTGTACCGTCCTCCTGGCAATTTAAAGACCTTGCCCGGTAGGAGCCGCAGAAGTGATAGGTCACAAGTACACACCTACCGTGGGACACACGGGAAGTTACGCCTTTGGAGACCATGTAAAATGGTCGTTGAATTAGGAATCCCTCCATGTGGGGAGTGTCAATTGAAAAACCATTACGGAATCGACGCGGATATTAGTAACGGATTCTGGTTCTTCAGCGACGGAAGTAAAAATACTTACAAAAAAGACGGTAAATCATTGAATCACCAGCAAGTTTGGGAAATGATAGTACAAAAAATTTAAAAACTAGCTCCGGCTAATGTCGGGGCTTTTTTGTTTTCGTGTACAAAAGTCTTGAAATATTTTTTGGCGTATGTTAGCTTAAAGGACACAAAGGAGGATTATTAATGGAACAACAAATAAAGGACTTGCGCTTTCGGGCGGGCGACGCGATAAAAAATGCCGCGACGCTTAAAGAGCTTGACGAAGTGCGCGTAAAGTTTTTGGGCAAAAAAGGCGAGCTTACAAGCTTACTGCGCGGCATGAGCAAACTTTCAGCCGAAGAACGCCCGCTTGTCGGAAAAATCGTCAACGAGGCACGCGCCGAAATTGAACAACTTATCGCTGAAAAAAATTCCGAACTTAAAGCGGCGGAACTTCAAGCAAAATTGGCGTCGGAGAAAATCGACGTGACGTTAGCCGGTCGGCGCGTTCATGCCGGTCACCTTCACCCGCTGACATTGACTTTAAACCGCGTGAAAGAAATTTTCGTAAGCATGGGCTACAGCGTCGAGGAAGGTCCCGAAGTCGAGACCGATTATTATAATTTCGAGGCTCTCAATCTCCCTAAAGACCACCCCGCCCGCGATATGCAAGATTCTTTCTATATCACCGAAGAAATTTTGCTCCGCACGCAGACTTCACCAGTGCAAGCGCGGACTATGGAACGCCATAAAAATAACGAGCCGATAAGAATGATTGCGCCCGGCAGAGTTTATCGCCGCGACGATTATGACGCTTCGCATTCGCCAATGTTCACGCAAGTTGAAGGGCTTGTCATCGACAAGGGAATTTCCTTCGCCGACTTGAAAGGCACGCTTGAGGACTTCAGCAAGAAAATTTTCGGCGAGCGTACTAAAATCCGTTTGCGTCCTAGTTTCTTCCCTTTCACGGAGCCGAGCGCGGAAGTTGATGTTTCGTGCGTTATGTGTCACGGCGAAGGTTGCAAAGTTTGTCAGGGAACGGGCTGGCTTGAAATTTTAGGCGCGGGCATGGTTCACCCCGATGTTTTGAAAATGAGCGGCTACGACCCCGACGAAGTTAGCGGCTTTGCATTTGGCATGGGCATTGAGCGCATTGCAATGTTGACTTATGGGCTTGACGATATGCGCTTGCTTTACGATAACGACGTTAGATTTCTTAAGCAATTTTGAGGCGGTGATTTTGTGCAGGTATCAACCAAATGGCTGAAAGATTACATTGACATAAATTTGACGGTCGACGAGCTGGCGGAGAAATTCACGCTGGCGGGAATTCCGGTCGAAAACGTCATCAAGGCGGGCGAAGGCTTAGAAAAAGTTGTGACGGGACGCATTGAGGAATTGACAGCGCACCCCGACAGTGACCACCTTTTAATTTGTCAAATGAATGTTGGCGAAGAAAATCTTTTGCAGATTGTCACGGGGGCACCCAACGTTAAGCAGGGGCAAGTTGTGCCCGTCGCTTTGATTGGCGCGAATCTTCCTTGCGGCAAGAAAATTTCCAAAGGGAAAATGCGCGGCGTTATCTCAAACGGTATGCTTTGTTCGGCGGGCGAATTAAATCTTGACCTTGAGGGCTTGCCTGAAGAACAGAAAACCGGCATTTACATTTTGCCCGACGATACGCCCATTGGATTGCCCGCCGCGCTTGTTCTAGGGCTTGACGACGACATTTTAGAATTTGAGCTTACAGCTAATCGCGGCGACTGTTTCAGCGTGATTGGACTTGTGCGCGAACTGGCGGTTTTGACTGGTAAAAAGCCGCGCTTCCCCGAAGTCAAAGTTGACGAGAACGACGAACGCAACGCGGCAGATTTAGTTAAAATCGGCATTGACGCGCCCGACCTTTGCGGAAGATTTTCTGCGCGGGTGCTGACTAATGTTAAGCTTGCGCCGTCGCCCGAATGGATGGTTAAGCGTCTTGAGGGCGCAGGCATGCGGGCTATCAATAACGTTGTCGACGTGACCAACTTTGTTATGCTGGAAATGGGGCAACCGCTCCACGCTTACGACTTCGACGAAGTTAAAGGTCACGAACTCACCGCCCGCCGCGCTGTTGAATTTGAACCGCTTCACACGCTCGACGATACTAACAGGCTTGCTAAGGGCGGCGAACTCGTTATTGCCGACGCCGAAAAAGCAGCGGGGCTTGCAGGGATTATGGGCGGCTTTGAAACTGAAATCACCGAGAAAACTACGACCGTTATTCTTGAGGCGGCGAGCTTTAACTATGCGTCGATAAGGCGGACAAGTCGCGCAGTCGGTTTGCATTCTGAAGCCAGCGGCAGATTTGAACGCGGCACCAACATTAACGGCACTGTTGCCGCTCTCGACCGCGTCGCGCAACTTCTGCAACAAATGGGAGCTTGCGACGTTTGCAAAGGCGTCGTTGATGTTTATCCTACGCCCAAACCCGAAATCAAAATAAAATTCACGCCCGCGCAGATTAACGCCCGACTCGGCACGAACTATTCAGACGCGCAAATTATTGACGTGTTGGAGGCTCTCGGCTTTAAAATTGAGAACGTTGGCGGCGTCGACGAACTCACGGACGAAGTTGTTGATAAAATTTCCTCCGCGACGAAAAATTTCACTAAAGCGGCTCGCGAACTCGGCAAGAAATCTACTGCTGAAAATTTCGTTAAAAATTTGGGCGAACACTTCAGCGAACTTTTCAAAAATGTTGGCGCGAAAGCTAACGAAGTCAAAGATTTAGGCGTAGAAGATTTTATAAAGGGGCTTGGCTCCAACGTCGAAAATTTGGTTAAATCCGCTGATTTGAAACTTTCTTCGGCTTATGAAGCGACCGTTCCCGATTGGCGCAATGATGTCACAATCCCCGACGATTTATCCGAAGAAGTCGCTAGAATTTACGGTTTTGATAAAATTCCTTCGACGCTCCCCAAAGGCAATCAGCAGGGGCGGCAATCTGATAGGCAGAATTTCATTGACAAGATTAAAAGTATTTTGACGGGACTTGGCATGTGCGAGGAATTATCCTTTGCGTTCACAAGCGAGGCAATGTTTGACAAAATGCGCGTGCCCGCTGATAGTCCGTTGCGTCAAGCCGTCCCGATTATGAATCCGCTAACGGACGAAGCACCGCTTTTGAGAACAACGTTGCTGACTTCGATTTTCGAGAATGCCGCAAGAAATTTCAGCCGCAAAAATGAAGACGTTCGCTTATTCGATGTCGCGCCGGTTTTCATTCCGAAAAAGTTGCCCGTAACCGAACTGCCGCACGAAAAATATAAATTGGCGGGACTTTTAATGGGACGCCGCGAGCCTAAAGGTTGGTCGCAAGATTCCGCGCAGGTTGATTTTTATGACGCAAAAGGAATTGTCGAAGAACTTTTAGCGGGCTTGTCGATTGCAAATTATTTCGTCGAGGCGGGCGAGCATTATGCCTTGCATCCTGGCAAAACTGCCGTATTCAAAAAAGGTCGTGACGTTTTAGTTACGGTCGGCGAAGTACACCCCGCAGTTGCTGAGGCTTTGGGCATTAAGAAGAAAATTTACGTGTTCGAGGCGGACGTTGAGACTTTGCAGAAATTCGCCGCGAAGAAATTTAGCTTTGAACACCTGCCAAAATATCCGTCGATAAGCCGTGACTTGGCAATTTTGGTTGAACATGACGTGGCGGCGGGCGAAGTCGAAAAAGTTATCGCGAAAAACGCTGGAGAATTTTTCAAGGGCGTTACGCTTTTCGACGTGTACACTGGCGAGCGCATTTCCGCTGATAAAAAATCTTTGGCGTTCGCGATTGAATTTCGCTCGAAGGAACGCACCCTTAAGGACGAAGAGGCAGACGCGGCGTTCAAAAATATTCTGTCGGCAGTCGAAAAGGAATTCGGAGCCGAACTGAGAAGTTGAGGTGATTGAGTTGAAGGTAGAAAAACCCGCCGGCGAAATGAAGCGCGTCGAAGTTGAAATTTTCGGGGAAGTTTATCGCTTGCGCACTGAAGACCCTAACGGACTTGCTAAGCTCGTGCACATAGTCGATTCTACAATGAAAACAATTTCGCAAAATACGCGCTCTTTCGCAGGAAGTCGGATTGCGGTTTTGGCGGCACTTAAAATCGCCGAAGATTATGTTCAACTCAAGAAGGATTACGACGAATTAATCCATCTCCTTGACGAAAATAAATAAAGTGGCTAATTTCGAGTCACTAATCACTAGAAAGGAATCGCCTATGAATTTAAATCAACTTTCTAAAAAATTATTTCCGGTCTTTATCAAGAGTACAGAAAATTTTAAGCCGTGCCGACTTTTTCTTTCTGTGTCCGATATGAAGACAAGAGCTATCACCCGCCACGCCGTCGCCGATAATCCTGCTGACGCTTGGGCTTCTGCGCTTGAAAAACTTAAAGAGGCTTTCGGCTCCAAAAAACCTTTTATCCTCCGTGCAGATTGGGTCATTGAAAGTCAAGCCGGAACTTGGGCAGATTTTCTTAAACTCTTAGGAAAAACGCGGCGCAATTATTTTCGTTTCGGCGTCGCATTCGATTCAAATTACGACATTGCCATAACTGAAAGCGAACTCAATGCCAACGCGCTTCTTTACAAGGACGGCAAAGAGGGCAGTGCAAATTGCGTTTTCCGCGCTGAACGTTGCAACGAATATTGCCAAACTCGTTTTAACTGCGATATGCCAAAACTTGAGCCGACAAGTATTGTAGAAATTTTCAAGACTGCTGGCGTTTTCGTTTCCGAAGAAGAACCGATTCCCATACCCATTACAGGCACCGGACTTGCTACCGGTCACCGCGACGTTTCTCATACCGATTCGGGTACGATTTTAAAAATGGTGCGTAAGGGCGCGAGTTTTCTTGCAAATCAAGTTCAAAAGTCCGGAAAGTTTGTCTATGGTCTTTGGCCTTGCTTTAATAAAGTTGTTCCCAAATATAATACGTTGCGCCATTTTAGCTCGTCCTTTGCTATGCTTGACGTTTACGAAACGTACCGAATGGGCGAAGCTAAAATTGGTGCCGCGATTAACAAGGCGATTAAATACGGCGTTGAACATTTTATAAAATATCGTACATTGCCCGACGGAACCGAAGTAGCTTATATCTACGAGCCTGAGGAAAAAGAAATTAAACTCGGTGCGCTCGGCGTTATTTTGGTCATGTTCATAAAGCACGCCAAACTTATGAAGACAAAAAAATATTATCCTCTGATGAATGCTCTTGCCCGCGCAATTTACACTATGCAAAAACCCGACGGCAGTTTTGTACACGTCTTGAACTCGGACGATTTCTCCGTCAAGGAAGAATTCCGCATTGTTTACTACGACGGCGAAGCGGTTTTCGGTTTGATGAAGCTTTATTCTTTGACGCATGATGAAATGTTGCTTAGGGCGTCGCAAATTGCTTTTCAGCGATTCATAGCCACCGACCATTGGAAAAATCACGACCATTGGCTTTCGTATTCGATTAACGAGTTGACTTTATACAGCCCCGACCGCGAGTATTTCGAGTTTGGTATAAACAATTTCCTAGACTTTTTGCCGTTCATATATCATCGCGATACGCAATTCCCGACGTTGCTTGAATTGATGATGGCGGCGGATTCAATGTTGGAGCGACTAAAGACAATGCCCGAAATGGCAGACTTATTAGCGCGGGTGCCGCTTGACGATTTTTATGCGGCAATGGAGGCGCGTGCGAAAAATTTACTCAACGGCTATTTTTATCCGGAAATGGCAATGTTTTTCCAAAAGCCGGAAAGTATCGTTGACACATTTTTTATACGTCACCACGCCTTCAGAGCGCGAATTGATGACGTGGAGCATTTCTTATCGGCCTTGACGGCTTATCGACGCTACTTGGCGCGACGGGATCACGAGCCGCAACCGTCTAAGGCATTACTCGAAGGAAAAGCGGAGGGCACCGGCTTATATAACATTCAAGTCGGCAAGTGAAAATCTGTAAAAATTTTTAGAAAATATCTTGCAAAGTGCGCTCAAAATGATATAATGCGCCGTAGTTAGTTTTTAATTTGTTTTTAATGATAAGGGGGATTTTGTAATGGCAAAAATCGCGAAAGTTATCGGTCGTGAAATCGTAGACTCCCGCGGCAATCCGACGGTTGAAGCAGATGTCATTCTCGAAAATGGTGTTTGCGGTCGTGCAGCTGTTCCTTCTGGTGCGTCCACTGGCGTAAATGAAGCTCTCGAACTCCGTGACGGCGACAAAGGTCGTTATATGGGTAAAGGCGTCCTCAAGGCTGTCGACAACCTCAACAAAATTATCGCTCCGGCTCTCGTTGGCGATTGCGTCCTTAATCAACGTGCACTCGATTACAAGATGATTGAACTCGATGGCACGCCCACTAAGAGCAAACTCGGCGCAAATGCAATTTTGGCTGTTTCGCTCGCCGCCGCCAAAGCCGGTGCGCAAGCTGTTGGACTGCCCCTTTATCGCTATATCGGCGGTTGCAATACCTACAAAATGCCCGTCCCGATGATGAATATCATTAACGGCGGCGCACACTCCGACGCTCCGATTGCTTTCCAGGAATTCATGATTCGTCCTGTTGGTGCTCCCACAGTTCGCGAAGCTATTCGCATGGGCGCAGAAGTTTTCCATAACCTTGCTAAGATTCTCAAAGGTCGCGGACTTTCTACGGCTGTCGGCGACGAAGGCGGCTTTGCTCCCAATCTCAAAGGCACTGAAGACGCACTCGAAACCATTATCAAGGCTATCGAAGCGGCTGGCTACAAACCCGGCGAACAAGTCAAAATCGCTATGGACTGCGCAGCATCTGAATTCGCTGTCAAAGAGGGCGACCAATACTTCTACGACTACAAACAACTCAACGGCAAACACCCGATTTTGAAAGACCCGAACGGTCCGAAATACGACGTTCAACAGCAAATCGACTTCCTTGAAAAACTCGTCGACACTTATTATATCGACAGCATTGAAGACGGTTTGGCAGAAGAAGATTGGGACGGCTGGGTTGCTCTCACCAAACAAATTGGTCATAAATGCCAGCTCGTCGGCGACGACCTCTTTGTCACCAACACCAAATTCCTTGAAAAAGGTATCAAAATGGGCGCGGCGAACTCAATCCTTATCAAAGTCAATCAGATTGGCTCGCTCACCGAAACCCTCGAAGCAATCGAAATGGCTCACCGCCACAACTACACGACCGTTACTTCGCACCGCTCCGGCGAGACCGAAGACGCTACTATTGCTGACATTGCTGTCGCCACCAACAGCGGTCAAATCAAGACCGGTTCGCTTAGCCGTACCGACCGCATGGCGAAATACAATCAGCTTATCCGCATCGAAGAAGAGCTTGGCAAATGCGCTGTTTATGAACGCAAACCGCTCCTCAATCGTTCTGTCGGTGAATAATTCGTCGACAACTTAATCACTGATTAAAACAAAAGGCACCGTCTAAATTAAGGCGGTGTCTTTTTCACTGCAGAAAACTTTGCGCCGAATAATTGACAAAAAAAAAAAAGCATTATTATAATGCCCGTAGAATCAACACTTTATCTGAGGGGATGGGTATTATGGCAAGCTTCAACAACAGTTTGTCGGGTCAGACACTTTCGGGGACTGCTTACGGCGACTGGGTTGTCAACACGGGCGACTACGTGACAATTCAAGGCAAGGCAGGTGGCGATCATATTGAGAACGGTGAAAATGGCAACCGCTCAACAGCTTCGCATGTTTTGATTAACGCCGGATCCGGCGATGATAGAATTGATAGAAACAACGGAAGTTATGTTACCATTAACGGTGGCACGGGCAATGATTCTGTTTTAAGTTTCGGCTCAAATTGTCAGATTAACGGCGACAAAGGAAACGACAGTATCAAAAGTACAGGCGGATATGTAACAATCCATGGCGGCGACGGTAACGACGTTATCACTAAAATTTATATATTGTGGAGTTACAGCGATGGTAGCTCTTCGGTTGAATACACACATAACGGCACAATTTACGGCGATGCGGGTAATGACACTATTTACAACGACAAGAGCGACAATGGTTTAATGGATGGCGGCTCCGGCGATGATAAAATAAACTCCTACAAAAGCAAGAACGTCACAATGACTGGCGGCAAGGGCAACGACACCATTAACAATTTCGGTTCGACAGTGCTTTACAAATACGCAAAAGGCGACGGCAACGACATAATTAGGGGTTTTAGCGAAACAGACACGCTGGAGATAACGTCGGGAAATTATACCACAGCTAGGAGCGGCGCAGACTTCCTCGTCAAGGTCGGTAGCAACAAAATCACGATAAAAGACGCTATCAACTTCAACGTCAATATCAAAAACGCGGCAGGCACATTGAAAACTTACAAAGGAAAAGATTCGCGCATTATTCTTGACTCAAGGGATAACTTCATCGTGAACAGCAATTCCACCGTGACGATTGATTCAGGCGCAGGTGACGACACTATCGAAAACGAAGGTGATTCAATCACAATCGATTCGGGTAGAGGTAATGATAGCGTTGGCAATTATGGCTCGAAAGTCACGATAACCGCAGGATTGGGCAACGATTCTATCAATAATGACGAAGAAAGCAAAAATGTTTTGTTCAAGTACACCGTAGGCGACGGCAACGACATTATTACCGGCTTTAACTCGACAAGCACGCTAAGCATTGCGGGTAGCACATATACTTCCGTTGCAAACGACGACGACATAATTATTAAGGTCGGCAAAGGTCATATAACTTTGGTCGGCGCGGGGAATTTGGATTATATTAACGTCAAGAACAACACGACGCCCGCCGCTAATAAAACTTTGACGATAAATAACAATAGCAAAGCCAATGTCACGCTCGGCGCAACTTATAGAGACGCAGACGCTACCAAACGCAAAAAAGCTGTTAAAATAATCGGCAACTCCGCGAACAATTCAATCACCGGCGGCGCAGGTAATGATACCCTTTGGGGCAGAACGGGTAAGGATATGCTAATGGGCGGCAAAGGTAAAGACCTATTCATTTACGACGCAGGTAACGATGTTATTGCTGATTACGCGGCGGGCGATAAAATTTCTATCGGCGCGGCAATCACCAAAGCCGAAGTCAATTACTTAGACGTTGTTTTTACCGTCGGGCGAGACAGCCTCACCGTCAAGAACGGTAGCGGCAAAAAGCTTAGCCTAATTGATTCCACAGGCAAAAGTTTATCAACGATTGTCGGTAACACAAATTTAACGCTTACCGATAAGAGCACTGCCAACGTAACGCTTGAGCCTGAATACACGACTGCCAGCGCGTCGACCAGAACGAAGGCGGTTAAAATCACCGGCAACGACTATGATAACTCTTTGCACGGCGGCAAGGGAGCCGACACCTTGATTGGCGACAAGGGCAACGATACGCTTTGGGGCGGCAAAGGCAAAGATATTTTTGTCTACAATTCGGGCAATGATGTCATTGCGGACTATGCGACCGGCGATAAAATTTCTCTCAGTGCGCCTATAACCAAAACGGCAACTAAAGATTTGGACGTCGCCTTGACGGTAGGAGAAGATGATTTTACGATTAAAAATGCTAAGGGCAAATCACTCGACCTAATCAATGCCGACGGCGAAAATTTCTCGATAATCGTTGGCAATCCTACCCTTACTCTCACTGATAAACATAAAGCAAAGATTAATCTAAGCAACGATTACGCCAACGCGAACGCTTTCGATAGAAGCAAGGCAATTCAAATTAAGGGCAATGCTTATAACAATTCGATTCTCGGCGGCAAAAGTGCTGATAAGATTTACGGTGGCAAGGGTAACGACACTTTAACTGGCGGAAAAGGCAACGACAGCCTTTGGGGCAACGCCGGCAAGGATACTTTCATCTACGAGAGCGGCGACGGCAAGGATTTTGTTTACGGCTTTGATAACTCCGACATGCTAAAGATTACCGGCACTTTCTCCGGCAAGTACAACAAGAAAAAGAACGAAATTTATTTCACAGTCGGTTCAACCGCCAACGCTATCACCCTGAAAGATTTTTCCGCGACAAGCTTTAACGTCAACGGCACGAATTATAAAATCAGCGGGTCTAAGCTCGTTAAGAAATAAATTTATACTGAAAAATTTTACTCCCGTCACAAGGCGAGATTTTTTATATTTAGTGATAAAAATATATACCATTTTACTTTGAGCTGTGTTATAATGCACGCAAGTTTTGAATTGTATGGCGGTAAAAATATTTTATGGAGGAATAACTTAACGAAATGGGACAAACAATCGGTATTAAGGACATGAGAGCATTTTTCGCCATCGTTGAGGAAGGAAATATCAGCCATGCGGCACAACGTTTGGGAATTGCTCAGCCGGCACTTAGTCGGCAAATGAAACATCTTGAGGAAAATCTGCATGTGAAACTTTTCGAGCGCGGTTCGCGCCGTATAAGACTCACCGAAGCAGGCTCTCTCCTCTACAATCGCGTCGAAAATATCTTGGGCATGGTCGACGGCACCGTCCGCGAGATTAAGGAAATCGGCAACGGCTCCAAAGGCGTAATTCGTATCGGGACAATCACAACTTCCGGCGCAATGATTCTGCCCGATTTAATTGCCGAATTCCGCAAGATTTATCCCGACGTGACTTTCGAGATTTGGGAGGCGGAAGGCGCAAGGATTATCGAACTTCTTGACAACCGCCTTATCGAAATCGCAATCACGCGCACGCAGGTCGACAGCTCAACTTATGAACTGCTCGTCCTGCCCAATGAGCCGCTCGTCATGGTTATGAACGCCCAGAACGTTTGCGGCAAGAAGGAAGACACCATTAAGCTTAAGGAACTTAAAAATCAGCCGCTGATTATTCCGTTGCGCTGGAAATCGAATTTCATTGCCGCTTGTCAGAAAATCGGATTCGACCCGAATATCATTTGCGTTTCTGATAGTATCGTTCAGGATTTGCTCATGGTGCAAAACAATCTCGGAATGGCAATGGTTCCTTTTTCAGGCAAGAAACTTTTCAACGACTGCGATTTAGTTTACAAGCGCATTGTCGACCCGGATGTTACGACGCATACTGTTTTAGCGTGGCGCAAAAATCAGACGCTCTCGACAGCTTGCAGGAATTTCATTGAGCTTTTCGAGAAAATGTTTATCAAAGAGGCAGCTATTTCGTTATGAAACTAGCGCAGCGCAGCGGAGCGTTCCGGCGCGGCGATAACTCGAAAATTATCAGTCGGCACGGCGCGTCCACTGTTTGCTACTTTTTAAAAGTAGGGAGGCAGCAATTTCGTTATGAAACGCGAGATTAACCCGTTCGATTACGCGGGCGAAATTTTTAAGGCTTTGCCCAGAGGAATTCTCTTGACGAGCGAGGCTGAAGATTGCGTAAACGCTATGACTATTGGTTGGGGCACACTCGGCATTGAATGGGGCGTCCCGATTTTCGCGGCTTACGTTCGCACGAGCAGATTTACTTACGACCTGATTGAGCGCACGGGAGAATTTACAGTTTGCGCTCCCTACGGCGAACTTTCCAAGACGGCGGCGAAAGCAATCGGGATTTGCGGTAGCAAGTCCGGTCGCGACGTTGACAAATTGGCGCAAGCAGGCGTTCATCTTGTCGAGACGGATATTGTTCGCCCGCCCGCGATTAAGGAATTGCCTTTAACTTTGGAGTGCCGTGTTGTATTTAGCCAGTTGCAACCGATTAAGGACATTGACAATCGCTTTGGAAAGTTTTACGTCCCGAATACGGCGCATTCTGAACCGCACGTCGCTTATTACGGCGAAATTCTCAAGGCTTACATTATCGAAGATTAATTTGCAGTTTGGAATAAGAAAACCTCTCGCCTGATTTAGACGAGAGGTTAATTTTATTTGCGTAGAAAAATTTTATCCTTTAGCTTTGAGTTCTTGGAGTTTCGGTCCCATAATGCGTTTGTAAGCTTCGACGCCGGGTTGATTGAAAGCGTCAACGTTGAGAAGTTCGCCTTCATAAGCAACCGACATTGCCAACAGATACATTAATTCGCCGAGATGATATTCGTTGACTTCGGGGAGCGTGAAGCAAGCGTTGAAACGATGATTGGATTTAAGCGCGTCAGCGTTCGATTGGCGAGCAACTTCGAGCGCGTCGCCCATTTTAACGCCGGAAATATCCGCGAGTTTCTTGACGTTCGGGAAAATGTTCGGGATAGTTAAATCGTTCGCCCATTTCTCAACCTTAATGAACTGAACGACTTTATCCAACGTGCCTTCCTGATGTTGTTGCGTCTGGGAGTGCATATCGGTCGTGCCGACTGCGACAAGCGGCGTGCGACCTTCGCAAACTTCCTTGCCTTCCTTATCGAATTGCTTGCCGAGCGATTCAGCCAAAAGTTGGATATACCATTCGGACAAGGATTTAAGATAATCGCCGTAAGGCATCATGACTTCGATATTGCGCCCGTGCTTTTTGTAAGCGGCAACTTTAAGCGCGGCATTGAGCATAGCGGGATTTTGCCAAATGTCGTCGTTTTGGCAAGCCTTGTCCATATCGCGTGCGCCTTCGAGGAATTTTTCAATGTCCATGCCGATAACAGCCGCTGTAGAAAGTCCGACTTCGCAGAAAACTGTAAAACGTCCGCCAACGCCGTCCGGAACAGCAAAGCATTCCCAGCCGTTGTCAACCGCGATTTGTTTAAGCAGAGTTTTCTTTTCCATATTCGGGTCGGTGACAGCGACGCATTCGACTTCGATATTTGAATCTTTCTTGAGCGCGTCAAGAATAACCATAAAGTTGCTCATGGTGTCGAGAGTGCCGCCGCTTTTGCTCATGCACATAAGCATAACTTTGAACTTGCCGCCCTTATTCGCCGCCATAGCTTTAAGGTGATTGATAATGTCACCAGTTCTGCGCGGGTCAATATTTTGTCCGCTGAAGTAAACTTTGGGCAAGCCCTTGCGCTGTTCGGGCGTCCAGGTGTTCCAGAATTCTCCGCAGAAAATATCGAACAGAACTTTATTTCCCAAGAACGAGCCGCCGATACCGAGCGAAACAACCGCGTCGACGTTATTGCGAATGCGTTCGGTGAAGTCATGCAGGCGTTTGATACTTGCGGGCGAATTGAGATTGAGTTTGCCGTTTTCTTCGGTGATGTAGGGCAGTTTGGAGAAATAAACTTTTTCGGGCGCGCCGTCTTTGGAAAGGTGAGCTTTGATAAAGCCGGATTCGCGCATAACTTTCATAGCTTCGTGCGCGGCTTTGAGCGCGTCTTTGTAGCTGTCGAGGTCGGACTGAGTGACTTTGCCTTCGCCGAAAAGGTTATCGTAGTCAAAACTGAAACCAGATTTAAGAGTAAGAGCCATTTTAAAACCTCCAATATTTAGGGTAATAGGGTAGCAGGGAATTAGGGAAGCAGTTACTTTTAAACTACTACCCTATTTCCCTCTTTCCCTAAAATTACACGACGGACGCAACAATAGCTTGCGCCTCTTCTTGAATTCTCTTAAGGTGGTCTGCGCTAACAAAACTTTCAGCGTAAACTTTGCACATATCCTCAGTGCCGGAAGGACGCGCCGCGAACCAACCCATATTGGTAACGACTTTCAAACCGCCGATTGATGCGCCATTGCCCGGAGCTTTGGTGAACTTGCCGGTAATTTTCGCGCCAGCGAGAGTATCAGCCTTGAGATTTTCGGGCGAAAGTTTACCCAAAGCCGCTTTTTGTTCGGGCGTAGCGGGCGTATCTTTGCGGGCATAATAGAACGTGCCGAATTTATCGGTAAGTTCTTTGTGGTGTTCGGAAGGATTCTTGCCGGTCTTAGCGGTGATTTCGACGGCGAGCAAGTCCATAATAATGCCGTCTTTATCGGTCGTCCAAACGCTAGCGTCTTTGCAGAGGAACGACGCGCCCGCAGACTCTTCACCGCCAAAGCCCATTGAGCCATCAAACAAGCCGTCAACAAACCACTTAAAGCCAACAGGAACTTCGCAGAGTTTACGCCCGATTTCTTCCGCAACCTTATCGATAAGCGAGCTTGAAACGAGCGTTTTGCCAATCATGGCGTCTTTGCTCCAGCCTGCGCGATTGGTGAACAGATATTTAATCGCGAC
The DNA here is from genome assembly GCA_002448305.1 of Selenomonadales bacterium UBA7018. Lineage (GTDB taxonomy): Bacteria > Bacillota > Negativicutes > Selenomonadales > Selenomonadaceae > Quinella. The sequence goes on from DJWY01000038.1 coordinate 33,440, forward strand.
CGCTAGATAATGATTCGGATTCATCAAGCCTTGCGGGGTAACAATGCCGTGACGGTCGTAGTCGGTGTCGTTGCCAAATGCAATGTCGTACTTGTCTTTCAGCGCGATAAGGTTAGCCATAGCGAACGGCGACGAGCAGTCCATACGGATTTTCCCGTCGTGGTCGGGCGGCATAAAGCTAAACGTATAATCAATGTTGGGATTGACGACTTTGATAGGATTCTTGATTTTGTAGACTTCGTTAATCAAATCCCAGTAGAAAATTCCGGAGCCGCCGAGCGGGTCTGCGCCGACATTCAAACCGGAATTGATAACGGCGTCCATGTCAATAACTCTGTCCAAAGCTTCGACGTAAGGTTTCATGTAGTCCATAAAGTGGACATTATCCATTTTGACGGCGCGTTCAAAGGGAACACGTTTAACAACTTTGTCGACGCCTTGCTTGATAATTTCGTTAGCGCGATTTTGGATAATCTTAGTAGTTTCCGCGCTAGCGGGACCGCCGGTAGTCGGGTCGTACTTGATTCCGCCGTCTGTTGGCGGGTTATGGGACGGAGTGATAACTATGCCGTCAGCTTGTTTAGCTTCTTTGCGCTCATAGTTGTGGGCAAGGATAATGCGCGAGACAACGGGCGTAGGAACGGGTTTAAAATCTTCCTGGAGAATAATATCGACGCCATTAGCCGCTAAGACTTCGACGCAAGAACGGAGAGCCGGTTCGCTAAGTGCGTGAGTGTCCGCGCCGATGTAGAGTGGTCCTTGAATTTTTTCGGCGGTACGATATTCGTAGACTGCCTGCGCGATTGCAAGGATATGTTGTTCGTTGAAGCTGTGGAGCTTGGAACTGCCTCTGTGTCCGGACGTACCGAACGCGACGCCCTGAGTTTTATTTTCCGGGTCGGGCGCGAGGGTGTAATAGTCGCTAATCAAGGACGGCAGGTTAACAACAGTTTTACTCATAAAGAGTCCTCCTTTAGATAGAAAATTTTATTGACATGCTCAACAAATCGAGCGGAGTTGACAAATTTTATTTCAGCCACGAATAATAGCAAGCAACTCGTCGCGCTTCGTCTCCATTAAAGTTTTATCGCCACGAGCTTCGACGTTTAGCCGGATAAAAGGTTCAGTCTGCGAGCCACGCAGATTAAATCGCCAATCGTCAAAATCAATGCTAAGCCCGTCAATGTGATAGACTTTGCCGCTTGCGCCGTAGATTTTTTCAATCTTCGACATAATCTCCTTGACTTTATCAGTGCTTGCAACTTTGGTATTAATTTCGCCGGAAACGGGATATTTTGCAATCCTGTCCGCCATAAGCTCGGATAAATTCTTGCCGCTCTTGCACAAAAGCTCCAGAACTAAAAGCCAAGGAATCATTCCGCTATCGCAAAGGTAAAAGTCGCGGAAGTAATGATGAGCGGACATTTCGCCACCATAAATCGCATTTTCGGCGCGCATAAGCTCTTTTATGTAAACATGCCCTGAACGACACATAATCGGCGTGCCGCCAAGACTTTCGACAATTTCAATGGTATTCCAAATGGCTCGCGGGTCGTAAATAATCTTCTCGCCGCTATGCTTTTGCAAAAACGCTTCGGCAAGAAAACCAACCATGTAATAGCCTTCGATAAAGCCGCCATTCTCGTCAAATAAAAAGCAACGGTCAAAATCTCCGTCAAAAGCAATCCCGCAAGCCGCGCCGCTCTCAACGACCGCCTTTGAAGTTTCTGCGCGGGCATCTTGGAGCAGAGGATTTGGGACGCCGTTTGGAAAATAACCGTTGGCGTTGTTATGAACTTTGACAATATCGAAAGGCAAAAATTTTTCAAGCTCATTGATAATCGGACCTGCCGAGCCGTTGCCGGTGTTAATGACAACTTTAAGCGGCTTGAGATTTTTAACGTCGACATAGGAAAGGAGACATTTTATATAATCTGGCTGAATATCAATCCGATAAACAGTGCCGGTAGCTTTTCTGAATGACCAATCGCGGCTTTCGTCCTCGACCGCCGCTTTGATTGCAAGCAGACCGGTTTTGGGCGCAATCGGACGGACGCCCTTTCCAACAAATTTCATGCCGTTATATTCTTTCGGATTGTGGGAAGCAGTAATCATAATGCCGCCGTCGAAGTCGTGAAAGCCCGTTGCAAAATAAATCATCTCGGTGCCGCATTGCCCAATGTCGTAAACGTCGCAACCCGCCTCAGTGAGTCCACGTGCTAGCGCGTCGAAAAGCGTTGAGCCGGAAAGGCGAATATCATGACCGACTGCAATTTTCTTTGCGTTGAAAAGTTCTGGAAAAACTCTGCCGACGCGATACGCCAAATCTTGATTAATACTCTCTGGATAAATCCCGCGAATGTCGTACGCGCCGAAACCGGAGGTGTTAATCGCCATTCTACTACACACTCCCTTTTTAAAATCGCTATTTGTAATTTGAATTTTGTATTCTATTCGCGGGAAATTTTTCCTGTTGAATTGGCAGAAAATTTTTAAGGAAATTTTTATGTTCGCCCACAAACAAAAAAGCCCCGTCATGGGGCGGAAAAATGATTTAAGGGGAATACAGGGTGGTTAAATATGGATTCAGGATGGAGCCGATAAGGAGAGGAAATGCTTATTTATTTTTCGGAAATCGTTTGATGAACTCGTCAGCCATTTCGTTAAGAGTGCACCAGCGAACGCCCTCAAATTTATTGATATGGTCGATAAGTTTTTGATGACAGCCGAGACATTTAATTCTGCCGGAAACGTCAGGGTGAATAGTCATTGGGAAAACGGCGAAATCATAATTTTCGTACACGTAATCGAATGAATCAGCCCACATATCAAAAATATCGTGCGGATTATAGAAACCGAAGCTATTCGGCGATTTTTTCATGAACATAAGCGGCGGAATGTCATCTAAATCCCAGTTAGCAGGAATTTCGACAAGGTCAGTTTCTTCACCGCGAATAAGCGGTTTCATCCAGGTTGAAGCGGGCTTAGAGTAATCGATTTTGCTCCACGTGTCACCGATTCGAACGTAATAGGGCATGCAATCATGATGCATAAGCGAATGGTCGTATTTAATGCCATATTTCTTGAGGAGTTTATCAGTTACGTTAGAAAATTCCCACCACGGAGCGACATAACCTGTAGGCGGCTTGCCGGTGAGCGCGGTAATAAGTTCGATACTCTTGACGAGAATATCTTCTTCCTGTTGAGGCGTCATAGCAAGCGGGTTTTCATGGGAATAGCCGTGTGCGCCGATTTCGTGCCCGTCGTCAACAATCATTTTCATTTGTTCAGGGAAAGTTTCGATAGAATGACCAGGCGCAAACCAGGTAACTTTGATATTATTCTTTTTGAACAGCTTGAGGAGGCGGGGAATGCCGACTTCGCCCGCGAACAGCCCGCGAGAAATGTCATCGGGGGAATCTTCGCCGCCGTAGGAGCCGAGCCAACCAGCGACAGCGTCAATGTCGACGCCATAGCCAACAAGAATTTCTTTCTTAGCCATTTTAATGCCCTCCTAAAAGTTTTGTGCGTATGTAGTAAAGCTTGATTAAAAATTTTTGTTACGAAGTTTCCAGTTAAGGTCGCGGAGATAGGGTAAAGTACTCCGCATTTTTTTTATTTCGGACAAATCAATTTCTGCAAGAACGATTTTTTCTTCATCGACGTCCGCCGCCGCTAAAATTTCGACATTGGGCGCGACGATTCTGCTCAGACCTCCGAAAATCGAATCAGAATCTTGTCCGCAACGATTACAAGCGATAACGAAGGCGCCATTTTCAAGTGCGCGACTTTTCGAGGCAATTTCCCACGCATAATCGCGAGCTTTGCCGAATGCGGAAGGATAAATGAGAATATCCGCGCCCTTTTGAGCTTGAATCCGCGCAGGTTCAGGAAAACCGATTTCGTAGCAGATGAGAAGCCCGACGGTAGCGAAAGGCAATTTGAAAACTTCGATTGAATTGCCTTTGCCAAAGCGGGTTTTTTCTTTGTCCCAAAGGTGCATCTTGCGTTGATTACCGATTAAGCCTTCTACGCCGACGATTATCGCTGTGTCATAAATAATTTTATCCTCTCCCTTCTCAAGAACTGCCGCCGCGATATAGACGTTGAATTTTTCGGCGAGCCGTTGCAAATAATTTGTAGTGTGTCCTGGAATTTCTTCAGCTAAGTCGTTGTCTTTGAGTTCGACGCGATATCCGGTGCTGAAAAGTTCGGGCAGGACGATTAGTTTTGCGCCATGCGACGCGGCTTTGGCAATCAGGCTCGTGGCATGAGCGAGATTTTTTTCCTTATCGTAAGGAGTGCAGTCCATTTGCACGGACGCTGCGATAAATTTGTTCGCCATTTTATTCGCCTCTTTTCCTTTATGCCTTCGCCCTTATAAAAAGCAAGTTCTATGCCAAGTCGCTTTGAAAGCGACGGAACAGTTGACGCGATTTGCCACCCGATAATTTTAATGTTATCGCCGCGCCGCTACGCTCCGCTAGCTTCTTTTTTTATGCAGTTATCCATATCCGATTATGCAACGCCGAATAATCATTTTTTGCTAAGCTTGCGACTAACTGTGCTTTGATTGACGCCGAGAACTTCAGCAATAGCGGTTGTGGTTTTATATTTCTTCCGCGCCATAGCCAAAAGTTTTTCCTCTAAAATTCTCTGCGCGTCTTTAAGCGGAATAATTTCGCTGACGTGAATAACTTCGCCGCGTTCTTTAGCGATAACTTCGGGCAGGCTCTCGACTTCGATTAGCGATTGCGGCGACAAGACAACCATACGTTCGACGGCGTGTTGAAGTTCGCGAACATTGCCGTCCCAAGAGTAGCGAAAAAATGCGTCCATAACTTCCGGCGAAAATTTGCAGTCAAGATTGTACTTGCGATTATATTTCTCTAGAAACGCCAGCGATAACGGCAAAATATCATCGCGCCTTTCGCGCAACGGCGGAATGCAAATTTGTACGACGTTCAGCCGGTAATATAAATCTTTGCGGAAATTGCCGCACTCAATCTCCTCCAAAAGATTTTTATTCGTCGCCGCAATGATTCTAACGTCAAGCGTTTTTGTCTTAGTGCCGCCCACGCGCATAAATTCTTTTTCCTGAAGGACACGCAGAAATTTAGCCTGCATGTTGATTGGAATTTCGCTAATCTCGTCAAGAAAAAGCGTCCCATGATTAGCCAGCTCGAAAAGTCCGGGCTTGCCGTTGCGTTCGGCTCCGGTGAAGGCTCCGCGCTCATAGCCGAAAAGTTCCGATTCAAACAGCGTCGGCGGTATCGCGCTACAATTTATTTTTATGTAAGGCTTATCTGCGCGGCGGCTCTTAGTCGCGATAAGGTTCGCTAAAACTTCCTTGCCAACGCCCGATTCGCCCGTTATCAAAACTGCAACGTCGGTTTCGCTGACTTTCATAGCGCGTTCAAAAACTTTCTGCATTTCGGGGCTTGCCGCAATGAACGAAGTATTTTCCTTTGCCATACGACTTAGCGCGAGTTCGCGTTTGTAGCCGTCAAGTAAAAGCCGCGTATCTTCCAATTCTTTCGACAAGCCGCTTTCATTTTGGATTATGCGCGAAGTGTTTATGACGCGAATAATTTTGCCCGCCTCGTTTTGAATAGGCGTGCCCATGACCAAAAGTTTTTTACCGGTGGCGGTCGTCTGAATTGCCTGCACGCGCCGTTTACTTTCCAGAACCATGCGCGTTATCGACGGATAATAAATTTTCTCGCGTTCCAAATCATAAACGCTCTTGCCGACAAGAAATTTCGCGTCGACGCCCCAAATAGAATTCGCCGCCGAACTTACTTCCAAAGTAATGCCGTCGCCGTCGGAAGCGTAAATAACATCCCAATTCGTTTCAAAAAGTTTGTGAATATCTTCAGCAATGTTGCTGTAGTTAAGCTCCATATAACCCACCGAACCCGCGCCGTAATTGTGGAAACGCATTTCCAACGCGCCATTTATGCCCCGCTCCGAAAAAATATTGCTAAGGACGACCAAATCATCATTCTCGCGGAAAATTAATTTGGTTTCAGTCGAATAGCTAAGAGCGTTGACGAGTTGTTGACTGTTTGAAAATTTACGAATGTTCTTGCCCAAAATTTTATCGGGCGGTACGCCTTTAGCGTCACAGTAGTCGCGATTAGCCTTGAGAATTTTGCCCACCTTATCAATAACGACCAGTTCGCAGGGCAATGCGTCCATCAATATTTGCTCCGTCATTTTCAACCACTCCTTGTGTAAAAAATATTAAGCCTCCTCATTTTTAGCCAGTAGCCGCGCAGATTTATCAGAAATGATTCCTAAGAAAATGCCGCAGGCTAATCCGATTGCTGTAATTTCGGGCGAATCGCCGAGCGCGTTGACTGCGTAGAAAGTTGCATTGCCAATGAAAGTTCCAGGAATAAAGCTCAAAATTTCAAGGTGCGCTTGCCAACACATAATCGCCGCGAAAATTATCGTGAAGAAATAATACGGCACATCGGGGAAAATTCCGCAAAGCGTCAACGTCAAAATTCCCCAAATAACGCCGCTAAGATTTGAACATAAACCCAGCTTGACGCCTTTGACGCCGCCGCCCGCCGCAAAATAAGTTGCCCAGCCTAAAAAGCCCGCGAAACTTATCAGCTGAAAAGAATCCGCCGCAAAACACCACGCGCCCGCTAAAATTCCTACCGTCAAGCCGACCGATATTAAATAAGTCATAGTTATCGCCTCCTGCCCTTTTAAAAAGCAATTCGCGTGCCAAATTCTTCGCCAATGAATTTTTCCAATGCGCAGGGAAATATTCTTACGTGTAGAAAAACTTTTGCGAAGAGGTGTTTATTATGGGTAAATTTTTTTGGCAATTAGCAACGACGTTGACTATTTTATCGACATTGCTTTTTGCGACAGTAAGTCACGCTGAAATTCAAACTTACACGGGCGAAGGCATTTACATCATGAGCGAGGGCGAAAATCTTGGTGTTGCAAAGGAACGAGCTAAAGCTAATGCCATGCGTAACGCTTGTGAACAGGCAGGCGTTTACGTTGAAAGCCGAACTGAAGTCCGTAATTTACAAGTTGATAAAGACGAAATTATCACGATGACCAGCAACATTTTGCAGTTGATCGAAGAGCCGCATTTCTATCCGCTTGAGGAAGTCGATAATCTCGAAGGCATTAAAATTCGTGTGACTGTTAAGGCTAAAATCGATGACACCGACATAAACCGTTGGCTCAATAAAGGCTCGCGGGAAAAAGCCGAACTTGTAGCGCAAAATGAGGCTTTGCGCAAAGCAAATGAAGAACAAGAACGCCAAATCACCGAATTGAAACGCCAACTCGCTAAATCAACTACAAAAGAAGATAAAGAACAAATCACGCAGAAATTTGCTAACGCTGATAAAAAATTCCTATCAAATCAAAAATTTGAAGAAGCGCAAAGATTTTATGACAAAGGAGATTATGAATCAGTAATTAGAGTTTGCACAGAGGCGATTGAGCTCAATCATTATAATCCATTGCCTTACAGCTTACGTAGCCTTGCTTATTTAAATCTTAATAAAGATGAAGAATTTTATGCCGATTCGGATAAATTTAAGGAACTTTTTCCATATTTTGATGCGGAAATTTACAAAGCGCGTGGTGATGATTATATTCAATCAGGACAATATGAGCGAGCGATTCAGAATTACAGCAAAGCTTTAGAACTTAATCCGAACGATGCAGAGTTTTATAAAAGTCGCGGTATCGCTTATATTAACTTTGGAGTACATTATTTGACAACTAAGGATTATGGGCGTTCACTTACAAATTATGAGCTAGCAATTCAAGATTTTAACAAAGCCATCAATCTCAACCAAAATGATGCTATGACCTGGTGTGGACTTGGCACTGCATGTTCAGCACTAGGACAATATGAGCAAGCCATTATAGATTTCAATAGAGCCTTGAAAATTGACCCTAAATTTTCAGATGCGTACTTTAAGCGCGGCATGATTTACGTCTTAAAAGGAAATTTTGAGTTAGCGATTGCAGATATGACAAAACTTATTGAACTCGACCCCAATAATAGTATGTATTGGCAATTTCGCGGAGGACTTTACCAAAAACTCGGTTACAATACGAAAGCTCAAGCAGATTTTGCAAAAGCTAAGCAGCTCGGATATAATGGCTAACAAAAATTTCATTGTCAAAGGGCGCGATTTATGATTTAATAAACGCACCAAAAATTTTAGGGAGTGAGCATTATGAACTTGAAGGAAGCGTTTCAAGCACAAAATAAAATCGAACGGCTTTTCGACTTCGTGTCGGGCTATCTTGATGACGAGAAAAATTTAATCAGCACGACCGAAAAACATTTCCGCTCCAAAGCGGCGGAAGGTCAGCAGGATGAGAAAATTGAAATCGTCGTCGACAACAAATTTCCGCCCGATAAGGTTATCGACTTTTTGCTTATGTTGATTGACGAGCGCGAAAAACTTGCAAAGGCAATTCACAACGCGAAAGCCTCTATGAAATTCGATTTGGATAGCGCGGTTGACGTAAATAAAAAACGCCACTCCGCCGCCGAAACTTTGCGCCAGCTCCGCAACTTCAAAAGTTCAAGCCAGTTGGAAAAAAATGGCGGCGTCGGCTACGTCTTCAACAAGGAAGGCAACCAGACAACTTATCGCTACGACATTGAGCGCGTCAAAACTATCGACTACGACCGCAACCGCGTTCGCGAGCTTATTAAGAAAATCCAGAAGGAAGCTAACAAAGTTTCTAACGAAATTGACGCCGCGCTTATCTCCACGACCGTTAAATATAAATTGCCCTTCGACATGAACGCCGGAGATTTCGAAATTATCGAAGAATTTGTAAGCAAGTAAAATTTTTGTCTGAGGTCTCGGCAGAGGGCAAAGGTTTCGAGCAGAGTCGGTTCAGGTGCAGATGAACTGAGAGGCTGCACAAAAATTGATAGCTAATGCAAAAGCTTATTTGAAAACTCCGGCGTCAAGCTAAACGTTCGTTCGCAAGCTCGACAATCGCAAAGTCTTTAACTCGTCAACGCGCCCTTTCCGCAAATCTAAAACACGCCTCCACAGGAAATTGAAAAAATCCTGGTTCGTTGAGTCGCCTTCGGGCGGCAAATAGACAACGCCGAAATTTTTTGCCTTCCGCCGAGACCTTAGACGCTACGAAAAATTTTTAAAGACAGGAAGTGATTTCATGGACGCACTAATTTTATCGCGCTTGCAGTTTGCAATAACTACAATTTATCATTTTTTATTCGTGCCCGTGACGCTGGGCTTATCAATCTTCGTCGCGCTACTTGAAACGTGGTACATAAACAGCGGCAGTTACGAAGAGCGCGTTAAGCTCAAAAAGCTAGTAAAATTTTTCGGGACAATCTTCCTGATAAATTTCGCAATGGGCGTCGTAACAGGTATCGTGCAAGAATTCCATTTCGGAATGAACTGGTCGGAGTATGCGCGATTCATGGGCGACATTTTCGGCGCACCGCTTGCGCTGGAGGCTTTAACGGCATTTTTCATTGAGTCGACATTTATTGGACTGTGGATTTTCGGTTGGGACAAGCTAAGCGAAAAAATGCATTGCCTTTGCATTTGGATTGTCGCTTTCGGTAGTAACCTTTCGGCGTTCTGGATTTTAGTCGCTAACTCGTTCATGCAACACCCTGTTGGCTACGCGATTGAAAACGGACGCGCCGTTATGACAGATTTTATTGAACTCGTCACCAATCCTTATGTTTTCGGCGAATACTCGCACACATTTTTTGCGGGCATAACGACGGGCGGCTTTTTAGTTATTGTCGTTAGCGCGTGGAAAATTGCAACTGATGATGAGTCGCGTGAAATGTTTGTTCGGACGCTTCGCCGCGCAGTTTTGTACACAATGCTTGGTACTTTAGGCGTTATGGGTTCTGGGCACATGCACGCGCAATATTTAGCGGAAGCTAATCCTATGAAGCTTGCGTCGTTCGAGGCGTTATGGGAAACGGAAGACCCCGCACCGTTCGCGGTCGTCGCAGATATTAATCAAGAGGAACGCCGCAACGATTCAGAAATTTTAATCCCGAAAATGTTTACGTTTATGGTTCATAATTCGTTTAGCGGAGAAGTCAAAGGCATTAACGATTTGCAAAAAGAAGCGGTCGAAAAATACGGTAGCGGCTATTACATTCCAAACGACGTGCGCGGCATGTTTTGGAGTTTCCGCGCTATGGTCGGGACGGGCGGCTTGTTATTGTTTATCGTCTTCGTGACGGGTTGCCTTGCATTTTTCAAGCGCGATGAAATCAGAGATTATCGTTGCTGTTTAAAATTAATGCCGCTGTTATTACCGTTGCCATTTATCGCGAACTCGGCGGGCTGGTACATAGCTGAAGCCGGGCGTCAACCGTGGATAGTAGTTGGCTTGCAGAAAACAGCGGTAGCAGTCAGCCCGAATTTGTCGGCGGGCGAAGTTTGGATAACTTTAATCGGATTCACAGCGATTTATTTGTTCTTAGCAGTCTTAGCAGTCTTCGCGGCGGTCATGTTCATTCGCAAAACTAAAATCACTTCTGAGGAGTGATTAACATGACTGAAGACGAAAAAAGAATTACCAACGTTGAAAAGCGCGTTGATAATCTCGAAACGACTTTTAAAATGTTTATGCAAGAAATGCGTGACTTCAAAACCGAAATGCGCCAGCAAAATCAAATGAGAGCAGAAGAGATTCGCGAACTTCGGCAAGATATGAAAACTATGCAAGCCAATCTTGACGCGAAAATTGACGGCATGGGAAAGCATGTCAGAAATTTATCCGTTGCGGCGATGGCGGCGGTCGGTGGTATGTTTGTTGCTGTAGGCGTAATGGTCGGCACAATGATTTACACACTCTTAAAACACTGAAAGGGAGTGAGAATTATGGACTTAAATATCATCTGGTTTATTTTGATAACGGTGCTTTTCACGGGCTTTTTTATCCTTGAGGGCTTTGATTATGGCGTTGGCATGATGATGTTGGGGCGTCCGAAAAATGAACGTGCGCAATTTGTCCGCGCAATCGGTCCGGTATGGGACGGCAACGAAGTTTGGATGATAACGGCGGGCGGCGCGACTTTTGCGGCATTCCCGCACGTTTACGCAACGATGTTCAGCACATTTTATCTTGCGTTATTTTTAATGTTGCTTGCGCTTATCATGCGCGGCGTTGCATTTGAACTGCGCGGAAAACTTCAATATTCCGACTGGATAAATTTTTGGGACTTCGGAATTATATTCGGAAGTTTCGTACCCGCGCTGTTATGGGGTGTAGCGGTTGTCAATCTCCTACGCGGCTTGCCGATAGATTATCAAATGCATTACGTTGGAAACTTTCTTAACCTGCTGAACCCGTGCGCAATTATGGGCGGAATTTTCTTTGTATTGCTATTCGCTTTTCACGGCGCGAACTTTTTAGCACTCAAAATCGCGGACAGAGGACTTGTTCAGGAGTTGCAGAAAAAAAGCGTCTGTCTTGGACTGTTGACGCTTTTTGCTTACGTTTTATTCGCGGGAGTTGCCGCCGCTGAAACTGATATTCTTGCAAAGCTCGGCACAGTCGTTTTTTTGGGCTTATCAATCGCGGCAATTATCGCCGGTTGCGCCGGAGCTTATGCGGGCAAGGCTTGCAAGGCTTTTATCTCGTCGACGCTCGCTATTGCCTGTTTGACTATCGCATTTTTTAACGCACTCTTCCCAAGAATCATGGTTTCTAGCATTTCGCCCGATTTTAGCTTGAACATTTACAACGCCGCCTCGACGCCCCATACACTATTCCTTATGACGATTGCGGCTGTTATCTTCGTCCCGATTGTCCTTGTTTATCAAGCATGGACTTATAAAACTTTTAAAGACCGCGTGACGCCCGCCGATGTTCATTACCATTGAAAATTATTCAACCATATAAAAAGCCGTCTCGAAAAAATGAGGCGGTTTTTTCTTGCATGAAGTCAACTCGAATATTTATAATTAATTCAAAAAGTTTTGGAGGAATTGTTATGGACATTTCGCGCAGAAAATTTTTAGCTTTAGCGGGTGCGACAGGGCTTTTCCTTTCGTTCGGGAAAGTTCATGCCGCGTCTAATGAAAAAATTCTCGTCGTCTACTATTCGCGAACCGGCGAAGAATACGGGCTTGGAAATATCACCAAAGGCAATACGGCTATCGTTGCGGAGATTATCGCGCAGAAAACCGGCGGCGAACTTTTCGAGATTAAACCCGCCACGCCTTACCCCGACAGCTACGAAGAATGCAAGACTGTCGCTAGCCGCGAAAAAGCGACTAAGGCGCGTCCGCCGTTCGTCGGGAGTGTCGACGTTGCCAACTATGATTTAATTTTCGTCGGCTATCCTATCTGGTATGGCGACGCCCCGCAGATTGTTTACACTTTCCTTGAGGGCAACGACTTCAGCGGCAAAAAAATTGTTCCGTTCTGCACTCACGGCGGTAGCGGACTTTCTAGCACTGACCAAAATATTTCGCTCACTTGTCCGACCGCACAGATTTTGCAGGGCTTTGCAATTCAAGGCAAAACCGCGCAGAAAGATTTTTCTAAGACTGAATCGCTTGTCGAAGAAAATCTCAAGCGTCTCAACTTGATTTAAGGAGGAATTGTAATGGAAATCACAAGACGCGACCTTTTCAAAATGGCGGGCGTTGCGGCACTGGGCGCGGCAATCGGTCAATTTAACGTCACGGAGGCGGCAAGCAAAAAAGTTATAAAGCTCAACGCGGCTCCCGTCGTCGGCAGTAAAAACGTCACGGGACAAAAATTTTCGGGTACGGCGGCAAAAGTTTTCTTCACTGATAAAATCGACGCGCCGCACCTTATCAAACTTTACAGCATGATTAACGGCGAAATTTATGGCAGAGTTGGAATTAAACTTCATACCGGTGAACCGCATGGACCAAACATTTTGCCGCGCGATATGGTTAGAGCTTTTCAAGCGCAAGTTCCCAATTCGGCTATCATTGAGACCAACACGCTTTACGGCGGCGCACGCTACGAAACGGCAGGTCACCGCGAAACTTTGATGACTAACGGCTGGGATTTTTGCGAAGTCGACATTATGGACGAAAACGGCGGCGTCAATTTGCCCGTGCGCGGTGGCAAGCATTTGCAGGAAGTCACTATGGGGAAAAATCTCGTCAACTATGATTCAATCATCGTGCTGACGCATTTTAAAGGGCACGCAATGGGCGGCTTCGGCGGCAGTTTGAAAAATATCGCAATCGGTATGGCAAGCGGGCACGTCGGAAAAGTTCAAGTTCATGGCTATAACAAAACTGAAATGCCGCCGCCTGGTCCGTACTGGTTTGACGGCGAATCAATGCCGCTTAAAGAATATTTCATGGAGCGCATGGCGGATAGCGGCAAAGCAACTTGCGATTATTTCGGCAAGCACATTGTTTTTATAAACGTTATGCGCCGGCTTAGTGTCGATTGCGACTGCGCGGGAACTTCTGCCGCTGAACCGACTATGAAAGACGTTGGAATTTTGGCGTCGACTGATATTCTTGCGATTGACCAAGCATGTTGCGATTTAGTTTACACCGCGCCCGATTCAAAGGATTTACGCGAGCGCATTGAAAGCCGGAGCGGTTTGCGCCAACTTTCCGCTATGGCTGAACTTAAAATGGGCAATCCACAATACGAATTGATTAACGTCGACTAAAAAGTTTCGCTTGAAAATTTTTTGTGATATACTCTCCGCAATAAAATTTGAGGGGAGTATATTTTTTTGACTAATAACAATCCGCCTAAAACCAGACGTTCTTTCCGCGTCATTTTCAAAATTATAAAGTACGGTCTCGCGATGATTTTGACTTTTCTAATTTCGTTCGCGGTGACTTTGGCGATAAAAACCAATGACTCCGGCAGTTATCTAAACTTCTCGGAAGAGGCAGAAGACAACGCGCAAGTCGGCAGTCAGCCCGAAATTAAAACGCTTTTCGATGAGCAAAATAATCGCCCTTTCGACCCTGCAAAATATTCTACTGAATCCGTCGTCGAAAGTTCGCAGGAAGAAATTCCGCGCAGGGAAGAAGAAAAACTCGGCGTCCTCGCCACTCTCGACAGAATGACTTCGATTAAGCCCGCCGTCGACGAGAAAATTAAAACTATTCCGCACTACACGACGATTGATAAAATGCCTAAACTTTTATTGCAAGCGGTCGTTTCGGTTGAGGACACGCGCTTTTATAATCACAAAGGCTTTGATATTTTCGGCATTGCCCGCGCTGTACTCGTCAACGTTGAGGCGGGCGAAATTAAAGAGGGCGCGTCGACCATTACTCAGCAGACCGTTAAAAATCTTTTCCTGACAAGCGACCAAACTTTCACGCGCAAGGCGGAAGAACTTATCCTTTCTATGAACATGGAAAAAGATTTCGACAAAGATAAAATCCTTGAAATTTATTTGAACTCGATATATTTCGGCTCGAATTTTTATGGGATATACGACGCCGCGCAGGGCTACTTCGGCAAGGAACCTAATGACTTGACTATTGCTGAATGCGCTATGCTCGCCGGACTTCCCAACGCGCCCAGTATTTATTCGCCCTACGTCGATTTTCATTTGGCTAAGGAAAGACAACTTGTCGTTATAAACGCTATGGAAAAAGCCGGAGCCATTTCTAAGAGCGAAGCCGAAAGTGCCCGCATTGAGGAAATTATTCTAGCGCATTAAACATTCATTAGAAATTTACTATAGACCTTGATAAATTTTGCTTAGGCTGTTATAGTTACTTATATAAAATTTTTATAAAAGGAGTGAATATCTATGGGGACTTGGACTAAGGACGATGGCTATGACATTTACAGTGAGGATGGCAAAACAACTTTATTCGAGTTTAAGGGTCTGTACTGGTCAAGAGAAATTGT
>DJWY01000032.1:0-21219 GCA_002448305.1 Selenomonadales bacterium UBA7018
AATTTACCAACAACCCCTAATAATTTATCGACGCTCGACGAAAAATTTTTTCATAAGCTCGCAACATTCTTCCTCCAAAACGCCCGCAGTAACTTTTAGTTGATGATTGAGCGCGGGATTATTCACGACGTTGAAAAGTGATTCTGCCGCCCCGAATTTTGAATCTGTCACGCCGTAAACTAATCTTTTTACCCTGCACAATACTAAAGCTCCCGCGCACATTGCGCAAGGCTCGACCGTAGAATAAAGCGTACAGTTTGAAAGCCGCCGCCGATTTAAAATTTTGCTTGCCGCCCTCAGCGTCAAAATTTCTGCGTGAGCAGTTGCGTCGCTAAGTTGTTCAATCCGATTATGTTCGCCGCAAACTAAAATGCCGCTCTCGTCAATGAGAACGGCACCTATTGGAACTTCATTTTCCTTGTAAGCCCTCAACGCCTCTTCAAGCGCAAGCTTCATGAAAATTTTGTCGCTATTCATTTCGTCGCCTCCATAAATTTTAGAACATAAGCAAACGGTCAAGGCTCAATCCTCTTGCATAAAACAGCGATTGCGTCCCGCAACTGTTTAGCTCCAAATTATAAGCCTCTGGAATCTCTGTTTTCTTAGCAAGCTCGGTTTTTCTATTCATGACGCGGCGCAATTCTTCCGCGAAACTTCCTTCGTCGCGCCGATTGCGTCCGCTGTTGAAACGGTGCTTGCTGTCGTGAGCTACGCCGTTTATCCGAGCTATCCTTGCTATTTTTTCAACTCTCTCCGTCATTTTTATCCACTCCTTTGGAAAAATTTTGGTTCCTTCAACAGCAATATCGTTAAAAAAGCGCATCGCCTTAAATCAAAAGGAACCCTACCGCTTACGGCAGAGTTCCTTATTAGATTCAAGATTAAATTTTTACTTGAGAGCGTCGCCAATTTTGCTGTTGACTTCGCGAGCCGCCGCGACACTTTCAGCGAATTTAGCTTTTTCTGCTTCGGAAAATTCGACTTCGACAATTTTTTCAATGCCGTTTTTGCCGAGAATGACAGGAACGCCAATGCAGAGGTCTTTTTCGCCGTATTCGCCGTCGAGGTAGACACAGCAGGGAATAAGTTTCTTAGCATCAAGAGCAATAGCTTCGACGAGAGCCGCCGCCGCCGCGCCAGGTGCATACCAAGCGGAAGTTCCCAAAAGTTTTGTGCAGGTCGCGCCGCCAACTTTGGTAGCTTCGACTGCTTTTTGAATCGCTTCTTCGCTAAGGAATTGCGTAACAGGAATGCCGCGATAAGTTGCAAGGCTGACGAGCGGAACCATAGTTTTATCAGCGTGCCCGCCGACGACCATTCCGTCAATATCAGTCGGGGTTGCGGGATAACCAGCCTCTTTAAGGGCTTCGGCAAGATAATAACGGAATCTGGAGCTGTCGAGCATGCCGCCCTGCCCGATAATGCGATTGCGCGGGAGTTTTGTGTCTTTAAGCGTGAGATAAGTCATTGCGTCCATAGGATTGGAGACGATAATCAGAATAGCTTCGGGCGAATGCGCAAGAATTTGGTCGACAACGCTCTTGACTATTTTGGCATTGGTGCCGATGAGTTGTTCACGGGTCATACCAGGTTTGCGCGGGATACCGGAAGTGACAACAACGACTTGCGAGCCTGCCGTCGCCGCATAATCGTTCGTCACGCCGATAACGGTTGTGTCGAAGTTAAGCATATGCGAAGTTTGCATAATGTCCATCGCTTTGCCTTCCGAAAGACCTTCTTTAATGTCGATAAGGACGACTTCACTTGCAAAACCTTTCGTCGCAAGGACATTCGCCACAGTCGCGCCGACATTACCCGAACCAACTACAGTTACTTTCATTTAAATTTGCCTCCTAATAATTTGTTTGGCTTATTTTACCATACCGAATCATAATTTGCTACAAGAATTTTGCACGAGCAGAAAAATTTTTATTCCGCCTTAGAAAATTCATCTTTTCCGACGCCGCACAACGGACAAACAAAATCTTCCGGCAAATCTTCAAATTTCGTGCCCGGCTCAATGCCATTATCAGGGTCGCCAAGCTCTTCGTCGTACTCGTAGCCGCAAATATTGCAAATCCATCTCATTTTTTTAGCCCTCCTAAAATTTTTCTTCGATTATAGCACGCATAGGAAATTTTTCAACAGTTTTATTGGTTTATTAAGCTCTATTTCGACTCCGCCTCTAGTTTTCTGCCAAAAGTTTCTCTAAATCGTCTTCCGACAATATTTTTATCCCCAATTCCCACGCCTTTGACAATTTCGAGCCGGCTTTGTCGCCCGCTATCACATAATCCGTATTTTTTACCACAGAATCTTTTACTATCCCGCCTCGCGCCATTATCAGCTTGCTAGCCTCGTTGCGCGTAAATTTCTCCAGTTTGCCCGTCAATACAAAGATTTTCCCCGCTATCGGCGAATTTTCTTCCGGTATCTCAACTTTTTCCTTCTTCTCGCCCATTTTTAAGCCTCTGTCCTGCAATTCCGCTAAAATTTCCAGATTTTCCTCGTCCATAAAGAATTCCCTGATTCTTTGCGCCGTTTTCTCCCCTATGTCCGGCACTTTTTGCAATTCTTCCTCCGTCGCCTGCGATATTTCTTCCAAACCTCCAAAATAATTAACTAATTCGCTCGCCGCGCCACTTCCTACGCCAAATATCCCTAAACCCGTCAAAAGTTTCGCCGGCGACCTCTTTTTACTCTCCTCTATCGCCAATAATATCTTTTCCGTGTTCTTTTTCAGCCCAAATACCTTTTTTGTAAGCAATTCTTCCCGCCTATCGCCCAATTTATAAATATCCGCTACCGTTTTTACGAAATTTCCCGCGATTAGCTTCGGAATCGTCGTTTCCCCAAGCCCTTTTATGTCCATTGCATTGCGTCCGACGAAATTTAATAAATGATTCTCCAACTGCGCCGGGCAATTCGGATTTATACACCGAAAATCTACCGCTGACTCTTCCCGCTCCAATTTGTGCCCGCATACCGGACATATTTCCGGAATTTTAAACGGAATCGCATTTTCCGGACGTTTCGACAAAACTACTCCGCTCACTCGCGGAATTATTTCGCCGCTTTTGTAAACTTTTATCGTATCACCTATTCGCACGTCCAAATTGTCTATAAAATCTTGATTGTGCAAGGTCGCGCGCTCTACTTTCGTCCCGTTCAGCGTCACTGCGTCGAAAATCGCCGTCGGCGTGATTCTTCCCGTTCTTCCAACGTTCAATTCTATCTTTCTTAACACCGTTTCGCGCTCATCGGGCGGATATTTATACGCTATCGCCCATTTCGGGAATTTACTCGTCGCTCCGAGCGTCTCGCGCTGCGCAAAATCATTTATTTTTACTACCGCACCGTCAATTCCGTACTCTAATCCCTCTCGACGCGCTCCAATTTCCTCTATCGCCTCCCAAACTTCCTCAAATGTCTTGCAAACCTTGTAATTATTGATTATTTTTATCCCATTTCGCGCCATAAAGTCATACGCTTCAACGTGATTTTTAATTTCTACGCCTCTAACCTTCTGCAGATTGAAAACGAACATTGAAAGATTCCTTTCGCGAACTACTCGGCTATCAATTTGACGAATCGTTCCCGCCGCGCAATTTCGCGGGTTCGCAAACAGTTTTAGCCCTAATTTTTCTTGGCGTTCGTTCGTTAGCTCGAAATTTTGCCGCGTCATGTACACTTCGCCGCGTATCTCGAAATATTTCGGCTCTTCAACCAAATTTTTTACCACATCTTCAATTACTAACGCATTTTCTGTTACGTCTTCGCCCTGAATGCCGTCGCCGCGCGTTATTGCTTGCATTAATTTCCCATTTTCGTAGCGCAAAGCCAGCGATAGCCCGTCAATTTTCTCCTCTACGATAAATTCCGGCGATGCTAGCTTTGAAATCGCGTCATTTATGAAATTTTCTACCTCTTCGCGCTTGAAAACGTCCTGCAACGAGAGCATTGGCACATCATGCGCGATTATTTTCCCGACTTCGCGACGCGCCGCCCCGCCGACCATTTGCGTTGGCGAATTTGCCGTTATAAATTCCGGATATTCCGATTCCAAATCCTTTAAACATTGCATTAGCTTATCATATTCGTAATCTGTAATTTCTGGCGCGTCCATTTCGTAATATAATTTGTTATGTTTGCGAATTTCCTTGCGAAGTTTGACCAATTCCGCCTTTATTTTTGTCACTTCCAAAATTTTTCACTCCTTTTAGCCTCGCGGCTGTATTTTTCCGCTTTGATATGCCTCTAAAAGCTTATTTAGCCCGATTATTTCTTGAAAAATGCCTTTTCCGTGATCCGTATCGCCTATTGTCATGCGTTTTGATAAAATTTCTACCGTTTCTGCTGTCGATTCTATGTCTTTATTTTCTGCGAGCGCAAGTTTTACATCGGCGATTTTTTGATGACGCAAAAGCCGCATTCCGCGCGAATTTGATACCAATGTATAGCCCGAAATCCCGGTTTTTTCGTGATATGGCGTGCTAAATCCGCCGTCAATCAATAATGCTTTGCCTTTTGCCTTAATCGGCGTCTCTCCTTTGCGCACTCTTACCGGAACATGACCGTTTATTATGTGTCCGCTCGTATTTAGCCCGAATTCCGCTAAAATTTTATCGCAAATCGCCTCATCGTCAATCAAATTGTAATAAAAATCGGCTGGTTCCTTCCAAGTTTCCTTATTTTCGATAAATGCGCGTTCAAATGTCCTAAATTCTCTGCCCGCTATCGGCGAAAGTAAGCCGCACCATAAAAAATACATAAAATCTAAATCTGATTGCCGTTTTTCGTAATATGCGCGGCGCGCTCGCCTGTCCACGTAGTCAAAATAGTTTTTTCCGCTATAAATTTCGCCCTCAAAGCATATTTTCTTAAAAGTTCCGTCCTCATTTAGCGGTACGTTTGCATGAAATAGCAAATTTCCATTGTGACACGTGTAAACGCCGCCTTTTTTATACAAAAAATCAACGTGCGCTTGCAAATTCGCGCTCTCTACGAAATTTCCGCGCAGATTTTCTATAATTTCCTGCTCATCGTCGCTTAATTCGTAAGGGTTATCATGATTTAGCGTCGGAAAAGTTCCGTTCAATTTATAAAGCTTTTCGCCAATATTAATCGTGCCGTCATCGCTAATTTTATCTAAAAATAGCCGATTATCCATGCAAAATTCCGGATTTCGGCGAATAAGTTGCCCTTCGAGCTTGAACATAATCATTTGAATAGCTAATTCAGCCGCTTTTATCGGATTTTCTTCCGGATAAAGTTTCGCGGCAAAAATTGTAAGCGGACGCAGGCTAATTCCGTAGCCGCGCTCTAAAAAATCGGTATTTTTGTAGTGTAAAGAGTTGCGAACCGCCGCCGCAATGCAAATTTCACTGCCTAAAGCCGCTCCCATCCATAAAATATCGTGATTTCCCCATTGAATATCGATTTCGCACGGATAATTCATTAAAAGATTTAAAATGGCGTCTGGTCGGTCGCCTCTGTCGAAAAAATCGCCGACTAAATGCAATCTGTGAATCGCAAGCCGCTTTATAAACGCCGCGAGCGCAAAAATAAAATCTTCGCCGCTATTTATTTCGACGATTGAGTTTAAAAGCTTTTCGTAATAAATTTTTTGTGCTTCATCGGCGGTCGGGTGGGTGTTTAGCAGTTCCAAAATAACAGTTTCGTAACTATTCGGGATTAAATCGCGCATTTTGAACGACGGATATTTATAACTCATGAATTTTGCCAATTTAACGAGCCGAGCCAAATTAATTCGATACCAAGAAGGATTTTCGCGCCCTTGCGCCCTAATTTGGGCGATTTTTTCTTTCGGATAATAAATCAGGGTGCAAAATTCGGCGATTTCGTCCTCGCTAAGCATATCGGAGAAGATATAATCGGCTTTTTCGCGAATAACGCCCGAACAATTATTGATTATGTGCAAAAAAAGGTCGTATTCGCCGTGCAAATCGCTCATAAAGTGTTCGGTACCCTTTGGAAGGTGCAAACGCGACTGCAAATAGATAAGTTTTTCGTAAATGGACTCTTTGGAAGGATATTTTTCGGACAAAATGCGCAATAAGCTGGCGGCGAAGTCATAATCATTGGTCATAGGATCATCTCCTTTGAAATTTTTGATAATTTTATCTTGAAAGGCGAAAAAATGCAATGATAGGCGGAAAATTTGATTTGAGGAGCGTTTGAGAGGAAAATTTTGGTTTGAAAGGCGATTTAAGCCGCGAAAGTTGGTTTGAAAAGAATTTTGCGGTTTGAAAGGCGATTTGAGAAGCAAAAATTGGTTTGAAGTGATTTTGGAGCTTTGAAAGTGATTTTGAGCCGCGAAAGTTGGTTTTGAGTGCGGTTTGAGGGCGAAAATTACGAAATCCCAAATACGGGATTTTGTATGGCGTTCTGACGCGGATTTTTCGGCATGTGCAATTTTGGGGGGTGATTTGGAGCTGTAATTTACGAAATCCCAAATACGGGATTTTGTAAAATGGGCAAAAAAAAATCCCGCCGAAGCGGGAAAAGGTCACCAATTCTTAGACTTATGCCAAAAATCGGGGCTTAACATGGCGAGGACGGTGAAAATTTCGAGACGACTTAGAAACATGAAGCCGCAAGCGCAGAATTTGCTTAAACTGGGCAACAAAGAATAAGTGCTAGTCGCGCCCTCAATGCCGAAGCCCGGACCGACGCTCGCCATAGTCGAGACGCTGACGCTGATAGCGTTCACGAAGTCAATTCCGTCGAACATCATCACCGCCGCGAACAAAATATCAAGCACGACGACCGCAAAAAAGAATTTCGCCGCGCCATAAACGACATCTTCATTGAGTGGACGCCCGCCTAAAGTCAGTTGCGTTACTAAATTGGGGTGAAGTTTCTGGCGAACAATCAGCGCGACGAATTTAAACAGCAAAATAATTCTCGCGACCTTCAAACCGCCCGCCGTCGAGCCTGCGCAGCCGCCTAAAAACATAGTCATCAGCAAAAAAGCCTTACTAAGCGGCGGGTAAGTGTCGAAATCATGCGCGACAAAGCCTGTCGTCGAACTTAGGCTTGCCACGTGAAAAATCGCCGACCTAATCGCAATTTCGGGCGTAATGAACAATTCAACCATTAAATCGCCCGCAACAACGATAGTTGCGACGAAAATTATCATTAAATACGTCCTGAACTCGGTATTTTGGAAAATAACGCCGATACCTTTGCGAAAAGCGACGACATACATAGCGAAACTGCCGCTGGAGACGATCATAAAGAACGCCATGCAGTATTCGAGATAAATATTGCCGTATTCGCCGACGGTGCCGTTAAAAACGCCGAAACCGCCGGTCGCAATGGTGGTCATAGCGTGATTAATGGCGACGAAAGGCTCCAAACCGCATAAAAAATAGGCAATCGCGCAAAAAATCGTAAGCGAAACGTAAATTGAGAACAAAGCCTTTGCATTATCGCGGATTTTTGGCATTTGCCTATCTTTAGTGGGTCCGGTGGTCTCAGCTTTAAGAATATACATGCCGCCGCGCCCGAATTGGGACATAATCGCCATAAAAATAACGACAATGCCCAAACCGCCGAACCAATTCGACATAGAACGCCATAAAAGGATACTTCGCGGCAAAATTTCTACGTTTTCGATGACAGTTGCGCCGGTTCCGCTGAAACCGGAGAAAGATTCGACCAAACTGTCCAATAAATTGAGATAACCGCCGGCAAAATAGGGAACGAGACCTAAAATCGAGATTAAAAGCCAGCCTAAGCCGGTAATTGCAATTCCTTCGCGAATTCCGACGTTATCTTTGCCTTTTAAGCCGCCGAAACGTTCCAATTCAAAGGTAGCGGCGAGACAAAGGAAGATTGACAGCAAAAAAGCCGCTGCGCCGTCGCCTTCTTCGACGGTTGCGGCTAAAATGAAGGGCGGAATCATTGCCGCGCCGCAAAAAAGAGTTAAATAGCCGAGTAAACCTGCTACAATTCGCCGATTCATAATATTTTTTCCTTTTTTTCCTGATTAAGCGGGAAGAATTTTAGCTAAAGTCTCCATCATGTTGGAAACGTCGATAGGTTTAGCGATATGAGCGTTCATACCGGCATCAAGAGCGGTTTTAACGTCTTCGCTGAAGGCATTAGCGGTCATAGCGATAATTGGGACGTTTGCGAGCTTAGAATTATTAATTTGGCGAATTTTTCTAGCTGCGTCGTAGCCATTCATGATAGGCATTTGAATATCCATTAAAACGGCGTCATAATCGCCGGGATTTGAGTTAGCGACCTTTTTTACGGCTTCTGAGCCGTCAGAGGCGGTATCGACGATAAAACCTTCGCTTTCTAGGAGCATTTTAGCAATTTCGCGATTAACTTCAATGTCATCGACGAGAAGAAGCTTTTTATTGGTGAAATCGATGATTTGAGGGGTATTTTCGGCGGAAATTTCTTCGTGCATATCTTCAGCGAGTTTAAAATTGACATTAACGATAAATTCGGTGCCTTTTCCGAGTTCTGTGACGACTTTTATATTTCCGCCCATTAAATCGACGATACTTTTAGTAATCGCCATACCTAAGCCGGTACCTTGAATTTTGCTAACTGTGGAAGTTCTTTCGCGCTCGAAGGCTTCAAAAACTTTTGCGGCGAATTCGGGCGTCATACCGATGCCGCTATCTTTAACGTGGAGTTCATAATCAGCGGAATCGTCGAAAGTTTTAAGTTGTTTAAGGGTGACGGAAATTTTCCCGCCGTCGGGCGTGAATTTGTAAGCGTTGCTGAGGAGATTGAGCAAAACGCGGTTGAGGCGATTTTTATCGAAGACGGCGAATTTATTTTTGACATCGGAGCTATCGACGGTGAAGGAAATATTTTTATTGCGCATTTGGGTAGCGAACATATCGTGAACTTCGTCCATAGTTTCAACGAGGTTATCGGGCAAAAGTTCTAGTTCCATTTTACCGGATTCAATGCGGCTCATTTCGAGCACGTCATTGATTAGGGCGAGCAAATGTTGGCTAGAGGCGTCGATTTTCTTTAGGAAGTTAAACATTTTATCTGGAATATCATCTTTGCACGGGTCATTTCTATAGGACGGGCAATTTTCGCAGACTTTATGCAAATCCTTAGCGAGATTGAGATAACCGACGATAGCATTCATGGGCGTGCGTATATCGTGGCTCATATTGGACAGGAAAGTTGATTTAGCTTTGTTAGCTTCTTCGGCGCGTTCTTTTTCGGCGATAAGTTCTTTCTGTTGACTTTGGAGGCGTTCGCTTTGCAATTTAATCGTGTCCAAATTTTCCTGTAGCTGGAGCGTATATTGTTCTTGCGAGTGCAGGTAACGGACTTGCAGAAAAGTATAGCCGATAAGGAGAATAACCAAGAGCACGGAGCATAAAATCAGCGCGATTAGCCAGGGGCGGCTTGTAATCATTTCTTCGAGCGTGATATTTTCGTAGCGATTGATAATCCATTTTTTGGTAAGGGCGTCTAGGCGACCTTCCTGCTGCATTTGAATCAAAACGGCATTGACGCGCACGCGCAGTTGAGTATCTTCGGGGTGCATAGCGAGCGTGCCGTAGACGTGCTGAACGGCGTAGCTTGAGAAAACGTCGCTGAGGTTGAGCTTTTCTAGGAACGCGCCGCCGACTTGAATTGGGCAAATAGCAAATTCGTATTCGCCGCTTTTGAGCCCGTTGAAAATTTTCTGGTAGGAGTGAACGTAAGAAATTTCGTCATCGAGACCGAGACCGGGCATATTATGCAGTGAAGCAACTCTGCGCCCGTAAAGTTCGGCGACGGAAGAAATATTTTTCTTGCCGTAAACGACATATTGCTTTTCGGTCGTGGGCAGTGTCGCGATAATTTTGGGATTATTTATGATTAAATCGCTTTCCATGTTCATGATAATATCCGCGCCGCCGCTTAGGAAAATTTTATTCGCGTCGTTCCAATCCATAAGCGACAGGTCGAGATTCATTTGCAGACGGTTAGCAATTTCATTCATCATTTCAATATCATAGCCTTGATAATTTCCGTTCTCGTCGACGTAGGAATAAGGCGCGTAATCAATATCGGTGACGACATGCAGAGTTTTCTTAAAAGTATTGAAGGGCTGGACTTCGACTTTAGGATTTTCTCGGAAGATACCGGACAAATTAAAATAAATGCCCGCAAAAATTATCACCAAGACAACCGGCAAGGCAATAGCGGTTTTAACAAGAGAATTTTTTTTAGCGAAGAAATTTTTTTGGGGAGATTGCATGTTCATAGAAATTTTTCCTTCCGAGCGGAGACGTTTCAAAATTATCTTACGATTGCTTGAAACTATATCAGAAAAATTTTCAAAAGACAATGCGCAAATGCAGTGCGAAAATTTTCCTTGACAGTTTTAAAATCAGCGGCTATAATTGCGCTTGTCTTAAGGGCAACCTGAAAGACAATGGGGTTGTAGCTCAGATGGTTAGAGTGCCTCGTTGACATCGAGGAGGTCACAGATTCGAGTTCTGTCAGCCCCACCATCGCTTTTTTTATTTAAGTACGCGGATTGAAACGGGTTCTGTTAATCCCATCATTTTTTTATTTAGGCTCGCTTAACTCAGTTGGTAGAGTATCTCCGTCACATGGAGGAAGTCGTGGGTTCGAGTCCCTCAGCGAGCACCATTCGTACTTAACTGAAAGTACGTGGATTGAAACAAACGTTAATCATCTTGACCTAAAATATTTCCGGCGTAGTCAACAAGAATTGTGGCGATTTGTAACTTGCCGAAAACGTAACGTTCAGCGCGGCGGCTAGCTCTTGCCGCTATTTTTTTATAGACGTGCTCAAGGTGATTCGCTGAAATAATCTGCGCGGCGTCTTCAGTGGTGTTAGCGTCTAGTATTTTTTGAACTTCACTTGCAGGTAAACCTTCCGCCGCAGAATATGCCGCTAAAGTTTCTAATCGTCCGTCGGCAACGCGATTGTGCGTGTGGAAAACTCCCGCCGCGACTTTCGCTAACTTTCCTAAATGTCCGCAGAGGACTATTTTTTTTATCTGCCGCTGTGCCGCCGCCTCAAGCATGAAGCCAATAAAATTACTCGTCTGAATTATCGCTCCGTCGTCAAAGCCTAATTTCTTTGCTATCGTTTCGCCGATTTTGCCTGGCACGAAAATTAAAGTGTCGAAGCCCGCCGCCTTTGCTACGTCGATTTGTGGCACTAGAGAATTTTTGAAAGCCTCTTCAGACATTGGGCGCAATACTCCGGTCGTCCCGATTATCGATAAGCCGCCCTCAACGCCTAAAATCGGATTCAGCGTCTTTTTCGCAAGCTCGACGCCCGCCGGAATTGAAATTTCAACTTCAAGCCCGCCAACGTTGAATTCAGCCGCGACATTTTGAATTAATCGACGCGGTGCAGGATTGATTGCGGGTTCGCCGATTTTAAGTTGAAGTCCTGCCTTTGTTATTCGCCCGACGCCTATTCCCGCCTTGAAAATTATTTCGCTACCTAAAATGCGGCGCACCGTCGTAAAAACTGATACGCCGTTAGTAATGTCGGGGTCGTCGCCCGAAAATTTTATAACTTCCGCTCGGATACTGTCCGAAATTTTTTCAACGTTGGCAACGGGGATTTTTAAAGACGTTCCGTCAAGCGCAGTGATTTCAACCGCGCTGACAACTTCGCCCGTAGTCATAAGAATCAATGCCGCTTTAACTCCCGCCGCCGCACAAGCTCCCGTCGTGTAGCCGCTCCGCAAAAAATTTTTCATGCCGCGCCTTTTCTCGAAGAAGCTTTTTTAGCTTTGGATTTTTTCATTTCAGCAAGGATTTTTCTATAAGCGTCGGTGTCAGCCTTTATCAGCGTGACAAATGCGCTTGTCGAATATTCATCTGGCTCGGCTTTAACTTGTTCAATCGGCGTCGGCTCGACGATACGATTATTCATAGGCAACTTAGATTTACCAGCTTTGAAGTCTTCCCACATTACCATAATGCCATTAAGCGCGTCTTCTGCCATTTCCAAAGCCGTATAAATGTCATCTGCTTGTGTTGCCGCGCCGTCAACGTCTGGAAACTCAATACAATAGCCACCCTCTTTTGCTCGATAGAAGATAGCCGGATAAACATACTTCATAAAAATTCCTCCTTAATGCTTTTTCGGAATACCAGCTTGTTTGCGAATAAACTTTTCAGTTTTAGGTTTTACTTCTTCTTGATTGTGCCGTCCCATTTGGAATCTTTCGCCGGTTATCGGGCTGAACCACCATTCGTGATTGCTACCTTCGCTTTCTTTATAACAACCGGCTTTTTTGAATTCGCGTTTGAGTTCTGCAAACTTTGGCATAAAACTTTCTCCTCAACGGTTATTGTACATCTTTGCATAATAATTTTTGTACTCGCCGCTGATAATTTTTTCCCACCAAGCGCGATTGTCCAGATACCACGCGACAGTTTTCTTTATGCCGTCGTCGAAATTTGTTTGCGGTGTCCAGCCCAGTTCGTTTGAAATTTTCGTCGGGTCAATGGCGTAGCGTTGGTCGTGTCCTTTCCTATCCGTCACGAATTCTATCAAGTCTTCGCCCTTGCCGAGAATTTTTAAAATTGTTTTGACGACATCAATATTTTTGCGCTCATTATGTCCGCCGATATTGTAGACCTCGCCGACCGTGCCGCGCCGAATAATTAAATCAATCGCCGCGCAGTGGTCTTCGACGTAAAGCCAATCGCGGACGTTAATGCCCTTGCCGTAGACGGGCAATTTCTTATCGTGGAGCGCATTTATAATCATTAGCGGAATCAACTTTTCAGGGAAGTGATAAGGTCCGTAATTGTTGGAGCAACGGCTAATTGTCGCGGGGATTTTGTACGTGCGCTGATAAGCTTGAACCAATAAATCAGCCGCCGCCTTGCTCGCCGAATAAGGGCTTGACGTGTGCAGATTAGTCGTTTCGGTGAAAAATAAGTCGGGGCGGTCAAGCGGCAAGTCGCCATAAACTTCATCTGTCGAAACTTGGTGAAAGCGTTCAATGCCGAATTTTTTACAGGCGTCAAGCAAAACGCTTGTGCCGATAATATTTGTGCGCAAGAAAAGTTCGGGGTCTTCGATTGAGCGGTCAACGTGACTTTCCGCCGCGAAGTTCACGACGACTTCTGGCTTTTCCGTTTCAAAAATTTTATAGACAGCTTCACGGTCGGCAATGTCGCCGCGAATAAATTTAAAGTTCGGATTGCCTTGCGCGTCGGCTAAAGTTTCTAAATTGCCCGCGTAAGTCAGCTTGTCAAGGCAAATGATTTCGTCGGCGGTGTGATTCTTCAGCTCGTAGTAAACAAAATTGCCGCCGATAAAACCTGCGCCGCCCGTAACTAATATTTTCATGAAAGTTTCCTCCCTATTTTTGAAAAGTAGCAAACAGTGTACGCGCAAGACGTTTCGACAGTTTGGACGAGTTCGCCGCGCCAGTACGCTACGCTAGTTTCGTTTAAAATTGTTGTGCCTAAATTTTATCAAAATAATATTCCTGAATTTCCTTTGCGATACGCTCAATGTTATTCGGCAGAAAATGAATATTGTAGCCGACAAAGTAAGGCGACGTGACGTAGCGCGGCATAACCTTTGCAAAAACTTTATCTGCGCGGTGATAGAAGAAAATGTTGTAGCTTGTGCTGTTCTTATTAAAAAAATGCGTGACGTAATGCACACCGACTTGAATAAAATCCGCCAGTGCGTCAAGACTGCCGCCCGCCTCCACGACAACATTTAATTCGCCAAAACCGACACGCGGACAATTTGAAATATTAAACTCAACGCCGTCGCGTTCAGCTATCACAATTCCGCGCAGTTCTTCTTCGTCGAAAAGCAATTCCGATTTCAAATGCGGAAAGCCGACAAGTTGCATGTGCGGATGACGAATTGTCCCGCCAGACATTACGCCGGAATTTTTAAAAAATAAAACTTCCTCATATTTGCCCGACGCTAAAAGATTGCGCCAGTGTTTGATTCCAATTTTTATGACGCGGCGCATTTTTTCTTTCGAGTAAGCAGGCATATCGGTTTTGCATTCGCGTCCCTCAATCAAAACAAAAAGGTCAGCTTCCTCAATTACCTTGTATTTGTTCTTAAGAAAAATTATATCGCTGTCAACATCGAGAATGTCGGTTAAATGTTCCACGTCGCAAAACGGACAGGCAACATCGGCGTGAACCAAATTTTCAGGCTTCGTCCTGCCTACGTCCGTATTAAATTTTACAAGATTTATATTCACGCGCAACGCCTCCTAATTCAATCGCCATTAATAAAAGGATTATACATTTCGGCGGCGAAAAAGGCAATTAGGAAATGGGAGTTAGAAACTAGGAACCAGGAACTAGGAGTTAAAGATAAATATAATGACAGAAACAAAATCGAGCGAAAAATTTTTGAAGGGTACGTTCATCTTGACGATAGCTAGTTTCGTCGTCAAGGTGATAGGCTCTTTGAATTGGATTTTCGTTTCAAGGATATTAGGCGGCGAAGGTATCGGGCTTTATCAAATGGCTTTTCCGATTTACTTTTTCGCAATGACGATTTCGCAAGCGGGCGTGCCGGTCGCAATTTCAATCATCACCGCCGAGCGCGTCGCACTGAAAGATATTTTCGGCGCACAAAGAGTTTTCCGAATATCAATGTTGCTAATGCTCATGACGGGAATATTTTTCTCGGTGCTGACGTATCTTTCAGCGGATTGGTTAATCGAATGGCAATTCATACGAGACCCGCGCGCGCATTTATCAATAGTGGCATTGTCGCCGACAATATTTTTCGTAACATTCTTAGCGGCGTCGCGGGGATATTTGCAAGGGTGGCAACGCATGACGCCGACAGCAGTCAGTCAGATTGTCGAGCAAATTTTCCGCGTAATCGTAATGATTATGCTTGCGGATTTATTCTTGCCAATGGGTTTAGAGTATGCGGCGGCGGGCGCAAGTTTGGGCGCATTAGCGGGAGCCGTGACGGGCTTAATCGTCCTCGTTTACTTCCACATAAAATTAAATCGCGACATAGAAAAAACTTACGGCGTAGACTTGAAACCCGCGCCAGAAACGGAGCATGAATCAACAATCTCAATAATTAGGCGGATTTTCAAATTGGCGTTGCCGGTCAGCGCGGCGTCGATTATGTTGCCAGTCGTCTCGAATTTAGATTTAATGATAGTGCCGCAACGCTTAGAAGTTGCAGGCTATTCAGTGCGGCAAGCGACAGAGCTTTTCGGATATTTAACGGGAATGGCGGTACCGCTGATAAATTTGGCGACGATTTTAACGGCGTCGTTAGCGGTATCAATCGTGCCGGCAATTTCAGAGGCGCGAGCACTAAAAGACCCGCAACGAATTTTCAGGCAGACGGCGGCGGCAGTCCGCATTTCAAATTTCGTATGCTTCCCCGCGTTCGTGATAATGTTTTTCTTAGCGACGCCGATAGCTAGCTTGATATATAACGCGCCGGGCGCGGGACCAGCAGTCATGATTTCGGCGGTGTCGATAATTTTGCTAGGACTTCATCAAGTGTCGACGGGCGTTTTGCAGGGCTTAGGGCATACGACAATTCCAATGGTGAACATGATTTTAGCGGCGGGCGCGAAAGTCGTTTTGAACTGGACGTTGACGGCGATACCTTCGCTGGGAATAATGGGTGCGGCGTGGGCTACGGCGGCTGATATGGGCGTCGCGGCGTTCATCAATTTATATTTTATTTACAAGTACATTGGCTACAAAATGGAACTCGGACAACTTTTCAAGACGGTTGCGGCGTCGGGGACAATGGCTTTGGTCGTGAAATTTTTCTACGACTTAACTTTTGCGGAATGGCATATGGAAATTTTTTCAACGTTCGGCGCGATATTTGCGGGCGGAATAGTCTACCTTGCGACGCTTGCTATAATTGGCGGAATGCTAGAAGAGGATATGGCGCGTATTCCAATGGTCGGCAAATTTGGCATTAAAGTCTTTCGGCGTTTAGGTATATTCAAATGAGAAAAATTTTGCTCGTATATAATCCGGTGTCGGGTCATGCGGCGTTTAAAAATCAGCTTGACGCCGTCATTGATAATTTTCAGCGACACGGAATTTTTTTATCAGTCTATCGAACCTGTGCGGGCGACAATTCTGCCTTTACTGACTGTGTTAAAATTTCTCAAGCGGAAGGGATTATCGCGGCGGGCGGCGACGGAACTTTACATGCCGTGATTAATTGGCTCAAAAAAAATTCGCTAGATTTGCCCATTGGTATTATTGGTTCGGGCACTTCCAACGATTTCGCTACGCATTTGAATTTGACGGACGATAAGCTTTTCGACGCTATCAACGCCGCCAAAATTCGTCCCGTCGATTTAGGGCTTGTCAACGGCAAGGAATATTTTATCAACGTTGCGAGCGCGGGCGTTTTTACGTCGATTGCTCATCTTGTCGATTCCCGCATAAAAAATTTTCTCGGCAAGAGTGCATATTATCTGCGCGGGCTTGCTGAACTTAAGAACTTTAAATCCGTGCCGCTAGAAATTATTGCCGGCGATAAAACTTTTTCGGTTGACGCCTTCTTATTCCTGATTTTGAATTCTCCCGCCGTCGCTGGTTTCAAAAAAATTTCCGACACCGCTAAAATCGATGACGGAAAATTAGATTTGCTTGCGCTAAAGAAATGTTCGCCCGCCGCGCTCGCCCGCTTGACTAAGAAAATTTTAGCCGGTGAGCCTATCGACTGCGACGAAAATATTTTTTCCGTGCAAGCCAATTCGTTCAAGATAAATTCGCCCGCTGAACTTATAAGCGACCTTGACGGCGAACTTGGCGACGTGCTCCCGCTTGAAGTGCAAACTATTAAGCACGCCATTAATTTTTATTCCGTATAGGCAAGCTGTTCGGGCGTATTGACTGGCTCGTTGCGCATTGTATCTGACGGCGTTGTTACTCGGCGTCGCGTTCCGGCGTAAAGCATTTCGGTTAATTGCGCGGCGATTTCCGGCTCCATTTTCGATAATATCTGCGCGACTGAATCTTCATTCATGCGTTGGAATATTAAAATGGTCGTGTCCCAATCTACATTGATTAAGGCATTGGCGGCGGCTTCGGGCTTCATGCTCTCGTAAATTCGCGCTAGCCTTGTAACACGTTTTTTCTCTTCGGCTTCGCGTTGCGCCTTTTGCTCATCGATTGCTTTCTTGTCGATTTTGACTTCCTTTATTTTGTCGTCGGGTTTAATCGCGGGCTTTTCTTCGGCGGCGGGTTGTTGTTCCGGCTGTTGTTCTTCTTTTGATTCTTCTTTAGGCGGCCACTCCACGCCCTCCGGCACTTCAAAATATTTGCCGTTCCCGACTAGCGGCAACCGATAAAGTCCGAGATTTTCGTTGAGCATGGCGACATCTTCTGTGTCGAGAACGTCATACTTTACCGCCGCGACAAATCCTCCGACTATCAAAATCGCTAGCAATATCAGACCGATTAGCAAATTCCTTATCTTGCTTAGGATTGAGGATTCTTTTTTATTTTCCGACTCGGCATTTTCGTTAAGTTCGTCGTTGCCGTTCAATTCTTTTTCTTCCAAAGTAATCACCCTTTTAAAAACAATTTGGAATTAGGAATTTGAAATTAGGAATTGATTTTTGCTTTTTGCTTTTCATTCCACATTCCTAATTCATAATTCCTAATTACCTTTAATTTTCCTGCCGCCGTGTTAAAATATTTGCGGAGATGATTTTATGGAACCTTGCCAACTTTGTCCAAGACGTTGCAAAGTCGACCGCGTTAAGACTTTGGGATTTTGTGGAGCAGGAGAAAATTTGCGTGTCGCGCTTGTCAGCTTGCATAAATGGGAGGAGCCTTGCCTTGTCGGGGAAAATGGCGCGGGCACTATTTTTTTCTCCCATTGCAATTTGAAATGCGTTTACTGCCAAAATTTTTCAATCAGTCACGACGGCTTTGGCGCGGATATTTCTATCGAACGGCTTGCAGAAATTTTCATTGAGCAACAACAACGCGGCGCGGCGAATATCGAACTTGTTACGCCCACTCACTACGCCGATAAAATTTGCGTGGCGATTGACATTGCTAAAAGTCGCGGCTTAACTCTTCCAATCGTTTGGAACTCCAACGCTTACGAAAATATTTCTACGCTTGAACTTTTGCGCGGGCGCGTAGATATTTTTCTGCCCGATTTAAAATACTTTGACGACGAAAACGCCCGCACTTTTTCCAACGCGCCGAATTATTTCAATGTCGCCTCGACCGCTATAAAAAAAATGTTTGAACTTGTCGGCAGTCCGAAATTTGACGGAGATAAAATGACTCGTGGTGTTATCGTTCGGCATTTAGTCTTGCCCAATTTCAGACGTGATTCAATTAAAATTGTCGATTGGCTCTACAAAACTTTTGGCGACGATATTTTTATCAGCCTCATGAATCAATACACGCCCATTTTCCGCGCAGGCGATTTCAAAAAAATAAGCCGCGCTTTGACGACCTTTGAATATCAATCCGTCGTCGACTACGCGGCTAAGCTCGGCGTCAAGAACTGTTTTATTCAGCTCGGCAAGACCGCCGACAAAAATTTTATTCCGAATTTCAATCTGGACAATGTCAATCGATTTTAACGCCGTGAATTTCTTCCGCAAGCCTCTGCAATGATTCAACAGTACGGACGCCCGGCGTAATCTCGGAAAGTTTTACCTTGACAAAATGATTTTCGCGGACAGCAGTCACGTTTTGCAGTTGCGGATTACCTTTAATCGTGGCGACCTTCTCTTGAAAATCATCATCATTGCGGACGCCGTTACTGTAGTCAGCAATGATTATATAATCGGGGTCAGCCGCAACTACGCTTTCCCAACTCGTCGCCGCCCATGTCTTTTCGACGCCGGCATTTTCCATAACGTTATCCGCGCCAATGAGCTTTAAAATATTCGTCGTGTAGCCTTTAAACGCCGTGAACGGTTGCCCGTCGCTTGAATCGTAGACGAAAATTTTCTTGTGCGGCAGGTCTTTAATCTTGCCTTGAACCGCGCTTAGCATTTTCTTTTGCTCGTCGACCCAAGCTTTTGCCTTTTCAGTCTCGCCGAAAATTTCGCCGAATTTAATCATGTCTTCAAAGACAGTATCTAAATCGGCGTCAAGTTTCTGCATTGAGGACGGAACGTAAATCGGGACATTTTGCGAAGTGATTCTTTCGGCGGGAATACCGCGCTTAGTGAAGGCGACTTCCCAACCCGTAGCGAAGTCGGGATTTTCCGCCATGAACGTTTCATAGGAAGGCCATTTTTCGGCGAGCACTTTAACTTTGTCGTAGGATTCCTGCAACGGCGGATAAATTTCCTCTTCTTTCATTGCGGTGCCGACCATTTTGTTTTCAAGCCCCAAAGCCAACATCATTTCAGTCGTTGCTTGCGACATTGAAATTGCGCGCGTCGGTGCCTTGTCGACTTTGGCTGTGACTTCCTGCCCGTCAAGCGTTTCAGTCCACGAGACTTCAGACTTTGTCGCCGGTGCAGGTTGATTTTCTCCGCCGCAACCCGCTAGCCCGAATGTAAGAGCAATCGTTGATAGCCCTATTACAATGCCTTTCTTCCAAAACTTTTTCTTCATAAACTGCTGCCTCCGTGTTTTTTATTTTGCTCATACATTCCTAGTAATTTATATATATGCGCCCGTTGCGTTCAAACTTCACGAACGGTACGCCGAATATCTTTTCCAATAAATCGGGTTGCATAATCCCCCGCGCAGTTCCTTGCGTCAACACTCGACCGCTAACCATAACAACTACGTCGTCGCAATACTGAATTGCCAGCGATAAATCATGCAGGACGATTATAACCGTTTTGCCGTAGGCTTGCAATGTTTTCATTAGCGCGATTTTGTATTTAACGTCAAGATGATTGGTCGGCTCGTCCATTAAAATTAATTCCGGCTCCTGCGCTAAAGCTTTTGCAATCAAAACGCGCTGAATTTCGCCGCCCGACATCTGACTTAGTTTGCGCTCCGCCATATCGATAATTCCAACGCTCTCCATAGCCTTTCGAGCGATTTTTTTATCTTCGGCGGTGTAGTCGCGAAATTTTTTCTTGTATGGAAAACGCCCCATAACTACAACGTCTTCAACGCGGAAATCGGCAACCATTTTTTGACGTTGCGGCAAAACCGAAACTTGTAGCGCGTAATGCTCAGCGGAAATTTCGCTAACGTCTTGCCCTTTAAAGTAGACGGCATTTTCACTGCGCCGCGTCTTGCTAAGAAACGACATAAGCGTTGACTTACCCGAACCGTTCGCGCCGATTATCGCCGTGATTTTCCCTTCAGCAAAAGCCACGTTGACGTTGTCCAGAATTTTCTTCTCGCCGATAACGTATGATAAATTTCTAACTTCGATAATGTTCATTTGTATTGCCTGTTGATAATTTGCATGAAGACCGGCGCACCTAAACACGCCGTCAAAATTCCTATCGGAACTTCTTCGGGGCGGAACATTGACCGCGCCATTACGTCAGCCCAAATCATTACGACCGCGCCTATTAAACTTGTAAACCACAACATAACGCCATGTCGCGATTCCCCGATAAATCTTGCAATGTGCGGAATTACCAGCCCGATAAAGCCGATTATCCCCGCAATCGAAACCGTAACCGCGATTGCCAACGACGAAATTAAAACAACCGCTTGTTGCATGCGCTCCGTCGATAAGCCTAAATGTTGTGCCTCTTCCCTGCCCAAAAGTATTAAGTCCAATTCGTGACGGAAAAGCCAGACGAATAAAATTAGCGCGACAAGAACGGCGAACGCAACCGGAACCATTTCCCAACGTATTCCGCTGAAACTGCCCATTAGCCAGAACATTGCGCTACGGACTTGCGCTTCATTTTTCGAGCCGTAAATTTCAAGCATCGTGAACGCCGAAAACAACGCCGATATTCCCATTCCGATTAGTACAAGTTTTATCGGGCTGTTGCTCGTGCCTGCAATGCGCACGACGATAACTGTTGCCAATGCCGCGCCTAAAAACGCTCCGACGTAGACACCATACGGCGCGAAAATCTGCGCGACGCCCGTAATTATGCAAAAGACTGCGCCCATGCCCGCGCCCGACGATACGCCCAAAATATACGGGTCGGCAAGATAATTTTGCGAAACTGTTTGCATAAGCATTCCCGTCAATGACAAAATCGCGCCGCTTATCGCCGCAAAAATTATTCGCGGAATGCGTATATCGAAAATTATCATTGTGTT
>DJWY01000032.1:21326-35629 GCA_002448305.1 Selenomonadales bacterium UBA7018
GTTTCAATTTCTATCGAACCAAAGCGCACGGCAATTATCATGCTCGCGATAAGAAATAGCGTCAAAAGCAACGCTCGCGCATATAAATTTTTATTGTTCATTGTCCGAAAATGATAGCACGAAGTCGCCGTGCCGTCAAAAATACTTAGCGAAAAAATCTGTGCGGCGCAGAAAATTTGCTTTACAATTCTTAGAAAATTTTCTAAAATAGCGGCGGGAAGTTCAATTAGGAATTATGAATTAGGAATGAGGAATGATAAAAACAACTTCTAACTCCTACATTTTAATTCCTAATTGCAGTAAACAGCGGGAGGGACAAATTATGTTAAATGCGATAGCGGTAATGACTTCGGGCGGCGATAGTCCTGGTATGAATGCGGCGGCGCGAGCGGTAGTCAGAACTGCGCTTTATGAGGGCGTCAAAGTTTTCGGTATTAATAACGGCTACAAAGGCATGCTTGCTGATGATATTGTCGAACTGCAAAGACGTTCTGTCAGCGATTTGATTCAGCGCGGCGGCACTTTTCTTGGAACGGCTCGTTGCAAAGAATTCAAAACCGAAGAAGGACGCCGCAAAGGTCTTGAGAATCTGCAGAAACACGGCATTGAAGGTCTTGTCATAATCGGCGGCGACGGCTCCTTGACGGGCGGGGCTATGCTGTCGAAGTTGGGCGGCATTCCGATTGTCGGCTTGCCCGGCACGATTGACAACGACGTTTGGGGCACTGATTATACAATCGGTTGCGATACGGCGGCGAATACGGCGGTTGAGGCGATTAACAAATTGCGCGATACTGCTTCGGCGCATAAACGCATTATGGTTATTGAGGTTATGGGGCGTAACAGCGGCTGGCTCGCTATGGTTTCTGGCATTGCCTCCGGCGCGGAATATATCATTGTTCCCGAAGTCAAATACAATATTGACGAAATGTGCGATGAAATCGTTGAATCTTACAAGAAAGGTCGCCGTTATACAATTATCGTCGTGGCGGAAGGTGCGTGCTCTGGCGTCGGCTTGAAAAGTGTTGTGCAGGAAAAGACCGGCATTGATACTCGCGTTTCGGTTCTCGGACATATTCAACGCGGCGGCTCGCCCACTGTCGAAGACCGCATGAAAGCTTCCATGCTCGGCGAACGTGCCGCGCTCGCGATTATTTCCGGCGTCTCCAACGTTGTTTTCGGCTTTGATGAGGGCAAAGTTGTTTCCATTAACCTTTTCGATTCCGTTAATAATAAAAAGCCGCTCGACCCCGAACTTGTTCGCTTAGCTAGCGTTTTAGTTTAATTCAATAAAAGAATTTTTCCGCTTCTATAAGTGGTAGTAAAAAGCCTTAGCTTATATCGCGTGAGTGGGGGCGGAGCGAAACGGTATCCCCAACTCACAAGAAGTTAATCAACGCGAAATAGGCTGGTCGCACTCATTAAACTATCGGCGGGGATTGAAATATAAATTGAACAGAAACAATAAAATTTGGAAGGCGGCGGCGATTCTCTCAGGCGTTGGGATTTATATCGCCGCCGTGATTTTTATTTGCTTATACATTGGCGGGCTTGTCGACGATTATTTTGCGCTCGGCGGAAAGGGCAGGTTATGCGGAATTATTTTGGGATTCCCGATTGCATTTTATTCCGTCTACCGTCAGTTAAAGCACAATGGCTTTATTTAGAAAGGGGCTTTAATGCTTAGAAAGTTTGCTATAACATTCTGTGCGGCTATGCTGATTAGTTCTTCAGCACTTGCCGCAAATATTGAAGACGCCGTTCAATTCGCTATCAACATTGCTAACGACGATTCGCACGGCTACTCGCAAGGCATGTATCCTTATCAAGGCTCGCGGGAAAATCCCGATTATGATTGCTCGTCGCTGATTTATCATTCGCTCCAACATGCTGGCTTTCATACAATCGATAATTGGCGCAAAAATCCCGAATACATGCGCCGCTATGGCGGAAAGCAATATTCCGGCGACGCCGATACCATTTGGCAAGATTTGGGCGAAGGCTGGATTAAAATTTCGTGGCAGGACGCAAAGGACAATTTAAAACGCGGCGATATTCTCTGTATTCCTCAACATCACGTGGCATTTTATATAGGCGACGGAAAAACAGTTGAGGCTCGCGGCGTGAATAATCCGACGGGGCGCGGGCGTTACGAAACCGGCGACCAGAGCGGCGAAATTGATTTCTATCCCGCTTACGACCGCTACTGGACGGAAGTTTATCGTTATGTAGGAAACTAAAATTTGAAGGGAGATAAATTTATGTCAGGACATTCTAAATGGGCTACTATTAAACGCAAAAAAGGTGCTAACGATGCGATTCGCGGCGCAATGACAACCAAAATTAGTCGCGAAATTACTATCGCCGTAAAAATGGGCGGCGCAGACCCAACCGGCAATATGCGGCTGAAACTCGCGCTTTCTAAGGCGAAAGCTAACAACGTCACAAAAGACAATATCAATCGCGCTATTCAAAAGGGGCTGGGTACTTCCGACACTTCCAATTACGAAGAAATTACTTATGAGGGCTATGGACCGGGCGGCGCGGCTATTATGCTCGACATTTTAACCGACAATCGCAATCGCACTGCCGCCAATATCCGTCACATTTTCAGCAAACACGGCGGCAATCTCGGCGAAAATGGTTGCGTCGCGTGGATGTTCAAAAAGAAAGCCGTCTTCACCGTTGATAAGGAAACTTTCGACGACGAAGATGCGCTCATGGAAATTGCTATGGACGCTGGCGCAGAGGATTTTGAAGCGGACGAAGATTCTTTCGAGATAACCGCCGCCCCCGACGACTTCAACGCCATTGAAGCCGCGCTTGCCGAAAAAGGCATTGAGACCGCCTCCGCCGAAATTACTCAAGTCCCCGACACGACCGTTACTATTGCCGATAAGGACGAAGAAAAAATGCAGAAACTTCTTGACGCGCTAGACGAAGATGATGACGTTCAGAATGTCTACGGCAATTACGAGTTCGCAGAATGATTGCTCTTGGTATAGACCCTGGAACAGCTCTTTGCGGCTACGGCTTTATTGAATCCGTTGACGGTTCTTGCGTCGCAAAAAGTTGCGGCGTCATTTCTACCCCGCCGCAACTGCCTATGCCGCAACGGCTCCTTAAAATTCATAATCAACTCGACGACCTTATAAACGCCTTTCAACCGGACGTTATGGGCGTCGAGAAACTTTTTTTCGGCAAGAATTCCACAACGGCAATCAGCGTCGCACAAGCGCGGGGAATTGTTTTGCTCGCCGCCGCCCGTCACAATCTCGACCTTATAGAAATTACGCCAAATGAAGTCAAGCAATCAATCACGGGTTACGGCGGGGCGGATAAGCAACAAGTTATTTTCATGGTTACGAAAATTCTAAACTTGCCCGAACCGCCTTATCCCGATGACGCCGCCGACGCGCTAGCGATAGCACTTGCCGCCGCATATACCGCTAATTCTATTGCTTATAGGAGGCTTGCGCTTTGATTGCTTATCTTTCCGGCAAAGTTAAATTTCTTTTCAATGACGCTTGCATTTTAGACGTTCACGGCGTTGGCTATAAAGTTTTCGTTGACGCTACCACTTTGCAAGGTTTGCGGCTTGGCGCGGACGCTCAGCTTTTTATTCACACCGCCGTTAAAGAAGACGCCATTAATCTTTTCGGCTTTATCAATCACGATACTTTTGCGCTATTTGAATTGCTGTTGACGGTTTCGGGCATTGGCGCGAAGAGTGCGCTTGCTATCGTCTCGAAAATTTCTCCTGCCGATTTCGCTAATGCCGTCACCAGACAGGACTTGAAAACTTTGACGCGATTGCCCGCCGTCGGGAAAAAATCTGCCGAACGAATTCTTTTGGAGCTAAAAGACAAAGTTAAGCCACTCGCTACGTCGACTTTGCCAACAATTTTATCGACTGCGCAGGACGACGCCTTTGAGGCTTTAGAGGCTTTAGGATATACTTCGGCGGAAATTTATGCCGCGTTTGAAAAGGCTCCGCCGAATTCTTCGACTGAACAGCTTATCAAATTTGCTTTGCAAGAACTAAATCTACTTTAGAAATTTTTTCTGCTATAATTCCGGCAATGCTACTTCCCTTTTTGCAAAAAAATAACAGCCGCAAAGTAATCGCGACTGCTTTAAAAATTTGATGAAACATTACTTCTTTTGACGTTCGCAAACTTGATTGCCGACGGTGCAACTTGTCTTGCAAGCGGATTGGCAGGAGGCTTGGCACTCGCCGCAACCGCCTTTCTTCAAGGTGTCCTGCAAAGTGGGCTTGTTAATGGTTTTAATGTGTTTCATTTGCTATCAGCTCCTAAAAATTTATCTTGTGCGGTCGACGATAAAATCAGCGACTTGTTCGAGGGCACGCGCAACCGAAATTTGCAACGTAGGCGGCAAATTTACTCGCGCCGATTCGATATGCGCTTCCGCTCGCGTCCTGCAGTAGTCAACCGCGTCCGTAGCTTGAATAATTTTTATTGCGGCGTCAACGTCCTTGCCGCTCGTGACGATTTGGCGCAGAATTTGTGATTCGTCGCTGACTTCCAAAGCGCGAATAACCGGAAGAGTTATAACGCCGCTTTTCAAGTCTCCGCCGCGTGGCTTGCCGGTGATTTTCTCATCGCCGAAAAAATCTAACAGGTCGTCAATTATCTGGAAGGCTAAGCCTAAATTTGTTCCGTAAGCCGTTAATTTTTCGACCTCGCGCCGCTCCATTTTGGAAACTATCGCGCCTAAGCGGCAACATGTCGATAAAAATATCGCGGTCTTCAAATTTATTCGCGTATAATATTCGCTAAGCGTCGGGACTTCGTAAAGTGAGCGGTCTTGCATGATTTCGCCCACGCAGAGATTTTTAACCAACTTAGAAAGAACCGTTGAAACTTCTTCGCCGTAATTATTTTCCGCAACGAGTTGGAACGCCTTAGCGAAAAGATAATCTCCGACTAAAACCGCGATTTGCGCGCCGTATTTTGAATTAGTCGTTTCGACGCCGCGACGCTTTTTGGAAGTGTCAATAATATCGTCGTGAACAAGGCTAGCCGTGTGAATCAGTTCTAGCGTCGTCGCTAACGGCATTGATTTTTCTTGCGGGAAGTCGCTTTTGGCATTAGCGCACAGCAGGAAAAGCATTGGGCGCAATCTTTTTCCGCCTTTGAAGAGCGGCTCGCACGCTTCGTGAATAAATTCATCGTCGCTTATCGCTTGCCGGATTTGTTCTTCTAACACTTGCAAATTTTTTGCCGCTACGTCATTCAATGCCGCTACGAAATTCAATCATCTCACCCGCTTAAAATGTTTTGGAAATTTTATCATAGCACCGGATTTTTTTCAACATATAGCCGCGCAGTTTACTTTTTCTTCCCTGCGTGATATAATTGCGCGCAATTTAATTGAGAGGAGAACTTCGATAGTTTATGAGCAAAAAAATGAAGACAATGGACGGCAATCAGGCGGCAGCTTATATTTCCTACGCATTCACCGACGTTGCGGCTATTTACCCGATAACGCCGTCGTCGCCTATGGCTGAAGATGTTGACGTTATGGCGGCTAAGGGCGTAAAAAATATTTTCGGGCAGAAAGTTCGTCTGGTCGAAATGCAATCGGAAGCGGGCGCGGCAGGAACTGTTCACGGCTCGCTCCAAGCCGGCGCACTCACCACGACTTATACCGCCTCGCAAGGTTTCCTGCTTATGATTCCTAATCTTTACAAAATCGCGGGCGAACTTTTGCCGGGCGTCTTCCATGTATCGGCGCGGGCGTTGGCGACTTCAACGCTTAGCATTTTCGGCGACCATCAAGACGTTATGGCGGCTCGTCAAACCGGTTGCGCTATGCTGGCTGAAAGTAGCGTTCAAGAAGTTATGGATTTATCCGCCGTTGCGCACCTCGCCGCGATTAAGGGCAGAATTCCTTTTATAAATTTCTTCGACGGCTTCCGCACTTCCCACGAAATTCAAAAGGTTGAAGTTATCGATTATGCCGACCTCGCCAAAATTTTAGACTTCGACGCCGTGAATAATTTCCGCCGCAACGCGCTCAATCCCGACCACCCCGTTATACGCGGCACCGCCACTAATCCTGACGTTTACTTCCAAATTCGCGAAACTATCAATAACAACTACGACCGCTTGCCCGATATTGTCGAAGCGGCTATGGCGGACATTGGCAAAATTACTGGGCGCGTTCATCACGTCTTC
Source organism: Selenomonadales bacterium UBA7018 (assembly GCA_002448305.1). Taxonomy (GTDB): domain Bacteria; phylum Bacillota; class Negativicutes; order Selenomonadales; family Selenomonadaceae; genus Quinella. The sequence goes on from DJWY01000032.1 coordinate 27,530, forward strand.
GATTATACCGGCGCACCCGACGCTGAAAGAATTGTTATCGCTATCGGCTCCGGCTGTCAGACTGCCAACGAAGCCGCCTCTTATCTCAACGCGCAGGGCGATAAAGTTGGCGTCGTCAGCGTCCATTTATACCGCCCGTTCTCCGTCAAACATTTCCTAAACGCCATTCCCAAAACCGTTAAGAAAGTCGCTGTCCTCGACCGCACGAAAGAAAGCGGCGCAGTCGGCGAACCGCTTTATCTCGACGTTAAATCCGCGTTCTATGACGCTGATATAAATCCTGTTGTCGTCGGCGGTCGCTACGGTATCGGCGGCAAGGATACCACGCCCGACCAACTTTTAGCCGTCTTTGAAGAGCTTAAAAAAGATTCGCCCATGAACGGTTTCACAATCGGCATTGATGACGACGTTTCTTTTAAATCGCTCCCGACTTCTCACCATGACGTTGACTTGACGCCCGAAGGAACGACCGCTTGCAAATTCTGGGGTCTCGGCTCGGACGGCACTGTTGGCGCGAATAAATCCGCCATTAAAATTATCGGCGACAATACCGACCTTTACGCGCAAGCCTATTTCGCTTACGATTCTAAAAAATCCGGCGGCATTACTATGAGCCATTTGCGCTTTGGCAAGTTGCCGATAACTTCGCCTTATCTTATCACTAAGCCCGATTTCGTTTCCTGTTCGCAGAAAAGTTACGTGCACCATTACAATTTAATTGCGGGACTTAAGCCAAACGGCACTTTCCTTTTGAACACCGATTGGAGCGACGAAAAGTTAGGGCACAAGCTTAAACCGTCAATGAAACGCTATATCAAGGAAAATAATATCAACGTCTACACCGTCAACGCCGTTAAAATCGCGGGCGAACTCGGTTTGGGCGGGCGTTTTAATATGGTTATGCAAGCCGCTTTCTTTAAACTCGCGAACATTATTCCTATTGACGACGCCGTTAAATATCTCAAGGACGCTGTCGAAAAGTCTTACGGCTCGAAGGGGCAAAACGTCGTTGATATGAACTGGGGCGCGATTGATAAGGGCATTGAAGCGTTGCATAAAGTTGACGTCAGCTCGTGGGACGTGGAAGATACAAGCATGAATCAGAAAACGCAGCAGGTTGATCCGCCCGAATTTATTACCGAACTGCAAAACGTCATGAACCGTCAAGAGGGCGATAACTTACCCGTCAGCAAATTTACTAAGCTCGCCGACGGAACTTTTCCGCTTGGCGGCACGGCTTACGAAAAACGCGGCACCGCTATTAAAGTTCCGGCTTGGGATAAATCTAAATGCATTGGTTGCAATCAATGTTCGTTCGTGTGTCCGCATGCGGCAATTCGCCCGATTCTTACGACTCCCGAAGAACTCAAGAACGCTCCGGAAGGCTTTGAAAGTATTCCGTCTAAAATTTCTCGCGGCGCGTATAATCTTACAATCGCCGTTTCAACTTATGATTGCTTAGGCTGTGGCAACTGCGCTCAAGTTTGTCCTAAGCAAGCGTTGACTATGGTTAAATTCGACGACGCTGCTAAACTTCGCCAGAAAATTTTTGATTACGGCATGAAAGTTTCCCCAAAACTTAATCCGACGAAGAAAACGACCGTCATTGGCAGTCAGTTTGAAAAACCGCTGTTTGAATTCAGCGGAGCTTGCGCGGGTTGCGGCGAAACTCCTTACGCGAAACTTTTGACGCAACTTTTCGGCGATAGAATGATGATTGCTAATGCAACGGGCTGTTCGTCAATTTGGGGCGCGTCCGCTCCCGCTATGCCTTACACTAAAAATATTTTTGGCAGAGGTCCTGCTTGGGGCAATTCCCTTTTTGAAGACAACGCCGAATACGGGCTGGGCATGTTCTTAGGCGTCAAGGCTATTCGCGACGCTTTAGCTAACGACGTTGAAAAAGCTATCGAACTGAATATTTCCGATGAGCTCCGCGCCGCGCTTGCTGATTGGAAGGAAAATCTCAACGTCAGCGAAAACACTCGCGACCGCGCAGATAAATTGACTGAACTCCTTGCCTCGCAAAAGGGCGACGACGCCCTACTTAACAAGATTTATAATAACCGCGATTTCTTTGTTAAGCGTTCGCAATGGATACTCGGCGGCGACGGTTGGGCTTATGACATTGGCTACGGCGGGCTTGACCACGTTTTAGCGAGCGGCGAAGAAATTAACGTTTTCGTTTTCGATACCGAAGTTTATTCCAATACGGGCGGGCAAGCGTCCAAAGCAACTCCTGCCGCCGCGATTGCGCAATTCGCCGCGACCGGTAAGCGCACAAAGAAAAAAGATTTAGGGAAAATGGCTATGAGTTACGGCTATGTTTACGTCGCGCAAGTCGCTATGGGCGCAGACCAAAACCAACTCCTTAAGGCTATCACGGAAGGCGAATCTTATCCCGGACCGTCGCTGATTATCGCTTACGCGCCCTGCATAAATCACGGCATTAGAAAGGGTATGGGCGCCAGTCAGCTTGAAGCGAAACTAGCTGTGCAGTGCGGTTATTGGGCGAACTGGCGATATAATCCCGTCAATCAAAAGTTCACGCTAGATAGCAAGGAGCCGGATTTTTCCAAGTTCCAGGAATTTTTAATGGGCGAAGTTCGCTATTCGTCGCTTAAACGCAATTTCCCCGACGCCGCGCAGGAACTTTTCGAGAAAACTCAACACGACGCAGAAGACAGAATCAATTCATACAAAATCTTAGCAGGAAAGTGATACAATGAAAAAAATTATCGTAATACCTGGCGACGGCATTGGACAGGAAATAACCGCTTGCGCCGTCAAAGTCCTTGAGAAAATCGACCAGAAATTTAATATCGGCTTGGAGTTTGAAACCCGCGACGCGGGCGGCACTTCCTACGAAAAATTCGGGACGCCGCTAACGGACGAAGCATTGAGCGCTTGCAAAAATGCTGACGGCGTTTTATTTGGCGCGGTCGGCGGCAAGAAATGGGATTCATTGCCCGTACACCTTCGCCCCGAAAAAGCTATCTTCGGACTTCGCAAAGGCTTAGGGCTTTTCGCTAACCTTCGCCCGACTAAAGTTTATCCCGAACTTATTAATTCTTCGCCTCTTAAGCCTGAACTCGTAAAAGGCGCGGATTTATTGATTGTTCGCGAACTTGTCGGCGGAATTTATTTCGGACCGCGTTGCGAATCGGAGACTAAAGACGGCGTTGAGCAAGCTTGGGATACCGAAATTTATTCCGTGCCCGAAATTGAACGCATTACCAAATTGGCTTTCGAGACCGCTAAAAAAAGTCGCGGCAAATTGACTTCCGTCGATAAAGCAAATGTTTTAGCCGCCTCGCGTCTTTGGCGCAAGGTCGTAAACGATATGGCTAAAAATTATCCCGAAGTCGAATTGAATCACCTTTACGTTGATAACGCCGCTATGCAACTCGTACTCAACCCCGCGCAGTTTGACATCATCGTTACCAATAACATTTTCGGCGACATTCTCAGCGACGAAGCAGCGGTTATCGGCGGTTCTATTGGGCTTATGCCTTCGGCATCAATCGGCGAACTTACTAGCCTTTACGAGCCAATTCACGGCTCCGCGCCCGATATTTCCGGTAAAGACAAAGCTAATCCTATGGGAACGATTTTAAGTGCCGCAATGCTCCTTCGCTACAGTCTCAATCGCGCCGACGCCGCGCAGGCTATCGAATCGGCTATCGAGAAAACTTTAGATGACGGTTGGCGCACGCCCGATATTTTCTCCGACGGTTTCAAGAAAGTTGGCACCAATCGCGTAACCGAAATTATCTGCGACTTCATTTGAACTTGACATAAAAAATTTAGCGACCCGCTCTTGTTGGTCGCCTTTTTTATTCCACTGCTCTAGTTAAATCGCCAAAGCGCATTGTTTCCTTGTCGAAATACAAATTGATTGCGGTTGTCGGACCGTTGCGGTTTTTGGCTATGATTAGCTCGGCGATATTCTGATTATTTTCTTCGTCGCGGTTATAATATTCGTCACGATAAAGGAACATAACAATATCAGCGTCCTGTTCTAAGCTTCCGCTTTCGCGTAAGTCGCTAAGTTGCGGCTTTTTTTCGGCGCGGAGCTCAACGCTTCGTGATAATTGCGACAAAGCTAAAATCGGCACGTCCATTTCCCTTGCTAAAGCCTTCAAGCTTCGGCTTATTTCTGAAATTTCTTGCTGGCGATTTTCCTGCCGCCCGCCCTGCATTAGTTGCAAATAGTCAATGACAATTAAATCTAAGCCGACTTCGTGCGCCAAGCGTCTTATCTTCGAGCGCATTTCTAATAGTGATTCTCCTGCCGTGTCGTCTATGTACATTGTCAGCCCTGACAATTCGTCGGCGGCGTGCAGTAATGAATTCATATCTTCATCGCTGATTTCGCCCGTGTTCAATTTTTGACTGTTCACGCCGCTTGCCGTAGCTAGTAATCTTTTCGCTAATTGTCCTTTGCTCATCTCCAAAGAAAATATAGCTACTTTTTTGTTCAGTGACGCCGCATTTCGCGCTATGTTCAAAGCTAATGCTGTTTTTCCCATTGAAGGTCGCGCCGCTAACAATATCAAATCGCTTTTTTGCAGACCGTTTAACAATTTGTCCAGCCCGATTATTTTTGTCTTGACGCCTTCGACTTTTTCCGGGTCATTGTTTATGTTTTGAATTCGCTCCAAAGCTTTCTTCACGATAGATTCTAAGGATTCAAAGTCCGACGTTTTGTTTTTGGTTGCTATGGAGAAAATTCTTTTCTCTGCGATTTCAAGTATTTCATCAACGGGCGATTGTTCTTCGTATGATTCCTCTATTATCGTGTCGCAAGTTTCTATCAGTCGGCGCAACTGCGCTTTTTCCTTGATAATTTTTGCATGTTCTTCTGCGCGGGAAGTCGTCCATTCGTAGTCGATTAGCGAAAATAAATATCTGCGATTAACTTTTCCCAAATTGCCCTCGCGTTTAAGTTCATCTTCCGCTAATAAAATATCTGGCGGCGTTCCGCGCTTGTATATCTTCAACAACGCTTGATAAATTAATCTGTGTTCAGGGCGATAGAAATCGTTCGTGTCTAGTATTGCTTCAACCATCGGAATTATCGTTGATTCTTTCAGCATCATTGCCGATAGCAATTTCTTTTCCATTTCGATAGCTTCGGGAAATTTGCGAGCCATTTATTTTTCTTCCTTTACGATAGTTTTAAGAACGCGGCGCACGTCGTCCATATTGACGCGGGTATTATTACAAGGACCATTTGGGCGAATGTTCAAAACGCCGACGGCGGGCAAAGGGTAAACGTCTTGAATACCGCTCATAAGGTCGCGTTCGCAGGCGATTGCTAAAACTGCTTGCGGGCGAATTTTCTTCACGACTTGTCGAGCCAACGTCCCGCCGGTCGCGACAAAAAATGTAAAGCCGAGTTCGTCAGAAAGTTTCATCAAGTCGCCAACATTGCAACGCCCGCAACGTTTGCAGTTATTCGGGTCGCGTGTAATTTTGTGCGGGCAGGAGGAAAGTTGCAGGCAATGCGGGCTGAGCACGAGCAATTTATTTGCCGGAACTCTGATTCCGCTTTTAAAGAAAATAAGGTTGCTGACGGCAATAAACGAGCCTTCAATCTGCCGACGCTTGACGCCGAAAAGATTTCCGATTTTGACGGCGAGCGGGAATAGCCATTTGATTAGCGCGACGCTCCAGCGGTGAAATAAATTCAAAGTCGGCAAGCCCTTTATCGCTAAAACCATATTGCAGACTGCACCAAATGAAAACGTAGAGACGAAAATTAAAAATGCTCCGACAAACGCAGGCAAGTATTCAAAAATATTTTCTAGTCCTAGATAGGAAATGCGCCAAAAGGCGTAAAGCGCGAGCGCAACAAAAAATTCAGCGGCCAGTAAAAGTCCCAAGAATAATCTTTTCTTCGGGCGCAACGCCTCTAATGAACTCAACAAAATTTTTCACCGCCTATAAAGTTTAATCGCTGAAATTATAGCCGCGAAAAGCATAAATGGCAACATTGTTAAATGTAAGGAAGTCAAATTTATTAAAGGAAATCAAAGCAAAAAGCCCGCCTCAGGTTATTCCGAAACGGGCTTTGACTTTTTATTTGAGTTTAAGAGCCGCCCCGACAAAATCACGGAAAAGCGGGTGCGGGTGATTCGGTCGCGATTTTAATTCCGGATGAAATTGGCAACCGACAAACCACGGATGAAGATTTTTTTCCAACTCGATAATCTCAACCAAGCTGTCGTCGGGGAGAACGCCCGCGATAATCATTCCGTGCGCCTTGAAAATTTCGCGGAACTTATTATTAAATTCAAAACGGTGTCTATGACGTTCGATGATTAAATTGGAGCCATAAGCCGCCGCCGTATGCGTTTCGGGCAAAACTTTGCAGGGATACGCGCCGAGCCGCATAGTTCCGCCCTTTTCCGTGACGGCAACTTGAGAATCCATGAGCGCGATAACAGGATAATCAGTATCGGGATTAAATTCAGTTGAATTGGCGTCGTGGAAGTCGCAGACGTTGCGAGCGAACTCAATCGTAGCGCATTGCATACCCAAGCAAAGCCCAAAGAACGGAATTTTATTGACGCGAGCGAAATTAATTGCCTTAATCTTGCCTTCAACGCCCCTATCGCCAAAACCGCCGGGCACGAGAATTCCTCTGCAACCGCTGAAAGTTTCTTCTAAATCCACGTCGGGAGCTTCGATTTTCTCCGCGTTGACGAAATTAATTTTGACTTTGGCGGAATGCTCAATGCCGGCGTGGTTAAGGGCTTCAACGACGGAAATATAAGCGTCGGGAAGTTCAACATATTTTCCGACAAGCGCGATTTTAACTGAGCGGTCGGGATTTTTAATTTTGTGAACCATGAGCCGCCACTCGTCAAGCTTAGGCGGGGCTTGCGGCAGGTTTAATTTATTCAGAACGATTTTATCAAGCCCTTCATTTTCCATAATCAGTGGCACTTCGTAAATCGTCGACGCGGTACGATTCTCGATAACGGCGTTTTCGTCAACGTCGCAGAAGAGCGCGATTTTTCTTTTAAGTTCGCGGGTAATTGGATAATCCGTCCTGCAAACTAAAATATCGGGCTGAATTCCGATTGCGCGAAGTTCTTTGACGCTGTGTTGAGTGGGTTTAGTTTTAAGTTCGCCCGCCGCGCCGATATACGGCAAAAGCGTCACGTGAATATAAAGTGCGTCATTTCTTCCGACTTCCTTTTTGACTTGGCGAATAGCTTCCAGAAATGGCAGGCTTTCAATATCGCCAACGGTGCCGCCGACTTCGGTTATAACAACATCGGCGTTATCTTTTTCGGCGACAGCGTAGACGCGGGCTTTAATTTCGTTTGTGACGTGCGGAATAACTTGCACAGTCGAGCCGAGATAATCGCCTTTGCGTTCTTTGGACAAAACAGACCAATAAACTTTACCCGTAGTGGTGTTGGAATGTTTGCTTAGACTAATGTCAATAAATCTTTCGTAATGACCTAAATCAAGGTCGGTTTCCGCGCCGTCGTCGGTCACGAAAACTTCGCCGTGCTGATACGGGCTCATTGTGCCGGGGTCAATATTGATATAAGGGTCAAACTTTTGAATCGTAACTTTCAGTCCGCGACTTTTTAGAAGTCTACCGAGCGATGCTGCAGTAATTCCTTTGCCGAGTGACGAAACTACTCCGCCAGTCACAAAAATATATTTAGCCATTTTATCCTCCGAACTGCAATGCGTAATTAGAAATGCGCAATGCGTAATGATTTACGAAGCAGATTTAGTAGTTTTAGATGAAATACGGCGTTTAGTTTCGGGCGGATACCAGTCGGCTAAGCCCCAAATACCGTCGCCGATATGTTGAAAGCGACTATCCATGTTAATCATTGTGTAAATTTCGGAAATTGCCGCCGCCTCGTTCTGGACGGTTTTATTTTGTCTTTTGATAACTTCGAGAATCAATTTCTTGAAATAAAGCGGATTTCCCTTGCCGGATTCGCTCAAAATCTGATAAGCAATGTCGACTTCAGAAATATTTTCTTCCATTAAAGCGACCCGTTACTGAGAACTTATAAAAAGTTATAAAAACTCTTATGTTTCATTCCTGCTTCATAGAATCCG
>DJWY01000011.1:0-5613 GCA_002448305.1 Selenomonadales bacterium UBA7018
CGTTTTTCGTTATGCCTGTTAATTAGATGATGAAATTTTTTCAACTGGTCATGTATTGCTTTTATCATGTATAAATTTCTTTCCCAAGCGTCGACAGAATCTTCTTCCACTGTGTTCAATGATTCCAAAATTTCAACATCGGATTTATCAGACGGAAAATAAAAATCTTTGAAGAAAGGACGTTGAAGAATACGTGTGGCATCGAAATCGCGAAAGGCAAAAGCGTTTTTAGTTTTCATGCTTTATCGCCTCCAGAGTATTTTATCGAACGATTTGCAAACATGTATTTGTCGCGGCGAACAATTGAGTCGTCAATTTTTTTTGATGTTTTAAGAATAGATTCGACATCGTTCTGGTCTTTGTAAAAAAATATTAGCGCAAAAGAAGTGTTCCGTCAACTTTGCTTTGTTTTCAAAACAAGAATTTACGTACACCGCTTTTGCAAATTTTTTTCGCTGATTTATCGCGTCACTACGTGGTTTTTCCACACTTATCCGTAGGATAAGTGTTAAGTGAACTTCGGCTGACTTTGGGGGGACATCTGTTGAGCTTTTGTCCAACTTTTACAACTCGCGAACAATTTTCTTACGGATAAATTCGTCTTTGTCAAAGTCGGTCATCATCTCCCAATCTTTTTCCATTTCCAGATTGTTGCCGTCGAAACGAGCGACGAGTTGAACGGCGTAAGGTTCGCCCATCAGCGCATCAGCAATGATGGCAGTCAACGCATTTTCGTTCAAAGGCGAGTTTTTCGTGGAATCACTCACGGGCTGAATTACTCGATACAAGCGATTTTTCTTTAGGCTTGAAAAGTTGTCATTTATAGCGTGGAAACGTTTTTCTGCTACTTGCAGTTTTGGTGATAAATCAGCGATAAGCTTTTTTGCCACTTCATATTCTTGAGAGATTTTTAAGTTTTTGAAGAGAATATTGGCAACAAGGAAGGCAATTTTTTCTTTCGCTTCCTCTGTTTGGCACAAAGTTTCCAATCGAGTTGATTCTTCGTCCAGCCAAATTTTGGTCTCCGCGAGTTTTCGCTCGGTCTCTTCTAAACGAAATTTTTTCTTGGTAAGGTAATAATGTTCGCGAAGTTTGTCGCCGTCGGAATACCATTTTTTGCTTTTGAAAGTTTGTTGCCAAAGAAGGAAATGAGAATTATCGCGCTCGAACTGTTCCAAAGTTTCCTCGTATGATTGTTGCTGAGCGTGAAGTTTGTCAAAATCGCCGTGAGCGAAAATATTCTTAGCCCGTCGCAAAGCGTTCAAAGGACTCACGTGCTGAAGCAACAAACGATTTTTATCATCAACGGTGTCTTCGTATTGTTTCTTCAAGGAACGATACTGAGCACGCAAGCAGTCTCTGACTTCAGAAGCAGTAAAAGTCGTTTTAGGCGTTTTTCGTGTTTCAATCTTCTTGCGCATAGTCGCTACATTTTGCAAAACGGCTTCGCTTGTTTTTTTCAGTTCTGCCAAGATTTTAAGGTCGTTTTGTAAAAGACTGTGAATAACAAGTTCCATATTTTTGCGTAAATACGGGCGTTGCATTTTTTCTTGAATAGCCCAATAGTGCGAATTTTGTTGAGCAAGGTAAGTGCTCAGTTTGGAATTTTTATCTTTAATGAGGGATTCGATATATCGTAAGGCTTGTTCATTATCAGGATACCAAGTTGTTGGAGAAATTTCTTTCAAGATTCGCTCAAGATATGCCCGCTGATTTACTTTGCTTTCGTAGTCGCGAATGAATTGATAGTCTGTTGCCGATAGATATTCTTTCTGAGCGCGATGTCTGGCACGTAAGCCGCCAATCAATTCTCTCTTCAGTTTTCTGATTCTTGTAAGTCCGGCTACAATTTCCTGATTCAAAAGTCGCGAAGATTCATCATCCAGATTCGCCGACTTGTAGTTAGTCGAGTTCATCAGTACACGGCTGGCGTTTTCGGCTTGCCGGACTAAAAATTTCGTTTCGCCTTCTTCGATTGCTTTTTGATGCATATCAAATTGAAACAGGCGAGATTGTTTTTCTTGGATTCTCGCTCGGTAGTTTTTAACGTCCGTCGTTAAAGCGTTTTCTTCGTGCGCCGCGATTATACCAATGTACGATTCTGGCATTCGCTTATAGAGTTTAGCCAGAAATTCATCATCATTTTGTTCTGCCTCGACTTGCTGGGCTTTTAAAGTCCTGTGGTCGACGCGGATTGAAAATCCATTTTTCGCGAGCACGTCATTTTGAATTCGCGCAAAATCTTCTCGAAGCTCATGGAAATATTTTTTACTGTGCCATTTTTTATCTTTGGGAGCACCGTGCTCGCGGCGACGTTCAAAACTTGCGACTTTTTTGTCTCGTAATGGTTTAGCCGCTCGGCGAAAATACTTATAAGCGGGTCGCTCGCTTATTCTCTCCACGTCATCAATCAATCGTTCAGAAAACATGATATGAACGTGCGGGTGTCTCTCCCCCGATAGTTCCCCTGCTTTTTCGTGGATCGCGTACGCATAATAGTGATTTGCCAAATGATTCTTGAGGAACCTGTCGACAATCTCGCGATTTTGCTCCAGTGACAATTCATTGGGTAATGACAGCTCAATTTCTTTGTATCGACAGTTTCCTTTATCCTCGTATTTGGTCGCCGCGCTGAAAAATTTTTGCGCCGAGCCTTTCGTCCACTTCGGCAACTGATTTCCCTTGTAAACGCAATCATTTTTGTCGCTTTGCGCTCCTTCGCGGTTGATATAATCTGCGTGAGCTTTTCCTTCCTCCCGAAGGATATAATCCGCATGTCGTTTCGCCGACACTCTCGTTCCGCTCGACTTCGTGTCGTCCTTAACTCTCAAATGATAGGTAGCCATGAAAAAAAACCTCCTTTGCTCCATTGTGACACAAAGAAGGGCTTCCAAAATCTTATGTTTTTGCTTTTTTTCGAGGGCTGGTCGGGCGTAATGAATTCAGTTTGACAGCAAAATTCTTTTGTTCTATTATCTGCGCAGTGATTGAAAACAGAATACGGATTGAATCAGGTGGCGCAAGCCTCAATAAGGAATTCGGTATAAGCCGGAGCGGTCCCGCCACTGTAACAGCGAGCGATTCTGCAATTATGTCATTGGACGATAAGTCTGAGAAGGCGCAGATAGCTATGACCTGAAGCCAGGAGAATTGCCTGATTAACAATCACCGTTTGACCTGCGAGTGACGGGGAGGGGATTTTGGACGCAATACGTGTGTCCGAAATTCCGGCTAAATGCCGGCTTTTTTGATTTGCCTTCGCCCGTCAGGTTAAGGCATTTTTTGTTGCCACTTTACCTTTTAACTGCTCATAAATTTTTTCCGAGATATTCGGAACCTTCTTCAAACAATGCTCATGAGAGCTTAAATAAATTACGGAGGTGAAAATTTTTGAATCGATTAGCGAATCGACTTTTGCAAATGCTGGTAACTCTGGTAGGCGTGAGTTTCTTGACGTTCTGCTTGACTTATCTTGCGCCCGGTGACCCTGCGGCAATGCTTCTTGAATCGGCAGACACAATCGTTTCGGAAGAAATTTTGCAAAAGACGCGAGAGGAACTGGGATTGGATAAACCGTTCCTCGTGCAGTATGGAAACTGGGCGGCGGGACTTTTGCAAGGTGATATGGGAATGTCGTATTCAGCGAAAAAGCCAGTCGTTGAGAAATTATCTGAAGGCTTCGTCGGCACGATTTTATTGGCGTTCGTGACGGTGATATTTGTGCTGATAATTTCCATTCCATTGGGCATTTGGTCGGCAGTGCGGCAAAATGAGTGGCCAGATTATCTCGTCAGATTTTTTTCCTTCATAGGAGTATCAATGCCAAATTTTTGGCTCGGACTAATTTTGCTTTATATCTTCGGCCTCAAGCTGGGTTGGTTCCCGATAGCAAGTTCGACGATTACAGCCAAAGGAGTTATCTTGCCGGCGGTGACGTTAGCAATTTATCAGTCAACAAAATATGTTCGGCAAGTGCGAACGGTTATTCTCGACGAACTTCATCAAGATTACGTTATCGGAGCCAGAGCGCGTGGCTTGAGTGAGTCAGCGATACTTTTCAAGCACGTTTTACCTAATGCCGTCTTGCCGCTGATAACGTTGTTGGGAATGTCAATCGGCTGGCTTTTGGGCGGCGTGGCGGTTATCGAAATCGTTTTCAGCTGGCCTGGTATGGGGAATATGGCGGTACGAGCGATAATGATGCGCGATTATCCGCTGATTGAAGGATTTGTGTTGTGGATTGCTGTCGTCTACATGATGATAAATTTTCTGGTCGATGTGTCTTACTCTTATCTCGACCCGAAATTGAGAAAGGGTGAGCAACGTTGATTGAAGTTTTCAAGAAAAATCGGGTGTTCGCCGTTTACAGTGCGGCGGTAATTTTTATTTTGTTCGTGGCAATTTTCGCGCCGTATCTGGCTCCGCAAGACCCTTTCGACGGAAATATGCGCAACGTCCTGCAACCGCCATCAGCCGAACATTTGCTCGGAACGGACAAACTCGGACGCGATACCTTATCAAGAATTATTGCCGGAACTCAAGTCTCGCTGTTCATGACGATTTGTCTTGTAATTTTGCTGGCAATTGTCGGATCAACTGTCGGAATAACGTCGGGTTACTTCGGCGGAAAGGTTGAGATGATTTTAATGCGCCTTGCTGATATGATGCTTGCATTCCCTGGCGTCGTGCTTGCCATTGCTATTGCGGGTATTTTGGGCGGATCGGTAGTCAACACAATTCTTGCACTTTTAATAGTCGGCTGGGCGAAATATGCAAGGCTCGTGCGAAGTCTGGTCATCAAGCTCCGCAATAACGATTTCATTATCGCCGCGCAAGTCAACGGCACCAAGACGATTAACATTTTATGGCGGCACATACTGCCGAATATTTTGCCGATGGTCGTCATAACCGGCGCAATGGATATCGGCACAATGATGATGGAAATTGCCGGCTTGTCGTTCCTCGGTTTCGGAGCACAACCGCCAACGCCTGAATGGGGACTCATGCTTAACGAGGGGCGCCAATACATTCAAACTGCGCCGTGGCTTATGATTTATCCCGGTGCGGCGATTTTTATTGTCGTGGCAACGTTCAATCTTTGGGGCGACAGTTTGCGCGATGTTCTCGACCCAAGACAACAATAATTTTTCTAAGGAGTGTTGATGCAATGTCTTTCAAGTGGAAAAAGTTTTTTAAACGGCTCAGTGTCGGGTTGTGCGGCGTATTTGCGGCGGGCGTATTGTTCGCGGGTTGTGGCGGAGGCGACAGCGGCAGTTCTTCTCAAGGCGGCGACCCCAACGTCCTGAAAGTCGGCGTCACGAACTTTGCCGACACTTTGGAACCGACGCAAAACTATTTCGGCTGGGTTGTTATGCGCTACGGTCTGGGCGAATGTTTGACGAAGTTTGATGAGAAGATGAATATTCAACCGTGGCTCGCCGAAAGTTGGCAGGTCAGCGACGACCATTTAACTTGGACTTTTAAAATTCGCGATAACGTAAAATTTTCCAATGGCGTTGCGCTCACTGCCGAGGCAGTCAAAAATTCAATCGAACGCGCATTTGCAAAGAACAATCGTGCCGCGACTTTCTTCGAGTATGAATCAATCACGGC
>DJWY01000011.1:5821-6694 GCA_002448305.1 Selenomonadales bacterium UBA7018
GGTTGAGAGTTTCGTCAAAGAACGCGCCGTCATGAAACGCAACGAAAATTATTGGGACGGCGCAGTTCCTTATCAGACGGTTGAAATTCCTTCCATTGACGACCCGAATACTCGCGCTATGGCGTTGCAATCCGGCGACGTTGATGTTGCTGTGAACATTGCCGCGGGTGACATTGATATTTTCAAAGGCAACGACAAATTCCATATCGACGAAATTGCAAGCTTGCGCGTCGTCCTCGCTCGTTTGAATCAAAAGCCCGACCACATTTTAAGCGACCCGAAAGTTCGCGCGGCTCTGATTTGCGGTTGCGACCGTGAAACTTACAACGACGTTTTGCTCAAGAAAACTTTTATCCCCGGCAAAGCTCCTGTACCTCCGTCGCTTGATTACGGTTTCGACCAACTTAAAGACCCCAACGCCTACAATCCTGAACGCGCCGCCAAACTCCTCGACGAAGCCGGTTGGAAAGATTCTGACGGCGACGGCATCCGCGAAAAAGACGGCAGAAAACTTGAACTGGATTTCGTCGTTTACAATTCCCGCGCTGAACTTCCGCTTTATGCCGAAGCTGTGCAATCTGACCTCAAGAAACTTGGATTCGACATCAAGATTAACACCGTCGACTACAACTTGATTGACGGCATGGGCATTAAAGGCGAATACGACCTGCTCATCTCAAACATCACCACCGCCAACACCGGTGACCCCGAAATTTTCTTGACGTGGTATTGGAAGTCGAATGCTGACGGCTCCAACCCACAGAACGGTAGCGGCTACAGCAACCCCGCTTACGACGCAAAACTTGAACAGCTCAGCTCCGAATTCGACGCGGCGAAACGTCGTCAGCTGATTATCGAACTGCAACAAATTCT
>DJWY01000023.1:0-35827 GCA_002448305.1 Selenomonadales bacterium UBA7018
AATATCCCGGTGCTGTTGCTGTCTGGAAACGTTGTTTTGCCTACGTCGAGCAACTTTTTGACTATCCGTCGGCGGTTCGCAAGATTATGTACACGACCAATGCGATTGAGGCGGTTAATTCCAGTTTTCGCAAGGTGACAAAACGCGGCGCATTTCCTAACGTCAATTCCGTTTTCAAATTGCTTTATCTTAGAGTGGTAGAGTTGCAAAAAAAGTGGGCAGACCGTCCGGTTGCCAACTGGTCGCTCGTTCGCAATCAACTGCTTTTGAACGATCGCCTCGCCGCTCTATTTGATAAATTCGACCGCTAATTTTTTCTACTTACACAATCTGCTTGACACTGCCTTCGACTTTATTCCAAAGTCAGGACTGACGACGGCGAAATTTTGACCGCCAAACAGGTTAAAGCCTTACAGAAATGTCTCTTGCAACGCCAAGAGGAGAATCTCATCTTAAAAAAAGCGATTGCCATATTCAAGCCTCCCTCCATCAAAGGTTAGACGCTGTTCATCGCCTTCGTTTTCAGCACAAAATTAAAACTCTCTGCTACGTACTAAACGTCAACCGCAGCATCTACTACAAGCATTTTTCTTCTGCCTAATCCGCCCGTGCTAAAGAGGACAGGCAAATTAAAACTTATATCCTCACTTTGCACGGCAGGTATAAGAAGCGACTCGGCGTCAATAAATTAACTCTCTTGTTGCAGCGTGAATATGGTCTTAAAATCGGGCAAACCAGAGTTTATCGCCTCTTCAAGTCCATGAACTTGACACAAATTTTTTCACGCAAAGTTCCAAACGAATCTGTTAAATCCACGTCCGGCGATTTTAAAAACCTGCTCAAGCGTAAATTTAATCCTGATGAACCTAACAGAATTTGGGCTAGTGACATCACTTACCTCAAAGTCGGCTCCAAATGGTACTATCTATGCGTAGTCATTGAACTTTTTTCCAGAAAAGTCATCGATTGTTTACTTTCCGACAAACCTGACGCAAAACTCGTTATCGGCACTTTCAAGAAAGCTTATCGGAACAGTAATTGTCCGCAAGGGCTCTTGTTCCACTCGGAGCGCGGGACTCAGTACACTTGCGTTGCTTTTCGTAAATTCCTCTACAATCTTTTTCCGCTAAAGGTTGTCCTTTTGATAATGTCGTTGTCGAGGCTTTTTCCAAATTCCTCAATGCTGAAGAGACAAACCGCAGATATTATTCTACCTTTGCCGATTTACAAATTTCCTTGTTTGAGTATATTGACGGCTTTTACAACCTAAAGCGTCCGCATTCTGCCATCGATTTTCTTTCCACTAATGATTTTGAATCTAAATTTTTCTCCTCTCTCTAATTTCTTGTACACTTTATTGACTATTATCCAATTTGCGAAAGTACAGCCGAGTACAGTTGAGCACGCAGTCGGCTTTATTTCAGCACTTTTTCTAATCGTAAAAATCAGTTAAGGACAACTTCATTATGATAACTATAAAATTTTCTTTCCTTAAATCTTTGATACTTCATAAAACGTAATCATAAACAGCTTTAGCAAAGCCGTCGTTTTCACAAGTATCAGTTATGCGCGGGCAAGCCGCCTTGACGCGCTCGACAGCATTTCCCATAGCGACGCCGCAACCTACTGACGTTATCATTTGCAAATCATTATCCGAATCGCCGATTGCTAAAATTTCGTCGTTAGCAATGCCGTATTTTTCGGCAAGAATTTTAATCGCGCTCGCCTTGCTAATTCCCAGTGACATAAATTCACAAAAGCGCGGAGCCGAACGAGTTATTTCAATCTGCCCGCCGAAAATTTTTCTGACAGCGGCTAATTTCTCGTCTGTCTCTTCGGGCTTAGCAGAGACGCTTAAAAGTTTCGGCACGTCTTTTAATATTCCGTGCAGACCGTCCCAGCCGACTTCGGTCGCCGTAACACCAAGCATAGTTTCATAAAATTTTGCACCGTCGCCGCGTTCGGGCACGTACAAAATGTCATTGCTGTAACTCTGCAAATACCAATCGCGCTCCTCGAAAAAATTTATCAGCGCGAGAACTTTTTCTTCGTCCATGTACTTTGCGTGAATCATTTCGCCAGACGAAGATTTTATAACTGCGCCGTTGTAGGAAATTATCGGGACGGGCACGCCAAGTTGCGCGGCAACCGGCAATGCGGCAGTGTGCATTCTCCCAGTCGCGATTATGACTTTGACGCCCGCCGCTATCATTTTGTGAACGGCTTCGATATTTTTCCCCGAAACTTTTTTGCCGGGTACTAAAAGCGTCCCGTCAATGTCTGTCACGAACATTTTTATCATTGCTTGCACTTCCTCTTTGCTACAAAATTACGCGCCGATTATAGCAGACATTTGCGCAAAAAAAAATGCCGCAATGCGCGGCGATGAAAAATTTTTAGCTCTTGCAAATGCTATCAATCCAATCGAAAAGTTCGTTTAAGTCGTAGTCGCCGCCGTGCCCTTGTCCCCATGGGCTGAAGAAATCGACGGTCGCGCCGTTATTCTGGAGTTTCAGCGCGAGCATAGCGGGGATTGCAAGCGAAGTATCTCTATCTTCTACGCCGTGACGTATCCTGAAAAATTCCGCAGTTGTAGTGTTTTCGCGCCCGATAAAGTCCATTGAGTTCATCATGTGAATAATTTCCGACGCGGCAAGATTATCGCTAAAAAGCGTCGTGGAAAAATGTTTAGGATTATTCCTGAAGTCAGCGAATTCGTCATTTTCGGCGGAGCTAAGGTCGAGTTTATCGAAGGCGGGCGCGGCTTTCATGCGCGTAACGGCGGCGGGATATTTTTTCAAATCGGCATCGACGACGCGACCATTTTTAATCGTGAGCCAATCGACGTTTGATAAATCTTTTCCGCTATCGATAGCCTTCTGCGCGGACTCAATATATTTTTGCTTGATAAAATTTTTAAAGGAGCCGTTGCCGTTCCTATCGAGCGTCAAAATATTTCCGTGTTCGTCGCGCAGTTTAAGACTGTTGACATAATCGGGGAAAGCGTCGCGCAGAATTTTGGAAACGCGAATTTCTTCCGCTGTCATATCAACGGAAGTTTTAAGGGCTTCGGGATTATTTGCGCTGTCGGAATTGAGCGGCTTATTTGCGGGCAGAGCACCTTGAATTTTCCCGCGAGCTTTTAAATCTTCGAGTTGCCACATTGCCTGAAAATATTTTGTTTCGCCGTAGAAAATCCATTCGTAAGCGGCGTCTGCGTGGTTGAGATTAGTTATCGGGCAGTAGACGCTTGAGGCGAAAATATCATCGCGTTCATTCGCCGCGCCGAGTTGTTCAAGATACGGCATATATTCTGGAGCGTTGCCGGTCGCGCCCAATAGAGCCGATAACGCGCCGCCCGCCGAAGTGCCATTAGAAATAATTTTCTCAGTGTTGCCGGCGGGAAGTCTGTTGCGGTTGTGGCGAATCCAACGGACTGCCGCTTTGTAATCGACGATTAGCGCGGGAGCCTTGCCGACGTGAACGCCGTTCATAGTTGTATTGCGTCCGCGAATTGCAGGACTGATTACGACAAGCCCGCGACTTAGCGCGACGAGTGAAGCATTTGCGCCGCCATTCATTTTATCATTTTCGACAGGCTCAAGAATTCTGCCGGACATGTAGCCGCCGACGCCGTTAGGCAAAAAAATTGGCGCGGTCTTGGCGGCGTAGCCGTTAATCATTCCGCCATGCAGATATTCGGCGGGAATGTAGACGCTTAACTTTTGAATTTCGCTTGCGAAGTCGCTGACGTAGGGAATATTTTCGTAAGCGATAAAATTAATCGTGCGTCCGTTGTAAGTCAAAGTTTTCTCGACGCCTCGACTTGGATTGAATAGCAAATCGTCAGCCGCCGCGCTCGCCACACTAGACAAGCTCAACATAAAAGCGATTGCCGCTAAAAAAGTTTTCATAGTGCATCCCTCCTAAATAAATTTTATCACGGCTTGGAAAATTTTTCATATGCGGCGGGAAATTTTTATGATAAAATTCGCGTGGGAGTTGGTTTAATGAAGAACTTGATAATTATTGGCGCGGGTGGTTTTGCTAGAGAAATTTATTGGCACGCGCAAAAATCTATCGGCTATGGCGTCGACTGGCGTATAAAAGGTTTTCTTGACGGCGATATAAAACTTGCGGCGGCGGATTATGAACTTTTGCCTGCTAAAATTCTTGGTGCCGTTGACAGCTACGAAATCTGCGCGGACGACGTTTTTACTTGCGCAATCGGGACAACTAAGGCGCGGAAGATTTTATCCGAAAAAATTTTAGCTCGCGGCGGAGAATTTATAAATTTGATTAGTGAATTTGCGTACATTATGCCGACGGTTAAGCTTGGAAAGGGCTTGATAATTTGTCCGCATGTGAATATTGGCGACAGGGCGGAGCTTGATGACTTTGCGGCGGTCAATGACATGGTAATTATTGGGCACGACGCGCAGATTGGGAAATTTTCTTGCGTTATGCCTCAAGCCAACATTGCGGGGAAATGCAAAATCGGCGCGGAAGTTTTTATAGGTAGCGGTGCGATTATTTTATCAAAAGCTAAGGTCGGGGACGGCGCGACGGTCGGAGCCGGTTCAGTCGTCTTGAAAAAAGTTCGGGCTGGCGCAAAAGTTTTCGGCAACCCCGCAATCGAGATTTAGGAGGGAAAGTTTTATGACGGCAGAAGAATTTATTTCAAAACTCGTCGAGCTAATGGACACGGACGCGGCGATAAATTTATCAACGCGCCTTTCCGACGTGGAAGATTGGGACTCGCTAAGCATGGTATCATTTTTTTCTTTCTGCAACACGACGTTAAGCCGCAAAGTTTCGCCGGACGAAATTAAAGCCGCGTTGACGGTCGAAGATTTATTTAAGCTTGCGGGGGGTGCTGCGTAATGGCGAACGCGATTTTGCTTGACGCTAAAGACAACGTTGCGACATGCACGGCGGCGGCTAAGGCGGGCGACAAAATTAAAATTCTCGGCGGCGGGGAAATTATTTGCGTCGAAGATATTCCGATTTGGCACAAAGTCGCACTTCAACCGATTAGCAAGGGCGATAAAATTTTCAAGTACGGCGAGATTATCGGCGAGGCGTCGATTGATATTGCGGCGGGCGGCTGGGTTTCTCACGAAAATATTTTCAGCGTGCCGCGTGATTACGAAAGCGAGATGATTTAAATGCAGTTTTGGGGCTATAAAAGGGCGGACGGTCGCGCAGGTATTCGCAATCACGTTTTGATTTTGCCAACGTGCGCTTGCGGCAGTGAGACGGCAAGAATAGTCGCAAGCCAGATTCGCGGCGCAGTCAATATCGTTTTCAACACGGGCTGTTCGGACGTTCAAGCCAATACTGAAATGTCGCAGAAAATTTTAACGGGCTTTGCGTGCAATCCGAATGTTTATGGCGTGGTGATAATCGGGCTGGGTTGCGAGACGGTTCCGCATAACAAGTTGCGCGAGAAAATTAAATCAATGACTAGCAAGCCGGTTATATCGTTCGGGATTCAGGAAGAAGGCGGCACGCTAAAAACGATTGAAAAGGCGGTACGTGCGGCACGTGATTTAGCGGCAGAAGCTAGCCTTCAGCAGAAAGAACTTTGCGACATATCGGAATTATTAATGGGGATTGAGTGCGGCGGCTCCGACGCGACAAGCGGCATTGCGTCAAATCCTGCAGTAGGCGAGCTTAGCGACAAGTTGATTGATTTAGGCGCGTCGACTTTGATGAGCGAATCAATCGAGTGGATTGGCGGCGAACACGTTTTAGCAAAGAGGGCGGCGACTCCCGAACTTCACAATAAAATTATAAAAATCTGCGCGGACTACGAAAAGCATTTGCTTGCGGCGGGGCAGGATTGCCGAGCGGGTCAGCCGACGCCAGGAAATAAATTCGGCGGGCTTTCGACGATTGATGAGAAAAGTTTAGGTTGTATTCGTAAGGGCGGCACCCGTCCGATTGTGGAAGTTTTGGAGCAAGCGGCGCGTCCGACAAAGCACGGAGCAATCGTCATGGATACGGCGGGCTATGATATTTCATCTGTAACTTCAATGGTGGCGGCGGGTTGCAACGCGATTATCTTTACGACGGGGCGCGGCACTCCTACCGGCAACGCGATTGTTCCAGTGCTCAAAGTTACTGCCAACGCGCAGACTTATTCTTGGATGGCGGATAATATCGACGTGGACTTGAGCGGGATAATTTCGGGCGACTTGACGATTGGCGACGCGGGCGAGCTACTTTTGAAAAAAATTCACGACGTCTGCAATGGACGATTGACTAAGGCGGAAGCTTATGGCTTTTCTGATATTGCGGTCGACCACGTCTGCAGATTCGTTTGATTTAAAGGTTTTAGTGTCATGAAAAAATTTCTAGCGGCATTGACTTTGCTAGCAATTTTAAATTTCGGGACGTGTTCGGCGGAAAGTGTTCACGCAATCGGGCGCGGCAATACCGAACGTAGCGCGATTCATAACGCAATGCGGGCGGCGATTGAACAGAAATTCGGCGCGACAGTCAATGCCAAAACGCGCACGGAAAATTCCATGCTCATTTCCGATAAAATTTCGGTCGACAGTGCGGGGCTTATTTCCGGATACAAAATTCTTTCCAGCCGCGTCGAAAACGGAATTTATATCGTAGAGATTAGCGCGGAACTTGATGCCGATAAAATTTCTCCGCGCCTTAGCGATTTGCAAAAAAAATCTCTGGTCGACATTAACGCCGATAATCCTCGCGTCGCAGTTATAGCGTTCGATTCAAACGGGCGGCGTTACGCCGAAATTGAGAACGAAATTATTTCCGCGCTCAAGCGTCAAGGATTTAGTCGGACGGTTGACCTTGCGCAGATTAATCGCGTGGTTCAGCAAAGAATTTATTCGGCGGCGGGTGACGTTGCTTTTTGCAAAACGCTAGCCAATGATTTTCATGTTGATTGCCTTGTCGTATCCGAAGTGAAAATTTTGCCGAGCGAAGAAGTCAACGTTTCTAGTCGCCTTATTGAACTCAACACGGGCGAGATAATTTTTGCGGGTTCGACGACTGGCGGCGGAGCTTTTATCGATAGCAATGACGTTTTGAAATTGGCGGGTCGCCGCGCAGGGAATGAAATTTCTTTCGCCGCGCTAAAGTCTGTCGCTAAGGTTGAACGGCATTTAACTTTGCTTATAACAAAAAATACGTTCGAGAAGCTCGGCGGCACTTTGACCACCGTTAGCGAACGCATTAAAAATATTTCGGGCGTGAACGATGCATTTGCCCGCAAGCTGAATACTAGTCTTGAACTTGATGTTGACTTCGACGGAACCGCCGCCGATTTTGCTAAGGTGCTTGAGTTTTTAGGGATAAAGCTTTTGGAAGTCAGCGCGAACTTTATTAAGATTTAGGGATTATGCCTTTTTCTTTCAACTCTTTGAACTCCTTATCGAATTTGATTAACCGTTGACGATAAGAATGAATCGCGCCGTAAAGGTAAGCGAAAAATGGCGTGTACTCCTTGCAGTATTTATATAACTCTCTGCGAATTAAGCCGTCAAGTTGCACGGGCGTATATTTGTCGTAAAATCTTTGCGTCCAAATCAAATGCTGTTGAATTATATAATCAATCGGCAACTGGCGATAATTCGGATTCTTGACGAAAAGTTCAAAGTTATTCATGAATTCATCGAGAATTTTCGTGCCCTCAATCATTAAATGCGTCAGCGCGTGAATTGATTCTTCAATGGAAACCATTTTGCGCGTAATCGAATTGGGGTTGTGGCGGTAAATATAAATTATATTCGGGACGCGAACGACACGCGGCGCAGTGCACATAACTTTAAAATAAAAAATAATGTCTTCGGAAGTCAGTAGGTTATCGAACTTGAGGTTCTTTTCCATGATAAAATCACGGCGATAAAGCTTGTTGTGCACCCAACCGAAAAATCTTCCCATGTAAAACATTTGCACACGTTGCGCAAGATTATCCGTCTCAAGGAACGCCTCTTTGCAAAAGCCGCCTTTTTCCTTGCTGAAGGTCGTAAATTTCGTTTGCGGCGTCACGTCGATAACTTGATTTTCGGGGAAATAAACTTGCTCAGTATGGACGACGTCGGCTTGAAATTTTTCGGCTTCGGTAATAAGTTCCTGAAGCGCGGTCGGCGTATACATATCGTCTGAATCAATGAAGGCGATATATTTTCCGCGACTCAATCTTATTCCGGTATTTCGCGGCTCGCTTGCTCCGCCGGAATTTCTAGGGAGTTTAACGGCTCTAATGCGCTGGTCTTTTTTAGCCAATTCCGCAACGATTTTCAATGTGTCGTCGGTTGAGCAATCGTCAACGCAAATCAATTCAAATTCGCGGAAGGTTTGATTCAATACGCTCCTAATGCAAGATTCTATATATCGTTGAGAATTATACATTGGTAAGATAACTGATACGCTCGGAAAGCGTGGAACACTGGCAGGCGGTTGAGGTTGAGCTACGGTTAGCCGCTTTGGTATCGTTGGTTTTTTATGACTTTTGATTTTCAAATTTCCTATATCCTTTCTCCAAGTGAAAATTTTCGCCAAAACTATATCACAGCGGCTTTGAACTTGCAAATTAAAAATCGTCTAAAATGATAGCTGGCTGAAACCAAAATGAAATTTAAAATCTTCCGAAAATTTGTTGACACTGAAAAAAAATTGGTGTAACATAGCAATAACTTGAGACTTAAGGTTCAAGAGTTTTAAAGAAATAGGGAGGTATTTTTACAATGGCTGTTAAAGTTGCTATCAATGGTTTCGGTCGTATCGGTCGTCTTGCGTTCCGTCAAATGTTCGACGCAGAGGGGTATGAGGTTGTCGCTATCAACGACCTTACCAGCCCGAAAATGCTCGCTCATCTTTTGAAGTATGACACCGCTCAGGGTGGCTATGCAGGCAGAATTGGCGAAGGCAAACACACTGTCGAATCCCATGACGGCGAAGGCGAAGATAACTACATCGTCGTTGACGGCAAGAAAATTATCATCTACAAAATCCCGAATGCAGCTGAAATTCCGTGGGCAAAACATGATGTCGATGTCGTTTTGGAATGCACCGGCTTCTACACCAGCAAAGCAAAAGCAGAAGCTCATCTGACTGGCGGCGCAAAGAAAGTCGTTATCTCGGCTCCTGCAGGCAATGACCTTCCGACTATTGTTTACAACGTCAACCACAAGACCCTTACTCCTGACGTTAAAGTTCTCTCGGCGGCATCTTGCACCACCAACTGCTTAGCTCCTATGACTGCTGCTCTGCACAAACTCGCTCCGATTCAAAGCGGCATTATGGCTACGATTCACGCTTACACCGGCGACCAAATGATTCTCGACGGTCCGCAGCGTAAAGGCGACCTCCGTCGTGCTCGCGCTGGCGCATGCAATATTGTTCCTAACAGCACCGGTGCTGCAAAAGCTATCGGCTTGGTTATCCCCGAACTCAAAGGCAAACTCATTGGCGCGGCTCAGCGCGTTCCGACTCCGACCGGCTCGACCACTCTTCTTTTCGCGGTTGTCAAAGGCGAAGTCACCGTTGACCAAATCAATGCGGCTATGAAAGCGGCGGCTAACGAATCTTTCGGCTATTGCGATGAGCAAATCGTTTCCAGCGACATTATCGGCATGAAATTCGGCTCCCTCTTCGACGCGACCCAAACTATGGTCAGCCCCATTGGCGACGGCAACACCCTCGTTCAAGTTGTTTCCTGGTATGACAACGAAAACAGCTACACCAGCCAAATGGTTCGTACAATTAAGTATTTCGCAGAACTCAAGTAAGATTTTCTAATTAGGCACGGTTAAGACAGCGGCTCGGCTCTTCTGAAATGTTGAGCCGGGCCGCTCGCTTTATAAGCGAGAGAACAGCGGTCGCGTTTGACCGTTTCGCACTTTGAACAAGTTCGCCGCGTTCGTACGCTCCGTTGCACTTCGCTAGCTTCGTAAATTTTTATTTTTGAGGAGGTTTTTTCATGAATAAGAAAAACATTCGCGACATCAATTTGAAAGGCAAAAAGGTATTCCTTCGCGTCGATTACAACGTTCCTATGGACGAAAACCAGAACATCACCAACACTAAACGCATTGACGCGACGCTCCCGACTCTCAACTATCTACTTGAACAGGGCGCAGCAGTCGTTATCGGTTGCCATCTCGGCAGACCTACCGAAGCTCGCGAGCCGAAATTCTCCACTAAACCTATTGCTAAAAAACTCTCCGAAATTCTCGGCAGAGAAGTTAAATGGGTAGAAGATTGCATTGGCGAAGTCGCAGAAAAAGCCGCCGCTGAACTCCAGCCCGGCGAAATTCTCTTGCTCGAAAACCTTCGCTATCACAAGGAAGAAAAGAAAAATAATCCCAAATTCGCGAAACAACTCGCCGCTCTCGCTGATATTGCCGTCAATGACGCTTTCGGCATGGCGCACCGCGCTCACGCTTCCAACGTCGGCATTACTCATTTCCTTGAAACTGCGTCCGGCTTCCTTATGGAAAAAGAAATTAACTATATCGGCAAGACCCTTGAAAATCCGCAACGCCCGTTCGTCGGCATAATCGGCGGTGCGAAAGTCTCTGACAAAATCGGCGTTATCAGCAACATGATTGACAAAGTTGACACGATTATTATCGGAGGCGGCATGGCTCACACCTTCGACAAGGCTAAAGGCTACGAAGTCGGTACTTCTCTTCTTGAGGCTGATAAAGTCGAACTCGCGAAAGAACTCCTTGAGAAAGCGGCGGCTAAAGGCGTTAAAGTCGTTCTGCCGGTCGACCTCGTTGTTGCTAACAAGTTCGCGGCTGATGCTGAATATAAAACCGTTCCTGTTGACCAATGCCCGGCTGATTGGATGGGACTCGACAGCGGCGAAGAAACTTCCAAAGAATATGTTAAAGCCCTTGAAGGCGCAAAGACGATTATTTGGAATGGTCCTATGGGCGTCTTTGAATTCGATAACTTTGCAAAAGGCACGCTCGCAGTTGCTAAGGCTGTCGCCGAAGCTACTGAAAAGGGCGCAATTTCAATCGTCGGCGGCGGCGACTCGATTGCGGCTCTCAAGAAAACCGGTCTCGACAAGAAAATTTCCCACATTTCCACCGGCGGCGGCGCAACCCTCGAATATCTCGAAGGTAAAGTTCTGCCTGGTATTGATGCTATTGACGGCGTTGGACGCACTCCGATTATCGCGGGCAACTGGAAGATGAATAACACCATTAAAGAAGGCGTTAAACTCGTCGAAGAACTTATCCCGCTTGTAAAGAACGCTGAATGCCGCGTCGTTGTTGCTCCGACTGCTACCGCTCTTGCCGCTGTCGCAAAGGCTGTTAAGTCTACTAATATTCACGTCGCCGCGCAGAACGTTCACTGGGAACCTAAAGGCGCGTACACCGGCGAAATTTCTACCGGTATGCTTAACGAAATCGGCGTTGATTATGTCATTCTCGGACACAGCGAACGCCGCGACTATTTCGGCGAAACTGATGAGGGCGTCAACAAACGCGCTAAGGCGGCTTTCAATGCGGGCATTACCCCGATAATTTGCTGCGGCGAGTCCCTTGAAGTTCGCGAATCCGGCAAGTACATTGAACACGTCGTCGGACAGATTGATAAAGACCTTGACGGCTTTGCACCTGCGGAAGTTAAAAAACTCGTTATCGCTTACGAGCCGATTTGGGCTATTGGCACCGGCAAAACTGCGACTTTTGACCAAGCAGAGGAAGTTTGCAAAGCTATTCGCGAATGCGTTGCAAAGAAATTCGGTCAAGAAGCGGCTGACGCTATCCGCATTCAATACGGCGGCTCCGTTAAACCCGCTACCATTAAAGACCTTATGCAGCAACCGAACGTTGACGGCGCATTGGTCGGCGGCGCAAGCCTTAAATCCAAAGACTTCAGCGAAATTGTAAACTTCTAAAAACCTTCTGACTGCTTATCAGAAAGGCGGTGAGTATCATGGCGGACATCGAAAAGCGAGTTACGACACTCGAACAGCAGGTAAACAACGTACTAACTAAGCTTGATATGTTTATTGCGGAAAGTCGCGAGGCACGCCAAAGACAAGATGCTGAAATGCGTGAAATGCGTAAAAAACACGATGACGATATGCGGGAAATGCGCCAAGATATGAAAGAAATGCAAAGAAATATCTACGCGAAAATGGACAACATGGACGCGAAAATTGAGAGCATAGGCAATCATGTCAGAAATATCACAATCGCAGCAATGGTTGGTATCGGCGCGGCGGTTACAGGTGTCGCCGCTATGGTTGTCGCCGTCTTTCTAAAGTAGACGTTAGAAAAATATTCCGTTATAAAATTGAGCCGCCAATTTAGTGGCTAGTAACTAGTTGCTAGTTGTTAGGTTGGCGGCTTTTCTTCAATTCAAAGGAACTCGACATGAAAAAATTTTTCTTCGCGTTGATGTTCGTTGCAACGTTGACTTTAGCTAACACTTGCGTGGCTAAAGATATTTGGGTTACGCATTGGAATCATGAAAATATTGACATTTACGCAATGGACGATACAATCACAAGTAGTACGTCGAACACGGAAAAATATTTCAAAGTTTCAACTAAATTTATCCAGAACGGTCAACTTCAAAAGGTCGTGAATTGGACGTTTAGCAAATATCATTCCGATATGTGGCGTTACGAGACAAGCACAATGGACGGCACGCATACGACGGTTGTTATACCGCGCAGTCCGCTGTTCGAGTTCTGTATGAACAAACTTGATTGGTCTTACCAAATAAAAGATAATTATTATTATTGATTTAAAGGAGAGTGCAACGAATGGCAAAAATTAAAAACGCCCCGATTTGCTTAATTATTATGGACGGCTGGGGAATCGGCGACGCCCGCGACAACTTCAACGCAATTCAAGTCGGCAATACGCCCGTCCTTGACGACCTTGTCAAAAAATATCCCAACGCGAAACTGCAAGCTTCCGGCGAATACGTTGGACTTCCTGACGGGCAAATGGGTAATTCTGAAGTCGGGCATATGAATATTGGCGCGGGCAGAATCATTTATCAGCCGCTGACGAAGATAACCAAAGCAATTCGTGACGGCGACTTTTTCGAGAATAAAGCTTTAGTCGGCGTCATCGATAAAGTTACGGCTAGCGGCGGCGCGTTGCATTTATTTGGTTTGGTATCGCCCGGCGGCGTTCACAGCCACACCCAACATCTTTACGGCTTGCTTCAACTCGCCAAGAAAAAAGGCGTCGCGAAAGTTTACGTTCATTGCTTCCTTGACGGGCGCGACGTTCCGCCCAGCAGTGCCGCTGAATATCTCGCCGAGCTTGAAGAGAAAATTAAGGAAATCGGCGCGGGGCAAATCGCTACAATTTCCGGACGCTATTACGCTATGGACAGAGATAAACGTTGGGACAGAGTGCAGAAAGCTTATGATGCCATCGCCAAAGCCGACGCGCCGAAAAAAGAATCTTCCGCCGTTGCAATTAAAGCTTCCTACGATGCAAAAGTTACTGATGAGTTCGTCAACCCCGTTGTTATCGGCGACTATGCTGGCATTGGCAAGAACGACGGAATTATTTTCTTCAACTTCCGCCCCGACCGCGCCCGCGAATTGACGCACGCTTTCACCGATAAAACTTTTGACGGCTTCCCGCGTGTCGAAGAAATTGTTGGTATTCCCTTCGCGACTATGACGCAATATGAAGAAGGCTTGAATGTCGACGTTGCCTACCCGCCCGAAAGCGTCAAGAACGGCTTAGGCGAAACGATTAGCAAGGCGGGCTTAGCACAACTTAGAATTGCCGAGACTGAAAAATATGCGCACGTTACGTTCTTCTTTAATGGCGGCGTTGAGGAACCTTACAAGGGCGAAGACAGAATCCTTGTTCCCTCTCCAAAAGTTGCAACTTATGACCTTAAACCGGAAATGAGTGCGCCAACAGTTACGCTTAAAGTTGCTGAAGCGATTTTGTCCGAGAAGTACGATTTCATAATTCTTAACTTCGCAAATGGCGATATGGTCGGGCATACGGGCGTTATGAAAGCGGCGGTTCAAGCTGTCGAAACTGTTGATGTTTGCGTCGGCATATTTATCGCGTGCATGAAAAAAATCGGCGGCGAAGTCGTCATCATTGCTGATCACGGTAACGCTGACCAAATGTTCGATTATAAACTCAAGGAGCCGTTCACGGCGCACACGACTAATCCCGTGCCGATTATCGTTGTCTCTGATAGAGTTGCCGAAGTCAAAGACGGCGCACTTTGCGACGTTGCTCCGACACTCTTGACGCTCGCGGGCATGGAAATTCCTGCCGAAATGACTGGCAAATCTCTTGTCACTATGAAATAAAATTTTCGCGCTGAAAAATGTTTGGGTGACGATTCGTCAAGTTGAGTCGTCGTCCAATTTTTTTAGGAGATGATATTTTGATTGATTCAAATTTAATAGACATAGAAAATGAGAAAGAGCATTACGTTAAGCGCGGCGACCCGACTAAACCAACTTACTACATAATTCGGCGGATATTAGAAAGCACAGGGCTTTTTGCCAGATATAAAATTTTTGGGGAACATATTCGTTATGCGCTGTCAAACGGTTGGTTGCCCGTCATTGACATGCAAAATTATCCTAATCCCTATCTTGCGCCCGAAAAACTCGGCAAAGAAAATTCTTGGGAATATTATTTTGAGCAACCTCTTCGCATCGGGGTTGAGCAAGCTTACTCCGGCGAAAATATCATTTTGAGCGGCGTGGAAGCATTTCCGCAACTTTACGAGGCAATGTGTCTCCTTGAAAATCAAAATAATATGTTGACGGAGTGGCGTATGCTTGTTAAATTTGGGTTGCTTAAGGTAAAGCCCACAATTTACGACGAAATTATAAACGTGCGAAAGAAATTATTCGCGCCAAATGACCGCGTGCTCGGAGTACTTCTGCGTGGCACGGATTATCTTGACAAAAAACCTAAATGGCATCCAATCCCCCCCCCACAAGAATTTGCCGCAAGCACCGTCGCCGCCGCGTTTCAAAAATGGCAATGTAATAAAATTTTTCTGGCGACTGAAGACAAGAGCATTGTCGAATTTTTCAAGCGAGTGTTCGGTAATTTGTGCGTGACGCTCGACCGCGAATATGTCGATTATAAGTCGGGCGAAGATGTCGCTCTTGTTCGCATTGATAGACCAAACGATCATTTTTTGCAAGGTAGAGAATATCTCACTCAGATAGTGTTGCTGTCGACGTGCAATTCGTTTGTTGCGGCGCGGTGTAGCGGTACACTTGGTGTAATGATGATGACGGACGCATTTGAACACACGTATTTTTTCAACTTAGGGAGGTACGGATTAATTACTCTTGATTAGTTGGTGGTGGTAGGTATGCAGAAATTTTTTGCGTTGACGCTAATGCTTTGCATGTTGATAACGACAACGACATTTGCGGCAAGTGCAACCGAACAACGAGCGCAAATTAACGAACTTTCAGCCAAAACGCTAGAAAAACTTTATGCGAAATATCCTCATGCACGGCGCGTTATCAATGATTGCTACGCTTATGCGACGTTGTCTAATTCGGGCGTGAAAGTTTTATTTATCGGCTCAAGTCACGGGCGCGGCGTCGCGATTAATAATCGGACTGGCGAAAAAGTTTATCTGCGCATGAAGGAACTTTCCGCAGGCTTAGGAATCGGTGCAAAGGAATATAATTTGATTTTCCTGCTCAATACGCCCGATGCTTGGGAAAATTTCATTGCCGGCAAAACGCGCTTTGGCGCAAGTGCTCAATCCTCTGCTAAAATCGAAGGCGCGGAATATGTTGCGCCGGGCGTGTGGGTTTTCCAGATGTCGAATAAAGGACTTGCGCTCGAAGCAACGCTTAAAGGCACGAAGATTTATAAAGATGAGAATATCAACTGAAATTTTAAATGGGGGTTGCGCTTATGACTAAAAGAAATTTTTCTATCGCCGTGCTCGTCATCATGATTCTTACCAATGTTTATCTGATTTGGCGCGTCAACTCTAACACTATGACGATTGCTTCTTATGACGCGGGCATTTCTCAACGCACCGGCGTCGGTAAACTCGAAAGTTATTGGACAAAATATATCGGCGGGTCGAAAAATGCCGCCACGACTTACGAAGATAGATTAAACGCCGAAAACGATAGCACATATTCAATTATCGCGCTCGTTTTGCTCGATATTGTTTTTGTCGCCGTGATTTTTAAGCTAAATAAAAAAAATAAGCCCGCTAAAGTTCAGCTGACGCCCGAAGAAGAATGGGAAAGAGAACGTCGCGCTATAAATCGTAGACACAGATAAAAATTTTCCCCTTGAAAATGCTCTCAAGGGGATTTTTTTATGCGTTGAAGTCCCGACACCAACGCCGCAACTCATCAAGCCGCGAATATAAATTTTTTCCCGGACAACTCGTGTCGTTTAAGTCCCTGTGCCCAACAATTACGCCTTTTTTCATCGGATTTAGCTTGTATCGCTGACAAAGCCACGCCGTCAACAGTTTTAATGAGTCCATTTGCTCATTTTTTATCTTCGCAACCTCAAAATTGCCCGCAACGCATATTCCTACCGAATTTTTGTTGTGATGATAAGCATGCGCCCCCACCATTTGCGGTTTTCGCCCTTGCTCTATCCTTCCGTCCTTCCGAATCACATAATGATAGCCAATTCCCGCCCAGCCATTAACTTCTTGGTGGAATTTGTGAATTTCTTCCGCTGATGAGTCCTTGTCGCCGTCCGGAAAGCCTGCGTGATGAATTACTATAACTTCTGTAGCCTCTCGCGGCTCGTATTCCGTAAATTGCAGGAATAATTTCCTTATCGGCGGCTCCCACGTCTCTAAAACATAGTTTGCAAACGCTTTTTCGTCACTTAGGAACATTTCCGCCGCGCTTAACGCCATTATTTGCAAAAATCTTCTCCTGTCCATTAAATTTCCCCTTTTAAAGCCCTAATGCCTCAAAAATCGGTAATTGAACCCTTAAAAACCCTTCCGCCATGCTTTTTATGTACGAAATGTTTTCTTCCGGCGATTCGATTGCTTTTCCGTCCTTAAATAGCCGCTGTCCCTGCCTATAAAAGATTTGCCACGTCTTAGCCGCCAACTCATCAGCAGTCTTGCCGACGTTTTTGTATTGCGATAAAAATATTTGCTGAAAACGATTGACCGGTACGCCCATTCCCGTAATCGGGCTTGCTAAAAAGTTTATCGCGCTTTCAAAAATTGCACGCTCGCAAATGTGCGCGTTCAGACGTTCGCAATTTTTCTTCACGAGTTGAACCGCCGATTCACTTTGGCAGGGCATAATGTGATTGCCATTTACCAGAATTATTATCGGCTCAATTAAATTTCTAATATCTTTAATAGTATTTCGCTGTAAATATTCGTTAAAATTCTTCGGTCGATAGCTATCTTCCTGCAAAAATTCCAAAATCGAGCGATAATAATTAGCTGGTAAATTAACTTCGCCAACGTAAGTATTAAATTTCATCGGAACATTTTCGGCGGGCGTCATTAAAATGTAGCGCGTTCCCAAAATCTTATCAATTCGTTCAATCGGCGAAATTTTTCTTATTCCGCGTACGAAAATATCCTTTCTGAACTGCCGATTGATAAAATAATCAGCTGCTTGCTCTTTTACGGTCGGATTATCGATTTTATTTAGGAATTCGGACGCCTGCGCGGTGAAATTTAGTTTTTCGATAGCCTCAAGGGGAATAGCAGCGGCGGCGAAGTCCAATTTTGCCTCCTGCGAAATTTCTGACACGTCCGCGAAGTACATTAAATCCCAATCAAGGTTCAAATATTCGTGCGCAAGGTAATCCGGGTCATGTTTTTTTATGTGATCGAACGTTTTCGCGAAATTCGGTGCTAAATTCATGTACGCGGGCTTCGCGGCTATCATTTCTTCAGCAAATTTCAATGCCGGCTCAACTCTGCCACGCGCCGCACCACTTTTTCCGGAATATCGGTCGTAAATCGCTAAAAGTTCGCGCAAAGGTGCCGCCGGTGCCCAGCCGGGCAGGCAATTATAACTATTATACAACATTCCGCCCGATTTTAAGTGCCGACGCGCTATTTCCATGATATGACGACGATTTTCCGCGCTTATCCAACTCCAAATCCCATGCAAACCGATTGAATCAAATTGCGGCAAATCTTCGCGCTTTGAAAACTCCTCGAAACTCTCTTCAAAGAATTTTGCGCCAGATTTCGACGTTTTTGCCAGTTCATTCGCTAAATTCGCATGCGCTGGATTAAAATCCGTCCCAAAATACGTTCCTGGCGTCGCCGCTGCATGTATATTCGCCGAAATTCCCTGTCCAAAGCCTAATTCGCAATGAAAACTCTCTTCCGTCAGCTCCGGCGCAACTATTCCCTTAATTAACAGGCACCAACGCATAAAATTTGGCGATAATTCACGATAATAGCCGTATGTGTACGTCGATTTCGTGAAATATCCTTCGTTCCAACTGTTCATTCTTAAAACCTCCAAAAAAACTTCCCGCAAAGTTTACATTAAAAATTTTCCGCTGTCTATAATGGAGCTAACTGCAACTTTGAAAATTTTGATTGACATATTCTCCGCTTTGATTTACGATTTCGACGAAAAGGAGAGATTTTAATGGAAAACTACAGCTTCAGACCGCAAAGAGTTTGTGCAAAGCGCATTGATTTTGCTTTGGACGACGAAAATCGCCTGCACGACGTGAAATTTACAAACGGTTGTCCGGGAAATTTGCAAGCAATCGGAAAATTGATTGAGGGAAAGGACGCTAAGGAAATTTCTAACATTTTGCGCGGAAATGACTGCGGCGGGCGCGGAACTTCCTGCGCTGACCAACTTTCTATCGCTATCGACCAGGCTTTGAAGGCTAAAACCGCTTAAGGAGGAATTTTTATGGATAAACAAACGCTGATTGAAAAAATTAAGGCTATGGCGGCGGCTCCTAGCTGTTGCGCGGAATTGAAAGCCGTTGTTCAAATTTATCTCGACGCGCTCGGCACTTCCGGCGAAAAATCTGCCGCTCAAAATCTTATCGCAGAGATTGAAGAGGACATCACCGACGTTGATTCACTCGTCGCATTCGCTCACTCCGACCGCGCTAAGGAAATTTTCGGCGAAGAGCAGAAAAATTTCGCCGCTCATGCCGACCAACTCAAAGCTAGCGGCGCAAAATATTGCGATTGCGGCGCGTGCGTTCCTGCTCTCGAAATTCTTAACAACAAATCTATACTGCTCGGTTAAAATTGCATATATTTGCATTTTTCACTTCGCCCCTATTTTTTGCCTCAAAAAATAGGGGCTTTTTGTATCCCCGAAAAACCCGCGTCACAACACCATTTTTCACACCTTAAAATTACGTTTAAACGTAATTTTGCTTTTGACCTTCCAAAACGCCTTCCGACGGCATTAAAGGCTTTCAAACCACTAAAGAACAGCTCGCTTACGATTTAAATATCAAAATGCGTAGCATTTTCGCTTCTCTGCACTGGTTGAAGGATAAATTGCTGATTGATGAGCTTAAATTGGATCAAACTGTCGATTTTATGGTTAATCCCTATGTAATTACGAATGAGGGCGACCAAAAAGACCGAATTAAGGAATGGAGCCGCCGTGTTAGGCTCGCTGACGACTGAAATAAGCGTTTGCGCAATGAAAGACGCATTCGCGCTCTCAGAAAACAAAAAAATTAGCTCAAACTCAAAATTCCTAAAAAAAGCCCCGACTCGCCGTCAGGGCTTTTTTCTTTGACTGAAAAGATTTTTTCTGCTAAAATATATAACGAAATCGATTTTTAAACGTATAAGCGGTAGAAAATAGTTTGGAGGTTGATAATATGGCAACTAGAGAGGAAAAAATCAAGAAAATCAATGACGAGCTGGAAAAATTGAGCGATGAGGAGCTTGACGCGGTCGTAGGCGGTAATTGGCTAGATAAAATAATAGAAAAAACTAGGTTGATAGAAGTTATGAATAATCAACGGAATAAAAATACTGCGAGACCTAATAATAAGTAAAAAATATCGTCTGAAAAGCCCTTCGACTGCTCGTTGGGGCTTTTTTCGTTGACTGCAAGGAAATTTTTTGCTAAAATGTGTAACAAAATCGGATTTTAAACGCATAAAGGACAGAAAACAGAAAGGATCCTGATAAAAATGGCAACACGCGAAGAAAATCTTAAAAAATCAATGAGGAACTGGAAAATTTGAGCGACGACGAACTCGAAAAGGTCGCGGGCGGAGTTTTTCTTGGGAGTATTCGTGAGCTTGGAGAACCGGACGTAAATATTGATAATCAAAGTCGGATAATTCATATTAGGTAAACGCAAAAAAAGCTAAAAAAAGCCCTTCGGCGCATGGTCGGAGGGTTTTTCATTGACTACTATAAATTTTTTTGCTAAAATCGCATTCAGAGGTGATTAAATTTAGTCCAAGTTATAGCTTAAGCGAGTTTAAAAGCTCTGATTTCAGAATAACTAAGACTGCGCAGAAAAATGCAGAGGATTTAGGCTTTGAATTAGAAAATATTCGTGAAGTAGTATCGATAATGGAGCTAAAACACTTCTATAAATCAATGACTTCATATGCAAACCATAAAATTTGGCAAGATGTTTACCATGTACCGTTCCAAAACATGATTATATATGTAGAATCTACTAAAAATGTTATCTCGGAATTTACTTTACTCTCATTTAAGGAGAAATGATTATGGAAAATACAATTATTCACCCTGAAACCGGAGAAAAGCTTTATCGAGACGTTCGACCAAATGAATTTAAGTACAAAGGCGAATCAATTACTATGAATATGCCAGGTTGGTATCAAATTAACGGCGACGACGCTATTTTTTCTCAAGAAGATATGCTAATTCACGATAAAGCGTTGAGAATTTTAAAAGAGCGCGTTAAATCAAGGGAAAAAAATATAGAATTAGGCGGAAATATGGCACTCGCATAAAAAAATTAGCCCCGAATCAATTTCAGGGCTTTTTTTATGGCTATTCAAAGCAAAAATAAATTGCAAGCGTTCCTTTTCCAATTCCGACCGAAATTTTATCGCTATCTGCGCGGTTACTCGTAGCATTCGGGAAATTTTGCGGCAAAGTCGCGTTTTTAAGCTCCCAATGCAAATTTTTCGTAGTGACGCCTTCGCAAACGCTAGACATAGGCAAAAGCGATACTGCTAACGGCTTTTTATTAAATTTAATCGAAGTTTCTTCGCCGCCGCGCAGATAAATCACAATTTCGCGCTCATCAGCAAGTAAAATTTTACGATTTATCGCCGCGCAGGTAAAAATTATGCTAAAAAGGTGGTCGAAACGCCCGCCAAAGCAACCAGTTAAAATTCCGACGTGTTCGCCGTAAATTTCAGCGGCTTTTTTCAGCGCAAGTTGCGTATCTGTAAAATCTTTGTCCGCCGGATAGCTTTCAATACGAATTTTTTTAGATTTTGCCCATGCAATAGCAGAATTTTCCGCGCTATCGAAGTCGCCAAGCAAAAAATCCGGCATAATATCGCATTCTCGGCAAATTTCTATCCCTTTATCAATGCAAAACACTTTACGCCCGCCCAAAACGCTTAAAAAAAATTCGCGGCTGGGTTTTTTCCCGCCTGCCACGAATAATATTTCCTGCATTGCCTTAAAAGATGAAATTTCGCACTGTGGAAGCAACATTTTAGTTAGTTATGCCAGGATGAGTCATTTTTTCGGGCGACATGTAAATTTTAAGCTGTTCTTCGGTCAAAATGCCCTTTTCGAGGATAATTTCGCGAATCGGGCGGCGCGTGGCGTATGCTTCCTTCGCCAACATGGAGCATTGTTCGTAACCTAAGTGCGGAAGGAGCGCAGTGACCACGCCAACGGAGCTATCAAGCCATTTTTGGCACTGTTCGCGGTTCGGTTCAAGCCCTGTGAGCAATTTATCGACAAAAGTACGCGATGCATTCGCCAAATAGTTCATTGAACTGCACAAATTGTAAGCCATAATCGGTTCCATGACGTTTAATTCAAATTGCCCGTTCTCAACGCCCAAAGTAACGGCTAAATCGTTGCCGATGACCTGATAACACGCCTGATCCATGACTTCAGCGATAACCGGATTAACTTTTCCGGGCATAATCGACGATCCGGGCTGACGTTTGGGCAAAAATATCTCATTCAGCCCGCAACGAGGTCCCGAAGCCATTAAACGGAAGTCATTTGCCATTTTTATAAGAACAAGCGCAGTATTTTTAAGCGCGGAGCTAACATCAACGAATCCGTCGGTATTATTTGTCGCGTCGATGATATTTGTAGACGTTTCAAAGTTTTCGCCGGTAATTTCGCGTAATTTGCGGGCGACAATCTTAATATATCGCGGTTCGGCGTTCAAACCGGTGCCGACGGCGGTTCCGCCCATGTTTATCAGGCGAATACTATCGATAGCCCATTCAATACGGCGAATAGAGCGGCGAACGGCGGACGCATACGAGCCCATTTCCTGTCCGAGCGTAATCGGAACGGCGTCTTGCAGGTGAGTACGCCCCATTTTTAAAATATCTTTATATTCTTCAGCTTTTTGTTCGAGAGCGGAGGCTAAATAGTCCAAAGCGGCGGTAACGTTGTGACTTTTGTAAGTTAAGCAGACTTTTATAGCTGTCGGGAGCGAATCATTGGTAGATTGAGCCATATTTGCGTGATTATTGGGCGAAATAATGTCGTAACGCCCTTTTTGTTCGCCGATAATTTCCAAAGCGCGATTGCAAAGAACTTCGTTCATATTCATGTTAATTGAAGTGCCCGCGCCGCCCTGAATCGGGTCGACAGGGAATTGATCGATAAATTCGCCGTCGATAATCTCTTCAGCGGCCTGAACGAGCGCATTTCCGATTTTTCTATCGAGGCGACCGGTCTCCATGTTAGCTTGAGCCGCCGCTTTTTTAACTTTGGCGAGAGATTTAATAAAATCTTCGTCCAAACGGCGTCCAGTGATGGTGAAATTCTCGATAGCGCGCATAGTTTGCACGCCGTAATAGGCTTCGTCGGGGATTTCGAGTTCTCCTAAAAAATCGTGTTCCTTTCTCATGATTTTAGCACCTTCCGTAGAAATTTTTTATTACAAAACAGCATTAGCCAACGCCATACCAACTGCAACGCTAACAATGCATGTAATCAAGCCAGGAATTTGAAAACTATGATTAAAAACGAATTTCCCGATTCGAGTAGTGCCCGTGCGGTCGAAAGCGATACCGGCAAGCACAGTTGCATAAATCGGAACGAGAAAATAGCCATTTACAGCGGGAAACATGCCGATCATAGCAGGCGGAGTGATTCC
Source organism: Selenomonadales bacterium UBA7018 (assembly GCA_002448305.1). GTDB lineage: Bacteria > Bacillota > Negativicutes > Selenomonadales > Selenomonadaceae > Quinella. The sequence goes on from DJWY01000023.1 coordinate 23,294, forward strand.
GAGCGTAATTCCGAGCGGCGCGAGCGCACCAATCGTTCCCGCTTGACTTAAAATGACGGCGGAGAGCAGGAAAAGTATAATCGCGAAGACCCAAGGATAAGCGGAAATTAAATCAGCCGCGCCGGACTTGATAAAATCGATATTATTGCGCGTGAGGGTGTCGCCAGCCCAAGTTAAGCCGAAAATGCAGTAAACGCCCATTAAACCGTTACGAAAAACGGATTGTTCGATGATTGAATTGACTTTTACGCCGCAAGCGATAATCATGACGCCCGCCATAGCCATCATAACCATTTCAATGCACATAGTCATAGTAAAAGAGACCATTTTGCCGCCGAGTTCAGCTGAAGGGCGCAATTCGGGGAAAATGCCGAAGATAACGACGATAATTGTAGCCAAAAGGTAAATTGCGACTGCGCGTTTCGTTTCTGGGGAAAATTCTTTCGCTTCAGCGATTTTAGCCTTCTCATTTATGGGCGCGGATTCGCCGCGAGCGACTCTATCGAGATATTCTTGGTCTAAATTTAGTTCTTTACCCATACGAGCCGCCCAAAGTGAGCCGCAAACGACGCCGATAAGGGTTGAGGGTATACAAACGATTAAAATATCGATTAAAGTTACTCCGGCGGGCGAAAGAAGCCCGACAAGCGCGACGGTAGCGGCGGAAATTGGACAAGCGGTTATAGCCTGTTGAGACGCGATAACGGACATAGAAATTGGGCGTTCGGGTCTAACTCCAGCTTCTCTAGCGACTTCAGCGATAACAGGCAGAATTCCGAAGGAAATATTTCCGGTTCCGCACATAAAAGTAAAAATCCAGCTAATAATTGGCGCATAATAGCTAATTCTGTTCGGATTTTTGCGCAAAAGCTTGACGGCGATTTGAATTAAGTAATCCATGCCGCCGGACGCCTGCAAAGTGGCGGCGATAACAACGACAGTCATAATAATCATGATAACATCGATAGCGGGGTTGCCAGGAGCGAGACCGAAGCCGAAAACGAGTATTGCAATGGCAAAACCGCTTGACATTCCTAAAAAAATGCCTCCGTAACGCGCTCCGATAATCAACATTATCAAAACGACCGCTAATTCAGCCCAAAACATAGAAAAAAAACCTCCAATCTCTTGAAACACTGATTAAGAATTTTCAGACGTGTATACAAGATACATTGAAGGGGATTTTAGCGGCTAAAATAGCAAATGTCAATGCCGATTTATTGTTATGCTAACTATCAACTTGAAATATTTAAATTTTCGTCCAATCGGTCGCCAAATTCAGTATAATTTTAGCAATCTCGTCGTGTTTTTGCTGATAAGTATGCCCAGTGCGTTCGATAATGATAATTTTGTTAATCTGCGCGGTTTTCATGTGCGAATTTATATTTTTAAGGAAGCCGACGGGGTCGCCGTCCGTGAAATTGTCGTAGGAGCCGATAATCATTGCGCCGTTATGGGTAATTTGTTCGACTTGGGAAAAATTGCCGGTTGCGTTGTCCAAAATGCCGCTCAACCAATCGTGCGCGGTATTTGCGGTGCAAACGACCCAGCCCATAAAATAAAACGGCAAAATTTTATTTCCCTGCCCGTATCGAACTAATTTTTCTATAAAATCGCGTTCAGAATCGCTAACTCCGCTCATCATATGCGTTAAATTGGCGGGACTCATCAAAATAAAGTGTTCAACGCGCTTTTCGTCGTGATTTTTGGACAGATAATAAATAACTTTATTTGCGCCGAGCGAATGCCCAGCTAAAATGACGTGGCGATAATTTTTGGCGGCAAAATCTAAATAAGCGTCAATATCTTCGTCTGTGTAGGAAAATCTTTCATTCCACGAGCCGATAATTTCTTTTTCGCGAGTTTTGGCGTTAAAAGTTTCGATTTCGCCGAAAGCGTCGTTAGTTTGGGCGTAAATAAAGTCAATTCCGTGTGAGCTGAGGGCGTCGCCAATGTTGTAGTAGAAAGGATTGCTGTAAAAATTGCCGTGAATGCCGGTTATAGCGATGACGACGGCATTTTTTTTACCAGAATCGAATAAAACGCCGTTTAAAATGGTTCCGCGCCGTGTTTCGACGTTAATATTTTGCATTTAACTGCGCCTCCCATTGAAAATGCAACGGTGAGCGGGCGTACGGTAGCAAGCATTGCAAGAAATGCATTTTGAGACGCAATTTTTATCGGCGAGAAGTTTTTTCGGGAAATTTGGTTCACAAATAAGCGGGCGGGACAAAGAAATCAATTCCACGCGCGTTTTATTTAAAAAATCTTCCATAGTTTGCCGACTACGCCAGCCTCCGACGCAAATAACAGGAATTTTTACATTTTGAGCGAGTTTAGCGGCGAAATTGCCGAAATAACCTTCATTGACGCCGGCTTTTATACCGCCGACGGAAGTACCGTTGCCGCTGACTTCGATTGAATCAATTCCGGCGTCCGCGAGCATTTTGCAAATAATTAGGCTTTCATTTTCGGTTAAACCGCCGCTAGTGAAGTCGCTAGAATTGATTTTTATAGTGACGTGGAGGCTTGGAGCGGATTTTTTAACGCCATTTAGAATATCGATTAAAATTTTGGCGCGATTTTCGGTAAAATTGCTGTTAATTAGCGGGCTTATGAAGCGACTAAGGAAGAAAAAGTGTGCGGCGTGGATTTGTACGCCGTCAAAGCCACAAATTTCAGCGCGAACGGCGGCATCGACGAACATTTTTATAATATCGCGGACATTTTCGGCTGATAAATCATTTTCGGCGACTTCGACGGAATTTTTATCATAAAATGCGCCCAAAGCGAGCTGACTAATCGCTTTGCAGTCTTCAGCGTGAATAATTTCGACTAATTTTTTATATTGGGGAATCAATGTTGTTAGAAAGGCGCATCATGCCGCCGAAATAAAAATCATTGCTTGCGACGCTGGTAAAACCGGTGATAATCGCGCCGACGCCGCCTTTACTGCGTGCAGTATAATATTGAATAAAAATTTTGGCGAGAACGCAGAAAGTTAGGTATTTAAATGGAAAATAAAGTTTCATACCAGATTGACGCGACATTAAACGACGTAATCAATAAAAAATGCCCGATTTTATGCGCAATGAACGTAATCGGGTCGAAATGGAAGTTGCCGTTAATTTGGTACCTGCACGAAAAAGAAAATACCCGATATAACGAGCTGAAACGCCGCATACCGGGCATAACTAACTTTATGTTGACAAAATCTTTGCGTGAAATGGAAATGGACGGGCTAATTTTGCGACGCGAGTTGATTTCGGAGCCGCCAAAGACTGTAGAATATTCATTGACGGAATTTGGCAAGGAATTGATACCTGCGCTAAATGAACTTTACATTTGGGGCGAAAAAATCCTAAGTTCGCAAAAAAAATCTGGCTAAAAGCGGATTCATAACATTTTCTTCCCAAATATAGCCGGAACTGAACTTGCCGAGAGCTTTTTTATCGTCAACATCAATAGCGGTGCCGTTTATCATGAAAATAACGCCGTTTTGGGTGTTTGGAATGAAATACAAGCCGGAAATCAGCCCGTAAGCCTCGCCGCTATGCCCGATTAAATCAATTTCAAAGTCTTTACAAAGCCGCGCGCGACTTTTTCCGCCGATTTTATAAGTTCCGAGCCCATAATTTTCCATAACGCCGCCATAAGTATCGCCGTTAGGAAATTTTTCGTTAAAAGTCCAGTGCGGCGAAATAATTTGGTTAAAAGAGTCCGCGCAGATGATTTTTTTTCCGTTATAGGAGCCTTTATTCATAAGCATAAGCAAAACTTTGGCTAAATCGTCGAAAGAAATGCGCAAACCGCCCTGCGGAGCGAAAATTTCTGCGTTCGAGCCGATTTTATAGCCGGATAAATCGTTTTTCGGCTGAAATTTATAATCATCGACTTGCGGGAGCCAAAAATTTTGTTTTCGGTAGATAGTGCCGAGATTTTTGAAGGCATTTGGGCTTAAATTGCTAACTAAATAGCCGCCGTCAATATTTAGGGGCTTAAGAATGTGATTTTGCTGATAAATATCGAAACGTTCGCCGGAAACGCGCTCAATAATGGTTCCGAGCAGTACATAATTAAAATTGCAGTATGTAAAAAATTTTCCAGGCATTTTATCGGCGAATTTTGGATTTTCGTCGCGCAAGGAAGAAGTATGGCAAGCGAGCATTTCGACAGTAATAATTTTGTCGGGGAAATGTGGATTACGCAAGTTAAAATCAAGAAAATTGCTTGCGTCGTCGGATAAATTCAGCTTTCCGCGCTCGACTAGCTGCATAATAGCAAAAGCGGTGAACATTTTCGACAGCGACGCGGCTCTAAGCAGAGTTTTGCGGGTCATTTTTTTATTTGGGTTAATATGCCTGCGTCCGCCGAAGAAAGAATAAATTTCTTGGGCATTTTTAAAGGCGATAACGCCGAGACCTAAAATTTTCGTGTCGTTATCGCCAATCATAGCGGAAAATATGTTATCCAAAGAATTTTTATCAATCATTTTAATCATTTTTTACATCGCGACGATTGAAATGCCTTTTTCGTCGGCGAAAGCAATCATTTGTTCGCGTTCAACTAGCAAAGTTTTGCCGGCTTCGATAGCCAGAGCGGTTGCGCCGGCTTTAGCCATGTTCTCAATGGTGCGATAGCCGACGGTCGGCACGTCGAAGCGGTTATCCTGTTGAGGTTTAGAGACTTTCGCGACGACTGCGCCGCCGTGCGCCAATTTTCCGCCGCGTTCAATACAAGCGTCGGTACCTTCAATCGCCTCAAGAGCCATAACCGCCCGATTTTTTACAACGACGGTCTGACCAATATCGAAACGACCGAGTTCTTTAGCGATTCTGAAGCCGAATTCCATATCTTGGCGTTCGATTTCGGTTGGTTCGCGTTGAGTGATAGTACCTCTGCGCGGCATGAGTTTTCTAATCAATTTCGTTTGGTCGAAAGTCTGAATACCGGCTTTAGCGAGTTCGCGAACGAATGCCATCATAATTGTATCGTCTTTTCTATCGGGCAGTGACATAATAAGCTGAATCATGCGGGCATCAGGGATAACTGCGCCGTTGAATAGAAGTTCTTTAGTCACTTTGCCGATTAGGGTAACTTGTTTGATTTGATTCCGCACAAGGTAATTAAAAACTGCGTCGAGTTGGGCGACGCTGATAAATTGAAAATCTTTTGTGAACTGAGCGATTTGCGGGTCGCTGTCCGCCAAAAGTCCTATTGCATAAACTTCATAGCCGAGCTTTTGGGCGGCGCGAGCACATTCGACGGGCAATTTTCCGGTTCCCGCCAATATTCCGAGCCTATCCATTGCAAAACCTCCTAATTCCTAACTGCTTTTTTAAACTTTAATAGCGGGCATAACGGCGGCAAGCCTTCTCGCCTCAGCCTCGCGCTGGCGTTGTTGGTCTTCGACGAAATCGGGGAATTTCATATAAAGCACCGTCAACGCGCTAATTACTTCGTCAAAAGTTTCAGTTTCATGACTGCGGCGCGATAAAATTTCCTTAACAAGCGCGGCAGAATTTTCAAGGGTAATTTTTTCGCCGCGACGCCAATTTTTTAAATCTGTCTGAACGTATTCGCGAATAATATCGGTGCCCGCGTCGTCAAGCCTCCTGCCGTCAATCGCTAAGGCGTCTTGAATTGCTTTTGCTGTCCAAAGTGCCAACTCTGCAATTTCTCTGCTAGTCATAAAGTTAAGTTCCTCATTTCTCGTCAAAATCGCGCCGTTCGCGACAAATTCCGCGTTCCGCATTGCGCAAAAATCTTAAAAAGTGTTCGACCTCTTCGCAAGAATCAACTTCCTGCTCAATTACGGCGATAGCTTCCGCCAAACTCAAGCCCGAACGATATAAAATTTTATAAGCCTTCTTAATAAGCCGGCGACTTTCAAGCGGAACGCCCGCCCGCGAAATTCCAACGTTATTCAAGCCGACGACTTTAGCGGGGTGCCCGTCGACCAGCGTATAAGGCACGACATCTTGAACGAGTTTGCTCATACCGCCGACCATAGCATTTCGACCGATTTTAACGAATTGGTGCACGCCCGCCATACCGCCGATAACAACTCTGTCCTCAACCGTTGCATGACCCGAACAGCTCGCTAAATTCGACATGATAACATGATTGCCCAGCGTGCAATTATGCGCAATGTGGATATAAGCCATAAGCAAGCAATCGCTACCAATGCGCGTTTCGTTACCTTCGCCGGTTGCACGATGAATCGTTGCGCCTTCGCGAATGGTCGTCCTGTCGCCGATAACTGTAGCACTTTGCTCGCCTTTAAATTTTAAATCCTGTGGCATATCTCCGACCGACGCGAATTGAAAAATTCTGCAATCCTTGCCAATCGTCGTCCATTTTTCTATAACTGCATGGGGACCAATAACTGAACCGTCGCCAATTTCGACCTCGTCGCCAATCACGCAGTAAGGACCAATCGTAACATTTTCGCCGAGCCGCGCACTTTTGGAAATGACCGCGCTAGGGTGAATATTCATTGTCATTTTAATAGCTCCTTAAAGTTCGTCTCGACCTTTTAGCACGAAAGTAAAATCGGCGACGGCTACCAATTTATCATCAACGTAGCCGTCCGTATGCAACACGCCGAAAAGCCCGCGCACTTTGACAATTTCCGCCTTAGTGATTAGCGTATCGCCGGGCACGACCATTCTTTTAAATTTGATATTGTCCATAGCACCGAAGAGCGCGATTTTCCCGCGATGTTCTTCAGGATAAAGCATAGCAACGCCGCCGACTTGCGCCATTGCCTCAAGTTGAAGGACGCCCGGCATTATCGGATGTCCTGGAAAATGTCCGGCGAATTGCGGCTCGTTCATTGTTATATTTTTTAAACCCGTCGCGGATTTGAACGGGTCTATTTCCAAAATTCTGTCCACCAAAAGCATTGGCGGGCGGTGCGGCAAAATTTTCATTATGTCTTCGATTTCCAATACCATCTATATCGCTCCTTTAATTGAAGTCCGCAAAAATTTTCTTAGCAATTTGAGTGTTGAGCGCGTGCCCCGACGCCGCTGCTATAATATGGCAATTCAAAATTCCGGCAAGGCGCATATCGCCGATAACGTCCAAAATTTTATGGCGAACTAATTCGTCGGGATAATTCAGCTTATTAAGCCAGCCCTTGTCGTTGTAGACGATAACATTTTCCAAATTGCCGCCAAGCCCCAGCCCCATTGCGTGAAGCGCGGCAACTTCCTTTTCATAAGCAATCGTTCGCGCAGGCGCAATTTCTTTGGCATAAATTTCCGGCGTTATCTCGAAGTCGCCGTATTGAATTCCTATAAGCGGGTGCGGATTGACTGAAACGAAACTCACGCGGAAACCGTCATAGGGCAGAGCCATAACGAAGCGCACGCCTTCTTCGCCGTCGACGCGGTAAATTTTATCGACGCGGATAATTTTGCGCTCCTTATTCTGTTCAATAAGTCCAGTAGCTTGAATCATTTTGAAAAAGTCAATCGAATTGCCGTTTAGGACGGGCGGTTCTTCGGCGTCGAGTTCGATTTCGCAATTATCGACGTTGCAAGCATTGAGCGCACTCATCAAGTGTTCAATCGTGAAAACTCTTGCGCCGTTCTCTTCTAAAGTCGTTGCTCTAAGTGTCGCCGTCACGTTAGCGGCGTTCGCGTGAATCTTCGGACGAGTGGGCAAATCCGTCCTAAAAAAAATTATCCCGCTGTCAACGTCCGCAGGTTTCATAACGAGCCGAACTTCTTTGCCCGAATGCAAACCCACGCCGACGCAGGAAATTTTATCTTTTAAAGTTCGCTGTCTTTGCAACACTTGACCTCCCTTCAGAAAAAATTCGCAGTTATTATATCATTAATCCCTTTTAACGTCGACAAATTTTTATAGCAAATTTTAACCTAAGACGCGCTGAATTTCATCAAGCGTAGTAAAACCTGCGCGGACTTTTTCTAATGCGTCGTCGGATAAAATTTTCAAGCCGTTATCAAGTGCGTAAGTTCTAATTTCGTCAAGGTCGCGGCTATTTAGAATCAGACTGCGCAAATTTTTATCGACGCGCAAAATTTCATGAAGAGCAATTCGCCCGCTGTAGCCCGTGCCCCTGCAATATTCACAGCCAACCGCCGTAAACGTTCCGTCGGAAGAAATTTTTTTGCAATGCGGACAAAGTCGCCTAACAAGCCGTTGCGCAACTACGCCGTTTAACGTCGCCGCCAAAAGGTACGGTTCAACGCCCATTTCTAGCATTCGGAAAAGTGCACTGCATGAATCGTTAGCGTGTAGCGTCGTGAAAATCAAATGCCCAGTCAGCGCGGCGCGTACTGCAATTTTAGAAGTTTCAGCGTCGCGAGCTTCGCCGACCATTAAAACATTGCAATCCATGCGCAACATTGCCCGCAAGCCCGCCGCGAACGTCAAGCCCGTTTTCTCATTGACTTGCACTTGACTAATTCCTTCTACGTGCTGTTCTATCGGGTCTTCAAGCGTCATTATCGAACGCGAAGGCTGATTGAGTTCGCGAAGTGAGGCGTAAAGCGTCGTTGATTTGCCGGAGTTCATTGGTCCAGTTAAAATTATCATGCCTGCCGCCGCATTTATCATTTGCCGGAAAAATTTTTCGTTCGTCGCCGTGAAGCCTAAATCTTTTAAGCTATGCAGTTGGAGCGAAGAATCCAATAATCTTATCGTTAAACTTTCCGCGCCAAAGGACGGCATACTTGCCACGCGCATTTCAACGTTGCCGAATTGAATTGCGCCGTCAAGCGGCAAAAATGCGGCTGTCGTATCCATTCGCGCCAAAATTTTTATTCGGGAAGTCAGCGGCTCCGCCAAATGCATGGGCAACGGCTGATGAAGTTCTTGTAAGTGTCCGTCTATTCGGTAGCGCACGCGCAACGATTTTTCAAATGGCTCAATGTGCAAATCGGACGCCCTTATTTTTATCGCGAAGTCGAAAATTAAATTGACCAGTTCGACAATCGCCCGCGATGAACTTCCCGCAAAGTTATGTCGTTCCCTGTGAATCAATTTCCTTAACTGCTCGTCGAAGTCTTTCATTATGCCGCTCCTTGTGAATCAAAAATGTTATCCGTTAAGTCGAGGCAAATTTGTATTGTCGCTCATGAAAATAATTTCAGTTTCGATTTCGCGATTAATACCCGCAATCAATTTCGTAAGAGAAGTGCGTACGCGCTCATTAGCCTTTTGTAAAATCCCGTCAGAAATTAAATGCCGCTCCATATCGTCAAGATTTTGTTGAAGTTCGCGATTGTATTTCTCAATGTCAACGGCGCGAGAAAAAATTTCTGCCTTAACCTTTTCGGGCTTAACAGTTTCGGGTAGCTCGTGAATCCGCAAAATTTTTACAGACGGAATGACAATCTTGATTTTATTGCTGTAAGAATCTTGCGCGTAAATGGCGCGGCTCATATCGCAACCGCAAACCACTTCGCCGGCATAATTAATTTTGATTTCGTTGTTTGTAAAAGGCATACTCAAGCCGAAAATTTTTCTGTCGTCGTGATAGATAAATGACGAAGTGAAAGTTTGCTTGAGGACGCCGAATTCAGCGATATTTTCTAGCTTGTGGAGGATAATAACTTGCAATTCTTGCGCGCTAATTCGTTGCGAAGTGGGCGGGAGGCTCTGCGCAGTTGAATCGGTCGGTTTCGATAATAGACTTTTTATTTTATCCACAGTCAACAAGCCGGTCACGCCGCCGAGTATCGTCACGAACAAAAGCGTAGCCATAACGGCAAAAAATGCGTCCATTAAAAATCCCTCCGCCCGCGTCGCAGATTTTTATTTTGTGCTCAAATATTTTTCCAAAGTTTTCCGCATGATTTCCATATCAGGAATTTCGCCCGTGTAAAGCCGATAAGACTCTTTGCCCTGCAACAAAAGCATTGAAAGCCCGTCGAGCGTCGGGAAGCCGAGTTCCTTTGCGGTGCGGAGCAATTTCGTTTCAATCGGATTGTAAATTATGTCGTAGACAAGTGCGCCTTCCGGCAAAAGTTTTAAGTCAATGGGCGGCATATCATCGACTTGCGGGAACATGCCAAGCGGCGTCGTGTTTATTAGTATGTCTGCTGTCTGCAACATGTCTTTAAATTCGTCCGAATGCCAATCGAATCCTTCGGCGTGTCCGTAGGGCAGGAAGTCATTCGCTAATGCCTGCGCCTTTTGCGGGTTGCGTGCACCTATCGTTATGAATTCCGCCTTTTTCTTGCAAAGCCCCCATAAAATTGCGCGAGCCGCTCCGCCCGCCCCCAACATTACCGCATGACAATCTTCCGGCAAAAAATTCGCTTCAGCCAATGCCGCCAAAAATCCGGAAACGTCCGTATTGTAGCCCGTCAACATTCCGCCATCATTTACGACAGTATTTACCGCGCCGATTACCATTGCATCAGAGTCAATCGCGTCGAGATATTTTGAAATGGTCGTCTTGTGCGGAATCGTCACGTTGACGCCGCGAAAACCTAAGCCCCTTATCCCTTCGACCGCCATAAACAATTTGCCTGCCTGTATCGACAATGGAATATAATTGTAATTCGGGAAGCCCGCCGCCTTGAATGCCGCCTCGTACATTTGCGGCGAAAGCGAATGCCCCACAGGATGGCCCAATATGCCAAAATTTTTTATTTCTAAAGAACCCATTTGAAAAGCTCCTTTCAGTTCAAATTTAACACGGCGCAATTTTATCACAAGCGCGAACGATTAACAATCTGCGGCACTTTTAAAAAGTGCCCAAACAGTTGACGCGATTGACCGCCCGATAAATTTAACATTGTCGCCGCGTTCGTACGCTTCGCTGCGCTACGCTAGTTTCGCTAAACAATAAATTGGAATAAGATAGAGGTACCACGCGGCAAAAATTGATTCTGGCGGCGCGTTGATTAACGTTAGAGGAACCGCGCTTGATATTGCCCACGGAATTAGCGGAGAAATTACTACGGCGGAATTTTCTAAATGAATCGCGAAAACTTCTGCGCAGGGTTCGACATTCTTGCAAAGTTGGTCGGTCAACATGATTGAAAGCGTTTGGTTGCAAGTTATCATGCTCGTTAAAGTTGCCGCCGTCAAAATACTCACGAACGGCGAAAATTTTTTGCTCAGCTTAATCAAGAAAGCTTGTATGCGATTTAGAAAGCCCGTTGCTTGAAAAATCCCCGCGTAACAACTCGACAAACATAAAATAGCGAAAACATTTGCCATTGAGATAACGCCGCCGCCACTCAAAATTTTTACAAGCTCTGCGTCGTCGGGATAAAAGCCCAGCACGGAAATTTTTATCAGCTCGCCTAAAGTTTCGCCTTGAATAACAATCGCAATCACCGCGCTTGCTAAGATACTCGCGCTCATCATTATTTGAACTCGCAACCGTATCAGCGACAAAACCACAATTAAAATTGCCGGAATTAGAACGCCGAAATTTATCGTGAACGTTCGCGAAAAAATTTCCTTAGCGTCAATGTTTGCAACTCCTTCGCCCGCGAAAAATATTCCCGTTGCTAAATAAAATGCGCTTGCTAAAATCAGCGGGATTATCGAAGTTTTTATCATGCCAACCAAATTTTTAAAAATATCTGTGCGTGTCAGCGTCGCCACGAGTAATGCGCTTGTCGACATTGGCGAACACCTGTCGCCTAAATAACAACCCGATAAAATCGCACCGCCCGTCAGCCAAATCGGGACGCCTAAACTTTCTGCAATCGCCGCGCAGATAACGCCCATTGTTGCGCCCGTTCCAAATGCCGTCCCGGTCAACGTCGAAATTAATCCGCAAAGCCAAAACGTCATCAGTAAAATTATCGACGGCGTAAAGAAATCCGCTGTGTAAAAAATTATCGCGGGGATAACGCCCGCCGCCCGCCAATATGCCGTGATTATTCCGATAAGTAAAAGCGTTATCAGAATCGGCTTAATCGTTCGGACGCCCGCGCCCCACATTGTCAAAATATTTTGCGGTGTGTGTCCGCCTTCATGAGCGTACAGCGAAAAAATTATCAGCCCGAAAGTCAACGCGAATAAAATCGATTGCCCCGCCCATATGCAAAGCATTAACGCCGCCGAAAATATCGCCATTAAGAAAAGTTCAGTCATTTCAATCAACCTCGCCGCAATCATAACACCGTTAAAAACTTTTGCAAATAAAAATTGTGCTAAAAATGCTATGCTAGCGTAGCGCAGCGGAGCGTTCCGGCGCGGCTTAAACGTTAAAATTATCGGACGACAAATCGCGACCGCTGGGTCAAGCGTCACGCTTGCTTGACGGCAAAATATTATTATGTTAAACTGCGTGGCAATCTTAACTGCGGCGCAGTTCGTCGACACTCCGACGCGGACTTCGCCGTTGGAAAAAATTCTACGCAGGAGGACAAATGACATGTTGGACAAACAAGCAAAACAGGAGATTATGGAAAAATTCGCAATGCACGAGGGCGACACTGGCTCACCGGAAGTTCAAATCGCACTTTTGACGGCGCGCATTTCCTACTTGACCGAGCACCTTAAGGAGCACAAAAAGGATCATCATTCGCG
>DJWY01000023.1:35961-60062 GCA_002448305.1 Selenomonadales bacterium UBA7018
CGTTACCGCGAAATTCTCGCGCAACTCAATCTCCGTAAATAATTTTTATACGATACGTTTTTTCATTCCTAATTCCTCATTCCAAATTCCTAATTGAATTTGCGGCGGGGGATTTTTTTTGTTATCATGTGGAAAATTTTATAGGGAGAAATTTTTATGTCAAATGTCGTGACGATAACGGGCGTGAAAAAACTTTACAAAATGGGCAGTGAAATTGTCGCCGCGCTAAATGGCGTCGATTTAAAAATTGATTCAGGAGAATTCGTCGCGCTCATGGGTCCTTCGGGTTCTGGCAAGTCAACGCTCATGAATATTCTGGGTTGTCTCGACCGTCCGACCGTCGGTTCATATAAATTGCTTGGGCAGGAAGTCAGCCACCTTTCCGACGACGAACTTGCTAGAATCCGGAATAAAACTATCGGCTTTGTCTTCCAAAATTTTAATCTCCTGCCTAAGCTGACGAGTTTAGAAAATGTCGCGTTGCCGGCGGTTTATGCGGGCGTGAATACTAAGGAAAGACTTTCTATGGCAATGGACGCGCTGAAAAAAGTTTCGCTTGCCGACCGCGCAGAACATTTGCCCAGCGAACTTTCCGGCGGTCAACGTCAACGTGTCGCAATCGCCCGCGCAATCGCTATGAAACCGTCAATCATTATGGCGGACGAGCCGACCGGCAATCTTGATACTAAATCGACCGGCGAAATTATGGAAATTTTCCGCGACCTTCACGCAACCGGCTCAACGATTATTTTAGTCACGCATGAACCCGACATTGCGCAAGCCGCCGACCGTCAAATTCTCGTCAAGGACGGGCAAATCGTCAAAGACATTACCAAAGATTCCCACGAAATTATTGACATTGTTTAAGGAGGAAAATTCATGGACGCGCCAAAAATTTCTGTACTCATTCCCATGTACAATCGCAAGCATTACATTGCGCAAGCCATTGACAGCGTACTTATCCAGACGTTTCAAGACTTTGAAATTATAGTTCGCGACGATGGCTCAACTGACGGCTCGGCTGATTTTGTCGCGGAAAAATACGCCGCTGAAATTTCTTCGGGCAAAATTAAACTCCGCCGCAATGAAAAAAATCTCGGCGAGTTTCCGACCGATAACAGACTTTTACGCGAGGCGACCGGCAAATATATAATGATTCTGCACAGCGACGATTTATTTTTGCATCAAGCCCTTGAGCAAATGTACGAAGCCGCCGAATATTTTAATACTGATGTTGTTCACACTGGAGTATTTTTGGAGTCGCAAAAAGACGGCGTGATAGATGAAAAGACGCAATTTAAAATTATGTGCTGGGAAAATCGCACGGTAAAAAATTTTGAAGTCGTATCAAACGAGCCCGAACAGCGATTTTTTGAGTGGACGACGAGCGATACTTTCATTGACGCGCCGTATAATATCTTCAAGCGCAAATTTCTTTTGGAAAACAAAATATTTTTCCCAGAGCATTCTGGCAATTTGCTTTTCTGTTTGCATTGGCTTATGAAGGCAAAAATTTATGTGAAGTCGCCCGATATTTTTTATATCAATCGTGATTCGCCCGACTCTCAGACCAATGACAAAACAGCGATTTACGAAAGGACTAGGAAAAATCTCCTTTGCATGTTCGATTCGCTAGATTACTTGGAGAAAATTTTTAAGAGCGTCGATTTCTTTAAGGATAACGCCGCGACGCAATACACGGCAAAAGCAATGTTCTTTGCTCGATTTGATAGCTTTGAAATTTCTCGATTCAATCTTTATGAGAATGGCATTACACCTGAACTTCACCGAGTGGTTGAACGTGCGATGAAGGATTGTTTTGGCGAGCAGGCGGATTATGTGACATTTCTTTTTCACAAAGTGCATTGTCTGGAGTCCGGAAAGAATTATTTTGAGATAAACACTCTTAAGGAGGAAAATTCATGGACACACCAAAAATTTCTGTACTCATTCCCATGTACAATCGCAAGCATTACATTGAGCAATGCATTGACAGCGCATTGAATCAAACTTTCCAAGATTATGAAATTATCATTTGCGATAACGATTCAATTGACTGTTCGGCTGATTTCGTTGCAGAGAGATATGCCGCAGAAATTTCTATAGGAAAAATTAAACTTCTTCGCAATGAAAGAAATATGGGTGGTACATTTAATACTAATAGACTTTTGCGCGAAGCGTCTGGCAAATACGTAATGATTCTTCATAGCGACGACATGTATTTGCCGCATGCCCTTGCCCACTTGTACGAAATTGCCGAGCATTTTAACGCCGATGTTGTTCATGAAGCTAGATTTTTAATCACAGCTCCCGACGGCATTATTGAGGAGGGAACAAAACTAAAAATTAATTCTCATGACTTCCACCAAGTGGATAAACCTGAAGTTATGTCTGACGACCCGATTGAGCGTTTCAAAGAATGGCATTTAAGCGGAACTTTCATGGACGCGCAATATAATATTTTTAACAGAAATTTTCTGACAGAAAATGATTTACGATTCCAAGATTTTGAATCGCACACACTTTTTGCTTTGGAATGGATTATGAAAGCTAAAGTTTTCGTCAAAACCCCCACGCTTTGTTACATTTGCCGTAACTCGCCAGACCAAGATACCCACTCAAAATTTCCGCCCGAACGTGTTGCAAAACTTATTTGTGATTACATTAAACTTTCTCGGTATCTCGACGAATTCTTTGCTAACGAAGACTTTTTCAAGGGCAATCCGGAATTACAATATCTTACGCAAAGTCATTTATTTACCGTTTCCGAGAACTTTTGGATTGTCAGAAACAGAGTTTACAAAGACGGAATTACACCCGAACTTCATCGCGCCGTTGAAAGTGCCTTCAGAGAATATTTCGGGAAGGACGCGCCTTTGCCGACTTTCCTTTATCATTGGATTCACGCCGCAATGTTTAATCGTCGCGCTGATATATTAGCCTCCCCCCCCCACGCTAATTTTGTTCTTGATGCGGCTTAAAAGATTTTTGGAGTTTAGAAAATGCTTTTCACTGAACTTTTGAAAATGGCGGGCTTAAGCCTTATCGCCAACAAATTGCGGACGCTCCTAACTATGCTTGGAATAATAATCGGCGTGGCGGCGGTTATCGCAATGGTTAGCGTTGGTATGGGCGTCAAAAAAAATGTCGTTGATTCAATTTCGCGACTCGGCTCGAATATGCTAATCGTTATGGCGGGCAGTCCTAATCGCGGCGGTCCCAGAGGCGCAGCAGGTTCAAATACCACTTTGACTTATGCCGATGCCGAAGCAATTAAGGACAAAATAAAAAATGTCGACTACGTGTCGCCGACTGTGCAAAACAGTTATCAAATTGTTTACGGGCACGAGAATTGGAATTCGACTGTCACGGGCGTTATCCCCGAATACGTAGCGATTCAATCACTTGAACTCAAAAGCGGGCTTTTCTTCAGTGAGCATGATGTTGACGTTCGCAATCGCGTCGCGGTTATCGGCTCGACTGTCGCGGCTAATCTTTTCGACAGCGTTAATCCCGTCGGCAAGAAAATTCGCATCGGCAACGCACCTTATACGATTATCGGCGTGCTTGCCAGCAAGGGACAATCAATGGGCGGTCAAGACCAAGACGACGTTGTTTTAATTCCTTTGACGACCGCGCAGGAACGCTTAATCGGTATAACTCACATTCGCTCTATCAATGTTCAAGTTTCTGACGCTGACAAAATGGACGAAGTTCAAAGTAATATTGAAAAGCTTTTGCGCCAACGTCATAGAATCAGGACGGGCGCGGAAGATGATTTCAACGTCCGCAACTTGACAAGCCTCATGGAAACTATGACTTCGACTACGACAATGATAACATTGCTTTTAGGCTCAATCGCTGGCATTTCGCTTGTCGTCGGCGGTATCGGAATTATGAATATCATGATGGTTTCCGTCACCGAGCGCACGCGGGAAATTGGAATCAGAAAGGCAATCGGCGCGACCTATAGCAGCATTATGTTGCAATTTCTAATTGAATCGACAATGATTAGCATAATCGGCGGGCTTATCGGAATTGTTATCGGGATTGGAGCTGCGCAGGCAATTTCAAAATTTGGCGACTTCACGACGGTTATTAGCGGCTTGAGTATCGTTGCTAGTTTTGGCTTTTCGCTCTTGGTCGGAATATTTTTCGGCATGCTACCTGCGCGGAAGGCGGCTCGTCTCGACCCGATTGACGCCCTGCGCTACGAATAATTATTTATTCGGGTCGTCATTTGGTCTATAAAAAAACTCATTGTCTGGATTTTTTGTGTTATCCATAAAATGAATCGCAGTATCGCTGTTGCCGTCCGCGTCAAACTCAACGTAGGCTAAGACGCGCCGAGAAATTTTTTTGCCAATGTGTTCACTATAAACTTCCGCATTGCTAGACAAAGTATAAACTTCTTTGCCGTCGCTAATTTTATCTGCTCTATATTTATTATTGACACGGATAGCATAATTAACTTTGTAAGGAAAAATGAATACTCGTTCCGCCTGAACGTCAACGCTAATATCTCCGCTCGAAGTCTTTTGCATCGTAGAAAATACAGGTATTTGATGATAGCGTCTGTTAAGCTCTGTCGTTTTCAGATAATCTTTGTTTATAGCAAGCTCTCGGCGAACTTTATCCGCCGCCGCATAAATGCCACTTTCCGCCGCGTTCTGCAAATCGATTTCGGCTTGAAAATCGGTCGTCACGTAACTTTGATTCATCTGCGCTTCCTGAATCCCCTTGACACAAAGCGCGATAGCCATAATTAAACACAGCCCTAAAACCGTCGCGAATCCTTTTTGGTTCATTATTCTACCTCTAAGCCCGGCATGAAAACTGCTGTGGCGATTTTTATTTTGCGCTCCGTCACTAAGCTTTCCAATTCAAGTTCAATGTGCAAAATTTTCTTTGGCTTATCAAGCGCACAATGCAAATAATTTAATTTAGTGTCGCCAAAATAATTGTCGCCGGTTATCGGATTGGTATAACTACCTTCTTGCCGTTCCACGTAAAGGTTGGGATAATTTCTGTTCGCTCTTTTGTAGCCGCGAAAATAGCGCGTCTCCCTTATGTCCCTGCTCGTATACAAAAGGTATTGCATGTTTTTCAAGTCCGGTATAGGTTTATTATAACCAGTATTCCCGAGCGAATGATAAACAAACTTAACTATGCTACTGTCGCCATAAGTCTGAACGTCTTTAGCAAATCGCGCCGCTTGCGTGATTCTCTTCATAGCGTATTGCGCTTCCGCCTCTAAAACGTAGTCGGCTAGTTGGTCTCTGCCCAGTCGGAAAATATTTAAACTGACCATTGCCAAAGAATAAAGTATCATTACTAAAAGCGGCAAAGCTATCGCGAATTCAATCAGCACGAATCCGCCGCTACGAACTTTCTTTAGCAATCCAAATCGCCCTTTCAACTTCAATAAAATCTTCCCGACCATTAGCAATCCAACTGACCGTAACTTTGACATTACACACGTTGTCGCCGTTTATCTCCGTTTTGACTTCAAACTCAATCGGATTTTCTTCGCTTAAATTTTCTGTAATAAGGTCTTTCGG
Organism: Selenomonadales bacterium UBA7018; assembly: GCA_002448305.1. GTDB lineage: Bacteria > Bacillota > Negativicutes > Selenomonadales > Selenomonadaceae > Quinella. Next base: position 41,523 of record DJWY01000023.1, read on the forward strand.
CTCTCCTTGAAAGCTTGTCGGAAGTTCGCTACCTGCCGTCGCTAAACTTTCTAGCTGTGCAAGTTGTTCGTTCGCCAAATAAAGCGCAGTCAATCGGAGCGTCGATTGAGGATTTTTGATTCGCGACGCGGCATTTAGTAAAATCATTGCGGCAAAGGCAGTTATCAGCGTCAAGAAAATTACGTTCACCATAAGAAAGCCGCGTTCGTCTTTAAGTATCTTTATCATGACAAAAAATATATCATAGATTTTGAAATTGACAAGCGCGGCGGTACATGATATAAGTAAAAAAATTTTAGGCGTGCGCTCCAAATGCCGATAAATTATTCAGAGGAGCGTGAAAGAAATGGAGATTTGGGAAGTCACAAAACCTGCGGCGGGCGTCAAGAAAAGTTCCGCGCAGGCTTCATACAAATTATCAAAAAACGTCGTCTCCGAATATGCAAAAATTCTCGCTGAAAAAATGTCCAACGTCAAAAGCGACGTTCAGGAAATGGAAATCGTTCGCGAACAGCTCGACGAGATTAGCCAAATGCACACGGCACTAACGGGCGAAGTCAAAGTCAATGAGGATTCGGGCAATGCCAATCGAGAAGAAGGCGCAAGTGCGAATATAATTTGCGTGGAAAAGGTTAAGCGATTTTTGCCGGACGGTTCGGTAATGATAACGACCTACGAAGACGGACAAGTAACTGACCGCGTGAAAATGAAACCGCATATGATTTCCGTTGCGGATTATTCTGTCCCGCCTAAGGTTGACGGCTCGCCGGAAACGACGTTGAAGCCGACGCAGAATTTCTTTTTAGATTTCATGATGTAATTGCTGAGGCTTTGTGAAACGTTTAATTCAAGGAGGTTTTTAACATGGACGTAAGCAACATTGCAAGAGTATCTCGCGGCTTTGCGCAGTACGCGACGCAGGCTAAGAATACTGCCAACGCAAAAGCGCAGAATCAAGAGGGACAAACTCAAAACGAATCGGCGAAAGTCGGCAACGCTTTCGAGTTGGACATTTCCGACGCGGCTAAAAAGGCTCAAAAGAGCACTACGCCAGAAGAAGTTTCCGTAGACGACGGCGCACAGAAAACTAAAGGCTTAAGTGCCGAACAAGTCGACGCACTCAAATCGGATTTGGAAACGCAAGAACAGACCATGCTCAACATTATGATTCAAGCTATGACTGAATCTAATGACAAGTTGCAGGGCTGGCTCAATGACGGCATAAGTATTTTGAACTTTGGCGGCGTGCAGATTGATGCATCGCGTTTTGCCCTTCCGGAAGTTGCGACCAATCCCGAAGACGCAGCTAAAGCAATCGCGCCCGGCGGAGCTTGGTCAGTTGACGCAGTTTCGACGCGCATTTTCGATTTAGCATCGGCGATAGCGGGCAACGACCCTGAAAGACTTGCCGAGATGAGAGCCGCTGTCGAAGATGGCTTCAAACAAGCCGGTATGGAGTGGAATAAGATAACCGGTCAAGACAACATGCCGGAAATTTCCAAGCAGACTTATACCGAAATCATGAGCCGTTTCGACACCCGCGCCAATGAACTCAATGGAACTGCCAATGCAAATTCCAATGCAACTGCTAATGCAACCACAATCGTAGAATAAACTCAAGCGGCACTTGCCGACGTAAATTAAGAAAAGGCTTCCTGCGCCCTAAGCGTTTGGAAGTCTTTTCATTTGCAAAGCAAAACGCCGCCCATTTGGACGACGTTTGGATTTTCGATATGGTGGGCAGGGATGGATTCGAACCATCGTACCCAAGGGGAGCGGATTTACAGTCCGCCGCGTTTAGCCACTTCGCTACCTACCCGATATGGTGACCTTGGAGGGACTTGAACCCCCGACCCTTTGATTCGTAGTCAAATACTCTAATCCAGCTGAGCTACAAGGCCTTTTCGTTGGTGGACCCACTAGGACTTGAACCTAGGACCGACCGGTTATGAGCCGGTTGCTCTAACCAACTGAGCTACGGGTCCAACCGGTAACCAACTTTCAAAAAAATGGAGCGGAAAACGAGGCTCGAACTCGCGACCCCCACCTTGGCAAGGTGATGCTCTACCACTGAGCTACTTCCGCAAATTCTTGGAGCGGAAAACGAGGCTCGAACTCGCGACCCCAACCTTGGCAAGGTTGTGCTCTACCACTGAGCTACTTCCGCTCGTCTTAATCTCTAGCTTACGCCTTCGACTAACACAAGCGGCATTATATAGGCTTAATAAAATTTTGTCAAGGAAAAAATTTATCATCGCTCAATAAAGGAAAACGACCGCGATATTTTCAAGAAAATGCGAGTGCTGATTTTCGTAAAGCACTAAGTCTGCATCTTCGTCGCTCAAAACGGGATTGGCGTTATGGTCTTCAAGGCAAATTGCGCGGACAATCAGCGGATTAGAACCTGCGCGGCCGGCTTCGCTCATATCTCGCGCATAAGTCGCCATCCCCTCACGAATTATCCTGTCATAGTCAAGATTTTTATGCCCGTAAATTTTCGAGCCGTCATCGCGCTTGATAACCGGACTCATAACCGGATTTAAATAACCTAAGCCGCGACAATCGACAACTAAGCCGGTATAGCCGCCGCCATAACTCGGACGCGGACTTTCGACAACAGGCGGGCGATAATCGGGCGCGGGCACGGGAATCGGCTCAATATAAGTCGGGCGTTCGATAACGGTTTCAGCCAAGCTACCTTCGCCGCCGAACATTGAAATTTCCATAGTGACGGAATAGCCACCGCCGGAAAGTTCGCCTTCGGAGACAATTCGCGCCCCTTTGATTACTGCACTAATTTTCGTCCGCACAATGTCAGAAGTTAGCATCATTTGCTCAACTGTCGTTTCCGCGTCGACCTGCACGCCGTTTACTACTTCGGCAAGTTGTCTGTAGGCGTCCGTTATTGCCGCCCTTCGCGCCATCATTGATAAATGCGCCGGGCTTACTGACATATTCGGATTGGCGACGCCCATTCCCGTTACTTGAATTGTATTTGTGTTCCAATTCGGCGCGGCGTCGACTTTCGCGCTTATCACTAAAAAAATTGCTAAGAATAGCCCGAACAGCTTAAAAAATCGCCTGAACATTTTTAAAACCTCCCAAAAATTTTTCAAGCCAATTTTATTTCCGAATTATTAATTTTCGCTTTGATACACTAAAAATTTATTAATCCTCAATCAAATGCCCGATAACAAAAAAAGTTGCAGTTGCTTTGGCGTAAAGTTTGCCCCTAGCGTCAACAATTTTACATTCGCAGACCATAGTTTTTCTGCCGTCATGTAAAACAGTCGCGTCGGTGAAAACTCGCGGCGTATTTATCATTACAGCGTGCATGAATTCGATATTAAGGGAGATTGTCACGACTTTTTTATTTAGCGCAAGGCATTTCGCTCCCATAGCGGTATCAGCCATTGTCGTTAAAACTCCGCCGTGCACCATTGAATATAAATTTGCGTGGCGCGGCTCTACTAAAAGTTCTAATCGCGCTTCGCCGTCGGGGGTCGGTACTATTTCCACGCCTAAATAATCTATCACCGTGTTTTCGTGGTAGAAATTTATAATTTGTTCTTGAGTTGGTCTTAGCAAAAATTTTCACTCCTTCGCGCCGAAATTTTATCATATTGGCAGGATTTTTCAACGCCGCATTGTAAAAACCTTTTCGGGAGGGATTTTTATGATTAATATTGCAATTCTCGGTACCGGCAAAATTATTCCGGAATCTGTCGCCGCTATTCAAGCCTCCGGAAAATTTTCCGTCAAAAATATTTGGGCGCGTCCCCATAGCCGCGAAAAAGCTAAAAATCTTGCCGAAAAGTTTAATATCGAACGCTTTACGACCGATTTAAACGAGATTTTAAGCGATAATTCGATTGATTTCGTTTATATCGGGCTGGTTAATTCCGTCCATTACGAATACGCTAAAAAATGCCTTGACGCGGGCAAAAATGTTATTCTCGAAAAGCCTTTCACCACGACTGCCGCGCAGGCGCAAGAATTAATCGACATTGCGCTTGATAAAAAACTTTATCTTTTCGAGGCGATTACGACGCTTCATCAGCCGAATTTTTATGCTATTCGCGATTTTCTGCCCAAAATCGGAGAAATTAAGCTCGTTCAATGTAATTTTTCCCAATATTCCAGTCGCTATGACGCCTACAAAGCCGGAAATATTTCGCCGTCCTTCGACCCGAAATTTAACGGCGGCGCACTCATGGACATTAACATTTATAATTTAAATTTCGTCGTTGGGCTGTTCGGACTGCCTAAAAATGTTATTTACAAAGCTAATCACGGTTTTAATGGCGTCGACACCAGCGGAATTATTCTGCTTGAGTATGAAAAATTTTTGGCGCAATGTACTGCCGCGAAAGATTCTGGTAGCCCGTCTTTTATGATTATTCAGGGCGATAACGGCTATATTTCGGCAAATGGAACGCCAAATGAGTTGAATTCTTTTGATTTAGCCGTTCGCGGCGCGGAAATTCAAAGATTTTCGCTGAACAAATTTAATCATCGTATGATTCATGAATTCGTTGACTTCGGCGAGATTTTTGAGCAAAAAAATTATTCCGCAGTCGAAAAAGGCTTGCAAACGTCGCTAAATGTTATGAAAGTCGCTGAAAAATGCACTTGAAATAAAATTAACTCCCCGTCAAAGTGGCAGGGAGTTTTTTGTTGCAAAAATTATTATCCGAGCAATTTTTTCTTGAGTTCAAGATATTTTTGCGTAAAATAAACGCCGTTTTGCGATTCAAATTTTGCCCCGTAAGGCGAATCAGTAACTGCTAAAATCGGCGGCGATTGAATTCTTTTGGCGACGCCCATTCCCTTGAATTGACGCCACCAACGCTCCAAATCAGCAATAAATTCCTGCGCGGTAGGGAAATATTTTTCGACAAGCCCAAAAGCGCAACCGATTTTATTTTCCAGTTCGCCTTTAGCGTACCATTGCAAAATATCTTCGGGCGTCAAATTTTTTTCGGCGAATGCTTTCAACAAGTAATCATGATAGGGATATTTAAGCGGGTCGCCCTTGCCCTCGTCGACGTTTTGCGCGGTCGAAAGTTCAGCACTGGGCACAATGTCAATAATTCCCTGCGGAATCGCTTCAAAGCCGTAAATTTTTTCGTTCATGTATCGCGCCAAATCGTAGACTTGATATTTCCACAGGTCAGCAAGCGCAGATAAAAAGCCAGCCGCGTCGCCGTAAAGCGTCGCATAACCAACGGTTGATTCAGCTTTATTTGCGTTGCAGGTAAAAACGCCGCCGACACTCGCCGCAATCGCCGCCAAAATTCTCGCGCTACGGTCGCGGGCTTGAATGTTTTCGCGCACAAAATTGGAGACGGTAAAGCCGACGCTTTCTAGTTGCTTAACCGTCCAATCGACTGATTCTTGAATCGGTACGACGCAATATTTACAGCCGAGATTTTTAGCAAGTTGCTCGCTAAGATTTTTGGTCGTCGCAGAATTGAAGACGCTGGGCATATTCACCAGATAAACATTTTCTGCGCCGATAACCTTTGTGTAAAGCGCGGCGGCAACCGCTGAATCAATCCCGCCCGATACGCCGATAACAACTTTTTTAACGCCGATTTGCTCAAGGAAATTTTCAACGCCATAACTTATCGCACGATAAATTTTCTCCGCCTCGCTGACTTCGGGAAGTTTAAGCGCGGGCATTTTATCAATTTCCTCAAGCTCAATAAAGTTCAAACACTCCGCGAACGGTTCGGCACGTTGAACGATTTCTCCGCGTGAATTGTAAACTGCGCTCTCGCCGTCGAAAGTGTAAATCGTTTTGCCGGTGTTCTGAATGCCAACGTTGCCAACGTAAATTGTTGGGCGTGTAATTTTTTCGGCATAAATATTTTTGTCAAGGCTGAAAGGTTCGGAAGAAAATATCACGTCGAAACCTGCGCCCGAAAACTTTTCGCCGAAAATGATTTTAATATTTTTAGCGGTCGCAATAATTTTTTTCCTGCAAAGTTCACAGTCGCGCACGAAAGAATTTTGATTTTGCGTATCGCCAATCATTTTTCCTGTAATTGCGTATTCAGGGAAAATCACAATGTTCGCGCCGCCGTCCCGCGCCTCGTCAATGAAATACAAAATTTTTTCTGTATTAACACTGGGGTGCCCCGCCGCGATTTTCATTTGCGCATAAGCTATTCTCAAATCAATCACCTTCTTAAAAGTTAAGTGCATAATAAATCATTTTTGGGAATTGCACAACCGCGAATTTTTGAATACAATAACGGAAAAAGTTTTGGAGTGGGAATTTTTGTTCGTCGGAAAGATATTGGAGCCGATAAAGAAATTTTTTCGGGAGGATATTGGCAAAATCGTCAGCGCATATTTCGACGGCGAGAAAATTTATATCGCTCGGCTAACTGAAAAATTCGAGACGGTAGAAGTTGAAGCGGACGGCTCGGAGATTGAACAACTTGCCGCGAAAATTTCGCAGGTATGCGGGCAAAAGGGCTGGGAAACTTCAATGGTTGGCTTTTGTCTTCGCGAGGGCGACGCCTTAACTTATCAGAGCGAAACAACTGGCATTCCCGAAGAAAAATTTCCCGAATACGTTAAAGCTTGGGCGCAAGCGCAGGCGGGAGCCGAATCAAAATTTTCATTTACAAAAGTCGGCGAGGAACTCTGGATGGAATCTTTGCCAAAGGCGACGGCGCAAGAATATCTTTCAGCGTTTAAAAAGTTCGGGCTAAATCTGCGCGGATTGTCGGCAATGCCTGCCGATATGCTGACGAAATTGCACCCTTACGACCGAACAGAATTTATCACGGAAGTTATTCGCAATAAAAGCTCGCCGAATCTTTTAGCAGGGCGCGGCGGCGTATGGAATTGGAAAAGAATTTTCTATACGATTGCGGCGATTTTTTTTATCGGGCTGATAATAATTTCGGTGAAACTTTTTCTTGACTACAACGCGGCGAACGATAAACTTGACGCGGCGAAAGTTTCCGTAGAAAATTTAAGCGAAGACCTTGCCTTAAAGAAAAATTTTGATGAGCACGTCGCCGAACTTCACCGGCTTAACAAGCTTGCCGCGCAGGCTGGCGATAATAAAAATTTTAATCTCCTGCTCAATCTCGGTAAAAGTTCTAGCCGAGAAGTCCGCTTAACGAAAATTCGCGTCGACAAAGATTTATTAGAACTTGAAGGCATCACGGCTGATTCTGCCGCTCTGAAAAGTTATTTGGGACTTGTGCGAAATTTTGTCGCGAATAGTGCGCGGCTTGAAAGTTCAAAGGAAAATGACGACGGCGATATTGTCTTCGTAATTCGAGCGTCGCTGAAATAAAGGAAGTGTTTACATGATAGAAATTTTTGATGGGGCAATGGGCACAATGCTCCAAGCGGGCGGGCTAAAGGCGGGCGCATGTCCCGAATTAATGAACGTTGAGGCTCCCGACGTTGTGAAAAAAATTCACCGCGCATATATCGAGGCGGGCGCAACCATTATCGAAACGAATACTTTTGGCGCGTCGAGTTTGAAGCTTGCGCATTATGGGCTTGAAAGCCGCGTTCGTGAACTGAATTTTGCCGCCGTGAAAGTCGCTAAGGATGCCGCGCAAGGTCAAGCGAAAGTCGCCGGTTCAATCGGTCCGACGGGGAAATTTATCGCGCCGCTAGGAGATTTAGACTTCGACGACGCCTATAAAATTTTCTATGAACAGGCGCAAGCATTAGCGGAGGCGGGCGCAGATTTTCTTATTATCGAGACGTGCATTGACATTCAAGAGATGAGAGTAGCACTTTTGGCGGCAAAGGACGCTTGCAACTTGCCGATAATTTGCCAGCTGTCTTATTCGGAGGACGGACGAACCGTCACGGGCACCGACCCGCAATCCGCCGCCGTGATTCTTGAGGCTATGGGCGCGTCAATAATCGGCGTGAACTGTTCACTTGGTCCGGAACAACTCGTGCCCGTCGTGAAAATTTTGGCGGAAAATTGTCGTGTGCCAATCAGCGTCCAACCCAATGCCGGTATGCCTTACCTTGAAAACGGCGTAACTAAATTTCCTATGGACGCGAAAACTTTTGGTAGTTGGGGAGCTAAGCTCGTCGAGGCGGGCGCGACTTATCTTGGCGGCTGTTGCGGCACCACACCCGACCATATTCGCGAACTTGCAAAAGCAATTAGGAATGAGGAATTAGGAATTAGGAATGAAAAGACAATTCGACCGCTTATGTTGTCTAGCCGGAGCAAAACCGTTACCATTGATAAGACTTTGCCGACAACTTTAATTGGCGAAAGAATCAATCCGACCGGCAGAAAAAAATTAGCCGCTGAAATTCGCGAAGGCTCTCTGCTCGGCGTCAAAAAAGACGCGCTTAATCAAGTCAAGGCGGGCGCGAAAATTCTTGATGTCAATATGGGCGTCGGCGGCATTGACCAGGCTAAAATGATGGCGCAAGCTGTCCGCGAAATTGCTCGCATAACCGACGCGCCGCTTGCAATCGATACCAGCGACGTTGAAGCTTTGGAAGCGGGCTTAAAAAATTTTCCTGGACGTGCGCTGATAAATTCTGTCAGCTTTGAACCCGACCGCATTAAAAATTTCCTGCCGCTCGCGAAACGTTACGGCGCGGCGATTTTAATTCTCCCGCTAACTGAACACGGCGTCCCGAAAACTGCACAAGAGCGCGTTGACGTTGCCGAAAAAATTATTGACGCGGCGAAAAATTGCGGGCTAAGCAACGGAGATTTTCTTCTTGACGCCCTTGTTATGACGATTTCCGCCGATAAGGACGCTTGCCTTGAGGTTCTTAAAACTCTACAGTTTTATCGCGAACATTTCGACCTGCCAACGACTATGGGCTTGAGCAATATTTCTTTTGGCTTGCCAAATCGCCCGCTGATTAATTCGACGTTCTTTGCAATGTGTCTTGCCGCCGGTCTCGACGCGCCCATTATGAATCCTTATGATGAACTTATGCAGAATGTTTTAAAATCCGCCGCTGCTTTGCTAGGTAAAGACCCGAACGGATTAAATTTTAGCAAACTTGCGCAAGTCGCAACTGATAAGCCCATAAAAAAAATCACGCTCGATACGTTGAGCGCGATTAAGCTTGCGATTCAAGAGGGCGACAAGGACGAAATTGCCGCATTGATTAAACGTGCCGTTGACGAAAACTTTTCCGCTGACGAAATTACCGAACGCGCACTAACTGCCGCTATGAATGAACTTGGCGAAGATTTCGGCTCCGGTAAAATTTTCCTGCCGCAAGTTTTATTGAGTGCGGAAACTATGCGGCTTGCCTTCGACGAGCTGAAAAAAATTCTGCCCGCGCAGGAGACTAAAACTCGCGGCACTTTTGTTATCGCGACGGTTAAAGGCGACGTTCACGACTTGGGGAAAAATATTGTCGGGGCGTTGATTTCAAACAGCGGCTTCAAACTCGTTGACTTGGGAAAAGATGTCGACTCGGAAAAAATTGTTCGCGCCGCCCTTGAGCATGACGCCGATATTGTCGGGCTTTGCGCCCTTATGACAACGACTATGATTCAGATTGACAAAGTTATTGCGGATTTACATGCGGCGGGCAGTTCGGCAAAAGTTATGGTCGGCGGCGCGGCGTTGACGCAAGAATATGCTGATTCCGCCGGCGCGGACGCTTACGCTAAAGACGGAGTGGAAGCCGTTCGCTTAGCTAAAAATTTACTCGGTGATTAACATGATATACAACGCGCAAATTTTATCGATAGACGCGGCAGAAACTCGGCGATATGCGGGTTTGCGCAAAGCTGAACATTTCGGCGAAGAAAACATTTTAGCGGCTTGCGAAGAGGCATTGTTACTTTTGGAGGTGCGCGGCGTCTGGGAGCTTTACGACTACAAAAATTGCACAGTCGAGAGCGAGCCACCCTTTACAATCGCGGGCAATTCGATTATAAAACACCTTGACGGTTGCGAAAAAGTTATCTGCATGGCGGCGACAGTCGGCGCGGCGATTGAACAGGAGATTACTAAAAAATTTGAGCGCGGAGAGTATTTAGCGTCAGTATTGTTAGACGCGGCAGCAACGGCGGCAGTTGAGCAAGCGGCGGATTTAATGGAGAAAAATTTTGCGGCGAAATTTTCTAAGGAAGGTTACAAAATGCGTTGGCGATTCAGTCCGGGCTATGGCGATTGGAATTTGACGGCGCAGGAAAAACTTTTTAAAATCAGCGGTGCGGAACAAATCGGCATGAGTTTAAGTTCAGCACTTATGCTTGAGCCGCGAAAATCAATCACGGCGATTATCGGGCTTTGTTCAATTAGGAATGAGGAATTAGGAATTAGGAATGAAAAATGCTCCGCCTGCGATAAGTTAGATTGTTCGATGAGGAAATAATATGTTTAAGTTTTTCAAGGAGATGTTGCGAAATATGAAGAGAAATGACCCGTGTTGGTGCGGCAGCGGCAAGAAGTATAAGAAATGTCACGCGGACTTTGACGCCAAAATTGACGAGATAAAATTTATCAAGGCAAAAAGTCAAGTCCGCCCACCAAAGCGATTGATTAACAATGCGGCGGACATTGAAGGAATAAAGCGTGCGGCGGTTATCAACACGGGCGCACTCGACTTGATGAACGAGCTGGTAAAAGAAGGCGTCGACACCTTGACGCTTAACAATGCCGCGCACGAATTTATTGTAAGTCACGGCGCACACCCAAGTTGCTTAGGCTTTGAAGGTTATCCAAAGAGCATTTGCATTTCCGTCAACAACGTCGTTTGTCATGGTATTCCGTCGCGCAAGGAAATTCTCAAGGCGGGCGATATTCTCAACATTGACATAACCACTGACCTTGACGGCTATTTTGCTGACGCCTCGCGCATGTACACTGTCGGCGAAATTACGCCTGAAGCGCGGCGGCTTATTGACAAGACACGCGAAATAATGGAGGCGGGCATTGCGGCTGCTAAGGCGTGGCATTTCGTCGGGGACATTGGCGCGGCTTGCGGAAAAATGGCGCACGAAAACGGCTATTCGGTCGTGACGGATTTAGGCGGGCACGGTGTCGGCAAGGAATTTCATTTGGAACCGTTCGTTAGTCACGATTGCAAAGCGGAAACGGGAATGTTGCTTGTGCCTGGCGTCGTGCTGACTGTCGAGCCGATGATTAATGCCGGCGAAAAATACGTTACGGTTGACGATGACGACCATTGGACGGTTAGAACTAAAGACGGCAGTTTGTCGGCGCAATGGGAGAAAACTATTTTGATAACGGAGACGGGCGCGGAAGTTTTAGCGAGTTGAGGAGGTTTTATCATGAAGAAAATTACCATGCTTAAAATTGAGGGTTGCCCCTACTGCGCGGCGGCTTTCAAGGCGATTGACGAAGTTAAAAGCGATTATCCAGCGACGGAACTTGAAATCATTGACAAAAATTTTCAACCCGCGCTCGCCGAAAAGTTTACGGATTATTATTACGTGCCAACAATGTATGTTGACGGCAAAAAGATTTACGAGGCGCATCCCGGCGAAACTTATGACGAATGTCTTGCCAATGTCAAAAAAGTTTTCGAGGTGGCGGCAAAATGAAAGCAGTTGTTCTCTCCAGCGGTGGGCTTGATTCCACGACGTGTTTAGCTATGGCGGTTAAGAAATTGGGCGCGGAAAATGTTTCGGCTTTGTCGATTTTCTATGGGCAACGTCACGAACGAGAATTGCAAAGCGCAAGAGCCGTAGCCAAATTTTACAACGTCGCGCATTACGAACTTGATGCCGCAGAAATTTTCAAAAATTCTAATTCGGCACTGCTGAACACTTCGACCGAGTCGCTAGAAAAAAGTTCCTACGCCGCGCAGATTCAAAAGAATAATTCGCCGCGCATTGCAACATATGTTCCCTTCCGCAATGGGCTAATGATTTCTATGGCGGCGAGTTTCGCAGACGGGCTTTATGACGATGATTCCGTTGAACTTTATATCGGCGTGCATTCTGATGATGTTGCGGGCGACGCTTACGCTGATTGTAGCGCACAGTTCATCGCGTCAATGAGTGCGGCCGTTAGAATCGGGACGTACGAAAAAATTCGACTGGTCGCACCGTTTTTATGTCAAAAAAAATCCGACGTGGTGAAGGTCGGATTGGAATTGAACGCCCCATATCATTTGACGTGGAGCTGTTATGAACGCGGCGATAAACCTTGCGGTCAATGCGCCACTTGTATTGACAGAGCCAAAGCCTTTGAACTTAACGGCGTCAAAGACCCTGCTCTTTAATTTATGCTTTTTTGAACGCGGTTTTAGGTTGCTTGCAGCGCGGGCAGACTTCGGGCGGTTCGTCGCCAAAATGTTCGTAGCCGCAAACACTGCAAATCCACTTCGTACCGGTCGCTTTTGGTGCGTCGGATTTTTCTTCAATAGCGGGAGTTTCCTCAACGTCGGGAAGCTCCATTATTTTTTTCTTTTCAAGATTCTCGTAGCCAAACGGCGTATGAGTCGAAAGGTAAATGGTTTTATTTTCCTTGATAAAGGCGCGGACGCGATTTAAGGTGTCGCGAGCGGCGGGCATATCTTCAAAGACGACAGACAATTTGTTTTCCAATAACGCCTCGTCGGTGTATGTAACGTCGCCGTGAATCAAATAGTTAATGTCGCCGTCTTCCGCGATAACGATACTGTTGCCCTTTGTGTGACCTGGCGCGAAGATATAATAAACGCCGTCGGCAATTTTCTGGCACGCGGGAAAGTTTTTATACGCGCCGTCGGTAAAGTCAGTACGAACGACGTTATCGCCCGTCAACTTCATATCGTCGGCTTCAATGCGCGAGATATAAATTTTAGCGTTCGGGAAGTGGCGAAGTTCGCCGGTATGGTCGGCGTGTTTATGGGTGATAAGAATTTTGGAAACCTGCGCGGGTTCGTAGCCAGCAACCTTGAGCGCGTCGACGTAATCTTTAACCTTGTCGCCAAAAGTTATGACGGAATCGGGCGTAACAGGAAAAGTTTCTTCGGCAGGAAAGCCCGTGTCGACAAGAATAACTTCCTTGCCGGTATCGATAACAAAATTTTGCAGACTGGAGCGAAGTTTTTCTTCTTTGATTGAGCCTTCGGGCAAGCCGCCGCCACAAGCGAAAGACTTCATCATATAGCCGCCGTCATAGAGTTTTACTGCTGAAATTTTCATTTTAGATTTCGCCTCCGTTAAATTTCCGTCTAGCATAAGACCGAGCGTCATAACGCCCGCCGTTTTAATAAATTCTCGTCTGTTCATAAAAACTTACTCCATTTTAAACGAAACTAGCGAAGCGCAGAGGAGCGTTCCGGCGCGGCGACAACGTTAAATTTATCTGGCGATAAATCGCGTCCGCTGTTTGTCCACTTTTCAAAAGTGGTCGCGTCGATTCATTACGCTTTCTCCTTGAAAACGCTTGCCGGTTGACCACAAATCGGGCAAACATCGGGCGGCGCGTCGCCAACATGTTCATAGCCGCAAATTGTGCAGACAAAAACTTTCTGCGCGGGAGCGTCGGATTTTTCCTGTGCTTCAACCTGAGCAGGCGCGGCTTCAAGCTGTTTAAAATCTTTCTTCGGCTGACCGCAAACAGGGCAAGTCCAATTTTCCGGTTCCGCGTCCAAGTCGCCATAATATCTGTAGCCGCAACACGGGCAGACATAAACTTTCTTGCCGGTATTATCGGCGGGCTTGTAGTCGGGCTTGTACTTCTTGAAAATATCATCTATAACAACGCCGTGATGTTTTTCTTCCTGCGCGAAAGTTTCCATTTCGTCAGCGGCTTTGTCCAAACCTGCCGCACGGAATTTATCGGCAAGAGCTTTAACGCTAGCTTCGCCGCCATATTCCGCCGCCCTAACTCTGTCGAGCAATTCCCAGAAATCTTTAGGATATTTGCCGTTAAGCGTCGCATAAAATCCCGCGTGCTTAGCCTCTTGATTAGCCGACTCAAGGAGAATTTCCGCCACTTCGTCAAGCCCCTGTTCCTTAGCAAGCCGCGCAAGACCGTAATACATCATCGTCCCGTTGATTTCGGCGCGGGCGGCTTCTTTGGAAATGAATTCAAGGTCGGTGCCCTTCGTCAAGCCGTACAGACTTTCCGTTTTTTTCGATGGAGCGCGGTCAATTTTCGGATACTCGAAAGCGTAGCCAACGCCGAAATGAATAATCCATTCGGGCTTTTCGGGAATCGGAATCCAATAGCCATAAGCCTTGCCGAATTTCCCTTCATAAGTGCAACATACCGGCTCGCCAGTGTCGCAAGCCTTATCGCACTGACAGCCTTTGTGGTCTTCGGGCTTGCCAATTGACGAACACTTGATGCCGGGTTTAACTCCGTATTCAGCGGCTTTTTTGTTGACGGCGACAACTTCGCGACTCTTCTGCGTAATCATAACCGCTTCGGGGAAGTTATCCCACATCAAATGAAAGGCGCGGATAATTTCTTCGTTGCTCACACGAATCACTCCTTAAAACATAATACGCTTAAAAAATAACCCGCGCAGAAAAATTGCAACGGGTAAAAAATTTAAATTAAAGTTGTTTAGCGAGCCAATTTTGCTTGCCAATAAGCTCAATCAACGCAAGCTGTTGCTCCGTCCAATACATGTCGCCTTCTTCGTCTTGATAATAATCTCTCAAAATTCCAAAGGTAGTTGGGTCGTCCTGCGCGGCTTTTACGAGTTCTTTAAGCCAAGCTAAGCCTTTCTTTGAAACTTGCAAATCGTGCTTGAGATACTCAACAATGTCCCATTTAACAGGCGCGGCTTGTTTAGCCCCAAGCTTAACTTCAACGTCCAAATCAATCAAACGGTCAATGCACTTGACGACGTAACCGCGCTCTTCGTCGGCGTGCTCTTCGTACTGCTTAGCGAGCTTGCTCAAGCCTTGACTGGCGAAAATTCTTGACTGAATAACATGTCCGTCGGCTTGCTGTGAAAGTTCCGTTACAATCGTCTGAAGTCCTTCGATAACTTTTTTGTCCATGCAATCCCCTCCAAAAATTTTTCAATCGTTCGGGTCGTCGACGTAATCGACTTCGGAATAACCTGCGTGCAAAGTAATTTGGTGGCGCAGTCCCGCCGGAATGAAATACGTTTCGCCCGCCGAATAAACTTTGCTTTCACCGTTGGCAGTGAATGTGCAAGAACCGCTAACAACAATCGTCCACTGCGCGGCGTGCGCGTGTTCAGGGAAAACCACTTCTTTAGTCGAGCTCACAAAATATACCGTACCGGTTGAGGTGTGGTCAACATGAACTTCCAAGCCGTCAATACCGTAATCGCGCATGGGAACTTTTTTTATAATGTCGGGAAACACTTTATCGCCTCACAAATTTTTTATGCACTCAACGATATTATCTGCGTGTTTCTTAGCTTTGTCAATAAGGGCTTGCTTTTGCTCGTCAGTCGTGACGCCAGGAACGCACATCATGCCGCAACTATAGAAAATTTTCTTGCAATCCATCTTAGCCATTTCAGCGAACTTGACAACAGGGAAAGCAAGTTCTTCAACTGTGTGCCCGACAAAACCGCCCGCCGAAAAGCCAGCTTCGGGAACGCCTGTTGTAAGCGAGATAAGGAAAGATTTACCTGCAAGCGCGGTGCCCTGCGAGCCATAAGCCCAGCCGTGCTCCATAACTTTATCAATGTAGAGCTTAAGCAGACCAGGCACGCCGTACCAGTTCATTGGGTATTGGAAAATAATAATATCAGCCTTTTCGAGCGCGGCTTGCTCCGCCTTAATGTCGAATTTATAATCCGGATAAAGTTCACACAGATTGCGAATTTCGGCTTGCGGACACTTAGCAGAAATTTCGTCCAAGATAGTTTTGTTCGCGACGGAATTTTTTAAATCGGGGTGTCCAGAGATAATAACAACGTTTTTCATTTGCCAATGGCTTCCTTATAATTTTTAAGGGTATTATCAGCCGCCGTCGTCAAAAAGGCAGTGTCGCCGCCCAAGATGATAAACGAAATGCCCAAATCGACAAAGCGTTTAGCCTGTTCAGTTGTCAAAGCGATTGTTCCAACGGGCTTTCCGAGCGCGTGAATGCGTTTAATCATGTCGTCCATAGCCGCTTCAACTTCGGGGTGGAAAATGTTAATGCCGTGCCCCATGTCGACCGCTAAATCAACCGGACCAAGAAAAACCGCGCCAACGCCCGGCGTATTGGTTATGGCGTCAAGATTTTCCCAACCGCGCACGCTCTCAATCTGCGGCAGAATGCAAATTTCCTCAACGTTGCGGTCAAGGTAATCGGGGTGACGATTGAAACGACCTGCGCGGACAGCCGACGCTCCAAAGCCGCGATTGCCTCTGGGCGCGTAGCTCGCCCAATACATAATGTCTTCGGTCTCTTCGCCGGTCTCGACCTTCGGGATAATAATGTTTTGAATGCCGCCGTCAAGCAGTTGCTTAATAATTCCCGTGCCGGCTTGCGGAATTCTAACAACGGGCGTCATATCGTAAGCGGCAATCGCTCTGGCGATGTCCAAAATTGTCGTGACGGTATGTCCGCCGTGTTCGCCGTCGACGAAAAGAAAATCAAAATCGCTCGTCGCTAAAATTTCAGCAACTTCCGCCGAAGTCGTTTCCTGCCCGACGCCGTATTGAAGTTTGCCAGCCTCGATGCCGTGCTTGAACTTGTTGTACAGATAATCTTTAATCATTGGCATAAAAAATCGCCTCCCAGAATATTTCTGCAGAAATTTTACATGGGAGACGCAAGCAATTCAATTTTCAATGCGGCAAATTTATAAATCAGCTTTACAAAAATTCAAATATGTAAAAGTAACGGCTTGAGCGGTTCGGGCATTGCCTCAACGAAAAATTTTGCCATTTCTCGCGGCGAACAATCCCATTTGCCTAAACACCAATCGTTGACAGATTCAGACAGTGCCCGCATAAAAAATTTTACACAGAAAAAAATTGTCGGCGTGATTTTGTCCAGATTATAACGCGCCTTTATCCAGTCCGTTAAAAGATTTATCGCGTGGTCGTTGGTGGTGTAGCGGAAATTATTTTGCCCGACAGCATTTTTTAACAGATTCGTATAAAAATTTTCGTCCTCAAGGATAATTTCCATCCACTTGCAAATTACGTCCTCGAAAGAGTCGCCGCAACCGAAATTTTTCATAGACGCCTCGACCTTCTGATTATAAATCCACGCCATTAGCTCGTATT
Source organism: Selenomonadales bacterium UBA7018 (assembly GCA_002448305.1). Lineage (GTDB taxonomy): Bacteria > Bacillota > Negativicutes > Selenomonadales > Selenomonadaceae > Quinella. The sequence goes on from DJWY01000023.1 coordinate 58,678, forward strand.
TGTCGCGGAAGTGATTGTAAAATGTCGGCGGCGTTAGCCCGCAATTTTTCGTTAGTTCCCTAACGGTGATTTTGTCGACAGCTTTTATCCGCGACAATTCCTTGAGCGATTCGGCAAGTAATTCCTTTGTCGATTGACGCGAAATCATTTTATTCCGCTCCTTTTATAGTCATTCTCAATATTTTTTCAAAACCGAATGCCACGCCTGCAAAATGTTCGCGTCAAGTTCGGCTTGCGAAGAAGAAATCAAGCCTTCGCCGTCAACTTTCGTCCAGATAAAGCCCGATGACTCAACGATAAATAAAAAGGCTCGCTCAATCGCATGAGCAATCGTCCCGTCAATTTGCCCGCTTTCTTCCGGAAAATCTTTAAAAGATAAATCGCTCTCCAAAAGCGGCGCAAGTGCTTGGGGCTTAAACCAAAACATCGAGCCGGCAGGAAATTCTATCAAGTTGCGGTTGTCAATCTCAATGCCGAGCCTACTCAAAAAATTTTTCGTGAGCAAATAATTCTTGCCCCAATTTATAGAAATGCGAATCGGGTCAAAGTATTGCGGAAAAACTAAGCCAACTTTTTCGTTCGCCATAATGTTCAAAATGCCGTTGACAATTTCGGGACTGCCTAAAAGATTTTTATAGAGATGGTCGCGCCAGCCCGCAAGCCTCATCTTAGCATGCGGCGATTTTTTCGAGTGTATGTGAACGCATATATCATAGCTCTTATAAATTTCTTTGAAGCCGACAAATGCCGAAGCTATATCACGCCCGCGATTTTCAAAAATTTTAATGACGAGTTGCCCCTTGTCGAAGTCGCTAAAAACTTTTTCGATAGCAGATTTTTTTTCGGGCGAAGTCGTCGAAATATAAACGTCGACCGCGCAGGGAATGTTCAGCAAAAGATTTTTCAGCTCGTCGGCAAGTTCAGGATAAAAAATGTGGACGACCGCCGCGACTTTACAGCTAGCCGGAGGATTTTTAAAATCAAGCGGCACCTTCAACGCGAAGTCGTTTTCTTTTTTCATGCGGATATAGTCTGTAAAATCTTTTGAGTGCACGGCAATAACCGCGCCTAAATCTTCATGATAAACTCTGTGATGAAGGCGATAAATAAATTCAGTAGCGGTCGGAAAATAAGTGTCGCAAAAATCTTTTAAGAAATCTAACAGGCGCATGCGAATTTATCCTCGAAAAATTAATATGTTTTCTGAGAGCGGAAAATTTCCCGCCCTTAGCGAAGGATAATCAAAATGGCGGCTAAAGTCAACCAAAAAGACTATTACTTTTAGGGATTGTTGGTAAATTCATGTAAAGAAAAAACACAAACAATGATAAAATGAATTTGAAAGTAGGTATTGCTTATGTCAAATTCATTTTATCGTAAAGAAT
>DJWY01000036.1:0-47314 GCA_002448305.1 Selenomonadales bacterium UBA7018
AGCGGGCGCGACAGTTTATAAGTCGCAGAAGGATTAGCAAAAAAATTTCTCTGTAGGTCGAACATTAAAGCTAAAGCGTCGTCGTCAATTTTAGTTGTCGCGGCGTTGTCAGCGTAAATGATTTTATTCAAAGAGTTTGCAGCCGTCATTTTTAAAGTCCTCAATCTTATCTAAAATATCTTGCGGCTCGACTTCCAAAAAATTCGCTAGACATTCAATGCAATAAAAATTCTTGGACTTCATGCCCAAGAGTTTTTTGTTTATGCCGATTTCATTTTTAGTAAGTGGACGCTTGCCGCAAGCAATGCAACTGAAAATTTTCTTAGCCAATTAAATTACCTCGAACTTCGGAATAGTTTTGCCGGCGTATTCAATATCGAGCAGGGCAAGTTGTTTTCTAATCGTTGAACGCATTTGACAAGCACGCTCCAAACAATATCGGTTGAAAAGTTCTTTGTCGACCTCTTCTGCGCGGCGGACGTTCGGGAAAAATAATTTCAAGTACGCCGTTGCAATCCGTTTAATCGCGGCAGTGTCTCGCGTATCGGCTTTTTCGGGAACTTTAACGAGCTTATCGACAATCGCCCGATAACTCACGTCTTCGCGCAGTTCGTGCAGGATTGAACAAAAATATTCAGAGTTCAAAGCCCAGCCGCAAATTTTCATATCGTCATTCATGCGCGGAATATTCCAACCTTTTATAAAGCCGTGAAAACGTTCAATCAACGCGGACTCGTGAAAAACCGTCGGCAATTCGTCAAACATATTTGTCACGCCGTCCATGTCCATAGTTGCCTTTGCAATGTTGCCGCTCAAAATAACTCCGGCGTCGGCGTTGTTGGAGTGATTGCCGACCGTGTAAACACCATTTTCCAGAAAACCTTTCAAAGCGGCGCGCACTTCGTCCGTATCCTTGAAAGAAATTGTTTGCACCTCGTCCAGCGTCACGAAGTCATTGTAGGCGACAAGACCTTCCTGCCGTTTCTGCATGTCGTAAAACATTTTTGCGCGGCTCATAATTCCGCCACTCGATAGCCAACCAAAACGACTGACTTGCCCGAAAACATAAGATTTGCCCGTTCCCTTTGGCGCAAGCTCAATCAGATTTAATCGCTTCTCGACGAAGGGCAAAAGTCGCGTCAACATTGTCAATTTTTCTTCTTCGTGCTCGTAACCTGCCGCGTTATAGTCAATCGCGCCCAAAAGAATTTGTAGCCACTCATCGAACGAAAAATTTTTCCGTGCATCCTTGTAAAAGTCCAAGTCGATTTTATACGGGCAAAAGTTTTTGAACTTCAACAGGCGAATTTTGCCAGGAATTTTAGGACGAGCATCATAATCGGGCGGACGATAGCCCAACTCAATCATGCCCCAAACCTCGCGCCCGCCAACCAGTTCATCTTTGTAGAGATACCAAATATTCTCGTCAATCATAGTTTCCTTAGCCGCAAGCCCGAAGTCAGGAAGAGAAAACGACGCCGCACCGTTTGCAATGTCAATTTCAATGGATATTTTCGCCAAAAGTTTGACGTGCTCATTTTCCATAACAATGCGGCTCTTAATCGCTTTCCAGTCGTCTTTTTTCGGAATAAATCGCCGTATGAAATCGGAAAGTTCGTCCGCGTCAAATTTGCCGTCGGCGTCCTCGAATCGTCGCAAAAGCCAATCGCGCATAAATGACGGCAGACTTAGCGCGGAGAAAAAATTACTGTTCTTTAAATCCTTATAAACGACCATATCGGCGAAAATCTTTTTTAATCGCTGTTCCATTGCTTGCCCCCGTCAATCCAAAAGAAAATCAAAAGCATCGTCAGATTTTTTCTGCGGCTCGATTTTAACTTCAACATTCGCGCCTTGCAAGCTGAATTCAATCACCGGCACCAAAATTTCTTCCAACGTTGCGCCACCATGAACTTCGACCGATGATAACCGCCCGCCCGCAAATTTATCATAATTCGCCAAAACCCACCAGCCATTTTCCTCTGTCGCGCAATTTGGCTTTTCGTCAAGCGCATTTATCGGGCAACAGCGTCCGGAATGTTCGCCGGCAGAATTCATTTTGAATTTATTTTCGCGTCCGAACATTACGGCAAGGCGGCTCGCGGCGTGGTCTGAAGTCAGAATAATTTTCGCAGCGTGATTATTCGCCAGAGAATTTTTTATTTCGTCAAGCGCGGCGTCGATAATTGCAAGTTCGTCGTCAAGGTAAGTCGGCGCAGAACATTTGCCGTCCGCGTCGAAATTTTCGGGCGTATGTTTCAGCTCGTCCAGCTGTTGATTTTTATTGAACTTATCGCCGCGCCAATCGTCGTAGAAATTTTTATTCTGTGAAGTCAGCGTCGGCAATTCGGCACGCGCAATTTTAATCGTCGTGAAAAGTTCAAGTTGCGTCGACCGCGCCTTGATATAACTTAAAAACTCAACTCCGAGCGCATCCAGCCAATACAGCTTCGCCGTTTTGTCTGCTCCGTCTAAAATCTTTTGTCGCGTCTCGAATTTATTATACGGTCTTTGCGTCGCCAACTCTCGCACGCGACTTTTAAAATTTTCGTCGTCGACGTTACACAGCTTAATTTTTTTGTACTGCCGAAAATAATTCGTAATCTCCGCGTCGCCGGAGTCGTAATCCGTCAGATAATCGCTCATTGCCGGATAATTTCGCTTGAATACGTCGGGAATTTTTTCTTTGCCCTGCGCGGCTTCAATCATTGCGCGACGCTCTTGGGCAGTATTATCCGTCAAATATTTTATAGTGTCTGGAAAAGTTTTCAACCGCTCAATATACTCGGCGAGATACGGCGACGAAATATTTTTGACGGCGGCTTTCCTCAGCGAATAGAATTCCGCAAAAGTTTTTTCGTCCTTAACGTCAAGTAGCGCAAAGAATAAATTTTTACGATACGCCTCAAAGTTTGCAGAGCGAGTAAAGACAAAGCGCAAGTACGGATTAGAAATTTTATTCCTGAATCCCGCCGCAAAGCTACGCCAATGTTCGGGCGGATAGCCTTCGCAATTTTCATCGGAAAAATATTCTTGCCATTGCCAATCGTTTAACGCATCGGGAGAAATGTTGAAATGCGGCTCCCGATTTTTAATCGCGTCGTAAAAATTATCTATTGCCGTGACATTTTCAAGCGGCAAATTTGTTTGCACGGTCGCCGAAGTTTTGCCGCTCTCCGCAAGCTTTAACAGTTCGGAAAAATTTTGGGCGTCGGTCGGGAAATTTAGCGCGGGATTATATTTCACGACGGAAAAATTTATTTTACCTTCGATGCGGCAAATTTGATTCGTCCGAAATTTAAAATCTTCGTCGGCGAGACGCTCCAACAAGTTCGCAATGCCTCGACAGACGAAGATGACTTTTCGATTAAAATTTTTATCCTGCAACGCCCGCAGAATATCTTCCTGCGCGGTGAAAAAAATATACTCGCCTAAGCCGAAGACAACCGCGTTATTTGTCAGCGCGTTCAGCTTTTCGACGAGTAAATCAGCATCAAGTAAAAAATCGCCTTTGCATAAATCCGAAATGTAAATCTTATCGAAGTCGCCGAAGTGTTTTTTAAAATCAGCCGCGCCGTCCGAAATGATAAAGTAGGGGCGCAACGTGTCGCGGCTTAGATAAAGGCGAATTTTCTTGGCGGCTTCCTCAACGCTTAAAATTTCCACGCTCAAGCCTCCCTTAAAAGTTTCAAGCCCACCTCAAAATTTTTATTCAGCAATGCAATCAAAAGTTTTTTTGCGTCTTCATTGGGCATTCGCATAACTCGAGCAATTAATTTGTCATAAGCCCCGCCGCTGTAATATTTATTCTCGGCAAATTTCTCGACGATTTCTTTAACGCGCAGATTAGGATACCATTGAAAAGCGTCGCCCTTAAATTGCCGTTCCAACTCGTCGCGCACTTCGTCGTTGTCGTCAAGCAAAACGCGATAATCTTCGTCAATAATCGCCCTGCGAAAAGCCTCTTCAATTTGCTGTTTATCATTGAGCGCGGTGAAATAATTCGGCTGCTTTTCCAGATAATCAATCGCGAACTGAACGTCTTTTTCTTCCGGCGCATTTGCCATTAGGATAGCAAAAACTTTTCGGGCGGTATCCTGTTCCGACTGCGGCACCATTGCCAAAATCGGCGTGCGATAAGCTTTCGACCATTCACGCGGCGAATTATTTCCGGCAATTTTCTCCCACAACTCCAGCAGATTATTCTTTAACTGTTTGCTTTTGATTTTCTTCGCCAAATCGTCAACATTTTTATGATAGCGTCCTTGCGAATCAGTGAACGAGTCTTTGGATAAGCAACTATGTAGCTCTTTAATTTCCTCTTCGTTCAAGCCGGTTAGCTGATAATAATATTTATCGCGCAAAATTCTAAGCGGCTCGGAAAGCGCGTCGCGAATAATTTCGGCGTTGTCTATAAGTTGGCATAAAAAAAAGTCCCTCTTGCTTTGGGGAATTTCTCCGCGCTCGCAAATTTCTTTCAACGTGGCGAAGAAATTTTTCAACGCCGGATAATAATCGCTGATTACGTCGGCAGGGATTTTCAGATTGAAGCGGCAATGCCCCGCCCAATTTTTTACGCATTCACTAAGCGACTTGCCGTCAATGCCGAATTTATGACTTTGCGCGACAATCTGCCAGTCGACAATCAATTTTTTCAAGTCGTCAATAGCAGTTTCCTTATCATGCAACCAAATTCCGTCGCCTGCGGTTATTCGTCTTTGACATTCCACAACGGGATTTTCTATTCCAATTTCCTGCGCCAAGTCGAAAATTATTCCGTCCTCAAAATTTTTAACGAAGTCGCTAAAAATTTCGCAACCCTTTTGAGCCGTTAAGAAAATTTTTAAATCTTGTAAGGCAGCAGGATTATTCTTCAAAAATTGTCCGGCACGTTCCGCCAAAGCCGATACGCTGACTGCCTGCTTTGAATTGGCAATCTCTGTCAATAGCTGTAAAAAATTTCTATAATCATCTTCCGCCGCTTCAACGTAGCACCACAGCGGATAGCCTAAATTTTTCAGTTTCAAGCGAAGTTTCTGCGCACTCTGCTCAACGGAAACATCTTCCGCCACGCCGAAAATTTCTGACGCAAACTCCATGAACTGCCGCTGATTTGGCGACATAATCTCAAGATATTTCGGACGATAATTTCTTGCGGGCGAAAGTGCTTGCTTGATACTGTCGTTAATACATTCCGCCAACTTCTGGACGCTCATTGCGCCGCCTAAATTGCCGTCGATACCCGCGCTGAATCGGTAAGGGTCGCCAGCATATTCTTTAAGCAAAAAGCCCGTCAAGAACGCATAAATATTCACCGGCATAAATCCGCGCTCAATCAGCCAACTAAAAATATCGTCGAAGGAAATATTAGAATTCTTTTCAATCCCATTTTTAATCAGCGCATCGAGTTGGATTTTCAAGCGCGAAATATTTGCATGAGGATAAACTTCCCAATACTTATCGGACATTTGCCAAGCGTCGCGAAGAATAATTTTAATTGAGCTTACCTTGAGCATGGAAAATTCTTCCTGTTTTATGCCCGCTTCGGAAAGACGTTTCAAATTTGTAGACAAAAAAAGCGTGTCCGTGATATTTGCGTTGTCGAAGGAATAAGGATAAAGGCGGCGCACGTTGTCTTTAAGCTCGTCGGTGATCTTGTCTGCACTTTGACAGGAAATGCCGTTGCGCTTTTCGTCATTAGTTTTCGTGGCGGGATAGTAGACAAAAGAGCCGTCCGCGAAAGAGTTATACCACTCCTTGAGACAATCGGCGGCGTTATTTTTCATTTTATCGGCAAGGGAAGGTTCTTTGCTACGCCAATATTTTTCGTTCGCGGCGTTTTCAATCCAGCGCGTGAAGACTTCGCGGTTTATCAGATTGGACGATGCGTCAATAAAAACCAGCCTGTGATAGCGTTCGTTGCGAATTGCGCCGACGACCAGATTATAAATTTTATTCTGTTCGTCCTCGTTGCGGGCAAAGCAGACAACCGCCTTGATTTTATAATTTTCTTTTTCGTTAGTGATTCGATTTATTGTCAGCGTGAAATTATCGGTAGTTACGGCGTGCAGAATGTAGCGAGATTTTTGCGCCGCAGTCAGAGTTATTGTTTCAAGTAGCTTAGCACTTTCCACAAGTTCGGCAGTCCTCACGGTTTCAGAAATGGATTTTTTCAGCCGCTCAATTTCCGCAAAATCGCCGCCCAGAGCCATTGCCGCGAAAGTATCCGGTTCACCAGGTCTGCCCGGTTTCTTGAATAAAAATTCTTTACGAACTAAATCGCTAGCTATAGTGACGGCGCGTCCATTTTCCATATCGGCGACGCCAGTGAAGGCAAGCTCCAAATTTTTTTCTGTCGGGTGGAAAAGGTCGACGCTACCGCCGGATTCTTGGTCAATCGCCTGGAAAAGCAAAACCGTTTTCAAAACAACTTGCTCATCGAGATTCAATCTTTCTTTGTTCAGCGCGTAGGAGTCGAGAATTGCGCGAATTGACGGTTTTAAATTCATGCGTCCGACGTTGCCGCCGTGTTCGTCCGTGCCGCTCTCGTAAAAAAAATTCCACAGATAATCTATCGTCAAAAGGTCGCCTTCTTCGGGGCTTTTCGTCGCGATAAATTCTTGGAATGCTTTTATATTCGGGTCGCTGTTCTTTATGAAATTAAAAATACTCCGCTGATTGGAGGCGAAGTACGACGCAAGATTTTTCAGCAGAATTACTGTTATCGGGTGAATCGGTAAAATGTCGGTTAGAATTTTTTCGTCACGAATTTTAACGAAGTCCATAACAGCTTTGCGCGGCTCGGCAGTACGTTCCCTAAGCGCGGCGGAAATATATTCCCATTCGGTTTTGGCAACGTCTTTGACTTTCAGCGCGTGCCCGACGAGTTCAAGCGCGATATTATCGGGCATAGTGATATTCATATGGTTGAATCTGTCGCTGACAATGCGAAATGCTTGGTCGCCCTCGCCGGCTAAACTTTGTGATTCGTGCGTTGCAATGACCAGATAAAACGGCGCGATATTCGACAGTTCCGCTAGCCGCTGGAATTCGTCCAGGTTATTACGGTTGTTGCCGAAGAACTTAGAGAACTCGTCCCAAAACAGGATAATCGCCTTTAAATCATTTTCGGTGATAACTTCGGCAATCCATTCTGTCAATTCCTTCATGTTGATATTGAATGCCAAAATGCCTTCGCGCTCGCCGAGTTTCAAAATATCTTCGACAAGAAGAGAGACTTCCGCGTTGGGGTTTTTGAGGCGTTCGATAATTTCTTCCGCGCTACGACTTGCCAAAGTTGCGGACATGCGATATTCGGGCTTTTGGATTTTAGCGCGGAAAAGTTCAAGATTAGCCCTATCGGATTCAAGCCAGTTTGCGATTTTCCCGCGCAGAGTTTTTGCGCCGTCGAATTTGCAACCATTCTTTTTGAGCGCGGCGGATAAACTCTCGAAAACGGCAAAAATCAATTTCCGCGTGGAAGTTATATCGCCGGTAGCATAGCGGGCAGCCGTAATGACTTTGCCGTTGCGAATTGTGCGCAGGCGTTCGCGCAAATCAATTTCATCGCGTAAATTGTCGTACTCGTCAAAATAGGCGTCGAAGTCGCTTTCAGGGCACGACAAAAGATTTTGCATCATCCAGAGAATACGCGACTTGCCCGTTCCGTAAGAGCCTTCAATCCACAAACTTTTCTTTTCCGAACGCGATAACGCACGCTCAGTCATTTTCAACAGCGCGACAATATCCTTGTGCGGAAAGGTATATTGCCACCTGTTTTTCGGGTCTTTGATTGAGCTTTCGTTGATTTCGGGGTAATAGCCCTCGTCAATCTCGAAGTACTCAAGATACTTATTAGGTTCGTATGCCAAAGCCGTCCCTCCTTAACGGTTAAACAATTTTAAAACGTCCTGCGAAGTCTTTTCCGCGACGAGCGAAATTTTTTCAAGGTCGTGGGTGAAAGTCGCGCTGATGAAGTCGGGATAATTCGCCGACAGTCCGTTCAGAAATTGTTGCATTTCCTCGCGGTCGATGCCGAAAATTTTTGACGGACTCACACCCGCTGAATCAGAATCGCTCATTAGCCGCGACAAGTTGAATTGATACCAACCGTCCGACGCCTCCGCGAATTTATACAGCGCGTACAAGACAACTCGTCCGTCGTCGACTTTCGCTTTGGTGCGCGTCAACGTCGATAGATTTTTCCCGTCGCTTGTCGTCGTCCCGAAGTTCAACTCTGTACCCAACGGAATTTCGCACAGCCGCTTAAAAGCTGAAGTAATATGAGATGCATTTGTAGTAGAAATTTCCATAGAAATTAACTTATCCTTAATTTCCTTAGCTGAAAATGTTTGCCCTATTGGCATATTGTCTACATACCATCTAATTTGCTTATTATTATAAGTAAGATTGATAAGAATAATTCCCCATGTTGTAGTAGCATTGACACCAATTTTTTTTACTAGATTAAATGTTTTCGATACTTTCAAATTTGTACTGTTTATCATTTCTGAATCAAGCAAGAAGTGTTTAAAACTTTTTACTTGTGGAGCTCCCATTTGATTCAAAGAGAAAAAATCATTTCCTTTATCAAAGAAAAATTTTATCCATTCAGGTTTGGGAGCGTGGGTATTAAAAATATTTAAACCTTTCAATTTAACATCGACTCCTTCTTTTGTAGTTCTTGTAGAATCATATAAATGACAACCGTTTTCTATATCATGACACTGAAGACAATGGACGCATTTTTTTTCGTCAATGTGCAAGCCGTCCTTGAAAGAAATCGCGCCGTGTCTACAGTTCGATTCACAGACACCGCAACCTACGCACGCTGCCGCCTTATGAAAGACTGACTTAAAAATTTTCATAGCAGGCGATTTGTCGTAAGCAACATTGACTTTCGCAATAATGGTTTTATCTTCCGCTTCGTTGACTTCGTAAGGGAAGGCAGGCTCGCCGATAGTTTTAATCCACTCGCGCCAATCGGTTTTGGGAGCCGTGACGGTGATATAAAGATAATCGCCGGAAATTTCTTCGCGGTAATTGGTCACGGGATTTTTTAAATCTCTGCCACTTCTGCGAACTATCCAAGCACCACCCTTTACATATGAATCATCAGTATTATCTGGATTTAAAGCTGAAAATGTAAGCGATATATATTTCTCGATTGATTGCTTGTATCCCTGCATTTTGAAAAAATTATTTTTACTACTTGCAAGAGGACAGAATAAGCAACCTGCGCGGGAATTGCCTTTCTTGTAGGTTTCATTAATCGGCAAATTGTGTATGAAAATATAAAGCCAAATTTCCGCCGCGTTCCATTCCAAAATCGAATGATGAGCATATTGTCCACGTAATTTTTCTCCAAAACCTTCAATGTCATATCCTAAGCGTAATAAGCTTTCATGAGCTCTAACTCCTACAAATGCCGCTCCTACATAATCGGGCTTGCCCAAAATTTCGCGAATTTTCAAAGTTTGCGGCGCGGCTTTATGGACGCTACAACACCAGCGAAGTATTCTCGACGGCGCGCCAAAAAGTTTCCAAGACTCTTCGGGCAACATTTTCGACGCGGCGCGATAAAATCCTATCCCTTCAGCCTTGCATTGTTTTTCGACAGTGTCAACAATTTTGTAGGTGTCGGGAAATTCCATGTGCGTATCGCCGAACACGACGATAAAAGACGCCTTAGGCAGGGCGTGCTTGACTAAATCCAGCAGAACGACAGAATCTTTTCCGCCGCTGAAGGCAACATGAAAACAATCAAGCCGCGTGTGCATACGCCGCCAATAATTGTAAATGCGCTTAATGGTCGCTTGGCGCAAGTTCTCCATAAGCTCAAAATTTTTCTCGGATATCTTCTTTAGGTCGACGGGCAAAAGCGTTTCGCCTTCCGCCAAGCCGTCTTCCTCGATGAACTCAAGCGCAGGCTTTTCATAAAGGGAACCGCCCTTGACGACGGCAATTTTTTTCCCGCGATAAAAATAGTTGCTCGCCTCCGCCCAAAGGTATGGAACGTCATTTTGATTTTCGTAATGCCAGCGGCGGTCAAAGCCCAAAATATTCATTTCTTCAGCGTAGACGGGACGCGGCTCCTTAGACATAGGAGCTTCGGTATCTATCAGCAAAATGCCGCCGGTCTCTTCGTCGAAATTATAAGCATACATTTTAATGCCTTTCGCTAATTATTTCTTGCGCTCGAATAATAACACGCTCAGTAACTTTGTCAATGCGCGTTGCCCTATAGCCTTGACTAACCAAAAATTCTCCGACGACAGATTTTTCGAGCGGCACCTTTTCTTGAAGAATCACCGTTGCTTGAACGTCAAGATAATCCGCGAATTCCATAGACTTAGGATAAATTGCGCCCGCGTTCACGCTATTTGGAGCAGGAGCGTCGTAAACGTATTTACGGCTGTACTTGCGCAAGAAACTTTCGAGCAGGAATAAGTTCCACGAATAACCCTCGACCGGCGGAAAACCCGTAAAACTCGTGACGCCGCGCAGGGGAATAATTTTTCTCTTAACGAAAGGTCTTAAAGCCTTGTCGACTTCGTCAACGTCGAAAGTTATCAGCGCGTCTTTAACGAATAAATCTTTGTCGACGCGAACCATTTGTTCATGAGCGACCGTCAATATAATGAATGTCTCCCTTTGAGTGAGTCCTAAAGTTTCAGCAAAGGCAAAAAGTTTATCGGCTGACAATTCGTTTTGCTCGGCAATAAATTCCCTAAGTTGATTCGTTGCGCCTTTTGCGTTTCTTATTTTGACGCCGCCTTTCCTGAAAAGCCGTTTACCGCGCTTTGTGAAATTTTCGGAGAAAAATTTTTCGTAGATAATATTGCGCATATCCTTTTCGGCGACTTCGGGATTGAGCGCGAAGTTAGAAGACAAGCTGTAATCTTCAGGAATCGCATAGCCAACTTTGTCAATGTACAGAGAAATTTGCTTTTTAGCGGCGTCAATCTCGTCCGTATCGAATTGGATTTTGGAAAAGGGAATGAACTTGCCTGCGCTCGTCGGCAGAAATTTTTTCGCGTCGGAGAGTACTTCTAAAATTTTTTCGGACGGGACGTAAGGCAACTTTTCCTGCAAGTCGTCAAGCGACAAAGAAGTTTTTGCAGCCGTAAAAATCTGCGCGATTAAATAATCAAGGCGTACGGCTCTTTTCGCCGAGCAGAATTCAGAAAAATAAAAATGTCCGCCAACAGCCGTCTGTAAAATCTTTTTCAAAACGTCGGGCGAAAAAACATGCGTAGCGGCAAAAAAGTCCGAATGCTTTTCGTGAATTTTAGTATAGTAGGCGATTGAATTTGCGCTCAAAATTTCGTCGAGAAAATGCCGAATATTTTCGGTCGCCTCGTTAGAAATGAAATAAAATCGCCCGCCGTCCTCAATGCCGTTTGCGCGAATAATTTCTACAATGTAATTGCGCGAAATGTGCTCGCTGTCATAGCTTGCCGAGTAAATGCGCGAAACTTTGTTTGTATCAATGAAATCGTCGCGTATCCCGTTCGGGAAATTTTCCTTGATAATCTCGATAACATTTTTCATAGTATCTAGCATTGTATATATCTCCTGACTAAAATTTCAGCAACTATGGCGTCGACGGGTTCGGGTGGCACTTGCATTGATGTAGGCAAAAATTTTCGCCAACCATGCGGGGGATTTTTCTTCCAAAATTCGCGCCGTGCTTCCTCTGTCGTATGCTTTTCGTCAACCAGTTGAAATGTTAAGCCAGCCGCCGAAATTTTCTTTGCCGCCGCCTTATGTGTCGTGCCGTCGCCCAGAATCACTTTTTCTATATAGAACTGCGCCGCAAGATTTTTTATCACTGTGTCGAGTTCTTCTGTCGGGACGACGTGCTGATACTTTATTTCGCCCGTCGCGCTCAAAATCGCCACGCCGCATTTGTCGCGTCCGGGGTCTATTCCCATAAACATTATCTTTGCTCCAATTTTATATTCAATCTTAAAGGCCCAATCGAAGTCGTTTCGTTGCGAGCCTTCGCCGTCAGTAAAACTTTTCCTTTCGCCGTCATTAACGAATCAATTATTTCATAAAGTTGCGTACCGTCCATGCTTCCGACGCTTCCTGTTAGCGGGTCTGCTAAACTTCCCTTTTCGACCGCAATTTGATTTATCTCCGTCAGAAAGTCGCGCAAAATTAATTCGGGCTGATTTTCTTCGCCGCTAAGTTCGTATTCTTTGGAAAAAATTACTTCGCCCTTTTTGAAAACTAAATTATTCGGATAAACCTCAAGCCGACTGCGCACGGGTTCGCCGCGTACCAAATTGCCCGCCGCCGAAATTCTTAAAACCACTTCGCGCCCGCCACTTTCAATTTCAGAAATGACGCGCTGAAGTTCCGGTTGATATATCCAAACCGAATTATCTTCGTCGCCGCCGAAACGAGCAATCAAAAGTTGCGTCGCCTGTTCGGCAAGCTCGTTAATGGCGTTTGAAATTTCTTCGGCAGTCTGCCCGCCGCGTATGATTCCACTGGCAAGAACTTCGCCCGCCCGCAACGTTATATCACCTTCGCGAATTGCGATAATGCCTTCGCGCAGGCGTTTATTGCGCTCCTCAAGTTCGCTGTTATCGGAGTTAAGCTTTTCGTTGTCGGAAGAAAGTTTTTCGTTATCGGCGGTCAGCGTCACGTTGAATTCGCCGAGCTTTTTATTATCAGCCTCAAGCGTGGCGTTTGCGCCAGAAAGATTTTCGTTCTGCGCGGAAAGTTCGGAGTTCGTCGCCTCAAGTCGTTCGTTACCTTCCTTGAGCCGGTCGGATTCTGCGCGGAGTTCTTCCTGTTCGCCCTTTAGCACGAGAATTTCTTCTTTCGACTCCCGTAAATTTGAGTTCGCCTTTTCAAATTCGGATTGCGCTAAGGAAAGATTTTCGGTCGCCTCGTCGAGTTCTTTTAACGTCAAGTCCATTGTCTGGCGCAATTCTTCCATGCCGAAAAGAGCCGTGCGAACGTTTTCGGAGATAAGTGCCATAAATCCGATTGACAGTCCCGTTATCAGGCAACCTGTCACGACCGTTACGACCATTGACGTATGACGCGGGCGCAAGCCGAGTATCGAAAGGCGTTTCTTGCCTATTTTCGTGCCTAGCTTGTCGCCGATAAACGCTATCGCGCCGCCCGTCACTATCATCACTAATATTAAATAAATTCCTTCCAAGCAAACACCTCCAAAACCAATTAGGAATGTGGAATTAGGAATTAGGAATTAAAAAGCCAAATTCATTCCTCATTCCTAATTCATAATTCCTAATTGCTTTTTCATCGGGCGCGTCACGCTGTAAACTTTTTCGACGCGCCGCAACTTATTTAGAACGGTTTCGACCTGCGCCGCGTTCTTAACTTCAATGCCAAGATTAACCGTCGAAGTTTTATTAGTTTTATTTGGCACGGCGTGTATCGAATGCAGATTCAATTTCATTTCAGCGGGCACCGCGATTAAATCGGCAAGAACGCCCGTTTTATCTTCGCAGACAATTTCAAGCTCGACCGTGTAAAGATTATCGTTCGCCGTGTCCCAGCTAACTTCAATCATGCGATTTAAATCGGTCACGTTGTTTAAAATGTTCGGGCAATCTGTACGGTGAATGGAAACTCCGTTTCCACGAGTAATATAGCCGGCAATTTCGTCGCCTGGAATTGGATTGCAACATTTCGCCAGCCGCACGAAATATCCGCGCTCGCCCTCAACTAACACGCCGTGTTCGGAATTATCCTGCTTGCGTTCGGGGATTTTTTTAATCTCGGCAAGAAGTGCGGAGACGTCTGGCGAATTGCTGTCGGCAAGCTCCTTTTTATGCAACTCGACAAGCTTTGTTATCACTGAATGAATTGAAGTTCCGCCATAGCCAATTCCGGCAAGTAAATCGTCTTCGTTGTCAATGTTCATGCGCCTAGCGACTTTTTCCAGCCGATTTTCCTTGAGCAAATCTTTGGGAACGTAGCCAAGCTTTTTAAGTTCAATTTCGATAAGCTCGCGCCCGTGCTCGATATTTTCTTCGCGATTTTCCTTTTTGAACCACGAACGAATTTTACTGCGCGTATCGCTCGACGCAACAATATTTAGCCAATCGCGGCTCGGTCCGTTGTTTGAACGATTAGTTACGACCTCGACAAAGTCGCCGTTCTGCAATTTGTATTCAAGCGGGACGATTTTTCCGTTGACTTTCGCGCCTACGCAGTGATGCCCAACTTCAGTATGAATTCTGTAGGCAAAGTCAATCGGATTAGAACCTTTCGGCAGGACAACTAAATCTCTGCCCGGCGTGAAAACAAAAACTTCGTCGCTGAAAAAGTCTAACTTCAATGCCTCTAAATATTCTTTCGGGTCTTTGATTTCCTTCTGCAACTTCGCCATTTGCCTAAGCCACGAAATTTTTTGGTCACGGTCGCTGTTGGCGGCTTTGGACGCGCCGCTTTCTTTATACTTCCAATGCGCCGCAACTCCATACTCTGCAATTTTATGCATGGCGAAAGTCCTAATCTGAATTTCTAGCGGATAGCCCAACGCCATAACCGTCGTGTGCAACGAACGATAGCCATTGCTTTTCGGCATTGCGATATAATCCTTAAATCGTCCCGGAATCGGTCGCCACTTTGCATGAATCACGCCCAAAACATTATAGCAGTCCTTTACATCGTCAACCAAAATTCGCACCGCCGACAAGTCATATATCTCGCCAATTTCTTTATTCTCCCGCGACATTTTCTTATAAATGCTGTAGAAATGCTTAGCGCGTCCGGTTATCGAAGCGTGTATTTCTAATTCGTCAAACTCTTCCTCAATCAATCGAACTGCCTCGCTGATATAAATTTGCCGCTCGCGCCGTTTCTGCTTGACGTGCTCGACTAAATCATAATAAATATCCGGCTCAAGATAGCGCAGGCATAAATCTTCCAGCTCCCATTTGATATTCGATATTCCTAACCGATTTGCAAGCGGCGCGTAAAGCTCCATAGTTTCCTGCGCAATACGTTTGCGTTTATCTTCGCGCATAAATTTTAAAGTCCGCATGTTGTGCAGGCGGTCGGCTAGTTTTATCAAAATTACTCGCAAATCTTTTGCCGTCGCGATTATCAGCTTGCGATACGCTTCAATTTGCTGTTGCTCCTTAGTTTTAAAGTAAATTTGTCCGATTTTTGTTACGCCGTCGATTAATAGCGCAATTTCATCGCCGAACATGTCTTGTATTTCATCTAGCGTGAAAAGTGTGTCCTCAACTACATCGTGCAAAAGGGCGGCGGCTATCGTCGTGTCGTCCATTTGCAGTTCCGCTAAAATCGCCGCAACATTCAACGGGTGATTTATATATGGCTCGCCCGATGCCCGCGTTTGTCCGGCGTGTCCCTCTTTCGCCACCAAATACGCTCGCTCTATCAAGCCCAAATCCGCTTCGGGTTGGTAACTTTTCACCGTGTCCATTAAAAATTTTATCGTAACGGGTGGTTTTCCCTTGTCGTTCATTTTCTCGCCTCCATTCCCCTTTTTGATTGTACAATTCTTTATTCAAACTGTCTACAAAAAAAATTTCCCGCCTTTCGACAGGATTAAATTTTTTTTTTACATTTTCATCGACCGCCGCTTGACTTCTTCCGCTAACGAAATGATTTTCCCGCTCACCGGCTCCCGATATTCCGATTTTTTACTTTCTAGCCTGTATGTTCGCGAATTTCTCAGCTCCAATTTGTTTTTCGGGCGCGGTAACTCAAATGTACTCTTCTCCACGTCAATTATCAGCAATCCTAACTCCTCAAATATCTTTATCACCCCGTCAAATGCATACGTCGATAAATTTTGCCCGCTTTGGCTGTTAAATTCCTTCACGAGCGCACATAAATTAAATTTTTCCGTCATACTCCGCGCTTGACGCAAAAAATTATATATCTCAAGCATTTTTTCCCGCTCTAATATCAATTCGCCCGTTTCTGCCGGCTCCAAACTCGAAATATTGCACTGTATCCGCACTTCGTCTCTCCATTCGTTGATTTCCGGCTCGTAGGCTATGTCTATCGATTCATTTTCCACCAGCGGCGCAAGATTTCCACAATTCCACGCCACCGCACGGATATTTTTCTCCAAATCTATCGCAAAATTCAAATGCGCTCCGTCTTTGCCCATTGTACGCGCTGAACTCCCGCGAAAATTCTTATATCCCAACACAGGGCGCGGATTTCCTATTCCATACGGCTCAAAGTTCACAAATTCTTGCGCAACCTCTAAATTTATCTGCGCAGGGTCAATTATCGCGTCCACATTCAATATCGGCTGAAAATCTTCGTCGCTCAACTTCCTACGAACATAATTATCAAACCGCAACGCGAATTCCTCCAAATTTTTCGCCGAAATGCTTAATCCTGCCGCTTGAGAGTGCCCGCCGTATTGCTCAAGCAATTCCGCCATCGAATCAAGCGCGTTTTTCATGTGCAACGTTAAAATGCTCCGACATGAGCCCCGATAACTTATTCCGTCCTGCGTCGTCAAAATTATCGTCGGCAAATTGTATCGCTCAACCAATTTCGACGCCGTCAAGCCAATTACGCCTTCTAACCACTTTTCGCCCGCAATTACTAGCGTGCTTAAGTCGCCGCCGCGCTCTTCGCGCATGATTCGCACTTTTTCTTCCGCTTCAAATAAAATTTTGTCCTCTATTTCCTTGCGCTTCTGGTTCAACTTGTTAAATCGCCGCGCTAATACTCTCGCTTCCTCTTCGTCCTCTATTAAAAGAAGTTTTAGCCCTTCGCTTGCCGTTTTCAGCCGCCCAACCGAATTTAAGCGCGGCGCAATCTGAAATGCCACGTGACCCGCCGAAATTCTCTTTTTTCCAGTCCCTGACGTGTTTACTAGCGCGTTTAAGCCTATGCATGGCGTTTCGCGCATTATTTTTAAGCCAATGCGCACAATTTTTCTATTTTCCCCGACGAGCGGCACTAAATCTGCCACTGTCGCCAGCGCGGCTAGCTCTATGTCCGTTGTGTAGCTCTGAATTTCTATTCCGTTAAATTCCTGCGCCAGTGCTTGACTTATTTTGAACGCAACGCCCGCTCCACATAAATTTTTTTCAGGATATGGGCAATTTTTCTGATTCGGATTGACTACCGCGACCGCCGATTGAACTTTTTCCAGCGCGGGTAAGTGGTGGTCGGTTACTATCACGTCAATTAAATCTTTCACCGCGCATATTTCCTTTTCGTTCGTGATTCCGCAATCTACGCTGATTAAAAGCCCGAAATTGTCCGCCGCAATCTTTTTCAGCGCAGGAATATTCAGCCCGTAACCTTCTGAACGCTCCGGTATATAACTTTCTACGTTCGCGCCGTAGCGTCTTAGCGTCCGAATTAAAATCGCTGACGCGCTCATTCCGTCAACGTCATAATCTCCATACACGCAAATTTTTTCGCCCGCGTCCAATGCCTTTTTGATTCTGTCAACGGTCTCTCGCATTCCTAACATTAAAAACGGGTCGTGAAATGGCGATTTTTCCGGCTCCCAATAATTTTTCGCCGCTTGCGCGTCTCTTATCCCGCGTTGACATAATACTTTCGCCGTCAAATCACTTATGCCCAATTCCTCAGCGATTTTTTTCACCGTCTCTGGATTCGATTCTCTCATCTGCCATTTTTTACGCATGTTAAATTCTCCTTTACCGCCCGATTGTACAATTCTTTTGCGAAACTGTCCACAGCTAAAAATCTCAACGCCCATTTTACAAAACCGCCCCCCATATATAGGATTTCGTTATTCGCGCCCGAAAATCGCCTTTCACTGGCGTTTTTTTATGTTATAATGGCTTTAAAGGTAATTTTCATGACTAAAAAGAGCTTAAACACCATTTCGCCAACTTTTTCGGCTTTCGCAACTTCGATTCCATTACAATTCCGCTTGTTACGCAAGAAGTTGAGCACTTTGCGGAATTTTTACAACTCCGAAACGATTTTTTCAAACAAATTGGCTTGCAAAAGGGATTTTTGGCTGATATAATAAATTCAACCAGAAAAGAAACTCCAAAGTATCACCAAACGTGCCGCCTCCTTTCGTCTAGCCAACGATTGGAGGTTTCGCGCTTTAAAAACAGAAAACCCCGCCGAGAGCGGGGCTGGGTCGAAGTGGAACCCTTTGTAGAGTGCCCGAATCACCGACGTTTGCGCAAGAAGTCGAGCACGCGGTGGACGCCATAGCCAATGACGGAGTCACCTATCGTCTTAATTAACCAGAAAAGGAAATCTTCCAAAATATCACCTCCCTTCCCTCGCCTGAAGGGATTCACGGCGGTGATAAACACATTTTACAACGCAGAAACGATTTTTTCAATAAAAAAGCCGTCACGCTATTTGGACGGCGATTTTTTTTATGATTTAACGAGTTGAGCGACGCTTTCAACGTGCGAAGTGAATGGAAACATATCGACGGGCTGAATTTTTTTAGTTTTATAGCCGAAATCGTCTAAAATCTTCAAATCGCGAGCTAAAGTGGCGGGATTGCAGGAAACGTAGATAATTCTTTCTGGATTCATGGCGGCGAATGTTTCGAGAACTTTTTTATCGCAACCAGCGCGTGGCGGGTCGACGATAACAATTTCAGCGTAAATTCCGTCGTTAAAAAGCTTCGGAATGACTTTTACGGCGTCGCCGACGATAAATTCAGCGTTTTTGATATGATTTTGGCGGGAATTTTTAATTGCGTCGCTGATAGCGGAAGAAACGACTTCAATTCCGATAACTTTGCGAACTTTTTTAGCCATAAACAAAGAAATCGTCCCGGTGCCGCAGTAAGCGTCGATAATCAGTTCATTTCCGCGAATTTCGGCGAAATCGAGCGCAGTTTTGTATAAAATTTCAGCCTGCGCGGTATTTACTTGGAAAAACGAACGCGCCGAGATATTGAAAGTTAATTCGCCAATTTTATCGTGAATCGTCGGTTTTCCGTATAAAATTTTCGTATCGCGCCCTAAAATAACGTTATTGTGAAAAGTTTGTACGTTTT
Organism: Selenomonadales bacterium UBA7018; assembly: GCA_002448305.1. Taxonomy (GTDB): domain Bacteria; phylum Bacillota; class Negativicutes; order Selenomonadales; family Selenomonadaceae; genus Quinella. Next base: position 19,004 of record DJWY01000036.1, read on the forward strand.
GCTGAATACTGGTGACGTTTGGGATTTCTTTAAGCAAAGCGCGGATAAAATTCTTTTCATTCGGGAAATTTTTAGTGGCAGTGACAAGAACAATCATAAATTCGCCGTTGTAACCGACGCGCCCCATAACATGACGTAAAAAACCTTTGTGAGTGTCCTCGTTATAAGGTTGAAGGTTAAATTTCGTGGCGATTTTGCGGACGGCGGCTAAAATTTCGTCATTTTTAGCGTTCTGAATCATACAAGAGGAGGTATCGATAATTTTATGACTTCCGCGAGCATAACAGCCGATTTTTAGATTTTTCCCGACAGGAAATTGCATTTTATTGCGGTAGCGCAAGGGATTATCCATTCCGAGCGCGTTTAGAATTTCCACGCCGTTAATTTTGCCGATTCTTTCGACCGCGTCGACGATTTGCTGACGTTTCCACTTCAACTGCGCGGAATAGCTTAAATTTTGTAGCTGACAGCCGCCGCAATCATTATAAAGCGGGCAAAATGGCTCCGTACGTTCGGGCGAAGGCTTTACGACTTCTAAAAGCTTAGCGACGGCGTAATTTTTCTTGTGCGTTTGAATTTCGGCTAAAATTTCTTCGCCGGGCAGTGCGCCTTCGACAAAAATAATAAGCTCATCGAGTTTGCCGACGCCTTCACCCGATGAGCCTAAACTATGGATTTTAATTAGCTGTGGCATTTCGCATTATCCTTAAATCTTCATTGAGTTGAGTTTTTAAATCGTCGACGGAGCTAAAAATTTTTTCGTCGCGAATTTTGCTGATGAAACTGATAAAAATTTCCTCACCGTAGATATTTTCGCTGAAATGGTCGATAAAAACTTCCAGACGGCGTTTCGCGACCTTAAAAGTTGGATTATCGCCGATGTTGGCAATGCCGTTATAAAATTTGCCACGAACTTTGACGCGAACGATATACGCGCCGTTCGGAAGCATAGCTCTGCGGTCTGAAATTTCGAGATTAGCAGTCGGGAAGCCGATTTTGCGTCCGCGCCGGTCGCCATTTACGACTTTTCCGGAATAAGTGAAATTTCTTCCCAGAAGTTGATTAGCGGAAATCAAATCGCCCGCCGCAATCAGTGCGCGAATTCTGGTACTGCTGACAATCTTTCTATCGACCGTGAAGCTTTGACAAACTTCCGCTTTGAAGCCGTAATTTTCGCCCTCGCGCAGGAGTAAACGCCCATTGCCGCGCCCGAATCGCCCAAAAGTATAATTCGGACCGGTGACGACGTAAGCTGGAGAAATTTTTTCCTGCAGAAGTTCTAAGAATTCTTCGGGCGACTTTTTACTGAACTCTTTGGTAAACGGAATTTCGATTAGGACATCAACGCCCATGTTAGAAAAAATTTCGCGGCGCAGATTTTTATTGCTAATCATAAGCGGGGCATCGTCGGGCGCAATGACGGTTAGCGGGTGATTAGAAAAGGTAAAGACAATGGCAGTGCCGCCGATTTCCTTAGCCTTATCGATAGCGTGATTGATAACGCTGGCGTGCCCCAAGTGAACGCCGTCGAACATGCCGAGCGCGACGACTGGACGCGGATATTTTTTAGTTAGCCCTGTAATTTTCTTTATGATTTCCAATTTCTTACGTCCCTTACTTTTTCTTGCGCTTTTTGGCTTTTTTCGGCGAGCGAGTAGCGTTAGCGAGTTTAGCCTTCATTTTTTCTTCTTGTTCCTTTTGCTTATCGGTAGATTTTTTATCGCGCTGCATTTTGGCATATTCCGCGCCTAGACCGGCGATTTTATGCTTAACAGTCATAATCGGGTGGCTCAGGAGCATTTTTTTCTGTCCGCCCTTCATAATTTCTAAAAATTCGTTGGTATAGCGTTCGCCGAAGCAAGGCGTTTCGCATTGTTCGCAAATGGGCTTGCCAATACCGTAAGGACAGCGGCTAATTTTAATCATGACGGTTGAGAGGATAGCGGTACATTTGGCGCAGAGTTTGTTATCGGTCGTGCCGTGATTAGCGTTGCAATATTTGCCGAAAGTCTTACGGATATTTTCTTTTTCGTTCGGGATATTATTTTTAAGTTCGGGCTCCTTGCGCTTAGGCAGGATACTTTTAATTTTGTCGAGGATTCCCATTTTCAAAGCTCCTTTCGAGTGGAATTGACTTATTTTAAATGCCGCGCAGGATAAAAGCAAGAATTTTATTTGACACGGATTTAACTTCAACATTAAAATGCAGTTCGGAGGCGATTAAGTTCATGGACAAGAAAAATTTGCTGATATTCATTCTAATGGTTGGCGTTTTCGGGATATTGAATACCGAAATGGGCTTTATCGGAATCTTGCCGTACATTTCCGAGCGATACGGCGTAACGATAGTGCACGCAGGACTTTTAATCAGCCTATTTGCGTTGGGCGTGGCGATAGCGGGTCCGACAATGCCGCTGATTTTCTCGCGATTCAATCGGAAATACGTAATGCTTTTAGTTTTGGGATTGTTCACGGTCTGCAACACAATTTCGATTTTCGCGCAGGATTTCGATTTGCTGTTAGCGGTTAGGGTGTTGCCGGCATTTTTCCACCCGGTTTATTGTTCAATGGCGTTTACAGTTGCGGCAATGGTCGTAGGAGCTAAAGAGGCTCCAAAGGCGGTCGCTAAAATAAATATCGGCGTGGCGGCGGGAATGGTCGTCGGCGTGCCGATAAGCAACTTTTTAGCTGAAAGGATTTCCTTAACGGCGTCGATGACATTTTTTGCGCTGGTGACGTTCGCGGCATTATTGGCGACGATTTTTTATGTGCCGTCAATGCCCGTCAAAAAAGTTATGAGCTACGGCAGTCAGCTAAAAATTTTGCACAAGAAAGTTTTATGGGCGTCTATATTGGCAGTAATTTTCTTGGACGGGTCGATATTCGGCGTGTTCAACTACGCGGCTGAGTATTTAGCGAAAGTTTCACAAGTCGCGCCGAGTTCAGTCAGTGCAATGCTATTTATTTTCGGCGTGTGCAATATATTCGGAAGCATGTTAGCGGGAAATTTGCTGACGATTAAACCGCTCGCGACGGTAAAATTTTTCCCATTCATATTGGCGGCAGTGTACGTTGCATTTTTCAACGAGCCGAATTTTTATCTGCTAACGGTGCTGATAATTTTTTGGGGAATATTGGCGGGCGTCGCGGCGAACATTTATCAATTTTGGATATTCCGAGCTGCTCCGGAGGCTCCAGACTTTGCTAATGGGATTTTCTTGACGTCAGCGAATTTAGGTTGCATGGCGGGGACGGCGTTTAGCGGATTATTCATTGACGGCTTGGGGATACCTTACGTAATTTTCGGCGGGATAATTTTCGCGATAGGTTCGGCTGTCGTGATATGGATTCAATCTGCGCGGAAAGAATTAAATCCTTTGAGGTGACGAAATGAAAAAATTTTTAGCGATAATCTGCGCGGCGTTGCTAATGACGGGTTGCGGAGGCAATTCAAAAGCGCAGGAGGTAAAAGTTATGGACAGCGTAAAAATTTCTATTAACGGGCAAAATTTTTCGGCGCGACTTGAAGATAATTTGAGTGCGCGAGCCTTTGCGGAAAAATTGCCGCTTGAAGTCGACATGCAAGAGCTTAATGGCAACGAGAAATATTTTTATCTGGATAGCGATTTGCCGAGCGATTCCGAGCGCATTAAACAGATTCACGCGGGCGATTTAATGTTATTCGGCTCAAATTGCGTCGTAATTTTTTACAAAGATTTTTCGACGAGCTACAGTTATACGAGATTGGGCAAAATCGACAACGCCGCGAGCTTGGCAAAAGTTTTGGGCGCAGGTAATATTCATGTAACATTTAAGGAGTGATTTTTATGTTGAGATTTTTAATCGCGCTGGTGTTAATGGTAATGCCTTTGACAGCGTCGGCTCAGAGTCATGAAATTTTGATTGACGGTGATCACGGGAAATTATCCGCAATTATGCAGACGCCTGACACGCAAAAAAATTACCCGCTTGTGATAATCTGTCACGGGTTCACGGGCAACAAAGATTCACTGTTGCTTACGAGCCTTGCCGATGAATTAGAAGCGGCTGGCATTGCGTCAATTCGCTTTGATTTCAACGGGCACGGCAAGAGCGAAGGTAATTTTCAAGATATGACCGTTTTAAACGAGATTGCAGACGCCAAAAAGGTTTACGATTATGTAAGCAAAATTCACGCAGTCAAAAGCATTTCGATTGCGGGACATTCTCAAGGCGGCGTTGTGGCTAGCATGGTTGCGGGCGAACTCGGCGCGAAAAAAATTAAAGCCGTCGTGCTAATGGCTCCGGCGGCTGTTCTGCGCGATGATGCTATTCGCGGGAATTTATTCGGCGTTCATTTCGATTCAAGCAACCCGCCCGAATACGTCGAAATTTTTGACGGGCACAAAGTCGGGCGCAACTATATCTTGACCGCACAGGCTTTGCCCATTTACGAGACGGCAGAAAAATTCACGGGCGCAACTTTAGTGATTCATGGCACGGGAGATATTATCGTTCCTTATACTTACGGTTTGAGTTATAAGAAAATTTATCAGCGCGGCGAAATTAGGTTGCTTACTGGTGTCGACCACAATTTTACAGGAGAAGAAAGCAACGTCGCTAAAATCGCCGCTAATTTTATTCTCACGGAGCCAATTATCAATTCGATTCGCCGCTAAATTTATTCATGAAGTCGGCTAAAATTTCCACGCCCTCAATCGGCATAGCGTTATAAATTGAGGCGCGCATACCTCCAACAGAGCGGTGACCTTTTACGCCGCTCAAATTTTTTTCCAGAGCTTGTGCGACAAATTTTTTCTCCAGTTCTTCGCTCGGCAATCTAAACGTCACGTTCATAAAAGAGCGGCTATCCTTTTCGGCGTGCCCGCGATAAAATCCGTTTGAGTTGTCAATCGCGTCGTAAAGAATTTTCGCCTTAATTGCGTTGCGCCGCGCCATTTCAGCTAAGCCGCCAGAATTTTTAATCCACGCCGCGACCTTGCCGACAATGTAAATACTGAACGCGGGCGGCGTATTATATAGCGAATTCTTTTTATAGAACGTGTCGTAGCGAAGCATTGTCGGGAGAGTCTCCAAACTTTTCTCAATGAAACTTTTCCGCGCAACGACAATCACGACGCCCGCCGGACCCAAATTCTTTTGAACGCCCGCATAAATCAGCGAAAACTTTTTGAAATCAATAGGGCGGCTAAGCATATCGCTTGACATATCGGCGAAAAGCGGAACATTGCCCGTTTCTGGAACGTAGTGAAATTCCGTGCCGTAAATCGTGTTGTTGTAGCAAACGTGCAGATAAGCGGCGTTGGGATTTATTTTAAGTTCGTCTTGACGCGGAACGCGGCGGAAATTTTCTTCCTTAGTCGAGGCGGCAACTTCTCCAACGCCCAAAATTTTCGCCTCTTTGTAAGCGTTGCTGGAAAAAGTTCCGCTCAAAACGTAGGAGCCAGGATTTTCCTTCGTGGCGAAGTTCAGAGGAAGCATAGCGAATTGCAACGACGCGCCGCCCTGAATAAATAAAACGTCGTAGTCGTCGCCAAGCCCCATTAGCTCCAAAATGTCAGCCTTCGCTTGATTGTGAACTTTTTCGTAAGACGCGGAGCGGTGACTTATCTCGATAATCGACATTCCCGTTCCGTTGAAATTCAGGAATTCGGCTTGCGCTTCCTTCAAAACTTCAAGCGGCAAAGTCGCCGGTCCGGGATTAAAATTGTATACTCTCTTCATTAAATCTCCTCCAAAGTTTTTGCCAATTCTACCAGCCAAAAAATTTTTTCGCAACTTGTAACGAAATTTGGTTCGCAACGTATAAAAAGCATGAAAAAAACTTGACAAGTAGTGTATAATAATTCTGAAATAAAACTGGAGGCTTATAATTATGGCAAAAGAAATTTTGAGAGATGAAGTTATGTCGGACGACGAGCTTGACTTCGTGACGGGCGGCGGCGGTTACATGTACTTCAAGGAGACTATCGGTCTTAATGGCAAAAGTTTTCTCGGCGTCAAATCGAACTACAGCTTGAGTAAGAAGGGCGTCGAAGAGCTTTTCACGGAAGGCGAAACCTTAAACGCTGACAAAATGAAAGATTCTTCTACGGGCAAATTCGAGATTCCAGCGGAACAGGCAGAGAAATTCAAAAACAAATGGCAACGTCAAGGTTATCAATTCGTCAACTATGATTCAATGAAATATTAATTTTCTATCCAACTAAAAAAGTGGGCTGTCTGAAAAAATTTCGGACGCCTGCTTTTTTTATTGACGTTGCGCCTTTGGAATGATAAATTATTTGCACTAAGCAACAGGAGGTTTTAAATTTTGAGTGATACGAAAAATGCGGAGGCGGAAAAGAAATTATCGCCCGCCGAAATTGTCGAGCGCACCACGATTGCCGACGTTTACCGCGCAGATAAACAACTTGCCGGCATTGTCAAGAAAACTAAGCTTATCCAGAGCGATTTTTTTTCGGAACTTAGCGGCAATGAAATTTTCCTCAAGCCCGAAAATATGCAGCATACTGGCGCGTTCAAACTGCGCGGAGCCTATAACAAAATCAGTCACCTAACCGACGATGAGAAAAAGCGCGGAGTTATTACGGCGTCTGCTGGCAATCACGCACAGGGCGTTGCGTTCGCCGCGCAGAAACTCGGCGTCAAGGCGGTTATCTGTATGCCCGCGACTACGCCAATTTTGAAAGTTGAGGCAACTAAAGCTTATGGCGCGGAAGTTGTCCTGCACGGCGACGGCTTCGACGACGCTTATAAACACAGTCTCGAATTGCAAAAGAAATACGGCTATGTTTACGTGCACCCCTTCAACGATTTGGAAGTTCTTCTCGGACAAGGCACGACCGCGCTTGAGATTATAAACGAGCTAAAGGACGTTGACGCAATTTTAGTTCCGATTGGCGGCGGCGGCTTTGCTTCGGGCGTTGCGCTGGCTACTAAAGTTGTCAGCCCGCAAGTTAAAGTTATTGGCGTTGAACCCGAAAACGCCGCTTGCATGAAGGCCGCCCTTGACGCTGGGAAAATCGTTTCGCTCAAAAGTTCCGATACGGTCGCTGACGGTTGCGCAGTCAAGACGGCGGGCGATTTAACTTTCGCTTTCTGCCAAAAATATCTCGACGAAATTATCACCGTCAACGAAATGGAAATTATGTCCGCGCTGTTGTATCTGATTGAAAAACATAAACTTATTGCAGAGGGCGCAGGCGTCTTGAGTTTGGCGGCTCTCAATAAGCTTGGCTTTAAAGGTAAAAAGGTCGTCGCAATCGTCAGCGGCGGCAATATCGATATTTCTACCTTGTCCGCGTTGATTGATAAGGCGTTGATTGTTCGCGGCAGAATCTTTTGCTTTGGCGTTTTGCTCGCCGATAAGCCTGGAGAACTTCTGAACGTTTCGCGAATTCTGACAGAAGAAAATGCCAACGTCATTAAGCTCGAACACGACCAAGCTCGCGTCACTGACAGCTTTAAGAAAGTTGTTTTGGAAGTGACGGTCGAGACGCACAATCAAACGCACATTGATAGAATTGTTCGCGCCCTCAACAAGCACGGCTACGAGATTGAAAAAATTGATTTACTAAGATAAAATGCGTATAATTACAGGACGGGCAAAGGGCTTGCGGTTGAAGACGCCAACAGGACTTTCGACGAGACCAACTGCCGACCGCGTCAAAGAATCGCTGTTTAGCATACTTAGCGGGTTGATAAATTTTCCGGAAATAAATTCGGTGCTGGACATATTCGCGGGGACGGGAGCACTTGGACTTGAAGCAATTTCACGCGGCGCAAATTCAGCAATTTTTATCGACAACGCAACGGCTGAAATTATTCGCGAAAATATTTCTCGGACGCGCTTTGAAAATTGCAACGTCCTGCGCGGCGACTTTGAAAAATTTCTAGTCAAGCTCGCTAAACAAAATCAGGCGTTCGATTTAATCTTCAGCGACCCGCCCTATGCAAAAGGGCTTGCGCAAAAATCTTTAGCACTCGTTGCGGAAAAAAATTTACTCGTCGAAGGCGGCTTAATGATTATCGAACACGGCACGACGGAAATTTTCGCCGCCCCAATAAATTTCCAACTCGTCCGGAAAATAACCTACGGACACACCACAGCCATAACAATTTTTGAAAGGAAAGCTTCATCATGAAGAAAGCAATTTGCACGGGCAGTTTCGACCCCGTAACTAATGGGCACGTAAATATTTTTGAGCGGGCGGCGCGTCTGGTCGACGAACTGATTGTTTGCGTCTTCATTAACGAGCAGAAAAAATATCTGTTCAATATGCAAGAGCGCGTTGAACTTCTGCGCGAAGCGACAGTTCATATCGATAACGTGACAGTTGACGGTTGCAATGGGCTTGCTTCCGACTACATTAAAGAACACGACGTTAATTTGATAATTCGCGGACTTCGTTCGGCGACAGATTTTGAATACGAAGTCAATAAGGCGCAAATGATGCGCCACCTTATCCCGAACGTCGACACGATTTTTTTATTGACAGCTCCAGAATTTTTGTTTATAAGTTCTTCGGGAATAAGAGAGCTAGCGCATTTCGGCGGCGACGTTCATGGACTTGTGCCGGAGTGCGTGGAGTTTGCGCTCCAATCCAAAATGAAAACTCAGGAATAATTCCTAATTCCAAATTCCTAATTGCTTTTAAGAGGGGATGATTATGGCAGTACGCGATATTTTAGCCAAAATAGAGGATATGGCGGCGGGCGCACCACATTTGCCGCTAACTAACAAAATGCTCATATCGGAAGAAGAATTTCTCCATCTGGTCAACGAATTGCGCCAAGAATTGCCGCAGGAACTAGAACACGCAAGCGAAGTCATGAAAGAACGCGATACCATTTTGCAGAACGCGCAGGCAGAAGCAAATAACATAATCAAGCAAGCGCAACTGCAAGCCGAACAACTTATGGACGAAAACGACATAGTAATCAAGGCACGTGAAAAATCGCGAATGGTTCTAAGTCAAGCGCAACAACAAGAAGCCGAGATAATGGAGCGGACGCGCCAAAATGCTAAGCAACTGCAAGACGACGCCGACCGCTACGCTAATCAAGTTTTCGACCAGCTAATCGCGCACGTGACAAATACTTTTCAGGGCGTGCAACAGGCTCAAGCCGGGCTAGAAAATGCGCGGCAAATTCTTCAGCAGGCAAAAGTTCAAATGAATCAACAAGCGGCTCAGCAAAATTATTCGCAATCCTACGGCGGGCAACAAGGTTACAGCCAGCAGCAGTACGAGCAAGGCTACAATCAGCAATACGACCAAACGCCGCAGTACAATCAGCAAGCGCAATATAATCAGGAGCAACGATGAAAAATTTTAAGAGGAGCCATTTGGCTCCATTTTTTTAAGTTTTTAGGAGGTTTATTATGAGAGATACCACACGTTTAGTCGTCCTGCGCGATTGTTTCACGGCAGGCTATATTTTTCCGCAATACTGCATTGATAACGAAATTAAAAAGCCGCTGTTCGTCGCCGAGAAAAAATTCTTGAACTTTATGTGGGAAATTTACGTTCAATTTAAATACGACAAAAGATTAACCGCGCAGTTCAGTACGCTTGACGCGCCGGCGGGCGAAATAAATTATTCCTTATACGGCATTATCGCGCCGCTTGCTTACAAAAATTTTTCCGAAATGAATACTGACGGCTTTGACAAAATTATTTTCCTCACGTCGGATAAAAAGTCTCCGGACGAAAAAGCGATTTATCTTGACGGGCTTGCGGTTCATTTCATGCGCAAAGCTTACGCCGAAATTCCATTGCTGAATTTTTTGCAACGTTATCCAGGCGTCAAATTGTTCCTGACAAATTTTCCAAAAGTTCAACGCTATAAGGACGGGCTTGACTTTCAAAAGCAACTCAAATTGCATAAGGACTTGCAAAGCCTTCTGCTCAATGACAAAAGCGGCAAGGTTAAGACGCCCCTTGACAAGCTGGGCTACACGAACGAAGAAGTTTTTGTCTTGCTGGAGGCTGAACAATCCGTAACGAATCCTGACGGCACAGTCACTGTTAAAGATAACGACCACCCGCTTAGAATGATTAAAAACGGCAAGCGCATGACCGCTTATCAGCCCGAAAAGTTTTTGAACAGGATTTATTTCGTCGGCTCGTGTCACCACGAAGGAATTTACGCGCCTTTCGATAAAACGATTGAATCTTATCTGCAGAAAATGCTAAACGAAAACAATTTGCCCTATCGCGTCGAGAACGAAAGCCATCGCTGTTGGTTCCGCTATCAAGATATTTTTTACGACCTTAATAACTTAACGCCTTCGCCCGGCGATATTATCTTTGTGTGGCTGTCTGATTTATCGGCGAAAAATATTCCTTTCATTGACGTTTCCGACGCTTTCGACCCGCCGCATAACTACAAAGATTTTTTCTCTGCGAAAAGGCATTTAAACGAACTCGGCTATAAAGTTTTGGCGGAAAATTATTTCGACATATTGACGCAGAATAATTTCTTCCGCGATAAAGAATTTAAATATCCTGCGCCGCCGCCAATATGTCATCGCTACGGAATTCCGGCGCAATTCGAGCAGGGCGGAGCAAAAGTTTCTTATGGCGCGGAGTTGGAAGCTTACAAGGAAAAACTTCGGGCGAAGAAATTGCCAATCGGCGCAATCGTCATGAATTGCAATCCGTTCACGCTAGGTCATCAATACCTTGTCGAGTACGCGGCGGCTAAAGTTGCGCGGCTTTATATTTTCGTCGTGGAAGAGGATAAAAGCGAATTTCCATTTGCTGACAGGATTGACCTTGTGCGGCAGGGCGTTAAGAATTTCCCTAACGTCGAAGTTTTGCCAAGCGGCAAGTTCATCATTTCCCAGCAGACATTTTCGGGTTACTTCAACAAAGCTGAACTCCAAGACGTGCAAGTTGATTCTAGCGAGGACGTTGAAATTTTCGCGAAAGAAATTGCGCCGACGTTGGGGATAACGATACGTTTTGCGGGCGAAGAGCCGAAAGATAATGTCACGCGCCAATATAACGAGACTATGAAAAGAATTCTGCCTCGTTACGGCGTTGAGTTCTGCGAAATTCCGCGCAGAGAAATTTCCGACGAAACAATTAGCGCAAGTTCTGTTCGCGAAGCTCTCAAGCGCGGCGACTTCGAAAAAATAAAAAGCCTCGTGCCAGATACGACGTTTTTATATCTGCGCGGTCGCTATTCGGCAGAAAAGAATCTTTGACGTTAAATTTCTCCTATGCTAAAATTTCCGTAAACAGGGAAATTTTTGTTAAGGAGGACTTTAGATGAGCATAAATAACAGACGCCTTACTGCACTATATATCGCCTCATTAATTTTTGTCGCAATTCGTTACGGACTGACGTTTAATAGAGCTTTCGTCGTAGCGTTTTTAATCGCAGGAGTAGCCAGCATATATTACGCTTACAAGCTCATCATTGCGCTACTAATCGCGCTTAAATCGGCAAGGTTGTTGACGGCGCCGGTGCGCTACTACAGGCGAAAATTGCTGATATGGGTAATTATTAGCGCAATCGCCTTTTACGGCTTTTATCGGACGCAAATTCCCGGACAACTTGAATCCTATAAAGCTATGGCTGTAGAAATATATGACGAATGGGCGCAAAGGGACGAAAAACCTAAGCTCGGAAAAGTTTCAGATTCAAGCCCTGTAAAATTCAACACGCCGCCGCAAGAAAGACGTTTGGACGAAACCGCGCTTGAATCGCGCAGAACGGCAGGTAATCGCGATACTAAGGAAATGATGCGCGAAATTACTATGGGCTGGAATAAGACGACCGCCGACACCGAGAGAGATAGCTTTAATTGGGAAAAAGCGACCGATTTAATTAAAAAGTATCCCGAATACCTACGCAAGGCGCATGGAAATAAAGTTAGTGCGTCGAAAGTCTTAGATGAACCTTGGGAATATTATGGCGAAGTTGTAAATTTTCGAGGGCAAATTTATTCTATTCAACAACTGCCGCCTGAAAATTCGGTTGCGCGATTTTTTGACGGAAATTGTTATCATGCTATGATGATTGTCAAGGATAAGAATAAGCCCGTGACGATTTCTATTTACATTGTCGGCAGTGCTCAAGGCGTCGCGGAAGATTCTATTATCAACGTCAAAGGCTATGTTTACGGTCAATCGCGGCTCACAAATAGCACGGGCATTGCCAGAAATGGAATTGCCTTTGTTGGCTTCAAGGAATAAAAAAACTCCCCGTCGACGTGGCGGGGAATTTTTTTGGGGAGGGTATTTCTATCTTAGGGAAGGTATTTTTAATCCTAGCGCGTGAAGGATTTGCTCATTAGCCGACGCTACTTTGAGCCGCCGCCGTGATACCTTCAACGCATTTACTTTAGATGAATTTATCGAATGCGTAGATGAATGCTAGACCAACTGCCAGCGAGCAGGCGAAAATTCCTGTGCTCACCGCGAGGACACTGTCTTTGAAGTTTTTCTTCATGATTCGTGCCTCCTTTGCTTAAAATTTCTGGTAAAAAATTTGCTTAAAAAACTTTGTCGAAACCATACATGAAAATTAATCCGATAACCAGCGACGCGCTAAACAAGCCCGTGCTGAACGCGAGAATTGCGGCGTCTTCTTTGAAAAATTTCTTCATGGTGATTGCCTCCTGTCTTAAGTCATCGTTCCAATCCCTTGAAACGGTGCAAAGTATAGCAGGAGTAATTTTTTTTCGCAATGCGCAATCGTTATTGATTCAATTCGTGTTTGTTATTGTTCAGTGTCCTTTTGATTGTGTTTACGAACGAAAAATCCGCTTTGAAAGCGGCGGAACAGTTAGCGCGTTGTAACGTTACAAAACTTTTAGCAAATCATCGCGTTTTTATTGCTCATCTTCTTTTTGATTGTGTTTGCGAACGAAAAATTTAAGCGGCGTGCCTTCAAAGCCGAAACTTTCGCGCAATCGGTTTTCAATGAAACGCAGATAGGAGAAATGCAAAAGTTCCGGCTCGTTGACGAAGATTATAAAGCGCGGCGGGCAAATTTCCGCTTGCGTCACGAAGAAAATCTTTGCCGACTTGCCCTTTTTGCTCGGCGGCGGATTGACGGCAACCGCATCGCGAATTAATTCGTTCAAAACGCTCGTTTGAATCCGCATTGACTGTTGCTCGGCGACAAATTTAACAAGTTCCGTCACGCGCTCGACCCTTTGACCCGTCAACGCGCTGATATAAACCACCGGCGCATATTGTAGAAAGCCTAAACGCTCGCGAAGTTCATCTGTAAAGCGATTTGTCGACCTGTCATGCTTATTCGGGAAAATATCCCACTTGTTGACGACGATAACGCAACCTTTGCCGGAATCATGCGCGTAGCCCGCGATTTTTTTATCCTGTTCAGTCACTCCGACCGGTGCTTCAATCAACATCAGCACGACATCTGCGCGGTCAATCGCCCTAAGCGAACGAATAACGCTGTATCTTTCGACCGGCTCATCAATTTTCGACTTTTTACGCATTCCCGCCGTGTCTATCAGCGTAAATTTCGTTCCGTTCATAAAAAAATGCGTGTCGATTGCGTCGCGCGTCGTTCCAGGTACGTCGCTGACAATTACCCGCTCTTCGCCCAACATTTTATTAACTAATGACGATTTCCCGACGTTCGGACGCCCTATAACCGCAATTTTTATCTCGTCGTCGTCTTTAGGCGTATTTTTTTCGTCTTCAGGCAAATTTTTTATCACCGCGTCGAGTAAATCGCCCAAATTTAGCGCGTTGCTCGCCGAAATTCCTATCGGCTCGCCTAATCCCAATTTATAAAACTCAAACGCTTCTTGCTCCAAATTTATTCCGTCAATTTTGTTTACAGCTAAAATTATCGGCTTTTTCGACCCGCGAAGGAATTTTGCTACGTTTTCATCTTCCAAAGTCACTCCCGCTCGCCCATCGACTACGAAAATTATCGCGTCAGCCTCTTCAACTGCGATTTTTACTTGAATTTTTATTTCGTTTAGCATTTTATCCGCCGTTTTTATCTCAATGCCGCCCGTGTCTATCAATGTGAACTCGCGATTTAGCCACGTCGCGTCCATGTAGATTCTATCGCGCGTCACGCCCGCCATATCGTCAACGATTGATAATCTTTTCTTCCCTATCTGATTAAAAAGCGTCGATTTCCCCACGTTCGGGCGTCCAACTATCGCTACTATTGGTTTGCTCATTTAAATTTCTCCTTCCAAAATTTTTCTGAACTCCGCGCCGTCGTGAACTGGTAAAATTTGCGCGGGAGCAAAAATTTTCCGCATTTCTGCTAGTGAAACGTCGTCTAAAAAGATTTCTTCGCCAGATTTTAACGCCGTCGCCGGAATTAATATCAAATCGCGCTCGCCGCCGCCTTTTAACGCCTCGATTATGTCTTTTCCCGTCAAAAGTCCGGAAACATTCACTTTAGACCCGAAAAATTTATTTTCCACAGGCAAAATCCTAACGTTCGGCGCGTCGACCAATTTTTTTAGCACTTTGCCAAAAGAAGTTCCGCTTATCACGTCTATTGATAAATTTTCTGCGATTTTTACTTCAAACACGCCGAATTCATCTATAAAATTGCGCGTCATGCCGATTCCGTTTTCTATCTGCGGAAAATCGTCGTAAAACTCGACCGGCGGCAGATTTTTTTCCGCTAAAAGGTAAAATTCATCGCCCAAATATAAAAATGTCCGTCCAGACTCTGCGCGGATTTTTTTTTGCCACTTTTCAACCTGCTCAATCACTTTTAACGCCGATTCTTTGTCGAATTGCTCTAAAACGAACTTATCACGGCGATATTTCGTCACTCCGACTGGAACTATTGCCAAACTTAGCGCGTGCGGTCGCCGTTTTAAAATTTCCGCGATTGTATAGTCCAATTCCTCGCCGTCATTTAAATTTTTACATAAAACTACCTGCGTATGATATTCGACGCCGGCTTTTTCCAGCTCGTCAAGCTGATTTTGTATGTTTTTTCCTAGCGGCGTCCGTAAAATTCGTGCGCGAAGCT
The DNA here is from genome assembly GCA_002448305.1 of Selenomonadales bacterium UBA7018. Classification (GTDB taxonomy): domain Bacteria; phylum Bacillota; class Negativicutes; order Selenomonadales; family Selenomonadaceae; genus Quinella. Next base: position 34,004 of record DJWY01000036.1, read on the forward strand.
CCGGATTCATAGAATGAACCGAAATAAATAGCGGCGATAGATGATATTTCTTAATTCTGCTGAAATCTTTCGCCGTTAAGTTCGTCAGCGTAATAAAATTCCCGAAAAGGAACGATAAGCGGTAATCATCGTCCTTGATATTGAGAGTTTTGCGCATATTCGGGGCAATCATGTCGACAAAACAGAAAACGCAATGATTTTTACAGCGTTTAATGCCGTCAAAGACCGCCGATTCAAATTCCGCGCCCAATTCTTCATCAAAATCCTTTTCAAAGGCAATAATTTCCTTTTCGCCGTCGGAATGTTCGATAAGCAATTCAATTTCCTCTTCTGCGAGCAAAAAACTTAAATCAATGATGTCAAGCGGCGATTTCCCATTGATTTTTAAAATTTTATCGCCGGAAACGATTTGAAGCTCTTCCGCGAGCGAATTTGGAAAAATTTTAGAGATGATAGCGTCCAAATTTGAAATGCCTCCAAAAATTTTTTTAAAGATTATAGCAAAGGCGCGTAAAAGTTGCAAAGCGCGAAAAAAAGTAGTATACTGCGCCAATCAAAGGAGGAAAAAACTATGCAGAAGTTTGAAAAATGGCAAGGTTGCGGAAATGATTTTATAATAATCGACCGCGTGGGCGATAAGATTGAAAGTCCCGAAAAAATTCGTCAGTTGTGCGATAGACACTTCGGAATTGGCGCGGACGGCGTGATTTATGTTCAAAATTCGACTAAAGCCGCCACGCGCATGAGAATTTTTAACGCGGACGGCACAGAGCCGGAAATGTGCGGCAATGGCATTCGTTGTTTCGCTCGTTACCTCTTGAGCGGCGATAAATTCTTCTCCGACGACGATTTAACCGTCGAAACCGGCGCGGGCGTCCTTACTGTCAGCATGAAATACGATTTAGTTACCGTCGACATGGGCGAACCCATTTTTAACGCCGATAAAATCCCTGTTGACGGCTTCGGCAGTCAAAAATTGGTCGCCGAGCCTATCGAAGTCGACGGAAAGACTTATAAAATGACTTGCGTAAGCATGGGCAACCCGCATTGCGTTATTTTCGTCGACGATATTAAAAAAATCGATTTGGAACACGTCGGACCGAAATTTGAGACGCATAAATTCTTCCCGCGTAAGACAAATACCGAATTTGTGCAGGTTATCGGCGAAAATAAGCTTAGAATGCGCGTTTGGGAGCGCGGAAGCGGAATTACTATGGCTTGCGGCACCGGAGCTTGCGCTACGGCGGTTGCGGCGAATTTAAATGGCTTTGCGGGCAGAAAATCTACCGTTATTCTTGACGGCGGCGAATTAAATATCTATTGGCGCACAAATAATCATATTTTCATGACCGGAGCCGCCGAAAAAGTATTTTCTGGAGAATTTTAATGCAAAAAGGTCTATTGATAGTGATTTCTGGCGCGAGCGGCACGGGCAAAGGCACAGTTTGTAAAAAAATCTTGGCTGACTTGCCCGAAGTCGCTTATTCTGTCTCCGCTACGACCAGAATTCCGCGTCCAGGCGAAATCGACGGCAAAGATTATTATTTTTTGAGCTTCGCGGAGTTCAGAACGTGGATTTTAGAAGAAAAATTCCTCGAATACGCCGAAGTTTACGGGAATTTTTACGGAACACCGCTAAATAAAATCGAAGAGCGGCTAAATCGCGGCGAAGATATTCTTTTGGAAATTGACGTGCAAGGCGCATTGAATGTTAAGCAAAAATGCCCCGAAGGCGTCTATATTTTCCTGCTTCCGCCGAGTTTAGAGGAATTAAAAAGCAGAATTGAAGGTCGCGGCACCGAAAATCCCGAAAGTTTAGCTCGCAGATTAAAAAATGCCGTCGCTGAAATAAAAATCGGGCTGAATTATGATTATGTCGTCGTAAATGATACGGTTGATAACGCAGTCGAACAAATTAAGGCGATTTTGACCGCCGAACGCTTAAAAGTCGCTCGAAACGCCGAAAAATTCGCCTTTGAAGGGGGTTTTTTGAATGAAACTTAAAGAAGACGTGCTCAGCATGGTAAATCCTTCGACAGATTCAATGTTACAGCAAACGCATAGCCGCTACGCGCTTGTAGTGCTCGCAAGTAAACGCGCACGCGAACTTTTGAACGGTGCGCCCTGCCGCGTCGAAAATCGCGCAAATAAATTCGTCACAAACGCTATGGAAGAGATTAATGAGGGGAAAATTACCTACAAGATAAAGGATTAAGCTATGCTTGACAAAAAAAACATTTTAATCGGCGTGACGGGCGGAATTGCGGCTTATAAAGTCGTCGAAGTCGCAAGTTTGCTCAAAAAATCGGGCGCAAACGTCAAAATTATGATGACAAAGCACGCTACCGAGTTCGTTTCGCCGAGAACTTTTCAAGAAATAACAAATAATGCCGTGTCCGTCGAAATGTTCGGCGACGCGGCTAATTTTCATGTTGCGCACATTGGATTAGCAAATTTCGCCGATTTAATACTGATTGCGCCCGCAACAGCGAATTTTTTAGCGAAAATGGCGCACGGAATAGCCGATGATTTGCTTACGACGACAATTTTAGCTTTCGATGGGAAAATTTTAGTCGCGCCGTCAATGAATACCAAAATGTATGAAAATCCAGCGACGCAAGCAAATTTATCCGTTTTAAAGGCGCGTGGAGTGCAAATTTTAGAGCCAAACGTCGGAATTTTAGCTTGCGGCACCGTCGGCAAGGGTAGATTGCCCGAACCAACAGAAATCTGCGCCCAAATCGAGAAATTTTTTGCTCAAGATAAGATTTTAGCCGGAAAAAAAGTTGTAGTGACGGCGGGCGGCACGATTGAGGCTATTGACCCAGTGCGATATATCGGAAATCGTTCAAGCGGGCGCATGGGCTACGAAATTGCAAAATCTGCCGTAAATGCGGGCGCGGAAGTCGTTTTAGTCTCCGGAAATAGTAATTTAGAGCCTCCGAACGGCTTAAAAAAGTTTTTCAAGGTCGAATCGGCGTTAGAAATGCGCGAAAAAGTTCTAAATGAATTTGAAACGGCTGATTGCGTGATAATGTCCGCCGCCGTCGCTGATTATCGCGTAAAAACGCCCGCCGCGCAGAAAATCAAGAAATCCGCCGAAAATTTAACTCTGGAACTCGTAAAAAACCCCGATATACTAAAAGAACTCGGCGCATTGAAAAAAAATCAAATTTTAGTCGGATTCGCCGCCGAAACTCAAAATATTTTGGAATATGCGCGGAAAAAATTGGTCGAAAAGAATTTAAATTTCATAGTTGCTAACGATGTTACCGCTGAAGGCGCAGGATTTGCCGTTAAAACTAATATTGCGTCGATAATTTGGCGAAATGGCGAGGTCGAAAACTTTTCAAAGATGACTAAGGCGGATTTAGCCGAAAAAATCGTTCTGAGGGTTTCTATAATACTTAATCAGTAAAATTTCAGGAAGATATGTTAGGCTTGCCTCAAATTTTATAGGAGGTGAAGCTTATGTTAGATAAGGCAATAAAATTTTTCATAACGCTGACGTTCGCGATATTGGGCGGCGTTGCGTTGCATCGAGTAAGCCCATTTCTAATTTCCTACATCAATTTGGAGCTTTTTCAAGTCGATACGGGCATTTTCCGCCTTACAATCGCAAATTTACTCTGCATTTTGGCGGGCGCGACGCTCGGCGGGCTTGGCGGGTGGTTCATTTCGCCGTATCTAATCGGAAAACTAAAAACTTTTACTACTTTTGTCGAAAAACAGCTTAGCAAAATGCCAATCAACGACGTAATCGCTGGAGCGGTCGGTTTGGCAATAGGACTTATAATCGCGAATTTATTAGGCAGTGCATTTGCGCGAATCCCCGTCGTCGGCGACTATATTCCCATTATTTTTAGCCTCGTGCTCGGTTATTTGGGAATTCGCCTCACAATCAAGAAAAGAAAGGAAATTACTGGCAGTTTTGACTTCATAAAGGAAATTATTCGCAATCGCGAGGCGGAAAAGGTTGCTAAAACCGCTAAAGAGCCTGAAAAAGTCGAAGAAACGCCCACGCCCGAAGAAAATCCGCCCGTTGAACGCGCAAAAGTTAATCTCGTCAAGCTTAAAGAGAATAAAGACAAAAATTATAAGCTTTTGGACACCAACGTTATTATCGACGGGCGAATTGCGGATATTTGCAAAACTGGATTCCTTGAGGGCACGCTTTTAATTCCGGTTTTCGTTTTGGAGGAGTTGCAATACATTGCTGATTCGTCGGACTCGCTTAGAAGGGTTCGCGGGCGTCGCGGGCTTGATGTTCTGCAAAAAATTCGCGAAGACGAATCAAATATGGAAGTTGAAATTATGAACGTCGATTTTGAAGACATTCAAGGCGTTGATTCAAAATTGGTGCGTCTCGCGCAGAAATTAGGCGGAAAAATCATCACAAACGATTTCAATCTTAACAAAGTCGCTCAACTTCGCGGCGTCGAAGTGCTTAACATTAACGAATTGTCTAACGCCGTTAAACCTGTCGTGATTCCGGGCGAAACTATGAAAGTTCAGGTCGTCAAGGACGGAAAAGAGCCTGGTCAGGGCGTCGCCTACCTCGACGACGGCACAATGATTGTTATTGAGAACGGTCATAGATATTTGAGCCGGACAATTTCGGTTGAAGTCACTAGCGCGTTGCAAACTTCCGCCGGCAGAATGATTTTCGCTAAGCCGAGATAAAATTACATTTAAATAGATTTTTCACTTTGCACCGATTTTTTGCCCCAAAAATAGGGGCTTTTTTTGTACCCCACAAAAATCCGCGTCACGACGCCATTTTTTAGACCTTAAAATTATATTTAAACAGAATTTTACTTTCGCGCCCTCAAACAGCACTCAAAACCGTTTTTAACGCCTTAAAACCACTTTCAAACCCTCAAAACCACTTTCAAACCGACTTCAAACGCTCAAATCGCCTCGCAAGCAAAATTTTTTCCTAAATCGCCTTTCAGAGGTCGTTTTTTTTTGCTAAAATCGCTTCGGAGGTGTTCTAAATGAAATTTTCCGTCTTCAATGCCTTGAAAGCCGCTTCAGAAAGATTTTCTGCCGCTAAAATCGAAAATCCGCGCCTCGATGCAGAAATTTTGCTCGCAAACGTCCTAAATTGTCGCAGATTAAATCTTTATATCGATTCTGATAAAATTTTGCCGCTCGAAAGCGTTTTGCGCTTCAATGAACTCATAAATCAACGCCTGAACGGCTCGCCCGTCGCTTATATCATCAAAAAAAAAGATTTTATGGGCTTAACCTTCGCCGTTAATGAAAATGTGCTCATTCCGCGCCCTGAAACCGAAATTTTAACTGAAATCGTCGGCAAATACCTGCGCGGACTCAATCGGGAAGTTATTTTCGCCGATTTGGGCACCGGTTCCGGCGCAATTCCTATTTCTATCCTCAAATTCGTCAAAAATGCTCGCGCAATCGCCGTCGACATATCGGAAAAGGCTTTGGAAGTCGCTAAATTCAATGCGATTAAGTTTCACGTCGAAAATAGAATAGAATTTCACTGCGGAGACTTATTTTCGCCGCTCAAAGGTAAAATTTTCGACGCGATAGTTTCAAATCCGCCATATATACCAACTCGCGACCTAAAAACTTTGCAAAAAGAAGTTCAGAGCGAACCGCTAATCGCTTTGGACGGCGGAAAGGACGGTTTAGCATTTTATCGGCGAATAATATCAGCCGCGCCGCAATTTTTATCGGAAAATGGAGTTTTAGCGGTCGAAATCGGAATAAATCAGGCGTTGGAAGTCAAAAAAATGTTTGAGGCGGCAAATTTCGTTGACGTGACGATTTTTAAAGACTTAGCAGGGCTTGAGCGCGTAATTTCAGGCAAAAAGTTGACAAAGCAATAAGGCTGTGATAAATTAACGACGTTGATTAAAGGCAACAACTGCAATGAGGACAGCAGTTCTAACATGATTTCACCGAAAACGAATGACCCCCGCACAGGCTGCTAAACTGTACGGGGGCTTCGTTTTGCCATAACCGACTGCTAATCGATTAGCGGGCAGTAAGAGTGGACAATCTGCCGGTTAGAACCATCGTTTGCTGATGTAATTCAAGATTAGCCCACCAACGACCGTTCCAACCACTTGAACTCCGAGACTAATGAGGACATCTAACATGATTTTCACCTCCCTCCTCAAAGCGTCAAGTTACCGCCTTTAGAGGTTCGGCATTAGCGAAATTATATCAAAATTTTTCATCAGTACAAGGAGAAATGGAATTAATGACAAAAATATTACAAGCGACGGAAGAAAATCTGAATTTAGCGGCGGAAATGATTAAAAAAGGCGAAATAGTCGCGTTTCCGACCGAAACTGTCTACGGATTGGGCGCGGACGGCTTAAATGTCGAGGCTTGCCGGAAAATATTCGTAGCAAAGGGCAGACCGAGCGATAAACCGCTAAGTTTGCACGTCGCAAGCCTAGAAATGGCAGAAAAAATCGCGAGAATCACCGCGCAGGCAGAAAAATTATTTAAAATGTTCTGTCCAGGAGCCTTGACGATAATATTAGCAAAGAATAAAATTGTTCCAGACTTCGTGACGGGAAAATCAAGCGTTGGGATAAGATTTCCGGCAAATGACGTAGCATTGAGGCTGATAAAACTATCTGGCGTGCCGATAGCGGCACCGAGCGCGAATTTATCGGGAAAAACGCCGCCGAAGACCGCGCAGGAAGTTTTTGACAACTTATCGGGAAAAATACCGCTAATATTGGACGGCGGGCAATGTAAATTCGGAATTTCGTCAACGATAATCGATTTAACAGGGTCGGAGCCGAAAATATTACGTCACGGGGCAATTTCGGCGGAAAAAATATGGGAGGTTTTAAAATGAACAAAGCCGAGCGCAATAAAAATGCGATGAAACGCTTTATGAAGTGCATAAACACGAACGACGCGGCTTTAGCGGCAGAATTAATAGCCGATGACGCGGAATTTACGACGCCGGTATCAGAAAAGCCGCTTTACGGCGGCGCGGGTTATTTGTCGGTAGTTGAATTAATGCGCAAAAGTTTTTCGGATATTCGCTGGGAAATGGTTGATATGGCGGCGGAAGATGACAAAGTTGCGGTCAGTTGGATTTGCAGCGGCACGCATGACGGCGAATTTATGAATCTCGCGCCGACCGGCAAGAAAATTTCGTTCAGCGTGATGAATTTCTATTATTTCAACGCGGACGGCAAAATAATTAACGATGTGGCGGCGCAAGGCATGTTCGGGCTTTTGTCGGCACTTGGATTGATTAAAAATTAACGGAGGTTGCATTATGAATTTAATGGAAGGCTTGCAGAAGGACAAAGAACTTTTCGCGGCGGTGGAAAATGAACTGAATCGCCAGCGCAACAAATTGGAGCTTATCGCGTCGGAAAATATCGTAAGTCGTGCGGTAATGGAGGCGCAAGGCTCGGTTTTAACGAACAAATATGCGGAAGGTTATCCTGGAAAGCGTTATTATGGGGGTTGCGAGTTCGTTGACGTGGCGGAACAGCTTGCGATTGACCGCGCTAAGCAACTTTTTGACTGCGAATATGCAAATGTTCAGCCACATTCGGGCGCACAAGCTAATATGGCGGTATATTTTGCGCTTGCGACGCCTGGCGATGTGATTATGGGCATGAATTTGACTGACGGCGGGCATTTAACGCACGGTTCGCCAGTAAATATGAGCGGAAAGTATTTTAAAATCGTTCCGTACGGAGTTAGCCGCGAAACTGAAACGATTGACTACGACGAATTAGAAAAAATCGCGGAAAATTGCCGTCCGAAAATAATAGTGGCGGGCGCGTCGGCATATTCGCGGATAATCAACTTTGAACGGCTCGCGAACACGGCTGAAAAGGTCGGCGCGTATTTAATGGTAGACATGGCGCACATAGCGGGGCTAGTTGCGGCGGGATTGCACCCAAGTCCGCTACCTTTTGCCGATGTAGTGACTTCGACGACGCATAAAACGCTTAGAGGACCGCGTGGCGGGCTAATTTTGTGCAAAGACGCGGAGTTTGGCAAGCAATTTAACAAAGCAATCTTTCCTGGCACGCAGGGCGGACCTTTAATGCACGTGATAGCGGCAAAAGCTGTAGCATTTGGCGAGGCGTTGCAACCGGAATTCAAAAAATATGCCGCGCAGATTATCAAGAACGCGAAAATTTTGGCTGAAACGCTCCAAAAAGACGGATTTAGGATAGTTAGCGGCGGCACGGACAATCATTTAATGCTTGTCGACCTTACGAGCAAAAAAATCACGGGCAAAGAGGCGCAAAACGTGCTTGACGAGGTAAATATCACGGCGAATAAGAATACAATCCCGTTTGAGCCGCGTAGCCCGTTTGTCACGAGCGGATTAAGGCTTGGAAGTCCTGCTTTGACGACGCGCGGCTTTATGGAAGACGATATGCGCGAAGTTGCAAATATTATTGCGTTGGTTCTGAATAATCCGACTGACGAAGGCAAAAAAAATACGGCGCGAGCCAGAGTCGCCGCGCTTTGCAAAAAATATCCGCTGTACTGAGGAGGCGCGTTGTGGATTTAGATTATTTAATATTTCTGCAGGAAATTCGCAACGATTGGGGCGGCGAGGGCTTTTTTACGTTTATATCAAATATACCCAAAAGCTCATTATCGGCGGCGATACCTGCGATTTTATTTTGGTGTTTCAACAAGCAAGCGGGAATTTTTATTTTATTCAACGCGACGTGCGGAAGAGTGATTAACGTCCTGATAAAAGGGACGTTTTGCGTCTATCGTCCGTGGATAAAGGACGCGGGCTTGATACCTTCAGCGGAGGCGTTAAAAGAGGCGTCAGAGTATTCCTTTCCGAGCGGACACACGCAATTTACGACTGCAGTTTATGGCGGTTTAGCGTTTTTTTACAGGAAAGTTTTGCCGTTGCTGATAATTCCATGCGGTTTGATAGTATTTTTGGTAGCATTCAGCCGAAATTTTTTAGGAATGCACACGCCGCAAGATGTAATAGTTGCGATAGCGTATTCAATCGGCTTATTATTCGTGGCGGAGAAAATTTTCGCGTGGATAGGCAAAGACAAAGAGCGGCAAGTATTATTTTTTCTTGGCGGGCTGATATTTTGCTTAGTCGTATTCCTGTGGCTGTATTTCAAGCCGTATCCGGAAGAATTTTTGAATGGAAAAATAATCGTCGACCCGCTGAAGGCGCGAGTAGATGCCTTTGACGCGCTAGGATTCGGGCTAGCGTTCTTTTTGGGCTGGTTTTTTGAGCAGAGATTCATAAATTTCAGCATAAAGATTAGTTTTAAAGACCGGCTCTGGAGAATCATAATCGGTTTTGCTATTTTGGGCGTTATCGCGGTCGTGATTTATCCGATAATGAAAGTTTTATTCAGCGTCGAGGCGTACGAATTTTTTAAAGCGTTTCTGCCGTTTTTCTCGATACTTTTTATAATCCCGTTGATATTTACTAAGGTCGAAAAAAGATTCAGACGCTGATAGCAAGTTAGTTTTTCAAGGCTTATGCTCGTCGCCCCATTGACATAAACCGTCTAACAAAGGAATTAAATATTTCCCGCGTTCGGTCAAAGAGTACTCAACTTTCGGTGGAAGTTGGTCGTACTCTTTTCTTTTTATCAAATTGTCCGCTTCCAATTCCTTTAATGTGCTACTCAACATGCGGTAGGAAATTTCGCCCAAATATCTCTTCATTTCTCCGAATCGCACAACGCTAAATTCCATTAACGTATAAAGGACGCGCATTTTATATTTGCCCTTAATCAATTTCAGCGTATAAAATAAGCCCGTATCTTTGAAACTTTCATTACCGATACAGCGTTCCATTTTTTATCACCTCTAACAAAAAAGTTCGTACTTGTAGCTGAGAAATTTTCTGATATTATATCACTGAACGCAAATTTTAGGAGAGTGACTCAAATGAGCAGAAAGATTATCGTTTTGAATGGCAGTCCGCGCCCGAAAGGAAATACTTCCGCGCTTGTCGAAGAATTTTCGCGTGGCGCACGCGAAGCCGGTTGCGAAGTCGAAATTTTCTTCCTTGACAAGATGAATATTCACGGCTGCAAAGGTTGTTTTGGCGGCGGACGCAATCCCGATAGCCCTTGCGTGCAAAAAGATGACATGGACAAGATTTATCCCGCGTACAAAGCGGCTGACGTTGTAGTTTTGGCGACGCCTCTTTACTATTGGAATTTCAGCGGGCAACTTCGCACGGCTTTTGATAGATTGTTCGCCGTCGCCGAATGCGACCCCAATCTTGCCAATCCGAAGAAAGAATCGGTGCTTTTAATGGCGGCGGAAGGTTACGGCTTTGATGACGCACTCCAATATTATCAAAATCTCATGAAGCATTTGGGCTGGACGGAACGCGGGCACGTTTTAGCGGGCGGTGTCTTCAAGTTTGGCGACATTAAAGGGCATAAGGAATTAAATCAGGCTTACGAACTCGGAAAAACTGTCGCGCAGGGTAATTCCCTTTGAAGAGAACTTTTAGCCAAAGCCGACCGTTATAAATTCCTTGCCGGTTACGCGGCAAAGTCTCTTAGTCGACGATTCTTATAAAAATTTACCCCTAAGCTATTCGCTAAGGGAATTTTTTTTACATAAAAAAAGTCTGCTCCTCGTTTTGAGAAGCAGACTGGAAAAAATTTAGCAAAACAAAACTGTCGCGCATAGCAATTTCCTTTGAAGAGAACTTTTAGCCAAAGCCGACCGATATAAATTTCTTGCCAGTTACGCGGCAAAGTCTCTTAGTCGACGTTTCTTATAAAAATTTACCCCTAAGCAAATCGCTAAGGGAATTTTTTTCATAAAAAAAGTCTGCTCCTCGTTTTGAGAAGCAGACCGGAAAAGGTTTAGCTTACGTTATCTATTTATTTTCAACGTTCCATCAAAGCTTAGTTCTGAACAAAAGCACCGTTTTCAACTCTGTAGGTTCTCATTTCTTCGCCGCTAGTGACAACGTAGTTAGCTTTGTCAGCATCTTGAATGGTGAGTCTGCCGCCGTCAGCGAAGTTGAGCGTTGCAGTAGAGCCTTCGAAGCTTGCGCCGGTGATTTGGTCAATGCTGACTTGAGTCAGGAAGACCGTATCGCCTTCGTGCGTACCGCTGATGGTGTCGTCGCCGTTGCCCATTGTGTAGTAGAAGTTGTTCTGTCCTGCACCGCCAACGAGCGAGTCATTACCTTCGGCACCTTCGCCGCCCCACAGGCTGTTCTTGCCAAGACCGCCAATAATTATATCGCTGGTGTCTTTGCCGCCTGCGAGTTCAGCCTTGCCGGTGTAGGTGCTAGCGTCAATGGTTCTGATGTCGCCGATGAAGTTGTCTTCTTGACCGCGCCATCCCGGATTGTCAAGCCAGATCTGAGCTTCTGTGCTGGTCGTGTCGTTGACCGTGAGTACCGCGTTCTGACCGGTTGCGACGAAGTAGTTAGCTTGTCCGTCATAGTCCAAAGTGGTCGAGTTGACTTGCGCGATTCGGTTATCGGTGACGTACATGTTACGACCCATTGCGCCTTCAACAACAACTCTTTCAGTTGCGCCGGTGTTGCGGTTGCTGACTTCGATAACGACATCGTTTGTGCCTTTTGCATAGACATTGGAGGTGAAGTTGTTGTTGGTGTCGATTTCGATAACGTCAGCTACCGATCCGTCTGCTGCGGTGTCTGCGAACGCGAAGTTTTGAATTGTATTCTGTGCACCGTTGTTGTTGCCGAGTACGAAGAACTTCGTCTTTGCATCTTTGTCTTCGCCACTGTAACCAACCAAGGTGTTCTTGCCGCCGCCGCCGTACAAGGAGGTATCGCCATTGCCAGCCGTGAAGACTTCGTTTGCCGCACCGCCGTAGAGAGTGGTCTTGCCCGTGCCGCCGATTACGTTCGTAATTCCGTCGAAGCCTGCCGCTGCGCCGTCGATTGTGCTGTTCCAATCGTCGCCGCTGAAGTTGACGTTGACATCTCCTGTCACTTCTGCGAACGTTACGCCGGAGTTGTTGCCCTTGAAGTAGTTCGCGCCCTTAGATGCGTCGATTACGGTGTCGCTATTTGCCGCGATTGCCGCGTTGACTGCTTTGGTGCCGTCTACGAAGCGTTGTTCGATATATTCGCCAGTGCCTGCGCCGACATCTGCGCTGCTTACGCTTGCTTCTGCACGGAAGTCACTGTTCTTAATCGTGAGTACGCCGTCTTGATACTTGAACGTCGTGTTGTTGAAGCTTACGTTGAGAACGTCGCCGGTATCTTCATCGAATCCGCCGTGCAAGCCAGTAATCGTATTGCGTCCGGCAGTTACAGCAACTGTTGCGCTTTCGCGGTTTTCGGTATCGTCAAGCGAGATTTGGTTGGAACCTTCGCCGCCGCTGACTATGTCGCCTTCGCCCGCAAAGATTGTATCATTGCCCTTGCCGCCCGCGATTGTCGAACCGTTAGTCTTCTTGCCGTCCTTGTTGCCGACGAGGATATAATCATCTTTCGTGTTGGCACCTACGTTGATTACGCCGCCCGCTTTATGCGTGAAGCCGACTGCTTGTTTATCGCCGTATTTATCGAACAGGTTGAAGATTGTCGAGCCTTCAGGATCTGCATTGCTCTCGAAGGTGACTTTTGCGGAGTAGCCTTCATCAGTGTTGCTCTTGATTTCAATCTTGCCGGTGCCGAAGTCAATTCCGCCATCTTCGATTACCTTTGCGAGATCTTCAGCACTTTCTTGAGCCGTCGCAATGCCAGCACCGCTAGAGGCTTTGTAGTTGCTAAGAACAACATTTACGTTAGCACTGTCGCTTGCAAGGTGGAGTTTATCTGCGCCGCCGTTCTTCATGTCGACGTTGACTTGAGCATCGCCGCGAACAACGATCTGATCGGCACCTGCGCCGCTCGTGACATTGACTCTGCCATTATCAGCGTCACTGATAACCAAGTCGCCGCCGTAAGTCTTGCCCTTGCCGAGCGTGATATCTTTCTGACCCGCTGCGCCTGCACCAACATGCGCTATGTTGCCGCCTTCGTCATTGAACTTGACGCTTTCGTTGGTGGTTTCAGCCAATGTTACAGATACCGGTACAGGACTACTGCTAAAGTCGCCAGTTCCTTCAACTTCCGTAGCACCGTCGAAGCCGAGTGCACTCACAACACTTGAGCCAGTGGGATCGCTTGCCTTATTCAAATATTCAGGTGTTTCAATCTTCGTACCAGGTGTAGTGTCATCAGCGGTATCGTCAACGTCGGTGTCGTCCGTATCATCGGTGTCGTCGGTATCGTCAGAATCAGAATCTGCGTCGGAATCGGTGTCATCGGTGTCATCGGTGTCATCGGTATCATCG
>DJWY01000036.1:47438-52801 GCA_002448305.1 Selenomonadales bacterium UBA7018
GGTATCATCGGTGTCATCGGTATCGTCGGTGTCGTCGGAATCAGAATCTGCGTCGGAGTCAGCGTCGGAATCGGTGTCATCGGTATCATCGGTGTCATCGGTATCGTCGGTGTCGTCACTGTCAGCATCGCTATCAGCATCAGCGTCGGAATCGGTGTCATCGGTATCATCGGTGTCATCGGTATCGTCAGTATCGTCAGCATCACTGTCAGCGTCAGCGTCGGAGTCAGCATCAGCGTCGGAGTCAGCGTCAGCATCAGCGTCGGAGTCAGCGTCAGCATCACTGTCAGCGTCAGCGTCGGAGTCAGCGTCAGCGTCGGAGTCAGCGTCAGCGTCGGAGTCAGCGTCAGCGTCGGAGTCAGCGTCAGCGTCGGAGTCAGCGTCTGCATCGGAATCGGCGTCACTGTCAGCGTCGGAGTCAGCGTCTGCGTCACTGTCGGCGTCGGAGTCTGCGTCTGCATCGGAATCGGCGTCACTGTCAGCGTCGGAGTCAGCGTCTGCGTCACTGTCAGCGTCGGAGTCAGCGTCTGCGTCACTGTCAGCGTCGGAATCTGCGTCACTGTCTGCGTCGGAGTCTGCGTCGGAATCGGCGTCACTGTCGGCGTCGGAATCTGCGTCACTGTCAGCGTCGGAATCGGCGTCGCTGTCAGCGTCGGAGTCGGCGTCGCTGTCAGCGTCGGAATCTGCGTCACTGTCTGCGTCGCTATCCGTGTCGGAGTCGGTGTCGCTATCCGTGTCGGAGTCGGTGTCGCTATCCGTGTCGGAGTCTGCGTCACTATCTGCATCGGAATCGGCGTCGCTATCAGCATCACTGTCTGCGTCGGAATCGGCGTCACTGTCGGCGTCGGAGTCTGCGTCGGAATCGGCGTCGCTATCAGCATCACTGTCTGCGTCGGAATCGGCGTCGCTGTCTGCGTCGCTATCGCTATCCGCGTCGCTGTCACTGTCTTCAGCCCACTGCCCTAATGCCTCTAATGCAGCGGCGTTACCAGCAATAACTAAGCTACCATCAGCATATTTCGCCGCAAATCCTGAATCGCCCATGCCTTGAATGGTGGCTGAATTACCGCTGATTGCAAAGGTGCTGAATCCACCGAGCACGAAGGGGTCATCGCCGGTAATGCCGCTAATTGTAACGATTTCGTCTCTGTCAAGACCGCTAAGTCCTAATACTGTGTTGCCAGCTGAAGTCCAGCCCGTCAACGTAACATAGCCGTCGCCAGCTCCCGCATCAGCACCAAGAGTTCCACCAAGTTCAAAGGTCAAGCCACCCAGTTCGCCAACGCTCAGACCGCTCTTTTTAGCAACAGCGTTGACATTAGTCTCGTCAGTTGAAAGCACGCCAGTAAATTCAGCCTCAGCAGTGTAAACAGATGCGCTCACGCCGGCAATAGTAAGTGTTTTGTTATCACTGTGGCCATACGCCACGCTGAAACCATTCACACTAAAGGTCGACTCGCTACCGTTAATATAGAAGCTCTTGAAGCTACCATCCTTGTAAGCATCCTGGTAGTTAGCACCCATAGTATTATTGCTGGTGAAAGTGATTATTTCGCCTGCATCGAGACCCAGAATACCGGTTATAGAAGCATTCGCACCGGACGCACTACCAACAAGGCTAACTCTTCCGTCAACAAGAGTTCCGCCACCAGCGGCATCAAATACGGCACTCAAACTAGTAATGCCACCAATCGTCAAGTTGCCAATAAAACTAGAGAGACCACCACTATTGTTACCGCCATTGCCAAGCACAAAGGTGAAGTTAGTTGAAGCAGTGGTAGTATCGTTGCTAAATTTGCTGGAGCTTTGTTCATTAATACCTACGTAACCATTCGTAGCATTATACCAGTTGGTAGCAAAACCCTGAGCATTAGCGATACCACGATTGGTAGTAGCGTTCACGATTTTTACATTGCCAGGATCTTCGTAATTGAAAGACAACGGCGTTGCATTGCTAAGACCACCAATTATAGAGAGGCCGCCTGCGGAATTGTCTTTAAACGCACTACCACCAAAAAGAGCGTCAAGTGCCGCGCTACCGCCGAAGCCGCCCAGATAGTAAGCGTAAGATGCACCGTTTACCGAAGCGGTGTAACCAGCACCCAATACGCTTGAGAGGCGGTTTGTTGCTACCGCATGTTCATCTTTCTTCAAGAAAGAAGTAATGGCCGTACTGAAGCCGGTAATGGAGAGGACTTCGCCTTCGTCGAGACCGCTGATACCAACTACACGATTATCTTTCTCCGTATCTACAACGAGCTGAACTTTACCGTCGACTATCTTGCTGTCAGCGACACTGCTATAACCAATCGCGAAACCGTCGGCGATACCAAGACCAAAGGTCAAACCCTCCAGCGCACCCATAGAAAGACTGCCGATTGACGACAGAGCACCGATAAAGGCACTGCCGCCACTATTCATCAAGAACAGATCTTTAGTTGATAAATCAAAACGCTGCAAGTCGAAAACGAAAGAATTCAATTTATTCTCACCTCCAGTTTCCTCAAAAGTAACAAGTTTTTCTTCACTCATTCTAAAACGTCCTTTCTTCTAGAATAGCTATGAGCCATTAGATTTATACTACAAGAAAAAAGAAATTGCAATAGGCATTGTTGAAGGTTGCCCAAAAAAAGGCTTCCTGCTTCAACGACAGCCGCGCCGTAGGTTGCGTCTTACGAAGTCTCCACAGGCGTGAATTTCCGCTCTTCTTGCGGTATTGTGCGTATCTGCAAGCTGACTTTGCACCTCCGAGGTAACGGGTAGGCGGCTTCGCACCAGCCGATACTCGCTAAGAAAGTGAACATTCCCTAGCGAGTCTTCTCCTTTCTTAAAGAATTTCGAGTATAAGCGGAAGTGTAACCCGCTTGCGTCTCTGTTTTTATAGCAAAGTTTTAAGTTTAAGTCAACGTATACTTTATTAAAATTTCCTAAAAAACTGCGCGGAAGGCGAAAAAAACGGGGAAAAGGTTTTTAAAACCTTCTCCCCAGAAAAAGTTTAAGCCGGAAAAATTTTCAGCGATTAGTTTTGAACAAAGCCGCCGTTTTCAACTCTGTAGGTGCGCATTTCTTCGCCGCTGGTGACAACGTAGTTAGCTTTGTTAGCGTTTTGGATAGTGAGTTTGCCGCCGTCGGAGAAATTGAGAGTAGCGGTAGAGCCTTCAAAGCTTGCGCCGGTGATTTGGTCGATACCGACTTGAGTCAGGAAGACGGTATCGCCTTCGTGGGTGCCGGAAATGGTGTCTTCGCCGTTGCCCATTGTGTAATAGAAAGTATTTTGACCGGAGCCGCCAACGAGCGAGTCATTGCCGTCGACGCCTTCGCCGCCCCAGAGGCTGTTTTTGCCTGCGCCGCCAAAGATTGTGTCGCTAGAATCTTTGCCGCCAGCGAGTTCAGCTTTGCCAGCGTAGGTGCTAGCGTCAATGGTTCTGATGTCGCCAATGTAAGTATCTTCCTGATTGCGCCAGCCAGGAGTATCAAGCCAGATATTAGCTTGCGAGCTAACAGTATCGTTGACAGTGAGTACAGCATTTGCGCCGGTCGCGACGAAATAATTTGCGGTTCCGTCGTAGTCGAGGGTTGTTGCATTGACTTGGGCAATAACTTTGTCAGTGACGAACATATTTTGACCCATTGCGCCTTCGACAACAACTCTTTCAGTTGCGCCGGTCGTGCGGCTGCTGATTTCGATAACAACATTGTTACCGTTAGCAGTTACGCCGGACGTATAGTTTCTATCGGTTTGAATTTCGATAACGTCAGCCAAAGATTTATCCGCGACGTTGTCGACGAAAGCAAAGCTTTGAATGGTATTGCGTGCGCCTGCGCTGTCGCCGAGAACAAAGAAAGTAGTACGGGAATCTTTATCTTCGCCGCTGTAGCCGACCATGACGTTTTGACCGCCTGCGCCGTAGAGAGAAGTTTCGCCGATACCTGCGCGGAGAGTTTCGTTGGTGTCGGAGCCGCTGATAGAAGTTTTGCCTTGACCGCCGATGAATTCGGAAATGCCTCTGAAAGCGACTTGTGCGCCGTCAACGGTGTTAGCCCACTCGGACGCCGCCCTAAGGCTAACGAAGACATCGCCTTCAACGTTGGAGAAGTCGACAGCAGAATTATCGCCTTGGAAGAAGTTTGCGCCGCGAGCCGCGTCAATGGTGTTATCAGCCGCCGCGATAGCCGCTTTAATTGCTATGCCGTTAGAGCTGGAGTTAAAGAGTTGTTCGACGTAGCCGCCGTCAGCTTCGGTTGCGTTATTAATTTGTGCGCGGTATTTGCTATCTTTAATGGTGAGCGTGCCGTTGCCGTCGTAGGAGACTTTAGCGTTGGTAAGGTCAGCGGTGATGACGTCGCCTTTTTCCTCGTCGAAGGAATTATGCATGCCGTTGATAGTGGCGCGACCTTCAGTCAAAACGATATTCGCGGCGTCGCGGTTTTCGTCAGCTTGGAGATTGATAATATTGTTACCTGCGCCGGCGTTGATAATATCCTCTGCGCCGCCGAGAATAGTATCGCTACCCTTGCCGCCAGCGATTGTCGAGCCAGCAGATTTATTTCCAAGCCAGTTGCCGACAAGTACGAAGTCATCTTTTGAAGAGCTAAGGTTGAGGGTGCCGCCCGCGCTGTGCGTGAATCCGACAGCCTGTTTATCATTGTTTGCGTCAAAGAAGTTAAAGGTTGTGGAGCCTTCAGCACTGGTGTTATCGAAAGCAACACGGGCTTGACCGGCTACGCCGTTAATGGAAAATGCGCCGTTGCCGAAGGTGATTGCCGGATTGGATTTATTAATATCTTGGATTGCCCGTTGAATTTCCTCGACGCTATTGTTATTGGTGACAATACCGCCGCCATTGGAAGCGTTATAGCCTTTCATGGTGACATTGATAGTTTCTTCGTCGCTTGCAAGATAAATTCTATCTCTGCCGCCCCTAGACATATCGAATACGACTTCAGCACCGCTTTCGCGCACGACGAGAGTATCAGGACCGTTGCCGCCGGTAACGGTTGCTTTAACGCCGCTATCGATAACTGCTAAGTCACCGAGATTGCTTAAAGTGATAGTTTTGGGATTAGTTGCGCCCGCCGGAACGTAAGCAGTATTGCCACCGTCTTTTCTGCTACGGAAATCGGCAGTATCGCTGTTAGCGTCTGCAAGGTCTGCATAGCCTTCGTCGTCGCCGATATTAGCACCGAGTTTTTCTCTGAGAGCCGTAATATCATTAAGTGCTTTATTAGCAATGTCGGGTTGCGGCAAATCTTCTGCGTCGTCGATTGTATCGTCGGTATCATCGGTGTCGTCGGTGTCGTCGGTATCGTCGGTGTCGTCTTCGTCCGAGTCGGAGTCAGCGTCGGAATCGGCGTCACTATCT
>DJWY01000012.1:0-1368 GCA_002448305.1 Selenomonadales bacterium UBA7018
TCCGAATCACTCGAAGAAGTTTCACCGCCAACAGTCGAAGTCGCGAAGTCCGAACCACCCGAAGAAGTTTCACCGCCAACAGTCGAAGTTGCGAAGTTCGAACCACCCGAAGAAATTTCAAAGCCAAAAGTCGAAGCGTCAGAATCCGAACCGACCGAAACTCTTGATAGCATTTTGGATAAAGCTTACGACGCCCGCGCTAAAGGTCATATGTGGCAGGCAATGACATTTTACAAAAAGGCTCTCGAACGCTACAATAATGACGAATACGCGCCTTTCGTGGCGATTGATTTGGGCAACATTTACAAAGAGAACGCGCTTTACTCTAAGGCGATAAAAGTTTACGAAGACGCTTTGAAATTGCCAGCCGTCAAGCTCAACGCCGAAATTAAAAGGGAATTCGCTAACAATGTAGAATATCTGCGCGTCGTTCGCGATATACTTCTAAAACATCAAGCCGCGTCGACACCTTTTAATAAAATTCCTAAGGAAATTCTGCAGGAGATTGACGCCGAATTTCAAAAGACGCAACTCCACGCAGTGTAAATAATTTTCAAACTTAATTATTTGGAGGTAGAATAATGAAAAAAAGTGCAGAGATATTGGGCTTGCCGATTATCAGCATAACCGAAGGACGCGAACTGGGCATGAGTAAAACATTGCTCATCGACGCACAAAACGGAAAAGTTGCGGCGATAACGATAGAGGATGACGATTGGTATCGCGGCGTAAAACTTATCCCTTACGAATCAGTCATAGCAATCGGTGAAGATGCCGTGACTATTACTAACAGTGAAAATATTTTAAGCTTGGACGAAGCCGGCGATTATGAAGATTTGCTCACCGAAAATATCCGCGTTATCGGAACTAAGGCAATCACGAAGAGTGGACGCATTCAAGGCAAAGTCACTGAAGTAATAATCGGCGCGGGCGGCAAAATTGAGGCATGCGAAATCACCGCGCCTGACGGCTCAATCAATGAAGTTGGAGCCGACCAAATTTCCATATTCGGCAAGCAAGTTACAGTTGTCGACATGGACGAGGAAAAAAAAAATAGTTTTGTGACGGAGCAACCCGCCTTTGAACCTGCATTTGAGCCAGTCAAAGAGGAACCACAGGAAGTTTGGACGCCACCCGCTGAAGAATCAACGCCGGAAGCTATCTATGTTCCCGAAGAAAATTTCGAGACACCTCCGGAAACTCAAGCGGCTTTAGAAGAAGTCATGACGCCCGAACCCGTCGAAGAAATTAACGAGGAACCTTTTACACCTGCGATTGAAGAACCAGTCGTTGAAGAACCAGTCGTTGAAGAACCGGTCGTTGAAGAACCAGTCGTTGAAGAACCGGTCGTTGAAGAACCAGCCGTTG
>DJWY01000012.1:1456-1579 GCA_002448305.1 Selenomonadales bacterium UBA7018
TTGAAGAACCAGTCGTTGAAGAACCAGCCGTTGAAGAACCAGCCGTTGAAGAACCAGCCGTTGAAGAACCGGTCGTTGAAGAACCAATCGTTGAAGAATCGGTCGTTGAAGAACCAGCCGTTG
>DJWY01000012.1:1641-2865 GCA_002448305.1 Selenomonadales bacterium UBA7018
GTTGAAGAACCAGTCGTTGAAGAATCGGTCGTTGAAGAACCGGTCGTTGAAGAACCGGTCGTTGAAGAACCGGTCGTTGAAGAGCCGGTCGTTGAAGAGCCGGTTGTCGAAGAACCGCCCGTGATTGAAGAAAAAATCGCGGCAATGACGAGACAAGCGGAAGATTTAAAAGCGGCACTCCAAAAAGCAAAGGCACAATCTCCGCAACCCGCTAGGAAAGCCGAAAAGGGAGTTGATGAACGCCGCCGCAGAGTATTACTCGGTAAGCACGCAACTAAAACAATCACGGCGGAAAGCGGCACCTTAGTCGTCGAAGCGGGCGCGGAAGTCACAGAAGAAGTCCTTCAACGCGCAAGGCTCTCAAATAAATTTATTGAACTGTCTATGAATGTTCAGTAAAAATTTTCGCTGTAAAAAAACTCTCGATTAATCGTCGAGAGATTTTTTTTTGCCAAAAGCCCGCGCAATTTGTATAATGAATAAAATTTTTTCGGGAGGGCGCGGCAATGGCGGAAAAGATTAGCCTAAGAAAGCAGAAAAAAGTTCAAGCGCGGCAAAAAATTTTACTTGCCGCCGCTCAACAATTTGAAAATCAAGGCTTCGCGAACACGTCAATAGCGGACATAATGCAAGGGGCGCGACTGGGCGTCGGAACCTTTTATAACTACTTCCGCTCAAAGGAAGATGTCTTGCTGACGTTGGCTAAAATTTTATGCGAGGAAGTCGAAGTAAAAATTTTATCAGTCGAAAACGCTAAGAAATCATCGTTGGAACTTTTAGAGCTGTGTTGCGTATTGACGGCGAAATTAATCGACGAAAACCGATTTATCTTGCCGCTATTTTTGAGCGCGAGTGAACATTCAGATAAGCCCGAACAAATTCAGGAAAGTTTATCGCCAGGATTTAGAAACCTGTTTGAAAAAATAATCTTGCGCGGACAGGAACGCGGCGAATTTCGCTCCGACGTGCCGCCAAATATAATTTCGGAAATAATTCACTCAATTTATCAAACGACGGCGTTCAGCAAGTTGGAAATTTCGTTTCAAGAAAATATCCGTCTCAAGGTAAAAATTTTACTCGACGGGATAAAGGGAGACTATGTTTTATGATAAGCGTGACGAAGTTGCTTTTTGCCGATGAATATTTCGGCGACACATTGCGCTACACTAAAGACGCGCACAAAATGCGGAACGGCGCGGCGGCAGGTATGGGACCTGTTGTCGT
>DJWY01000012.1:2955-55723 GCA_002448305.1 Selenomonadales bacterium UBA7018
AAATGCCGTCATTGCTATATGGATTCTGATTCGCGCAAGTACGCTGACGAGCTGACAACTGCAGAAGCTAAAAAATTTATCGATGACCTTGCCGAATTCAAAGTTCCGGTGCTGTTATTTTCCGGCGGCGAACCGCTTATTCGTCCAGATTTTTTTGAACTCGCCGCTTATGCCGCTAAAAAAAATGTCCGCCCGACACTTTCGACGAACGGCACTTTGATAACTCGCGAAGTAGCGCAGGAAATTAAAAATATCGGCGTGGGCTACGTGGGCATTTCGCTTGACGGGCTTGAAGATGTCAACGATAAATTTCGCGGCGTGGCGGGAGCTTTTAACCTTGCCATGCGCGGCATAGAAAATTGCGTAGCAGTCGGGCAGCGCGTCGGACTTCGTTTCACGATTAATCACCACAATTTCACCGAGCTGGATAAAATTTTCGACTTCATAGAGGCGGAGAAGATTAATCGCGTTTGCTTTTATCATTTAGTTTATTCCGGTCGCGGCAGTCAAATGCTTGACGAAGACGTTACGCCCGAAGAATCGCGGAAAGCTATGGATATAATTATTCGCCGCACGAAGGATTTTGCCGCTCGCGGGCTTGCTAAGGAAATTTTGACGGTCGATAATCACTGCGACGGCGTTTATATGTACCTTAAAGCCCTTGCCGAAGGCGACGACAAAACCGCCGCGCAGATTAAAAAATATATCAGTATGAACGGCGGCAATCGTTCGGGCATTGCGTTTGCGGAAGTCGATCCGCTCGGCTACGTTCACCCCGACCAATTCACGCAACACCATACTTTCGGCAACGTTCGCGAGAAAAAATTTGGCGACATTTGGACTGATACTAGCAATCCGATTCTTGCTGGTCTTAAAAATCGCAAGCCGCTGTTGAAAGGGCGTTGTGCCCGTTGCAAATTCTTGGATAACTGCAATGGCAATTTCCGCACGCGAGCCGAAGCCGTCACGGGCGATTTTTGGGCGTCCGACCCGTCGTGTTATCTGACTGATAAAGAAATTGGACTTGAGGAGGAAAATTAATGTTTAAAGTTTTAATTTGGGATTATGTGGGCATAAGTTCGCAATGGTTGGAGCAAGCTACCGACAAAAAAGATATTGAAGTCGTCGGCACGATAACTCCGTTCACTCCCACTCAGGAAGCTTTTGAAATTTTGTCCAAGAAAAACGCTTGGTACTGGCTGTTGATTTTTGAACAGGGAACAAGAAATTATTTTGATGAAGTCATTCAAGCTTTAAAATTGCCGCTCAACATAGTGATTTACGCGCTGGACATTAACAGTTGGTTGCAACACCCCAAAGCAACTTACACGCTGTTAGATGACATGGGTGGAGGCGTAGTTCGTAGAGTGTTGCTTTTTAATGAACTTAAAAGTTTGAATACGTTCGCCACTTGCACAGTAGAAGACCTTTCGTATGTTGCCACATCAAATGATCCTTTTCGCATGCCGGTTATGTTTTCAAATCGCATTAATTATGCTTCGGACAACATGAAACGCTTTCACGAACTAGCTAAACACTTTTATAATGTCGACGACAGTGCGGGATATTTTCTTGATTTGGGCGCGAATATCGGCACGACAGGACTTTATTTCATCAAGAAGCTCACTCCGAATTTAAAACTGCTCGCCTTTGAACCTGACCCCGAAAATTTTAAAATGCATCGCGTCAACATAATTCTTAATGACTTAGATAAGGTAACTGCCTTGATTAATTGCGGGCTTAGCAATGAGACAAATGAAATTATGTTTTATAACAACGGAGATAATCCTGGTTCCAGAGGCTTTATTAAACATGAACAAAGCACACCGATTTCAATCATTAAAATTATCCCGCTCGATTCCTACCTTGCTGAAAAAAAGATTGCCGCGCAGGAAGTTAAATATATCTGGATTGATACGGAAGGCTTTGAAGATAAAGTTCTGCTCGGCGCACAAAATTTGCTAAGAGAGAACCCCGCGCCCATTTTCATGGAATGCAATTTGCGAGCGTGGGATAATTCTGGTTGCTTTGATGATATGATAAATTTGCTTGCGGAAGGTTATTCGCATTTTGTCCATTTCTATAACGGCGAAAAACTTTATCCGCTTGACGCTTTGCGAACAATGGAACGACCAAATAATCCGCTTGGACAAATCGGCGACATTTTCCTTATAAGGCGCGGCGCGATTGCTTAAAAAATTCAGTTTGTCACTAAAAAACCGCTCTCGAACGTTGGGAGCGGTAATTTTTTATGCTTGCGATGAAGGGCAGACTTTTGACAGCGGACAAACGTCACATTTTGGGTTGCGAGCCTTGCAAATTTCCCGCCCGTGCCAAATAAGCCAGTGATGAGCGTCCGACCACTTATCGCGCGGAATAATTTCTTGCAAACCGACTTCAACTTCAAGCGGCGTCTTGCCTTCAGCGAGTTTCATGCGATTAGCGAGGCGGAAAACGTGCGTATCGACGGCGATAGCGGGAATTTTGAACGCAACGCTTGTTACAACGTTAGCAGTTTTCCTTCCGACGCCCGGAAGCTTTAAAAGTTCGTCGAAATCGTGCGGAACTTCGCCGCCGTAACTTTCAAGCAAAATTTTAGAAGTTTCAACGATATGTTTAGCTTTTGAGCGCGATAGCCCGCAAGGTTTTATAATTTCTTCTAATTTTTCTTGACCGAGCCGCAAAATTTTTTCTGGCGAGTTAGCGAGCGGAAATAAAACCTGCGTGACTTGATTAACGCGCTTATCGGTGCATTGCGCGGACAAAATTACCGCGATTAGCAGTTCAAAAGCCGAATTAAATTGCAGTTGCGGGACTGCGCCACGATAAGTTTCCTCCAAAAGCCTTAATTCTTCGAGTTTGAAATTTTCCATATCAATCACCGCCGCAAACCATTTCCAGATAAGGCAATTCCTTAAAACCGAGCCGCTTATAAAGATTTACAGCCGCTAAATTATCTTCTTCGGACTCAAGGCGGAAAATTTTATCAGGATAAAGCTCTTTGACGTGCTGAATAAACTTTGAACCGACGCCGCGCCCGCGATATTCCGGCTCAATGTAAATATCTTCAATCCAAATGCATTCGCCGCCAAATTCCGTCGCGTAACTGTGCGCCGTAATGCCGTAGCCGATAATTTTTCCGTCGATAACAAAAATAAAGCCGTCCACATAGGGCGAGCCGCTTAAAATATTTTCAACATTCGCCGCGAAAATTTCTTCTGAACCGTTAGTAGCGACTGCGGGCGACGTATAAAACTTTTTCATCATGTTTAAGACAAATTTACTGTCATCGCGTTGCATTTTTCTGATTGTAATCATGTTAATTGGTCAAACTCCTAACGGGCGCGGGAATTCTGCCGCCGCGAGCGATAAAAGCTTCCGAACTCCACTGATTTTTAACGGGAACGACCGGACAATAGCCCAATAAGCCGCCGTATTCGACAACATCGCCGACTTTCGCGCCAGGCACGGGAATTAGTCTAACAGCGGTCGTTTTATTATTTACGACGCCAATAGCCGCTTCATCAGCGATAATTCCGCTCAAAGTCGCCGCGCTAACGTCTCCCGCAACCGCAATCATGTCTAAACCGACGCTACAGACGCAAGTCATCGCCTCAAGCTTTTCAATCGACAAAGAACCCTGTTTTACGGCGTGAATCATGCCTTCATCTTCGCTGACTGGGATAAATGCGCCGCTTAGCCCGCCGACGTGCGAACTTGCCATAATTCCGCCCTTTTTAACGGCGTCATTGAGCAAAGCAAGCGCGGCAGTCGTGCCAGGTGCGCCGCAAGCCTCCAATCCCATTTCCTCTAAAATTCTTGCGACCGAATCACCGACGGCGGGAGTTGGAGCCAAAGACAAATCAATTATCCCAAAAGGTATTCCGAGCCTGCGCGACGCCTCTTGAGCCACTAATTGACCGACGCGAGTAATTTTGAAGGCAGTTTTCTTAATTATTTCGGCTATCTCGGTGAAATTCGCGCCTTTTAGGTCTTCGAGCGCGTGTTTTACGACGCCAGGACCACTTACGCCGACATTTATAACTTTATCGGGTTCGCTGACGCCGTGAAACGCTCCAGCCATAAAAGGATTGTCTTCCGGCGCGTTTGCGAAGATTACGAGCTTTGCACAGCCGATAGCTTGCCGATTTCGCGTAAGTTCCGCCGTTCGTTTGATAATTTCGCCCATTTCGCGGACGCAATCCATATTTATTCCCGCTTTTGTCGACGCAAGGTTAATCGAACTGCAAACTAAATCGGTTGCGGCGAGTGCTTGCGGAATTGAATCAATTAAAATCCTGTCGCCGGGCGTGTAGCCCTTTTGAACGAGCGCACTAAACCCGCCAATAAAATTAACGCCGACTTCTTTAGCGGCGCGGTCGAGAGTTTCTGCAATCGGCACGTAACTTTCTGTTTTGCAGCTTTCAGCCGCAATCGCAATCGGCGTAACGGAAATTCTTTTGTTAATAATCGGCACGCCGTATTCAGATTCAATTTCCTCGCCGGTTTTAACCAGAAATTCGGCGGACTTCGTGATTTTGTCGTAAATATTGCGGCAGAAGTCGCGCAAATTCGGATGAGCACAATCGCGCAAAGAAATTCCCATAGTAATTGTCCGCACGTCGAGTTTATTTTCCGTTATCATGCGATTTGTTTCTAAAATGTCTTCAATAGTTATCAAAGCCGCGCCACCTCCTTAAATTTTGTGCATTACGTCGAAAATATCTTGATGTTGCGTTTTAATTTCGACGCCGATAGCTTCGCCCTGCTCGCGGAGCTTTTTTTGCAGTTCGACGAGCTGAATTTTACTTTCCGACGCCTCAGCAAACAGAATCATATTGAAAAAGCCGTCCAAAATGTTCTGATTAATGCTTAGAATGTTTACGTTGTTATCGGCAAGAATTTTAGTCACGCTGGCGATTATCCCGACGCGGTCTTTCCCGACGACTGTAATAATTAATTTCATTTCTATCACCTCGCACAGATTATAGCAAAAAATTTCGTTCCGTAAAAACCTTTTTTCATTCCTAATTCCTAATTCCTCATTCCTAATTAAAAAGACGCCCTCAGCGGACGCCTAATTATGCGATTTCAAAGGCGCAGTAGGTTTCATATGGCGTTCAAGCGTCGAAAGCCCGCGATAAACTGTTCCTATGTCGATTGCTTCGCCGCGACTTGCAACGTAGCGTTCTAACTTGCGTTTAACTCGTTGTAAAGCATTATCGATTGATTTTACGTGCCTATCTAGGCTCAATGCAATTTCCTGATAAGATTTCCCGTCAAGATACGCCATTAATACCTGCCATTCAAGCTCGCTAAGAATTTCGGACATTTTCTTTTCAATCGCTAGAAATTCTTCGCGACTTATGATAAGTTCTTCAGGGTCGGAAACTTTTACGCCGCTAATCACGTCCAAAAGCGTGCGGTCAGAGTCTTCGTCGTAAATCGGCTTATTCAATGAGACGTAAGAGTTTAGCGGAATGTGTTTTTGGCGCGTCGCAGTCTTAATCGCGGTGATAATTTGGCGCGTTACGCAAAGTTCTGCGAAGGCGTGGAAACTAGACAGCTTATCGCTCTTAAAATCGCGCACCGCCTTATAAAAACCTATCATGCCTTCCTGAATTATGTCTTCCCTATCCGCGCCGATTAGAAAATATGAACGCGCTTTGGCTCGGACGAAACTCCGGTAGCGGTGAATCAGATAATCAAGCGCGGAAGCATCATTTTTTTCTTTTATCTCGACGATAAGTTCTTCGTCGGTCAAATTTTCATATTTTGAATACTCGTCGGCGATTTCGGGTTCAAAAGAATTTTCAACGTTCGATTTCATGTCACGCCCTCCAATTTTTACGCGCTGATTATAAACCACGTCAATTTTTTAGTCAAATTTTTTCGGCGGCGAAGTAGGGATTTTTATACGTCGGGTAGAATAATAATTTTTTTCGGAGGTTGAGGACATGGGACAAATAATTTTAGTGACGGGCGGGGCGCGAAGCGGTAAAAGTTCCTTTGCTGAAAAAATCGCGCTGAAAATCGGAAATGGGCGAGCGGCTTACGTCGCAACCGCGCAAATTTTTGATGACGAAATGAATTTCCGCGTTAAACTTCATAAAGCGCGGCGCGGCGATAATTGGAAGACCTTTGAAGCCCCTTTCGACGCCGAAGAAAAAATTTTAGCGGCGGGAAAAACTTTTAACGCGATTTTATTCGATTGCGTCACGATTTATGTTAGCAATTTCATCTGCGCGGCTAATCTCGACGACGAAAAGCTTTTATATGACAATCTGCGCGGAATTATTCAAAAATTAATCGACGCGGCTAAAAATTCCGACGCTACAACGATTTTTGTAACTAATGAAGTTGGCGGCGGCATAGTTCCGGAAAATAAATTGGCGCGACGGTTCAGAGATTTAGCAGGATTAGCAAATCAAATGCTCGCCGCGCAGGCTGATAAAGTTTTCTTGACGGTCGCGGGCATTGCAATCGACATAAAAAAGTTGGAGGAGGCGATTTGATGATTAAAATTATCCCGACTCGCGACGATGAGCGCGAAAATTTTATAATAAATATTCAAGCGGCGTTTAAAAAGGCTGTTGTCGAAGAATACGGCGACGACGACAAGGAAGTTATCCCCCGCGAAGACGTCGAAAAATCTTTTAACGCGGAGGGCGCACAGATTTTTAACATTGTCAGCGACGGTGAAGTTGTCGGCGGCGCAGTCGTCGTGATTCGCCCGAATAATCGCAACGAGCTGGCTCTTTTTTATGTAAATGTCGATTGTCACAGCAAAGGTATCGGCGCGGCGGCGTGGCGGGCGATTGAAAAACTTTTTCCCGAAACTAAAATTTGGGAGACCGCGACGCCTTACTTTGAAAAACGCAATTTGCATTTTTATATCAACAAGTGCGGCTTTCACGCGGTCGAATTTTATAATCCGCACCATAAAGACCCGAATTCTCAAGAGCCGGAAGAAGATTTTCCAGGCGGCGATTATTTTTTCCGTTTTGAAAAGGTGATGTAATGGCTAATTATTTAATGTTTCAAGGTACAAGCTCCCACGTCGGCAAAAGCATTCTAACAACTGCGCTTTGCCGAATTTTTTATAGGGAAGGACGGCGCGTCGCTCCATTTAAGGCGCAAAATATGGCTTTAAACTCTTTCGTGACGTCGGACGGGCTTGAAATGGGTCGAGCACAAGTCGCACAGGCTGAAGCCGCTAATTTATCCCCAAAAGTCGAAATGAATCCCGTTTTGCTCAAACCAACGGGCAATTCAACTTCGCAAGTCATAATTAACGGGCGTCCGGTCGGCGTAATGAGCGCGAAAGAATATCATCAAGGCTTTTCCCTTAAAGCTTTCGACGCAGTCAAGGTCGCTCTGCAAAAACTTTCCGCAGAATTCGACACGATTATAATTGAGGGCGCAGGCTCGCCCGCCGAAGTAAATTTAAAGGCTAACGATATTGTAAATATGCGCGTAGCAAAATATTTAAATGCGCCCGTGATTTTGGTTGCCGACATCGACAGAGGCGGGGCTTTGGCGTCGCTGGTAGGAACTTTGGAACTTTTAGACGATGATGAACGCGATTTAGTCAAAGGTCTCGTCATAAATAAATTTCGCGGCGATGTTAATTTACTTTTGCCCGCCGTCGACTTTCTAGAGAAAAAAACTTCAAAGCCCGTGCTCGGTATCGTGCCTTATATCGAAAAATTAGGCATTGATGACGAAGATTCCGTTTCCCTCGACGATAAAAGCATTTCTGCGGGCGGCGATATTAAAATTGCCGTTATTCGGCTCGGAAAACTCTCCAATTTCACCGATTTTGATAGCTTGGCGGGCGAAATTGACGTTAATCTTTTCTACGCCACGCAACCCGACCAGCTCGACGCCGCCGACCTGATTATTTTGCCTGGCAGTAAAAATACTTCCGAAGATTTGCTTTGGCTACGCAAAAATCATTTCGCCGAAAAAATTTTAACCCTTGCGAAGAAAAATATTCCGGTTATCGGGATTTGCGGCGGCTTTCAAATGCTCGGCAGGAAAATTTTCGACCCGCTCCGTACTGAATCAACTTACATCGAACTTGACGGGCTTAACCTCCTGCCCATTTCTACAACTTTCAACGCCGAAAAGTTCACGCGCCAAATTTCTATTCCAGAACTAAATTTTACCTTCCTAAATCAAAATATTTCCGCTAAAAACCTCGACGGCTACGAAATTCACAGCGGCGAAAGTAATCTGCGCGGAGAAAAAGTTATTACGGCGGGAAATGTTTTCGGAACGTACGTTCACGGTATTTTTGATAACGATAATTTCCGCCGGCAATTTCTTAATGCCGTCCGATTAAATAAAAATCTGCCGCCGCTCCAATCTACTCGAAATGTCCGCGCTGAAAAGCAAAAAAATTACGAACGACTTGCCAAAATCGTTCGCGATAGCCTAAATATGGATTTGATTCGGAAAATTATGTCGAAAAGCTAAGGCGCGGCGATTACGTTCAAATTTTCGTAACGTTGCAACGCGCTAACTGTTTGTCCACTTTTTAAAAGTGGCGAACGACTTGCCAAAATCGTCCGCGATAGCCTTAATATAGATTTGATTCGGAAAATTATCATTCGCGCCGTAAGACCCCTAGCTTTAGCTATGGGGATATAAGGCGCACATTGACTTTCAAAACTAACAAATGTAAAATAAAAATCTAAAGAATATTGAGGAAAGGAGAAGTCTTGCGTTTGACAACAGCTGAAATCGAAAAAGCAGTGCTTAAAAAGCGGTAGGCTGTTTAGCAAGAAACAGGGCGCGTGTACCGTTCTCCTGGCAATTTAAAGACCTTGCCCGGTAGGAGCCGCAGAAGTGATAGGTCACAAGTACACACCTACCGTGGGGCACACGGGAAGTTACGCCTTTGGAGACCATGTAAGACGCAATCTCGGCGCAACGGTCGTTGAATTAGGAATCCCTCCGGCTTTAGCCGTGGGGAGTGTCAACCTCTAAAATGCTGTACCCAGTAATGTTTGAACTTTGAATTCGATTGATAATAGTAAACTACGCCCATTTCTTTAAATTTTTTGCTCAAAATGTTGTCGCGATGAGTTTTTGAATCCATCCACGCTTGAACAACTTGTTTTGGCGTCATTTGCCCGCCAGCTAAATTTTCTCCTAAAACATGCCCAATTTGCGGCATTGCTGTAAAACATTTCGTACCATTCGGTCGCGTGTGCGAAAATTTATAAGGTAATTCCCGCGCTCGAACATACGCGCTTGACGCTAAATCTTTTGCGAAATTTAACGGCGCAACTCCAACTTTTGCCCGCTCTATGTTCACTAAGCGCAAAACTTCCATTGGAAATTTGTTTACGTCCTGTTTTTGAACCGCTTGAGCCGATATTCCTGCTAAATTTATCGCCGCAACCAAAATTATTATCGCTAAACCCGCTAAAATTCTTTTCATTTTGTCACCGCCTTAGTTAAACCACTTCATAACATCTTGCGCAGACCCGCGCAGGCAAAATAATATCGTTCTGTCGCCCGGCAAAAGAATTGTGTTGCCATTCGGTATCGCCGCCTTGTTTTTTCGCACGTACGCGCACACTAAACACGATTTCGGCAGCTGAACTTCCATTAATTTTTTCCCTGCGACCTTCGCGCCGCTCTGTACTATCACTTCGACCGCTTCCGCCCGCGCTCTTTCCAACATCGACACGCTTACCACCCCGCCGCGCCTCACAAAGGCTAAAACTTCGCTTGCTGATAGCAATCGCGCCGAAATTACGACGTCAATCCCGACTTTTTCTATTAAATCTGCGTATTCCGTCCTGTAAACACGCACGACGGTTTTTTTTGCGCCCAAATGCTTCGCCAAAATCGCCATCATCAGGTTCAATTTGTCATCTTCCGTCAAAAAAACCACTACATCTGCCGAAATTATCCCTTCTTGCGCTAATAAATCAACGTTTGTGCCGTCGCCGTAGATTGCAATGCTGTCGCCGCTCAAAAGTTGCGCCATTTCCTCGCATCGTTCCCTATCTTTTTCGATTACTTTGACGTTGACGCCGGCTTTTTCCAACATTACCGCTAAAGTTCGCCCAATTCTGCCCGCGCCGATTATCATTACCCTTTCAAGCTTCCGAGAATTGCGCCGAACAAAATTTGTGCTAAATTTTTCTATCGCGTCGGGAAAACCGATAAAATATGCGTTGTCGTCGACTTTTAAAGCGTCATCGCCGTGCGGAATTATCATTTGGTTATCTCGGTAAATCAATCCAGCCAAAACTCCTTCCGGCAAGTCCAATTTCTTAAACGGAATGTCAATATACTTGCTATTTTTCTTGATTTTGACTTCAAACAGGCGAATTTTCCCGCCAGCGAACTCATCAACGTCCAATGCCGCAGGAGTCATCAAAATTCTATAAATTTCGTGCGCGGCAATCATTTCAGGGTTCAACATCAAATCTATATCGAAATTTTTCTTTAAATAGTCCTTCGCCTCGCTCAAAAATTGCATATCGCGAATTCTGGCGATTGTGTGCTTGATTCCGTGCTTTTTCGCTAGAATACACGCGATCATATTCACTTCATCAATCGCGGTGACGGCAATAAACACGTCCGCGCCGTTTACGTCTGGGTCGTCCATAGTTATGGGGCTTGCGCCGTTCGCCGTTATCGTCAAAACGTCCAAATTATTTTTAATCGCGGTCAGTTGGTCTTCTTCGCGGTCGATTACGACTACCGAAATGCCCTCACTGCTCAAAAGTTCCGCGATTGTGTAGCCGAGCTTGCCCGCGCCCACTATTACCACGCGCATTTTATTTCACTTCCTTACATACGCCACATCTTTTGCAATTTTCAAAGCAAGGCGGCGTTTCAATCAAATTTTTCGCCCTGTTAAACTCCTCAATCAGATATTTTTTGCTAAATCCTTGATTTAAAAAGTCCCAAGCTAAATTTTCCTCCAAATTTCTTTGACGCAGATAAAAATTCTTGTCCAGATTAAAAATTTTCCTAAAATCCTGCGCGGATTCCGATTGCAGAACGATTTCCGAAATTTTCCGGTCTCCGCGTGATAATATCGCTTGAATTTCAGCCGCCTTGACTGATTCGGAAATTATTTCGACGCCGTGCACTGATTTTAATCTACTGCGCAGAATTTTTAAAGCCGCGTCGAGATATTTTTTTTCTGCGAACGGTGCCCATTGAAACGGCGTGAACGGTTTGGGCACGAATGGATTTACGCTTAGCGTTAGCCGCCCCGCGCACATTTTTTTTATCCGCGAAGATAAATTTGCTATTTCTTCGACGTCTGAAAGTTCTTCAAAGGGCAAACCAATCATAAAATACAGGCGAAAATTTTTAATTCCGGCACTGATACCGAGTTCGACGGCGTTAAAAATATTTTTTTCGGTCAAACCTTTGTTAATGACGCGGCGCATTTTATCGGAGCCGACTTCGGGCGCGATTGTGAGAGTTTTAAGCCCGCTTTTAGCGAGCGAATGAACTAATTCGGGCGTCACTGAATCAGCGCGGAAGGACGCGACCGACATTTGAAGATTATTTTCCAGAATGAAGCGGCAAAGGTCGTTAATTTGGGGATAATCGGATATAGCCGCGCCCATAAGCCCAATTTTTTTGCCGAAATGCTTAGCGGAAAGAATTTCATGCTTTAAAACGTCGATTGAACGGTTACGCGGCTTTCTGAAGCAGTAACCCGCCATGCAAAAGCGGCAATGACGCCCGCAACCCCGCGCAGTTTCGATTAAATACATATTAAATTCGGCGTCGTCGGTCAAAATGGTTGAATGGGCAGGAAAATCGTCGAGATTTTTAATCCACTGGCGGGAAACGGATTTTTTAAAGGTTGGGACGTAAACGCCTGGAATTTCGGCGAGTTTTTCCAATTTTTTGAGGCGCGGGAGGTTTTCGGCGTTGATAATGGCGTTGACGAGCGGCGGGAGAATAATTTCGCCTTCGCCGATAACGAAAGCGTCTAAAATTTCGGCTAAAGGTTCAGGATTGAAGGTAGCGCAGGGACCGCCGGCGATAATAATTGGGTCGAAGTCGGTACGGAGGCTTGCGCGGGGATTTATTTTGCTGAGGCGAAGAATTTTAATGATATTGAAGTAATCGGGCTCGAAAGACACGGCGAAACCGATGATTTGGAATTTATTAAGGGGCGCGAGCGATTCGACGCTTAAAATTTTGTTTGCGGAAGGATTTAGGAAGAATCTTTCGCAAGAAATTTGATTTAAGTCGTTGAGAAGCTGATAAATGATGTGGATACCGAGATTAGACATACCGACGCGATAAGAATTGGGATAAACGAGGGCGAAATTGAATCTGCCGCCGGATTTTTTGTTCAAAATGGTTTCGCGAGTGGAAATTGAGCGCAAAAGGTCTTCATAAGTGTTCAAAATGCTTTCCTCCGAGTTTTTTAAGTCATTATAGCAAAAAACCGCCCATGAGAGGCGATTTTGGAAAAAATTTGGAGGTTTGAGGGAGCAAATTACGTTTTCCGGAATAACGGAATTTGTAATCGGGCATGAAGAGCGTTTGAAAGTGGTTTTGAGGGCGCAAATTACGTTTTCCAATATAATGGAATTTGTATCGCGTAATGGCGCGGGTTTTTCGGCATGCGCAGTTTTTGGGGTCATTTTTGCGGCGCAATTTACGTTTTCCAAAATATTGGAATTTGTAAAGTGGGCACAAAAAAAGCGCGGATTTAGTTGTGAGAAAAAATTTTTGTGCTTTTGGCCGATAACTGCTATAATCTGCGCGGTATAAAGCAAAAATTTTGAAGGAGGTACTGTTTCTAATGGAAAATTCTGCGTTGTCAATGCTGC
The DNA here is from genome assembly GCA_002448305.1 of Selenomonadales bacterium UBA7018. Taxonomy (GTDB): domain Bacteria; phylum Bacillota; class Negativicutes; order Selenomonadales; family Selenomonadaceae; genus Quinella. The sequence continues at coordinate 15,792 of DJWY01000012.1, forward strand.
CGCCGATTATTACGATAATCCTTGCGCTTTGGACGAAGGAAGTTTACACATCGCTAATAATCGGCATATTTACGGGCGCGATGCTCTTTACGGGCGGCAACTTTCTTGAATCAATCGTGACGTTTTTTGAAGTCATGGATAGCAAAGTTGGCGGCAACGTCAATATTTTAGTTTTCCTAGTGATTTTGGGGATATTAGTTGCGATAATCAGCAAATCGGGCGCGACGCGGGCTTATGGCAACTGGGCACGCTCGATTATCTCTGGGAAACGTTCCGCGCTCGGCTTGACGGCATTTCTGGGCATTTTGATTTTCATTGACGACTATTTTAACTGCTTGACGGTCGGAACGATTATGCGCCCCGTCACCGATAAATTTAAAATTTGCCGCGCTAAACTTGCTTACGTCATTGACTCGACGGCGGCACCCGTTTGCATTATCGCGCCGGTATCGAGTTGGGCGGCGGCGGTTGGTTCGTCGCTTCCTGAAGGCTCGCTCGTCGACGGCTTTTTACTTTTCCTGCAAACGATTCCTTTCAACCTCTACGCGATTTTAACTATGATTTTTATGGCTTTTATCGTCGTGACGGGCAGAGATTTCGCGACAATGGGCGCGGAAGTCCGCAAGAACAATGAGCATTTTGAAATTCCCGCCGAATATCGCGAAAATGTCAGCGAAGAGCAGTCTACGGGCGGCAATGGCAAGATTGTCGATTTAATTTTGCCGCTGATTGTCCTAATTTCGGTCTGTATTTACGGAATGCTTTACACCGGCGGAATTCAAGAAGGCAAATCGATTTCGGACGCCTTCGCCGATTGCGACGCTTCCAAATCTTTAGCTCTCGGCTCATTTATCGCGTTGATTTTTATTTCTTTGCTGTATCTGCCGCGCAAAGTCGTTAATTTTGCTGAATACTGCGAATGCTACTCGCAAGGCTTCAAAGCAATGGTTCCGGCGATTTTCATTTTATGCTTAGCGTGGACGTTATCGGGCATTTGCTCCGATAGCTATTTGAATTTAGGTGGCTATGTTGGCGGCGTTGTCCAAGAGCATGCGTCGCTTGCAATGTTCTTGCCGGTAATTTTCTTTATCGTGTCAATGGCGTTGGCTTTCGCGACGGGTACGAGCTGGGGGACGTTTGGCATTTTGATTCCGATTGCAATTTCGGTTCTGGTTAGTCTTCCTGCGGAGCAAGCCGCTAATCTGCTTGTCATTTGCGTTGCGGCGATTTTAGCCGGTTCCGTCGGCGGCGACCATGCCTCGCCCATTTCCGACACGACGATTTTAGCTTCAGCGGGTGCGCAATGTCATCACATTGACCACGTCTCAACGCAAGTTCCCTACGTTTTGACGGTTTCTAGTTGTTGTGTTGTCGGCTACATTGTGGCGGGCGTCACGCAAAGCGGCTGGCTCGGTCTTGGCGTTTCGTTAGCTTGCCTTGCCGTAGTTATGGCGGTTGTTCGCGCTAAAGTTCCCGCCATTGATATTTAAAAAGGGGTTTTTTTTATGGACACAGTAACAATTAACAAAGGAGAAAGTCAAATTTATGACGGCGTGACTTACACCGCAATTAGCAACGCTGTACTTAACCTCGACGACGACGGGAAAGTTTCGGGACTTGCCAGCGGTATAGTTCAGGCGACTATTGCCGGCGCGCAAAATTCTCCTGTCGTAACTTTCGACGCAACCAACGAAGCGATTAACTTCACGGCGACCAGCGACGGCGAAATTATCACGTCAAAAATGGTTCTTCCGCTTGAAATTATCAGCGGCGAATTCACTTTCAACGGGAGCACACTTGGCATAAGTGCCGGCTCCAAACTCGCTATCGTCAACACAAACGGCGATTACTCTTTGCGCAACGAAGATTTTTACGAATACGGCGCAACCTACAGCTTTAATAACACTTCCACGATTATTAATAGCCAACACACTATCAGCCAATTTAGTTTGACTAATGGCACCGATACTAGGACACTTAATCTTGAAGCATTCGGCACCGTTATAAATAAATTCACCGAACGCGGCTTTACTCTCGTCGCCGGTTCAAGAGAAGTTATGCATATCGGCGATTACACTTTGACCGCAAGAGCTATCGAAACTGCAGGCTTGAATATCTCATTGGGCGCAAACGGCGTTACTCTCGTTCCAAATAAAAACGACGGAGCATTAAATATCGTTCTTAGTCGCGGCGACGTGGAAATTATTTCCGGCGATTTGGAATGCACAAGCGGTTCAATTACTTTCGGGTTCGATAAAGCCGTAACCCTCGCCGAAAATACCAGTTTCAACTTTACATGGAATGACTACGTCACAAGCATAACCACGACTGCCGAAGCTACTACCGATATTGCTTTGACTGACACCGGACTTTCCTTTACGCCCCATGACGGCGACGGCGCGCTTAATATTTTAATTACAAGGGAAGGCACGCCAATTTTCGGCGGCGAATTGAACGTAACCGGCGGCACAATTTCTTTCGATTCTACGACGCAAAAAATTTCCTTCACCGAAGGCACCAAAATTCAATTAGGAATTGGGAATCAGGAATTAGGAATTGAGGTTGTGGGCGGCAATGCAAGCATTAAAGTCGAGGCTGACGGGAGCGGCAACTTCTCAATCACGCCCGACGAAAATGACGGCTCCCTTGACGTTACATTTAAGAAGGACGGCGAAATTACCTTCCAAAATAATCTTAGCGTCACCGGCTCAATGATTTTCAATCCTTTAACTAATTTGCTGACCTTGAAGGACGGAACGATAGTTTCTCTCGCCTTTAAGGATTACACACTTACAGCGACCGCGCAGGGCGACGCCGCTAGTACAATTTCCATGTCGGCGGACGGAATTTTTATCATGCCGCAAGAAGGCGACGGCACGTTGAATCTTACGCTGACCGGCACTTCAAGCGGTTCACTTTCAGCCAACATTGAAGTTTTAAGCGGCGGCTTCCTCTTCGGGCTTGACGGTGCTTTAACTGTCACGAAAGGCACCGAACTTAAAATTGATTTCGGCGACGGCTACATTATCAATTTCAAAGCGACTGACGCGGCGGGCGGCTCAATTTCTCTCGGCGCAGACGGACTTACTTTTGCGCCAAAATCCGAAGACGGCGGCTTACAACTTTCAATTACGAAAAACAGACAAACGCGCTCTGCAAGCCTTGACGTTACAGGCTCTGTTACTTACAAGCTTGACGGTTCAATTTCTCTGACTAAGGGCACCGTTGTTAGAAATGTTTTCGACAGCGGCAATATCTTGACGATAACCGCCAACACCGACGCAAGCGGCTCAATCAATTTTAATCCGCAGACCGGCTTGACAATTGCGCCCACGACCGCCGACGCGCTCAACGTCGTCTTGACGAAGGGCAATTTGGACACTGTTATCTCGTCGATTAACGGCATAATCAATTACAGAGGCGGCATTGTCACGGCAAGCGACGGCACGACTGCAAACATGCGGGTTCATGACACGTGGGAAATCAAATTTAGCACCGAGGGCGGCACCGCTTCCATTCAATTAACTGATGACAGAACGATTTACACTGCCGGCGAAGGCGCGACTTTCGCAGTGGATTATCTCAACGGCATGACAACGGCAATTCAAAACGGTTCCTATGCCAACGTTTACGATGAGAATATTGGAGATGGCGTTCTACGCATCTCTGAGGGCGCGACTTTAAGGAGCAACGACCACGATTTTGTTTTCACGCTTGAAAAGGCTGGCAACTACACGCTTAACGGCATGAAGGTTACCACGACAAAAGACAACGTCGAAGTTATGTTGCCCGATTACGATACCGTTACATTTGGTCAAGGCGCGGAAATAAAACTTGCGACTAAGTTTATTGATAAAACTTTAGAGGCTACAGTTACGGCTCGGCAAGGTCAAGGCTCTGTGACTTTAGACAAGGACGGCAAAATAACTTGCGACGCGACGAGCGGCACGCTCCAAATTACTTCGGGACTTGAAGAAATTTTCGGCAAATCTGTTTTGGCTGATACCTTCGACATTTCGGGCGGCACAATTACTTTTGATTCGACCAATAACAAAATTTCCTGCGCGGCTGGCTCAACGCTTACTTTGGCGCAGTCGGGGCAAATTATCACGCTCACCACAAGCAAAGATATTTCCGCAACTTACAAGGTTGAAGATGAAATTTATTATCTCATGCTCGACGACAGCGCGAGGGCAAAGGTTTCCATAACTCGAGACGGACAAAAGGTTTTAGCAGGCGAAATGGAAATGGGCGGGGTCTTTAGCTACAGACCCGAAACAGGTACTTTCGGCTTGACGGGCGCGAACTCTTCGCACGGCGACGGCACAAATACTTTCTTCCAATTCGCGATTGAAGGACAAAAAAGCACCTCAAGGTTGGAGACGAACGACACGACCATTGTATTTATTCCAACCTTAACCGGCGACAAATACGAAATCAATTTCCCGAACGAAAGAAAACACGCTATGAAACTCACCATAACTCGCGACGGACAAACGATTTTTGAAAACAAAATAGCTATTGACGGCGTAGTAGGCTTGGGCACCAATACGCAAGAAATTTCTTTGAAAAAAGGCACAGTGGTGACGCTCACGCAAGGCGAAAACGCAATGGAAATAACCGCGCTTGAAGACGCAGGCGGGCAAATTAGTTTCATTGAGGGCGGCATTCGCTTTGCTCCCAACTCCGACGACGGCGCACTTGAATTAAATTTCGTCACAACCGAGCGCAAAGCAAATTTAAATATCACCGGCGCAATTATCTTGGACGAAGAAGGCAAAATTACTTTAGAAGACGGCACTCAAATAAATCTCGATTGGGAAGACGGCACCAATCTCAAAATGACTTCGCACGGCTCGAACGGCTCCATTGGTCTTAGTGAAAAGGGAATTCAAATCACTTCCGAAGACGAAAACCTTGACATTGACTTGACGCTCCCAACCGGCGTGCAAACGCATTTAAGCGGCATAAAAGGAACGATTTATTACAACGCAGGCAAAGTTTCATTCGAGGAAAATGCTAAGATAACCGCAACGACTACGCTAGGCGGGCAACCGGTTTTAATGACGCTTGAAACAATCGGCGGCACCGGACATATTTCCTTTGCTGATAATGGCGTCATTTATTCGGCGGACACGGGCGCAATGCGAATCACTTGGTCACGCGACGGCTTGGAAAGCACATTTACTGTCAACAGCGGCACGATTCAAATTGGGCATGGGCTTTTCAAACTCGCGGAAGGCACCGACCTTGCAACCGACTTGAAAAATTTTGTTCCCGCGCTGTACTTCACGACGAGCGACGCCGGCACTTACATAATCAACGGACAGACGATAACGACTTCCGCCGAAAATATTCCAATGACTGCGACTGATGATTATATGACGTTCACGACTAGCGACGACGTTGTTACTTATGACGGAATGACATTCGCTGGCGCGGGCAAAGTTAGCCTCACTCCAAATAGCGTAGTATTAGGCGCGGGCGTCGAGGCGGAAGGCTTTGGCAAAGATAAATCATTCGTGTTGGCGGAAGCCGGTAACGTGACTGCCGACGCCAGAATTTTTGAACTTGCAGAAGAAGTTCCGACGGGGCTAACCGTCACGGGTGCGCAGGACGGCTTTATTTTCAGCCGCACGACTACTGAAGAAAGCGAATCGCGCTTTAGCAATCCCAATCCCGATAACGTTGGCAAAATATTCACGGAAAAATTTATCGCGGCGGGCGACAGCTCCTATCGCATTCAAACAGATTTACTCGGCTTGCAACAGATTATCGGCATTTCGGGCGATACGACGATTTTGGGTAGCGCGAGCTTTGACGGTGAACCGGAAGAAACTGTATTTGATATCGTCACCAATTCGGAAGGCGTCTTCACTGTTGGCGAAAAGAAATATATTATAAGCGGCGATAGTAGCGTTGCGATAATGGCAGATTTCGAGCCGGATAAATCATATGTGCGTGGCTTTAAGGATTTAAGCGGGATAGCAAGCGGCGATTTCAACGAACACTCGGTAACAGTCAACGGCGGCATTCCCATTAGCGTAAAGGGCGGAAAGATAGTTGATATTGTCGCCGACGAAAACGGGCAAGAAGTTTTCGGGATTAGAGACGGCGAAAGTTTGGTTGCGTCATTGGCGGGAAATTACACCGTCGACATAAGGGCTATCGAGCTAATTGAAGACGTTCCGAAGGGCATAACGATTGAGGGCACAGCCGGCGGCGATTTTAAAATCGGAAGTACAAGAGATAGCGGCGAAGTTTTAGTGGAAAATTTCAGAGCGACGGGCGGCGATTATGCCTACAGCTTGCAAATAAGCACTTTAGGTTTGGAAAAAGTTCTGGGCGTTTCCGACGGCACGACGATTAAGGGCGGCGCGGACATCGACGGCGAAACTATAGAGCAAGACTTTGACATTATAACCAAGACGGAAGGCGCATTCACTTTCGGCGAGCGCACTTACAATATCAACGGCGATTCAAGCGTTAGTATAACGGCGGCTTTCAATTTAGATGAGGGCTATGCCTACAGCTTCGACGGTTTAAGCGGCACGGTCAGCGGCAATTTCAACGACGGCGATTTTTCGGTTAATGGCGGCGAATCCATTCTGATAAATGGCGACAGTTCGATTGATTTAGTCGCGGGTGCAAACGGAATAGAACTTTTCAACGTCAGCGGCGGTGCTTCTTTAATAGAAATGGGCGGCGTCTCGAAAGTGCACACAGACACCGAAGGCACTTTCACTTTCGGCAACGGCGACGGCGATACCGTTGCAATCACGATTCAAGGCGACGACAATGTAACTTTTGAACTCAACGACGCGCAATATGTCAAGAGCATAACGAATATCGAAGGCGACATTTTCTTTAGCGAAACGAATGCTTCTTTGTCTATAAACGGCATAAGCGGGACATTTAGCGGCGAATTTTCTTCGATTGGTGCATACAGTAGCGCACTTTATATTCACGACGCGCAAGACGGTAGCGGGCTTGTCACCAGCGACGAAGATAAAGTTTGGCTACAACTGCGCGGCGGCTCCTTTGCTCTGAACGATAACGGCTTGACTTTGACCAATGACGCCGACGGCATTTGGCTTCGCGAAAAGGAAGTTGTCGGGCTAGATGAGGGCGCAAGCTTGCAAGTCAGCGAGGCGGGCACTTATACTGTCAATGAAACTGTGCTTAGTGTAAAGGCAGATGATATTATCGTTGGGCTGAAGGATAGCGCGTACATTTACGACCCGAATAACCCGCTGATAACGAAGAACACGCCGACAGCGGAAATTATTCAGCAGATAACCGGCGGCGATTCGTCAATAAATACTGTAGTTGCGAGCGGCAGGGAAAATCTTTCGCTCAAGGGCGGCGATTTAGTTATCGTCGAAAATACGCCCGCGCAAGTGAGCATAACGGCGAGCAAGGGCAATGATACTATCGCGAGCAAGGGCGGAAATGTTCACATAAAATTGAACGGCACGGGCAAAACCGACCTTTTCGCGCTCGACGGCAGAATTACTCTTGAAGGCTACTCCGACGCGACGGGCACGGGCTTTGGCACGAATTACAGCGACATTTTAACGGCGATTAATAACGACGCGATTGACTTCGACAAAGGCAAGCTTACGATTGATTCAGCGGTCGTCACCTTCGATAAGGACAGCGAGTTAATTAATTTCTACGACGCGGCGGGCGAACTGCAAAAAGTTGGCTATGCCGCCGGCGATGAATCACTTAACGCGAGCAAGCAAAAGGCTGATTTAATTCTCTTTGCTGAAAAATATTCTACGCTTGAGGGCGGAAGCGGTTCCGATACGATATTTGCAGACGCGGGCAGTTATGTCGACGCGGGCGCAGGGAAAAATTATATAGAAATTAAAAAAGTGCGCGGCACCAATGACGACGGCACAACGATAGCGATACGCAACGGCAAAGCGACTGTCGCGAATTTCACTGCGGGCTTTGACGACACTAGCGACCGTATCTTTTTCGGCGTCAATGATGCTGTCGATTTCAAATTTGACGGCAACGACCTAAAAGTTTACAACGGCAATGAAGTGCGCGGCGTTTTGTCCAATGTAGCGAGCGGCGCGGATTTCGTGAACATTTTGACGGCAGATAACAATTCCGCTCCGAAAGTAGCTGTGGCGCAGGAAAATGCGGTTATCGCGGTTGAAAATGAAATTGCTGACCTTTACGTCGGCGAAAAATCCGGCGTCGACTTCACCAATTACGCAGAAAATCTTTTTGTCAATCTCGGTTCGGAAAATTTGAGCGTAGGCGGCGGCGAAATTATTTTTGTCGGCATAAATCAAATCACGGTAGGCGGCGGGCTGAATACTTTGATTAGTTCTTCAGTCAATGAGACTTTGACAGGCAACGGCACGACGGAATATATTTTCGACAAGGACAGCGGGCGCGACGTTATCCAGAACTTCAACTTCGAGGAAGATAAAATTAATGTCGGGACAAATGCCGTTACTGACGTTCGGATAAATAATGCGGGCGGCGTGCGCATGGAAATTGGCGGCTCGGCTGTGTTGACGCTAGCAGACGCGCAAGGCAAGAATTTCAAGATAAATAATCTCGTGGCGAAGGCTGATAAAAATCTAACGTATGACGACGAGGCAAATTATTTCGTAGCGACGACGCAAAATGCAACGCTATCAGTTGGCGCGGATATTAGCGACGCTAAGATTTGGCTTGACGGTTCGCAAGGAAAAACTTTTGTTGGCGACATAAGGACGCTTGACGCGAGCAACTCCACCGTTAAAGCTGAATTGGCTGGCAATGACCTTGACAACAAAATATTTGCCGGAAAGGGCGACGCGAGCTTATGGGGCGGCAACGGCGGCGATGATTTACTTGTTGGCGGCGCGGGCAAAAATACTTTCTACTACACGACCGGCAACGGCTCCGACACGATAAGCGGCGCGAATGCGGGCGACGTTGTTTATTTGACGCAAGTCAGCCTCGACCAAATTTCCAGCGCAAGCGTCACGAATAACATTGCGACGATTAATTTCGTGGACGGCGGGCAACTCACAATCAACGACGCGGCGAACTGCAATTTTGTACTTACGCAGGGCGACCAATCGCAAACTTATGGAGTTAGCGAAAATAGTTTCGTTGCAAAATAAATGTCAGGGCTTTTTTACAGGAATTTATTTCTAAACGTTAGAAGGTGAAATTCTTGGCTGAAACTTTGAAGCACAGAAAAATTCTCGATGATTTATTCAATGCTTGCACGATAATAGGGCGCGGAAATTACGTTAGAGTTTACGACGTGAAGGAAAATATATTTAGGTTTAGTCCTGCCGCCGTTGAGCTTTTCGGCTTAGAGGGCGAATATATTTCCGGCGATAAAATTCACTGGGAAGATTTTATTCACCCCGAAGACCGGTTCGCTTATACGCGCATGAAAAAATTTTTGCTTTCGGGCGAAACGAGCGGACATGATTTAAGTTACCGCACGCGACTAAAGGACGGCTCGTATGCTATTCTGCGCCATATTGGCTCGACGATATTTGACGCGGACGGCAAGCCCGAAATTATCGGCGGGATAATGATTAACGAGGGCTTAACGGAGACGATAGACCTTGTGACGATGTTGCCGAATCAATATGGCTTTTTCCGCGACCTGATAGCGGCGATAGAGCTAAAGCGGAATTGCGTAGCGGTATTGTGCGGGATAAATCGCATGACGAACATTAACGACGAACACGGCTATTCTTTTGGCAATGCGGTTTTACAGCAAGCGGGCTGGCTCCTTCAAGAGGCGGTCGGGCAAGAGGGCACAGTTTATCGCATGGAAGGCGCGAAGTTTGCATTTTTAAGCGAAAGTTTATCGCCGGAAGAAGTCGCCGTTCGATATGAAAAACTTCGCCGCGCCGCGCAGGCGGGCTTACCTGTGGAAAATGTTCGCCAAGTTTTATCGATAAATGGCGGCATGATTTACTTTGAGGGCGGCTCGGCTGATGAGCGCACGATTTTTGCCAGTCTGAATTTTGTTTATAACGAATCGAAATTTTATCACAATGGCAAGCTAGTTAATTACAACGGGGCAATCGGTTTGAATACGCATGAATCATTAGAACTGCTTGCCGAAGTTCGCGACTGCATTTTAATGGACTGTGAAAATTTTTCTCTGCGTTATCAACCTGTTTTCGATTCTAAGACGGAAAAATTGACGGCGATTGAGGCGTTATTATGTTGGCACAGCGAAAGATTTGGTGACGTGCCGCCGTCGGCGTATGTGCCGGTAATTGAGCGCGATTATTTATTTGAGGAGTTGGGATATTGGATTTTACGCCGCGCAATGGAAGACGGCTTGAAACTTTTGGCGATAAATCCGAATTTAACGCTGAACGTAAACATTTCGCCCGCGCAAATTGTCGACGATTTCTTATTTGAAGAGATTGATAAAATTTCAAAGTCGGTAGGATTCCCGCTGAAAAGTCTATGCTTTGAGCTAACGCAGAGTTGCCGATTGATTGAGCCGGACATATTGCGGCGAATAGTTCGCGCTTTGAAACGCAAGGGCATACGCTGTTTGATTGATGATTTTGGAAGTGGTGTTGCGTCGATTGACTTTTTGCGCGACCTTGCGCCGAATTTCATTAAGCTTGAGCGCGATTACATTTTGCACATTAAGGACAAGCCTGGCAATTTGCAAATTGTTCAGCACTTATCGGAGCTTGCGGTCGATTTAGGAACGAAAGTTTGCTTAAAGGGCGTAGAGGACGCTAAAATTCGCGAGATTATAAAAGGGTTGCCGGTAACGAACGTGCAAGGCAATTTCTACGCCGAAGCGATTACCCTTGAGGAAGTCATTAAAAATTATCTCTGAACGAAGCATTATAGAAAAAAATTTCCCGCCGACAATGGCGGGATTTTTTTATTGCCTGATTGCTGAAAGTTCGCTGACAAGATTTTCTTTGAGCTTAGTTTCCAAATCCTTTAAAGTTTTGGCGTCGAAAGCGTAACTGATATGCGGTGCGCCATTAATCCGCGTTTCGCCGCTGAATTCGTCGCTATAAATGTTGTAGTACAAAATAAAATCGCTGTTTATGGCGAAGTCGACGTAATTAATTATAATGAATGAACCGTTAGTGACTTCGACGGGTGCGGCGGGATTTATGAACAGCTCGAAGCCTTCAAGCGTCGCGGGCAAATTTCGCCCATAATCCCACGAATCAATTTTCTTTTCGAGCAGGAAATTGTTAAGTTTTTTAGTTTGCAAGCCGCGCAGATTTTTTATCACGCTGTCAAGGTGCGTATCCAGCAGGGCTTGAAAAGTTTTAAAGTCCTCTGTAAAAAAATTGGTTAGGCAAAATTCTGTTAAGCCGATTTTCTGCCGAACTTTAAATTCGTTTGTTTCCTCGTGAAAGTAAGTCGTCAAGGCGCAATGAATTTTTTCATCGCTGTAGGTGTAGAAAATAAATTTATCATCATCGGGCGCGAAGATTTTTTCCAATGTAAAGCCTTCAATTTCGGCGGGTAGATTCTCTGCGAAATGAATTTCTGTTGCCTGCGCGGCGATTTTGTTTTTAGTTTCGTCTTTCAAAATAATCACCTATACATTATGATTTGCCAAAATTTTTTCAAGTAGAGCCTCGCAACCAATCAAACAATCTTTGTAAGTCTCTGCGTAATTGTCAGTATAATAAGGGTCAGCAACGTCGCGCCTTTCGCCTGCAAACTCCATTAGCATAGAAATTTTATTATCTGGGTCGCCGCCGCAAATTTTCTCCATATCGAAGACGTTGGAGCGGTCAAGCCCGATAAGATAATCAAATTTTTTGTAATCGCTTTCAAGCAAAAGTTTGGACGTGCGCCGCGTGAACGGGATATTATTTTTCCTAAGTTCGTTGGCGGTACCTTTTGAAATGGGCGTCCCTATCGACGGGTGACAGCCTGCCGATTCAATCAGGAAAAATTTTTCGAGACCTGCGCGGGCGATTAAATTTTTCATAACGAATTCCGCCATAGGCGAGCGGCAGATATTGCCAAAGCAGACGAAAATAATTTTAGTCATAATGTCCTCCAAGATTTTTGCGCTTACTTTACCGCATGTTTAATGACGTGTCAAAAAAATTTTCCCTAAACATTGACGCTTGAATTTTCTAAAAGTATAATCTAAGTGGTTTTTAACCAAAAATTTATATTAGGTTTTAAAAAATTCAGGAGGGTGTGGTTTTTTATGGCAAAGGACATCCGCATAAGTAGCCCGCTGAACGGTAAATTGGTTCCGTTGAATTCAATCAACGACCCCGTTTTCGCGAGCGGCGCAATGGGACGCGGTGTCGCCGTCCAAGAGCCGAAAGGACAAGTTTTTTCTCCGTTCGACGGTGAAATTACGGTCTTCTTCCCGACGGGACACGCAATCGGACTTAAGTCTGACGACGGTATCGAACTTTTGATTCACGTCGGTATGGACACGGTCAAGATGAATGGCGAAGGTTTCACGCCGAAAGCCGAAGCTGGCGACAAGATTAAACGCGGTCAGCTCCTGCTTGAATTCAGCCCTGAAGCTATCAAGAAAGCGGGCTATGAAACTACAACGCCGGTTGTCGTCACGAATCACGCAGATTTCGGCGATATTACGGTTGAGCTTGATGGACAGTCAATCACGGCTAAAGCTCCGGCTGAAGACGCTAACGCAGGTCCGGTTGAAAAAGACGCGGACGATTCGCAATACGACGGACTGCCCGACGAAGAACGCGTTGCAAAACTCATCATGAAGTATGTTGGCGGTCCCGATAACGTCCGCACGGCTGAACACTGCGCAACGCGCCTCCGCTTGATTGTCAATGACAAATCGAAGATTCAAGAGAAAAAAGTTGAGAATATCGAAGGCGTCAAAGGGCAATTCTTTGCGGCTCAGCAGTATCAAATTATTTGCGGTACAGGTTTTGTCGACAAGGTTACGGAAGAATTTATCAAGCTGAAACCGTCATTGGCGGGCGGCGGCGGTAAGGAAGCGGCTTACGCTGAAATGAGCTTAATGCAGAAAATTTCCCGTACTTTGGGCGACGTGTTTGTCCCGATTATCCCCGTTCTCGTTGCAACAGGTCTTTTCATGGGTGCTCGTGGTGCTATCCTTTCACTGGGAAGCGAATGGGACCCCAACTTCTTACTCATGACTCAGGTTTTGACTGATACGGCGTTTGCATTTTTGCCGGCTCTAGTTTGCTGGTCGACAATGAATAAATTTGGCGGCACGGCTGTTATCGGTATTGTTTTAGGTTTAATGCTTGTCTTTCCTGGATTGCCGAATGCGTATGTAGTTGGTGGCTCGGCGGCTGAAATTGCGGAAAAAGGTTTAACGTGGATTGAGGCGTCAGCTATGCCCGAATACGCCGGCAAAACTCCTATTCCGCTTGATTTAGGCTTTGTGACAATTCCGCTTGTTGGCTATCAAGGCTCGGTTCTTCCTGCACTCGTTTTAGGTATTTTCGCAGCTAAATTCCAGCAATTCTTGAAAACTTTTATTCCCGATATGATTGACCTTATTGTTACTCCGTTCTTGACTTTGACTGTATCTATGGCTCTTGGCTTCTTGGTAGTTGGTCCTATCATGCACGGTTTGGAGCAAATCGTTTTCGGCGCAGTTCAACAGTTCTTGACGATTCCGATTGTCGGCGGTTTGATTATCGGCGGCTTGCAGCAAGTCATTGTTATTTTCGGTGTCCACCACGTTTTCAGCGCGTTGGAAATTTATCTGCTGTCAACTCAAGGTTCCGACCCCTTCAACGCGATTATCACTTGCGCGACGATTGCTCAAGGTGGTGCGGCGTTGGCAGTTTCGCTCAAAACTCAAGACCCGCGTAAACGCGCTCTTTATATCTCCTCGACTGTTCCTGCATTCTTGGGTATCACCGAACCTGCTATCTTTGGTATTAACCTTCGCCTTATGAAACCCTTCATGTTTGGTTGCGTCGGCGGCGCGGCTGGCGGTGCAGTTTCCAGTTTCTTAGGGCTTGCCGGTACTGGTATGGGTATTACGGTTCTGCCTGGTATGCTCCTTTACATGAACGGTCAAATTGTTCAATACATTATCGTAAACTTGATAGCATTTGCTGTCGGCTTCGCGCTGACTTATGTGCTCTTTAAACACGACGAATAATTTTTCATAAAATCATCTCTTGATTTATTGAAAAGTTGCCGCGCTCTAAAAAGCAATGTGGAATTATGAATTAGGAATGAGGAATGAAAGAACGAAAATCAATTCCTAATTCCTAACTACTAATTCATAATTGCATTTCGGGCGCGGTTTTCTTTAAATAAGGATTGCTACTGTCATTTATACCATTCTCAAAAGTTGATTGGAGATGATTCAAATGACGGAACAAGAAAAAATTAACACGGAAATTCAAATGAAATTGGCAATGCAAGACGCTAAATTTAATGTCTTCATGCAAGAAATGCGAGACCGCGACAATCAACGCGCTGAAGATATTCGCGAAATTCGCCAAGACATTAAAGACATGGGTAAACACGTCCGTAATTTATCTTTGACGGCAATGGGAGCAATAGCAACAATGGTCGTCACTGTCATTATTTCTTTACTCAAAAGTTAAGGAGGAGTTTTTATGGCAAAAAAATCCGGTGAAACTTTGGAGGCTATCAAGGCAAAGTTCAACAAACAAGCGGTTGATGAGCGCGTCCGTGCAGAAATTCCCTACACGTCGCGCTGGCATAATCGTTTTCACATTGACGCGCCGCATTCTTTGATTAGCGACCCGAACGGGCTTTGCAACTGCAACGGCACCTATCACATTTTCTGTCAGTGGAATCCCGTTCCCGAAAACAAGCAATGGCACAAGAATAAATCGTGGATGCACACTACAACCAAAGATTTTATCAACTACACAATGCCTGAACTTTCGCTCTGGCCCAGAGATGAACACGACAAAGACGGCTGCCACAGTGGCTGCGGTTTCGTCGAAGACGGCAAAGTTCGCGTGTTCTATACCTGCAACGCCCGCGATGAAAATTATGTCCGCACGGTTGCGCAACGTTTCGGCACCCTTCAAGAGGACGGCTCCATTACGCTTGACGAAATTCAAGTTTACGGCAATCCCGAAGGCTATACCGCGCATTTCAGAGACCCTAATTTCTTCTATCGCAATGGCGTTCGTTATTTCGCTATGGCGGCGCAACGCATGAGCGACCCTGCTAAATCTTCGCGCCCCACTAACGGTGCTGTTCTCATCTACAAGGAAAAACCCGAAGGCGGCTGGGAACTTCTTGGCGAAGTCAAAACCGATTATTACGATTTCGGCTACATGTGGGAATGCCCCAACCTTTTGCAATTTGAAGATATGGACGTTCTGATTGTTTGCCCGCAAGGCGTGCATCATGAAGAATTGAAATATCAAAATCACTGCCTCGCCGGCTACTTTATCGGGCATTTCTCCGTTGATAGTCTTGATATGATTCACGGCAAATTCCATGAACTCGACAAGGGCTTTGATTTCTATTCCCCGCAAGTTATTGCCAATGAAGCGCGTCACATTATGATTGGCTGGGTTGGTATGCCCGACCTTACTGACACAGTCGAATCCGCTGAGGACGGCTGGCTTTATTCCTTGACTATGCCGCGTGAACTGACAATTCATCAAGGTAAAGTACGCTCTCAGCCCGTTAAGGAAATGGAAGCTCTTCGCCAAGAGCGCACTGACGTCGATGTTTCCAACACCCAAAGCACGCCGATTAACCTTCCGAAAGGTTCCGAATCCATTATGAATATCACTTTCGGACAGGCTCGCAAGGCTGAAATCGCTATCAAATGGGGTGCGGAAAAATTCGTCATGAGTTACGACCGCAACACCCAAATTATGACGCTCGACCGCAACGGCATGAAGCTCGGCGGCAAAGGTATTCGCCCCTTCAGCGACGGCAAGAACACCGACGTTAATATTGGCATTCGCAAATTTAAGCTCTTCACTAACCTTGAATTGAATTTCCGTCTGTTCGTTGACAGTTCCGTTATTGAACTTTTCCTGCAGGACGGCGAAGAAGCTTGCAGTCTCCTCGTTTACCCCGAAGAAGACGTTGCGCCCGTGCTTGAATTCAAAGCCGATAAACCTATCCAGAGAATCTCCGGTAAAGTCTGGCAGCTTGGTCAATTCACCTACAAATAAAATTTAGTTCGTAGAAATTTTTTATCCCTTGCGATAGTGCAGGGGCATTTTTTTTGCTATAATGTAGAAAACTTTTGGAGGGAATAAATATGGAAACATTGCGCGAAGAAGCTATCGAATTAGTTTCGACCTTGCCGGAAAAATATCTTCCGTCGGTTATCGGGCTTATGGAAGGTTTGAAATATCTTCCCGAAGACGAATCGCCCGCGCCTAAGAAAAAACTCGACCTTACTCAATACATGAATCAAGGCAAAAGAATGTTCAAAGATGCAAACGAAGTTGACGAATTCATTAAGGAGGCTCGCCGTGAAAGATTTTAATAAAGTTTTCTTGGACACAACGCCGCTGGTTTACTTTTTGGATAACAATCCGAATTTCGGTGATAAATCTCGGCGAATTATCGATTCTTTCTTGGTTGAAAATAAAATTCTCGTTTCGTCGGTCATTACTTGCGAAGAATATCTGATTATGCCGTATCGAAATAATGAACAACGACTGATTGACGAATTTTGGCGGTTTGTAATGGATTCAAAAATAATTATACATCCGATTAACCGCAAAGAAGCCATTAAGGCGGCGAAAATCCGCGCCGAATACAAACACTTCAAGCCAATGGACGCATTGCAACTTGCGACGGCGGCTTTGCACGGTTGCGACTTGTTTTTGACTAACGATAAGCAGTTGAAACAATTCCAGGAAATAAAATGCGTGACGGTCGAAGAATGGGAACTTTGATAAAAAATTTTAGCCTCTGTAATAGCGCAGGGGCGTTTTTTTTGCTATCATTGGTAAAAACTTTTGGAGGACTTGAAATAAAAATGGGCGATTGGAATATCAGCGATTTTTTAGGAGTTCTGCTAATTTTAATGATAATGCAGGTTATCGGGACGCATTTGCAGGTTAAAAAATATCGAAAGGCAGTTAGCAAACTGCATAAGCTCGGCAATTTGGGCGTGGGAGCAAAGCGCGGTAAACTCGGCGGCGGAAATATTGTAATTATCGCGTGCAAAGCAGACGGGAAAATTACCGGTGCGGAAGAAATGAAGGGCATGACGATTTTTGCGGGCTTTAAGGAAATTCCGGACATTGTCGGCAGAAGTATTTACGACTTGAAGATTGATTACTTGACGGACGAAAAAAAATATAAGGCGCATTTGCAAGCGATTGAGGCTTTGGAAATTCGGCTGAAAAATGATTCGGGAGGCGAAAAGACATGAGGGCATTGAAATTTTTCCTGCGCATGTGGGGCTTTATCGTCGGAATGGTGCTGACGTTTGCGGCGTTACCTGTCGGCGAATGTAAAGTTGCCGTCGATGATATTCGCTCGGCATTTATTGAGGAAGTCGAAGAAGTCAACAAAACTACTTACGTTATCGGGCACACTTGCCCCGACAGCGATACCGTTTGCAGTGCGATTGCCTACGCGAATTATAAACAGCAACTAAATTTCAAGTGCGAGCCGCGCATTTCCGGCGACTTGAATAAGGAAACAGATTTTATCCTGAAATATTTCGACGTTGATACGCCGCCCGTTATGGAGAGTGCCGTCGGCGAAAATATTATCCTTGTCGACCATAACATTTCCGCGCAGGCGGTTGCGGGCATTGATGAAGCTTGCGTCGTCGAGATTATCGACCACCATAACATTTTCGGCGACATTAAAGCTAAAAATCCCGTCTTTTATTTGACAATGCCGGTTGGGTGCACGTCTACTATTGTTTGGCTGTGTTATCGTCAAAACAATGTTGCGATTGATAAGAAAATGGCGGGCTTAATGTTTAGCGCGATTCTTTCCGACACGGATAATTTGCGCTCGGCGAATACGACAAATTTAGATAGGGAAGCGGCTAAAAATCTGCAAAGACTTGCTACAATCGACGACCGCAATAAATTTTTTCTGGAAATGGAACGGGAATTTACGAATTATGACGGCGTGAGCGAGCACGATATAATTTTCACGGACTTTAAGGAATTTGGACTTTGCGGGCGACGATGTGGCTGGTCAACCGTCGCAACGCTGAACGTTGAGGAGCGCGATAAATTAAAAGTGCGGCTTGATGACTTCATGGGAAAATTTTTCGCAACGCAGGATTTAGAAATGTTTTTTATTAAAGTGCACGAAATAGAAGGCTATACGGCGGAAATGTTAGCGTACGGAACCGGCGCAAGGGAACTTTTAGCGGCGGCATTGAACTTGGAGGATAAAAACCGCTTGATATTGGAAAGAAATTTGCCGAATAAAAAAATAGTACGCGAATTGACTTCAACGCTAGAAAATTTGCGAGCAGTAGCTTAGGAAATTAGGAGGCTTGAATCATGAGAAAAATTTTGGCGATTGATATAGGCGGCACTTTCATTAAACATGCCGTAATGATTGGCGGGCGTTCATTCAAAATCACCGAGCGCAATAAAATACCGACGCCCAAAACGAATCACGAAGAACTTTTGAACGCAATAAACGACCTTTTCAAGGCGCACGAAGATATTGAAGGCATTGCCGTTTCAATGCCTGGACTTATCGACACATTCAAGGGCGTTTGCATTTCCAGCGGGGCTTTGAATTTTAGTAATGGTCATTGCATTGCCGAAGAACTTCAAAATATGTGCGGCGTCCCTGCTACGGTCGAAAACGATGCTAACTGCGCGGCTCTGGCAGAAATTAAGTCGGGCAGTCTCGTTGATGTTAAGAACGCTTTTGTTTTAGTCTTCGGGACGGCGGTTGGCGGCGCATTTATTTATAACAGGGAACTTTATCGCGGAACGCATTTTTGCGCGGGCGAAGTCTCTTTTCAGCTGAAAAATCTTTACGGAGCAATCACTGAAAAAAATATTTATGGCAGTAGTCTTGGCGCACTTGCTTTTCAGAAAAATTGCGCGGAAATTTTAGGCATGCCGCCCGAAGAATTGACTGGCGAAATGATTTTCGATTTGATTGCGGATAATGATGACGACATGCTTGACGCGCTTTATAAATATGCGCACAGCGTTGCGGCAATGATTTTCAATCTACAAATGCTCTTCGACCCTGAAAAATTCGCGCTCGGCGGCGGCATAAGTCAACAGCAAAGTTTTATCGACGCCGTTCACGATAAAATTGACGAACTAAGCACGGGAAGCGAATTTGATTTCTTGCCGCGTCCGGAAGTCGTCGCCTGCAAATATTTCAATGACGCAAATTTATTCGGTGCGCTGTATCGCTATCTCAAAAAGTAAGGGGCAATTACTCTTGATAAAACTTTTAGGCATTGAAAAAATTTATGACAGTCCGTCGGGCAAAGTCCACGCGCTAAAGGGCATTGATTTGGAAATTGCTCGCGGCGAAATTTATGGGATAATCGGTCTAAGCGGCGCGGGCAAGTCTACGCTCGTACGTTGCATTAATATGCTTGAACGTCCGACCGCCGGAAAAGTTTTCGTTGACGGGCAGGACATGACGCAACTTAGCGAAAGTCAACTGCGGGCGGCGCGTAAAAATATCGGAATGATTTTCCAGCATTTCAACCTGCTAAGCTCGGCGACAGTCTACGATAACATTGCTTTTCCGCTGAAACTTTCCGGCACCAGTTCCGACGAAATCAAAAAGAAAGTTACGCCGCTCCTTGAACTCGTCGGGCTTAGCGACAAAGCTAATCAATATCCCGCGCAACTTAGTGGCGGACAAAAACAGCGCGTCGGAATTGCTCGCGCCCTTGCTAGCGACCCGAAAATTTTACTTTGCGACGAAGCAACTTCTGCACTCGACCCGCAAACCACTAAATCTATCCTCGACCTAATCAAAGTCATCAATCAAAATTTGTCGCTAACCGTCGTCGTTATAACTCACGAAATGCAGGTTATCAAAGAACTTTGCGACAAGGTTGCTGTCATTTCGGACGGCGTCATAGCGGAGCGCGGCTCGGTGCTCGATGTGTTCACGAATCCCCAACACAGAATCACCAAAGAATTTATCAGCGTCCTTTTGTCGAATGATTTGCCCGCCGCGTTTCGTGGCAACGAAATTTCGCAGGACAGAACGCCCGATTCTTATTTGCTATTGCGCCTAATTTTTCTGGGCGACAGAGCCGACGACCCCGTTTTAGCCAAAATGATTCGCAGTTGTAAGGGCGTCGAATGTACAATGCTTTTCGGCAATCTTGATGAAATTCACGGCGTACCGTTCGGGCGATTTATTATCGGGCTTAGCGGCGAAGATGACGCGATTAATAGTGCGCTAAACTTTTTGGGCGGCGAAGATGTTCGGGTGGAGGTGATTGGCTATGTTCGCAGAAATTCTGCCGCTGTTGACTAAAGCACTTGGCGAGACAATTTATATGGTTGTCGTGTCAATGGCGATAGCGTCAGCAATCGGCGTACCGCTCGGCGTTTTACTTCACACGACCGCTAAAGGGCAAATCCTAGAAAACGTGGTAATAAATCAAAGCGTCGGCTCAATCGTCAACGCGGTACGCTCAATCCCGTTTATAATTTTAATGGTAGCAATCATACCGTTCACGCGACTTTTAGTCGGCTCGGCGATAGGGACGACAGCGGCAATAGTTCCGCTTGTCATAGCGTCAATACCGTTTATCGGGCGGCAAGTCGAAACGTCGCTAAAAGAAGTTCCTTCCGGTTTAGTCGAAGCGGCATTAGCAATGGGCGCGACGCCCGCGCAGATTATCACGAAAGTTTTACTGCCCGAAGCAATGCCAGGAATAGTTTCGCAGTTGACGACGGTAATAATTGCGCTGGTCGGGGAATCAGCAATGGCGGGCGCAATAGGTGGCGGCGGACTTGGCGATTTAGCAATCCGCTACGGCTATCAGCGATTTAGACCGGAAGTAATGTTGGCTACAGTCGTTGTGCTGATAGTTTTAGTTCAGCTTGTGCAATTCGTCGGCAATACGCTTGCGAAGAAATTAGATAAACGTTGACAGACAAGGGCAAATGTGTTAGCTTTGTTAAAACAATTTGAAAGCGAGGTATAAGAATGCGCAGAATGTTATTTACATCCGAATCCGTGACGGAGGGGCACCCCGATAAAGTCGCGGACAGAATTTCAGACAGCATTTTAGATGAGATTATAGAACGAGACCCTATGGGGCGCGTCGCTTGCGAAACGTTGGTTACGACAGGTCAAGTGCACGTCGTCGGCGAAATTTCCACGCATTGTTATGTTGACGTTGCCAAAATTATTCGCGGCGCAATTCGCGACATTGGCTATACTAATTCGGCTTACGGTTTCGACGCGAATACGGTTGGCGTTTTGATTTCCCTTGACGAACAATCGCCCGACATTGCGCAGGGCGTCAACAAATCGATTGAGGCGCGTGAAGGCGATATGGCGATTGAAGACGCAATCGGCGCGGGCGACCAGGGAATGATGTTTGGCTACGCGACGAACCAGACGCCCGAATTTATGCCGTTGCCGATTTCGCTTGCACATAAATTAGCGCGTCGCCTTGCCGAAGTCAGGAAGAGTACGCACGAAGTTGACTACCTGCGCCCCGACGGCAAAACGCAAGTTACAATAGCCTACGAAGGGCGCAAGCCGGTCGCGGTCGATACGATTGTTATTTCCACGCAACACAATCCCGACGTGACGCTTGAGCAGATTAAGCGCGATATGATTGAGCACGTTATTAAACCGGTCGTGCCCGCTGAACTTTTGACGGCGGAGACGAAATATTTTGTTAATCCGACGGGCAAATTTGTAATCGGCGGACCGCAGGGCGATAGCGGCTTGACGGGCAGAAAAATTATCGTCGACACTTACGGCGGCTGGGCGCGTCATGGTGGCGGCGCGTTCAGTGGAAAAGACCCCACGAAAGTTGACAGGAGCGCGGCTTATGCGGCTCGTTACGTCGCGAAAAATATTGTGGCGGCGGGGCTTGCTGACGAATGCGAAATTCAACTTGCCTATGCAATCGGCGTAGCTTATCCGGTCTCGGTTCGCGTTGAAAGTTTCGGCACGGCGAAAGTTGACGAGGCTTTGATTGAAAAAATCGTCAAGGATAACTTTGACTTGCGCCCCGCAGGAATTATTAAAATGCTCGACTTGCGCCGCCCGATTTACAAGCAAACTTCGGCTTATGGGCATTTCGGCAGAACGGACGTTGACTTGACTTGGGAGCGTCTCGACAAAGTTGACGCACTCAAGAAAGCGGCAGGACGATAATTCAATTAGGAGTTAGGAATTAGGAGTTATGAATTGAGATTTGTCGACAAAACATTCCTCATTTCACATTCCTAATTCCTAATTGTTTTTAGGGGGGATTCATTTGGCAAGAGAAATGATTTTAATTTTAGATTTTGGCGGGCAGTATAATCAGCTGATAGCGCGACGCGTTCGCGAGAACAATGTTTATTGCGAAGTTCATACCGCGTTTAGCATGGAAAAAATTCGCGCACTCAATCCCGCAGGAATTATTTTGACGGGCGGTCCTCAAAGCGTTTACGAAAAAGATTCTCTGTTGCCCCCCGCCGAAATTTTTAGTCTGAACGTTCCGATTCTGGGCATTTGCTACGGTGCGCAAGCTATGGCGAAAGTTTTAGGCGGCTCCGTCAAGCCCGCGCAGGTCAGCGAATACGGCAAGACCGAACTTGAAATTTTGAGCGCGTCGAAACTTTTTAGCGGCGTCGAAAGAAATTCTGTTGTGTGGATGAGCCATACCGATAGGATTGTCACTGCGCCCGATAATTTTTCTGTGACTGCCGTAACTAAAGATTGCCCGATTGCCGCAATGGAAAATGCCGACAAGAATTTTTACGCTGTGCAATTTCACCCTGAAGTTATTCACACGGTCGAGGGCGCGAAAATTTTTTCAAACTTCGTGGACATTTGCGGCTGTAAGCGCGATTGGAAAATGAGTTCATTTGTGGTCGATACGATTAGCCAACTCAAAATCAAAATCGGAGACGGAAAAGTTTTATGCGCGTTAAGTGGCGGAGTTGATTCTAGCGTCGCGGCGGTGCTGTTGAGTAAGGCTGTTGGGAAAAATTTGACTTGCGTTTTCGTAAATCATGGACTTTTACGCAAGGACGAAGCTAAGCAGGTTAAAGAAGTTTTTAGCCATTTCGATTTGAATTTTATTGCGGTCGACGCGGGCGAAAGATTTCTTAGCAAACTGCGCGGCGTCACTGAGCCGGAACGCAAGCGCAAAATTATCGGCGAAGAATTTATCCGCGTGTTCGAGGAAGTCAGCAAGAAAATTGGCGCGGTTGATTATCTCGTTCAGGGCACGATTTATCCCGACGTGATAGAGAGCGGGCTAGGAAAATCCGCCGTGATTAAATCTCATCACAACGTAGGCGGTCTGCCCGATTTCGTCGACTTTAAAGAAATTATCGAGCCGCTTAGGTTGCTATTCAAAGATGAAGTTCGTCAGGCAGGGCGCGAACTCGGCTTGCCGGAAAATATTGTGAATCGTCAACCCTTTCCCGGACCGGGCTTAGGCATTAGGATTATCGGCGAAGTCACAGCGGAGAAGGTTAAAATTGTTCAGGACGCCGACGCCATTTACCGCGAAGAAATTGACAAAGCTGGCGTGAAAAATTTGGCGCAATATTTCGCCGCGCTGACTAATATGCGTTCTGTGGGCGTTATGGGCGACGGCAGGACTTATGATTTCGCGATTGCGTTGCGTGCAGTTCTGACTAGCGATTTTATGACGGCGGAGGCGGCGAAAATTCCTTTTGAGGTTTTGAGCGTCGTAGCTAATCGCATTGTCAATGAGGTTAAAGGCGTCAATCGTGTGCTTTACGACTGCACGAGCAAGCCGCCCGCGACGATTGAATTTGAGTAAGGGGGCGGGCGCGTGATAGTTGGTCATATAAATTTTCTGAACGTCCTGCCGCTCAATTACGGCTATCAGCAGACCGCGCAGGATTTACAAATTGTTTACGGCGTTCCGACTTTCCTTAACGGCGAGCTTAAAGCGGGGCATATTGACATTAGCAATATTTCTTCGATTGAATACGCCCGCCAAGCCGACCAACTTTTGATTCTGCCGAAAATTTGCGTCCGCGCAGATTGTGACGTTACGAGTATCGTTTTGGTTTCGCGCAAGCCGATTGAAACTCTGCGCGACGATAAAATTATTTTAACGTCGAAATCGGCAACGGCTCAATGTCTGCTGAAAATTATTCTGCATGAAAGTTACGACGCCGCGCCGCATTATGAAACGCGAGCCGTTACGGTTGAAAAGCCCGTTGACGACGACGCCACCGCCGCGCTTTTAATTGGCGACGACGCACTTTATATCTATCTCCACCAGCCGGAAAATTTCTACGTCTACGATTTGGGCAAGGAGTGGCATAAACTGACGGGGCGGCAAATGGTTTATGCCTTGTGGACGGTCAGAAAAAAAATCGCCGCAGAACAATCACTGCAAGCGACTTATGAAAAAATTCTTCGCGCCTTCCGATTCGGCATTGAGAATAAGTCCGACGCGATTAAATCTGTGTTGCCGACGAAGCCTTTTACCTTTGACGAACTGGATAAATATTTGGGCGGTGCAATCAAATGGAACTTGACGGCGGAAAGTTTGGAGGCTTTGAAGATTTACTATCACAAAGCCGCCGCACTGAAACTCATTGACAGGGAACCCGACTTGAAATTTTATCTAACCAATTCGTAGCCAGCGTCATCGATAACTTTGGCGAAATCGTCAAGCGAAATTTCTTTGGTCGTGGTGACGGTTGCCGAGTTATTTTCCAAACTGACTTCGACCGCCGTGACGCCGTCCATTTTTGCAAGCGCGTCGTGAACGTGTTTTTGGCAATGCTTGCACATCATGCCCTCGACCTTGAAAGTTTTCTGCATAGTTTTTTCCTCCTTAGTAATTTCCTGTTGAAGATTTTCCACGCGAACATTAACGCTTTGCGGAGCCGCGTTTGAAATTGTCGTCCGCTCAACTTTGAAATATTTCAGGCGCAACGCATTGAGCACAACGCACACGCTAGACATACTCATTGCCGCCGCACCAATCATCGGCGAAAGTTTTATTCCGAACGCCGGATAAAAAAGCCCCGCCGCAAGCGGTATGCAAATCACGTTGTAGAAGAACGCCCAGAATAAATTTTGCTTAATGTTCGTCATAACGGCGCGGCTAAGTTTGATTGCGCTGACGGCGTCAAGTAAATCATTTCGGACTAAAACCGCGCCCGCGCTCTCAATCGCTACGTCAGTTCCTGCGCCAATCGCAATTCCTAAATCAGCTTTGGCGAGTGCCGGCGCGTCGTTTATGCCGTCGCCAATCATAGCGACCTTTTTGCCCTGCGCTTGAAGGTTTGCGACTTCCTGCGCTTTATTTTCGGGAAGAACGCCCGCGATAATTTTTTCAATGCCGAGCCGCTTTGCAATGGCTTGCGCCGTCCGCACGTTGTCGCCAGTCAGCATGATAACATTTACGCCCAGATTTTTAAACTCCGCAACCGCCTGCGCGGAATTTTTTTTCTCAACATCAGCCGCCGCGATAACTCCCAGAATTTTTTTATCACGGGCAAAAATAATCGGCGTTTTCCCTTCGCTAGCAAGCGCAGAAAGTTTTTCGCTTAAACTGTCCAGATTAAAGCCTTGCTCCGTCAAAAATTTTTCATTGCCCGCGAAACATTCCACGCCGTCAATTTTAGCGCGGACGCCTTTTCCGAATATTGCTTTAAAATCCTCTGCACTGCGCGGAGTTATTTTTTGTTCGGAAGAATATTTAACAATCGCTTCGGCTAAAGGGTGCTCGCTTTTAGCCTCAAGGGCGGTGGCTATCTCCAATAAAGTTTTCTCGTCAGCCGCGCAGGTTAAAATATCCGTGACAAATGGCTTGCCCTCAGTCAGCGTGCCCGTCTTGTCAAGGACGACCATATCAATATTGTGCGCCGTCTCCAATGCTTCGCCCGATTTAATTAAAATCCCGTTCTCCGCGCCCTTACCAGTGCCAACCATTATCGCTACCGGCGTCGCTAAACCCAAAGCACATGGACAACTTATCACCAAAATTGAAATCGCAATCGAAAAAGCAAATTCAACGCTCGCGCCGCTCATAATCCAACAAATTCCCGCAATCAACGCAATCAAAATTACTGCAGGTACGAAAATCCCAGCGATTTTGTCAGCAATCTTGGCAATCGGTGCTTTACTCGCGCTCGCCTCCTCAACTAACGAAATTATTTTGCTAATCGTCGTTTCGCCGCCAACTTTTTCCGCTCTGAACCTAACAAAGCCGCTCTTATTCAACGTGCCGCTCGTCACGCGCCCGCCAATAGCCTTTTCAACAGGTAAACTTTCGCCAGTTATCGCGCTTTCGTCAACAGTCGTCGCTCCGTCCAAAATTATTCCGTCCGCCGCAAAACTTTCGCCAGGTTTAACCAAAATTTCATCGCCAATTACCAATTCTTCAACCGCAATCGTAATTTCTTGCCCGCCGCGCAGTACCGTCGCTTGTTTTGGCGCAAGATTCATCAATTTTTCCACCGCCTGCGAAGTTTTTCCCTTTGCTCTCGCCTCAAAATATTTTCCAACAGTTATCAGCGTAACTATCATGCCCGCCGACTCAAAATATAAATTTCGGCTGTATTCGTCGACAAGTTGAAAGTCTCCCGCGCCTAATCCCTGCCCAATTCTGAACAAAGCGAACGCTCCAAACATCGCCGCCGCCATTGAACCCATTCCAACTAAGCTATCCATATTCGGCGCGCCCGCAAGCAATGTTTTAAAGCCGTTGACGTAATATTTTCGGTTGAGATACATAATCGGCAGAATTAAAAGGAATTGCGCAAAGGCAAACGTCACGGCATTGGCTCGCCCGTCGAATAAATCCGAAATAATTTGCGGCACCGGTACCGGCAACATTGAATGCATTGCTATATACACCGTCGGCAACAAAAAAATTATCGACCACGTGAGCCGCGTCCGCATTTCTGATATTTCTTTGTCGATTGTGCGTTCAGAAACGGAAATTTTCTGCGCGACGGCAGATTTTTTCGGCGTAGCTCCGTAGCCCGCATTGATTACCGCGTCGACAATCTGCGCAACTGAAATTTTCGCCTCGTCGAACTTAACTTGCATTGAATTTGTTAAAAGATTGACGCTGACATTCTCCGCGCCAACAATTTTGCCAACTGCCTTTTCCACTCGCGCCGAACACGCCGAACAACTCATGCCAGTTACGTCAAAATTTTCCTTAGTCATTAAATCCCTTCTATGAACATGAAATCCAATTCCTTAATTCGCAAACGATTTTTCCACAGCCAAATTGTCAACATTCGCTCCGCCAAAAACGCAATCAATCTGCGCGGCGCAAATGGAAGGCTTGCAAGGTCAACTTTCCTTAAAATTTCGTCCGTCGCGTCCAGATAAAACGAAAATAACCACTTGCAATAGGCATCGAAAATATTTCGGCGCGTGATAAATAAATGGCATTTGTAAATTGCTACAGAATTCATCACCTGTTCAAAGCTTTCCATATAATCGGGCTGAACTTTTAGCAAATGCTTCTTAACAATGCTTTCCGCGAACTTTGCAAGCTCTTCCCCGCAATCGTTCCTAATTAAATCGTGCTGAATCATCATTTCAAAGCCAATCGAAGAAATAATCACGTCGTAACGCTCCAAAATTTTCAGCGCGTCATCCTTAGTCAAAATTTTTTCGCGGGCAAATGGAATACTTTCAGCCATAGTAAAAAATCTGCGGTAGTGACAAAGTCCAACCACTGTATGAGAAGTATTTTTCCAAATCCAGTAAAGCGCGGTGATTTCATTCAGATAAATATTTAAGTGGCTGATATTTTCGCCGGTGTCGTCGCCAAGATAGCCTAAATCTTCACTTAGAGCGTGTCCCGCATGAATAATTTTATAACCTTCGGGCGGCTCTTCAATTTTTTTGTCGCCATAAGTCACGACATAAACGCAAAAATCTTCGGGCTTAGTATATCTTTTGACAAAAAACCATTTAACCGTTTCGGATTTGGTGCCGTGAACCTCCGCGAAATTATCTAGGTTTTTAATTATGTATTTCTCAAGCTCGCCGTCCGTCCTACTAAAAGTTATAACAGTGTCAGAAAATTTTTCTAAGAAAGTAAACGTGCTGATAAAATCAATCGGCTTGCGCTCAATTAAAAGCGCGGCGTCGTAGTGCTTGTGACCAATCTCCGTAAAATTTTTGTAGACGTGGCTATAAATATTTTCCATAATCGCCGGCAAAGGTTTTTCTGAAACGCAATCAATTTCCACGTCGAGATTGTAAACTTTGGTAAAAATATTCCCGCGAGCAAAATAGCCGTCAACGTCAAGCAAAGTTTTAATCGGCAAATCTTTTAGGTAATCCAAAAGCTTAACTTCCGCGCTAAAATCATAGAAAAAATCCGTCGGCAACGTCTTAAAATGATTTATCGTGACGGTTTTGGGCGAAAGAAAGCCGCGCTTTAAAGAATAATTCCGGAAAATAACGAAGTCTTGATAGTTTAGGAAAAGCAGATAATCGACCGCGCCGCCGTGCAGAAAATCTGCTAAATTTTCCCAGCTTTGAACTTTATCGTTAAAGAAAATTTTGCCGTCTTCCTTGAGATTGAATTTTTGCTTGCCGACCTTGCCAGAAATTTGCACGCGACCAATAATTTTAAATGGACGCTGCCCGGCTTGCGAAAAAAATTCCTGCTCGTCGCCGCAAAGTAAAATTCTAGGCGTAAAAGTTAAATCGTTCATGGAAATCTCCTTTCGTAAATTTTTAAAAGCATTATGGCACTTTTCGCAATTAAAAACAATGCCTTGCTAAACTCGCGCAAATAAATTATTATTGCTTCGACAAAGGAGGAATTTTTTTATGCTTTATCGCAAGGTTGATACCAATTTAAATTTCGCTAGCCGCGAAAAAGAAGTCGAAAAATTTTGGGCGGAAAATAATATCGCGCAAAAGGCTATCGACAACCGCGAAGGCTGCAAGGATTATACTTTTTATGACGGTCCTCCGACTGCAAACGGACAACCGCATATCGGGCACGTTCTCACCCGCGTTATTAAGGATTTATTCCCGCGCTATCACTCCATGAAGGGCGAAAAAGTTTTGCGTAAAGCCGGTTGGGATACTCACGGCTTGCCCGTCGAGCTTGAAGTTGAAAAACTTATCGGCATTAACGGCAAAGAACAAATCGAAGCTTACGGCATGGAGCCTTTTATCAAAAAATGCCGCGAATCCGTCTGGAAGTATAAAACTATGTGGGAAGAATTTAGCGGCGTCGTCGGTTTTTGGGCGGATATGGATAATCCCTACATCACTTACGAAAATTATTATATCGAGTCCGAGTGGTGGGCACTCAAAAAGATTTGGGAGAAAAATTTGCTCTACAAAGGGCATAAAGTCGTTCCCTACTGCCCGCGTTGCGGTACGCCGCTTTCAAGTCACGAAGTCGCGCTAGGTTATAAGGATATTAAAGAACGTTCCGCCATTGCAAAATTTAAAGTCGCGGGCGAAGACGCTTATTTTCTCGCGTGGACGACGACCCCTTGGACTTTGCCTTCTAATTTGTGCTTGTGCGTCAATCCAAATGTCGATTATGTAAAAATTCAAGTCGGCGACACGGTTTATATTTTAGCGGCGGCTTTGGTCGATAAAGTTTTCGAGAATATCGAGGGCGAACGCAAAATTTTGGCGACTTACAAGGGAAAAGACCTTGAATATAAAAAATATGAGCCGCTTTACCCGTTCGCAGATGAAATCGTTAAAAAATCTGGCAAGGCGGCGCATTATGTCACCTGCGATGACTACGTTACGACCGAAGACGGCACTGGAATTGTCCATTGCGCGCCCGCATTTGGCGAAGATGATAACCGCGTTTGCAAAAAATATGATATTCCGTTCGTGCAGTTCGTCGACGGCAAAGGAAATATGACGGCGGAAACTTATTGGGCTGGAACTTTCGTTAAGGACGCCGACCCGCTGATTTTAAAGGATTTAAAGCAGTCCGGAAAACTTTTTAAGGCTCCGCCCTTTGAACATAGCTATCCGCATTGCTGGCGGTGCGATACTCCGCTGATTTATTACGCTCGTGAGTCGTGGTTTATAAAAATGACGGCTGTTAAAGACGATTTGCTCAAAAATAATGCGAAAGTCAACTGGATTCCGCCGACAATCGGCAAAGGGCGTTTCGGCGACTGGTTAGAACACGTTCAGGACTGGGGAATTAGTCGAAATCGCTATTGGGGCACGCCGTTAAATATTTGGGAGTGCGAATGCGGGCATCAACATTCTATTGGCTCAATTTCGGAGCTAAAATCGCTTTCGGCGAATTGTCCAGACGATATTGAACTGCACAGACCTTATATCGATAAAATAACTTTCCCGTGCCCGAAATGCGGCGGCGAAATGCACCGCGTGCCCGAAGTTATCGATTGCTGGTTCGATTCCGGCGCAATGCCTTTCGCGCAGTGGCATTATCCTTTTGAAAATAAAGAAATTTTCGAGACGCATTTCCCCGCAGACTTCATTAGCGAAGCCGTTGACCAAACTCGCGGCTGGTTTTATTCGCTCATGGCTATTTCTACGCTGATTTTTGACGATACGTCCTTTAAAAATTGCATTGTGCTCGGTTTGGTGCTTGATAAGGACGGGCAGAAAATGTCTAAGTCGAAAGGAAATGCCGTCGCGCCTATGGAAACGCTCGCTAAACACGGCGCAGACGCTATCCGCTGGTATTTTTACGAAAATTCCGCGCCTTGGCTCCCAAATCGCTTCCATGATGATGCCGTCGTCGAAGGGCAGCGCAAATTTTTGGGCACACTCTGGAATACTTATGCATTTTTCGTCCTCTACGCCAATATTGATGACTTCGACGCCACGAAATATCAGCTTGACTACGAAAAACTTTCCGTTATGGATAAATGGCTCCTTTCGCGGCTAAATACTATGGTTAAAACCGTCGACGACGCGCTTTTGAATTATAAAGTTCCGGAATCTGCGCGGGCATTGCAAGATTTTGTTGACGAGCTGTCTAATTGGTACGTCCGCCGCAGTCGTGCGCGTTTTTGGGCTAAAGGTATGGAGCAAGATAAAATTAACGCCTACATGACGCTTTATACCGCGCTTGTTACACTTTCTAAAGCCGCCGCGCCTATGGTGCCCTTCATTACCGAAAATATTTACAGAAATTTAGTTTGCTCAATCGATAAATCCGCGCCTGAAAGCGTTCACCTGTGCGATTACCCCGTTGCCGACGAAAAATTTATTGATTACGAACTGGAAAAGAATATGGACGCCGTTTTAAAAATTGTCGTGCTCGGTCGCGCCGCTCGCAATGCCGCTAATATTAAAAATCGTCAGCCCGTCGCTAATATGTTCGTTAAAGCCGAAACTTTGCCCGAATTTTTCGTTGAAATTATCCAAGACGAATTGAACGTTAAGAAAGTCGAATTCCGCGCAGATATGGGCGAATTTATTAAGTACAATATCAAGCCAAATTTCCGCGTGCTCGGTAAAAAAGTAGGAAAACGTATGAACGAAGTTAAAAACGCACTCGAAAAGCTCGACGGAGCCGCCGCAAAACTCGAACTCGATAAAAATGGCGAAATTAAACTCGGCGATATAATTTTGACGCCGGAAGATATTGAAATTACGATTACGCAAAGCGAAGGCTTTAATTGCCAGAGCGAAGGCGACGTTGCCATTGCACTTTCGACGACTTTGACGCCCGCGCTGATTGAAGAAGGCTTCGTGCGCGAAATTATTAGCAAAATTCAAGTCATGCGCCGCGAAAGTAACTTTGAAGTCACTGACCGCATTAAAATTTTCGCATCGAATAACGATAAACTCGCCAAAATCATCACTGACAACGAAAAAGAAATTAAAACCGTCACGCTCGCCAACGAAATTATCTTTTCCACCGGCGATAATGCTAAAATTTGGGATATTAACGGCGAAAAAATTTCCCTTGCCGTTGAAAAGATTTAAAACAAATTATAGAGGCAATAAAAAAGTAGACAATTCAGAAAGAGTTGCCTACTTTTTTGTACGTTCTTTTATTCAGGCGGCAATATACCCGCCATGCGCAAAAGATATTTCGCGTTGGTGGTATGCGTCCTGCCCTTGCGCAACTTGAAATCAAATTTAATCTCGTCGTTCTCGTAATACTCCTCGAAATGCGCGTTGGATATATGCGTATTCTCGGAAACCATATCGCAAAGTTGAAAGTCGTGCGTCGTGACAAGCGTAATGCTCTTGTCGTTGGTTAGGCGTCTGATAGCTTCTTTTGCGCCAACTACGCGGTCATTAACGTTAGTGCCCTTGAAAATTTCATCGATACAGGCGAGCATTGGCAATTTCTTTTCCGTGTACTCAATCATTGATTTTATTCGCAAAAGTTCAGCGTAAAAGGTCGAGACGCCTTGACTTAAATCGTCATTAACTCTAATCGAAGTCAGAACCGATAGCCGACTTACTGCAAAACTTTTCGCGCAGACCGGCGCGCCCGAATACGCTACTATAACCGCCGCCGCCAAAGTTCTAATCCACGTCGTTTTCCCTGACATGTTCGCGCCTGTGATTATCGTTGTGCCCGCAAAAAGTTCAACGTCATTAGGCACGCCCTTATTATCAGCAACTAGCAAACTCGTTAAGCCCTCAACTTTTAAATGCGGCTCCTCTTCCTCGTAAAAGGTCGGGAAACAATAGGTCGTGCGCGTCTGCCCGATTGACGCCAGCGAAATTAAAACTTCAACTTCGGCGAAAGCGTCAAGCCATGTGCGCAAATGTTGCGCCGCGTCCACTCGCCATTTCATAAACGCTTTGACTAAAAAGAAATCCGATAGGAAAAGCGCGTTGCCTAAAATGAAAAACAGCGGATTATGCCTTGCGTCTGCCGCGTCGATTAACAATGCTAATTCCTTCAACTTCTGCGCGGCGGAAACTTCATCGGTTAATATATCGCGTATCGCCGTCAGCCTTACCGACATAAAATTTGTTGATTCTAGCCGCTCAAATATCGCGTGATAAAGCCGCAATTCGTTAGAAATGATTCTAAGCGGCGCGAGTAATTCATTTATGGCAGGAAGTGCGACGATTGATATTACCAGCGAAAATGTCATAACGAATAGCGGCGCAAGTTCATCTATGATTCCGAACCACGCTAACGCGCACGATAAGATTAAAACAGCCGGCATTATAAAGCGCAACAGATAAATATTTCCGAGCGGCGGCAATTCCTCTTCCACGCTGACAATTAATTCGCTGGTGTCGTGATTGTTGGGCATAAGCCGCGCATAAGCCTCAAGGTCAAGTGATAGTCTTGGACGCTGTAAAAGTTCCGCGACACCGCGTTGACGGTTGCGCACTGCGTTAAAATCGGGCGGCTCCGGCGAAAATGCTTCCGCTAATAAATCCCTGCCGCGTTTCGTTCGTGCCGCGCAGATATACTGGAAAATTGAGCCTTCGCCGAAAATATGCAGGTCGATATCTTGCGGGCGATTATTCTTCAGATAAATACTACCGTCGTTGGAGCGTTTACGCCACGTGCCCTTTGCCCGCGAAATATAAGAATTCACTACTGCAAGGCGGCTCTTTAGAAATTTTTTCCGGTGTTTAAGTCGGTCGTGGTAATTCATCAGCCGAATAAAAATCATCGCCAAAATCGCCGCGATTATGTAGCAGAAATGAATATTTAAATCCCAGCCGAGACCGAAACTTGTCGCCGCCGCAAGAAAAATTATCGAGCGGGCTAATACAACTTTTTTCTCGCGCTTATGCAAAGTCTTTTGTTCGGCAAGGTCAATCTCGCGTTCGTTATCGTAAAATTGTCTGTTCATTATTTCGCCACGCCTCGACGAGTTCACGCGCCGCAAGTTTCGGATTATCCGCGCCCGCAACCGCCGATACTACAAAAAATCCTTGAACTTTCGTAGCGACAAGGGCAGGAATATCTCTTAACTTGACGCCGCCGCCAACTACAATCGGTCGCGGACTAACTTTGACAAATTCGGCAATCTCCGCGAAATCATGCGTGATAATTCGCCCGTCCGAAGTTTTGCCCGCGTCTAGTTTCGTTTTAGTTTCGTGGAGAGGTCCCGCGCCGAAATAATCAATCTGCGAAACGTCCGCGCTTTTCACGTAGTCAATAAGCTCTTCCGTCCTCGCGCTCAAGCCGACAATAGAATTTTCGCCCAAATATTTTCTGCAGACTTCAACCGGAATATCACTTTGCCCGACGTGCACGCCGTCAACTTTTATTCCGAGCTCTCGCGCCGCTAAAACTACGTCAAGCCTATCGTCAACCAAAAGCGCGACTGAATCACTTTTTCCAAGTTCGCGAATAACCGCCGCTGATTTTTCTAACGTCGAAATCATTTCCCGCGCAGTAGCAATTTTCGAGCGAATTTGCACGCAAGTAAAACCTTCGCCAACAGCCGCTCTTACTACCTCTTCGACAGGACACGAACAATTTTCTTGCCCGATAACCAGATAAGCTGAAATGTCCAATTTCTCGCGAATGCTCATTTTCTCCCGACCCTTTGCAATGTCGTTCTGATTCTGTCTTCGACTGACGCCGGTTTTTGTTCAGCGGGTTTTTCTTCTAAAGCTTCGTTGAGCCGGTCGATTTTCCCTTCCATCATGTTCGAGACGCCCGGACGAATATCCGCTTTCAAGACGACTTCGGTACGGATTCCCTTTTCCGCCAAAACGAAAGTGGCGCGCTTGACGACTGCCATAACTGCATCCCATTCGCCTTCAATCTCGGTGAACATAGAATAAGTCTTATTGGGCAAGCCCGATTCGCGAATAACTTTCACGACTTCGGCGACGTGTTTGCTGAGTTCTTCGCCGACGCCAACCGGCGCAATCGATACCGCTATCAATGTATTCATTTAAATCACCCCAAAATATTTTTTATTTCTGGAGCTTGCAAAGAAAGCTCGAAAATATTTTCCATTGAGCCTACGACGCGAAAATTATCTGAAACTACCTGCGCGGTCAAGTTGTAGAGATTATCCAAGAAATTTACTTTGAAACTTGCGGGCGCGGTGAATTGAGCCGCCGCCTTTGTGCCCGCTAAATTAAACATTGTCGTAGCCGTAAGAGCCGCGATAAATGGCGTAGCGACAGTCAGATAAATCGCCATGACGCCGCCCAATGCGCAACCGCTACCAGTGATTTTCGTTGAGAGTATCGAGCCGCCCGCGCAGGTAATTTCTTCCGTGCCGTCAGTAACGAAATCTTCTTCGCCCGAAACTGCGACCGCGCCGCCCGTGAATTTTGCCAGAGTTATTGCCGCGTCCTTAGCGGAAGAAACTTTTTCGGTCGAGTCGACGCCGCGAACTTGCCCGCCTGTATCTTCGATTAAGTTCCAAAGTTTTGCAAGCGCGATTATCTCCGAAGCGTTCCCGCGAATTATCGTCGGCGCAAAATTTTTGAACTGCTTTAAAATGTCCGTGCGCAAACTCGATAAGCCAATCCCGACGGGGTCGAGTACCCACGACGTATTATTTTCGTGGAGAGCTTTTGCCGTTCTGGGTAAAGTTTCTGCGTAGAAGGGCATAGCCGTTCCCATGTTGATATAAAATGCCGGCGCGATTTTCGCCATTTGCTTGCACTCGTCCGCAAGATAGAGCATAGCCGCCGAGCCGCCGATTGCCAGTTGAGCATTGGCGACGAAATCTTGAGTGACGGTGTTAGTTATCGACGGTGCCAGCGGATTTTTTTCGCGCACTGCGTCGACTACCCGCGCTATTGCCGAGCGAATTTCTGTTTCTGTCAAGTTAATCCCTCCCTAAACTCAAAAGGACGCTGCCGCACGCAACGCCCTTTGTTGGTTTCAAATTTTATGGTGACGCCTAAGGGATTCGAACCCTTGAACCCGCCGTGAGAGGGCGGTGTCTTAACCACTTGACGAAGGCGCCGAATCACTATCGCGCATGATAGCATACTTAAATTTTTTCGTCAAGCTTACTTTTTATCCGTTTGATGATTTCCGCCGCCGCCAGTGGTCTGGAAAGTTTTTTCGCATTGAATTTCATTTCGGCGAGCCGCGCAGGATTTTTCAAAAGTTCTTCGACGACCGTTGAAATTTTTTTATCGCCGACCGAAATTGCCGCGCCGTGTGCAACCGCATATTCCGCATTTTTGAATTCCGGTCCGGGTATTGGCGCATGTAAGATTAGTGGCAAGCCCGCCGCAAATGCTTCCGTCATCGTGAGCGCGCCTGGTTTCGTGATTAATAAATCTGCCGCCGCCATGAGTTTATCAACTTCTGACACGTAGCCGAAAATTTCCATTGAATGAGAAATTTTTGTCCGTCGAAGTCTCGCCAATAATTTTTCGTTCTGCCCTGACACGACTAGAATTTTTAGCGGCGATTTGATTTTATCTAGTTCCGATAACGTTTCTTCGATAGAGCCTAGCCCCAAGCCGCCGCCCATGATTAAAATTGTTGTGTGCGTCGCGTCGGGAAGTTTTTCTGCGCGGGAAAATTTTTCATCAATCGGAATGCCCGTTGCGAAAATCTTTTGCCCTGCGCGGCAATGCGTCGCCAGTTTACGTTTCATTTCTTCCGTTGCGACAAAATAAGCGTCGACTTCGCTGAAAATCCAAATTTCATGTAGTGAATAATCAGTCAGCACCGCCGCCAGCAGAAAATTTTTCTCTGACTTTGCATGTAGAAATTTCCACAATGACGCGGCGGCTTCGGGGAAAGGGTGCGTGCAAATTACAACGTCGGGGCGGAATTCATTTAGCAAGCGGGCGAACGGCAAATACATTAGCGCGGAACTTAGAAAACGTGCCGAGACTCCGACTTTTTTGCCGTCAGCGAATTTATAAATTCTGTCGTACAAGTCGGGGATAAATCGCAACGCGGCTAGATAAAATTTTTTCGTCAGCCAATTCAACAGGGAAATTTCTTTCGCCATAAAGTCAACGACTTTAACATCAATTCCTAATTCCTCATTCCTAATTCCTAATTGAATTGCTTGCGCCGCCTTTGTATGTCCGGAGCCGATTGACGCCGATAAGATTAAAATTTTCACGTTATCAATCGTCAATATCGCCGATTTTAATAACTAAGTTTCCGTTATTATCGACGTGGCTTGTCTGCAAATCATTTTCGTACTGACTGCCCTCCCAAACGGGAAGAAATTTTTCTTCGGTATCGTCGGAAAATTTCAATTCGATACTCGTTATATCTTGGCACTCAAGAATCCTGTCAAAAAGTTTATCTTCGTCACGCACTCCAAAAGTTAAATTGAGTTTTGCGGCGAACTTATCGATTTTGATAAAAATTTTCTCGGCGACTTTCTTTTTATGAAAAACAAGCTCGCTATCCTCGTTGTGAAAAAAATTAATAGAATCTTTTATGCCGTCAATACATAATCCTTTTATATACTTCGCGGGAATGGTTCCGTACATGCAATTTTCAAAAACGATTTTAATTTCCGTAACGCTACTCATAAAAATTTCCTCCTTTAGCAAGTCAAACCTCCGTCGACGCTTAGAACTGCACCGGTTATAAAAGTCGCTTGGGATAGAAAATAAATTGCTTCGGCGACTTCTTCAGGCGTGCCGATTCTGCCGAGCGGATAAATTTCTGCAAGTTCCTCAATCGTGCCGCCCGAATTTTTTAGTTGATTCAAAGTCAACGGCGTTAAAATATCGCCTGGTGCAACGCAATTAACTTTGATTGAAAAGCTCGCCAACTCCAAAGCAAGCGACCTCGTAAACGCGACGACTGCGCCCTTGCTCGCCGAATACGCCGCGCAGAAATAATTTCCTTTAAGCCCCGCATCGCTCGCCACATTGACAATCGCACCACGAGTTTTAATCAACTCACCGACCGCCGCCCGCGATAGGAAAAATGTCCCCTTGATATTTGTTGCAAAAATGTCGTCGAAAATTTCTTCAGCAGTCGAAGTTATCGCGCCCTCGTGGTAAATGCCCGCGCTATTTATCAGCACGTCGACGCCGCCGAAAAGTTCAACCGTTCGCGAAATAATTTCTTCGCAGTCGGCAACTTTCCTAACGTCCGCCGAAATGAATTCAAAACGCCCAGTAAGTTCCGAACGAATTTTTTCAAACCGCTCAGAATTTCTGCCGACAAGCACACAATTAAAATCGTTCACTAAGAATTTTTTCGCCGCCGCAAGCCCGATACCCGACGTGCCGCCCGTTATTATCGCCGTTTTCATAACTCCTACTCCCTAAACAAAAACAGAGCCGAGCGCATTAACTCGACTCTGCTGAAAATTCATTAAGAATTGACTGCCTCTTTCAAGGTTTTACCTGCTTTGAAGGACGGAAGCTTTGATGCTTTGATTTCGATTTCTTCGCCGGTGCGCGGATTGCGACCTTTACGCGGTGCGCGTGTGCGGTTCTCGAATGTGCCGAAGCCCAATACTTGAACTTTGTCGCCTTCGATAAGCGCAGTTTTAATTGTTTCAAAAGTCGCCGCAACAACCTTTTCCACAACCTTGCGGTCAACTTCCGCCTTTTCGGCAACATTTACTATCAATTCAGCTCTTGTCATAAGAAAGATTTCCTCCTTTCAAAAATTACCTGCAGAATTTAGCAGAATGCTGATAAAAAATCAAGTACTTTTTATTATACCGTTACGTCTAAATTATTTCCGAGCGCAGGGTCAAGACTTTCGACGACTTGCAAAGCCTCCTCGACAGCGGAAGTATCCGCTTCCATTGCCATTTTCAAGACCGAAATTCCTAACTCCTGCTGAACTTTTGCCGCG
Organism: Selenomonadales bacterium UBA7018; assembly: GCA_002448305.1. GTDB lineage: Bacteria > Bacillota > Negativicutes > Selenomonadales > Selenomonadaceae > Quinella. Next base: position 54,619 of record DJWY01000012.1, read on the forward strand.
TTCATATCGACCGACAGTGCCGCAATTGCCATATCCATTGTTGCCAGCTCCTTTCCTTAGTTGCACATATCTTAGCATAAGAATCGCGTTGACGCAATATTATTTTGTACTGATAATCAAAGCAATGAAAATTAAATCTTCGTCGCCGATAGTTTCAATGCCGTGCGTGTCGCCGTCCGCGCAAAAGGTCGTATCGCCCGCTTTGACTTCGTAAGTTTTGCCGTTGTCGGTGTAAAGCCCTTTGCCTTGAAGAATGTAATAAGTTTCGTTGTTGCCTACGTGCTGATGAACGCCCAATGAACAACCCGCAGGGATTCTGACGCTTGCGAACATTTCGCATTTTCCGACCATTTCTTTTGGCGTCAAAAGGTGCGTGATAAACATTTCGCCTTTGCCGCCCGCCTTATTCATCGCCGAAACTGTTTTCTGCTCAATAATCGGCATGTTAAAAACCTCCCTTAAATTTAATTAGGAATTAGGAAGTAGGAATTAGGAATTGACATTAGTACCAAATTAATTCCTCATTCCTAATTCCACATTACTAATTGTTTTTTCCATACGCTTTGCTTTTAATTTTCTGAACCGCTCGACCGTCTGAACTATTTGTTCTTTGGTGTAAGGTTTGCTTATGAAATCAATCGCGCCCATTTTAAGGCATTGCATTAATTTTTGCGGCGTATTCATGGAACTAAGCATGACGACCGGAACATCGGGTGCGACTTCGCGGATAAATTGCAACGCTTCAATTCCGCCTACTACCGGCATAACTATATCCAAAATGACGCCGTCGAGTTCCTGCTCCAAAACGGTGGTAATTGCTTCTTTGCCGTTTACTGTCTCTATGACTTCGCAATTTTGGTTTTCGAGTTCCTCGCGCAATTTTTTGCGCAAGAGTCGCGAATCGTCCGTTATCAATACGCGCAATTTCTCTTCCATAAAAATCACCGCCCCCTAAAAATAATCGCCCGAAGGCGAGATTATATTTATAGAAATTCTTTCGGAAAATATTCGTCGTGTGGCGGAGAGGGTGGGATTCGAACCCACGGTGCCTTTCAGCATCACCGGTTTTCAAGACCGGCTCCTTAAACCGCTCGGACACCTCTCC
>DJWY01000035.1:0-1477 GCA_002448305.1 Selenomonadales bacterium UBA7018
CCTTTGTTATTCAGCCCGTCTTCAATCGTTTTGACGAGGTGTTGAACGTGAAAAGCCGTCGACCTAGCAACATAAGTTGCGCCTGCCGCCTCAGCGAGTTTGCAAGCGTCAAAAGGTCTGTCGACGCTACCATAAGGCGCAGTCGTCGCCTTTTTGCCAAGCGGCGTCATTGGCGAGGCTTGACCGCCCGTCATACCGTAGATATTGTTGTTGAAAAGAATAACCGTCAAATCGACGTTGCGGCGGCAGCCGTGAATAAAATGATTGCCGCCAATCGCGGTGCAATCGCCGTCGCCTGTGATAACTATAACGTTGAGTTCGGGTCGCGCAAGCTTAACGCCCGTTGCAAAGGGAATTGCGCGACCGTGCGCGGTGTGGAGCGTGTCAAAATCCATGTAGCCCGAAGCACGCGAACTGCAACCAATTCCGCTGACGATAACTGTATTATCCTGCGTGAAGGCGGGATTTTTTTCAATCGCCTGAACAATCGCCTTCATAACGATACCATTGCCGCAACCAGGACACCATAAATGCGGCAGGCGATTTTGTCTGAAAAATTTTTCGTAACTGCGCTCAATCATTGCCCGTTCACCTCCGCAACTAATTCATCAATCGATTGCTCAATTTCTTCTGGCTCAAAAATCGTCATATCGTATTTGGCGCAGAGTTTGACTGGACAATTTCCGGCAACGGCGCGTTCGACTTCGTTGACGAGTTGACCGAAGTTCAATTCCGCGACAATCAGCCCGCGCAGATTTTTAGACAGCTCACGGATAATTTTATCAGCAAATGGGAAAATCGTAATCAATCTGACAAAACCGACTTTAATTCCGCGCTTACGAGCATTTAAAACCGCCTCATAAGCCGTGCGAGCCGTTCCGCCAAAACTTACAACCGCAAATTCCGCGTCGTCCATAAATTCTTTGTGGACTTCGATAATTTCATCTTCTGCGCGGGAAATTTTATCGTGCATACGCTTAATCGCTTCGCGGGTGATTTTGGGACTGCCGCTCGGAAAGCCAGTTTCGTCGTGAATCAAGCCGGTAACGTGAATGTGATAACCTTCGCCGAAATTCGCAACGTTGGGAACTAAATCTTCGTCGGGTGCATAGGGTTGATAACCTTCAGCGCGGGAAATTTTAGGAGCGCGGCGCGGATAAATTTCGACTTCGGCGGGCAATTCGACATTTTCGCGCAGGTGCCCGACAATTTCATCAGTCAGCAAAATAACGGGTGTGCGGAATCTTTCAGCGTAGTTGACGGCTTTAACCGCAATATCGAAAGCTTCGCGAACACTCCACGGGCTTAAAACAATAATTGAGTGGTCGCCGTGCGTGCCCCAACGCGCTTGCATAACGTCACCTTGAGAAGGCGCGGTCGGTTGTCCTGTCGAAGGACCAACGCGCTGGACGTTGACAATAACGGCGGGAATTTCAGCGGCGGAGGCGTAGCCGATAAGCTCTTGCTTTAAACTTAT
>DJWY01000035.1:1612-67613 GCA_002448305.1 Selenomonadales bacterium UBA7018
CTAGCAATTTCGTCTTCCATTTGAACAAAAGTTCCGCCGAATTTGGGCAGAAGTTTAGCGAGGCTTTCGGCAATTTCGGTTGACGGCGTTATCGGGTAGCCGCCAAAAAAGCGAACGCCGGCTTTAAGTGCGCCTTCAGCGATTGCTTCGTTGCCCTGCATTAATCTTGCACTCATTTTGCCGCCTCCTTTTTAACTTTGTCCATGAAAATCGCGTAGTCGGGGCAACGCAGCTCACATTGCCCGCACGCTATGCAGTTCTCGTGGTGCGCTACATAAACTTTGCCCAGCGTGTCCAATGCTAAAACTTGCTTGGGGCAAAACGATACGCAAATTCCGCAACCTTTGCACCGCTCAAGCTTGAGCGTAAACTCAGACTTCATAAAGCTCTCTCCTTTGCAAAATTTTCTATAAAAACTTCGCGCCCGAAATTTTTAATCCTGCGCGGTTGCCAAAATATTTTGTATATCTTCGCGGGGCGTGACATAAAGCGTGCGCTGATTCGTGAAAATTACAAAGCCCGGCTTCGCGCCCGAAGGTTTCTTGACAAATTTACATTGAACATAATCGACAGGAACTTTGGAAGAATTTTGCGCTTTGGAGAAATGCGCGGCGATTTCGGCGGCAAGCAATAACGTTTCGTCGCTGACATGGTTTGAACGAATAATCACATGCGAGCCGGTTATTTCTTTTGTATGGAGCCAAAAGTCGTCGGGCGCGGCGATTTTGAACGTCAAGCGGTCGTTCTGAAAATTATTCTTCCCAACTAAAATCTCCGTGCCGTCGGGCGCAATAAATTTAAACGGTTGCGGCTTTTTACTCGGCGCAGTACGTTTTTTAGCGTCTTTAAGGTAGCCACCTGCGATTAATTCTGCGCGTATCTCGTCAATGTCGGCAAGGGTCGTTGACGCCGTAAGCGCGTGCGAAATGCTCTCCAGATAAATAATTTCTTCGCGACAAAGTTTAATCTGCTCGGCGATAAATTTCGTTGAGCGTTTGAGCTTGTCGTATTTTTTATAGCAAGCCTGAACGTTAGCGGCAATCGTCAAGCGGCGGTCAAGAGGAATGGAAATTTCTTCGCCGGTCTCGCTGTAAATGTTCGGGACGCTGATTGAGTCGTCGTTATGGTCTTTGAGCTGATAACGATACGTCGAAAGATTATCTGCGAGAATTCGCCAATCGTCGGCATTTTCGGCGGAGGCGAGTTCTTCTTCCAAGACGGAAATTTTATTCGTGGCGCGGCGCAGTTCGTTGTTGACGAGCTTAGTAAAGCGTTCTTTATCGGGCGGGACGTAACTGCCGGAAATTTCGTCGGCAGTCTCCAAAAGTTCGGACAGCGTTTCAAACGTCCGCAACTCCCCGCGCAGATAATTTAGCTTAACGGCGGAAATAGCTAAAATTTTCCATGCGTCAAGAATCATGCAAGGCGTAGGATTTTTAGCGGCGTCGCGAATTTTTTCAAGAGCGGCAGATAAATTCGTTAGCTCGGCTTGAAAGGTAACTTCCTTAGCGGTCTGCGGACCGAAACCTTGACAGCAATTCATAATCGCCTTGTCTAGCCGCGCAGATTCATCAGCTTTGATACGCGCCAAAATTTTTTCAATGTCGCAGGAGAAAATGTCGAGCTTATCTTGCGCAGGCGGCATTTGATAGCTTTGATTGGGCAAAACAGTTCGGACGCGACTTGAGTTCGTGCCGATTTTCTTCAGCGCGTCAATAATTTGCCCGTCGGAAATCAGAATCAAGTTGCTGTACTTGCCGATAAGTTCCGCCGCAAGCGTGAAAGTCTGAATTTTTCCGCCCGTTCCGATTGAGTCAACGTCGATAAAAATAATGCGGTCGAGTTCGTGTTGACGTATCGCCGCGACTCTTCCGCCTTCTAAATTTTTCCTTAGTACCATGCAAAACGTTGGCGGCTCCGGCAAATTTTCGGGCGATTTTTTTAGCAAGTGCACGGACGGATTTTGCGGCGCAGTCGAAATTCGCAATAAAAATGTTTTGCCCGGTTGACGTATCGTGAAAGTTAAGTTCGCTTTGTTCTGCTGAGTTATTTTATCGACGCGCCCGCCGACTAAATTTTTTTCCAGTTCCAAAGTTAAAGGTCGCATTGAAAAGCCGTCTAAGTTCAAAGGTATCACCTCGCATAATAAAAAACTTTCTGCAAGCAAAGCCCCTGCGCGGGAGCCGTCGCGGGCAATAAAGTCCTGTCGCAAGCGTTGAAAATTTTTCGAAAGTCGTCAACGCTCAAACGCCGCCGTCCAACTGCAACTATTCCCGCCGTAATATTTCGCGCCATATGATATAAAAAGCCGCTCGCATGAATTTTAATCGTCAGTATATCGCCGCCGAAAATGTTTTCGCTAAAAAGCTCCGCCGCGTAAATCGTCCGAACAGGATTCATATTAGGCGCACCGCCCGCCGCCTTGAAACTAGAATAATCATGCGTGCCGACCAAAAAGCTTAAAGCCTCGCGCATGGCGTCGACGTCAAGCGGTCTGAAAATATGCCAGGCAAAACGATTTACAAAAGGATTTGACGCCGCGCCGCGCAGAATTCTATATAAATAAATTTTGCTCTTCGCGCTGTGCAGTGCGCTGAAATTTTTATCGACTTCCCGCGCCTCGCGAACGATAATATCTGGCGGCAAAACCGTACTCGCGGCAAGCGGAATTTTCTCAATGTCAATCCTTCCGTCCGTGAAAAAGTTGACGACCTGCCCGAATGCATGAACGCCTGCATCAGTTCTACCTGCCGCCGCCAGCTCAATTTTATCGCCGAAAATTTTTTCAAGTCGCTCTTCCAAAACGTTCTGAACAGCGACTCGCGGTGGGCTTTGCCACTGAAAGCCGTTATAATTCGTGCCGTCATAAGCTACCGTCAACGCGATATTGCGCCGACGAAGTTTCATTTCCTGTCTATGTTCAGCCCTCAAAATTTCCTCCAAGTTGTTTAAAAAAGTTTGGATAAGAAATGTTTACGCAGTCGGGGTCGTCAAGGTCGACGCCTTCAGCCGCCGCGCCCATTATCGCTAACGACATTGCAATTCTATGGTCGCCATAAGTTTTGCACGCCGCGAACTGTTTAGGCTTGCCGCCTGTAATTATCAAATCGTCACCTTCAGCGCGATAAGTTCCAGGTGACAATTTGTTAAACTCGTTGACTATCGCCGCTAATCGGTCGCTTTCCTTGACGCGCAATTCTCCTACGCCGTGAATTATCGTTGTGCCCTCAGCAAATGCCGCCGCTACTGCCAAAATCGGTATCTCGTCAATCATTCGCGGAATTTCTTCGGCGTCAATTTCTATTCCGCGAAGCCGCGCAGATTGTATTATCAAATCGCCGCGCTTTTCGCCGATTTCTTCGCCCTCATTTGTTATCATAATTTTCGCGCCCATTTTTGCTAAAGCGTCAATAATTCCCGTGCGCGTCTCGTTAAGCCCGATATTTTTTAACAGAAGTTCCGAACCTTCCAAAAGCGTCGCCAATACTATCCAAAAAGCCGCGCTTGAAATGTCATTTGGAATATTACAATCGGGCACGATAAATTCTGCTGGCGGAATTAATATCGACCCGTCAAGGCGCACGCCGCAAGCCAACAACATTAACTCTGTATGGTTGCGGCAAGGCGGTATATCAATTATCGTCACGTCGTTGGCGTAAAGTCCCGCTAATAATATCGCCGATTTAACCTGCGCGGAGGCTATTGGCGTTTTATATCTTATCCCGCGAAGATTTCCGCCCGTGACTGTCAGCGGCAACTTATCACCGGAAAATTTCGCGCCCATTTTAGTTAGCGGTTCAATCACGCGCTTTAACGGACGTTTCTTTAACGAGTCGTCGCCTGTGAAAGTCGTTTTAAAAGGTTGCGCCGCCGCCAAGCCCATGAGCAATCGGAGCGTCGTGCCGGAGTTGCCCGCGTCTAAAATTTCTTTCGGTGCTTTCAAGCCGCGCAGTCCTACGCCGTGAATTATCAGTGATTTATCCGACTGCTCAATCTTGACGCCAAATTTTTGCATGCAATTTATCGTTGAAAAGCAATCTTCTCCCGCTAAAAAATTATAGACGACAACATTTCTATTGCTCAAACTTCCTAAGATAATCGCCCGATGAGTTATCGATTTATCCGGTGGGATTTTTATTTCGCCCTTCAAAGGTGTGTGCTTGGATATTTCCATTTGCTAAACCTCCTTAATTGGGCGTATAATAACTTAAAAAAGGAGTGAAGGCAATGGAAAATAAATTGCGCCGAAATGTAGCGATAATAGCTCACGTCGATCACGGCAAAACAACTTTAGTTGACGCCCTGCTTAGGCAAAGTCATATCTTCAGGGCGAATGAATCAGTTGCTGAAAGGGTAATGGATAGCGGAGACTTGGAGCGCGAACGCGGCATAACAATCTTGTCGAAAAATACGGCGATATGGTACAAGGGCGTTAAAATAAATATCGTTGACACGCCCGGACACGCGGATTTTGGCGGCGAAGTTGAGCGGATTTTAAACATGGTTGACGGCGTGTTATTAGTCGTCGACGCCTTTGAAGGTCCCATGCCGCAAACAAAATACGTCCTGCGCAAAGCTATGGAGCATAAGCTTAAAGCAATCGTCGTCATAAATAAAATCGACCGCCCAGAAGCTAGAGCCGATGAAGTTTACGACGAAGTTTTAGAACTGTTCATGGAACTCGACGCAGACGACGAACAATTAGATTTTCCAGTAATCTACACGGCGGCTAAAGCCGGTATCGCTAAAAAATCTATGGACGACGACTCAACGACAATGGAGCCGCTTTTAGAAGCAATCGTTAAAGAAATGCCCGCGCCCAGTGGCGAAGAAGGACCTTTGCAAATGGTGATAACGACGCTTGAGGCTGATGCTTACGTTGGCAAAGTCGCAATCGGGCGCATTCAACGCGGCGTGATAAAAAGCGGCGAGCAAGTCGCAATCATCACCGAACACGGCACAAGCCGCGCTAAAGTCGGAAAAGTTTTCGGCTACGAAGGCTTGCAAAGAGTCGAAGTCGCGACGGCGCAAATGGGAGAAATTGTCGCGCTGACGGGCTTAAGCGAAGTTTCGATTGGCGATACCGTTGCTGACGTTGAAAACCCCGAAGCCCTGCCGTCAATTCGCGTGGACGAGCCGACTTTAAGCGTAACTTTCGGCGTTAATACAAGTCCATTCGCGGGCAATGAAGGACAATTCGTCACGAGTCGCCACATTCGCGACAGGCTATTCAAAGAGGCGCAGACGAACGTTGCTTTGCGCGTCGAGGAAACTAACAGTGCGGATATTTTCAAAGTCAGCGGGCGCGGCGAACTGCACTTATCCATTTTAATTGAAACTATGCGCCGCGAAGGCTACGAAATGCAAATCGGCAAGCCCGAAGTCGTCTACAAAATTATAGACGGGCAACGCTACGAACCGATAGAAGATTTAACAGTTGAAGTGTCCGCCGATTATATGGGCGTCGTCATGGAAAGTTTAGGGCGGCGCAAAGCTGAACTTAAAAATATGCAACAGATTGCGGGCTATATGCGGCTGAACTTTTTAATTCCTGCGCGGGGGTTAATCGGTTTTCGTTCGGAGCTTTTAACGTCGACGCGCGGCAACGGAATAATGAATCACGTTTTTCACGGCTACGAACCTTATAAGGGCGAAATTCCTGGACGCACTCGCGGAAGTTTAGTCGCGTTTGAACAGGGCTTAACGACGGGCTACGGCATTTTCAATTTGCAGGATAGGGGCGTCATGTTCATTGAGCCTGGACAAAAAGTTTATGAGGGCATGATTGTCGGCGAAAACTCGCGGGAAATGGACATTGATATAAACCCTTGCAAGGAAAAGAAGCAAACAAATATCCGCTCTTCCAACTCCGACGAGGCAATAAGATTAGTGCCTGCGCGGGTGCTTAGCTTGGAACAGGCAATGGAATATATAAACGACGATGAATTAGTCGAGGTCACGCCCCAAAGCATACGACTTAGAAAGACGATACTCGACAGGACAACACGCGGACGCTTAGCCAAAAACGCTCGCAAATAACTTTTCTTCGCGGAACGAAATATGAATATTGACTGGAAAAAAATCTTTTGTTACAATCAGCGAAAGAATTCGCTCGGCAGTTTATAAAGGAGTGAAAAGTTTTGGCGAAGATATTTCAAGCGACGCACGTCGGCAAAGTCCGGCATAACAACGAAGATTCGCTGATTGTCATAGAGCCGGAAACATTCGTAGTAGCGGACGGCATGGGCGGAGCACAAGCTGGCGAAGTCGCAAGTCAAATGCTAGTCGAAACAGTCAAAGATTTTTTATCGGAGACGCCGCCCTATAACGAACAAATTTTATCGCAAGCAATCCTTTTGGCGAACGGCAAAATTTTAAATCTGGCTCGGCGAAATGCAAATTATCTGGGCATGGGCACTACCGCAACGATTTTATCTCTCGACGACAGAAAAGGTTACTTCGCGCACGTCGGCGACAGCAGAATTTATCGGCTACGAAATAATTTCTTAGAACAGCTGACCGAAGATCATTCCTATGTTGAAACTTTAGTTAGGCGCGGAGAAATTACGCCCGAAGAAGCTCGCGTGCACCCGATGAAAAATGTTTTAACTCAAGCGGTCGGCGTGGTAGAGAATATTTCCGTTGACACGGCGAATTTCCCAGTTGAAAGCGGCGATACTTTTTTGCTTTGCACGGACGGCTTAACAAATATGGTTGACGACCAAAACATTGCAAAAATTCTGCAGAGCGCGTCAAATCCCGCCGACGCATTAATTGACGCTGCACTTAAAGCGGGCGGTAGAGATAATATTTCGGTTATAGTGGTCGGAGTTGATTAATAATGTTCCGCGAAATTTTTAATTGCGTCTTGAGTTTATGTTCAGCGATGAATACGGCAGTTCATTGCGCATTGCGAATAGCTCAGGACGCCTTAATCTAAGGAGGGGCGAGGATAAATGATTCAGCGAGTCTTGAGCGGGCGTTACGAGTTGGAAGAAAAAATCGGTAGCGGCGGCATGGCCGAAGTCTACAAAGCGCACGACAGACTTTTAGCTCGCCCCGTCGCGATAAAAATTCTTCACGCTGAATATCGTTCGGACATGGAATTTATAGAACGTTTTCACCGCGAAGCAAAATCGGCGGCGCGGCTTTCTCACCCCAATATTGTTAGCATTTATGACGTAGGCGTTGCGGGCGACGATCATTTTATTGTTATGGAATACGTCCAGAGTAGCACGCTTAAAAAGAAAATGCAGGACGAAGGACCTTTAGACCTTTTAACGGCGACTTCGATAGCTAAGGACATTGCAAGCGGCTTGACGCACGCGCACGCCAATAATATTGTTCACTGCGACATTAAACCGCATAATATTTTGATGACAGAAGACGGGCACGCCAAAATTACTGATTTCGGAATTGCTCGCGCCGTCACTGAATCCACGCTGACTTATGGCGGAAATGTTATTGGCTCTGTGCATTATTTTTCGCCCGAACAAGCGCGCGGCGGCGCAATTACGCCTAAATCTGATGTTTATTCGCTAGGAATTGTGCTTTATGAAATGCTGACGAATAAATTGCCGTTCACCGGCGATAATCCCGTTGCAATCGCCATGAAGCATATTGAAGAGGAGCCGATTTCGCCGAGCCGTTATCGTCCGCAAATTCCGCCCATGCTTGAAGCGATTGTTTGCCGCGCTATGAGTAAAAGTCCCGAAATTCGCCCGTCAAGCTTTGAACTCGTCCAGGAACTTTCAAACGTCGAAGCGGCTTTAAGCGTGAATCACAAAAGCGACCCTGATGCAACGAAAATTTTACAGCGCACGGAAATTCCTTCGCGCCGCGCAGTTCGCCAAGGTTTAGGAGCGCAAACCGTCACGCAGGAAGAACCGCCAAGATCACCCGCCGCCCCGCAAAAACCTTTCTACAAATCGAAATTTTTTATGGTGATGATGTTCTGCGTTTTGCTAATGGGCTTTGGCGTAGGAATATTTGCGGCGTTCGGAAAAGTTTGGAATACAGAAAGTGTCGTGACAGTCCCCGACGTTAAAGGCAAACAGCTTGCATTAGCGCGGCAAATTTTAGAGGACGGACATTTGCGCGTAAACGTCGCTGAAACTTATGACGGCAATGTCCCTGCCGGTCAAGTCGTCTCACAAGACCCCGACGTCGGCAAAACCGTTAAGAGCGACCGTTTAGTTACAATTTACGTCAGCAAAGGCGGCGAAGAGATTGATATGCCCGACTTGGCAGGGCTTGCGAAGTCCGCCGCGATTGAACGTCTTCAAAAACTCGGATTAAATCTCGGCAGCGTTTACGAAAAAGAATCGTCAAGCGAGCCTGGAACCGTCCTATCGCACGACCCGACTATGGGCACCAAAATTACTCGCGGGCAGACGATTGATTTAGTCGTTTCGCGCGGTGAGCCGGAAAGAAAAGTTGAGGAACCAAAGCGGACAACTACACAGAAAGTTCGCGTCCCGAATGTCGAAAATTCTAGCTTATCAGTCGCTGAAGACGGTATCGCCAGTCGCGGGCTTTATGTCGGCTCGGTGACTACGCAGGAAAGTTCTCAGGCGGAAGGAACGGTTATAACTCAATATCCCGCGCCCGATGCCGAAGTTGAATCCGGCTCGACTGTCGATTTAGTAATTTCGCGTCGACCGGAGCCACAACCGGAAGCCGAATCAATACCAGAGCCGGAACCAATTCGCGAGCCTGAGCCGCAATCTAATGACGTTTCAGAAGTTCCCATTCAAGACGACGTGCCCAGCCGCGAAGACGACCAATCAAAGGGGAGATAATTATAATCGGACGTGTGATAAAATTTTATAACAGTTTCTTTTTCGTGAAAGTCGGCGAAGAAATTATTCCCTGCAAACTGCGCGGGCTACTCAAGCGCGATAAAAAAGTTGGGAGCGCGGTTTTCGTCGGCGACTTTGTAGAAATTTCTAGGCTAAAAGATAAAAGCGGCGTGATTGAAAGTGTTCAGTCGCGCCGTAATGTTTTAATTCGCCCATCAATAGCAAACGTCGACAGGGTGATTTTAACTTTTGCCGTCGACGCGCCGAAATTGCATCCGCTCTTGCTGAACAGATTTTTAGTTTTAGCGGAAAAGTCTTCAATCGCGGAGATAATAATTTGCGTGAATAAAATCGACTTGACGACGGAGAAAAATTTTCTGTCGGAATATGAATCGCTGTACAAAATCCTGCGCGTGTCGACAATCACTGGCGAAGGTCTCGACGAACTCAAAGAAATTTTATCGTCGGGCGTAACGGTATTTGCGGGACCAAGCGGCGTCGGGAAATCTTCTATCCTAAACGCGCTGGATAAAAATTTGCGCTTGAAAGTCGGAAAGATTAGCGAAAAAATTCTGCGCGGCAAGCATACGACGCGAGTAGCCGAGCTGATAAATTTTGGCGACGGCTTTTTAGTAGATACGCCTGGATTTAGCGCAGTCGATTTAGCGGAGGCAGGTATTGATAAAAAAAATCTCTGGCATTGTTTTAAGGAGTTTGGAAAATTCGCGGGTGCGTGCAAATTTCTAAATGTCTGCAGTCACAGCCACGAGCCAGATTGCGGCGTTAAAGCGGCGGTTGAGCGCGGCGAAATTTTGCGCGAGCGTTACGAATCGTATTTGACACTGCTTGGCGAAGTTTCAAGCTAAATTTTTTAAGGCAATCAAAGCCGCAATTCTTCCCGTGCGGTCGAGCTTATTTTTCTGTGCGGCGCGATAGGAGAAATACCAGGAACTTTCGCAACAAGTGCATTTGCCAGCCACGTCGATATTTTCTTCAGGCACGCCGATTTCTAAAAGCTGAAGAACATTCGCTCGCCATAAGTCTAGATAAATTTTCCCATCGCGTTTAATAAAAAGTTCGGAATAATCGTCGGGAAAAGCCGCCTTGCATTTGTCAATGACTTCGCCGCCAATTTCATAACAGCACGCCCCGATTGACGGCGCAATTCCAATCAAACAATCTTTAGCCCGCGTCCCGAACTCGTCGCCCATTCTCAAAAGAGTTTTGGCGGCGATTTTTTTTAGTGTACCCTTCCAACCGCCATGAGCAAGCCCAACCGCGCAGTTTTCCACGTCAACGAAAAAAATAGGAACGCAATCGGCAAAGCAAAGCATAAGCGGCAATTCAGGCGTGTTGGTGATAAGCGCGTCAGTTTCCGGAATTGAATCAGCGTAGTTATTACAGCCGCAACCGCGATAATTTTCATCAACACGGAAAATATTTTCGCCGTGAACTTGATTAGGCGTGACAATATCGGCAAGCGAAAAACCCAGCGACTGAATAAATTTTTTCCGATTAGCAAGAACGTCTGCGGGTTCGTCGCCGACGTGAAGCGCAAGATTTAAACTGTCAAACGGCGGCTTACTTACTCCGCCAAGTCGTGTCGATACTGCATGAATCACCATATCGGCAGGGAAGGTTGAAAATTTCCCGTGCCAGAGATTATTTTCCGTGCGTTTTAAAAAGTAGCTCATAAAAATTCCTCCGTTTATGGAAGTTCGGGTAAATTCCGCGCAACCGCCGAATTATGAACGATTTCTTCTATCCTCTGGTCGAAAACTAATTCTTGCTTATGCAAGCTCGCCGCCGTGTCTAAATCCGCCGCGCTGTTCTCCGTTATTCCTTTGATATATGATTGCCACGCCATAATTGTTACCCGCGTCGATTCTTGGCGAAGGCTAGCTAAAAATTGTGCGCCTTGCGGTATCGGCACTTGGTCTAATTCGGCTTGACGTTCCTCTAGCGACGGGATAATTGTATTGGTGATATAGCTTGAGACTTCAGCGCGCTGATTAGTCGTCATAATGCCGTAAGGCGAACGTTGCATTGTTATAAAAGTACTTTGCTCCGCTTCAAAAAGATTGTTATAGCGGTAGACAATTTCCGCTGTGTTGTCAATGTATTCCGCTAAATTCTGGCGCAAAATCGGCGAGACCGCGTCCAGATAGCCGCGATAATTATCGACGCTGACAATTTTCCAATCACTGCCGCCGAAATTCAAACTAAAGCCAGGAAATTTTATCTTGCGCCCGAAAATTTCAAACTCCTTGCCGCCAATGTTAAAGCTATCATTCGCCAAATCCTTTAGCGTAACTTTGAGCGTGAACGGTGCTTGCGTATATTCTTCGACAACGCTAAAAGTTGCGGTCGCTTCTTCGTCGTGAATTTCAACCGACTCAAGGTCAATTAGCGACGTGTGACGAATCAAACTGCGGTCAAGCAAAATGTCGTAGTCAATGCCCAGTTGCCGTCCCTTTAAAATTCCACCCGGCAAAGTCCATTCGCCCGTATCAAGGTAGGTGTTAATAACTTTGACTGCGCCGTTGCACATTTGCCGACGAATCAGCACGTAGAAATTTTCAAAGAGACTGCGTTCGCGGTCGCTAAGTTGCGTGTCGTATTTGAAAAGGTCGCTCGTTAAATCGTCGTAAGCTTTGAGCGTCACCGAATTTAAATCGACGTGGCGGCGAAAAGTATCCGCGTCGCCCGCTTTGTACGCCGTAACCATTTCGCGCATTGCGTATTCGGGCGTTTTGGTGTAAACCGCGAAGTAGAAAAAAATTGCGCCGAATATCAGCAGGAAAAAAGACAGGACAAATAGTCTTTCGCGCTCGCGACGCCTGCGCCTTTCGCTTAATCGTCTCCTCCAAGTATAATCGTCCATTTCTAACCCCTAAAAACTTTGCGAAGCTCGACAAGCTCTTCATAATCGGCGGCGTCGCAATGGAGCGGCGTCACCGAGACAAAACCTTTTTTCGTCGCGTAAATGTCAGTTCCTTCGCTTGAATCAATGTCGCAAATCGTCCCGCCAATACGGAAATAAGCGCGTCCGGCGTCGTCAGTGCGGCTTGCGAAAGCGTTAATGTAATCGCGTTGACCAAGTCGTGTGCTCATAAATTCGGCTTTATCTGCGCGGAAATTTTTAGGAAAATTGAGATTGTGCAGGAAAGGTTCATGCTTAATGCTCAAAATTTTTTCGAGATAGTCAACGGTTGAGCTTGCCGCCGCGTCAAAGGAAATCACGGAATTTTTATCGCGAGAAACTGCAAGCGACGGAATTTCATGCAAGAAACCTTCCAGAGCCGCGCCGACTGTGCCGGAATAAAGAACATCGGTTGCAAGGTTCGCGCCGTCATTTATGCCAGAAATTATCGCGTCGAATTTTTTATCGCTCATGCCTTCCAAATAAATTTTGACGCAATCAGTTGGCGTGCCGTCGAAAGTCCAGGCTTCGCAGTCGGGATTGTCAAAGCGTTTATATTCAATTTCGCGCATGAAGGTTAGCGCGTGCGCCATGCCGCTTTGTTGATTGAGTGGCGCGGCGATTGTCACTTCATGAGCGTGGGATTTAAAAGCGTTGGCGAGTGCCCAAAGCCCCACGCCTTGTATCCCGTCATCATTTGTCAATAAAATTCTCAAATATATCACCTCGTAAAGTCGCCTTGATTAAAAATTTTTACTGTGATAAATTGGCTAAAAAATTTTAAGGAGATGGCGACTTATGAAAAAATTTTTATCAGTGCTTACACTTTTTCTAATGTCAATGAATGTCGCGAGTGCCGAAGAAAATTTTGAGAACGCCAACGAAATTCAATTTGAATATCTTGACGGCGGCGCATTCAGTCAACGCAACGTCAATAATTACAACGTCCATTATTTCGAGAAGGTCACAGACAACGGCGTTATAAGTTATTGGCGCGGGCTGACTTTCACACGAGCACTTGGTTACACGAATCCGCGCAAAGATGGCGGCGTTCATCATGATAGTCAAGGCGTCGGGTTGGGAGCCGCGTTTATGTTGCGTTGGGATAAAAAAGTTTCGGGCAAGTTTCATGCCGGCGCGGATTTCACAGGGAGTTTCATGCTTTATAATAAAGCACACCCCTACGACGGACGCGCTTACGGATTTTTATGGCGATTGGGTCCGCGCTTGACGTGGCAATTTCGCGACACTGATTCTATTAGCGTTGGTTATTCGATTAGTCATTTTTCAAACGGCTTGCGCAAACACAATCCCGGCTACAACACGCTAGGATTTTCCGTCGGCTATACGCACCACTTTTGAAAAGTGGACAAACAGCGGACGCGATTTACCGTTTCGACGTTCGAGCAAATCGCCGCGCCGGAACGCTCCGTTGCACTTCGCTAGTTGCTAAAAATTTTTAAATTCCGAACAGCGCGTCGGCAAATTCTTTCGCATTGAACGGGCGCAAATCGTCAAGCCGCTCGCCAACGCCGACCCACTTGACTGGAATATTTAACTGCTCCTTTATCCCGATAATCATTCCGCCCTTAGCCGTACCGTCAAGTTTCGTCAGGACAATTCCAGTTATGCCCGCCGCCTGCGAAAATAATTCGGCTTGACGCAAAGCATTTTGACCGGTCGTGGCGTCGAGCACTAATAAAACTTCATGCGGTGCACCGTGAATTCCTTTGCCCAGTATCCGATTGATTTTCTTTAGCTCTTCCATAAGGTTAAATTTATTTTGCAAACGTCCTGCCGTGTCGACAAGTAGCACGTCAATTTTCTGCGCAACTGCACTTCTTGCGGCATCTAGTGCAACGCTTGACGGGTTGGAGCCTTCAGAGTGCTTGACGAAAGCCGAGCCGGTTCGTTCCGCCCAAATCTCTAGCTGGTCAATCGCGCCCGCACGGAAAGTATCAGCCGCCGCCATCATAACTTTTTTGCCCTGCGCTTTGTAGTATGCGCCGAGTTTGCCAATCGTCGTCGTCTTGCCCGCGCCGTTTACGCCTATCATCAAAATTACTCGCGGCGGTTCAACGTAATCGAAATGCCCTTCTTCCTCTGTAAGTATATCGCGTATTTGATTCGACAAAAAATTTTTTACGTCGGCGGGCGAAGTTATTTCAGCTTTGCGGACGCCCTTGCGCAAGCCCGTAATCAATTTTTCAGTCGTCGCCATACCAACATCGGAAGTTATCAAAGTTTCTTCCAGCTCGTCTAAAAGGGCGTCGTCAATTTTCGTCGAGCTGTGAAGAAGTTCGTCAATCTTGTCAATAAATTTCTCGCGGGTTTTAGTCAAGCCCGCTTTTAGTCTGTCGAAAAATCCCATAAAAAAACCTCCTGTTATATAAAATTTTCTTCTAAAACCTCCATGTGGTGCTATCCACTTTATCAAGAGTGAAGACTCTGTTTTGCGGATTTTCAATGATGAGCCGAATGTTGTCATTCAACTTATTTCGAAATCTTGACTTTTCATAGACGGTCTTGATAATTCTCAAAAGGATTTTAACTTTTTATGGCGATATTGTCACGCTTTATTTAAATTAATCGCTGAGAGTTTTTTCGCCGAGCCGATATAAAAGCTCGTTGGTTTGCGCGACGCTTAATTTCTGTTCGACAGCTGAAATAATCACGGCGTCCCATTGATTGCGCGGATAAAGTGCGCCCAACTGCGCATATCGCAATAAATATTGTATTTCGTCCAGGTTAAGTTCCATTGCAAGTGCTATCGCTAAAATTTTTGAGCGCGAAGGATTTTTCTTTAGCCCCGAAAAAATATGGTAGGCGTATTCCCGATTCAAGTCCGAACGCTCTATTACTTCCTTTTTCGTCAAATTTTTCTCTGCCAAAAGTTTTTCCAAGTATTCGTTCAGCGGCAAAACAAATTCATCGCTATTGCGCCGGAAATATTCGCCTAAATTTTTATCCGCCTTAAGCTCCGTGAAAAGTTCGCCCGTACTTTTTGACACGCTTAACACCCCGCTTGAATTTCTTTCTATGCTATAATGACAGAAAAAATTTTTCAAGGCAGGGTAACATGGATTTTTTGAAAAAATATTTGGGCGATACTTTTGAGCTTGTCGACGTGCTTAAAAATTCCGAGCAAAATTTTATCGCGACCGTTTACGACAAGCACGCCAAAAGACTTTGCGTCATGAAACAACGCGCTTTGACTTCACGCCCTATTTATCAAATTTTAAAGAAGCTAGACGACCCGCATATCCCGAAAATTTATCGGCTGTTTGAAATGGACGGGAAATTGATTGTCGTTGAAGAGCATATCGACGGGCAAACGCTGGAAGAAATTTTGCTTTATCGTGCGGATATGATTGACGAAAATTTAGCCGCGCAGATTTTGCTAAGCCTGTGCGACTGCCTCGAAGTCATTCACGCGAAAAATATTGTGCACCGCGATATTAAGCCATCGAATATCATGCTGACCGGCTCACAAGTCAAGATGATTGATTTTGGTATTGCCCGCATTTTTAAGCCCGAAAGCCGCGCCGATACTGAACTTTTAGGGACTCGCGGTTACGCGCCGCCCGAACAATTCGGCTTATTCAATCTTGGGCAGACCGATTCGCGCAGTGATATTTATTCGCTCGGCGTCACGATTAAAAATTTGCTCGGCGAAGATTATCTCGGCAAATTGAGCGGCATTTTAAATCGTTGCACTTCGCCTGACCCGCTAAGACGTTTTCAATCCGCCGCCGAACTTCGCAGAGCCGTTATCCGTGCGCAGAAATCTAATCGCGCTAAAAAAGTTCTGCTTGCCGCGCTGACTTGCACGGCGATAATTTTTATTCCTAGCGTTGCCAATCTCGATGAAAATTTTCAAGCCGAAGAAGTTCCCTCGCCGCCGATTGAAACTTCAACTCCGGCGGAAGAATTAACAGAAAGCGTGCCGGTTAAAACTCCTAAGCGCGACGCCTTCAATCAGCTAACTGACTTTGTGATAAATCCTCCGCCCGCGACGACATTTCCCGAAATTCCTTCGACGCCTCAACCAAAAATAATAACTCCGCCCGTCGAGAAAACTTCAGGCGAAGTCGAATTTAAATTTTATTTGAATGGCGAGTTGACTGATAAATATCATATGGTTTATTTGCGCCCCGAATACGGCTGGCAAAATTGGCCGCGAAATAGTTACGGTGACTATCTTTTTCCGCCGAGCATGACGGCGCGTGTTAGGATTGAAAATCACAGCGGCAGGGATTTAATTAATCCGCGCATTGAAATAGAATTCGGCTACGACGAATACACGATAAATCACCCGACAATTACGAACGGACAAAGCGTCGATTTAAATATTCCGCTTGGCGGGCAACTCGCCTCACCGGAAAAGGGCAACGGAACTTTTAATTTAATGTTGAAGGCTGAAGGCGAGCCGCCGCTATTTTTGAGCAAAACTTTTTTCCTAGTGGAGTGAATTTTATTTTGGAATAAATATAGAGAAAATTACGTATTCGTTAGGCCATTTCACCGAATAAGTATTATCATCAAAGCCGATTGTTTTGTCGTCTCCACCTTTAATGCTATACTTGTTGCCCGATAAAATGCCCAATCTTTGCGATACTTTTTCATAATCGTCACCAGCAGCCAAAATTGCCGCCTCAATCATAGCAAAGATTGCCCCTTCAGAAATGGTTTCGTGAAATGCAAAGTACACTTTTGTTTCGGTTTCACTTTCGCGAAAAGAAAACTCTGCCAATTCGTAATCAAAACCACGATTGTAAATAAGCGAACATCTTTCTACAAAATCTTTTGCTTCACTTTCTAAAAGGTGCCTTTTTAATGCATCGAAAATTTCTCGGTTGTATCTGTCAATGAATTGATTCGCTGTCTTAGGCTTTACTATTCCGCAACTTGTCATTGTTATGCAAAGTAAAATCGCGACGCAACTCACAATTAAAAATTTCCTATTAGACATTTCATTTGCCCTCCGCCTCCGATTTTTTAACATTATCAAGCAAGGTGAGCATTATTTTATCAAAGTTATTTCGCGTTTTGGTGTCCTGCGAGGACAAGATAAAAAAATACCGCAAAGCGTTTGTGCCTTGCGGTTTAAGTTTATTTGCAATAGTTTATTTGATTGAGTTCAATCTTTCTGCGATTGTGTAAGCGTCCTCGTCGCCTTCGGCAGGTTCGATAATCGGTTGATTGCCAAGCATAACTATTCCGTTTTGAACGGTTGCTTCTTGCTTATTCAAGCCGTTGTGATAAGCGACTGCCAAATTGCCAAGAATAAAGTAGGAACGTTCAGCACTGGACATATCGCCGGCGGGCGCAACCTTTATGAAATTTTTCTTGTTGATAGTGACGATACCATTTTCCGCAGTGACTTTCTTGCCGCTGTATTCGTAAAGCTTTTTGACGTAAGCGTCGCGGCGTTTATCGCTGTCTGGGTGGTCGGACGGGTTGAAGAATTTTTCTATAGCACTTCTCTTATGCCCTTTCTCCATGTCAACAAATCTCTGCATGATAGCCGCGCAGGCTCCAGGATTGTAATTAGTTTTGAGCATGTAATCAAAGCCTAAAGCATCGGCTTCGGTCTCTTGTTTTTTGGTACCGTGCGCAACTGAATGATTGAAAGCGAGTTGAGTTATCACGGAAGTGATTGCCCCGCCGCCGATTGTCGCGCCGGCCGCCGCGCCCGCAACGTTCGCTATGATATATTTCGTGACGACTTTTTTATTCCCTTTAGCGACATGGTCTTTTTGCCCGTGCCCCATTTCGTGCCCGACGATTGCGGCGATTTCGTCTTCGTTCGGAACCAATTTAAAAGTCCCGACATTAACCATCATGACATGACCCATAGAGCAAGCCGCGTTCAAAGTCTCGTCATTGGAGACAAAATATTTGTAGGGCTTTTCCTTGATAGTCGGGTCGACTGCCGCCACGCCTTTAGTTAAATTCGCCATAATTCTATCAAGCATAGCGTTATAAGTCGGGTCTTCGTTGACGCCGTATTTTTTTTGAAACTCCCCGTAAAGTTCCTGTCGACCAGCTTCGGTCTCGTTGAAGTGCTTTATTTGCGAATTTACCTGACTACTCAACGCTGCGCTGTTTATGCCTATGACTATCAAATCTTCTGTAAGCGACGCTGAAGCAGTAGCCGGCGCACCGAACGTCAGCGAAAAACCTACTGCCGCCGCCGCGCAGATCGCCAAAACTTTTTTCTTTAAACTTCTGAACTTGAACATTATGTTCAACCTCCTATAAATGTTTTCAACAACGTTATCGTTACTAATCATTAAATTTTGCTTATGATAGCAGAAAAAATTCTTGCCTGCAAAAATTTTTTTGGCGTCTTGAATATCTGAAATTAATCTGGTAATATAAGCGCAAGCAATCATAAAAAACTTTTGGAGGGAGAAATTATGAGCGGGTGAGTTGAAGATTTAATTTGCAAAGGTAGAAACCGTCTGATA
Source organism: Selenomonadales bacterium UBA7018 (assembly GCA_002448305.1). Lineage (GTDB taxonomy): Bacteria > Bacillota > Negativicutes > Selenomonadales > Selenomonadaceae > Quinella. The sequence continues at coordinate 19,810 of DJWY01000035.1, forward strand.
TAATCGGCGGCGTCAAAATTTAAGGAGAGTTGCATAATGATAAAATTGGAAAAGAAACAAGTAAAGATTATGAGCATTTTAATCGCGCTGATTTTTATCGGTAGCGTAGTAGCAATCGCTTTGACGCAGACAGGAAATGTCGCGTCGGCGGCCAGCTCGTCTAATGTCGGCGTTGTGGAATACGACCAAATCATGGTTCAGCACCCTGATATGAAAAATCTCGATGAGCAAATGAAAGCAGCGGTCGCGGAAATTAAAGCGGAATTCGACGAAAAATCTGCTGGCATGAACGACCAAGAAAAACAAGATTATTATATGCAGTGCCAAGAGAGAATTCTCCAACGCCGCGAAGAATTGCTTGCTCCGGTCGTTGCCTCTGTCGACAGTGCAATTAAAGCTGTTGCCGATAAAAAAGGCTTGAGCGTCGTCCTTGCCAAAGCGGCTGTCGTTTACGGCGGGCAGGATATTACCAAAGACGTTATCGCGCAAATCAACAAGAAGTAATTAGTGGTTAGCGGTTAGTGGTTAGTGGTTAGCGAAAAAATTTCTAATCACTAACCACTTTTCACTAATAACACTTTTTTATTAGGAGGCAGCGAATATGAAATACGGACTGTTAGCGGCGATAATAGCGGCACTAATCGGTTGCGGACTCTATTTCTATTCGACGCCTTCCCAACCCGCCGAGCCTATTGAAAATAAAAACGAAAAGCTCACGCCAAATCAAGGCGTCGGAGTTATCGATATAGAAAAAGTTCACGCGGCGCACCCCGACGGCGAACAACTCGAACAACTTCGCGCAACTGAACTTCGCTTGCGGCTCGAACTTCATGAAGCTATGCGCCTTTCAGAATTGCCAAAGCCTAAACCGCCCGAAACTAATACCGAAGTTTTCGACGAAGCTACTTGGCAGAAAAATGCGCAAATCGTTATAAGTCAGCTTGCCGAACTCGAAAGCAAAAAAAAGAAGGCGGCGGAAGAATATCGCAAAAATTCCGAGCCGCGCTATATCGAAGAGCGCAATAAAATTCGTGACAAATTCGCTAACGAACAATTAAATATTCAGCTTAAGTTGCAGAACGCTAAAAGCATGCGCTTAAAGCAGGAAGAAATTAACGAATTGACAAAGCGGCTTGAGGAAATTGAGTTTGAACGAAATAAGTTGCAATTTGAGCTTTTGCAGAAATGGTCGGCGGAAATTGAACAATACGCTGATAATTCAATCGCTGAAGACAGGACGCGCCTTAGAGCCGAAGCGGATAGATTGCGTCAAGTGGTCGAAGAGCAATCGCAGCAAAAAGAATCAGAGGTTGCTGAACGCAATAGAAATCTCATGGAAAATTCCCTGCAAGAAATGGAAGAAAGGCAAATTAGGCGGCGCGAAATTTTAACCGACTTGCAAAAAGTCAGCAGAGACCGCGCAGAGCTTGAGAAAAAAATTTTAGACTCGATAGCTGATAAGGCGGCAATGCTCGCGGCAGTCAATCGCTTGGAAATGATTTTGGTTAAGCACGAATCAAAACCTAGCGATAAAGTTTTGCGGCGCGGCGTCAAATGGAATTTCGATTTCAAAGAAACCGACCACACCGGCGCAACAATCATTATGGGCAAAAAATCTAAGGATTTAACCGACGATTTGATAAAAGAAATGAAACGACTTTGATTGGAGTGATAGATATGAACTTAGCAAAAAAATTGGCGGCTGTCGCGCTACTTGCCTCGTCACTTATTTTGACAGGTTGCGGACAAGCGCAAATTGGTAGCGTTGACGTTGATAAAATTATGACGGAAGCTCCGAGAGTTAAAACTTTGCTCACAGAGGCTGAAGGCAAAATAAAAGAGGCGCAAGAAAAATTCCAGAAAGATTACGAAGGAAAAGAACTTTCTGAAGAGGATTCACTTAAACTTCAGATGGATTTTCAACGCAAAATTGAGGGAATTAATCAAGGTTACGCCTCGCAGATTAAAAGCCGTATGGACGTTGTGATTAACGAAGTCGCGCAGGAAAAAAATATTGATGTTGTCCTTAGCAATTCCAAAAACGATAAAACAATTTTCAAGGGCGCGATTGATATAACCGACGACGTTATCAAAAAAATGCAATAAGTGGGCGGTGAACATGGAAAAATTTTTAAGAGAAATAGCTCAACTCGTTGACGGTTCGCTCGCGGGCAAAGGAGAAACCAAAATCAGCGGGCTATCGAATATCCCAATGGCTCGCGAAGGCGATTTAACTTTTGCCGTGCCGCCACACCTTGACGAAGCTAAAATTTGCGCTGCGTCTGCAGTTTTAATTCCGCTTGACGAAGAAAATTTTCCAAAGCCCGCAATTAAAGTTGCTGACCCGCGCGCCGCCTTTGCTAAGTTGCTAGAAATGTTCACGCCTAAGCTAGAAATTCCAAAGGGGATAAGTCCAAAGGCGCATATCGGCACCGGCGTTAAAATTGCTGACGACGTAACGATTATGCCTTTTGCGGTCGTCGATAACGGCGCGGATATTCGGCGTGGCGCGATAATTTATCCGCATGTTTACATTGGACAACATGTCACGATTGGCGAAGATACCGTTATTTATTCAAGCGCGACTGTTCGCGAATTTTGCAAGGTCGGTTCCCGTTGCGTGATTCATAGTTCAGCGGTTATCGGCGCGGACGGTTTCGGCTTCACGACTAAAAATGGCGTGCATACTAAAATTCCGCAGGTCGGCAACGTGGTTATCGAAGATGATGTAGAAATTGGCGCGCACGTCGGCATTGACCGCGCTGCTATGGGTTCAACGATTATCGGGCACGGAACAAAAATTGATAATCTTGTTCACATTGCGCATAACTGCAAAATTGGCGCGAATTGCCTGATAGTTGCGCAGACAGGGATTAGCGGTTCGACGACTGTTGGCGATAATGTTACTTTCGGCGGGCAAGTCGGTACGGTCGGACATATCACAATCGGCGGAAATTCGGTTTACGCGGCGCGGTCTGGTATTTCAAAAAATATGCCGGAAGGATTTTTCGGTTGTGGTTTCCCGATTCAATCTCACAGCGACTGGCTAAGGCATCAAGCGGCGTTGAGAAAAGTCCCAGACTTAATCGAAAAAATTCGCAAGCTCGAACAGGTGATTGACAAGCTCAATAATGCCTAATAAAATTTGGGCGAAGGGAGCGTGAACGTCATGAGGAAATTTCTAATCGCCGCCGCAACGGGTCTCTTGATTTTTGGCGGACAAGTCGGAGTTGAAGCCGCGACTGCAGAAACTTTCGACGCGCAAGCCGAAATGCAGGATATGAAAAGTCACGGCAAATGGGCGCACTTCAGGGATAAATATATTTTGGGGCGCGAAACCGAAAACGAATACCGCGATAGAAAAGAATGGGAACGTCGGCACCGCGACGATTATCGCTATCGTCACCGCGAACGTCGTCGTTATCGTGACGATTATTATTATGACCCGCCACCGCATTATCGTTATGCGCCGCCCCCGCGTCATCGTCACGATTATCCGCCCCCGCCGCCACGCAGAAGATAATTTCCTATCGAATAAAAGAAAATCCCTTCGTCAGCGCGAGGGGATTTTTCTAAAACTCAAGGTCGGTGAAACGCAATCGAATACTATTTCTTGAAACTTCTAAGCAAAATAGTTTGTCTGTTACCGCTGAAATTTTGTCTGGCATTGGGGCGGGGATTAGCGGCGTTAATTTGGATTTTTCTGCCCGCTAAGCGCAAAAAAATCGCTACGGAAAATATCCGCCGCTGTCTGAACGTCCCGCCCGCCGAATGCAATCGCATTGCCCGCGAAAGTACGATTCAATGGGGCTCGATTTTCGTTGAGGTTTTATCCTTCCCAAAGCTCAAGGACACTATGCAAAGTCACGTTAAAGTTATCGGGCTTGAGCATTTGACGCGCTATAAAAATTCTTCCGAGCGCGGCGCGGTTATTATGACTTGCCACAGCGATAATTGGGAGCTTATGGGAGGAGCTTTTGCGCAATATGGGATTCCGCTTGTCGGTGTCGCTAAAAAGCAAAAGTCTGCAGACGCGGATAAATTTATTAACGAGTTCCGGACGCTAATTGGCATGCACATAACGTATCGTAGCGGCGTCCGCGAAATGTACAAAATGCTTGACGAAGGGCATTTTATCGGGTTGATTATGGACCAAGATGTTGGGCGTGATGACGGCGTTGTTGTTAAGTTTTTCAATCAGGCGACTAACTTTGTGACAGGTGCGGCGTCAATGTCGCGGTTCAGAAAAATTCCGATTTTCCCGGCGTTCATGCATAAGAATTCAGACGGGACGCACACGCTGGAAATTTTCCCGCCGCTACAGGTAGAAAAGACTTCAGATAAGCACGCCGATATAAAAGCTATGACGCAACGGCTTGCGACGCTGATTGAAGAACACATTAAAAAATATCCCAACGAATGGTTTTGGCTTCATGACCGTTGGAAGTCAATGCGTCTTGAATTCGAGCCGGAGGAGGTTAGGAAATTCAATTTGGAGTTAGGAATTAGGAATGAGGAATGAAATTTGAGACGACGTTATAATTACGCATTACGCATTGCGCTTTTCGCATTGCTTTTTCTAATTTTGCCCGCGAACGTACAAGCGATTGATTTTCCGGTTACTTCGCCTTTTGGCTGGAGAATTCATCCTATTTCGGGTGAGTGGAAATTTCATGCGGGCGTTGATTTAGGTTACGCTTACGGCGAATATATCGGTTCGCTTTTCGACGGGCAAGTTGTTATCGCCGCAAATCTCGGCGACGGCTACGGCAACCAAGTGCTGATTTATCACCCCGCGATTGATTCTTATACGCGCTACGGTCATTGCAGTCAGTTGCACGTTGTCGCGGGGCAAATGGTCAGCGCAGGACAAATTATCGCGCAAGTCGGGAGCACTGGCTATTCAACTGGACCACATTTGCACCTAGAATATATTGTTAATGTCAACGGCGTTTATCAGTACGCCGACCCGCTAAGTTTGTGGCAGTAGAAAAAAGGAGACGCCGCGCAGGTATCTCCTATTTTTTTAGTTACGAGTAAAAGTTTTGTCGACGACATCGCCGACGCCGCCAAGAACGCCTAAACTTTTGCCACCCTGAAAGAATTCAACTGCGCCTGCGTTGCCGAGACGGAAATTAATATTATCTTTGCCTTCCCAAGTAAGAGTTTGCCCGCCTTCTACGACGCCTTCTTGAACAACTGCGCCGTCAACCGTCACAAGCAACCAGCAACGGTCATTGAAACGCGCTTGAATCTGAACGTTTTCTGGTGGAACGGGATTAGCCTTTGCGACGGGTTCGGCGGGTTGCTCTTCGACCGGCGCGGGTTGAGTTTGTTGGACTGGCGGCGGCGTTTCAACTTTGGCAACTTCGCCGTCCGAACTCGAAAGCCAAGACCATGCGCCGCCCGCTAACGCCGCGATTAAAATTACCGCCGCGATTATCAGTACGCCTGACGAACGGCTACTTTTTTCCTTTTCAATCGAATAGCCGAACGTTTTTTTCTCCGGCTTGACGGGCTTAGGCGTGACAGGAGTTTTAGGAGTTTGCGGAGTTTGTTCTTCTTCGGCGGGCGTCGCAGGAGTTCCGGAAAGTTCCGCCAAATCGTTAGCAAATTCCTTTGTCATGGCATCGGCATCGAGTCCGAGAAAATTTGCGTAGTTCTTGATAAAACCTTTTGTGTAAACTGTGCCTGGCAATTTATCGTACTCGCCGTTTTCGATTGCCTCTATGTAAAGAGCTCGGATACTTGTGCCCTGTTCAATGTCTTCTATGGATAAATTTTGTCGCTCGCGTTCTTGGCGTAGCGTATAACCTACCATTTGAAACATCCCCTTTCGGGCGCATTATAAACGACTGATTTTAAAAATACAAGTAGGGTTTTTTTCTATAGTTTTCTTCGACGACTTTGCAATAGTTTTTGATTGACACCTTGACGCTTGAATTATAAAATTGCAGGCGGCGAGGTGATTTTTTTATGAAAGTCGGAATTGACATCGGCTCCACGACGATTAAGCTTGTAGTCATGGACGAGGAACGGCTTGTATTTAAAAATTATGCGCGGCATTTTTCGGAGATTGGTTCTGCGCTTACGAATTCTCTAACGTCGCTGAAAAATATAATCGGCGAGAAAACTTTTAAAATCGCGGTTGCAGGCTCAGCGGGTATGGGCATTGCTAAAAAAGTTTCGTTGCCCTTTGTGCAAGAGGTTATTGCTTGTCAGACTGCGGTTGAAAAATTTATTCCGCAAACTGATACAGTCGTTGAACTCGGCGGCGAGGACGCGAAAATTATTTATCTGGGCAATGCGCCTGAAGTCCGTATGAATGGCGTCTGCGCGGGCGGTACGGGTTCATTTATTGACCATATGGCAAGCTTACTATCAACCGACGCGCTCGGCTTGAATGCTTTAGCGGAAAAGGGCAAGCAAATTTATACTATTGCTTCACGTTGCGGCGTGTTCGCTAAGACTGATATTCAAGCCCTTATGAACGACGGCGCGAAAAAGGCGGATATTGCCTTATCGATTTTTCAAGCGGTCGTCAATCAGACGATAGGAAATTTGGCGCAAGGGCGTCCGATTGCCGGCAACGTCGCATTTTTGGGCGGACCTTTGCACTTCTTGCCCGAACTTAAAAAACGTTTCGTCGAGACACTCGGACTTTCTCAAAACGAAGTGGTCGAAACTCCCGACGCTAATTTTTTTGTCGCAACGGGCGCGGCTCTCAGCGACGAGGCTAAAGAAATTTCTGTAGCGACGCTTGAAGATTCTATCAAAAAATCCGAAGAAGCCGCCCGCGCTGAAACGCGCAAGGCTGATTTTATTTTATTCAAGGACGCGGCGGACTATGACGCCTTTAAAACTCGTCACGATAAAGCCAAAGTTAAACGCGGCGATTTAAGCACTTATAACGGAAAAATTTATATCGGAATTGATGCTGGCTCCACGACTACGAAAATTTGCGCTATCGGCACTGATAAACAAATTCTTTATACAAATTACGGCTCAAACGAAGGCGCGCCGCTAAAAATCGTCGTCAATCAGATTCGCGACCTTTACAAAAAAATTCCGTCGACCGCGCAAATTGGCGGCGTATTCACGACTGGCTATGGCGAAGCGATTGTTAAAGCGGCTCTTCACGCTGACGGCTCCGAAGTCGAAACTTTTGCCCATTTAACCGCCGCGCAGGAATTTTGCCCGAACGTTTCATTTGTCCTGGACATTGGCGGGCAGGATATGAAATGCTTTTTCGTCAAGGACGGCACGATTGGCAATATCACGCTCAACGAAGCTTGTAGCGCGGGTTGCGGTTCGTTTATCCAGAACTTTGCGCATGGTTTAAATATGACAGTTGGCGACTTTGCGAAAAAAGCTTTGACTTCCGCCGCTCCGGTTGATTTGGGCACGCGCTGTACGGTTTTCATGAATTCAAAAGTTAAGCAGGCGCAAAAGGAAGGCGCGACCGTCAATGACATTTCGGCGGGCATTGCGCTTAGCGTCATTAAGAACGCGCTGTTTAAAGTCATGCAACTCAAGAACGTTGAGGACTTGGGGGAAAATATTGTTGTACAGGGCGGCACTTTTTATAACAATGCTGTCTTGCGTTCGATTGAAGAAATTTTGCATAAAAATGTTATTCGCCCCGACATTGCCGGACTTATGGGCGCGTACGGCGCGGCGATATTGGCAATTAGGAATTCGGAATTAGGAATTAGGAATGAAAGTTCGTTGCTGACACCTGAACAGTTGGAAAATTTTAACGTCGTGACGAAAAGTTATCGTTGCGGGCGTTGCGGCAATAACTGCTTGATAACTATGCAAAAATTCCCTGACGGCGGCAAATATTTCACGGGCAATCGTTGTGAACGCGGCGTTGGAGGGAAACCGAAAACTAATTCCGAAGTTCCGAACGCTTATGCTTATAAATACAAAAGGCTTTTCGATTATGCGCCGCTAGAAAATCCTAAACGCGGTTCAATCGGCATTCCGAGAGTGCTGAATATCTACGAAGATTATCCTTTCTGGCACACGCTCTTGACGGAACTTGGTTATCGCGTCGAAATTTCTTCTAAGTCTTCCGCGCAGATTTTCTACAAGGGAATTTCGACAATCCCTAGCGATTCGCTTTGCTATCCCGCGAAACTTGCGCACGGGCACGTTATGGATTTAGTTGAACGCGGCTTGACGAAAATTTTCTATCCTTGCGAGCCGTATAACTTCGACACGCGCCCCGACAATTTTTATAACTGTCCTATCGTCGCCAGCTATCCCGAAAACATTCGCAACAATATGGACATTCTCAAGGAGCGCGGCATTAAATTTATTCAGCCGTTCCTGCCCGTTCACGACCTTAAAAAGCTAAAGAAACGCCTTGTCGAAGAGTTTAAATCCGAAGGCGTGACGGCTAATGAAATTTCGCTTGCCGTCGATAAGGCCGCCGCCGAAATGGAAAATTATCGCCACGACATTAAAACTTTTGGCGAAAATCTTTTGAAACGCATTGAGCAAACTGGAGAACAAGCAATTTTGCTCGTCGGTCGTCCCTATCATATCGACCCGGAAATTAATCACGGTATCGACACAATGATTCAATCTTACGGCTTGCCGATTCTCTCCGAAGACAGCGTTTATCATACCGAAATTGATGCGCCGAAAATTTCCGTTGTCAATCAATGGAGCTATCATGCCAGACTTTATTACGCCGCGCAGTTCGTCGCGCAAAATCCCAACGTCACGCTGATTCAGCTAAGTTCGTTCGGTTGCGGGCTTGACGCGCTGACTATTGAACAAGTCAAGGAAATTTTAGAAGCGCACGGGAAAATTTACACCATGATTAAGCTTGACGAAGTTTCAAATTTGGGCGCGGCTCGAATTAGATTGCGTTCATTGCTCGCCGCGTTGAAAAGAAAAACGCCTGTTGCTTATTCGCCTAAAAAATTTCCCGACCGTCCGCACTTTACGCCCGATTGTAAAGCTAAGCATACAATCCTTGCGCCGCAGATGGCACCGATTCATTTTGAATTGATTCAAGCAGTTTTAAACAAATACGGCTACAAAATTTTGATTCCCGCGCTCCCCGACAAGGCGGCGATTGATTTGGGTCTGCGCTACGTAAATAACGAAATGTGCTATCCGGCAATTTTAGTTGCGGGGCAAATGATTGCGGCTCTAAAGTCGGGCGAATGCGACCCTGATAACACGTCGATAATTTTATTCCAAACTTGCGGCGGTTGTCGCGCCACGAATTATATTAGCGTTATGCGCCGTGCTTTGAAATTCGCGGGCTTTGGACAAGTTCCGGTTTTCGCCTGCTACGGACTGCCGGAAGAAACTGACGCCTTTGAACTTAGCCGCGATTGCCTTATGGACGCGATTAAAGCTGCGGTTTACGGCGATTTACTTCAGAACGTTACCAATAGAATTCGCCCTTATGAATTGCGACGTGGCGAAACCGATAAACTTTTTGCGCAGTGGATGACGATTGCTAAAGCCGACCTTGTCAACGGAAATTATTTGACTTATCGGCGCAACGTCAAAGAAATTGTTCGCCAATTTGACGCTATATCTATTGATGAAAATCTTATCAAGCCGCGCGTTGGCATTGTTGGAGAAATTTTAGTTAAATATCACCCCGTCGCAAATAATCACTTGGAACGCGTACTTGCCGATGAAGGCGCGGAAGTAATTCTCCCAGACTTAGTTGATTTTTTCCTTTACTGCGCTTATGACGCGATTGCTAAGCATGAACTTTTAGGCGGCACGCGCAAGGATAAAATCTTCGCCGAAATTTTTATTCAATTCGTCGAGTTTTTCCGCCGTCCAATGAAAAATGCGCTTAAAGATTCAAAACATTTCCGCGCACCGCATAATATCAAGGAAACTGCGCGGCTTGCTAGCAAGTTTTTAAGCAACGGAAATTTAAACGGCGAAGGCTGGCTACTGACTGGCGAAATGGTTTCGCTTATCGAAAACGACGTTAGAAATATTGTTGGGTTAAGCCCGTTCGCATGTCTCCCAAATCATATAATTTTGAAGGGCGTTCTTCATAATTTGCGCGAGAGCTACGAAAATGTTAATGTCGTTGCGATAGATTGTGACGCTGGCTCAAGTGAAGCTAACCAACTAAACAGAATCAAGCTCATGCTAAGTGTCGCGAAGAAAATTTTAGCCGCAAAGAAAAATTTTAGGTGACATCTAAAAACGGAAGGACGTGATATTTTGTCAGACTTAACGCGCAGAGAGTTTATCAAGATGACATCAGAGGCGGCACTTGCTCTCGCGGCGACGGGCAATTCCGACAACGAATTTATTCCGCATTGGGAAAAATATTCTGTCGGTAATCGCCAAACTATGGAGCTAAACTCGAAAGGTTGCGTCTGCCATAAGGACTTGAACACTAAAAATTTAAACGGTCTGCGCTATGTCTATGAAAGCTAATTTGTGAGGCGATTAAATGCGGCGGCAAAAATATTTGACAATCTCTGCAATGATAGCCTATTTGGCGTATATCGGAATGTTTATCCCGCTCTCAACCGATTTATATTTACCCGCTCTGCCAATGATGAGCGAATATTTTTCGGCGAGCGAATTTCTTGTCGGCTTGACGCTGACAATTTTTTTCTTTGTGTTTGCAATCAGCATGATATTATTCGGACCACTCAGCGATAAATACGGGCGGCGACCGATTTTAATTTTCGGCGCGGCGATATATACGGCGGCGTCATTTGCCTGCGCGGAGGCGTCGAACATTTATTTTTTATTGGCGGGAAGATTTTTTCAAGCGGTCGGGTCGGGTGCAGTCATAACGGTTGCGACAACTTTAATCAAAGATTGTTTTCGCGGAAAAGTTATGCGGAAAATTTTGGCGATAACTCAAGCGTTGGGAGTAATCGCGCCGATGGTCGCGCCGCTTGTTGGCGGACTTCTTTTGACGTTTACTGATTGGCGCGGGTCTTTTTATCTGCTGACGATTTTGGGAGCGATAAATTTATTCATAGCGTTTTTATTTTGCGAGACGCTCCCCGAACATAAACGTTATCATGGTGGAATTTTGAATTCAATGACGTTACTGCTTGAAGTCAGTAAGAAAAAATATTTCATTGCGGTCTTGATAATGTTCGCGTTTTTATCGAAACCTTACATGGCTTATCTAAGTTCCTCTTCGTTTATCTACATAGAACATTTCGCGCTGACCGCGCAGGAATATAGTTATTTCTTCGCGGTGAACTCGGCGGCGTCAATCGCGGGACCGATTATATATCTTAAGCTGAAAAACAATTTATCGAACGTCGCAATGTTGAAATTGTGCTTTGTAGTTGCAATGACGAGCGGGATTTTAGTCTTGAGCATAGGAAAAATAAGTGCGATAATGTTCTTGCTAGCGTTCTTGCCGTTTACGATAATCGGAGCGGTGTCGCGTCCGTTTGCAATGGAAATTTTGTTGCTTGAGGCGAAAGAAAATGTCGGGACGGCGGCTTCAGTGATAAATTTCGTGCCGACGCTGTTTGGAAGTTTAGGAATGATGTTGGGGACGTTGCCTTGGGGGAATTTTATCAGCGGCTTAGGGATAATCATGACGACGGCAACATTTTTATCGCTAGTGCTGTGGATTTTGATTAAGCAAAGGAAATTTGGCGTGGCAAGTCAGAACGCAAGCGATTTAACGTGAGGAGTGGAAAAATTTTGTATGAATTGACGGTTCGTTCGGCATTTGAGGCGGCGCATTTCATTGACGGTTATGCCGGAAAATGTTCGCGCTTGCACGGGCATAATTGGATAATTGAAGCGGTCGTGCGCGGCGAAGAATTAGACAATCTCGGAATGCTGATTGATTTTAAAATTTTGAAGGCGGAACTTAACAAAGTTCTTGAGGAGTTTGACCACCGCTTTTTGAATGAACTAAAAGTTTTTGCGGAAGAGAATCCGACGGCGGAAAATCTTGCGCGGAAGATTTATAATAAACTTGCGGGGGCGGAAATTTTCAGCGGCGCGACGAAACTTTATGCCGTGAAAGTTTTTGAAAGCCCTAATTCATGCGTGACGTATTATGAGTAAAGCGAATGTTATAGAAATTTTTTCGTCAGTGCAGGGCGAAGGGAAATATTTAGGTTGCCGACAAATTTTCGTGCGCCTTGCCGATTGCAACTTAAATTGCGCCTATTGCGATACGAATTTTATCCGCGCAGATTTTTGCAAGGTCGAAACGGTCGCGGGCGCAATGATTTTCCGCAATGAAAAAAATCCTCTAGACGCCACGCAAGTTGCAGAAATTATCAAGCAATTTGCCGACGAAGTGCCGACGCAAGCAATTAGTTTTACGGGCGGCGAACCACTGATTCATTGGCAATTTATTCGCGATGTTGCGAGCGCGGTAAAAAATTCCGGCGTGAAAATTTTTCTAGAGACGAACGGGACGCTTTACAACGAGTTTGAAAAAATATCGGGCGCGGTCGATATTGTCAGCATGGATATAAAATTGCCGAGCGTAATCGGACAAAATCTTTTCAGCTTGCACGAAAAATTTTTGCGAGTGGCGCAAGGAAAGGATTTATATGTTAAAATTGTCGTGACGGGCGAGACAACGCCGGAAGAATTTTTATCGGCAATCGATTTAATTTCACAGGTCGACAAGGAAATTTTATTAATCCTTCAACCTGTGACGCCCGTCGGGAAAATCTGCGCGGCTTCAGCGGGAAAAATTTTAAACTTACAAACCGCCGCACTCCGTAAATTAAAAAACGTCCGAGTAATTCCACAGACGCATAAATTTATTAACGTACTTTAGGAGAACTTACAATGAAAAAACATTTCTTCTGCGCGAAAAATATTGAGGATTACCGGAAAGTTTATCGCGAAATTATGGAGAAAGAAAAATCCGCCGACGAAACGCAAGAAGATTTTGAGCAGAACTTTTTTCTTAAGCACATAAAAGGTTTATTTAAAGTGCCGCAAGAAGTTTTAGAATCAAGGATTTATGGCGAGACGGGCATTGAAGGTTTGCGACTGGATTTTAATTTTGGTTTACGACTCGACGTTCCCGAAGGAAATTTTCGCGTTGTGATAAGCGATGCCGATACTGGAGAAAAATTTTTCGATAAATACATTTCGGGCGGCAGATTGCTTTCGGTCGAGCAGTATTTTATTCGCTGGCATGTGGAAATTTACCGCGACGACAAAAAAATTTTTAATCACACGCTGAATTTGGAAGGGCAATCTGTTCTGCTAGCCTTCAGACTTTGTGGGCTGGGTGATTTGATTGCTTTGTTGCCATTCGTGCGGGAATTCAAAAAGCGTCACCATTGCGAGTTATCGATTTGCCTGCCCGATTATATGTGCGAATTTGCCGCGCATCTCTATCCTGAAATTTCTCAAGTCGACAAAATAAATTTTAAAACCTACGCGACCTATTATCCCGTAATGATTATGGCAGATTGTTTGACTGTTCCCGTTGACGCCCGCAATTTACCTTTAGAGCGTGCGGGCGGCGCGATTTTGGGCTTAGAAACTTTGCCCGCTAAGCCGAAATTTAAACCGACTGCGCCGAAACTTTTTTCCGAGCCTTACGTTTGCATAGGCGTACAAGCCACGACGCCGCGAAAAGGCTGGCTTTATCCTGGCGGCTGGAAAATTATCGTCGATTATCTGAAAAGTTTGGGCTATCGCGTCTTCTGCATTGATAAGAAAAATTTTCAGCAAGAAGGCAAATATTCCGCCGCAATGCCCGATAACGCCGAAGATTTTACCGGCGACTTTTCAATCATGGAGCGGGCGAATATGCTTTATCATGCTGATTTTTTTATCGGGCTTTCGAGTGGTCTAGCGTGGCTCGCCGACGCCGTTAATTGTCCGGTCGTAATGATTTGCGGCTTTTCGCAAGATTGGTTCGAGTTTTACACGCCGTATCGCGTGGCTAATCGGCTCGTCTGCAACGGCTGCTTTAATGATATTCGCGTCAGTTTCATAAAGAAAATTTGCCCGTATCATAACGGGACAACTCGCGAACTTGAATGCCAGAAGAAAATTTATCCCAGTCAAGTTATTGACGCGATTAATCGTTTGATTGTCGACGAAAATTTAACGCCGCCAGTATTGAGGGATTGAAATGAAAAACTTTTACTTTTGCGCACGTGATATTCGCGACTATCTGCGCGGCGTGATGAATACGAGAGAGCTTGATAATACGCCAAATTTTAAGCCAAATTTCTCTGCTTTAACGGACGCGCCCGCAATACAAGCTTTTCTGTTCGACGTAATGAAAATTTACGAACAGCGAGAGGAACTTTGCAACGCGCCGATTTATGGCGAAACGGGCATAGACGGCTTGCGGCTGGATTTTAATTTCGGCTTGCGGCTTGACGTGCCCGAAGGAAATTTTCATGTTCGAATTGGCGACGATAACGGGCAAATTTTCTTCGACAGAGATATTTCCGGCGTGCGCTTGATTTCTGTTGAGAAATATTTTATCCGTTGGCGCGTGGAAATTTCTTTAGACGGTACAAAAATTTTTAGCCACACGCTTAACCTTGATGGGCAGAAAGTTCTTCTGAACGTCGACAGGAGAAGCGGACTTGGCGATATTTTAGCTTTCCTGCCGTCGGTTGGGGAATTCAAGCGGAAATTTAATTGCGCGGTTTCAATTTCTCTGCCAGAATATATGCGCGAGTTTGCAGCGAATATTTATCCCGAAATTCCGCAGGTCGACGAGATGAGCTTTGACGGCTACGCGATTTATTTTTATAAAATGTACGGCGGCGATTTTCCATTCTGCAAAGTCGATTTCAGATGTGCGCCGCTTAATCACATGGCAAATTATATCGTCGGGTTAGACGCTTTGCCTATTAAGCCGAAATTCAAACCGACTGCGCCGAAACTTTTTTCTGAGCCTTACGTTTGCATAGGAATTCAAGCCACGACGCCGCGAAAAGGCTGGCTTTATCCGGACGGCTGGAAAATTATCGTCGATTATCTAAAAAGTTTGGGCTATCGCGTCTTCTGCATTGATAAGAAAAATTTTCAGCAAGAAGGCAAATATTCCGCCGCAATGCCCGATAACGCCGAAGATTTTACCGGTGATTTTTCAATCATGGAGCGGGCGAACATGCTTTATCACGCCGAATTTTTTATCGGCTTGGGCAGCGGGCTTTCATGGCTTGCTGACGCGGTGAATTGTCCAGTTGTAATGATTTGCGGCTTTTCGCAAGATTGGTTCGAGTTTTACACGCCGTATCGCGTCGTTAATCGGCTTGTCTGCAACGGTTGCTTTAATGATGTTCGCGCAAATTTTATGTATGACGTTTGCCCGTATCACGGCAGCACAGCTCGCGAACTTGAATGCCAGAAGAAAATTTATCCCAATCAAGTTATCGACGCGATTAACCGTTTGATTGCCGATAGGAATTTAATGCCGCCAGTTTTAAAATAAAAATCCCTCCAAACGCGGAGGGATAATTTTTTTCTTCAGATTTTATTCGGCAGCAAACTTCAAAACGCGGTCAGCCATTTCGTCTTTATCGCAAATGTCTTCATGCAAAACTTTAGCGGTAGAAAGTTCAGAAAGATTTCTAGGGATATTAACGTTCGTCAAGTCGTTAAGCATTTTGAGTTGCGCGAAGTCATCGACGCCTTCAACCGATTGCCCAAGAGCCGTCAAAACCGCGCTTGTAAATTTGTAGGGACTGGCGGTCGCGGCACTCAATATCGGCGTGAAGTCGCGAGTTTTGCCGCGATACTTGCTAAGAGCGCAGATTGAAACGGCTGTATGCGTGTCGATAAGGTAGCTGAAAGAATCGTAAATACGCTTGATAAATTCGCGGGTCTCGTCTTCGGTGACGTATTCGGCATAAAAGATTTTATCGAGTCGCGCCTTGAGTTTCTTATCGACTTTGTATTTGCCGAGCGTGTTTAATTCGTTCATGTAGCGGTTAACGAGTTTATAATTGCCGTCGCTCTCGTGATAGAGGAGGCGTTCGAGGTTGCTTGAAATTAAAATGTCCATTGAAGGAGTAATCGTCTTGAAAAATTTTCTAGCGCGGTTGTAAGTGCCGGTCGCGAAAAATTCCGTGAGAACGTTGTTAATATTTGACGCGCAGATTATTTTCTTGACAGGCAAGCCCATTTTCATTGCGTAGTAGGCGGCGAGGATATTACCGAAATTGCCGGTTGGGACGCTGATAATAATTTTTTCGCCGAGCTTAACCTGTTCCGCCTTAACAAATTCAATGTAGCCAGAAAAATAATAAACAATTTGCGGGACAAGCCGCCCCCAGTTGATTGAGTTCGCCGAACTAAGTTTGACGTTCAGCTTAGCGAGTTCGTCGCGAATTTTCTTATCGTTGAAAATCTTCTTAACGCCATTTTGCGCGTCGTCGAAATTGCCGCGAACAGCTGTAACGTTTACATTTTTGCCGCGTTGCGTGACCATTTGGAGCCGCTGAATTTTGCTGACGCCGCCGTCGGGATAAAAGACCATAACTTTAGTCTGTGGCACGTCCGCAAAGCCCGCTAAAGCCGCTTTGCCGGTGTCGCCCGAAGTCGCTACGAGAATTAAAATTTCTTTTGTCTCGCCGACTTTCTTTAAAGCCATGCGCATAAGGTGCGGCAACATTTGCAGGGCAACATCTTTAAATGCAGAGGTCGGACCGTGCCAAAGTTCCATTGAGCCGACCGGCGCGACAGGGTTTTTCGGGTCTTGAATCAAAATCGCAGTGGGCACACGCGACGTAATGTCAAACCAATTATAAGCTAGCTCCGCGCATTCGCCGAGTTCGTCTTCCGTGTAATCCGTCAAAAATTTTCCGAGTAGCCACGCGGCGCGTTGCTCGTAGGTTTTATTCGTAAGTTCGTTAATTTCTTCGAGCGAAACTTTAGGAATTTTTTCCGGAACGAAAAGCCCGCCGTCCGCCGCTAAGCCCTGCAGAATTGCTTCCGCTGAATTTATCGGCTGAATTTTCGAGCGCGTACTTGTGTATTTCATGTAAATTTCTCCTTTGACTTCTAAAAATCGCGCTTGAATTCTACCACACAAAATATTCATTGCCAAATTTTTTGCAAGCCTAAACTTTGCTGAAAAATTTTTCATGCTGAAAAGCATTTTTATGTTATAATCAGCGGCAAGCATAACTTTTAGGAGTGGTGGAATGAAACTTCAGACAGTAGAATATTATTTTCGCGAAGTACTATTGTCAATGATAAGAAATCGCTGGATGACGTTCGCATCAATCGGGACAGTTGCGGTATCGCTTTTTGTATTGGGCGTCTTTCTGATTTTGGTAATGAACATGAATAAAATGGCATCGTCTTTGGAAAGTCAAGTGCAAATATCGGTTTATATAAATGACGAATTGCCCGAACAGGGACGAAACGAAATTGAACGTATGACGCGCGACATGAAAAGCGTTGCGACGGTCGAATATGTGCCGCGTGAAGTCGCTTTGAAAAAATTGCGGGAACGGCTCGGCGAAAATAAAAAAATTTTGGACGCGCTCGGCGATTCTAATCCGTTACCGAATGCTTTTCTAGTTACTGTTCATTCAGCCGACGACGTTAAGAAAACCGCGAAAGCTATTGCTGACCTTTACGGCGTCGACGAAGTTAAATACGGGCAAGACGTCGCCGCTAATCTTTTCGAGCTAACTCACCTAATGCGGCTTTTTGGCGCAATTTTAATGGGATTGCTCCTTGCCGCGACAATCTTTATCATTTCAAACACGATACGATTGACAGTTTTTGCGCGGCGCAAGGAAATTGCAATCATGAAATACGTTGGCGCGACTGATTGGTTTATCCGTTGGCCATTTATCTTGGAAGGCGTCGGGCTTGGGCTAATCGGCGGCGGCGTGAGTGCATTTGCTCTACGCAATTTTTATTCGGCAATGGTCGAAAAAATTTACGAATCACTTACTTTTTTCCCAATGGTCGAGCAATATCCGTTCATGAATTACGTAACGTTGGGGCTAATCGGCGCGGGAATTGTCATAGGCATTTTGGGCAGTACCGTTTCGCTTAAGCGTTTTATGGAGGTTTAAAAAGCAATTAGGAATTTGGAATTAGGAATGTGGAATTATGCAGTTGAGAAAATTTTTAATCCTGCTGACGTCGATAACTTTGCTAACGTGTTCGCCGGTATTCGCTGACGATGAGGAATATTACGACGAACTTGACCAGATTGACGCGGAGATTGAGCAGCTTGAAGAAGAAAAATTATCCTACGAAGAGGCAGCGGCGAAAGCTCAAGCGACAGCGGAATTGATTCAAGGGAAAATTAATTCAGTCTCGGAATTCAAGCGGCAACTCGACGAAGATGCTTCAGTAGCCGTTGCCGATTACGAAGACAAACAAGCCGCGCTCAACGAAACCATTTATCGCATTGGCGAAAACGAAACTAAACTTGCCGAAGTCACAGCGGAGCTTAACAAAAAGCATGGCGTCCTTGAAAAGCGCGTGCGTGATATTTATATTAACGGGCAGATTTCTTATCTGGACGTTTTGTTCGGTGCGCAGGATTTCGGAGACTTTTTGACGCGAATGGATTTGCTAAAGCGCGTAATGATTCGCGATTCGGAACTTGTCGCAAATGTTTTGGCGTATCAAAACGAAATAAAAGAAGTCGGCAAGCAACTTGAAGCTGATAAAAGAATTCAGGAAGAATTAGCCGCGAAGGCTGAAGAGGCAAAAAATATTAGTCTGGAAAAAGTCGCTAAGCAACAAGCTCTTATAGAACTAATGCAGAACGACAAGGCGATTTACGACCAACAATATGATGAGATGATGGCGTCGAGTGCGGAAGTTGAACGGCTGATTCAGGAAAGCAAATATCGCAAGGCGGCGGAAGAAGAAGCGCGGCGGCGTCAAGAAGTGGGCAATGTTAACGGCGGATATGTCATGCAAAATTACGGCGGCGGAATGATTTGGCCTCTTTCCGGTCCGATAACTTCTGAATTTGGTTGGCGGACGCATCCCATTTTCGGCAGTGCGCGATTTCATAGCGGGCTTGACATTGGCGGCGATTATGGAATGCCGATTCACGCGGCGCAAAGTGGCGTTGTCATTGAGGCGGGTTGGATTGGTGGCTATGGCAATACGATTATGATTGACCACGGCGGCGGAATTGTCACGCTTTACGGGCACAACGAAAGCTTAGCGGTTGGCGTCGGGCAGAGTGTCAATCAAGGCGACGTTATCGCTTATTGCGGCTCAACGGGCAATTCAACGGGACCACATTGTCATTTTGAAGTACGTTTAGGCGGCGAGCCTGTCAGCCCTTGGGATTATCTGTAAGACGAAAAAAGCCTCCCGTGATAAGGAGGCTCAGCTTGTAGACAAAGCTCGTTTCAGGATAACTTGAGACGGGCTTTTTGCTTTGAGTTTCTTCAATAAATTTGACTTCCTTACTTTTCTGCTTCCTCCAATATCCGCTCTGTCGGTTGCGGCAAATCACCTAACATAATTTTTTCCGAAAGTAGAGAAGTGCGGCACCGGCTCTGTCAATGAATAGCCGATGAATCAACGATATGCCACGTTCACTTCTATTTCCCTTATCGTTTGGCGTATCGAGCGAATTCCGAACAAGTTTTGGATAAAAACGATTTCTTCCTATACATAAAAAAGCACCTCCCAAGCTCATTTTACTTGAAAGGTGCTTTTTGTCTACAGTCTGAAATCGCCTCGAAAGGCGTTTTGAAAGCTCAAATTACGAAATCCCAAATACGGGATTTTGTAAATCAGCCGCTGACAATGGCACTAACAAGCCAAATCGCAATCGGAATCGTCACGAACGCAATCCCGATAAAGTCAATGTAAATGCCAGTTTTAATCATTTTGGTAATCGGGACGTATCCTGAGGAGTAGACAATGGCATTTGGCGGAGTCGAGACCGGCAACATAAATCCGAGCGACGCGCTCAAAGCAATGCCGACCGATACCGGAATCGGACTTAAGCCCGCCGAAACCGCTATTGTTATCGCCAAAGGTCCAATCATATTCGTTGCCGCCGTATGCGAAGTCAATTCCGACAACAATAACGCTAAAACCGAAAAAACCGCGACTAAAACGACTTGCGACGCCGCGCCACCCATTGCCTCAATGATTAAATCGCCGAGCCATTGCGATAAGCCAGTTTTGTACATCATTCCGCCCATTGCTAGCCCGCCGCCGAATAAAATCAGCGTGCCCCATTCAATTCCGGTTGCTGCTTCCTTCCAAGTGATTGTAAATTCGCGTTTCGAGAAATTCACGGGCAAAATAAATAATAATAACGCGCCTACCATAGCCGCTATCGCTTCCGGGAAAAGTTGATTGTACATTTTCAAAATTGGGCTGGTTTCGCCTAAGAATATGTTCAAAAATCCCGGAATAATCCACAGCGCAACCGCTAACATGAACGCGCATAACGTATTTTTCTGCGCCTGCGTCCAATTTCCGAGTTCATTTATTTTTTTTCGTATAAATTCTTCTGCGCCGTCGATTTTTTCAACATCGGGCGGAAACATGCGCGATAAAACGATATAAGCAATGATAAAATAGAAAAACATAGCGAAAAATCCCCAAATCATCCACTCGAAAAAGGAAATATGAATATTTTCCATTGAATCGAGGAATCCGAGCATGATTAAGTTGGGAGGAGTGCCGATTGGAGTTAAAACGCCGCCGATTGACGCTGAATAAGCGGTCATTAGCATTAAACCAGTCGCATATTTATATTCTGACAGCTCAATTTCGCGTCCATTAGCCGCCATCATGTCTTTAATTGAGTTCAAAAGCCCTAAACAAATCGGAAACATCATCGCGGCGGTCGCAGTATTGCTCACCCAGCCCGAACAAAGCGCAGTTGCCAGCCCGATTGCTAAAAAAATACGTTTTGGATTGGATCCGACCCAATTTCTTGACAAAAGCCAGTATGCAAAGCGTTTATCTAGCCCATGCATCATCATTGCCTTAGCTAAAATGAATCCGCCCATGAATAAAAATATCATTGGGTTAGAAAATGCCGAAAAAGCGGTTGAAATTGGGATTGCGCCGGTGATTACGGCTAAAGTTGGCCCTAAAAGCGAAGTAACAGGGATTGGAACGGGTTCAGTAATCCACCAGAGCGCGACGAGCACCATAATTGCTAATAATTTGTGTGCTTCGAGCGTCAAAGCGTCAATCGGCGTTAAAATTACTGCGATTGCGAGGATTGGCGCGAAAATCAAGCCGAAAGTCCTTCTTTTTCGGTCAAAAGCTTGTTCAGCGTCTTTTATACGTTTAGCGTCGGAAATTTTTTGGTTTTGCATTGAAAAACGCCTCCTTTTATGCTAAAGTTTAGCAAAGAGCGCGCAAATTTTCAATGGAAAGGGGAATTTTCATGACGATAAAAGAAATTGGGAGGCAATTAGAGATAATCAAGGAAGACAGGCTAGTTGGAGCGCATCACGACGACATATTTTTTACGAAATACGCGGATATGGAAGCATTGGAGCGAATAATTGCGCTGATAGAGTTTTTGAGCGAAAAAAAACCTTCTGACGAGGTAAAAATTGCAGAAATTTTATCGGCGGCGAATATTGAGGCAAAATAAGCAAAAAAAAAGCTCGGAGCGGGTGAAAAGTTCCGAGTTTTTTTGATTTATGGAGTGACGACGAAATTTATTTGCAAAAGAGCGGGTCTTGAGGCGTCGAAGACGGAATTTTTGAGGGAATTGAGGACGCGGGATAGATTTACAGTCTTTGAGCCGTCGAAATTTTTAGCAGAGCCGTCAATAGTTACGTTCCAGAGGTCAACCCACGCCGGAAGACGGAATCCGCGTTCAGTTGGCATGATTTTTATTCGTACGAAGTTTAATTTCCGTTCGGCGAGTGATTTTTCGGGTGTTAGGGAAATTTTCATTAAAAAAGATTGCGATTGCCTATCATCTTTGAGCAAAGAGACGCGGACATCATTTTTTTCTTGTAAAATCCAATTTTCATCGCCGTCGACGGCAAAAATTTCAATCGCGGTATCGAAATCGGACAAATCGAGCGGACAAGCACCGAGCGGCGGCTGATATTTCCAATTAATCATGAAAGAGGCGGCAGAATTGAAATTATCGAGTCCGAATTCCTTAGCGCGTCCGTTTAAGCCGAGCGTATCGTCGGAATAAAAATTTTCGACGTCGCTAAGCTCAAAATTAGAAAAATCGCTAGGATTTTCGGTTAAATTCTCGGAGAGGAGCAAATAACCGGTATCATTGGGCAAATTTTGCAGTTCATTGAACTTTCGGAGGAAATTTTTAACAAAATCGTCGCGACCCATGATTAGAAGGTAAAAAGGGCGGAAACGGTCAGGATTATCCCAAGAATTGTAATTAAATTTGGCGGCATTTAGTCCGACGTCGAAAATATCGCCGTAGAAGGAATTTTTAATGCCGATAACGGCAACGGAGAGATGATTAGCGAAAAATTTCTCGCGAAGTTTTTGGGAGACGTTGCTCCAATCGGAATCGCTCTCGAAAAGGTCGGTAACGATAATTGAGAGGTGATTAGGGTCTGCGCGGTCTACGACGTTAGCGACGGAGGTAATTAATTCGGTATAAACTTCGGGCGAGGTGAATTTTCGATAATTAGCGCGGTTGAGCGGGCGAATTTGTTCCCCGAAGGCAAAAAAATTAGTTTCGCCGATTGAGCCGCCCAAATCGCCGAGCAAATCGGGCAAAGTGATATAAACATTGCCTGCGGCGAGGGTTGTAAAGCCTTTCATAGAAACAGTAGCGTCGAAATAAATATCGGTATCGATTTTTTCGGGGGCAGTCAAAGCGTTGGGCAAAGTTCCAGGCAAAGGCGGCACATTTTGCAGTTGATTTCCGCCGCAACCGACTAAAAGCAATGCCGCGCAGATGATTAACAGAAATTTTTTCATTACATCGCCTTAACAGGAATCGGACCGCGAGAAAGAGCAATCGTGCCGGTGCGAGCAATCTCGACAATTTCATAATCGCTAAGGACTTCGCAAATGGCATCAATTTTATTCTGACTGCCGGTCAGTTCGATAACGACGTTTTCTGAAGTTATGTCGACAATCTGCGCACGGAAAATATCAACGACGCTAACTAAATCTGCGCGGGTCTGCTTATTGGCACGGACTTTAATCATAACCAATTCGCGCTCAATGGAAGGCGATTTGCTAAGGTTGACGATTTTAATAACGTCGATTAATTTGCTGAGCTGATTGACGACCTGGTCAAGTTCGTCTTCGCTCTCAACGCTGACAACGATATTAATGCGCGTGACGGACGGCTCTTCAGTGTAGCCCGCCGAAATGCTTTCGATATTAAATGCGCGGCGGCTGATAAGTCCGGAAACGTGCGTTAAAACGCCGGGCTTATTCTCAACCAGAACGGCTAAAAAATATTTCTTCAAGATAAATCCTCCCTAAATTCTATTGAAAATTTGTTGAACGTCTTATATAATGCATACGGCTAATTTTTTACGAGTAAAACAATATTCAAAAGGAGGCTCACTAATGAAAAGGTTACTCGTTATTTTTATGGCACTTGTTATTATGTTAGCTTGCGCGGGTTGCGGCGGCGGCGAACAAAAGCAGGAATCAACTCCTGCGCCTGCGGCGAGCGAACAAAAGGTTGAAAAAGCTGGTGCACTTATGCCAATCGGTTTGGACGAGGAAGGCTACAAACACTGGACGGAAAACATTGCTAAAAGCGAAGGGCAACCCGCCGGTTATGCCGCTCCTAATACTGTCGTTTTCTTCGACAACATGAACTCAATGATTATGGCTCTCAAGGGTAAGCAGATTGACCGCTTTGCGGCTCCCTCCAGAGTCGGTGCCTACATCGTAGCGCGCAATGATGATTTCCAGCTAATCAACAACAATCTCAAACCGATTCTCGGCTATTCGATTGCCATGCAGGAAAAGGACAAGGCGCAAGTTGATGAAATTAACACCGCTATCAAAGCCATGAAGGACGACGGCACGCTTAATAAGCTTATCAAGGAAAACATTACGGATTTGGGCGGAGCCGATCCCGTCGCGAAACCTATTCCAATGATTGAAGGCGCACCGACAATTAAAGTTGCCGTAACAGGCGATATGCCCGCTCTTGACTGCATTCTTGCTGACGGCACGCCCGCAGGTTTTAACGTCGCATTTCTCGGCGAACTCGGCAAGCGCATTAACAAGAACTTTGAACTTGTTAGCATTGAAGCTGGTGCTCGTGGCGCGGCGTTGTCTTCCGGTCAAGTCGATATGCTGTTCTGGGTTTTGGGCACCTACGACCAAGACGGAAAAGCTCTTCCCTATCCGCTCGACAACATGAAAGGCGTTGCAATTTCTATGCCTTACATGATGGATAGCCGCGTTGGTGTAGCGTTGAAGTAATTCGCGAAAATAATTCGTCAAACAAGCACTCTTAATGGGTGCTTGTTTTTTTTAGTTACCTAAAACCATTTGGTCTAAACGCTTGCCGCCTGGCACCATTGGAATAACGTTTTCTTCTTCGGGGACGTAAACATCAATGACCGCCGCACCCTTTGAAAACATAATCTCAACTAAATCGTCTTCCAATTCTTCCGCCTTAGTCAGCCGATAGCCGCGAATGCCCATAGCCTGTGCAATCTTCACGAAGTCACGCTTATATTTGAGTTCGGACGCGGAATAATGATGATTGTAGAAAAGGCGTTGCCACTGCCCGACCATGCCTAAAATAAAATTGTGGACGATAACAATTTTTATATCAATATCGTTGTCGGCAATCGTGGCGAGTTCTTGAATATTCATCATGATTGAGCCGTCTCCAGTGAACAGCACAACATTTTTATCGGGGCAAGCCAACTTTGCGCCCATAGCCGCCGGCAGTCCATAACCCATAGTGCCGAGACCGCCTGAAGTTAAAAATTGGCGTGGCTTACGAGCCTTGAAGAATTGCGCCGCCCACATTTGGTGTTGCCCGACGTCGGTAACAACGATTGTATTATCGTCGCAGATATTACTAATTTTGCTGATAAGTGCGCCTGGTTTAATCGCGTCGCCTTCTTCCGTCCAATCGAATGGGTGCTCCAAACCTTTTTCGACGGCTTGATTTTTCCACTCAAGAAATTTTTCAGCAAAATTCGTAGGCGATTCATTAAGTTTATTTTTGAACAGCGGCAGAGATTCGCGCAAGTCGCCCAAAACTTTTAAATCGGCATGGACATTTTTATTAACTTCGGCGGGGTCAAGTTCAAAATGCACAATCTTAGCATTCGGCGCAAAATCTTTAACACGCCCCGTTACTCTGTCGCTAAAACGCATTCCAATGCACAACAGCAAATCGCAAGTTTGAATCGCCATGTTCGCGCCGTATGAACCATGCATTCCCGCGAAACCTAAAAAGCCGTCAGTGTCAGCGTCAATGCAACCAAGCCCCATAAGCGTTGAAGTCGACGGGCAACCGAGCCGCGTTAAAACTTCCCGCAAGTCGTCGGAAGTATCGGAACTTGTCACGCCGCCGCCAACGAAAATCAGCGGGCGTTTGCAAGCCTCCACAGCCTTTATCACTTCGTCAACGGATTTTTCATCAACGGGATATTTGCCGCTATAGCCGCGCAGATTAACTTCGGCGGGATATTCAAAATCAATTTCGGTGTTGAAAACGTCGGCAGCAATGTCAATCACCACAGGACCCGGACGCCCCGTCCGCGCAATAAAAAATGCTTCCTTGACGACACGCGGCAAATCGTTTGCGTCTTTAACAAGGTAATTATGCTTGCTGATTGGCGAAGTTGTGCCCGAAACATCAATTTCCTGAAAACTGTCCTTGCCGATAGCGGGGTTGGCAACCTGTCCTGTTATGCAAACAAGAGGAACCGAATCAATATTCGCGGTCGCAATGCCCGTGATTAAATTTGCCGCGCCAGGTCCCGAAGTAGCGATAACGACTCCAACTTTGCCGCTAGCTCGCGCATAACCGTCCGCCGCGTGTGTAGCTCCCTGCTCGTGTCCCGGCAAAATGTTGGGGAACTCCATTTTATAAATTTCGTCATAAAGTTTCAGGACAACGCCGCCGGGATAGCCGAAAATTAATTCAACGCCCTCTTTCTTCAGACATTCCAAAAGAGCTTTTGCTCCGTTCATCTTCAAAATTTTTCCCTCCTAAACATTACTGCCGCAAATTATACAACGTCGCCTTGCACTTTGACAACAAAAAAAGCCGCCAACTTGACGGCTGTCATTGAAAAAATTCTCTAAACTTTGCAAGATAATAGTTGTCGCTTTAATTAAAATGCTGTATACTTCCTCCACATATTTGTTGGCATTTACAAGGACGTTGTCCGCGTGCTTTACGACCCGATTGAAGAGCAGATTAAAGCTTATCTTAAAGGAGAGTAAAATTTTATGAACTTGAAGAAAAAAGCTTACGAGTTGCGCAAGGACGTAGTTGAAATGATTTATCGCACCAAAAATGGGCATATCGGCGGCGACTTTAGCATTATGGAAATTTTGGTTGACCTCTACTATAAGCAGATGAACATTACGCCCGAAAATTTCAAGAGCGATGACCACGACCATTTTGTTATGAGCAAAGGGCATGCAGTTGAGGCACTTTACGCCGTGCTTGCCGATAGGGGATTTTTCCCGAAAGAAGATTTGAAAACTTTTGTGTCATTCGGCTCGAAATACATTGGGCACCCGATTAATAAAGTCAACGGAATCGAAATGAATACTGGCTCGCTCGGACACGGATTGGGCGTTGGCGTGGGCATGGCTCTTGCCGGAAAAATGGACGAGAAAAATTATCGCGTTTATGTAGTCATGGGCGACGGCGAAGTTGCTGAAGGTTCGGTTTGGGAAGCGGCTATGGCGGGCAGTCATTACAAGCTTGACAATTTAACTGCGTTCGTCGACCGCAATCACCTGCAAATTTCCGGCACGACCGAACAAGTTATGAATCAGAAGTCGCAAGAGGCTCGTTGGGCGGCGTTCGGCTGGAATGTTATCAGCGTTCCTGGCAACGACCTTGACGCGATTGATAATGCTGTTGAAATTGCTAAAAAAGTTAAGGGCAAACCAACCATAATAATTGCGCACACGGTTAAAGGTTGCGGCATTTCGTTCGCTGAAAATCAAATTGGCTGGCATCATCACATTCCTAACGACGAAGAATATCAAACGGCGTTGAAGGAATTGGACGAGAGGGGCGCGCAATATGAATAAGATAGCCAATAAAACAATTATAAATAATGTGCTGATTGAGGAAGCGGCGAAGGATAAAAATATTATCGTGCTTTGCAGTGATTCTCGCGGCTCGGCGAGTTTGGAACCTTTTAGCAAGGAATTTCCGAAACAATTCGTCGAAGTCGGCATAGCTGAACAAAATCTCGTTTCTATAGCGGCGGGTTTAGCGGTTTGCGGGAAAAAGTCATTTGTCTTTTCGCCGGCAAGTTTCCTTTCAACTCGTTCAGTGGAGCAGGTAAAAGTTGATGTCGCCTATTCGTATACCAATGTTAAACTTATCGGAATATCGGGCGGTGTAAGTTACGGCAATCTCGGAATGACGCATCAATCACCTAACGATATTGCAATCATGGCGTCAACGCCCGGAATGCGCGTTTATCTTCCCTGCGACCGTTTCCAAACTGAAAAATTAATTCGCACGCTTCTTCAGGATAAAGCCCCCGCTTACGTCCGAATCGGGCGCAATGCCGTCGCTGACGTTTACGAAGAAGACAACGTGCCTTTTGAACTCAACAAGGCAGTCACAATTCAAGAAGGCTCCGACGTAACGATTATTGCTTGCGGCGAAATGGTTCAGTACGCAAAGACGGCGGGCGAAATTCTTAAGGAAAAAGGCATTTCCGCCCGCGTGATTGATATGTATTGTGTTAAGCCGATTGACAAGGAAGCGATTATCAAGGCGGCTAAGGAAACCAAATTAATTTTGACGGTCGAAGAACATGTAAAACTTGGCGGGCTTGGCGCGATAGTTGCGCAGGTTGCGGCTCAAAATGCGCCGATTAAAGTCGTCAGTCTCGGCTTGCCCGATGAACCAGCTATTTCCGGCGAACCCGCGCAGATTTTCCAATATTACGGCATGGACGCTCAAGGCATTGTTAAAAAGATTTCCGAACTTTTAGTCTACCGTTGCTAAACTCCTTAATGAATCGAATAACGGCGAAAAATTGACGAAGAGGCTTTCATCGGTTGCAAAAGCTTGAAGTCGATAACATTTTTTTTATTAGCTTCAATCCCCATGCGGGGCTTATTTTTTTTTGCGCACTAAGATAAAATAATTTTAAAGGGAGTGATTAGCTTTGAAGAAATTTTTAACGACGTTAATTTTTCTGCTGATAATTTCCGCTCAGGTTGAAGCAATTTCTTGCGAAGATTCAACTTTTGCCGTCGAAACTATAAATCAAAAGCTCCGCAAATGGAAATGTACGCCACTAAAAATTCAATATGGCGGCGACGAACTCAATAACGCTGAAAATATCGCTTACATGAACGATTTAGCTGAAGGGCACGGCTTTGATAAAAAATTTACTGCGTGCATGGTCTTTTATAGCGATTTTCGCTCGCCTAAAGACGACGGAACGCTTTCCGCGTGGAATTACGATACTGATTATAAAAATTGGTCGTGGTATTTTGGGCTTTATGAAGACGGCGAATGGAAATTATTAACTTGGGGGTATTGATATGAAAAAATTCTTGGCGGCAATCTGCGCGGCTGGCTTGCTAATGACGGGTTGCGGCGGCGATAGTGCAGAAAAATCCGCTTCAACTGGCGAAAAAACTTTTATTTATGGAACGGTTGCTTATGGCGTGGCTATGGAGAACGTCGGCATTAATCCGCACGAAAGTTATAGCGGCTGGAGTACTCTGCGCTACGGTATCGGCGAAACGCTTTTCAAATTTAACGAGCAAATGGAGCTTGAACCCTGGCTGGCTGAAAGTTTCGAGCAAGTCGACGATTTCACCGTTAAAATTAAGATTAATGGCGCGGCAACTTTCTCTAATGGCAAAAAAGTTGACGGCGCGGCGGTCAAAAAATGTTTAGAGGCTTTAATTGCTAATCACGACCGCGCCCCACGCGATTTAAAAATTTCTTCGATTGAAGCGGACGGGCAATTTGTTACGATTAAATCTTCCGAGAAAATGCCCGCGTTGCTGAATTATCTAAGCGACCCTTACGGTTGCATTATCGACGTTGATGAGGGCGTCAAAGATAATATCGTTGTCGGCACGGGACCTTACAAAGCCGTTAAAGTCACTGACACGCAGATTGATTTAGTTAAAAACGAAAATTATTGGGGCGCAGTCAAGCCGAAAATTGATAAAATCACCGTCAAGAGCATTACCGACGGCGACACTTTGACTATGGCTATGCAAAATGGCGAACTCGACGCGGTGCAAGGGCTTCCTTACTCTTCTTTGCAACTTTTCCAGAACGATAACTATAAAATTTCGCAAGTCAATACTTCCCGCGTTTATCAAGCCGCTTTTAATTTCAAAAATCCCATTTTGCAGGATTTAAACGTCCGCAAGGCAATTTCTATGGCGATTGATAAGGAAAATTTTACTAAAGTTTTGCTAAATGGCAACGGTACGCCTGCAATTTCGCCTTTCCCCGCTAATTTATCATTTGGCGATAAAAATTTCCAACCTATTCCTTATGATTTAGACGCCGCGAAAAAACTTTTAACCGATTCTGGCTGGAGAGATTCCGACGGCGACGGCTACGTTGACAAGGACGGCAAAAATCTTGAATTAAATTATCTTACTTACACTTCCCGCCAAGAATTACCACTACTCGCTGAAGCCGCGCAGGCTAATTTGAAAAAAATCGGCGTCAAACTCAACGTAAACGCTACTGACAACTATAAAACTTTCCTCAAAAGCGGCGAATACGATATTTTCAGCAAAGCTATTGTCACGGCTCCGACTGGCGACCCCGAATATTATTTCACAAGTCATATCGTGCCGGGCGCGGTCGATAACGCCGGTTTTTACGACAGTCCGCAAATTGTCGCGCTTGAAAACGAATTGCATAATACTTTTGGCGCGGATAAACGTTCTAAACTTGCCGTAAAAATGTCTCAACAAATTTTGGACGATTGCGCGCTGATTTACGCCGCACATTTGCGCATGTCATTTGTTATGAAACCGAACGTAGAAAGATTTACGGCGCACCCGTCCGATTATTATGAAATTCGTCCGGAGTTGGATAAAAAATGATTTTGGCGGTTGAAGATTTAATCGTTGCTTACGGCAAGAAAAGAATTGTTCACGACATAAATTTTTCTGTAAAGCGCGGAGAAATTTTGATAATCGCGGGCGAAAGTGGCTCTGGCAAGTCGACGATTTTAAAAGCGATAGGCGGCTTACTCGGCAAAGACGGCGCGATTGTTGACGGGCAAATATTTTTTGACGGCAAGGAAATTACGAACCTACCCGACGGCGAACGCAGGAAAATTTCTGGTGATTCAATCGGATATATTTTTCAAAATGCGGGCGCGTCATTCTGCCCAATTCGTACAATCGGCGAACAAATTTTGGAAAGTGTTCGTGCTC
The DNA here is from genome assembly GCA_002448305.1 of Selenomonadales bacterium UBA7018. Classification (GTDB taxonomy): domain Bacteria; phylum Bacillota; class Negativicutes; order Selenomonadales; family Selenomonadaceae; genus Quinella. The sequence continues at coordinate 50,323 of DJWY01000035.1, forward strand.
ATCGTGATTGGAGCAAAAAAGAATTTATCGCCCGCGCAGAAGAAATAATGCAGAAAATAAATCTTGCGCCCGAAATTTTGGACGAATATCCGTTCCGATTATCGGGCGGAATGGCACAACGCGCAGGAATTTTAGCGGCGATGATATTGGAACCAAAACTTTTGCTGGCAGACGAGCCGACAAGCGCATTGGATATAGTAACTCAAGCGGGCGTCGTCAAAGTCCTTTTAAATTTGCGCGAACGGCTAAAAGTTTCAATTATATTAGTCACGCACGATTTAAGAGTTGCGCGGCGCATGGCTGATAAAATTTTAATCATGAAACGCGGCGCGGCAGTTGAATTCGGGACGCGAGATGAAATTTTCGACGCGCCACAAGAAGTTTACACAAGAGAACTTTTGAAGGCGGGTTACTTTTAAAAAGTAAACGCAAGCTAAACAGTGTACGCGATTTAACGTTTCACTATTCCAACTTTATCGCCGCGCCAGAACGCTACGCTAGCATAAAATTTTTGGGGGCAACTTATGAACGTTTTGGAAGTCAAGCATATTAAAAAGCATTTTGGAAATAAATTAGTACTCAACGACATAAATTTTGCTATTGACGCTGGCAAAATTTTAGGGATTGTTGGTTTAAGCGGCGGCGGCAAGTCGACTTTGGTAAAAATTATTGCCAGATTAATTCCTAGCGACGACGGACAAATTTTTCTTTGCGGCGAAGACATTACGCACGCGACCGGCAACGCCTTTTATAAAAATATGCAGATGATTTTCCAAAATCCGGAAGACTCTTTCAACCCGCGCAGGACGCTTGGAAAAAGTATCGCAGAACCGATAAAAAACTTTCTCGGCGAAGAAAATCTGCGCGGACGGGTCGAAAATCTGTTAGTCGAAGTCGGATTGTCTGAAAATTACGCAGAACGTTATCCCCGCGAAGTTTCCGGCGGCGAATGTCAACGGGCGGCAATAGCGCGGGCAATTTCAATTGAACCAAAGCTATTAATCTGCGATGAAGCAACTTCCGCGTTAGATGTGACGATTCAAGCGCAAGTCGTCGCGCTGATAAGGAAAATTTGCGCTGAAAAAAATATTGCGTGCCTATTCATAACGCACGACCTAGCGACGCTGAAGAAATTAACAGACCGCGTTTTAGTTTTGGAGGGCGGGCGGCTAAAGAATTTATCGGAAGCAAATTTCAAGGAGGTTTTGCAATGGAATTGAGCAGAAGAATTGAAAATTACTGGGACGAACGCAGCGAACATTTCAGCAAGTCGCGCAGGCTTGAACTTGACGGCGTTGACGGCGCGGCTTGGAAAAATATCTTCAAAAAGAATTTGCCCGCCGGCAAGTTAAAAATTCTCGATGTCGGGACGGGCGCAGGATTTTTCGCCGCGATTTTATCTAAAATGGGGCATAAAGTCGTTGGAATTGATATGTCGTCGAAAATGCTTGGCGAAGCGCAAAAAAATCTGCGCGAACTCAATTTGCACGCAGAATTCCATAAAATGAACGCGCAAAATCTCCGCTTCGACGACGAAACTTTTGACGCAGTTGTCACCAGAAATTTGACGTGGACATTGCCCGACGTTAAAGCTGCTTATCGCGAATGGCACAGAGTTTTAAAAGTCGGCGGCGTCTTAATGAATTTTGATTCCGATTACGGCGACACAAAATTTTTAGACGGCGCGAAGATTCACGAGAAAATTGGCGAAAAAATGTTAGGCGAGTGCGACGCGATTAAAAATTCCTTGACGATAAGCACGCGCCGCCGCCCTATGTGGGACGCTGGCTTTCTTGAGGGTCTAAATTTCTTCGTGCGCCTTGATGAAGATATTTCGCACGCCGTCCACAAAGATAATCGTTGCCTTTATGACTCAATTCCGCTGTTTGCTATTTTTGCCACGAAATAAATCAAAAATCCCCGACTCGCGTTGAATCGGGGATTTATTTTGTTAAATTTCAAGTTTATTTCCTTGCGCGTCAATCGGGTCACAAAGCAGGAAGAGCGCACTCATATCGACGTGGAAAATTATTGTGTATTCGTCATCGTCGGGAGCCGCGCCATTAAATTTGTTGTTGAAAAGGAGCGAAGCCGCGTGGGAATAGTCGTTGACTTGGTCGCCGTAAGCACCAATTTTTTTGCTACAAACTGGCTCCAAAAACTTAAAAACGGTGCCCGCAGGAAAAATCCCGTCGACGAAAACTTTTTCGGGCAAATAATTATTGTATTCGACGAACGGAATAGCAACTTTCGAGCGCAAATAAAGATTATCAAAATCCAAAGTTCTAATCATGCTGTCACCTCAGAAACTCACAGAGAATTTCGCTTTTTTGTCGTCAGCAATCGTCAGAAAATCGCTGAAACCAGTCATATCGAGAACTTCGCGGACATTATCGCGGATATTTTTGATACGCATTGCGCCTTGCTTATCCATTTTCTTTTGAATTTTGAGCAAAGTACGCAGACCGGCGGAAGAAATATATTCAAGTTCCGCTAAATCAACCGTCAAATCGGTTATGCCATCGAGTTTCAAAGATTTATCAAGTTCGAGAGCGGAAACAGCATCAAGCCGCCCAATAATTTGAATTGTGAGCCTTGAACCTTCCGTAAGTTGTTTAATTTCCATTTGAAAGCCTCCTTTGTTGTTGATTATAATAAAATTTGTAAAGCGGCGTCAAGTGTGCTAAGATTTACAAAAAATTTAGGAGGAATTGTTGTGAATAACTGCAAAGCGATTGAAATTAGCGAAAATATTTACTGGGTGGGCGCGGTTGATTGGTCGATGAGAAATTTTCATGGTTACGAGACGGGACGCGGCACGACTTACAACGCTTATTTGATTCTCGACGAAAAAATTACGCTGATTGATACGGCGAAAATTGATTTTAAGGACGAATTGATTGCTAGAATTTCTTCCGTTATCGACCCCGTGCAGATTGAAGTTATAATTTCTAGTCACGTTGAGCCAGACCACTCCGGCGCGTTGAAGGAAATCGCAGAACTTGCGCCCAATGCCGAAATTTTCACGACTAATCCGAACGGGATTAAGGGATTGACAGCGCGTTATGGAAAATTGAATTATAAAGCGGTCAATGCGGGCGATAAAATTTCTATCGGCAAAAGAACATTGCAATTTGTTCCGACTCCTATGTTGCATTGGCCTGACTCAATGGTTACGTATTGTCCGGAAGAAAAAATTTTGTTCAGCAACGACGCATTCGGCGAACATTTAGCGACATCTCTGCGCTTTGATGACGAAAACGATTTAGCGACGATATTTTTCGAGGCGAAGAAATATTACGCGAATATTTTAATGCCGTTCGGGAAGCAGGCGCAAACTGCGCTTAAAGCTCTTGGAAATTTGGAAATGCGTATGATAGCGACTGGGCACGGCGTCATTTGGCGCAAAAATATTGATAAAATCGTTGACTGCTATAAAAAATGGAGCGCGGGCGAAGTCGAAGAGCGCGCCGTTATCGTTTTCGATTCAATGTGGCATTCAACGGAAATTTTAGCGCAGACAATTACTGAAGCGTTCGCGAAAAGGAAAATTTCTGCCGCGTACTACGACATAAAGAAAAACGCGCTCTCGGATATTATGACGGACATTTTTACCAGCAAATATTTGGCGGTTGGTTCGCCGACGATAAATAATCAGATGATGCCGACGATAGCGGGCTTTCTTTGCTATTTGAAAGGTCTTCGCCCTGTGAATCATAAAGGCTTTGCGTTTGGGAGCTATGGTTGGGGCGGACAAAGTATCGGCTACGTTGAAGACGAGCTTAAATTGGCGGGCATTGAAATTATTTTGGAAAAAATTCGCGTCGCTAACGTTCCGACAGCTCAACAACTCAACGAAATCACGGAAAAAATCCTTGCGCTTGACCTTTAAGGAGTTAGCTTGATTTTTTTCAATATCTAAAATATATTTGCTCAGCTAAAAAATTTAAGGGGAAGGTTAGACTTGACACGGACGGAATTTGAAATTTTAACCGACGAACTTGAAAAGGGAGGCAAGCTCCCTGCGGATGCCTTAAAGGCTTTGGAGCCGTACAGAGTTCGTCGGGCGATTTTTATTGCGGCAGGAATAGGCGAACGGCTTTTGCCCATAACTTTGAATACTCCTAAGCCGCTAATCAAAGTGCACGGCAAAAGAATTATCGACGGGCTAATTGACGCTTGCCTTGACGCTAATATTGAGGAAATTTACATTGTGCGCGGCTATCTCTCGGAACAATTCGATTTACTCTTAAAAAAATATCCTATGATTAAATTTATCGAGAATCCGCTTTACGACAAAGCAAATAATATTTCTTCCGCCCTTTGCGCCGCGCATTTGATGAGCAATGCTTACGTCCTTGAAGCCGACTTGCTGATTTACAATCCCGCGCTGATTAAAAAGTATCAGTTCGCCTCAAATTTTCTCGGCATAAAAATGGCGCACTCGGACGATTGGTGCTTTGACGTTAAGGACGGCGTTATTGTCAACCAGAAAATCGGCGGCGACGATTGTTATCAAGAAGTCGGAATATCTTATTGGGACGCGGCGTCGGCGGCGAAACTTCAAAAGGATTTGCAAGCGGCTTTCGATTCGCCCGGCGGTAACGAAAGATATTGGGACGAAGTGCCGCTTAAAATTTTTCCGAAAAATTATCGCGTTAAAATTCGCCCGTGTTCAGCTTCGGATATTGTAGAGATTGATACTTTTGACGAACTAAAAGCGATTGATAAAGCTTACGACGTTTAGAGGAGGAAATTTTTCATGAATTTAAAAAGAGTTTTTGTCGCGGCAATCTGCGCGGCGGGCTTGCTGATTAGCGGTTGTGGCGGCGGAACAGATTCTTCTGCGGAAAATAAAACCGTCAAAATTTGGACAAGCGGCGAAGATTACAGAAATGAATATTATCTGACTGAATGTCAAAAGAAATTTCCCGACTACAACATAACGCTTGAATACATGAACACGAGCAACATTGCCGCTAAAGTTTTGGAAGAGGGCGACAAGGCTGACTGCGATATTATTCTTTCCGAAGAATACGGCTATCTTGAGAAGTGCGGCGATAATCTCGCTGAACTTGCGGATTTTGATTTTGCGCCGTTCCTTGATGACATTGTCCCAGCCGGTCATAAATATTTGCCAGAGTACAAGAATAGCGGTTGCATAATCATTAACCGCGCTGTTTTGGATAAAAATAATTTACCGGTGCCGACTTCTTATCAAGATTTGCTCGACCCGCGCTATAAAAATTTAATTTCCATGCCAAGCCCTGCGTCGTCTGGTACGGGTTACATGTTCCTGCGCCAACTCGTCAACGAATGGGGCGAAGATGCCGCCTTTGATTATTTCGCTAAGCTGACAGAAAATATCTTGCAATACACGTCAAGCGGCTCCGGTCCTGTCAATGCACTTGTTCAAGGTGAAGTCGCAATCGGACTCGGAATGACGGGGCAAGCAGTTTTTGAAATCAATCAAGGCGTCCCGCTCGAAATTATTTTCTTTGCGGAAGGTTCGCCCTTCAGTATGTACGGCAACGCGATTCTTAAAAAGAGTTACGACAGGCAAGCCGTTCGTGACGTGTTCAATTATCTGGCAACCGACCTTTGCAAGGGCAATAACGAAAAATTTTTCCCAGACCAAATTTTTAAGGACTTCGCCCCGACGATTAAAAATTATCCGACCAATATTCATTACGGCAACATGAAAAACGATACGCTTACCGAAAAGGAGCGGCTCCTTAAAAGATGGACATTCAGTTAAAGCTTGAAGTCAAAGAAATTTCCAAGGCGTATGGAAATAATGAAGTTCTCCGCCGCGTGAACTTTGCAGTTCTCGACGGAGAATTTTTTTCCATTCTAGGCTCATCGGGTTGCGGTAAAACGACCCTTTTGCAAATTTTAATCGGGCTACTTGTCGCCGACGCTGGCAAAATTTTTAAGGACGGAGCCGACATAACTACGTTGGAACCTGCGCGGCGGGGCATGGGGATTGTCTTTCAAAATTATGCGCTCTTCGATAACATGACGGTTTTTAAAAACGTTTCCTACGCATTGCAATTTCACAGCGTTGACAATGAAGCGGCAATAAAAAAAGCCGCGCAAATGCTTGACATTGTCGGCTTGAAAAATTTTTCTGCTAAAATGCCGGCTGAACTCTCTGGCGGGCAACAACAGCGCGTTGCAATCGCTAGAGCACTCGCCCTTGAGCCGGATATAATTTTATTTGATGAGCCATTATCAGCTCTTGACGCCTCGACGCGCCTTGATATTCGCCGCGAACTTAAAAATATTCAGCGCACGCTCGGCACGACAATGATTTATGTTACGCACGACCAAGAAGAAGCTTTCGCGCTCTCCGATAAGATTATGATTTTGAATCGCGGCGTTGTTAGTCAAATTGGTTCGCCGGAGGAAATTATTTCCGCGCCCGCTAACGATTACGTTAAAACTTTCGTGCTTGATAATCTCCAGACGAAAATTGATTCCCTGCGCAGGTTCCTGACATGAGAAAAACATTTCTAATTTGCGTCGCGGTAATTTTTTCCGCAGGGATATTCGCGCCACTCGGCTCGCTTTTCCTTAGGATAACGCCGGAAGGGTTCGTGCAAGTCATTAACTCGCCGCAATTTTCGTCGGCAGTCTGGAATACAATTTCAACAGGGCTAATCGCGACGATAATTTCATTGACACTAGCATTGGCGGCGGCGTGGACTTTGGAGCGAACAGCGATTAAGCATAAAAATTTCTTCGTGATAATTTTCGGCGTTCCAATGCTTATCCCGTCAATATCGCATTCGTTTGGATTAGTCGCGCTATTCGGGGCAAATGGTTGGCTAACGAATATTTTCCAATGGAACTTCAACATTTACGGCGCGGCGGGCATAATCGCTGGTTCGATTATGTACGCTTTTCCGGTAGCGTTCTTTATATTTATGAGTGTTCTGCAGTGCGAAGACGGCTCGCCTTATTTGGCGGCTGAAGTTTTAGGCGTTCCGAAAATTCGCCAGTTCTTGGATTTAACTTTGCCTTACCTTAAGCGAACGATTATATCAACCTTCTTTGCGATTTTCTCAATGATTGCCACTGATTACGGCGTCCCGCTGATGATTGGCGGCAAGACGATTACGCTATCTGTTCTGATGTATAATAAAGCCGTCGCGATGATGGATTACAATTCGGGCAGTGTTATCGGCGCGTTTTTGATTATCCCTGCGGTGATTGCGTTTCTTGCCGACATACTTAATCCTGCGCAAAAGCAAAACGATTTCGCTAAAAATATTTCTGTTGACGATAAGTATTCAAGCCGCGCAGGTTTTATTTTCTGCCTAAGTTTGAGCGCATTAATCGTCGCGCCGATTCTAACTTTTTGCGTTATGATTTTTGCGGCAAAATATCCCGCCGATATGAGCTTCACGCTTTATCACGTCATGCGGACAATTCATCGCGGCGCGCTTGATAATTGGCTGAACTCGTTAATCATTGCTTTTATCTCTGCTGGCGTCGGGACGATTTTTTCATTTGCGCTTGCGTACTTTTCGACGCGCACGGAAGGTTTCGCCGCGAGGATTATTCATTTACTATCGATTTTCCCAATGACGATTCCTGGAATTGCACTTGGCTTAGGTTATGTTATTTTCTTCCACGACTTACCGATTTACGGCACGCTGATAATTCTTGCCGCCGTTAATGTCATGCATTTTTTCTCGTCGCCGTATCTTATGATGCGCAATACTCTTGAAAAAATCAGCTCCAATGTCGAAGCAGTCGGAAAAGTTTTAGGAATTCCGCGCAGATTTATAATTCGCGATATTATTTTGCCTAAAGTGCGCTTTACGCTGTACGAAATGTTCGCGTATTTTTTCGTTAATGCGATGATGACAATTTCCGCCGTGAGTTACCTTGCGCCGCCCGCGCCCAAGCCGATTGCATTAATGATAACGCAGTTTGAGGCGCAACGGCTAATTGAGAGCGCGGCGGTTGTCTCGATTGCAATTCTGCTGACGAATCTTGCCCTTAAAATTTTTTTCACAATGCTAAACAGAAAAACTCCTGCAAGCCAATAAAATTTCTGCTAGAATAAGCGAAAAACATTTAAGAGGAGCAAATTATGACCGCTAAAAAAAATCCGACGACCTTAAGTTCATTTGTGCCGCCGATTTTATTTGCGCTATTCGATTATGTTGGCGTCGTCTTGAGCGAACATCTTGCCTTTGCCCTGCGCGATTTTTTGGACACTTGGAACCGCGTTACTTATATCTACGCCGATTCTTATATTTATGGTTGGGTGCCGTTACTATTTCTGATTTTCTTGGGGCAATCGCGAACGTATCGGCAAATGAAACCGGTCGTCGACACCATGCGCGATATTTTTAAATCGGTCTTCGCGGGCTGGCTTGCGACGATAATCATAATTTATTTTCTCAAGGCAAGTAATGCATCTTCGCGACTTTTCATAATTTTATTCGGATTGTTCGTGCTGATAAATGTTTGCGTGATTCGTTACGTCGTATTGAAGTTTCTTAAGCAGCGGAATATTTTCTACGAGCCGATAATTTTAATAGGCGCGGGATTGACGGCGGAGCGATTGATAAAATTTTGGCAAGATGATTTAGGCTATCGTTATAAAGTTGTCGGGTTGATTGATGACCATCCGGTCTCGAAAGATTTGCCGAAAGATTTCCCGATATTAGGAGGCTTTGACGAAGCACGCAGTATTATTCGGGCGGCGAAAGTTAAAACGGTCGTGATAGCCGCGCCGGGACTCGGCAAGGAAAAACTTCAGGAACTAATCAGCAAGATTCAACCGCACGTCAAAAAAATTTCGTTTATTCCCGACCTAATCGGAACGCCCATGTCTAGCGCGGAACTTTCGATTCTCTTCAGTGAGAAAATTTTAATGCTCAACCTGCGCAATAATCTTGCAAGCCCGTACAACCGGCTTATCAAAAGAATTTTCGACTTGACGTTGACAATTTGCGGCGGGCTGATGATTTCGCCGATATTGTTACTGATTGCGATTATGGTTGGCATAGACAATCGCGGGCGAATAATTTTTGCGCATAAGCGAGTTGGCGCGGCAGGGAAAAAATTCCCGTGCTATAAATTCCAAACTATGGTACCCGACGCCGAAGAGAAGTTGAAAAAATATCTGGCTGAAAATCCCGACGCTAAGCGCGAATGGGAAGAAAGTTTCAAGCTGACGAATGACCCGCGAGTTACGAAATTGGGCGGCTGGTTGCGCAAGACTAGCCTTGACGAATTGCCGCAACTTTGGAATGTTATTCGTGGGGAAATGAGCCTTGTGGGACCGCGTCCGATTGTTCAAGCTGAAATCTCACGCTACGGCAAAAATATTCGTGAATACTATATGGTTTTGCCCGGAATAACCGGTATGTGGCAAGTCAGCGGGCGTAGCGATACGACTTATCCTGAGCGCGTCGCTATGGATACTTGGTACGTGCGCAACTGGTCGGTCTGGATTGATATTATGTATCTGTTCAAGACGGTTAAGGCTGTCTTCAAGGGCAAGGGTGCCTATTGATAGAAGGGAGCAATTTATATGAAGTTGATAATCGGTATGACGGGCGCAAGCGGCGTTGTTATCGCCGTAGAACTTTTGCGCCGCCTTAAAGATATTCAAGACGTCGAAACGCATTTAATCATAACCGAAGGCGCGGAACTCACTATTCGCGACGAGACGAACTTTGACATTTTCGAGATTCGCCGCCTTGCCGATTTTGTTTACGACGTGAACCAAATGGACGCTTCGATTGCAAGCGGAAGTTTTCTCGTTGACGGAATGATTATCGTCCCGTGCACAATGAAAACGCTTGCGGGCATTGCGTCCGGTTATTGCGAAAATCTTTTGCTCCGCGCCGCTGACGTTTGCATAAAGGAAAATCGAAAACTTTTGCTCGTGCCGCGTGAAATGCCTTTCAGCAAAATTCACTTGCGCAACATGAAAGAACTTGCTGACTGCGGCGCAATCATTATGCCGCCCGTTATGACATTTTATAACACGCCAACGACTTTGGAGGCGCAAGTTAATCATATCGTCAATAAAATCCTACGGCTGTTCAATCTGCCCGATAATATGGTCGAGTGGAAAAAACCTTAACGCAATTTCTTTATAACGTATGTCGGCAACATGAACGCGCCCACATGCACTTTCGGGTTATAATAATTTGTCTGCAGATTCAGTGCTTGCCAGCGTCCGAAGTCTACAGCGTTTGTCGGGTGAAATTTTTTCGACGCGAAACCGAATAGCCATTGCCCCGCAGGATATGTCGGAATATTTATCTGATAAACGCGCACGACTGGGAACGAACCGGCTAATCTTTTATGCGCTCGTTGCATTGCTGCCGCGTCGTGGTTGTAAAATGGATTTTCGTGCTGATTTATCATTATGCCGCTTGCCTTGAGCGCATTGAAGCAGTTGCCGTAAAATTCTTTTGTGAATAAGCCTTCGCCCACGCCGAAAGGGTCAGTAGAATCAATTATTATCAAGTCGTATTCGTCCGATTTACGCCGAACAAATTTTAGCCCGTCCGCGAAAAATATTTCCACTCGCGGATTATCTAAGCAACTCGCCGTTTGCGGGATATATTTTCGGCAAGCCCTAACGACCGTTTCATCTATCTCCACCAAATCAATTTTTTCTATCGTGTCATATTTTAAAAGTTCTCGCGCAGAGCCGCCGTCGCCGCCCCCGACCAATAGCACTTTTTTTATGTCCGGATTAACGCACATTGGCACATGCGTTATCATTTCGTGATAAATAAATTCGTCGCGCTCGGTTATCATTATGCGCCCATCGAGAACCAACAGACGCCCGAATTCCGCTGAATCAAATATATCGACCCGTTGAAATTCGCTGACTTCGCTGAAAAGTTGTTTATCGACTTTCAATGAAAAGCGTACGTTCGGCGTATGCAATTCGCTGAACCATAACTCCATTTTCTATCGCCCCTTTATCACTTGCAAGCGTTTTATCGTCATATCTTCGGGACCTGTCAGCTGGCAACCTTTACGCTTAGCGTACTTCACGTAGTCTAAAATTTCTTTGGTGATTCTTTCGCCCGGAGCCAGTATCGGAATGCCGGGAGGATAGCACATTAAAAATTCTGCCGCCGTCTCGCCAACCGTTTCAGCTATCGGCAGAGATTTTTTTTCGGCGTAGAAAGCTTCTTTGGGCGTCGCGTCGACTATCGGCGAAATGTATTCAACTTTCATCAGCCGCGCAGAATCTTTCCTATAAATTCTTTTAACGTCGGCTAATGCGCTAACCAATCGTTCAATATCTTTAACTCTGTCGCCGACCGAAACATAAGCTAAAATATTTGCAATGTCGCCGAACTCAAGCTGAATGTCGTATTCATCGCGCAAAATGTCATAAACCTCGACGCCCGCTAAGCCAACCGACCGCGTATAAACTGACAATTTCGTTACGTCAAAATCATAAATCGCGCCGCCGTCGACAAGCTCTTTCCCGTAAGCGTACCAGCCGCCCAGATAATTTATTTCATCGCGGGCATATTCAACTAGCTCAATCACATTGTCGAAAATTTCCGAGCCGCGCAGGGCTAAATTTCGTCGCGAAATATCTAGGCTTGCCATAAGTAGATATGAGCCGCTTGTCGTCTGCGTCAAATTTATTATCTGGTGGACGTAGCCCGCGTTGATATTTTCGCCCGTCAACAGCAGTGAACTTTGCGTAAGCGAGCCGCCCGATTTATGCATTGAGACTGCCGCCATATCAGCCCCGACTGACATAGCTGACGCCGGCAATTTTTGGTTGAAATAAAAATGCGTGCCGTGCGCTTCGTCCGCTAAAACTTTCAAGCCGTGTTCGTGCGCTACTTTAGTTATCGTCGCTATGTCCGAGCATATCCCGTAGTAAGTCGGATTGTTCACCAAAACGGCTTTAGCGTCGGGATTATTTTTTATCGCCGCGATTACTTCTTCGACCTTCATGCCCAGCGAAATTCCTAAACGTTCGTCGACTTGCGGATTGACATAAATTGGAATTGCGCCGCTTAGTATCAAAGCATTTATCGCGCTCCGGTGGACATTTCGCGGCAGGATTATCTTATCGCCTGGCTTGCACACGGTTAAAATCATTGCTTGCACAGCTTGAGTTGTGCCGCCTGTTATGAAAAAGCTATGCGCCGCGCCGAATGCTTCTGCCGCTAAAATTTCCGCGTCTCTTATCACCGACACTGGATGACATAAATTATCTAGCGGCTTCATTGAATTTACGTCGACTTCTAAGCAACGTTGCCCTAAAAATTCTAGCAAGTCGGCGTTGCCACGCCCGTGTTTATGTCCAGGCACATCAAATGGCACTAAGCGCGTCGCCCTCATTTTTTCCAATGATTCCATTATTGGAGCACGTTCTTGCGTCAAATATTCCATTGTGTTTTCTCCTTAAAAAAAGCGGGCTTTCGTTGCCCGCTATTTTTTCTCAGTTGTAACGTCTCAACTTCGTAGCCATTGCCGCTTGTGCGCTCTCGACCTCGAAGCCTTCAGGCACATACAAGACGATTTTGCCCGAAATCATTTCGACGTGTCCGCTTATCGTGTACACTACGCCCAAGACGAAATCGCTAATTCTCTGCTGAACTGCTTCGTCCATGCCTTCATAGTTCACGACAACCGCGTTATTTTTTATCAAGTCCTGACCGATTGCCTTAACTTGTTCGTCGTATTTTGTCGGCGTATAAATTCGCATAGTTATTTGCGGCGTCTTGACTACAGCTAAACTCGGTCGCACTGACGGTTCCGACGTGTCATAAGCGACGTAGCGTCTATCGCCAATCGTCGCGCTATCCGACGTGCTGACCCTTGTCCGCGTGAAACCGCCGATTCCGCCGCTTGCCATTTGCCTTTCCGCCTGGAAATTTTGCATGATTGGTTCTTGTGCCTTTTGCGTATTTTGTTCGACGGGTTTTTCAACCGGTTTCGGTTCGGCTTTTGGTTCTTCGGTTTTTGCCTCGACTTTTTTAGTTTCTTTCGGCTCGTCTTCCTCTACAATGTTTTCGACCGGCATTATTATATCCGTTACCTTTTTTACGAAATCCTTAAGTGAATCAAGTACCGACATCTCTATCGCCCTTCCGCTTTATAATTTGCGTGCCCATTCTAGCATACTGCTTTATAAATTGCAAAGGGTTTTTTCAAAAAAATTTCAGATTGTTTAGTAGAAGTCTCTAAGGCGTTCTGCGCCGCTCAATTTCTTTAAGGCATCCGCCTCAATCGAAAGCAATGATTCAGGGCGCAACTTTAAAATTTTAGAAACTTCTTCTGCTGAATGCGCTCTTCCGCCCGTCAAGCCGAATCTCAATGCCAAAATTTTTTTCTCGGTCATAGTCAAATGTTTCATTGCTTCGTGCAGTAATTCTGCAAGCTGTTGTCTATCCATGCGCTCGAAATGCGTTGGCGCGTCCATATCGGCGACCAAATCCATTAGCGTTAAGCCTTCAATGTAATCGCCTTCGATAGCGTATTCATCTTTTGATTCATAAGTTCTTTCGTCTATCGGCGTATCTAAGGAAACTCCCCTATCAGCTTGAAGTTCCCGCAAGCCGCGAATGATTGCTTTTTCTATGCATTCTTCCGCGTATTCAATGAAGGTCGGCGAGCCTTTTGTACTGAATTTTTTTACTGCCTTCAGAAGCCCGATATTGCCTTCTTGAATCAAGTCAGAGAACGCCGCGCCGCGTCCGATATATTTGCGGGCTATGTCGACGACCAAACGCAAATTTGCATTGACTAATTCTAGTTGCGCCTCTTCGTCGCCTGCGCCTGCCCGCGTCAATAGCGTATGAAATTCTTGCGCGCTCAATAGCGGGATTTGCTCAACCTCCTCTAAATATATTTGTACATCTTCCCTCATTGCACTCACCGCCCTTTAAATTCGATTAGGAATTTGGAATGTATAATTAGGAATTATTTGCTTTTCCATTCCTAATTCCTAATTCATAATTCATAATTACACTTTCGCGGTCAGGGTGATATTTCCTGCATTGGAATTGTTATTAGCTATTAATATTCGCGACTTGACAAAAATTTTATGCTGCAATATTATGCGCTTGACAATCAAAAGCGTTTGGTGGACGCTGATTAGTCAGATAGGGGGATTCTCGACTGGAGTTGGGGGACTTTAAGTCAGGATTAGATTTTTATTCTTTGTGGCGTTAGAATTTACCGCAGGTGAAGTTTGTAAATTCGACGCTTGTTTTAGTTTTATGAACTTTAATTTACTAAGTGGTTTTTATTGGGATTCGATTCGCAAGGGGTCAACGCGCAAGATTTATCGCTCAACAATCTGCGCAAGACCTTTAACTAATTCTATCTTTTTCAACAAAGGCTCGACTAAAAAATAGCGAGACTTTAGGAAGGGAGTTTTCTCTAACATGAGCGATTTGTTTAAAACATTTTCTTTCGACCTGCAACGCTTCGCAGTTGTCATTGAATCAGTAGCAGGACAATCCGGTCTAATCTCAATAGGACTTGATGAAGTTGGCACTTCTTCAACTACTCGTATGTTTAATAATGTTGAAGAAATTGCTAACGCTGGCGACACTTCTTTTGACGGAAAATATTTCTGGGACACTTCTGCAACAGATTTTGTCAATGGTCTTAGCTTCGCCGGCGAAAGTGGCGTTCAACTTTCCATTGAGTTTCAAGAATATCAAGTAACGGGCGTCTCGGCGGCGGGCGGCGATTCCAATGCCGTTTACACTTTCCGCAACATAACCGGAATCAATACTATCAGCTTTGATGATTCTTACGTAACAGGCGAAGGCTCCGACACAGTATCGCACGAGATAACCTCTAATGGCATTACAGTTGGTAGCGATAGCTTCTGGAAGGAAGGCGGCAGTTCATTAACCGTTACTTCAGAAATTCCTTTGACGATTAACGGCTCAAAAGCTGGCATTGGTACTTTCGACTTTTCCACCCTTAGCGGCGCATCTACTGTCGCACTCGATAGCTTTGTTGTAGATACCGAAAATGCTTCGGTTACCTCAATCAACCTCGACAGCGGCGTTATGTCTACAGGCGACCTTAAAGTCGGTGCAACCCTTGAGTTAGACCAAGACGCAATGATATGGAATGTAAACTCAAACGGCGTAAGCGGCGTAATGATTGACGACGGCACCGGCGCGACGGCTGAACTTTCTGTCAATAAGCCTTTCATCTATGGCTTTTTGGAAGGCACCACAGCACTTGGAGTACTTAGCGCGGCGGAGGGCGCAGTTGTCAGCGGTTGGGGTCACGCTACGGAAATCATGCCTGCAAATGCACTGTACGAACCCGCAGTCACTGACGGCACAATCACAGTCGGCGGCGTTGCTCTTGAATATAGCACGAATGTCAAGAGGGCTTCAGCGGCGGCAATTATCGTCGACAGCGAAGCAGGCGTTCAAGGTTTCGAGTTCGCTAACGAAGGCGACAAAATTAAATTCCCGGAAAGTTCCACAACTTACGGTATTCAAACTCCAGATGGCGATACCTTTATTGACGGCGATTTAGATTTTGTTGCTTTGTCTAAAGATGGTTACACTGCAGAATTAACCGACATAAACACGAGCGGTTCCGGTTCAGCTACAACGAATTCTTATGCAATCGATATTACTCCTGTTTCTACTAAGGTCGCATTGACTGATAATCTTGCTCTCAACAACACCAGCAATAACCTAAGCGCAGGCGACGTTATCACCATTGACGGCGACGGCGAAATTACTGCTGTTCGCCTTACCACAATCGGCGACGCAATTACCGGCGACATTACAGGCATTGGCGGCGAAAGTGCAATCGGACTTTATCTCGGTGAATCTTCAGCGTCTGTCGCCGCAAGTTTCGAGGGCATTGGCAGTTCTACCGCTACTATCACCTACCAAAGTGATAACGTCCTTAAAGTCAGCGGCTTAGTCGACGATGACGAAATTAGCATAAACAATGTTGACTACCTCTTCACAACGGCCGGCAAAAGTTCCGCTGTCTCTTTCAATGCTGACGGTGACGGACTCACCACTATTACTGCCGGTCAAAGCGCATCTATTGACGTTTCCGGCTTGAGCACTGCGACTAACAAAAACGTTATCATTAACGACGGAACGATAACTTCAAACCGCGACTTCACCTACGCCAACAACGCCAGCGACGACAAAGTTATTTCTGTCAATGACAATGTTGAGCTTTCCCAAACTGGCGACGCTAACAGAATATGGCTCGACAGCGATTCCGCTACCGTTCTCGGCTCGACACTTAGTAACGTTGCTTTCGGCTCTGAATCAAGCGGCTTTATTGTCACAACTAAAACCGATGACGAATTAGCTATTACCGGCGTCATTATGGAAGATGGCGACAGTTTCACCGCCGATAGAGGCACTGCTGAAGATATTGTTGTAAGTGGTTTTACAAAGCCCGAAATTACCGGCTTTGCTAGTGCGGTTGCATTCAATCGCAATAGTATCGAAGAAGACAACAACACTACTACACCCATAATCGAAATCAGCGGCTATTCAACTGGCGCGGTCATTAATGGTGGCGCAAGCCTTGCAATCACCAATTACGGCACGCGCGACACCGATACAGACGCTCAACTTACTGTTGCTTTCGACGAAGACGGAAATATTACCAATGTCAGCAACACCACTAACGGCGATGTTATCAATGTCACGGGCGCAGGTGCAAGCGGAATTAACTTTGAAGGAAATTCAATCGTTGTCGGAAGCGGCAGTTTTGCTTACGAAGCCGGCACAGATGCTACGAAGCTCCATATTTTGGCTAGACCTTCCGAAACCGTTCAAGCGGCGGGCGGCGTCAATAATATCGACTTCAACAGCACTATTGCAAGCGGTATGTCCGTTGCTCTCTTCGGTAGCGAATTCAATGTAAGCAGCGATATGGACGAAGATTTATTTACCTTTGTACTCGGTGAAGGTGGCGCGTCCTTAGCTGAAATTACCGGTCTTGACGAAGGGGCTAGCCTTAAAGCGGCGGCTGGTACTTACACAGTAAACGAAGCATCAGGACTCACGATTGAAGACGCAGAAAAACAAGTTATCGTAGGTACTGCGGACGGTGCTGAAGTTGTCGGCATTGAAGATAGCGACGCTGACTCCGACGCAGACTCCGACGCCGATTCCGACGCTGACTCCGACGCTGACTCCGATGCAGACAGTGACGCCGATTCCGACGCTGACAGCGACGCCGACTCCGATGCAGACAGCGACGCAGATTCCGACGCTGACAGCGACGCCGACTCCGACGCAGATAGTGACGCC
>DJWY01000013.1 GCA_002448305.1 Selenomonadales bacterium UBA7018
AAGGCTTGGGTAGACGATTCCATTGACCGCTCTCAATATTTTAGAATATGTCACGTCATTTCTGCTTCGCTGGACGAGGATTTACAATTTTTAAGCGAGCATATTGATGATACCGGCGACATTCCTTACTCCATTGAAATAAACGGACTCCAAACAACGGGACTTGCTTGTCATACGAATATGGATAAGGAAGGTAATCCACTTTATGTTTTCACTCCATTGTCGCGTGCCGTAAATGAATACGCTATTAAAGGTGCGGGAGCGAATGCTATCGAAAATTTCAATATAAATGAACCCCCGTTCAAAGGTACAAGCGATGAAGAATGGAAAAAAGAAATAGGCGCGATTTTTGGCAAGAACTGACCAAAAAAATTTGTCTTAAATGAAAGTGGGCTTGGCGTAAATTAGCCAAGCTCATTTTTTGTTTAAAATACTGGTTTGCTCAATAAGGTAATGATTCAGACTTTCGCGGGGAATTTTCCAGATTCGACCGATACGAAATCCTTTAAGCTCCCCTGATGTCAAAAGTTTGTACGCCGTGTTTTTTCCAATCATCAATTCCTCACAAAGCTCTTCTATCGTTATCAAGGTTGTGCTCGCATTTTCCATGAGTTTT
Source organism: Selenomonadales bacterium UBA7018 (assembly GCA_002448305.1). Taxonomy (GTDB): domain Bacteria; phylum Bacillota; class Negativicutes; order Selenomonadales; family Selenomonadaceae; genus Quinella. The sequence continues at coordinate 617 of DJWY01000013.1, forward strand.
CCCTCCAGAATTTTTGTTTATTATTCTTGATGTCAGATAAGCAAGTAAAAATTTTCATAACAGCAAATAATTTTCGTTAAGTTTTCCTGCTTTATTATGGTGTTCTTTAAGCTCAGATGACTTAATTTGAGTTGAGTGAAATATTTCGATAAAGCCCGTCATCTCAAGCACATACTATCTCTGTGTAATTGAGAACGTGAAGCCGATTATCAATTTTCGTATAAATGTTGATAGTGCGCGTATAAATGCTTTATTGGCATTATGTATGACAGCGATTTTTGGATTTTTTCGCGTCGTTATGCAATAATTTGAGCGGAGGAAAACGAAATGAGTGACAAAAATGATGTTGAAAAACAGGTAGATCCTCGCAAAGAAATTTTGTTCAGACAAATAGGAGCTAAGATAGCGTATTATCGAACGTTGAGGGACATGTCGCAAAAAGAACTGGCAAAACGGGCAAATATGAGCGTCAGCAGTTTGAGTAAGATAGAGCGCGGCAGATACAACGATAATGGAAGCCGCTTTCAAAAGACTGAAAGATTTTCGTGCGGTAATTGACAAAAAAAAAACAATTATTATAATGCCCGTGATGACACTCAAAAATTTTATCCAGCATAATCAGAGTGCTTAATAATTTATCCCAAAAGGATTTGGCAGAGAAATCGAAATTAAGCGCGTCGTATATCAGCCAAATTGAAAATTGCCGTCCAAATAAAGGAATCTCGTCGGTGATAAAAATAGCGCAAGCCTTACAAGTGCCGCCGTGTATTTTATTTACCGAGGAGACTTGTCCGAAATATTTGCAGTGTATTGAGCGAGCCGTTTCATTAAGTAGCAGAGTTTAAAATTTTTTTTTGTGAGTGTCCTGCCGGGACACCACAGGTCAAATTTATTTTGCTAAACTTAATTTTATTTTTCGGGAGAGAAAAGCATGAGCGATTGGGAAGAGAGCAAGCAAAATTTTATCGACAAGCTAAGCAATGCCGACAAAATTTTTGACGAAATTTTTAAGACGGATTCGGAAGGACTCGTGATTCAAGGCGATGAGCGCGAGGAATTAAAAATTTTGCAGACGGCAAACAAAAAAATTCTTAACAAGCTCAAGAGCCGCGAGTTCACCGTTGCGATTGTCGGCTTGGAAAAAGCGGGAAAATCTACGCTGGGCAATGCGCTGATAAATTCTATGGTCTTGCCCGAATATGCAGCGCGGTGCACCTACACGACGACCGAAATTCGTGCGGGCGACACCGACGTTGCCGAGGTTTATTTTTACAGCCGCGATGAGTTCAATAAAAATTTCAAGCGCATGTTAAACGACGTGAAATATCCCGACGCGGCGGATTTTTCTACGATGACGCTCGAAACTTTTGTGCGCTATTGGAAAGCCGTCGAAACCGACCCCGCTCAAAGCGGAATTTTTTTGCTCCACAACGGAACGACCGCCGAAGATATTAAAACAATCCTCGCGGGCAAGCAAAAAATTCTGCCGCTACTCGGACAAGCAAGAAAAGAATTCGGCGCGGAATATTGGAGCGGCGGCGATAATTTTAACGAATTCAAAACTTATATAACGGGCATGTCGGGGAAAAATACTGACGGAACTGTTCGTCGCGAGCCTTACCCTTACGCCGTCAAAAATGTAATCATTCGTTCGACGCAACTTGCCGACATGAGCCACATTGTCCTTTACGACGTGCCGGGCTTTGATTCGCCGACCGAACTTCATAAACGCCAGACGGAAGAAATGCTAAAGGAAGCCGACGCGATAATTTTGGTGACGAACGCCGGCGACCGCCCCGACCTTACGGCTCCGCAACTCGACATGCTCCGCAAAGGACAGGATTATGACGGCGTTAAGCTCAGCGAAAAATCTTTTGTCTTCGGTAACAAAATCGACCGCGCCTCCAATTTCAAAACAGCGAGGGACAATCTTGCCGTTCTGAAAAACGACGCCGTAAACAAATATCAAATCACGCTCGGCAATCACATTGTCGGCGGCTCGGCGCGGGCTTATCTGGAGAAAATCGGACTTATCGCGGAAAAAGTCGCAAGCAAAATTTTGGACGAGTGGCAAACGCCCGACGGCGTGAAAATTCTGCTCGACAAAATGCAGGATTACTACGACAACGACCGCTTTGAAGTTCTCAAGCGTCGCGCCGAAAATACATTATCCAAGACGCGGACGGTTTTACAAAATCTTTTGGAACGTTACAGCACCGGCGAACTGAATTATTCTGACGTGAGCACGGAAATTTTAATGGACATTCAAGCTCGTTTGCCGCAGTTCATCAAAGAGGCGAATCGAATCACGCAGATTCACGCGGCGAAAATTTTCAATGAACGCCCGTTCACCAACGCGCTGAAAAATGACGTGGACAATATTTATCCGCTGGTCGAAGAAGCGCATTTGCCGTTGATTGAAAGCGAGGAATACGAGCTTGCGATTGACCCCGACGGCGTTTATCCGACGAGCAAAGTTGACGGCAACGTTCGCGACAAACTCGGCGTGCTGTTCGTTGAAAATATCGTGACTAGCACGACGAAATTTACTTCCGAACGTCAGCGCGAACTTCGGCAAGCTTTGATTGATTCGTTCCTGAAAATCATGGGCATGGAAGCAACGACAAATTACAAATCTGAGCTTAACGAGTCTGTGAACAAACTTTTTGATGAAATGTTGGTCAAGGGCGGCGCGGAATGCAACTTCAATTCACTGGTCGAACGTTTCGTAATGACGCTGATTCAAACGCTGATAACGCAACCTTTTGCGACGGAAGAGCGCGTCAACAAAGTCAAAGAGGCTCTCGACGAGTTGGTTTCGCTTTCGGTTTATTACAACATGCCGACGGATAAAGCGGAAAAAAATTCTCTGCAACTGGAAAGCTTGGTAAGCGGCGGCGATAAATTTTTCGCGAGGATTTTGTCGCACGAAGGCTTTAATGCGGAAGTCGAAGTCGACACAACGGAGAACGAAAATTTCTTGCGCAAAATATTTGAAGAAAACCGCGACCAAATTTGCAAAGGCGCATCGCTTGCCGTGGATTTATTGCCATTCGGGAAATGGGCTAAGCTCCTCATGAAGGGCGGAATAAATCTTGCAGCTATCGACGCGGACAGGTCGATTAAGGAACGCGACAAGCTCGACGAAAAGTTGGAGGATTTGTTTTACGCTTACGACACAAAAAATAATTGGGGAAGATTTTCCGCCGAACAAAAAATATCATCAATCGAAAAAGTTATCGGCGCGTATGCAAAACAGAGTATTTCGCAAAGTAAATCTAACGACACCGAATCGTTATTGAGTCAGCTTGATAAAATTCAGGAGCGTGCAAAAAATTCTAAGCGCATGAACGGCAAGGAAGATATGATTACCACGCTAGACGCAGATATTTTAATTTTGCGCGACATCACGGCAAAGGCTGTCATCAACGCGATTGGACTGGAACGCGCTTTTAACTCTGTCATAACTAAAAACGTCAATCTCATAAACAGGCACCTGCAAGAACGCGAAGGCAACGCGGCTTATCGTGCGTGGATAAGAAATAACGCGGCAAAGCTCATGCCCTCGAATTTTGAACAGATTATCGAGCAGGGAGCTGTCCGCGAAAATAAAAAAGCTATTGTCAACGCCGTAAGAAATCTTTTGAGTAAATGGGATTAAGGAGGATTTGTATTGGACACGTCACGAAAAATTTGCACCGTCTTGACCGCAGAGGATTTGTCAACGGAAAAAATTTCCGAGACTGCTGCGACAATCGAGCAGAACTTGAACAAAGTTTATCTGCTGAATCCGAGCGTAAGGCTTTGCAACGTCATCGATCGTTTGAGTAAAGTCATTCGCAAGAAAAGTGCGCTGACTAAAACGCGTATTGCTTACAATTTGTCGTTCGGACTTAAAACCGTGCTCAAGACCGGCAATGACCTTTCTGCCGACGGTGACGAAGTAAAAACTTTCGCCGATTTGATTGAACGCATTTTGGACGAAAATCTTTCTCTCAAGCGCGAAGATTATCATGTCATCATTGACAACGAAAATTTAACCGACAAAGAACTTGCCAATCAAGCCGTCGCAAAACTTTTCCAGCAGACGATTTTCCTCAACATCGGGCTTGACATTCAAAAGAAGTCCGAAATCAAAATGGCGATAATGAAAGATCGTTTCCGCGCAAATTATTCCGAACTCGTCGCGCAGATTAAGCAACAGAAAGATTTTCTTAATTCGGCACTTCAACACGCCGGACTTAACGACAGCGGAAAAAAGCGCGTCACTGAAATTTTGAACGCATTGAAACAAACCGAGGAGAGACTTGCGGCGGCTAAGACGCGCCCGTTGCGTATCGCGGCAATGGGCACCAAAAAAGCCGGCAAGAGCGTCGTCATCAACGATTTGCTTCGCCGCGACTTTGCGCCGACAAGTTCCGAGCTTCCTACGCCCAACACGGTTAAATACATTCCTATCGCTCCCGACGGTCAACTTACTCTAGACTACGACGGCAAAAAATTTACATTCGTCACGGCGGAAGCCCTTAAAAAATTTATCGGCGACGAATTTGAAAAAGCGCAGAAAAAAACCGGTAAAGGTGCCGCGCTTCCCGACATGACGATTTACTATCCTTGCGACGATCTCAACGGCTACGAGATTTGGGACACACCCGGACCGAATTACGCGGGCGCGGGCGACGAACATCGCAAGAACGCCGAGGCTTGTATCCGCGAAGTCGACGTTTGTATTTTCGTCATGGATTATTCCAAATACCTCACCGACGACGAGGCGAACTTTTTAAATGACATTCGCTCCGCCTTTCAAAAGAACGATAAATTTTACTCGCTGTTCATCACCGTCAACAAAATCGACCTGATTTATACGGCGGAAGTTCAAAAATCTGTCAATCGTGTGCTGGATTATATCAGCGACAAGCTTGAAGAGCTCGACTACAAAAATATCGTCGTCTTCGGGACGAGTGCCTTGCAGAGTTTTTATCTTGATAAAGTCATTGAGCTTGCCAAAGCCGACGGCGCAACGAAGCCGCCTTTTGTCACTACCGATTCGGTAAATAAACTCGCCGACAATCACATGGACGAAGACGATTTGATAATGACATCAATCGACACTATCGGCGGCATGATAAATAAATTGTTACGTTTTCACGGCATAAAAGGCGCGACGGAAAAAGAAATCGAAGCGTTCAGCGGTATTCCTCAGCTCCGCCGCTACACAAAATATATCGGCGACACGAAGGCGGATATGGAAATCGTTAATAAGGTTGTCGGCGATTGCGAAGGACACTTTGCCATTATTAAAAGTGCGCTTGACGTTGTTGTTTACCAGACTTTGAGCGACGAGGCTAAAAAATATCTTGAACAAGTCGTTCCAAAAATCGACGAAGTCAACAACATGGCAAGAGATATGAAAGCAAGCTTGAGTAGCCTTTTGGATTTAAAAGCCCTGCGTGCGGCAAAAGATGACGCTCAAAGGCGCAATAATAGTACAAAAGCGCAAGCCTTCAAAGATTTTGATAACAACGTTAATGACGCCGTAAATCGCATATTGCCGAATAACGCCGATACCGAAAAAAAGATTCGCCAATTCGTTGAAAATCCCGGCGATAATGATGACTTCATGGAAAAAATCTTTTCGGAAGTAGTAGCCGCTTTCATGTACATTACCAAAAGTTCAGGCGAAGAGACCGGAAGGAATGCGCAAATTGTAGCGGGGAATAGAAAATCTACAATCGAACGCGGACTTAACGAATGGACAACTAGGATTGTTGACAAGGTCAAGAACATTAACGCAATGCTGAAAAAATCAGGCGTGCCGACTATTACCTTGCCGAGTTTCCCTGTCTCCGTTTCGATAGACATTTCAAAAGTGAAATTTACAGGCGAACACGTTGACTTTCAAAAAATTTTCGGCTTCGCATCGAACTCTATCAAGAAAGTTGAGCGTACGGGGTTTTTCGGCTGGGTTGCGGATATATTCACCACCAAAAGAGTTGCTGACGTTGAGGAATTCAAAAAGAATCTTTCCGCCGAAATTAAAAGAACAGCTCATCCGGAGCTTGAACGCGAGTTTAATAATTTGTCGCGGCAATTAAATGACGAACTGGAAAAAGTTTTCATTCGCTTTGATAAGGATTGCGATGACACGAAAAGAATTTACACGACGATTTTTGAAAATACAAACCGCAACATAATCGAAGTTCGCGACGCCACCGGCAAGAAAAAAGCCGAACTCGACCGCAACATTGCCGCTCTTAAAGAAATTTCTGCTCACTTTCAGCCGTATTTTAAAATTTGGAGCAATATTCGAGTGGAGGACGAATAATGTTTACAGCGTCGGCTTTTAATTTAATAAAGCGGAATTGTCCCGAAGACCTCGATAAACTTTTGCGACTTTTGGATATTAAGATTGATTGGAAACACGGTGACGAATTTGAAATTGCCAAGAAACTTGACGACGAGCTTGATAAAAAAATCTGCGCGTTGCTCAAGAGTGATTCGGATTTGGCTGGCTACGCAAAATTGCTTGACATGGGCGGCATAGAATTTTCTATAAGTGAGACGCGCAAAGAACGGCTTGCCAAAATCATCGCCAATCGCGA
>DJWY01000003.1:0-32931 GCA_002448305.1 Selenomonadales bacterium UBA7018
TTTCTTGGCTGTTGTCAGCCTCCTCTTAAAAGTTAGGAGTTGATTACGACCTTTAACTCCTAATTCCTAACTCCTAATTCCTAATTGTCTTAATAAGCTCCTACTTCGACTTCGCCGTTTGAATTCAAAAAGATTGTGCAACGTTTATAATCTGATTGAATATTTTTCAAGATATTATTGACTGAAAGGCGCGTGCCGGGATAAATGGTATCGCTGACTTTGATTCTTCCGTTCTTCATGTTTGAGAGAAGGTCTTCAATTTCCAAAATGCGTTTCTCGTAACGTTTCATCTGTCCTGCGATAGGAAATTGCGAACGAGTCAGCTTAGTTATCATTTCGACGCGCTCCGGCGGCAATTTGTTAATGTCAATCTTCGACAGCGTGTTAAGCGTCTGCGTTATCTGCGTCAAGCGGCGTTTAGAATCCTTGTAGGCTTTTTTCAAATCCTGATATTCCTTTTGTAAAGTTGGGTCGACGCCAACAGAAACTCGCGTGACGACAAAGGCAGGATTGCCGATAACTTTAACGCTAATTTCCTCGCCCGCTATGACGTGCCCGCCAGTAATCTGCCCGTGCTTATCTTCCATGATAATTTTTTTGCCGGCTCTGATTTGCGAATGGAAAGCTATATCTGAAATATAAACGTTGTTGCCAGCTTCAATAAGCGCGTTTTCGGCAAAAGCGGTGCGAACGTCATTTTCAGCGAAAACTTTCACACGTTCCGCGCCAGTGACGCCGCCTCTTATGTAGACGTTGCGCCCTCTGACTTCCGCGCCGTTTATGGAACCGTTAATTTCAATATCGCCAGTCGCACTGACTTTAAAGCCAGGCTCGACGTTGCCGCCGACTGTGATTGTGCCGTCAAACTCAACATCGCCCGTCGAAACGCCGACCGAACCTTTTATCACTAAGCGCGGGTCAATGCTAATTCGCGAGCCTTTGTCGACAATCTGCCCGTTGACAGTGGCAATCAAGCGGTGTTCGCCGACGACTTTAGTATTTTTGCCTTCGGGCATGGGAATTGGGCGACCGTTTTGCGCAGGAACAGTTTCGCCTAAAACATTTTTGCCGTTAGTGCCTTTCGTCTGCGGAATACGGATTGCCAACGTTTGATTTTCCTTCGCGAGCACGAACAAATTTAAATCTTTGTAATCAACTTTATCGTATTCGTCGACGACGGGACGCCCCTTAATGCCTAAATCAAATTTCCTATCAATATAGGCGTTTTCACCGTTGACAGGCGGGAGACCTTCGGCGGCAACAAAGGGCGTTAAACTTTGCGTGCCGTCTTCAACCGCCTCTTCGTCAATGCCGTAAGTAACGCCCGCTTCAGCCAACGCCGCCATAATCATATCTTTAGTCGGAAGGCGTGCACCGTTGCGCGTGTCGTATCTTATGGTAGCTTTCATTTTGTCGCGGCTGAGTTCAACGACGATGCGGGCATAAGGCTCGAATTCCTCTTTATTATCATCGAGGCTTTCGCCGCCGGCTATTATTTCGAGTTCCCGCTCGGTAATTTCGACTGGCTCGGAAATTTTTTGCGGGCGACCATTAGCCTCGCGCATTGTCCGCGAAAGTATTCCAACATCATAATCTAAAACTTTACACTCCCGCAAAATCTGGCGCATATCGGACAGCTCAAAGAGGCGTTCGCCCTCCACAGCGGGATAAATCGTTAGATAAACGCCATCCGTTTTAAATTCGTATTTATAACCGGCCTGCGGACCGCCTAGAGTAAGATTTTGGCTCATCCGGCGTACTCCTTTCCTTAAACTCAATCCTTTTGCGCCAAGCGCATTATAAAGTTAAATCTGCTTTGCTCTGGGCAAGGTAACTGCGCATTCTGAAAATTGCTTTCGTATGCAACTGCGAAATTCGCGCCTCGCTCAACTTCAATATCAACGCAATTTCTTTCAGCGTCAATTCTTCGTAATAGTAAAGCGATATAACCGTCCGTTCTTTTTCGGGCAGACGCTCAATCGCCTTTGCTAAAGTTTCTTTCAGCTCGAAAAATTCCGTTGAGTTGGCAGGGTTCGTGTCGATTGCTTCTGCTACGTCGGTTTTAAGATATTCTTCAAGCGGAATAACCGTTGCCGAATTGCATTGCCCAATAAGCGTTTGAAGTTCCTCAAGCGAAATTTCCAAAGCGTCGGCAACTTCCTTATCGGTCGCAGGTCGTCCCAATTCGTTTTCAAGTTGACAAACAGTTTGCTCGTACTTGCGAATTCTCTGGCGCATTGTTACGGGTATCCAATCTTTTGAGCGCAGATAATCTAAAATCGCGCCACGAATCCTTACGCCCGCATAAGTCTCAAATTTTATATTTCGCGTAACGTCGAAACGGTCAATCGCGTCGAGCAACCCGAAAAAGCCGCTACTTAAAAGGTCGTCTCTATCCAAATGCGGCGGCAAACTAACTGCCAATCGCCCGCAAACTATCTTGACTAGTTGCAGATAATGTTCGGCAATTTCGTTGCGTATGTCAACCGATTTCGTTTCTTTATACTTTAGCCATAACGGCGTTAAATCTTTATTCGCGTCACTTTCCATAGTCAATCACCGTCCCTCGCTAGCGCGAAATTTAATTCTGATTCGGGAAATTCATTGGCTGAAAATTATCATCAATGTTAATCTCAATCGTCGGCTCGTTTTCAACTTCCGGAGTTTCGTCCTCTTCGTGAAGGTATTCTTCGCGGTCGAAATCTTCGCTGGTCTCCTCAATGGTCGCGTCGTCAATCAAATGCTCCAATTCCTTATCGGTTTTGAAAATCGCGTATTCTTCGCCAATCATCATAAGGACAAAACTTATAACGCAAGTATAAGAAAAGGCTGAAAAGGCTCGTGACGCGATTGTTTCCGAGCGCACGAAATCGCTTGTCAGCCCTGAATAAAGTACGATAAGCAATGCAAGTATGCCGACCGCCAGTGAAATTAACACGACTTTGATTGGCATAATGTCTTCAAGATAATCGTAAAGTTCTGTCACAGCTTCAACACCTGACTTAAATACTTTTTTCGCCGCGGTCGATAGTTTTAATTTTATAAGAACCCGTCGCCAAGTCGATTGAAACCGTGCGCCCGTAAGTGCCGCCCGTATCCTCCGCGACAATTTTTATGCCGTTGCGGCGAAGAATTTGCTTGCAAGTTTCAGCGTTGCGCGTGCCGACTTTCATAATGTCAGTTGCGTTGGAGAAAGCAAACATTTGCGCCCCGCCCGCGAGTTTAGCGACAAGCCGCGCCTTACTTGCGCCGAGTGCAACCACGTCGTTAATCATAAGCGGGATACCGGTATCAGCAAATTTCGCGGGATTGTCGCTGGCACGGGCTTGAGTGCTATCGGGCAACATGATATGCAGAAGCCCGCCAATTTTCCTAATCGGGTCGTAAAGTGAAACGCCAATGCACGAGCCCAAGCCGTAACTGATAAGGGTAGATGGACTGCGCCCGACCTTGTAATCAGCCATACCTACTTTAACGAGGTCTGCCATAATTATTCAACTCCCACTGCCTTGACAATCGTGCCCAGCGAACCGGGGTCGGGAACTAGGAAAAAGTGTCCGTTGATGCTGTCGTCTTCAGCTAAGAATTTTGTTTCGATAACCATTGCGCGGTCTCCCATTTGTCCGAGTTGAAGGAGCACGATATTTAAGATTGCGCCTGCCATGTCCATTGCCAAAGACGGGATTGACGGCAACATAGAAATATTTGTAAAGTGCGAAAACGCGCCAAGATACGAGCCGGAAAGGATATTGCCGACTTCTTTTATTGCGGAGATACTCATTTCGTCGAGTTCTTGTGTTGTGCCGTGCGGTCTGCCCATTAAATCATCAGCGAGGAAGAAGGCATTTTCCTTAGGCATAAGGAAAAGAATACTGCCAGGAGCCTTGCCGTAGACGCGCAAGAAAACTGCAACAATAAGCGTATCGGGACCGCCGACAAGGTCGGGAACATCTTCAATCGGGATAATTGAGACTTTGGGAACATTCATATCAATTTTTTTGTTGACAATCTGCGAAAGCGCGGTAGCCGAATTGCCTGCGCCAACATTGCCGATTTCGCGCATTGCGTCGAGTTGAGCCGGAGTCAAATCAAATTCATCAATCATTTCATAACACCTCGTTTTTAGTTGTTAGTTGTTAGGGAAATAGGGAAATAGTCCTACTTCCCTATTTCCCTACTTTAGTTTAATCCGACGATTTCTTCAAGATTGAGCATGGTGACAAGACGCCCGTCAATATTGCCAATGCCGCTTAAGAATTTTTCCATAGCCTTATCGCTGACAGTTTTTTTCGGGTCGACGAGCTTAGAACGAATCGTTAAAACTTCCGAGACCGAATCAACCAGCATTCCAACTTGCAAATCGCCGACGATAACAGTGACAATCCTAGCGGTTTTGGTGTAAGGCGTCTCCTCAATGCCGAGACGTTTTTTCAAGTCGATAACGGGCATAACCGAGCCGCGCTGATTGATAACGCCTTTTATAAAACTAGCCGCGAAAGGGACGCGGGTTATATCGGACATATCGTTAATTTCTTGCACCTGAAAAATATTTACGCCGTATTCTTCGTCGCGCAGTTTGAACGCAACAACTTGCATTGCATAAACTTGTTCGTCGTCGTCAATTCCTGCTACAGGTTTATTCGCCACGCTGTCTTTAGCCATAAGAAATTTCCCCCCAAAAATCAATTTGGAATTATGAATTAGGAATGATTTCGTTTTTATAATTCCTAATTCCTCATTCCTAATTCCTAATTAAGCATAGTTGCAACGTCGAGAATCAGAGCAACGCGACCATCGCCAAGCACTGTCGCGCCTGAGAACATTTTCAAGCCCATGAACAAATTGCCCAACGTCTTTATAACAATTTCCTGCTGACCGATTAATTTATCAACGACAATGCCCGCTTTCGAGTCGCCCGCGTGCACGACAACTACAAACAATTCGTGTGTGTCTTTGACGTGCGGAACCATGAGCGTTTCTTCCATGCGGATTATCGGAATAATTTCGCCGCGCAGGACGATAACTTCATTATTTTGAACCGTGCGAATATCGCTAGGTTGAATGCTAAGCGTGCTGTCGATTGAGGCAAGCGGGATTGCGTACATTTCGTTTTGAACTTGTACGAGCATAGCTTGAATAATCGCCAAAGTCAGCGGCAATTTGATTTTGAAAATGGAGCCTTCATTAACATGCGTTTCAACGTCGACTTGCCCGCTTAAGGATTCGATTTTACTTTTAACAACGTCCATACCGACGCCGCGTCCGGAAATGTCGCTAATCTTTTCAGCAGTCGAAAAGCCCGGCAGGAAAATAATTCTGACGGCGTCCGCGTCTTCCATTGAGTCGACTTCTTCTTGACTGAAAAGCCCCTTTTCAACGGCTTTACGGCGAATAACATTTGCGTCAATGCCCTTGCCGTCGTCAGTGACCATGATAACGACGTTATTGCCTTCGTGGCGTGCGATAAGTCCGACTTCGCCGACGCGGGGTTTTCCTTTAGCTTCGCGCTCATCAGGCATTTCGATTCCGTGATCCAGCGAATTTCTAAGAAGGTGCATAATCGGGTCGCCGATTTCGTCAATAACGGTGCGGTCGAGTTCGGTATCCTCGCCTTCGATTGTCAGATTGATTTCCTTGTTAAGTTCTTTGGTAACGTCGCGAACCATGCGCGGGAAACGGTTAAAGACTTGGCTGACAGGAACCATACGGACTTTCATGACGATATTTTGAAGGTCGGTCGTCACTCTGTCCATTTGCTCCAAAGTTTCAGTGAGTTCGGAAAGCCTATGAACTTGCCCGATTTGCTCAAGGCGGACTTTATTTATAACAAGCTCGCCCATTAAATTCATAAGGGTATCGAGTTTATCAATATCAACGCGGACGGATTGTCCAGCATGACTTTTCTTTTGAGCCGCAGCATTAGACGTTTGACCACCGCCAGCAGAAGCCGCCGGTTTATTAGCAGGAGCAGAGGATTTCGGCGCAGGAGTCGGAGTTGTTGCGGGAGCCGTTGACGCTGATTTTTGCTCAACAGCGGGTGTCGGAGCCGGAGCGGGTGCTGCAGTCGCGCCGAATTTTATAACTTGCGTTTCTGCGTTTTCAACTTCAGAGACGCTTATAGCTGCATCGTGAATAACTTCTTCTTCAGAGCCGGTGATTAAAATTACTTCAAAGGAACGCTCGAAAGCTTCCTGTTCTAAATCTTCGGCAGGCGGGATTGTGCGAATGACTTCGCCGACTTCTTCCAAAGAATTCATAACCATATACGACCGCGCAGATTTCAAAAGGCAAGTTTCCGACAGCGTGACTTTTAAATAAATGCCGTGCATGCCGGACTTTTCAGCCTCAGTTATGATATTCTTTTCGGTTTCGGTTAAATCAACGGGAACATCTGAAGAAACTGCAGAAGTTTCAGCGGCGGGAGTTTGACTAGCGGCGGGCGCAGGTGTCGAAGTTTCAGCGGGTTTTGCAGGGGCAGCACCTTCGCCGCGCATTATCGCAGTTAATTTCGCAACCAAATCCGATACATCGATAAGGTCTTCGGGGTCGCCATTTGCCACGTTGTTAATCATCTGCTCCAGTGAATCAATGCACTTGAACAGGGTATCGATAATATCGCCCGTTACTTTGAGTTGCTCCTTGCGCAACATATCGAGAACGTCTTCCATCTCGTGGGTAAGTTCGGCGATTTTGTTATAACCCATAGTCGCCGACATACCCTTCAACGTGTGCGCATTTCGGAAAATTTCATTGAGTATGGACAAATCCTCGGCGTTATCTTCCAAGCCGAGCAAACCATCGTTTAGCGATTGCAAATGTTCTTTCGACTCGTCGAGAAACATATCCATGTATTGGTTGGTTTCCATTTAAAAGCCTCCTGTTAATTTATAGTCGAATAGCTATCTTCTGACTGCGTCGACGATAGCCTCAGCAATTTTATTCAAAGGGCGAATTTCATCGGCAAGCCCCGCGTCAACAACCGCTTTGGGCATGCCGTAAACTACGCAACTACTTTCGTCTTGCGCGATTGAATAACCGCCAGTCGCTTTAATTTTCTTCATGCCTTCGCAACCGTCAGAGCCCATGCCCGTCATTATCACGCTAACTAAATCCCTGCCGAATTGCGCGGCAGAATCGAACATGTAATTGACAGTCGGGCGAAGATTGCCAACTCGCGGCTCTTGGCTCAAGGCGATTTTTCGCTCGCCGCCGCCCGCAGGCATAATGCGTAAATGATAATCGCCAGGCGCAATGTACACTTGCCCCGACTTTATAATTTCGTCGTGTTCCGCCTCCTTGACCGCTATTTCGCTAATTGAATTTAATCTTTCCGCCAAAGATTTTGTAAAGCCGGCGGGCATATGCTGAACGACAACGACGCCGCAAGGCAAATTTCTCGGCAAGCGCGTTATGACGGATTGCAAAGCTTGCGGACCGCCCGTCGAAGTTCCGATAACTACAAGCTTTTTGCCCGTACCAGGAATAATTCTTCTAACTGGCGCAGTCGTACTCGGCACGCGATTAATCATGGGCTTTTGTCCCAAAACAAGTCCCGTCCTGCGTTTAACTTCTACGCGGCGCGTTGCCGGCTCAATATTTGAAGGCTTCGGCTTATAGACGAGCGGACTACTTACGGCTAAATTTTGTCGGGCGCGAGCCTTCGCCGCCAATCTGCATTTCGATAAAATTTCGTCCTTTATCGTGTCGATTTTAGAAATAGCTCCGCCCGCTTTGCTCACGAAATCGACCGCGCCCAAAGCAAGCGCACGAATTGTTTCATTCGTTCCCTTTTGCGTCGCGGAACTAATCATGACGACCGGCAGTGGGCATTGCTCCATAATGATTCCAAGAGCCGTCAATCCATCCATTATCGGCATAACAACATCAAGCGTCAACACATCGGGCTGAAGTTTTTTAACTTTTTCAATCGTATCTTGACCGTTGACCGCCGTGCCGACGACCTCGAAGTCGCTTTGGCTTTTGAATAAATCAGAGAGGACTTTTCGCATAAAAGCCGAGTCATCAGCAATTAAAACACGAATCACATTGGACGCCTCCCTTTGGCTGAAAAATTTTTTACGTTTTCAAAACAATTATTGGCTAATATTCGCCCGACTTGCTAAAGTTCCTTCATTGTAACAAAAAAATTGCCGCCCTTTCAAGCGACAAAAAATTTCTGCGCGATTTATAAAGCGTCGGGAAAATCAACCGTTGTGGTCTTGCCTATTCGGAGATAAAAAGGTACAGAAGGTATTAACTTTTTCTCCGCAACGACAACGCTGTCATAAAAATGCAGTCCGCTCAAATTTAACGTGTTGTAGGTTGGTGATTTATTTAAGCCGGCAAATTGAATTTCGTCAATAATTTTTTTCGTGAACTCAATAAAACTTTCCGGATTATTCAAGCCGCCGCCGTAATCTTCCAAATAAGACGTGTGGCAATCTTCGCACATGTAAAGCCCGCCGTCTTTTATATGCGGAAACATTTCGCGGAAGGTGACAATTTGCTGATTCATGGTGTGTCCGCCGTCGTCAAGCAAAATGTCTACGCGCGGATATTTTTCTTTGAAAGCCGCCCAAAATTTTTCGTCTTCCTGCGAGCCAATTTCGATAGTAATTTGTTCCTCCTCAAATTGCTTGCAACGTTCATCAATGTCGACGCCGATAATCTGCGCGGACTTGCCGAAATAATTTTTCCACATCTGAACGGAGCCGCCGTTTTGTACGCCAATTTCCACAAAGACAATATCCTTGCCGCGATACGGGCTGAACCATTTCTCGTAAATCGGGAAGTAGTGAACCCATTTATCCATACAACGATGATTTTCAAAGAGCCAAAATTTTATCAAGTCGCCCTGCCCGAAAAGACGATACGCCGCCTTCAAAGCTTCGTATTGCCCGCGCTTAAATGCAATTATTTCTTCTTGCGTCATAGAAATCAACCTTTCCTTATGCGTAATCAATATCAATGCGTCCGCCGCCACGCGCTAACCTCTCGGCAAGTTCAGGATCCATTTTGTCTTCAAGAGTAAGTTTTTTCGGAGCCGCCGCGTAAATCGGCAAGCGGTGCTTTATGAATTGCGTATCGATATTGCCAGTGCAAAACCATTCGTCGTCGAGAATTTGCTGATGAAGCGGAACTGTTGTCTTGACAAAATTATTTTCGCCCTTGAGCATGAACTCATTCAAAGCCCGCCGCATAATTCTAATTGCGTCGCCGCGTGTGCGCCCGTGCACAATCAATTTCGCAATCAGCGAATCGTAATAAGGCTCAATCGATAAGCCCGCCGTGACGCCGCTATCAAATCTGACACGCGGTCCAGAAGGCTCGTGCAGAAATTCAATCTTGCCAGGCGTCGGCATAAATTTTCTGCTGGGGTCTTCAGCATTTATTCTGCATTCGATTGCGTGCCCCATAAATTTAACGTCGGCTTGCGAAAAATTAAGCGGCTCGCCCGACGCTACGCGAATTTGCGTCCGGACTAAATCAATGCCCGTTACCGCCTCTGTTATGCCGTGCTCGACTTGAATACGCGGATTAATTTCCATAAAATAAAATTCGTTTGTTGCCAAGTCAAGCAGAAATTCAACCGTGCCGATATTAGAATAATGAACGCTTTTAGCCGCCTTGACTGCCAATTTGCCGACGCGCTCGCGCATTTCAGGCGTCAACGCAATCGACGGCGATTCTTCCAAAAGTTTCTGGTTGCGGCGTTGAATAGAACATTCGCGCTCGCCCAAATGAATCACACTGCCGAAATTATCTGCCACAACTTGTACTTCGATATGGCGCGAACGCTCAATGTAATGCTCGAAATAAAATCTAGTCTGCTTAACGTCGACAAGTCCCAACACGTGATGAAGTTCCTCTTCGTTGCGGACAATGAACATGCCCTTGCCGCCGCCGCCTGATACCGGCTTCAAAATGACGGGATAACCGACTTCAGCCGCCGCACGAATTGCCATGCCGTTATCAGTGAGCGGCTCGGAGCCTTTCGCCATTGGAATTCCGGACGGAACCATTGACGCCCGCGCCGCGTCCTTATCGCCGACAAGTTTAATTGTTTCGGGCAAAGGTCCAATCCACGTCATGCCCGCATCTACGACCATTTGAGCAAAATCCGCGTCTTCAGACAAAAAGCCGTAGCCAGGATGCACGGCGTCCGCTTCGGTCGTCTTAGCCGCTTCGATTATCGATTCACGATTAAGATAGCTATCGAAAGCATCTTCCGTGCCAACGCGATAACGAACGTCAGCAAGTTGCGCATGCAGGGCTTCTTTGTCCGCGTCCGAATAAATCGCGACTGTCTCAATTCCCAGCTCCTGACAAGTGCGAATAACCCGTACGGCAATTTCGCCGCGATTCGCTATAAGTATCCTCCTAATCATAATCAAAACTCCTTCTATCAAAATTCAAAAGGAATAAGTTTTAACTATCGTTTGTATTAATAATAATAATCTAAGCGGAAATTTTTTGCAAGCTTCAGAAAAATGAAAAACACTTGAAAATTTGCGGCTCATGATTTATAATTCTGCTTGCTTGATGCTACGGCAAAAGGCGGTTTGAATATAAAAGAAAGCCCCCGGAAAGGGGGTGGAGCTGATGTTCACGATTATCTTCCGAATTATAATTATCACCTTGATAATCCTCTGGATATTCACAGGTACAGCCGCCTAAGCGTTCCCAGTGCATAGCGGCTGAAGTTCTGTTTTTCAAAGATTCACCGATATACGAGAGGCTAAACCGCCTTCAAGCAATCTGAGCCTTGCAACTTTGCAGGGCATTTTCTTTTGCCTTGTACAGGAATTATAATCAACATGGAAATTTTTTGCAAGCCTTTAGAAATATTCTTCATGGGCGGCAAAGGCGTTATGGTTATGAATTGATTCAAAGTTCTCGCACTCAACCGCGAACGACGACAAATTTTCTACGTGCCGCAAAGTTATAACCACATCACGCAAAATATCTTCGACGAACTTTGGATTTTGATAGGCAGCTTCAGTGACAAATTTTTCATCTTCGCGCTTTAGCAACGGGAAAATTTCTGCAGAGCCTTGCGCCTCAATCAGCCGGATAAATTTTTCTATCGAAATGTTTTCAAAGTCCTTGAACGTCAACTTGACGCGACAGATCGAGCGTTGATTGTGCGCTCCAAAGGCGGAAATTTCCCTACTGCACGGACAAAGCGACGTAAACGGCACGACTAAGCCTAAAGTAAATTTCATGCGTTCGCCGCGCTTTAGTTCGCTAATAAATTGGCAATCAACAGGCGACAGAGAAATTTTTTCTGACACGGGCGACAATTTTTCTACGAAGAATTTAAAAGCAATCGTTATCGCGGCAAAGTCCGTTGAAAGTTTTTCTAGGGCGTCGCGTAAAATTTTTTCAACGTCGGGAATCTTTATCGGGCGGCGCGTCCACTTCATTAAAATTTCTGTTAGGCGGCTCATATGTGTCCCGCGCAGATTTTCTGCAAGCGCAACTGTGAATTGTATTTGCGCCGTGACTGACTGAATTTTTTCGTCGTCCGCGATTGAAAGTGGCAAGTGTACTTTTGTGACTCCTGTTCTTTGTATTTTTATTCCGCGCTTGTCGAGTTGATTTTGTACGTCTGTCATAAAGTCTCTTGCCTCCGAATCCTGTAGAATTTTTCCTTATGATAACAAAAAAATGCGAAACTAGCAATCGCGTAGCGTTGCGTTCCGGCGTGGCGACAATGTTAAATTTATCGGGCAGTAAATCGCGTCCGCTGTTCCGTTGCTTTCAAAGCGACAAAAAAATTCCCCCGCCGCAAATTTCGACGGAGGATAATTTTATTGGGGTGTGGTTCGGAAAGGGAACTTAATTTTATTTCAGCGCGTAGCCGTTATTGTACATTGCGTCTTGTTCCTTACGAGTCTTGTAAAGTTGCGTCGTGGTGTCGAGTTCGACATCTTCGAGGGTAAGGAGCTGACCTTTCTTAACGTCACGGAGCATTTTCGCCTTTTTATTGACAAGACCATAAATAACATAGCCTTTCTTGTAAGTCTCTTCGGCGGTGGCGATTGAACCGTAAGTGGTGTAGCCGCCGATACCGTCGATAGTCTGACCGGCTTTGAGGTCGACTTTCGCAACGGTGATGCACTCGCTGACAGGACCGTCAAGCGGAATAATTGTCGGCTCGTGGTCGATAACGAGTTTAGCGACTGTGAGCGGGGTTTCAAGGTTGCAAAGGTGATAGGGGCGATAGAGCGTCCAGAGCGGACCAGGTCCCATGCTGTGATATTGCATTTGATAAGCGATTTCTTGGTTATCAGTCGCGACGGTAACGAAGACGCCGGGCGCAACGCCGTTTACGTATTCAACGACGCCATGCTTATTCAAAATGCCGCCGTCTTCCTTCAAGCGGAAAATCGTATTGAGTTCCTTAATACCTTCGGTGCCGGGTTTCGTCGCGGGACCGTGTCCGCCTATAACGTCAGGAACTAAACCGGTTGCATTGGACATAGCAGTCATTTCTACCATAGTCTTTGTGCCGTCTTTAAATGCGCAAAGCATACGCGGGCTCATCTTACGGCGAGTTGCTTCTTCAAGAACGGTATCGGGATTGCAAGCGTAATCAAGCTTATTGTTTTTGCCTTTGCCCATAACGCGGACTTGCATGCCCATAGCCCTTGCAAAGCAGTAAAGCTCCATAACTGCGCCAGGTTCGTCGCCAGCAGAGCCGGTATAGATGACGCCGTTTTTGTCGCCGAGTTTCTTAAGCCAGGGACCGATAACAACGTCGGTTTCAACGTCCATCATGACAACATGCTTGTGATTGTTAAGCGCGTCGGTAGCAATGCGAACGCCGATTTCGGGGACGCCAGTAACGTCGATAGCGCATTCGACAAGGTTAGCACTAGAAATTAAATCTGCGTTTTCGGTCGCGACGTACTTGCCCATTTCCATGAACTTGTTGGCTTCTTCGAGCGAATTGGTTTTGGCAATGTCTTCGTCCTTAATGCCGGCGTAGTGGAAAGCGTTAATGACGTTGTCAATTTTGATGTCGGCGACGATTGCGGGCATAATGCCTTTCATGCCGACCATTTGGCTGACCATACCGCGACCCATTTGACCTGCGCCGACTAAGCCAGTACGAATGATTTTGCCTTCTGCCTCGCGCTGTGCAAGTTTCTTGTCCATGTTCAACATAGTTAAAAATCTCCTTCCAATGTATAGAAAAGTTTAGTAAATCTCAATGAGCGTTTCGACTTGAATGTCATCTTTAGTAAGCGGCTCGTCGCCATGAAGCATAATGCAACCAGGTCGTTCAGGTTCGCTACCGCCTTTGAAAGACAGTGTGCAATGTCCTAAATCGCGCAGAGTGCTTTTAGCCTCTTCGCCAACAGCCGTAATATCGAAAACTTTTTCGCCGATAATCATAGTGTCGCCAGGCGCAGGAATTGCAAGCAGTTGTTCCTTAGTGTGCAGAATCGATAATTCGGCGAGTTCGGGCGGTGCGTCGTTGTTAAAGAGAATTATGAAGTTCGATTCGGGGTCGTCGAGGAAACTCAAGGCGAGTTCGCCCCAGCCCGTTATCATTGTATGATATTTCATGCTTAATCCCTCCAAAATTCAATTTATAATTCCTAATTCCTAATTGCTTTTTAGCTGTAAAGTCCAATGCTGAAAACGTAAGCGATAAGAACGGCGATAGGACCGGTTATGACGCGGGAATAAAGGATTGCGGGAACGCCCAATTCGATAGTTTCCGGCTCCGCTTCGCCCAAGCTCATGCCGACGGGGATAAAGTCGCAACCAACTTGCGCATCAATGGCAAACAGCGCGGGCAATGCGTATTGCGGCGGAATGTTGCCGAGTCCGATTTGAACGCCAAGCAATGTTCCGACGACTTGCGCGATAACTGCGCCAGGTCCGAGCACCGGAGATATAAACGGAATCGCGCAGATAAATGAGACAATCAACATGCCGGGCAATGTGCTTGCAATCGGGCTGATTGTGTTAGCGATAACGTCGCCAGCTCCCGACGCGCTGATTATGCCCAGAATCATTGAGACGAATGCCATAAACGGCAGAATTGTTTTAACAGTTATATCGATAGTTTCGCGCCCTGCCGCGTAGAATTTATTGACGATACCGCCGATTGCGATACCAATGCGCGTGGCAAGATTTTTCTCTTTGCCTTCGTTCATCTTAGCAATTTCTTCTTTAGCTTGCGCCTTAGTTTTGGGAGCAGTCGCGGGATTAGTCGGAGTACCTGCGGAAGGTTTAGGAGCCGCCGCGCTTGCATCAGCGTAACTTATGCAACTTTCATCAACTGCCGAGACGTAAATATCTTCCGTGATAAATCTTGCAAGCGGTCCCGTTTGCCCGACCGGCAAAACGTTTACCGTAAAAATTCTTTTCTTAGGATAGACGCCGCAACGAGCCGTTCCGCCGCAGTCGACTATAGCAACCATAATTTCATTATCGGGGACGCCCGTCGAGAAGCCGTCAACCGCAGGGCAACCAGTCATTTCCGCAATCTTCGCCGCGATAGGGTGAATGCCGCCGCCGGTTATGCTCACGACTTTATTTCTGGTATCAGTCGGAACCAAAGTCAATGGTCCGCCGAAACCGCCCTTGCCCGCCTTAATCGTAACTGCTTTATAAGCCATGTCGCCGCCTCCTTACTTCTTGCTACTCATATGCGCATAAATTCTGTCGGTGACGATACCGCGAATCAGAATTACGATAACGCCGACGATAAAATATCTGACTGCCAAATCGCCGAGCGAAAGTCCAAGTTGCGTAATGCCCGCTGCAATGCCCATGTAAACGAACAGCTCGCCGCCGTTAGCGTGCGGGAAAAGTCCGGTGACGGGGTGGACGAAACTAACTGCCGCGTCGTAAAATGCAGGCTTATGTTTTTCTTCGACGAAACGACCGAACGTGTAGCACATTGGATTACAAAGAAAGATAACTGCGAGCACCGGTAAAATTGTATAGCGCGTGACGGTGTATTTCGTCGCGAATTCTGCAACGTTATTAACCCTATCTTCGCCGATAAGTTTGATGAGCGAGTTGACCGCCGTCATCATTATGACGACCAGAGGAATAATTCCCGTGACCCACGCGATAAACGTTTCTGAACCTGCGCGGAACAAATCCATAAAACCGTTCGCAAATGCTGCAATAGTTTCCATAAGAACGCCTCCTTTGATTTTCAAAAATTTTCTATGGAAAAGGATACCACAGAAAAATATTTTCGCAATAGCTTTGGAATGGAACTTCGGTAAAAGTGTTTTGTAGGACGATAGGATTTTTACAGATTTTCACGGCGAAGATTATTTGAATTGACTTTTACAAAATGGAATCGCCGCGATTATTTTTTCAAACGCAATAAGCCTTCCGCGCAGTCAATATCGGTTATAAGGACAGTGAGATAGCCGCCGTTAATCGCGCCGAGCACTGCCCGAATTTTATATTCGCCGCCCGCCACACCCACTCGACAAGGAATTTTTCTTAAGTCAGTAAGTCTTATTCCCGCGACGCGATTATTAAATTCGTCGAAAGGCTTCGTGCTACCGTCAATGCAAAAATATCTTAAGATAATGTCGCCGACTGCGCCATGATCGTTGAAGTTTTCCAGCGTATCGTGGTCGACGTAGCCTGTATGCAAAACGGTCGAGTGCGCCGCGTCCGAAACGCCAATTCCCATAACTAGCACGTCGAGTTTGCTGAAAAGATTCGTGACGCGTGTTATTGTCTGCTCCTTTGAAAATTCTTCAAGCAGTTTACGTTTAGAGAAAAGCGCAGGCGCGAAAAGTTGGACGCATTTTCCGCCGAAACGGTCAGCGAATTCTTGCGCAAGATAGTTTGAATGAATATCGGGACGACTTTCGCCGACGCCGCCCATAACCGGCACAAACGTACAGGCGACTTTATTTTCAATAAAAAAATCGGCGCGGGCAACACTCTGCAAAGTGGAACCCATAGACACGCCGACATAATCTTTATCGCGCAAAATTCGCGTCATGAATTTCAAAGCCGCTCGTCCGATTTCGGGATTGAGCGCGTTTTTATTTTCGGGCAATTCGCTTGACGGCACGATTATAACTTCCTGCAAGCCAAATTTTTTCTCAAGCTCGCGCTCAAGTTGCCCGTACATTAAATTATCTGGATTATGAATTTCGATTTTGACAATGCCGAGTTCTTTTCCGGCGTTAAGCATTCGCGAAACTGTCGGGCGCGAAATTCCTAACAGCTCGCAAATTTCTTTCTGCCCGATTCCGTCTTGATAGTACAGACTGCAACATTTGAAAATCAAGCGAACGTCATCAACCAATTTCCGCATGTGAGCACCTCCCACGCAGATTTTAATACAAAATTCTACTTTTGAAAAGTAGCAAACAGCGGACGCGTTTGACCTTTTCGCTGTTCTAACTTTATTGCCGCGTTCGTACGCTTCGCTGAGCTACGCTAGTTTCGTAAAAAAAACCGTCTTTCGACGGTCTATAAAATTTATTTGTGGAACTTTCTTATTCGCCAATGGTTACTTTTAAAAAGTAACCAAACAGTTGACGCGTTTGACTGCCCGACTTATCGAACGAAATCGCCGCGTTCGTACGCTCCGCTAGTTTCGTAAAATTTTCATTCACCGATTATAACGACTTTGCACTTGCGCGGACGCGGGCGCGTTCTGTCGAAGTCAACGAAATAAATATAACCGGTCGTGCCGACGCCGAGCTTGCCGTTGTCTACCTCGAAAGTTTCGCTGGAGCCGAGAATACTTGCTTTTAAATGTGCGTCGCCGTTGAAAAGGGCTGTTCTATCGCCGCCGGGCAGATAAGCTTCAGCATCGGGCCAAGACTCAACCGCTTTGTAATGTTCTTCGCCGGGATAAACGTACTGCTCTTTGGTCAAGTGGTCGGGAATGATTTTTTTCAGTGCGTTATTAAGGTCGACTTGCAAAGACTCCATGCCGTTTGGCTCAATGTCATGCGCGAACTCTTCAAAGAAAACCGCGCAGGTTGTGTGCGGAGAAATTACGGTGCAAATTCCTTTCTGAATGCCGCTTGCCGCGATAGCCGCTCTAACTTGGGGCGTAATGTTTAAAAAGGTCGGGTCGCCGCCCTTTGATTGCAATTTGATTGTCTCTTTGTAAACTGCCATAATTATCTCTCCTTGTAAGCTTTAACGATAGCTTCTGCCATTTCAAAAACGCGCTTTGCAGGGTCGGGAGCCTTCAAAATGCCGCTTGTTGCGCCGGTTCCGTCTGCTCCGAGCTTAACGACTTTGTAACAATCTTCAGCGGTCGTCACGCCGGAGGCAATCATAATCGCTACGTCGGGATTGATTTTGGAAATGCGCTTGCAAACTTCGATTGTATAGCTGTCGTCGGCAGTTTTGCCGGTGCCGATTAAATCTGTCGGCTCGCAAAGCAAAATATCGGGGGAGAACTCCGCAACCGATTGCCCTTCAACAACTGAATCCGCGCAGACGATTGTCATAATGTCGAGTTCCTTAGCGCGTTGAATTGTCTTGGAGAGTTCAGCAAGCGTCATAGGATTTTCGGCGTGATTGAGAAAAGTTGCGTCCGCGCCGGCTTCTTTGAGCGATTCGGGCAGGACGTGCCCCATGCCGCGACCGGGTTTAAGCGATTCCATATGCTGCGCCGTCACGATTACATTTTTGGTATTCGCCTTAATCAATCTTATGTCGGCGAACGGGCAAGTAAAGAAAATAGTTAAGCCATATTTCTCGGCGGCGGCGTCAGCGGCTTTCGCCAGTGCCAAAGATTTTTCTCCGTACAAATACGATTTGGGATTAACTACCAAGAACGGTACAATATTTTTTTTCATGTCGGAACCTCCCTTTGTTTTGCTGAAAATTTAAATCAATCGCGCCGCTAAGTCAACACGTTAGCCAATGCCATTCGTAAAAGTTTTTCGCTATGATTAAGCACTTTTACAAAGCACAAAGTAATTTCATTGCAATAGCATTTTGCGCGGGCTATAATCAAGAAAAATTTTGCAGGAGTGATAAAAATGCTGACAAGGACTAAAGAAATTTTGACGGCGGCGAAGGCGAATCATTACGGCGTAGTTGCGCCTGATTTCTGGGATTTAAATTCCGCTCGCGATTACGTTCAAGTTGCTGAAGAACTCAACGCGCCAATTCTTTTATCGTTCGCGCAGGCTCATAAACATTTAATTTCTTTAGAAGAGGCAGCAGCGGTCGGCAAGATTATGGCGGCAAGCGTCAAAGTTCCGATTGCATTGCACCTTGATCACGGCGAAGATTTCGCTTATGTCAAACGCGCTATCGAACTGGGCTTTAATTCCGTAATGATTGATGCGTCAATGAATCCTTTCGACGAAAATGTTCGCCTGACGAAAGAGGCGGCTGATTATGCGCACGCTCACGGCGTCGACATTGAAGCGGAAATTGGTCACGTTGGCGGCACGACTGAAAGCCCTACGGAAATGGAAGAAGTCGAAACGATTTACACTCGCGTTGATGAGGCGGCGGCGTTCGTCGAAAAGACCGGCGTTGATTCTCTGGCGGTTTCAATCGGCACTTCGCACGGCGTCTACAAGAATAATAAAAATCCCGAACTGAATTTCACGCGCCTTAAAGAACTTGCCGCCGCTGTTCCCGTTCCGCTCGTTTTGCATGGCGGCTCCGACACTGGCGACGACAATTTAAAACGCGCCGTCCGTGAAGGTATCACCAAAGTTAATGTCTTCACCGAATTTACGACTGCCGCTCGTGACGCCGCTATCGAAGTTGTTCGCAATGAAAAACTCAAAAGTTATATGCGCGTCCAGCAAGCTGCCGATGAAGGCATTCGCAACGTCCTGCGCCATTATATTAATCTGCTTACGAAATAAAAATTTTTCTCTTAAAAAAATTTTCCCTCCTGCGCGGAGGGATTTTTTTTGTATTTTATTTTGCCGCCAAAAAAGATTCGCCAACTCTCCTTAAAAATGTTCTTCCAACTTCAAGATTATGTCGCGGAGTTCTGCGGCGCGCTCGAATTCTAACGCCCGCGACGCCTCTTTCATTTCGGCGGTTAAGCTCTTGACTAAGTTTCGTTTCTGCGCGGGGCTTAATTTTTTTATCAGCTCGCTAGTTGATTTAGGTTTCTTTTCTGATTTTTTCAATGGCAGTTCAATCAGTGGGGCTATCGGCTTTTGAATAGTTTTGGGCGTCACGTGGAATTTCGCGTTGTATTCTTCCTGAATTTTTCTGCGCCGCGAAGTTTCGTTCATTGCTCGCCGCATTGAATCCGTTACCCTTTCCGCGTACAAAATTACTTTTCCGTTGACGTTACGCGCCGCCCGCCCGATTGTCTGAATTAGTGACGTGTCCGAACGCAAAAAGCCTTCCTTATCCGCGTCGAGAATTGCAATTAATGAAACTTCCGGCATATCCAAGCCTTCGCGCAGTAAGTTTATCCCGACGAGCACATCAAATTTCCCTGCGCGCAAGTCGTGGATTATTTCTGCCCGCTCAAGTGTTACTACGTCCGAATGAAGATATTTCACGCGAATTTTTACGCCGCTCAAATAGTCTGTTAGCTCTTCGGCGAATTTTTTAGTTAGCGTCGTGATTAATACTCGTTCGTTCGCCGCGACGCGCAAATTTATTTCGGAAATTAGGTCGTCAATTTGATTTTCAATCGGGCGCACTTCGACTATCGGGTCAAGCAGTCCGGTCGGGCGGATTATTTGCTCAACTGTGTTTTGGGATTCGGCAAGCTCATATTCTGCGGGCGTCGCCGACACAAAGATTATCTGCGAAATTTTTTCGTTGAATTCGTCGAAAGTCAGCGGTCTGTTATCACGTGCGCTCGGCAGTCTAAAGCCGTTTTCTATCAATGAAGATTTGCGCGATTGGTCGCCGTTATACATTGCGCGGAGTTGCGGCAAAGTTACATGCGATTCGTCTACGACTGTTAAAAATTTTTCCGGAAAGTAATCAATCAGCGTGAACGGCGGCTCGCCCGCATTGCGTCCTGTCAAATGCCGCGAATAATTTTCTATCCCCGAACAGTAGCCCATTTCCTCTATCATTTCTAAATCAAAGCGCGTGCGTTGCTCAATTCGTTGCGCCTCAATCAATTTTCCTTGCGCCGTGAAATTTTCAACTTGCGCTTGCATTTCGGTTCGAATAGCTTTTTCTGCCCGCGCTAAGTCGTCAAAGTCCGTGACATAATGCGATGCGGGGAAAATAAAAACTTCGTCGCGCCTGCCTAAAATTTTTCCTGTCAAAATTTCAAACTCGATTATCTTGTCGACTTCATCGCCGAAAAGTTCAATCCTCAACGCCCGCCCATTATAGCCCGCCGGCGTCACTTCAATAACGTCGCCGCGCACGCGAAAATTGCCGCGCTCAATGATAATGTCATTGCGCTTGTAGCGAATTTCGACGAGCCGCCGCAAAATATTATCGCGCTGAATAATTTGCCCCTTGCGCAGGTGCAAGAGCATTTTAGAATAATTTTCGGGCGAGCCTAAGCCATAAATGCAAGAGACGCTAGCAACAATAATCACGTCGCGCCGCTCAAAAAGACTGCACGTCGCCGAGTGGCGCATTTGGTCAATCTCATCGTTAATCGAGGCGTCCTTCTCAATATAAGTGTCGGTTGCGGCAATGTAGGCTTCGGGCTGATAATAATCGTAGTAGCTGACGAAGTAGCCAACGTAATTATCCGGAAAAAAAGTTTTGAATTCGGAGGCGAGCTGTGCGGCAAGCGTTTTGTTATGCGCAATGACGAGCGTCGGCAACTGAATTTTTTCTATAACTTTGGCGACAGTGAAAGTTTTGCCGGTGCCCGTCGCGCCCAAAAGTACTTGAGACTTTAAGCCATCGTCAAGCCCTTCTGCTAATGATTCTATCGCTCGTGGTTGGTCGCCGGTCGGTTGGAACGTCGAGACCACTTTAAATTTTTTCTTAAGCAACTTTGTCACTCCGCTGAAATAATTTTGGTGCCGAGCTTTTCTGCGGCGGTCGTGAGCGATTCGGAAAGTTTAGCATCGGTAATAATCCCGCTAATTTTTTCGAGAGTAGCAAAACTATATGTGCCCTCAATGCCGATTTTACGCGATTCAGCCATAATGTAAGGCGATTTGCTAAGTTCAATCATGCGCGATTTGTGAAGACCGTCTGCACTGTCGCGGGAACTTAGAGAATTTTTTTTTATGTCAACGCCGCTTGCGCCGATAAAGGCAATGTCCGGACGAAACTTTGAAATAAATTCCATGTTGAACACGTCAGCAAAGCCGTCGCGACTGCGATTAATTTGCCCGCCCGCAAAAAATAAATTTATCTTCGGATTACGCGCCAGCATAACAAGCACGTCAACCATATTCGTTAGGATTTTATACGGCGTCTCGGATTTCTCTAAAATTTGCGCAATGGCTATGCTTATCGTCGATATGTCCAAGAAAATTAAATCTTGCGGTTGCATAAGGCGGACGGCGGTTGCAGCGATTTTACGTTTTGCTTCTACGTCCGAAATCCTGCGTCGATTTGCTTCGGTCATCTGCAATTTTTCTTCTATCGTCACCGCGCCGCCGTAAGTACGTTTCAATTTTCCGTCAAGTTCCAGCGAGCTTAAATCTTTGCGGATTGAATCCTCTGTCACGCCGAAAATTTCTGCTAGTTCTTTTACTAAAACTTTTCCGTCGCGATTCAACATTTCTAAAATTTTTGCTTGTCTTTCTTCCATAAACATTTTCGGTCACTTCCTTTGTTTTTATTTTATTTAGCGTCATAATCGCAAAAACAATCAATAAAATTTTTTGCAATGAATATTTATCTACGTCTTGTCTGCATTAAGTATTTGTCTGCAAAATTTTGGTAAAAAACGCGGTCGCTTCTTCTTTTGACAAACTTCCCACAGCTAAAGTTGGGAGATTCTGTTATCAACAACCAATGCTTCTAATGAAGACGAAGTCCAGTAAGGTCTCCTCCAAAGGACGATGCCCCGCTCTGTTCTTTTCTTCACACTGACAAAAACATTCACTTTTCCGACGCTTGAGTTTTGTCAGATATTTTTGTAGTACGGACTTTTGAAGATACTTTCCGAAAAATTGATAGTAGCGTCTGTACAAACCAAGACAAAGATTCCAAACGAGACCTGCCACGTCTATTTGTCGATTTAATTTCTTATTTCGCTTTGCTCTATACAGTTTGAAGCAGGAAGTTTTAATCTTGTCTCACCTCAGCCAAAATTATATCAAGAAGAAAAATTTATTCAATACACGGAAACGCCGCTTCATCCTCATAGCTAAAGCAAGGAACATTCGCGTCGCATTTTTGTAAGACGTTTATCACGTGCCATGCGGCGATTTAATTCTCTATGTAAAGAATAACAAGAAGCCAAAAAGAGCGGCAGATAAATATCCACCGTTCTTTTTTACTATCTAACGTTTTGTTTTAGTCTTTGCGTCCCGAAACTTTTTCATCGTTAAGCGGCTTTTTCTTAGTCTCGGCATTTTTCACAGCGTCACCGAGCTTTTTGACGCCACCGGAATTTTTTTCGTCCTTCAATTCGCGAGCCAAATTTTTCAGCTTGCCGGCAATGTTCGGTTTTGCCATATAAATCACCTCGCCGCAAATGTAGCAAATTTCCTTGACGCCGTCAATCAGTTGCAATAAAATTTTGCTAAAAAATTCGGAGGATAATTAATGCACGAACATGAACATATTTTGGAAGACGGCACAGTAATTCGCCACAGCCACACGCATACGCAGACTAAAGCAGTTTTAAATCGTATGGCGCGACTTATCGGGCACCTTGAATCGACTAAGAGAATGATTGAGGACGGGCGCGATTGCTCCGAAGTTCTGATTCAACTTTCCGCCGTCGACGCCGCAATTAAAGCTGTCGGGCGCATAATTCTAAAAGACCATATCGAGCATTGCATTGTTGACGCTGTTAAAACCGGCGACACCGCCGAAATTGAACGTCTCAACAAAGCCATTGAACAATTTATTCGCTGATACTCTTTTCAATTTCAAGGACACGAGCCGGAATTCCTTCGCGGGCTTTGACGTAAAGGAAATAGTGCCGCTTAGAATCATATTCCTTGAAAAAGCCAAACTGCGCGGCATTTTTATCCAACCAAGCTTTGACTGCTTCTGATTCCGCATTTGGAATATCCACAGCTAAGCCGTAGCCGTGCGCAGATTGTCCAGGAATTTCGACATAAGCGGCATTGGGCTTAAGTTTCCAAACTTTACCGTTGTATTCAACCTTAATCGCGTCGGCGGGTAAAGCGTCTTTGTTGCTTACTGGCTCAAAGCGTTCTTTGAAAACTTTTATCTGAGTACCAATATTCCTGTAAGCGTTGAATCGATTGTTCAGACTCAATGAAATATTTTCCTGCGCGGCGGCGCGAACCATAGCTGACCAGGCGCGAGCGGTATCAATATAAAGATATCCGCCGCCGCCAATTTTTTTTAGCTTTTTCACGGGAATAACGCCGTTTTGTTCGGGCGCAATTCCGGCGGGCAACAGAGCTTTTATATCGGAGGTATCCGGCTTTTCAGTCGCCGAAATAATTTTGCCCTCGCCCTTCAATGCGAATGCTTTCAAATCCTCAAGCGTCTTTTCAACGGGAATCCCGATGACAAACGAAGTTGCTACGACTGCCAATGCGTCATAAATTTTTTCAGTAGGTATAGTGGCAGGCAGTTCGTAAGTCTTATTATCAATAAAAATCTTTTCGTTGCTCTTAAGAGCAGAAATTCTAATCGCCGCGTCGGAGTGCGTGCCAAAGGTGATTATGTTCAGATTTAACGACTTCGCTTTTTGCTCGAAAATTTCGTACTGCGCCATATCGCGATTTAAGATAGCGTAACCGTTTGCGGACATTCCGTTAAAAATTCTGCTCTTAAGCCTTGCAATGTTGGCTTTATCCGTCGCAAGCGAAGTAACTATCGCAACGTGCGGCTTAATTTCGCTGGATACTGCCTCAAAAGGTCTATCGAAAGCTTCAGCAGACATTTCGATAACCGCGTAAGCGTCGTTCTGCTTGACTTGCGCGAAACTCCATTGAACTAATACGCCGTTATTTTGATTGGGCGGCGACTGCGTGACTTTATGTTTACTGCCCAATATGAAACTGAGCATGTTGCAAGTCGTAGTTTTGCCCACCGAACCAGTTACAGCAATCACTTTTCCTTGAAAACGTTTCCGCGCCGCAACGCCAAGATTCAAAGTCGCATTAAATAGACTATCAACTTTAAGCTGTGGGAAATCGTAAGGCAAACCCTCAATAGCTTTATCTACTATTGCGCCGTCAAAATTTTCTACGTTCGCAAGAAGTTGTTCGTAATAGTCTTGAGAATTCGCGGTAGTCGCTACAAATAACGTCGGGCGCGGCAGAAAATATTTGCCTTTGTCGTCGCTTTTACTCAAGGAATTTACATACCAATCTTTATGCGGCGGCACAATCCATTCCCCGCCAGTGACCTTAGCAATTTGTTCAGCCGTCCAACATTTGCCCGGCTCCGATTGATAAATCACGTCGTCAAAATCCGTTTTACACAAGGGCAAGTTCGCAATTTGCATTTTGATTAAATTCGAGGCTTTGAACTCACCTATAGTTTCTCTGCCGTAGAAAACTTTTATTTCTACCTGCAAATCAACATTGGTTAATACGGGCGGCGAAGGCAAACCAAATCTTTCGCGATAAATAACGCCAGGTTTCCAACGATTAGTCGGCCACATATAGTCTAAAAATTCGTGCGTCATGCTTATGCTGTAGGGCGTCATAACGCATTCGAGCACGGGCACGCCTCTTATCGACAAAAAATAATTTTTATCAGTGGGCGCGTCAATCGTCCAGTAAGTTTCGACGTAAAGCATTTTCGATTCCGTCTTAACGCGACATTCGGGCGGGATGTAATAGCCAACCAATTTCAATTCGCCAAAAGTTTTCGGAGAAATAATCGCTTCGTCCGGAACTTTATCGACAGTCCATTCAGGACGCGGCGCGGCAAGGGGCGCGATTAACTGCTTTTCAGCTACAATTTCTAAAGCGGCACTAATGGGCTTATCTTGACGAGGCGACGGATTCAAAGTTATTTCGGCTACATCTCCCGCGATAGTCGGAGAGGTTTTGAATTCTTTGCACGCGGCGATAAATTCGTTTAAAATTTTAGGCGCATTATCTTTAGCGCGTAAGGTTTGGCAGTAGAGAATATCAAGCGGAATAAATTTAACCTTCTCGACGCCGTCAGTGGAAATTTCCAAAACGAAACCGCCGCCACTCCGCCTGCCCCAGTCAAAGAGCAAATCGCCCGCATCATAAATTATTGGACGAGATTTATAATTTTCCACGCCGTGAACTAAATGAGAATTGCAACCCAGAACGGCATCTGCTCCCAAATCAATTAGCAAATGCCCAAGAGCCTGCATATTTTTGGAAGGCTTTTTGTAAATATTCAAGCCCCAATGCGGCGCGATAATTACAACGTCGGCTTTTTCGTGAGCCGTGCGAATTCTTTCCGAAAAAACTTTTTGCCAAAGTTCTGGCTTATCGGCGGGCAAATAAGCTGTGCCGGGACTATCAGCGGTTGCAGCTGAAACTCGCTTAGTTGAATCAACGGAGAAAATAGCAAGGGTTACGTCGCCGACTTTTTTATAAACGGGCGCGAAAGCTTCCTCGAAATTTTTTCCGGAGCCAGTATGCAAAATGCCTGCGCGGTCGAGAATTTCTCTTTGTTCGAGCAGAGCTTCTGCGCCGTAATCGCCCGTGTGGTCATTCGCAGTAAGGACAATATCAATGTTGTTATTCACAAGGATATTAGTTTTTTCTGGACGGGCGCGGAAATAAAAAGTATCAAAAGTATTACGCTGTTCGCCCTTAGTGGCAATCACCGACTCCAAATCCACGAGTCTAATGTCAGCAGACGCCATTTCATTAATACCGGCTAAAGGATTTACATTTTGGGGCAAAAAGTTTATTGTCCTGCCGATATTGACGACGCCGCCATAAAAAAGAGCAATCGTTTTCTTTGGTTCCGACAAATTATACACCTCCATAAACGAAAATAACCGCCAAACGCGGAAATATTTCTAATTGGTGGAGACGAGGGGGATCGAACCCCTGACCTCTTGACTGCCAGTCAAACGCTCTCCCAGCTGAGCTACGCCCCCGTGACGCGGCTTATATTAAATCATTTGCCGCTTATTGTCAAGCAAAAAACCGCCCGACTTTTTCGAGCGGCTTTAAAATTTCTTATCGGTAGTGATTTATTCTACTTCGATGAGTTCGTATTGAGGATTGCCCATTTTCTTTTCAGCCATAGCCGAAAGTTGACGCAAGCCAACGCGAGTTTCAATGCGCTCCTTTAAATCCTTTGAATCGGGCGCGGCATAAACTAAATCGCAACAAGCTTGGTCGACAGCGAGAATATCTGTCGAAACAGCAATTCCAATGTCTTCCATAGTTGGTTCATCAGCTTCGACGCCCGCGCAGTCGCAGTCGACACTCATACGGCGCATAACATTTATAAAGATAATGTGCTTGCCGAAATAATCGCAAGTTGCCTTCGCGCTGTCCGCCATAAGCTCCATGAAATATTCTTTGGTCGGCCACTGCATAAAATCTTCGGGAACGTTGTTGGGGTCGACGCCGTGAACTTGTGCTTTGCCCAAATGCCCGCTTGCGTTGCCAATGCCAATATTTTTCATTGAGCCGCCAAAACCGCCCATGTAGTGCCCTTTGTAATGCGTCAAGACAATCATTGAATCGTAATTTGTAATGTGTGCGCCCATTGCGACTTCCTTGAGGTGAAAGCCATTGCGCACGGGCAAATTAACAATTTCGTCATTTTCGTCCATAATATCGACGGGGCAGAACGTCCAGCCATTAACTTTAAGCGTTTCGCGATGTTTTTCGGTTGTATCGCGGTCGCCTTCGTAAAGCGTATTGCATTCGACGATTGCCGAGTTGGGAACTTGCGCTTGGAAAGCTTTTGCCATATCGCGCGGAATAATGTTCGGTCCGTGTTTTTCGCCGGTGTGGAGTTTAATAGCGACTTTGCCGAAAATGTTTTCGTTAATCATCTTGTAAAGCTTGATAAGGTGTTCGGCGTCAATTTTCTTTGTGAAATAAACTTTAGCCGCCGAGCCTTGATAATTCGTTCCGGTAACATTTTTACTGCCGATGACGGGTGCTTGAATAGCCATAAAATTTTTCCTCCTTTTATCCCTGCGCAGGGGATTTTTTTTATAATAATCGTTCGAGTTTACTTAAGTCAAGAAAATTTTTATTGCAAGGCTTTAGTCAGCGTTATGAGATTATTTAACATGCGGTCGACGTAGTCCATCAAATTTTCGGGCTTAGCTTCGCCGGTGACAATCGGGTCGAGTTCAAAAATTTGTGCGCCGGTTTCGCGGGCGATAGTTTCTGCCGCCTTAGGTGAATATTGCGGTTCAGTGAAAATCACTTTAACGGGTAGCGAATTTATTTTTTCAATCGTCTCGGCAAGTTCTTGCGGAGTTGGCTCGGTGCCGGGTTCGCGTTCTATGACGGCGACAATGTTCAGATTAAATTCCGCCGCGAAGTACGGGAACGCCTCGTGGAATGTCACAATGTCTTTATTGGGCAACATAGTCAGCGAAAGGTGCATTTCGTCACGAAGCGTCGTCAGCTCGTCGACGTATTCAAGCGCGTGCATTCTGTATTTATCTGCGCGGTCGGGGTCGAGTTCGCTGAGTTGCCTAAGAATATTTTTCACCTGTTGAATTGAATAAGTTAAGCTCGTCCAGACATGCGGATTGGGCACGCCGTCTTCCATAATCGGAACAATTTCGGGCGAGTCGCTCGCGTCAATGATTTTCAAATTTGGGTGCGTCTCAATAACTTTGTCGAGAAAACTTTCCATGCCCAAGCCGTTCACGATTAAAATATCAGCTGTCTCCAAAACTTTCATATCTTCGGGTGTGAGTTGGTAATCGTGAAGGCAACCTGTCTGCGGCGGCGTTAAGTTCACGACTTCAACGTCACTAACCCCGCGAGTAATATTTATCGCGTCAAGGTACATTGGATAAAACGACGTAACGATTGTCAACTTGCCGTCGTCCTTTTTCTCGGAGCCGCAACCGCAAAGCGCAAACGTCAAAATAATCAGCGCAAAACTTAAAATCTTTTTCATAACTTATCCTTTGTATTCAGCCGCCAATTTCTTGAAGAGCGGCAAGGAACGTTCAATCGTCTCCGTTTTTATGCAATAAGCTGCACGGAAATAACCTGGTGCGCCAAAGTCCGCGCCTGGCACCAAAAGCAAATCGTATTTCTTTGCCCGCTCGCAAAAAGCGTAATCATCCGCCTCAAGTGCTTTTGGGAAAAGATAAAACGCGCCTTGCGGCTTGACGCACTCAAAGCCCGCATCAATCAATCCGTCATATAAAAGCTTGCCGTTTTTCTCGTAGGGCGTAATGTCAACCGATTTTCCCGCGCACTTAGCAACAACTAATTGCCATAAGCTCGGCGCGTTGACGTGAGTTAAAACCCTTGCCGCGCCCGCTATTGCCCCAAAAACTTTGTCGAAGTCCGCAACTTCATCAGGCACGACTATATAGCCAATGCGCTCGCCGGGCAACGAAAAAATTTTGCTGTAGGAATAGCAGACAAGCGCATTATTATAAAAATCTGTCACCCAAGGCACGTCGACGCCGTAAGCCAATTCGCGGTAAGGTTCGTCGCAAATCAGGAAAATTTCTTGTCCGGATTGTTTTAAAATTTCGGTGAGTTTTTTAATCGTTTCCCTTGAATAAACCGCGCCGCTAGGATTGTTCGGAGAATTTATAATAACCGCTTTGGTTTTGTCGTTCAAAAGCTTAGCGAAGTCGTCGAAGTCAATTTGCCAATCTTGCGGACGCGGCTTAACAACTTTCAGCGTTGCGCCGACCGACTCGACGAAAACTTTGTATTCGGGGAAATAGGGCGCAAAAGTTATGAACTCGTCGCCAGGCTCGGCAAGGGCTTTGAAACAAATTGTGATAGCCGCCGCCGCGCCGCTCGTCACGAAAATATTTTTCCCTGCGAAGCTAGTACCAAATCGTTTGTTGATACTCTGCGCTAAAGTTTCACGGACATTTGGATTGCCCGGCGCGACCGTGTAGCCGTGAACCGCTGAAGGTTCATAATTCTGCAGAATATCAATCGCGGCGTCGCGAACAAAATTTGGCGTCGGGACATTGGGATTGCCTAAGCTGAAGTCGAAAATATTTTCTTCGCCGACTTGTGCCGCCCGCTTGCGACCAAATTCAAATATCGTGCGTATCGTTGATTTCTTCGTGCCCAATTCATACATTTTGGCTGATACCAATTTAAATCACTCCTTAGCTTTTAATCGTGCAAGCTCGCTTTCCAACGCGGCAATATGTTGTTGAGCTTGAGAAAATCTGAGCCGATAAGTAGCTCCCATATTAAAAGTATACGCCGCCAAAGCAAGGTTATCGTCTGCGGATAATTCTTCCATTAAAATTTTATCGAACTTATAAGCCTCAATTTGATTGTACATATGGAAAAGATAGCCTACAAGAAGTTCGCTCCAACATATTTCAAAGATGATATATTTTATGTAAGAATTCCCGCGAAATGGTTCCCGCTCATTTAAAAATTTATCAAGGTATCTGAACGCCGCCGCAAATGCTTTGACATATTTACGGAAAAATTTTTCGTCGTGCTTATTTGAATTATAGGAAACAGAGCCTTCACGCATCTGATAATAATTAATCACGTTCGGCACCAGAACAAATTTTTCAGCCGTACAAAGCAAGCAGATTGTGAAAACCATATCATCAACAATAGTATCCGAAAAGTAAAATTCGTTTTTAAGAATTAAATCGCGACGAATTAACTTTGACCAAACATTCCACACAAAATATCTCTTAGCGCAAAGGTGCAAACGCTCCAAAATATTATCAGTCAGCAAAGTCGGTCTGTCCACAAACGAACCTGGACGCCAAATAAGCGGTTGAAGTTTTTTCCTAAATTCGGCGTCATTCCAAAATTGTTCGGAAATTTGATAATATTTTTCGCAAGCGACAACGTCAGCGTCAAAATTTTTTGCAACGGAATAAAGTTCTTCTAGTGCTGTCGACGTGATTGCGTCGTCATTGTCGATTATAAGCAAGTAATCTCCGCGTGATAAATATATTCCCTTATTTCTAGGCATTGCTCCACTACCAGAATTTTTTAACATTCGCTCAAGTCTAAGTCGCCCGCCGAAGTTTTCAGCATAACTTTTAACAACTGCCGCGCTGTTATCGGTGGAGCAGTCGTCAACAACGATAACTTCAAAGTTTTGGAAGGTCTGCGCCAAAATGCTGTCAAGGCATTCGCCGATATATTTTTCTGCGTTATACATTGGAATAATCACAGAGATAGCAGGATATATAAATCGCTGGGGGGGGCTTAGCGAATTAAAAACTTTTTCCATTAGACTACTCCTTAGTTGTTATTAACATTTCCAATTCTTCGGGCGTGACTTTTGTTGCGGAAATTTGTTTTATCTGTTCGTCCTTAGTCAGGGAAATTTTCTTCCGCGCAGATTTTTTATCGGGCTTGATTTCATCTGCAAAAATTTTTGCGAAAGCTTCTTCCGCCGTGTCGACAGCGAAAATTTTTAAGCCTAAGTGCCCTTTGGGAATATCCTTAGCGTTTTCTTTCGGGATAACTAAAGTTTTAATTCCTGCCTGCTTTGCGCCGTAGGCTTTCTCGAAAACGCCGCCGACCGGTCGAACTTTTCCCTGCAATGAAATTTCGCCCGTAACTGCCACGTCTTGACGAATTTTTTTGCCCGTAACTGCGCTAACTAATGCCGCTAAAATCGCCGTGCCCGCGCTGGGACCGTCAATGTTGCCGCCGCCGATAACGTTTATATGAACGTCGAAATCGTGAATATCTTTTCCGGTCGTCTGGCGCAGGACGCTTGCCGCATTGAACACGGAATCTTTCGCCATAGAGCCGGCGGTTTCGTTAAATCGAATTGTGCCCTTGCCCTTTTCGGCAGGAAAAACAACCGCTTCAATTTCGATAACCGAGCCAATGAAGCCACTCACGCCAAGCCCGAAAATATGCCCGACTGTCGCCTTGCTCGACGCCTTTTTAGTGACGAATTGATAAAGGCGGCTAACCTGCGCGACTTCGTAAACATCGCGCTTTTCGATTTTAATAGGCTGGTCGAACTTCAAAATTTTTTCTTCGTTGCGGTCAAGTGCCAAGCTGTAGGCGTCGGCAAGAATGTTAATCGCCTTGCGCCCTTCAATCGTATATTCGCTAATCGTCTCGGCAATTCCTTCCTCAAGTTCGACGTTGAGTTTACTGGCGGCATTGTTGACAATCTCGACGATATGCGCGGGCGTCAACGGTTCGAAATAAATTTCAGCGCAACGCGAACGCAATGCCGGATTAATCGACGAGGCGTCGCGGGTCGTCGCTCCAATTAGGACAAAATCGGCGGGCGCACCGTTCTCGAATAACATTTTGACATAAGGCGGAACTTTTTCGTCGGTCGGGTCGTAGTAGCTCGACTCAAAAAAGACGCGTTTATCTTCCAAAACTTTCAGCAATTTATTCTGCAACATAATATCCATTTCGCCGATTTCGTCGATAAACAAAATGCCGCCGTGCGCTTCCGTGACGAGTCCGGGCTTTGGTTCAGGAATACCGCTTTCGGCAAGTTGTTTCTGCGCACCTTGATAAATTGGGTCGTGCACGGAGCCTAAAAGCGGGTTCGTCACGTCGCGGGGGTCCCAACGTAAAGTTGTCCCGTCAGTTTCGACAAACGGCGCATCTTTATCGAACGGGCTAAGCTCCGTGCCGCGTACCGCCTCTAAGACAAGTCGCGCCGCCGTAGTTTTGCCGACGCCTGGCGGACCATACAAAATTAAATGTTGCGGATAGGGTGAGGCGAGTTTTGAGCGCAACGATTTAACCGCCCGTTCCTGCCCGACGATTTCTTCTAATTTTTGCGGGCGAAGAAGTTCCATAACCGATTGTGTTAAATGAATTTCTTCCAACTGCTGCAGTTCTTCGCGCTTTTTCTTATCGTGCGGCGTTTCTTCTGATTTTTCTTCCTTCAAAACTTGCATGCGAATATCCTTGACATATTCTTGATGGTCTTTTTCCATTTTCTCCGAAATTTTGCGCTCGATTTTGTCTTCGACTTGCCGCCGCGCCATTATGTCCGCGATTAACTCTGAAAGATACGCTATTTGCTCGTTTATCTCGGAAGGCTTTGGCGGCGGCGATAACGTCGGATTTTCTTCAAGGATTCGGCGCAAGGCAAGAATTCTTTCTGCGGGGTCGGGAGAACGCATGTAGCGGAGCGCGTCCATTTTGCCTGCCTGCAAAACTAATCTGTCTGCGCCCATAACATCGACTAGGATTGTATAAAGCGCGGCGACTTCTCTATCAGTTTCGGTTTCGTGGTGCGGCGAAATTGGCAACGGATTTTTTTGCCCGCCGACCGCTCGATTGATTGCTCCAAAAAATTTTTTAAACACAGATTCCCACCTTTCAAAAGCAATTAAAAATAAAGAAAGCCTAGTTAATAGTGACAATCCGGCCGCCCATGACGGGCGGTCGCCGCGACCATTTCGCGTGACGCGAAATTTAGCGGTCTAAGCGGCTTTCTTTGCCGCACACAAAGAAAGTAAGTTAATCAACTAAAAAAAATTATCGATTTAAATCAACGTCATGCAACAAATTTATCCCTCTACAACTTCAAACTTAATTTTCGTCGTAACTTCGGGGTGCAACTTGATAACTGCGTCGTAAATGCCCGCTCCCGTCACGTTGCCTTGAATGGAAATCTTGCGCTTGTCGACGTTGAGCGAATGATTTTCCTTGAGAGCCTTAGCAACATCGGAGCCGCCCACCGAGCCGAAAAGTTTTCCGTCCTTGCCGATTTTAACCGGAATTTTCACGGAAA
>DJWY01000003.1:33016-70923 GCA_002448305.1 Selenomonadales bacterium UBA7018
CCCAAAAGTTTAGCCTCGTCCGCTTCCTGCTGAGCTTTACGCGCTTTATTTTCCGCCTTAACTTTCGCCGTGTTCAAATTTGCAACGTTCGCTTCGACCGCCAATTTTCGCGGTAAAAGATAATTGCGCCCGTATCCGTCAGAAACTTCGACAACTTCGCCCTTTGCTCCAACTTTTTTAACATCTTCCTGCAGGATAACTTTCATTTTTAAAGACCTCCAATATTTTTTACTCATGCAAGTCTATCAAAAATCGGGCGGCTTGTAAATGACGCGCCGATTTTCCAAAATATCGTTTCATGTCGGCGATTTTTTTTCGCGTGTGTGATATAATCTGCAAAAATTTAATAAGGAAGCGCGTAAAGTGTCAATCGGGAAATTTATCTTCATTTGCATAGCGAGCTTAACTTTGAACCTAATCGGCTCAGCAATCGGGAAATTTTTCGCCTTGCCCATCTACCTTGATACGAGTGGAACAATTTTTATCGCCGCGCTTGGAGGATACGTACCGGGCATTGCGGTTGGTTTCTTCACGAA
This sequence comes from Selenomonadales bacterium UBA7018, assembly GCA_002448305.1. Classification (GTDB taxonomy): domain Bacteria; phylum Bacillota; class Negativicutes; order Selenomonadales; family Selenomonadaceae; genus Quinella. The sequence goes on from DJWY01000003.1 coordinate 33,553, forward strand.
TTTATTAAAAGCAATTTTCGAGTCTACGGAAATGTATTATTGCACCATAAGCATTTTAATCGCGATTGTCACGGCATTTTTAGTACCGAAAAAAATTTTTAATATTCCCTGCAAAATTTTAATTCTAATAACCCTTTTGACGTTTTTAACGGGGATATTCGACCTTTTGATAGAAAATTTTTTGAAATCGGCGGATTTTCTTAAGGTCATGAGCGAATTTGAATTAAATTTCGAGACAAATTTCAAGTATGAGTTACTTGACAAATCATTATCAGTTTTTCTGGCGTACTTCCTCTTTAGAATGACACCGTTACGAACGAAAAGAGAATTTTTACTTTTCGGGCGCAGTCAAGCTCCGCTATCCGACGAAATGAAACGCGCTATGAACGAGAAAAATTATTTATCGTCATCGCTACGCACCAAAGTTCTTTTGATTTTAATGTTGAGTTCACTTTTAATATCGTTTTCGATTGCACTGATAAGTTACCTGCTTTTCAAGGACACCGCGACTACGGACAGGATTAAAGGTGTTGACGGAATGGTTACGGTAGTTTTGAGCATGATTGACCCCGCAAAAGTCGACAATTACATAAAATACGGGCGCAATGCTGAAGGTTACAAGGAGATTGAGGAAAAACTTTACGCGATAAAGAATAGCTCGACCGACGTGAAATATCTTTACGTCTACAGAATTACAGAGGAAGGTTGCCGCGTCGTTTTCGATTTAAATACGGCATATCTTGAGGCTGATAAAGCTGGTGAGATTGCGGAATTCGACCCAAGCCTTTTGCCCTACCGCGACGATTTGATTGCCGGTAAACCAATTCAGCCGATTATTTCTGATGATAAATACGGCTATCTTTTGACGCTTTACAAGCCCCTTTACGACGTCAACGGCAAGTGCCAATGCTACGCGGCGATTGATTTTTCTATGGACACTCTACGCGAATACATGAGAATTTTTATTATTAAGTTGCTGGCGTTGTTCGCGGGTTGTTTTATATTCATCTTCGCAGTTGGCTTGGCGTTCGTCGAAAACAGTATAATTTTGCCGGTGAACACTATGGCTTATTGCGCCCGAAATTTTTCCTACGATAGCGATGTATCTCGCAAGGAAAATATTAAGCGCATAAGAAGTTTGCGAATCAAAACGGGCGACGAGATTGAAAATTTATATATCGCGTTGATTCGGACGACGGAAAATCTTTTAAACTATTTAAAATATCTGCAACGCGCAAAAGGACAAGTCGCCGATATGCAGGTAAAATATCTTGCTATGGACGAAATTGCGCATAAAGATTCAATGACGGGCGTTAAGAATAAGACTGCTTACAATGAAGCGATAGCCTTACTCAACCAGAAAATTTTGTTGAAGGACGCGAATTTTTGCATAGTTATGGTCGACGTGAATTATCTTAAGCGCGTCAACGACAACTACGGGCACGAGCGCGGCAACGAATATCTGATTAACGCTTGCAAATTAACTTGCGGCGTATTCGGCAAGGAAAATGTCTATCGGATTGGCGGCGATGAATTCGTCGTGATAATCGAGGGCGAAAAGGTTTCCTTGTGCAAATATTTCGTTGCGCAATTCAAATCAGAAATGGAGCATAAAACGACTAATCTGACGCTTAATCCTTGGGAAAAAGTTTCGGCGGCAGTCGGTATGGCGACTTATGAACCATCTAGTGATAAAAATTCCGATGAAGTTTTCAAGCGCGCCGATAAGGAAATGTACGAAAACAAATTAGCTATGAAAGCTAATAGGACTGATTAGGAGATTTATATGTTAAGAAGTAAACCTTCACCGATTTTGATATGCGTTTTAGCAATCGCTTTGAACTTGCTGGGAGCATTTGTCGCGAAGAATTTAAATCTGCAACTGTTCTTAGATACGGGCGGGACAATTTTAATTGCAATGATGAGCGGCTACGTGCCAGGCGTGGTCGTCGGCTTTGTCACGCATTTTTTTGCGTCCTTCGCTAACGAATCGGAAATGTATTATTGCTCGGTGAGCATTTTTATTGCGATTGTCACGACGTTTTTAGCGCGGCGTGGTTGGTTCCAAAGCTTTCTAAAAATGTTGCTGACAATTCCTATGATTGCATTGGTTTCGGCGATTCTAAGCGAATTCATTGGGAAATTTTTATTCTGCACAGGTGTCGTCGCGGCTCTCAACGAAATTCAAATGCACTTCACGATAAAATTTCTGCAAGAATTAATCGACAAAGGCTTAACAATAATCGTAGCATTTCTTCTTCTGAAATTCATACCGCAACCGGTAAAAAACATTTTCAGCAGAGTTGGGAAAAGACAAGCTCCGATTACTGCCGAAATGAGAAATGAAATTTATAAACGCAAATGCCCGAAGTCGTCGCTAAGAACGAAAATGCTTTTAATCTTGATGTTGAGTTCACTATTTATTTCGGGGTCGATAGCGTCAATCAGCTACAGGATTTTTGAGCAATCCGCTATGAATGTTCAAGCTGGAATTGCTAACGGTTTGGCGACGATTGCCGCGACCGAAATTAATCCAGCTAAGGTTGACGATTACATAAAGCTTGGGCGAAATGCCGAAGGTTATAACGAGATTGAAAGAAAACTTCTCGCCATAAAAAACAGCAACATGGAAATTAAAAATTTGCACGTCGAAAAAGTTTCTAGGGAGGGCGGACGAATCATTTTCAGCACGGACGAAAATTTTTCTTTCGGCGAGATTGCGCACGACAAAAGCTATTTCAGCGGAGATTTGCTTTTGGGCGAAGAAAGAATTTCCGATGACGGCGACGAACTTTTAATGACGCTTTATAAGCCCATTCGTGACAGAGCAGGCGCGATTCAATGTTATGTCGGGATTGAACTTTCAATGAATTTAGTTTTAGATTACGGCAGAACTTTGACTGCAAAAGTGCTTGCGCTATTTTCGGGCTGTTTTGTGTTCGTCTTCGTTATCGGGCTGCGTTTCGTGGAAAATAATATTGTCTTGCCTGTGAATACTATGGCTTATTGCGCGAGAAATTTTGCTTACGACTCAGAAGCAGCGCGGGAGAAAAATATTGAGCAGATAAAAAGTTTGAACATAGAGACGGGCGACGAGATAGAAAATTTATATCACGCGCTGTTGAAGACAACCAGCGACGTTACAGACTACTTTGAAAAGTTGCGGCGAGCGAAAAAGCAAGTTGCCGAAATGGACGAATTAGCACATAAGGATTCGTTGACGGGCATAAAAAATAAAGCCGCCTATGACGAGACGACCATTTTACTTAACGATAAAATTTTGGTTGGCGAAGCGGAATTTTGTATCGTAATGGTTGATGTAAATTATCTTAAGCGCGTTAATGACACTTACGGGCATGAGCGCGGCAACGAATATCTTATGAATGCCGTTAAGCTAATTTGTTCAATCTTCGGCGAGGAAAATGTTTATCGGATTGGCGGCGATGAATTTGTCGCGGTGGTTGAGGGCAAGGAAGTTTCTATGTGCAAATATCTTGTGGAAAAATTCAAAGCAGAAATGGTGCGGAAGAATTCCGACAAATCGCTTGAGGCGTGGGAAAAAGTTTCGGCGGCGGTGGGCATTGCATTTTACAAAGCGGGCGTCGATAAATCAGCTGACGAAGTTTTCAAGCGCGCTGATAAGGAAATGTACGAAAACAAATTAGCTATGAAGGCGGCACGCACCGATTAAAAATTTTCGTCTGTCGTTAAATGCGGCAGATTTTTTTTTGTGCGTGTGATATAATCAGCAAAATTTTTATCTTAAGGAGCAATAATGCAGTTACTTTACAACCTTGCGGCGATACTCGTCGTGATTCTAATTATTCCGGTTTTCATGATTCGTTCGATACGCGAGCGCGGCTTCGTCGAAAGAATCAAGCAAAGTTTCGGCTTCTTCCCAAAAGGCGCACTCGACCCCGTAGCGAAAAAAAATTGTATATGGGTGCATGCGGCGTCGGTCGGCGAAATCGTAGCGACAAGTCCGCTGATTAAAGAATTTCGGCGCGAATTTCCAAAGTCGCCAATTTTAGTTTCAGTCGTGACAACTTCGGGCTATGAAATGGCAAATCGCATAATCAAGGACGCCGACAGCATAATTTATTTCCCGCTGGATTTGCCGTTCGTTTCAGAGTTAGTGTTTAAAAAAATTTTCCCGCGAGTTTTCTTGAACGTCGAGACCGAACTTTGGCCAAATTTCCTAAAGGCAGCGCGAGAAAATCAAGTTCCTGTCATGATGGTCAACGGGCGCATTTCCGAAAAAAGCGTTAAGCGTTATAAGTACATGTTCTCAATTCTGCGCGATATGATTGGAACGGTGAAACTTTTCGCTATGGCGTCTGGTGTTGACGCGGGTTACGTTAAGCAACTTGGCGCACCGCCCGAACTTGTCACCGTCACGGGCAATACTAAATTTGACCAGACTTATACCGACGTAACAGACGAGCAACGCAGGAAAATTTTATCTGATATGGGCTTGACTGATGCTAAGGAAATTTTTCTGGCGGGCAGTACTCATCGCGGCGAAGAAAATTTTGTTCTAAAGGCGTTCAAGGCGATTCGCGAAAATCACCCAAAAGCGCGGCTCGTAATTGCTCCGCGTGAACTTTTGCGCACTCGTGAAGTCGTCGCGCTGTGCAGGGCGGCTGGTTTTACCGTCGGAACGCGCACGGAACTCCAAAAGCGTCCGCCCGCCAACGAAGATATTATTATCCTTGACACAATCGGCGAACTTGGACAGGTTTACAGCGTCGGCAATGTGATTTACGTCGGCGGCAGTCTGGTTTCGCACGGCGGGCATAATATCCTTGAGCCGGCGGCGCACGGCAAAGCTATTATTGTCGGTCACCACATGGAAAATTTTAAGGACTTGCACGCGCTGTTCAAAAATCGCGACGCTTGCATAACCGTTAATGATGATAACGAACTTGCCGCGCAGGCGAAAAAACTTTTCGATGAACCCAAAGAACGCCAACGCCTTGAGGAAGAGACGATTAAAATTGTCCATGAAAATCGCGGTGCATCGAGAAAATCGGCAGTACTTTTGCGGGAAATGCTCACCGAATACGAAGCTAAAGAAAGTGCGCGTCGACTTCGCACGACGGAGAAAATTGAAAATGTCCAAACGTATTTCCTGCGGCTGATTCACGATGAAGAAGTTCGCGGAGTGTTTACGCCGGTGATAATTTTCGTAATGTATATTGGCTCGTTAATTTATCGCGGGCTTGTCGATTTGCGCTTGCTCGGTTATGAACTGGGCTTTTCGGGCAAGGAGCGATTAAATTGCTTTGTGATAAGTCTTGGCAACATAACGGTTGGCGGCACGGGCAAAACTCCGACGGCGCAACGGCTTGCTAAAGAAATTCGCGATATGGGCTATCGCGTCGTGATTTTGAATCGCGGCTATCGGGCAAAATTTCGCGGCGAAGTCGGAATAGTTTCTGACGGCAAGACTTTGCAAATGGACGCGGCGGAAGCGGGCGACGAAGCTTATATGTTGGCTAAGCACTTGCCGAATGTCCCTGTTTTAATCGGGGCGCGGCGGGCTGTTACGGGGCAATATGCGATTGAAAATTTCGGCGCGGAAGTTGTGATTTTAGACGATGGCTTTCAGCATTGGCAAGTTATTCGCGACTTTGATATTTTGCTGATTGACGCAGTGTCGGTTTTCGGCAACGGCTATCTTTTGCCGCGAGGAATTTTGCGCGAGTCAATGTCGCACATAAGCCGCGCTGACGTTTGCTTAATGACTAAGGTTGACCAAGCCCGCGAAGGTTCCTGCGATTTAATTCGCGAGACTGTCGCTAGGTATAATTCTTCCGCGCAGATTGTCGAGAGCATTCACCAACCGCGCTGTCTTATTCCGCTTGCTGATTGGTCAGTTGATTTAGCGAGCGAAGGCGTTCCGGTTGAAACTATTTCGGGGCGAAAAGTTATGGCTGTTTCAGCTATTGGAAATCCTGCGTCGTTTGAACGAACGCTTAGGGATTTGGGCGCGGAAATTATTTCGAGCTTGCGCTATCCTGACCACCACGACTATACGATTATGGAAATGGAAGACATTTTGCGGCGGGCGGATTCATTTGCAGCGGAAATGATTGTCGTAACCGAAAAGGACGCCGTTAAAATCCCAAACGAAGTCGCAAAGGAAAATTGGAACATTCCTATTTATGTTATCTGCGTCGAGGTGAAATTTCTTGAGGGTGCGACGGAATTTAAGCGCGAATTGCGCCGCCGCCTTTCCGAAAAAATTGGGACGAAAAATTCTTGACATGAAAATTACAGAAGGAGTGATTCTATGATTCATATTTGCCTTTGCATGATTGACTTAACGGGGCATTATTCAAAATTTTTAGGTACGACTATGCTTTCAGTTTTTGAAAATACCAATTCGGAAGTCACAGTGCACATTCTCCATGACAGCACCTTGACGCAAGACAATCGCGACAAATTCATTTACTTGACGGGGCGTTATGGTCAAGCCGTGAAATTTTATAACGTCGAGGAACTCTGCGCGGATAGGATTGCAGAAATAAATTTCCTCTTTCCGAGAGCTAGCGAAACTCGATATACTATAGCTATGTTTTATCGTTTTTTTATTCCGCAAGTTCTTTCAGCGGATATTGATAAATGTATTTATCTCGACGCGGATATTATCGCCAATCTTAATATAAACGAACTTTGGAAAGTTAATCTTGCTGACAAGCCGCTTGCCGCCGTCCCTGAAATTTTAATTGAAGTCAATCCTTCATTAGCTACCGCAGGAAAATATCTTGTCCAAAATAAATTAGTTGACTACGAGGATTACTTTAATTCGGGCGTATTGCTTATGAATTTAAAAGTTCTAAGAGACAAAGAAGAAGAAATAAGAAACGGGCTAAATTTTATCAGCGATAAGACGCAATATACTTCGTTATTAGACCAAGATGTTTTGAATTATCTTTTCTCTAAAAATTACGTAAAGCTCCCCAAAGAATTCGATATTTTTATGTATCAGGTAGTAAAGGAAACGACTCAACCACGTGCCGCGATTTATCATTACATAATGAATAATCCGCAATTAAACATGAACGACCCATTCAATCGGCTCTGGATGAAATATTTCATGAAAACTCCTTGGTTCGACGAAGACGCAATCGGGCGGCTTTACGAAGGTTTTGCAAAAATGCACGGCGGGCTAAAAACGTCAATGATAAGTCTTTCGGCAATGATGAGCGGCAAAACTCGCGCTTTCTTTGTCACCCCGCAAGATGTTGAAATGATAAAAAAAGTTTTCTCCGTACAAAAAGGCGAAGATATAATTTTAGCCGAGAATCAAGACTCGATTAAAAAATTAATCAAAGCTATGAAACGCTCGCAGGGCAAAAAAGTTTTCTTTATAGCCTTATCTATTTTCCCGTTCAACGTATTACTCAATGAAGGTTTTGTTTTCGGCAAAGATTTTTTAAACGGCGCGGAATTTTTATCGGGTTTAAACGACTCAATGCCTTTTGATTCTTACGCGCTAATAAAAGACATGTAAGGAGTGATTCTATGATTCACGTTTGTTTCGGGCTTTACGACAAGACCGGGCGATATTCCAAATTCACGGGCACGACTATGTGTTCGCTCTTTGAAAATGCCACGCCCCCCCCCACGTCAATTACCGTACACATTCTCCACGACAACACCTTGACGCAAGATAACCGCGACAAATTCATTTATTTAACGGGGCGTTACGGGCAAGCCGTGAAGTTTTATAACGTCGACGAACTCTGCGCGGATAGAATTGCAGAAATAAATATACTTATTCCGTCAGCAAAAACTTCACAATTAAGTATAGCCGCTCTATATCGTTTGCTAATTCCGCAAATTATTTCAGCTGATATTGAAAAAGTCATTTATCTCGATTCCGATATTATCGTCAATCTCGATATAACTGAACTTTGGCAAATTGAACTTAACGATAAATCGATTGCTGCCGTTGCCGAAGCAGAAAATGACCCGCTTGATTATCCTCGAAATGCAAAAGTAAATTATCTCGTAAAAAACAATTTAGTCAGTTATAATGATTACTTTAATTCAGGTGTCTTGCTCATTAATTTGAACTCTTGGCGTAATGAAGAAGAATTGATATCAGACGGTATAAAATACCTTAGCGAACACCCGCAACTCATATATTTAGACCAAGAAGTATTGAATTATATATATTCAAAAAGCTATCTCAAACTACCTGCAAAATTCAATGCCCTCGTAAGAAGCGAACGCTTTGTTGAGAAAACTCCGCAAGCTCGGAAAAAAATCTATCACTATAATAACAGCAACGGTGGGCAAGGTATTGCTCTCAATCTTAGTGATAACCTCAATCGGCTGTGGATAAAATATTTCATGAAAACTCCTTGGTTTGACGAAGATTCAATCGGGCGACTTTACGAAGGCGTTGAGCAAATGCACGGTGGGCTAAAAAGCTCCATGCTAAATCTTTCAGCAATGATGAGCGGCAAAACTCGCGCTTTCTTCGTCACCCCGCAAGATGTCGACATGATTAAAAAAGCTTTCTCCGTACAAACGAACGAAGATATTATTCTAGCCGAAAATCAAGAGTCGATAAAAAAATTAATCAAAGCCATGAAACGCTCGCAAGGTAAAAAAATTTTCTTTATAACCATGCTTATTTTCCCGTACAACGTATTAATCAATGAAGGCTTTGTTTTCGGTAAAGATTTTTTAAACGGCGCAGAATTTTTATTGGGCTTTAATTCTTATTTGCTAATCAAAGACATGTAAGAAAAAATTTCTCCCCGTCAACGTTGCGGGGATTTTTTTACACGAAAAATTTTTCTGAAATTTTAGGCAGGAAAAAGACAATGCGCGTAGAAATGCCAATAACAATGAAGCCTTGCTTCGGAAAATAGTTGTTTGTATTTCGTTCAGGGGGGATAATTCTATGAGAAAGACAGAGTGCTTGGCAATGATCTTGGCCGGCGGGCAGGGTAGCCGCCTTAAGGCCTTAACGAAAACCGTTGCGAAGCCGGCAGTACCATTCGGCGGAAAGTATCGCATTATCGACTTCCCGCTTTCTAATTGCGCAAATTCGGGCATTGAAAAAGTTGGCGTGCTCACTCAGTATAAGCCGCTCGAACTCCACAACTATCTGGGTAGCGGTAGCTCTTGGGACCTCGACCGCACCGGCGGCGGCGTTTTCATTCTTCCTCCTTATGCTCGCGAAAAAGGCGCGGATTGGTATCGTGGCACGGCGGACGCTATCTATCAAAACCTCAACTTCATCGACCTCGCCGACCCCGATTACGTCCTGATTCTTTCCGGCGACCATATTTACACTATGGATTATTCCTGGATGCTCAAAGCCCACAAGATGAATAATGCTGATGTTACAATCGGCGTCTTTGAAGTCAGTTGGGAAGAGGCTCCGCGCTTCGGTATTATGGTTACCGACAAAGAAACCGGACGTATTACCGAATTCCAAGAAAAGCCGAAAGAACCTAAATCCAACCTTGCCTCTATGGGCATTTATATTTTCTCGAAACCCTTCCTCAAAAAGTATCTCGAAGAAGACGGCGTAAAAGAAGATTCAACTCACGATTTCGGCAACGACCTTATTCCGAAAATGCTCGCCGACGGCGCGCGCATGTTCTCCTACGCTTTCGAGGGCTATTGGAAAGATGTCGGAACGATTGAAAGTCTCTGGCAAGCAAATATGGACTTGCTCCAAGACCAGCCGCCCTTCGACCTCAAAGGCGACCAAAAAGTCTTCTCGTCCAATCCGTCACTGCCGCCGCATTTCGTCGGTCCTTATGCCACAGTTAAACAGGCTATGATTAATGAAGGCGCGAAAATTGAAGGCGACGTAGAAAAATGCGTTATCTTCCAAGGCGTGCGCGTAGGCAAAGGCGCGAAAGTTACCAACTCGGTTATTCTTCCGTCGGCAGTCATTGAAGAAGGCGCAATCGTCAACTACGCGATTATTGCTCAAGACGCTGTCATTAAAGCCGGCGCGAAGGTTGAAGGCAAAGAGGGCGAAATTTTCGTCGTTCCCGAAGGTGCCGTTGTTAATGCGCAGTAAAAATTATGCATTAAGCATTACGCATTACGAATTGATTTCGGAGGTGCTTTGAATTGAAACAAGTAGTGGGGATAATAAATCTTCAGGAAGGCAACAGTCTGATTAGAGAATTGGCAGCGACCCGCGCAGTTGAAGCTCTGCCTTTTGCGGGACGCTATCGCCTCGTTGACTTCGCGATTTCTAATATGGTTAATTCGGGAATAAGTGCCGTTGGTCTGCTCCTTCCCGATTTCTCGCGTGCAGTTCTCGACCATATCCGTTCCGGTAAAGATTGGGATTTGGCACGTCGTCGCGACGGCTTGACCTATTTGCCGGCGGCTCTGCCCGATAACGATTCGCGCAAGGGCGACCTTAAAGATATTTATGCCAACCTCGACTTCGCAGAACTCAGCGGGCGTCAATATGTCTTGCTGACCAATGCAAGCTACATTTACAACATTGACTTTGAAAAAGTTCTCGACTTCCATAAAAAGAGCGGCGCGGATATTACTATGGTTTATTCCAAAGCCCAAGTAGACCGCGAAGGCAAAAGCGTCGTTATTCAGACCAGCACAAATGGTATCGTCACCGACCTCGCCGAAGTGCCCGCGATTAAGGAAGGACAAAAAGACGTTATGGGCGCATATCTTATGCCCGTCCCGACGTTCGCTTATCTCGTCCGCTCGACCTATGAACGCGGCGGGCAAGACTTCTTGCTTGACGCTTTGATTCGTCACGCGGAAGAATTCAAAATCAGCGCGTATAAGCATGAAGGCTACGTTGCCCATATCAATTCGACTATGGAATATTACGAAGCGAACCGCGATTGCCTCAAGCCTGAAGTTTGGGAAGAACTCTTCATGAACAACGACCGTCCGATTTTCACCAAAGTCAAGGACGAAGTTCCGGTTCAGTATAAAGAGACGGCAAGCGTTAAAAATTCGCTCATTGCTAACGGTTGCGAAATTCGCGGCACTGTCGAAAATAGTATTCTGTTTCGCGGCGTTATCGTCGGCAAGGGCGCAGTCGTCAAAGATTCTATCCTTATGCAACGTTGCGACGTGCAAGAGGGTGCTCGCGTCGAAAATGTCATCTGCGACAAAGAAGTTATCATAACCAAAAATCGCTGGCTCAAGGGTGCGGAAAATTATCCTTATATCGTCAAGAAGAAAGCAAGAATTTAAAATCGTCGGCTTAAGTCCGATTAAAAGTTTATGAAAGCGGCGGATTTTTACTGACGGGAAGAAAATTTCCTAGACGTAGAAATTCGCCCTTTCTATGATTTTTATTGATAAATTTTTTTCTGTTTGGTAAAATGACACTTGAACCAAAAATTTTTCAGGGAAGGAAAATCACGTAGCAAAAGGAGGAATTAACTTGCCAAGGGATACAGACAGAAAAATTACACGCAGTAAGGAGTACGAAAAACTCAAAGAGTCGCTCAAAATGCGCTTTATCAGCTCGGCGCATATCATGTTTGGACGCGATATTCACGAATTGCCAATGAACGAAATTTATAAAACGGTCGCGGCAGTCGCTAAGCAGGTCATTTCCGAAAACTGGATTAAGACCAATCGCGCTTACATGGACAGACAGGAAAAACAGGTTTATTATTTCTCGATTGAATTTTTAATGGGGCGTCTGCTCAAGGCGAACCTTATCAACTTGGGCATTGATGAGGCGTTCCGCGAAGTTCTCGAAGACCTCAATTTGAATCTTGATGACATTTACGAAGAAGAACCCGACGCCGGCTTAGGCAATGGCGGTCTCGGACGTTTGGCGGCGTGCTTTATCGATTCTCTCGCGGCTCATCGTCTGCCCGGTCATGGTTGCAGTATTCGCTATCAGTACGGACTTTTTGAACAGAAAATTATTCAAGGGCAACAAGTCGAAATTCCGGATAACTGGTTGCGTGACGGATTTGCTTGGGAATATCGCAAGCCCGATAAGTCAATCAACGTTAAATTTAACGGCAACGCTTACATGAAGGAGCAACCCGACGGCTCGTTAAAGTTGGTTCACGAAAACGCAATGACGGTTATGGCTGTCCCCTACGACGTGCCGATTGTCGGCTATCATAATAAAACCGTCAACACGTTGCGCCTTTGGAATGCCGAAGTTAATCGCGACTTTTCGGATTACGGCATGTTGACGCATGAACAAATGCGCGCTAAGAATGAATACCGCAATTTCGTCGAAAGCATAACCGAATACCTTTACCCCGACGATAGCTCCTCAGAAGGCAAGCGCATGCGCCTTATTCAGGAATACTTCTTGGTTTCGGCGGGCACGCAAAGCATTATCCGTCACTATGTCCGCTCCGGCGGGAATATTCGCGAACTTGATAAGAAAATCGCTATCCATATCAACGACACGCACCCCGCACTTTGCGTCGCCGAACTTATGCGTATTTTGGTTGACGAACATAACCTTGAATGGAACGAAGCCTGGACAATTACCCGCGCAGTTGTCGCTTATACGAATCATACGATTATGCCCGAAGCGTTGGAAAAATGGCCGGTCGATATGTTCAAAACGCTCCTTCCGCGCATTTACATGGTTATCGAAGAAGTTAATCGCCGCCACCTCGAATACGTCAAGGCGCGTTATCCTAACAACGTCGAAAAACTTCGCGCAATGTCTATCATTGAGAGCGGCGAAGTTCACATGGCGCGCTTAGCGATTGTCGGTTCGCATTCCGTCAACGGCGTCGCCAGAATCCATAGCGACATTCTTAAATCTACAACTTTGCACGATTTCTACGAATACTGGCCGCGCATGTTCAATAACAAAACGAACGGCATAACGCATCGCCGCTGGCTTATGGGCAACAATCCCGAACTCGCCGACCTTATTGACAGAACTATTCGTAGCCGCGTCTGGCACCGTCACCCCGAACAGCTCGACCTTTTCAACGAATCTGTTGACGATAGAAAAGTTCTCAAGGAACTCGACGAAATTAAACTTATTCGCAAAACCGATTTAGCCAATTTCATTAAAAAGCGTCAGGGCATCGAACTTGACCCGAACACCATTTTTGATATTCAAGTCAAGCGCATTCACTCCTACAAACGCCAACTTATGAACGCGCTTCATATCATTTGGCAATACGAAAAACTCAAAAACGACCCAAGCTATAAACCGCTCCCGACAACTTATCTTTTCGGCGGCAAGGCGGCGGCAGGTTATTATATCGCTAAGGAAACTATTCGCCTTATTAACGCGATTGCCGACAAGATTAACAACGACAAATCCATTGACAACCGCTTAAAAGTCGTCTTCATTGAGAATTTCGGCGTATCAATCGGCGAAATTGTTTATCCTGCGGCAGATGTTAGCGAGCAAATTTCTACCGCGTCAAAAGAGGCATCCGGCACCGGCAATATGAAATTCATGATGAACGGCGCGATAACTCTTGGCACGCTTGACGGCGCAAATGTCGAAATTCGCGAGGCAGTCGGCGATGAAAATATTGTTATCTTCGGGCTGAAGGCGGGCGAAGTTCTTGCTTATTACGAGAACGGCACCTATTCTGCGTGGAACGAATACACCAGCAATCCCAATGCGCGTCTTGTCGTTGATAAGCTCACTGACGGTAGCTTTGGCAACTTCCATTCGATTCGCGATTATCTGATTCAAGGCAACGACGAATTCTTTATCTTGAAGGACTTCAACGCCTATATCGATGCGCACAGCGAAATTTATGCACGCTACGCCGACCGTATGGGCTGGCTCCGTTCGGCGGCTATGAATATCGCTAACTCTGGCAGATTTTCTTCCGACAGAACCATTGACGAATACGCCGCTGAAATTTGGAATATCAAGCCGTGCAAGATTCAGTGATTAGAAAGTAGGGATTAGGGACTAGAGTAAAGGGGGGATTGAACTTTGAAAACTTCTAACCTAAGTGATTACGGGCTTTATCTGTTTCATCAAGGTACAAATTATCGCACATATGAAATGCTCGGTGCGCACTTTGTTGAGCGCGACGGCAAAAAGGGTGTTCGCTTTGCGCTGTGGGCTCCTCATGCAAAATCGGTTAGCGTCGTGGGCGACTTCAATAACTGGGATAACCGCGTAAATCGCATGATTCGCCTTGAAGACGGCGAGACGTGGGAACTTTTTATCGAAGGGCTAAAGCAGGGCGACAACTACAAATACGCGATACTTCCGCCGCACGGCAAAGCGCATATCCTAAAGAGTGACCCCTACGGCTTTTATGCCGAAAAACGACCTAACACCGCGTCGAGACTCTATAACCTTGAAGACTATGATTGGCACGATGACGACTGGCAGGAACTTAAAAAGCGTCAATCTTCCTACTCGCACCCAATGTTAATTTACGAAGTGCACGCCGGCTCGTGGCAACGCAAGAACGGGGATTATTTGACTTATCGCGACCTTGCCGACAAGCTGATAAAATACGTCAAGGAAATGAATTACACGCATATTGAGTTCATGCCGCTGACTGAACACCCGCTAGACAATTCGTGGGGCTATCAAACGACGGGCTATTACGCGGTGACAAGTCGCTATGGCGAGCCAAATGATTTCCGCTATCTTGTCGAACAGGCGCACAAAAATAGTATCGGCGTGATAATGGATTGGGTGCCTGGTCATTTCTGCAAAGATACTCAAGGCTTGCGCGAATTCGACGGCGTGAACCTCTACGAATCAGACAACACGCAACTTTCCGAAAATCGCGGCTGGGGTACAATCAATTTTGACTACGGACGGACGGAAGTGCAAAGCTTTCTGATTTCTAACGCGCTGTTCTGGCTTGAAGAATTTCATATTGACGGATTAAGGATTGACGGCGTGGCAAATATGTTGTATCTTAACTTCGGACGCGACGAGGGCGAGTGGACTCCAAATCGCTACGGCGATAGCGGAAACCTTGAAGCGGTCGAATTCCTAAAAAAACTTAATGAAGCCGTTTTCAAATACAATCCCCAAGCGTTGATGATGGCGGAAGAATCTACTTCGTGGCCGCTAATTTCCAAGCCCGTTTACATGGGCGGCATGGGTTTTAACTACAAATGGAATATGGGCTGGATGAATGATATGCTTTTCTATGTCAGCCTTGACCCGATTTATCGCAAGTGGAATCACGACAAAGTTACTTTCTCGTTCATGTACGCCTTTGCAGAAAATTTTATCCTGCCGCTTAGTCACGATGAAGTCGTTCACGGCAAGCGGTCGCTGATTGAAAAAATGCCCGGTGATTACTGGGAAAAATTCGCGGGCTTGCGCTGTTTCTTCGGATACTGGATGGCGCATCCCGGTAAAAAACTTTTATTCATGGGCGGAGAGTTCGCGCAGTTCATTGAGTGGAATGAAAACGACAGCTTAGATTGGCATCTTGTCGAACAATACGAAAAGCATACGCAAATGCAAAGTTATTCGCGGGCGTTGAATAAATTTTACGTCGATAATAAATCGCTTTGGCAAGTCGATTTCGATTGGAACGGTTTCCAGTGGATTGACTGCAACGACAATGATAACAGCGTAATTTCTTTTATTCGCAAGGCGGAAGATAGCGACGATTACTTGATAATTATCTGCAACTTTAAGCCCGAACAACACGACGATTATAGAGTTGGCGTCCCTGACAAGGGGGCTTACGTCGAAATTTTCAATTCGGACGCGGAAGAGTTCGGCGGCAAGGGAATCACTAATGCCGGCTCGCTTATGTCCGAAGATATTCCTTATCACAACAGAAATCAATCGATTACATTGACAATCCCGCCACTTGCAACGATTTTCCTTAGACAGGACGTGCCGCAGGATTATCTGGCGGATTAACCTAACGAAAAATTTTCCCAAAAATTATAACAGATATACAGGAGGGAGTTCTTGATATGAAAGTTCTTTATGTGGCGTCGGAAGCTGTACCGTTTATTAAAACCGGCGGTCTCGCCGATGTGGCAGGTTCACTCCCCAAAGCTCTCAAGGAGCAGGGCGTTGATGTGCGCGTTATTCTCCCGAAGTTCAGCAAGATTGGCGAGAAATATCGCGAAGGTATGGAGCACGTTTACGACGGGACTATTCCCGTTTCTTGGCGCACTAAGTACGTCGGCATTGACAAATACGAACTTGACGGCGTGACTTATTATTTCGTCGACAATGAAGAATATTTTGCTCGCGAAGGGCTTTACGGCTACGACGACGACGCGGAAAGATATTCTTTCTTCAGCCGCGCAGTTCTGAATTGCTTGCCCGCGATTGATTTCTGGCCGGACGTTATCAATGCTAACGATTGGCATAGCGGACTTGTCCCCGTCCTTTTGAAACTTGAACATCAAGGCGACGAGCGTTACGAAAACATTAAGACGCTTTACACGATTCACAATCTGAAATATCAGGGCGTCTTTACCAAAGATATTATGGGCGACGTGCTCGGACTCGATTGGAAATATTTCAACAATGGCGACCTTGAGTTTTATGATGCGGTCAACTTCATGAAGGGCGGAATTATCTACGCCGATTACGTCTCGACCGTCAGCAAGACTTATGCACAGGAAATTCAGTACGAATATTTCGGCGAACACCTTGACGGGCTTCTCCGTAGCCGCAAAGATGATTTATATGGCATTGTCAACGGCATTGATTATGATAAATTCAATCCCGCGACCGATAAAGATTTGTTCGTAAACTACGACGCTTCCGACGCTTATTCCGCGTTCGATAAGAAGTGCGAGAACAAAATTAAACTGCAAGAGTTGCTCGGACTTCCGCAGGGCAGAAAAATTCCGATTGTGTCAATGATTACTCGTCTTGTCGCGGCGAAAGGTCTTGACTTAGTTGTCCGCATGATGGACGAACTTTTACAGCATGAAGATTTCCAATTTGTACTTTTGGGCACCGGCGATAAAGTTTACGAGGATTGGTTCAAGGGCTTAGCGTGGCGTTATCCGCAGAAAGTTTCGGCAAATATTTATTTCTCCAACGAACTGGCACAGAGAATTTACGCCTCCAGCGATATTTTCCTTATGCCTTCCAACTACGAACCTTGCGGAATTGGTCAGCTTATCGCAATGCGTTACGGCGCGGCTCCGGTCGTTCGCGAAACTGGCGGCTTGAAAGATACCGTTCAGCAGTACGATAAGTACACCAAACAGGGCAACGGCTTTGTTTTCTCCAACTACAACGCGCATGAAATGATGTACGCACTTAAACGCGCTCTTTCGACCTATGCGCAATTTGAAGTTTGGTTGCAAATTTCTTCCAACGCTATGAACAGCGACTACAGCTGGAAAAATTCCGCGCATGAGTACATTGAACTTTACAAGAAATTAATGAACAGCTAAAAATATTCAGAACTAAAAAAGAATCCGGCGTATGAAAACTGCGTCGGATTTTTTTATTGACATGTTGAAAAATTCTTGTAAACTTATAGAAAAATAAGGAGGTAAAGAGACTGTCGATTTCCCGACAGATTTTGCGAACAATGAATAACAGAAGATTAGTTTTAGACGGTAAAAATAGAATCGGCGGTCGTCCGTGCGCCGGTTGCGGCAAGCCGATTCAAAGCGGACTGTATTGCCCCTTGTGCCTTGAAAAATTCCGTGAGCGTGCTAGGAGTCAAGGCAAACGCATAGAGGCGATGAAAAGCAAAGATTTAATTAAGGTCGCCGAAAATCGTCATGAAATTGTTGTTCTGATTGTCATAAGCGACGACCGCAACTTGAGTATCACGAAACTTATTTTGGAAAGAAGCCTGTCCAAATATAAATTCATTGCGCTGAATAATCCGCTGAACGCGATTAATATGCTAAACATTCGCGAGATAAGCCTAGTGATTCTCGACGCCGATTATAACGGGCTTGATATGTTGCGCAGACTTCGCCGCGATGACAGATTTAACGATATACCGGTTCTTATGATGTCTGGTTCGACGCGCAGAGAATTTGTCGCGGAAATTTTTTCGCTGGGCGTTCAAGATTACGTCGCTAAACCTTGCGAGCCGAAAGACCTAGCCGACCGCGTCGATAAAATGCTTGCCGAAAAAGAAAAGCTCACGTCTATGAAGGAAAAATCCGGCGTAATGTTTAGTATCATGCTGATTGACGATGACATTTTCGATTTGCGGCAGGAAAGAGACACTATTAAAAATCGTTTTCCTTGCGAATTGACGACGGCTCAAAGTGCTTATGAAGGCATGAAACTTTTGGAGAATAAGGGCGCGGATTTAATTCTAGTTAGCTTTAATATGCCGTTCGTCAACGGAATTAAATTTCTGTCGTTGGTCAAGGGAAATGACAAGCTAAAAAATATCCCCGTGATAATTATGACTGATACGCAAGACATTTCGACAATCAATGAAATTGAGCAATCGGAGGCAGCCGGCTACATTAAAAAGCCAGCTATCAACGAGGACGGTTTGGCTTTTATCGAAGATAAACTTCGCGGGAAAAAATAATGGATAAGAATTTATTTATGTACGATTTGGCAGTTGTCGCCATTTTGAAAAACGAGGGACATTATATCAAAGAGTGGCTCGACTATCACCTTTTGGCAGGCGTCGACCACTTTTATCTTTATAACAACGACAGCTCCGACAATTATAACGATATAATTGCGCCATATGTTGAGGCGGGCTTAGTTACGACGAAATTTTTTCCTGGTGGCTCGGCGCAATATGCTGCTTATAATTTTGCTGTTTTGGATTATCGGTTTCATTGCCGTTATATTGCCTTCATTGATTTAGATGAATTTCTTTTGCCGAAAAATACAACGTTCTCAATAAGCGCGACTCTTGATAAAATTTTAAAAAATTTTCCTGAAGCTTCGGGTTTAGCAATTAATTGGCAACTATTCGGCTCGAACGGCGAAGAGAAAGCGGATTATTCACGCGGCGTCTTGGAAAGATTTACTCGACGCGCGCCGGTTGATTGGATTGTTCCTATCCCACATAGGACAATTCCAGGTGGCAATGCGCAAGTTAAAACCGTCGCTAATCCGCGTAGAATTTATTTTTTTGGTAGTTCGCATTTCCCGATTTATTATGAAGGCAATTACTCTGTAAATGAAGTCGGCGGCGTTGTTTCTTCCTATTACAATAAACCAGTCACAGTGGAGAAAATTGTCATCAATCATTATAACGTTAAAAGTCGTGAAGAACATTTCCGAAAAGTTATAAAAGGTCGCGCAGACAAGGGCGGTGTTTCTCAAGAACTTGCCGACAAAGGAGAGAATTGCATTAATTCTTCGTGGTTTGACATGTACGACCGCAACGAAGTTTTCGACGACGGGATTTTGAAATATCGTGCCGCCCGCGCAAATAATTTTTCCATTGAACGCGACGAGCAAAGATTTAAGCGCATGATTGACGCATTGATAAAAACTTTTGAGGCGCAAAAATTTTCGCTTGAGACGGCATTGACTTGCCGCGCCGCGAGTAATCTTTTGCAGGAAAAATTTTTAGAAGAGGCATCACTAGGAGCGATACTAAATTCATTTGACGATTTAAAATTATCGGACGTGCGACTTTTTCTCAGCGAGTTGCCCAACCTTTTAGTGTTGTCCTATCCTGCCGTTAAAGAACTGCGCAGCGTTGCGCTTGAAATAATTTCGCAGACAATGGACTTTATGCGTGAAAAAGAAGCATGGAAAGATTTTTCGGACTTAGAGCATTTGCGGCGGCTTTTGAAAATTTTCTAGGAGGCGATTTTTATGGCGGTTGATAAAAACTTATTCCTGCATGACTTGTCGATTGTTGCTATCTTGAAGTGCGAAGCCCCTTACCTTAAAGAGTGGCTAGACTATCATTTGCTTGCGGGCGTTGACCATTTCTATTTGTATGACAATGACAGCCCCGATAATCAAGCCGAAGTCGCCGCGCCCTACGTCAAAGCCGGTCTCGTCGATTATTTCTATGCTCCTGGTAAAGCCGCGCAAATGTTTACTCACAATGACGCCCTCAAGAATTTTAGATTCTTCAGCCGTTACTTTGCAATCATTGATGGTGACGAATTCATTTATCCAAAATCAGCTGGGGGGGGGGCGTATAACTAACGTTGTTGACGAAATTTTGTCGCGCAATCCGAATGCGGCAGGCTTAGTGATTAATTGGCAATGTTTTGGCTCGAACGGGCAGGAAAAAGCGGATTATTCTCGTGGCGTATTGGAAAGATTTAATCGTTGCGCATCAAGTGCTAATAAACACGTTAAAATTATCACCAACCCGCGCATGGTAAATTTTTCAACTAATCCCCACTACGCAGATTATTTTGAAGGTGCTTATTCTGTTAATGAAAATGGCGGCGTAGTTACTGGTCCTTTTAATGAACCTGCGACTGCAGAAAAAATCGTCATCAATCATTATCAAACGAAATCTCGCGAAGAATATTTGATTAAGCGTAATCGCGGCAGAGCAGATATACTTGACAATGATGTTTACTTAGATGAGGATTTTAAAAACTTTGACCGCAATGACGAGTTTGACGACGGGATTTTAAAATATCGTGACGAACGGGCAAAAGTTTATCAACCGCCCGATAACTCACACGCTGACGAAAGATTATTTGACGCATTGGCAAAAAATTTATCTCCGACGCTCCTTCCGAATACGCCGCCGGAATTTTACGAAGGCAAGGTTGAAACTTTTTTAACGTGCCGCGCAGTTGCCGCATATCTCCAGACGAAGCTCACGGACGCGGCTCCAGCAAAACTTTTCGAAGAAGCGTCATTAGTCGCGATACTCCGAACGCTTGCAAGCGGCGGAATAAATTTCGCGGATGCACGGCTTTTAATCAGCGAATTGCCAAACCTTTTGACGCTACCTTATCCGGTTATTAACGAACTGCGCGGGGCTTGCCTAAACATTATCCCGCAACTAATGAACGTCATGCGCTTGAGCAATTCGTGGATATATTACGTTGAATTAGATTACATTCAGCGGCTTTTGCAAATTCAGAAGTAAAAACTTTTAGGAGACGATTTTATGGTTGTAGATAAAAACTTATTCCTACATGACTTATCGATTGTTGCTATCATGAAATGCGAGGGACCTTACCTCAAAGAGTGGCTTGACTATCACCTTTTAGCGGGCGTCGACCATTTCTATATTTACGACAACGAAAGCCCTGATAATCAAGCTGAAGTTGCCGCGCCATACGTCAAGGCGGGATTAGTCGATTATATTTCCGCGCCCGGCAAAGCTATGCAAATGCCTGTTTACAATAAAGCCGTCAGGGATTTTAGATTCTTCAGCCGCTATATTGCCTTCATTGACGGCGATGAATTCGTTTATCCGAAATCGGCTGGGGGGGGGCGTATAATTGATGTTGTTGACGAAATCTTATCCCAAGACTCAAATGCGGCTGGCTTAGGAATTAATTGGCATTGCTTCGGCTCTAACGAACAAGAAAAAGCTGACTACTCTCGCGGTGTCTTGGAAAGATTTACGCGGCGTGCACCGACCGATTGGACTTCACCTTTAGGAAAAGACTTTCTCGGCGGAAATGCGCACGTAAAGACCATTGCTAATCCTCGCATAATTCATTTCATATATAGTGCGCATTATCCAGTATATTTTGAAAGTAGATATTCTATTAATGAGAACGGCGGCGTTGCTACTTGGTGCAATATACCTCCTACTGCAGAAAAAATTGTCACCAATCATTACAACACGAAATCGCAAGAAGAATATAAAATTAAGCATAATCGCGGAAGAGCAGATATACTTGACAAGGATATTTATTACTTAGAGGAGGAATTTAAAAACTTTGACCGCAACGAAATTTTTGACGACGGAATTTTAAAATATCGCAACAAGCGGGCGAAAAATTTCCGACTGCCCGATAACTCGCACGCTGACGAAAGATTATTTGACGCATTGGCTAAAAATTTATCGCCGACGCTCCTTCCGAATACGCCGCAGGAATTCTACGCGGGAAAAATGGAAACGTTCTTGACGTGTCGTGCAGTTTCCGCTTATTTACAAAAGAAGCTCACGGACGCAACTCCAGCAAAATTTTTCGAGGAAGCGGCATTGGTAGCGATACTTAAATCCTTAAAAAGCATGACTTTTGCGGACGCACGGCTTTTGCTAAGCGAATTGCCCGAACTTTTGACGTTGCCTTATCCCGTCGTCGATGACCTTCGCAAAGCGTGCATTCAATTTATCCCGCTAATGATGAACGTCATGCGCTTAAACAATTCGTGGCTAAATTACGTCGAGTTAGATTATATTCAACGGCTACTAAAGATTCAGAAATAGATTTAGGAGTTGAGAACTTGCTATTAGTAATTGACATTGGAAACAGCAATATTGTTATGGGAACGTACAGCGGAAAAAATTTGATGAAGCATTGGCGCATTTCGACTGACACGCAAAAGACCGGCGACGAATATGGCATGTTGATTAACGACCTTTTCCGCTATCAGGGCGTGAAAATTGCCGACGTTAAGGACATAATTATTTCTTCGGTCGTGCCGCCGCTTATTGTCCCGCTAACTAAAATGTGCGAGCGTTATTTCAAGGTGCGCCCGCTGATTGTCGGTCCTGGAATCAAGACGGGCATTAAGATTAACTATGAAAACTTGCGGGCGATTGGCGCGGACAGGATTGTTAATGCAATCGGCGCGTTCGAGCAATACGGCGGACCGCTGATTGTCATTGATATTGGCACAGCGACGACTTTTGATGTTGTCTCCGAAGTGGGCGATTTTTTAGGCGGCGTCATTGCACCAGGTATCGTCGCAAGTGCGGAATCTCTTTTCAGTTCGACGGCGAAACTTCCGCGCATTGAACTTATTCCGCCAAAAAATGTTATCGGGCACAATACGACGGCTTGTATGCAGTCGGGAATTATTTATGGCTACGTCGGGCAGATTGATACGATTGTTGAAAAAATTCGCGGCGAAATGGGCGCAGAATGGCACGCTAAAGTTATCGCGACGGGCGGGCTTGCCAAAATGATTCACAAAGAATCAAAGACCATTGATAAAATTGACCACTTCTTGACGCTAACCGGCTTGCGCGTTTTGCACGAAAGAAATTCGCAATGACGACGGAAGAAATTTTCAAGACACCTATTTTCCTTGCACCAATGGCGGGCGTGACGGATACGGCGTTCAGAGTTTTAGTTAGGGAACTTATCGATGACGACTTCGCCAGAAAAAATCTGCTAATGTTCTCGGAAATGGTCAGCGCGGCAGGCGTCCACTATCGCAACGAAAAGACTTTAGCAATGCTTGAAACTGTCGCGGCGGAACGTCCCGTTGCAATTCAGATTTTCGGCTCCGACCTAGCAACCTGCGCGGAAGCGGCGGTTTATGTAGAAAACTTAGGTTCGGCGGCTGTTATTGATTTTAATGCGGGTTGTCCTGCGCCAAAAATCGTAAAGAATGGCGAAGGCTCCGCCCTTATGAAAAATCCCGCGCTCCTCGAAAAAATTTTGTCAGCTGTCAAGAAATCTGTTAAACTTCCCGTTAGTGTCAAAATTCGGCTAGGCTACGACTCGGAAAATATTAACGCCGTCGAAGTCGCTAAACGTGCGGAAAATGCCGGCATCGATTTTATCGCGGTGCACGGCAGGACACGTGAACAATTTTATTCGGGCGCGGCGAATTGGGAAGAAATCGCAAAAGTCAAAGCCGCCGTCAAAATTCCAGTCGTTGCAAATGGTGACGTTCGCGACTTCGATTCGCTTGATAAAATTTTCGATGTGACCAAAGCTAATGGCGTAATGGTTGGCAGAGCTGCGCAGGGTAATCCCTTTATTATCAATCGCTTGCTGAAATATTTTCTGACTGGCGAGAAACTTCCGCCGCCTACGCTTAACGAACGCGCCGCGATTATTCGCCGTCACTTGGAGAAGATTATTTTCTACAAGGGCGAGCGTGTTGGCGTCCGCGAAATGCGCGCTCACGCCGCGTGGTATACTAAGGGCTTGCAAGGCGGCGCGGAGCTTAGAAATTTATTCAACCGCGCAGAGAGTGCTGAAGACTTTTTAAAAATTATTGGGGGCATTAATGGACTATAAAAATTCGCTAGCCGCGCAGGTTTCATCGCTAAGGGAAAAATTGCGCGAGTGGAAGAAAATTCAAATCGAAAAGGAGAAACGTAAAATGGCTGAAGACCAAGACAAAAAATTTTCCGTGTGGAGCGAGTACACCGACGACGACAAAGCCGCTATGGAGAAATTAGCGGCGGGCTACATTGATTTTATAAGCCGTTGCAAAACCGAGCGCGAAAGCGTCGTTGAGGCTGTCAAATGCGCTGAAGCCGCCGGCTATAAAAATCTCGATGACGTTATCAAGGATAAAATTCAACTCAAGGCGGGCGATAAGGTTTACTGCGTTTGCATGAAAAAAACCGTTGCGCTTTTCCAGATTGGAACGGAGCCGCTTGAAAATGGTTTAAAAATTCTCGGCGCGCATATCGATACTTGCCGCCTTGACCTTAAACAAAATCCGCTTTACGAAGAAGGCGGGCTTGCTTATCTCGATACGCATTATTACGGCGGCATAAAAAAATATCAGTGGGTGACAATGCCGCTAGCTATGCACGGCGTTGTTGTCAAAAAAGACGGGCGCGTTATTGAAATCGTTATTGGCGAAGACGAAGCCGACCCGGTTTTTTGCGTGACGGATTTGCTGATTCACCTTTCGCAGGAGCAAATGAAAAAGACTGCCGATAAAGTCATTGAGGGCGAAAAGCTAGACATTTTGGTTGGCAATTATCCGCTCAAGGAAAATGACAAAGAGTCCGTCAAAAAAGGCGTGCTGAAACTCCTAAAGGACAAGTACGACATTGAAGAGGAAGATTTTCTTTCGGCTGAACTTGCGCTGGTGCCGGCGGGCAAGGCTCGCGATTTAGGCTTTGATAAAAGCATGGTGCTTGGCTACGGTCAGGACGACCGCGTTTGTTCGTACACGTCACTTGTCGCAATGCTTGAGGCTGGCAATCAAATGCTCGGAAAAACGGCTTGTTGTCTGCTCGTCGACAAAGAGGAAATCGGTAGCTACGGCGCAACCGGTATGCAATCTTTCTTCCTGGAAAATACGCTTGCCGAACTTCTGAACGCTTGCGGGCAATATAGCGAACTGGCGGTTCGTCGTGCGCTTAGGAATTCTTTCATGCTAAGTTCCGATGTTTCCAGTGCCTTCGACGCGCTTTACGCTTCCGCTTACGAAAAACGCAACGTCGCTTATCTGGGCAAAGGTATGGTCTTCAATAAATTTACCGGTTCACGCGGCAAGAGCGGTTCAAGCGACGCCAATGCCGAATACGTCGGCAAGCTCCGTGAAATTCTCGACAAGCACAATGTCCACTATCAATTCAGCGAACTCGGCAAAGTTGATTTGGGCGGTGGCGGAACTATCGCTTATATGATGGCGAAATATGGCATGGAAGTTATAGACAGCGGCGTCGCGGTCTTGAGTATGCACGCGCCTTGGGAAGCGACAAGCAAAATTGACATTTACGAAACGAAAAAAGGCTACTCCGCTTTCTTGAAAGAAATTTGAAATTGTTCTTCGCAAAAATCTAAAATGCTGATATAATGCGGGGCGAGATTCAAAAAGAGTCTCGTCCCTAATTTTTTTGAGAGCGAGGACAGATTTTATGACTGAACAATCTGCGCGGACTCAATTTCTGCGTACAATAAAGC
The DNA here is from genome assembly GCA_002448305.1 of Selenomonadales bacterium UBA7018. GTDB lineage: Bacteria > Bacillota > Negativicutes > Selenomonadales > Selenomonadaceae > Quinella. The sequence continues at coordinate 59,212 of DJWY01000003.1, forward strand.
AAATGGAGGGCGCGGCTATCCTCTTGCGCGAAAAAAACGATGGGAGATTTGAAGCAGTATTTGTGTCGAAAAATTTCGCCCGTCTTATGCAGTGCACGACCGATTACGCGCTGAATCATCTTAACGAACGTAGCGTAGTAATTTTCACGCACCCCGATGACCGCCTTGCCGTCAGACGTATGCTCCGCCGCCGCGTTTCAGAAGAGAGCACCAGAGAATTAACCGTGCGCCACATCACCGCTAAAGGAAACGTTGTTTGGTGCAACATAAATTACACATTCATTGATGATTTCGGCGAGCACTACGCCTATTGCACTTTCGCCGACGTGACCGCCGTTAAGATTTATGCGCAACGTCTCCAGAAAACTTATATGACAATCGGCGACAATTTCTATCGCGCTAACGAACGAACGCTTTCAATGTTCCGCGCCAATCTCACCCGCAATAAGGTTGAAGACATGCAAGGCAAAGATTTATTCGGGACTGATTCTGTGATTCGCCCCTATTCTGAGCTGATTAATTTGCGTTCGACAAATTATCCGATTGAAGAGGAACGCGAAAATTTTCTTGCAATGTTCGATGCGGAAAATATCAAGGCGCGATTTAGACGCGGCGAAACATCGCTTTCAATGTATTTATTTTCGCGGCGCAAGGACGGGCATTATTGCTACGTTAATTATCGTGCGGTCTTCACGCGCCACCCCATTACCAACGAACTTATAATTTTTATCGCCGAACAGGAAGCCGGCAAGGAGAAAGTCGAAGGCGCATTGCTTGATAAAATTTTGGCGCGTCAATTCGATATGGTTGCCTATCTCGCCAATGACAAATACAGCGTAGTTGTCGGCGACGCCGCGCTTATCACGAAGGGCAGCATTTTCCCGACCACTCGCGACGGTCGCTACGACGAATATTTAAAAAATCAAGTTTTCCCCGTGCTCGACGGCGATGACGATACTCAAAATAATTTGCGCGAAGCCCTTAAACTTTCCACGATTCGCGAAAAACTCAAAGTCACTGAACCTTACGTCGTAAACATTGCTTGCAAAATCGGCGGCGGAATTTTCTATAAGCGGCTTGACTTCTACACAATCGACCCCCGCGCAGATTTTTATATCCTGCTAAAAAGCGACACGACAGAAATTCAGCAAAAGCAAATTCAGCAGAACGAACGCTTAAAACTCGCGCTGAACGAAGCTAAACAAGCCAACGTTGCTAAAACGGCTTTTCTGTCGCGCATGAGCCATGAGATTAGGACGCCCATGAACGCCATTATCGGGCTTGATAATATCGCGCTCCACGAAAAAGATTTATCTGAGACCGTCAAAGGACATCTTGAAAAAATCGGGACAAGTGCGCGTTATCTCCTGTCGATTATAAATGATATTCTGGATATGAGCAGGATTGAAAGCGGGCGAATGTCCTTCCGCAATGAAGAATTTTCTTTTACGTCGTTTGTATATCAGATTAATAGCCTAATGGACGCGCAATGCCAGGATAAAGGTTTAACGTATGATTGCAAAATGGCGGGGGCGATTGGTAAATATTATATCGGCGACGACACTAAACTTGAGCAAGTCTTGATTAACATTTTGGGCAATGCGGTTAAATTTACCGACACGGGCGGCAAAGTTTCCCTGCTTATCGAATGTACCGCACAGTTTGACGGGCAATCAAATTTCCGCTTCACCGTCAAGGATACTGGAATTGGCATGAATAAAGAATTTCTGCCGAGAATTTTTGAGCCATTCAGCCAAGAGGACGATACGACAACTTCGCGTTACGGCGGGTCGGGCTTAGGGCTTGCTATCACGAAAAATATTATCCAGATGATGAACGGCTCGATAACTGTTGATTCGGAAAAGGGAGTTGGCACCGAGTTTGTTATAAATATTCCGCTGAAAGATTCTGCGCGTGGCGATTCGACCGAGACGCACGAAATGCGCCCGCAAGATTTTTCCGTTCTGATTGTCGACGACGAGCAACTTGCCCGCGAACATGAAAAATCCGTTCTTAATGAAGTTGGGATAGAGGCGGAGACTTGCGCGAGCGGAAAAGAGGCTTTGGAACTTATTAAGCTAAGTCATGCCCGCCGCGAAGATTATAATTTGATTTTGGTTGATTGGCTTATGCCCGAAATGGACGGGATAGAGCTAACTCGCGAAATTCGTAAAATTTTGGGTGACGATACAGCGGTTATCGTGCTGACAGCTTATGATTGGTACGAAATAGAAGCGGAAGCATTAAAAGCTGGCGTTGATACGTTTATGGCGAAGCCGTTAGCCTCAACCAATGCGCTTTACGAATTCCAACAAGCCTTCCTGCGCAAAAAACAAATCGCGCCTGAAAAGAAGCTTGCCGAATTGGAAGGACGAAAAATTTTAGTTGCGGAAGATATGCCGGTTAATGCGGAAATAATGATGATGATATTGGAAATGCGCGGCATGATTTCCGACCACGCCGAGAACGGGAAAATTGCTGTAGAAAAATTCGCCGCGTCGCCGCCGGGCTTTTATGACGCGGTGTTAATGGATATAAGAATGCCGGTAATGGACGGCTTAGAGGCAACCGCCGCAATTCGCAAGCTCGACCATCCCGACGCTAAAACCGTCCCGATTATCGCTATGACTGCCAACGCTTTTGATGAAGACGTTCAACGCTCACTGAAAGCGGGCATGAACGCGCATTTGACTAAGCCCGCCGACCCCGAACAGCTTTATAAAACGTTGCAGGAATTGATTCACGACTAAGATATTCTAAACGACAAAAGACCGCCTCTAACTTTCGGAGACGGTCTTTTTGTCTGAAATTACTATTCGCTCAGGTAACCAGCCGAGGCTTTGTTGATAATTAAATGGCTCGATCGCTAAGAAAATCTCTCGCTTAGCGTCAATACTAATTTATAATATATAACGTTTAATTTAGCTTTGCAAGAAAAATTTTTTTATTACGCATCACACTTTATATATTGCATTTCTTGCAGGGATAATTGAACTTTACGGCGAATAAGCAAGAAAAATTTTAAAACGGAGGCGAATTACCTTGTTGACTTACAATTACTACGGGCACGCATGTTTTCAGCTCGACGACGGCAAAGACAAAATCCTTGTCGACCCGTTCTTGACGGGCAATCCGCAAGCGTCAATCAGCGACAAAGATGTTGAGGCGACTTATATTTTAGTCACACACGCGCACGGCGACCACGTCGGTGACGCTCCAAACATTGCGGTTAGGACGGGCGCGACTGTCGTTGGCATTCCAGAAATTGTCGACTTCGGCGGACAGCGCGTTAAGACAATCGGAATGAATTTGGGCGGCACCGTTCAAACTAGTTTTGGCTTTGTGCGCATGGTTCCCGCGCTTCATAGTTCAGGGATTGCGGGCGGCGTGGCTTGCGGTTACGTTATCGGCGTCGGCGGCAAGGTGATTTACTTCGCGGGCGACACGTCACTTTTTGCCGGCATGAAATTTATCGGCGAGCGCGATAAAATTGACTACGCTATTTTGCCTATCGGCGGTCATTACACTATGGATCCTGTCGACGCGGCGAGGGCGGCGGAACTTCTCGGCGCGTCTAACATAATTCCCGTCCACTACAACACGTGGTCTATCATAAAACAAAATCCTGAAGACTTAGTTAAACTCGTCAAGGGCGCGAAAGTTCATATCGTCAAGCCCGGACAATCGCTTGAGCTTGCATGAGAAATTATGTAAAAAACTTCGACGCGCCGCCGTTTTGCTTGACAAATATTTTTGATTCGATAAAATCAATGCACTTAGCTGATTCGCCGCGTGAAAAGCTCGTCGTGATATTGGGCGCGACTTCGACGGGGAAAAGTTCTTTGGCATTGGAACTAGCAGAGAAATTCGACACGGAAATAATTTCGGCGGATTCAATGGCGGTTTATAAAAATTTCAACGTCGGGACAGCAAAGCCCACGCAAGCCGAATTAGAGCGCGTGCCGCACCACTTGATAAATATTCTGGACGCGGAAGAAAAATTCAGCGTCGGAGAATTCGTCAGGCGAGCGCGACCGATTATTTCTGAATTAAATCTGCGCGGGAAAATCCCAATTATCGCGGGCGGCACGGGGCTTTATATCCAGGCACTTGTCGAGGGCTACGAAATGCAATTAGGAATTAGAAATTTGGAATTAGGAATTAAAAGTTCGTCTTCACATTATAAGAAGACGGGCGAGCTTATCTACAACGCTTTGATTTATGGCTTGACGACCGACCGCCAAGAACTTTACGACAGAATTAATCAACGCACTAAGAAAATGTTCGCGGAAGGTCTAGTCGACGAAGTAAGAAATTTGTTGGCAAGCGGCGTAAGTCCAAAGGCGCAGGCAATGTTAGGAATCGGCTACAAGGAAACGGTAGAATATCTTCAAGGCGGCGCGACGCTAGAAGAAACTATTTCAAAAGTCAGTCAAGCCACGAGAAATTTCGCCAAACGTCAGCTCACTTGGTATCGGCGAATGCATTACATACAGTGGCTAAAAATTTAATGCTTTGCAAAGGAGAGATTTTTAAATGGCAACAAAACCGATAATTAATCTGCAGGAAAATTTTTTAAACCAAGCGCGCAAGGAAAATGTCCCCGTGACGATTCATTTGATGAACGGGTTCCAGATTAAGGGCATGATTCGCGGTTTCGACCAATTCACGGTCATTATCGATTCAATGGGACGCCAGCAAATGGTCTTCAAACATGCAATTTCGACAGTAACGCCGGCAAGACCGCTCGGAACATCAAAGGAAGCTAAACTGGAAGAAGCTAAGGTAGCAGAAGTGGCTACGGAGGCACCGGCAGAGGAAAAGGCTGAGTAAAAATTTTTCGGCGAGGCAATAAAATGATTCGAGGCTTTGAGATTCTCGAAGGGTACAGCGGAATAAACCTTCCAACGCGAAAAACTGCTTTCAGTGCAGGCTACGACCTGGAAGCGGCGGAAAATGTTTTCGTGACGGACAAGAAAATTTCGTTGGTGCCAACGGGTCTCAAGGCCTTTTTTCCTGCCGATGAAGTCTTGTTGATTTATATGCGCTCAAGTCTTGCCGTCAAGCACAATCTGATTTTGGCTAATGGCGTCGGGGTGATTGACGCGGATTATCGCGGGCATATAATTTTGCCGGTGATAAGTCTTGGCGGCGATTTCGAGATTAAAAAGGGCATGAGGATTGCGCAAGGGCTTTTCCAGAAATATTTGACGGTTGACGGAGACAAAATCGGCGTAGGAGAAATTAGGCGTGGTAGATTCGGTTCGACGGGGGATTTTTGAAAAAGAAAAAAGCCCGAAGGCGTTAATAACTTCTTGGCGAGCGTGGCTAACTCTCGCATCTCTCAAGCTTGCGCTTTGTCAGTACCGTCGGCGTGTGGATGCCACGAAATCTTCCACCTCAAGAAGCCTAAAATATAACTTCTTGGCGGGCGTCCGGGTCTCCCGCATCTCTCAAGCTTGCGCTTTGTCAGTACCGTCGGCGTGTGGTTCGGACGAACTCTACCACCTCAAGAAGCCTTTTTATATAAAATTCTTTTCTTTTTAAGTAAGCGTGCCCATTCTTTTTTGTCCGTTCGCGTAAAGGTGATTATTGAATTTTTGTATTCCTCAGGATCAGCGAAGGTTTTCAGTCTCAAAATTAATTTCACAGGTCTATTTTCTTGCTGAATTTCCTTCAAAAGCAGAAACGTATTTGCGCTGTTACCTTCGAGAATATAATCAGGATTGTTAATCGTTTCAACGAAAAAACTCGCGAACGTCTCAAAATCATTCGGATGACGTTGTTTAATGTGTTCAATTCTTTCTTCGGTTATAATGACTTCGTCGCTTGCAATATCCGCTGTGACGACGCTGTATAAACTTTTATCGAGCTTGCAAACGAAATGCAACAACGCTCACCCCACGCAAAATATATCGATTGTAAATTCCTTTGTCAAGAAAATTTTCGAGGTTCTAAAATGGATTTATTCAGCAATATTAATGACGATAAAAAATATCAGCCGCTAGCAGAAAGAATGCGCCCGCAAACGCTATCCGACTTCGCGGGACAAGAAAAAATTCTGCGCGGCACGCTCGGCAAAATGATTTCTCAAGGTCAAACGCCGTCGCTAATTTTTTTCGGCGCACCTGGTACCGGCAAGACAACCTTAGCTAAAATTATCGCGAACACGACTAAAAGCAATTTCATCAAAGTCAATGCGGCTCTGTCCGGAATTGCTGAACTGCGCGGGATTGTCAAAGAGGCTCAAGACCAGCGCAAATTTTACGGCAAGCAGACGATTTTATTTATAGATGAAATTCACCGTTTCAACAAAGGTCAGCAAGATTTTTTGTTGCCTTACGTCGAAGACGGGCGGATAATTCTAATCGGCGCGACGACCGAAAATCCTTTCTTTGAAGTCAATGCCGCGCTCCTTAGTCGCGTGAAAATCGTTCGCCTTGAAAAACTTTCGACCGCCGATATTAAGAAAATTTTACTTCGCGCAGTCGAACAGGAAAAATTTATCGTCGAGGAACGCGCCTTAGATATTATCGCGGATTTTTCGGACGGTGATGCGCGTATGGCTTTAAATCTTTTGGAGCAAGCGTCATTCAGCGAAAAAATTTCCGTCGAAACTTTAGGCGAACTTTTAGGCGAAAAAATTCGTCGCTACGACAAAAAAGGCGATAATCACTACGACACGGCGAGCGCGTTTATAAAAAGTATGCGCGGTTCCGACCCAGACGCGGCGATTTATTATCTTGCCAAAATGATTGACGGCGGCGAAGATGTGAAATTTATTGCGCGGCGAATTGTCATCTGCGCGGCTGAAGATGTTGGCAACGCCGACCCGCAAGCACTAATTCTGGCAAATGCGGCGGCTCAAGCTGTTCAATTCGTGGGCTTGCCCGAAGCGCGAATTATTCTTGCGCAAGCCGTAACGTACATTGCGGCGGCTCCAAAGTCTAACGCGGCTTATCTGGCGATTGATAAAGCCCTTGCTGACGTTAAAAGCTCTCAAGGCGAAGTTCCTAAGCATTTGCGCGACACAAGCTATAAGGGCGCGAAAACTTTCGGGCATGGCGTCGGCTACAAATATCCGCACGACTTTGAAAATCATTTCGTCCGTCAGCAGTACTTGCCCGATAAGAAAATTTCAGCGCACTACTACGAGCCGACAACTCAAGGCGCAGAAGCGGCGATTAAACGACGGCTTGAAAATCTCTGGCGAAATTGAAAAGCGACCGGCAATTAGCCGACCGCTTTTTTCCTTAAGTAACGCATTAAATATTTTCTTTGGCAACGGCAACGAGTTTCTCGAAAGCTGCCGCGTCATTGACTGCAAGTTCCGCCATCATTTTTCTATCGACGGCAACGCCAGCTTTAGTCAAGCCGCAAATAAGCTTGCTGTAAGAAATGCCGCTCAAACGAGCTGCCGCATTGATTCTGGCAATCCACAGGCGACGGAATTCGCGCTTTTTGACTCTGCGGTCGCGGTGCGCGTATTGTCCCGCCTTCATAATCGATTCATTAGCTTTTTTAAATTGTTTACTCCTCGCGCCGCGATAACCTTTAGCGAGCTTGAGGATTTTTTTATGGCGTCTGTGGGCAGTGACGCCGGTCTTTACTCTTGGCAAAGTAATCTCCTCCTTTTTAGGTTTTAGCTTACAGCTTCAAGCTTTAAGGGATTTTCCTAAAAGCTTAAACCTTATACCTTAAAGCTATCATGCGTAAGGAAGCATTTTCCTAACGCGAGCATGATCCGCCGCCGAAGCGAGCGTTGCCTTGCGGAGATTTCTCTTGCGTTTACGAGTTTTCTTTTCCAAAATATGGCTCTTGTAAGCTTTATTGCGTTTGAATTCGCCGCTACCGGTCACGTGAAAGCGTTTAGCTGTTGCTCGATGCGTCTTGATTTTGGGCACCAGTGTCCCCTCCTTTTGTCGTTGTTTTCTTAGTCTTCTGCGCCTTTTGTGCCTTAGGAGAGAGAATCATTGTCATATTCTTGCCCTCAAGTTTGGCGGTGCGCTCGACTGTCACGACATCTTCCAGAGCTTTGGCGAGACGAGTCAAAACTTCGCTCCCTAATTCGGGGTGCGACAATTCGCGCCCGCGAAACATAATCGTCACCTTGACTTTGTTGCCCTCTTCGATAAAGCGTTGAGCATTTTTCAGCTTGACTTCAAAGTCATGTTGTTCAATGTTCGGGCGGAGTTTGACTTCCTTAATCGTGATTATCTTCTGCTTTTTGCGGACTTCTTTTTCGCGCTTTTGTTGTTCATAACGATATTTGCCGAAATCCATAATGCGGCACACCGGCGGTCTGGCTTTGGGCGCGACCTCGACTAAATCAAGATGTTTGTCCTCGGCAAGTTTAAGCGCATCCCGCGTGAGCATAACGCCGAGCTGTTCGCCATTCGCGTCGGTCACCCGCACTTCGCGAATACGAATCTCCTCATTGATCCTCAAAGTTTCCCTACTGATAGAAATACACCTCCTACGGCGCGTTCAAAAAAATTAAAGGCGGCTTGTAAGCCACCCGCGATTCTCACCATAAATAAATCACTTGCAACCGCGCCAACGCATTTAAGGTCGGCGGGTGAGAAGCACAGGCTCCTGCTTAACGCGCAAAAATATATCACAGCCGCTAAACTCTGTCAAGAAAACAATCTTGCAAGTATGCAAATTTAGTGTTAAAATCTGCGAAAGTTTTTTAAGCGGAGGATTTGTAATGAATGGCAGTGAGAATGGTTACGCAGGCGCATTATTTTTCGCGCTGATAAGTTTGGGTGCGGTCTTGAAGATTGATAATTTTACAGGCATAATGATTGGTGCGGGCGGCGCGATTTTGGCGGCGATTAGTTTAAGATACGCCCTCAATAAATCCGCGCAGGCGACCGAAGAAAATCATCAGCGCATGGAAGTTCAATTTCAACAGCTCCGTACGAAAATTATCGAAACTTCTTCCGAAACTTCAAATGCAATGAATTCGCTAGGCGAAGTCGCGCAACTCCTTAAGGACAATTTGAAAATTATCCGTGAGCAGTCAAATAATTTAGAAAATCTGATAAGCCTTGTTAAAAGCTTTGAAGAAATTCATTTAATGCTTGCTAGTCTCAAGGAAAATTCTTCTACGCTCAACGTCGAAATTGAAGAAAACTTTTCAGCACTCAATATCGAACTTGAAAAAGATTTTTCAGCACTCAATGCCGAACTCGAAAAATTTTCTATCGCTATTCAATCGCAAGAAAAATTCTCCGACTCCGAAGGGCTTAAAAAGTTAATCGCCGTCGAAGAGGTAAACAAAGCTAACCTTCAGAGTGTCTTGAAAATTTTAAATTTCGTCGCGCAGATAATGAAAGCTCCGGCTTATGGAAAATCACTCGAGAGAATCAACTCGACGATTGAAAAGCTCGCCGCGCAGAAAAATCCGACTTATGCTAAAGAGCTTAAAGAAATTCATTCTGCGCTTGAAAATCTCGGCACGCTGAAAATTTCTGCCGACGACGCCAATAAAAATCTTTCTGAACTTATCGGAATTAGCGGTGCACTTTCAAGGAGTTTCACGACGACCCTTGACGATTTGCGACTTGATATGGTCAAACTCGCTGCCAGACTTGAAGAGATTAACACCTTGATAAATAAAAATATTCGTGTCAAATAAAAATGCGCCTGTCGCGGCGCGGAAAATTCAAAAGGAGCGGACAAAATGATTTTACCTGTTGAAGTCGATATTTTCGGCATTATGGAAGAAAATGCTTATTTCTTTATCGACGACGAAACTCGTAGCGGATTTTTAATCGACCCCGGCGCAGAGGCCGACGAACTTTTGAAAATAATTGACCGTGAAAAGTTCGCGATTGAAAAAATTCTGTTGACGCATGGGCATTACGACCATATCGGCGCGGCTAATGCCATTCAACGCGCTTTGAAAATTCCAATCTGCATGGGCAAGGGCGGCAATTTTTACGCTAGCGACACCGCCAATAACGGCTCGAAATTTTTTGAGCAGGCAATAATTCTTGACGACATTACAATTCTTGACGAAAACGCCGAAATTTTCTTGTCTGCTAATCCGAAATTTACTTTGAAAGTTATCGCCGCGCCTGGACATACGCTCGACGGAACGATTTACTATAGCGAAAAGAATTCTGTAGCATTTGTCGGCGATACGATTTTTTATGGCGGACACGGGCGCACCGATTTAGCGGGCGGAAGTGAGCGCGATTTAATAGACACGATTATAAATAAAGTTTTCGCTTTGCCCGACGAGACAACTTTACTTTGCGGGCATGGTGCGCCAACTTCCGTAACCGCTGAAAAGAATCGTCCATGGTACCGGTTTTAAATATCGGCTTCGACGCCGTGACTATCGAAAACGCCTAAAATTTCTTTGAGCTTAGTTTTTTTGGGGTTATAATCGATAGTGGTTTCGCCGTCATGCGCGTGAATATGGACATAGAGGACGCCCGCAAGTCCGAGCAAATTTTTTTCGATAGCCGCCGCATTGTCAGGAGTATAACCAATGGCGGTAAATTGCAAGCGGGTATTGCCGCCATTTTCGCCGCAACCGCATTCCTTACACATTTTCAAAACACCTCGCAGAAAATTTTTACCGCCGAATTATAACGCGCTGAAAATTCTTTCACAAGCCCCCGCGCAGGTTCGGCGCAGAAAGGAAATTTCTATGACGAAAATTTTGTTAGTCTTCATAGGCGGCGGTTTAGGCGCGGTGTGCAGATTTTTAGTAACGACGGCATTAGCGGGCAAGCTCGGAAATTTTCCGCTCGGCACGCTGACTGCAAATTTTTTCGGTAGCTTGTTAATGGGTTTAGTCTTGGGAATTTTGGCGGGGCGATTTGATTCAATCAGATTATTCGTCGCAGTAGGATTTTTGGGAGGGTTCACGACGTTTTCTAGCTTTTCGGCTGAAACTCTCGCGCTGATTCAAAACGGGCAAATTTTCGCGGCGATAGCAAATGTTTTAGTAAGTGTAGTCACGGGCTTAATCGCCTGCGCGGCTGGATTAAAAATAGGAGGAATTTAAATGGCAAAAGCATTAATAATCATTGACATGCAAAACGATTTCATCACGGGACCGCTCGGCACAAAAGAGGCGCAAGAAATGTTACCGCGTCTTGTGGAAAAGTTGGAAGCAATCGTCGAAGAAGGCGCGGTAGATTTAATCTTCACGCAGGACACTCACGCCGATAATTATCTTGACACGCAGGAAGGCAGAAATTTGCCCGTCCCGCACTGCTTGAAAAAAACTGACGGCTGGCAAATAGTTCCTGAACTGCAGAAATTTACGCCGCGAGCTAAAGCGGTTATTGAGAAAAAAGCATTCGGCTCGACGCGCTTGCCGTCACTGATTAAGCCTTATGAGGTCGTCGAGTTCGCGGGCGTCTGTACAGATATTTGCATAATATCAAACGCGCTTTTAATCAAGGCGTTTTATCCCGAACAGCGCATACAAATCGACGCGGCTTGTTGCGCAGGCAGTACTCCCGAAGCTCATCAAAAGGCACTTGACGTTATGCGGAATTGTCAATGCAGGATTATTAACGAATGACTAATCCAATTGCGTATTGGCATATATTAAGCTACTGAAATTAATAGCGAAGTGCCCGTAATTAAGCCAACTTTTGCATTAAACTTTTTTGACTTTTAGTTATCGAATCGATACGGACTGCAGACAAGGCGCAGACAACAAAAAAGCCGCCCGAAGGCGGC